>JALHMQ010000014.1:0-5658 GCA_022843955.1 Burkholderiaceae bacterium
AGGCTGAAGAAGGCCGGCATCACGGCACGCGCCAAGCATGTGGTCGGCACGCCCGGTCCGGCGATCGGCCGCGCCGCAGACAAGGACGGCGCCGACCTGATCGTCATGGGAGCGCGCGGGCGCACCGCGTTCAAGGGGCTGCTGTTCGGCTCGGTGACGCAGGCGGTACTGGCGAACTGCAAGCGGCCGCTGCTGCTGTTGCGCACCGCCAAGGCGCCGACGCGTGACTCGCTGACGGTGGGCATCGCGGTCGACGGCAGCCGCTACGGACTGGCGGCGGCGCGCTTCGTGGCCCGCCATCGCGACCTGTTCGGCAAGGCGCCGACGCTGCGCCTGATCCACGTGGTGCCCGACATGTTCACCCTGGTGATGCCTGGTCTGGGCGATGCGCCGATGCCGGTCTTCTCGGCCGACCAGTTTCTCGCTTCGCAGAAGGCGGGTTTCGACCAGGCGATCGCACCGGCCCGCAAGCTGCTCGCGCAGGCCGGGCTGGATGCGACCGAGGACTTCCTGGTGGGCAATCGCGCCGGCGACGAGATCGCGCACTACGCGACCCGCAGCAAGCTCGACGTGCTGGTGATGGGATCGCATGGCCACAGCGCGCTGCAGGCGGTGACGCTGGGCTCGGTGGCGACCCGCGTGGCGGCGCGCTGCCGCACCCCCTTGCTGCTGATCCGCGGCGGCGGGAAGTCGACATGACCGCTGGCCTGCGTGTTCTGCTCGCTGTCGACGGGTCCGACGGGGCGCTGGCCGTGGCTCGCACCTGGGCCGCCTGGCAGGGCGACCCCGAGCGCCCGCTGCAGGTGCGTCTGCTGGCGGTTGCACCGCCGCCGCCGCATGCGTTCGCGCCGCCGGCGGTGACGCCAGGGCAGGTGGAGGCTGCGCTGCTCGACTGGGGGCGCCAGCGGCTCGCACCGGCGCAGGCGGTGTTCGCCGCCAAGACGCTCGACTGGCAGGCGCAGGTACAGATCGGTGTGACCGCGCGCCTGATCATCGATGCGGCGGATCCGGCGCATGTTGATCTGGTCGCGCTCGGCACGCGCGGCATCAATCCGTTGCGCGGCCTGCTGGTCGGCTCGGTCGCGCTGCGCGTGGCACAGGCGAGCCGGGTGCCGGTGTGGCTGGCCAGCGCGCAGGCGCGCGCGCCGGGTGCGCTCGGCCAGCGCCTGCGACTGCTGGTCGCCGTCGACGGCTCGGCCGAGGCCAACCACGCGGCTGCCTGGGCGGCCCGCATCGCGCCGCGCTTCGGCGACGTGACGCTCGATCTCGTCAGCGTGCAGCCGGCGCTGGCGCCGATGGCGCATCTGCTGGCCGGCGGCGCGCAGCCTGCCGACCACTGGAGCCGGCGCATCGGCGAGGCGGCACTCGACGCTGCCTGCGACGCCCTCGGTGCCTCGCCGCCGCCCTTCACCCGCAGCCTGCGCATCGGCGACGCGCTCGATGAGATCACCCGTCATGCCGATGAAGTCGATGCCGACGCCATCGTGATCGGCCCGCGTGGACTCGGCGCTATCGGTCAGGCGCTGCTGGGCTCGGTCTCGAGCGGTCTGCTGCAGACGTCGAACCGGCCCGTGATCGTGGTGCCGAGCGGTGCGTAAGCGCGCAGATGGTCTGGTTGGTGTCGACCGGCAGCAAGGGATCGGGGCTCCGCACCCGTGGCACGGAGGCGATCCCCGCACGCACGGCCGACATCGATGATTAGACAGGACCAGGGTCACTGGCGGTTGACAGCCCACAAGCGCGCGGCGGCGCGATGACGTTACGCACATACCCGCGACGCCTCGTCTCTCGGCGCCCACCGGCGCACCGGCGCTCAGCGGCCCTCGGGTCGGCCCCGATGCCGTCAGCAAGGTCGGCGTGCAGACGCACGGACGGCCCGCTTTCTTCGCGCCACGGCGCTTCGGCATCGACATCGTCTGCTTGTTCGGCGATCGAAGCCTCCCTCGGCCGCCCCCCCGACACGCCTCGATCCAGCCATCGAGCCGGCGGCGCTATGCTGGCCCGCCGATGGAAGTGCCCAGGGAGAATCAATGCGCGTGCTGATGGCGATCGATGCGAGCGAAGCCTCGCGCAAGGCGATCGACTACGTGCTGCAGCACCGCGCGATGTTTCGTGACGTGCAGCTGACCTGCGTCTACATCGATCCGCCGTCGGCGCTGCGTGCGGTCGGGGCATTCGGCGCCGATCCGGGCATGCCGGCGGTGACCCCCGGCGATCCGCAGGCGATGATCGAGCCGGCGCTGGCGTCGCTGCGCGCCAGCGGCATGCAGTTCGACCTCGCGATCCGCGAGGGCGAGCCCGGTCCGGAGATCGCACAGATCGCCAACGATGGGCCGTTCGACCTCGTGGTCATGGGGGCCGGCAAGAGCGGCCTGCTGCGCCGTCGCCTGCTCGGCTCGGTGAGCAAGACGGTGCTGCGACAGAGCAAGGTGCCGGTGCTGATCGTGCGCTGAAAGACTGTCGCCGGCAGGCGGGACGTCAGGCTGCACTTTTGGCGGGATGTCAGGCTGAGTTTCAGGCGACATCGCCAGCGGTCCGGCGACATGCGGCGGCGGGCATTGCATCGCCTAGACTGCACGGTTCGGCATGCCATTCGCACCTGCCGTGCATCCTTTCTCCCGACCCCACGATGTCCCATAGCGACAAGACCATCCGCATCCGCGGCGCACGCCAGAACAACCTGAAGAACCTCGATGTCGACCTGCCGACCGGCGAACTGATCGTCGTCACCGGCGTGTCGGGCAGCGGCAAGAGTTCGCTGGTGTTCGACACGCTGTACGCCGAAGGCCAGCGTCGCTACGTCGAGACCTTCTCGCCGTATGCGCGGCAGTTCCTCGACCGCATGGACCGGCCGCAGGTCGACCGCATCGAGGGTGTGCCGCCGGCGATCGCGATCGACCAGACCAACCCGGTGCGCACCAGCCGCAGCACGGTCGGCACCATGACCGAGCTCAACGATCACCTGAAGCTGCTGTTCGCGCGCGCCGCCACACTGATCTGCCGCGGCTGCGGCAAGCCGGTGTCGCGCGACTCGACCAGCGGCATCTTCGCGAGCATTGACCGCCACTGCGGCGGTGCCGATGCGCGCGTGGTGCTGACCTTCCCGATCAAGGTGCCGAAGAACTTCAAGGAAGACGAGATCCGCGCCAACCTCGAGGCGCAGGGCTACACCCGCATCCACGGCGAGCGCGTGGCCGGCGGCGAGAAGCAGCTCGACGTCGTGCAGGACCGCTTCAAATGGCACGGCGTCGACCGCCAGCGCGTGATGGAAGCGCTCGAGTCCGCATTGCGCTTCGGCGGCGGTCGCGTCGACGCCCACATCACGCGCACAAAAGATTCGGGGTCAGATTCAGTTTCCGCGGTTTCCGATCCGAAAACTGAATCTGACCCCGATTTGTCCGATTTGCTGCGGTTCAGCGACGACCTGCACTGCGCCGACTGCGACATCCATTACGCGGAGCCGAACCCGAGCACGTTCTCGTTCAACTCGCCGCTGGGCGCGTGCGAGGCGTGTCGAGGCTTCGGGCGGGTGATCGGTTTCGACCTGGGGCTCGTGATTCCCGACGAAAGCAAGTCGCTGCGCGGCGGTGCGGTCAAGCCGTGGCAGACCAAGAGCTTTGCAGAGTGCCAGCGCGACCTGGAGAAGTTCGCGCCGCACTTCGGCATTCCGCTGGATACGCCGTGGAAGCTGATGAAGCCCGAGCACCGCGACTGGGTGGTGGAAGGCCAGCCGAAGTGGACCGGCAAGTGGAACAAGGAGTGGTACGGCATCAAGCGCTACTTCAGCTGGCTGGAGAGCAAGGCGTACAAGATGCACATCCGCGTGCTGCTGTCGCGCTACCGCTCGTACACCGCGTGCACCGCGTGCAACGGCGCGCGGCTGAAGCTCGATGCGCTGCTGTGGCGGGTGGGGACGAAGCAGAACGCTGACGCGGCGCTGGCGCAAACCCATCCCCACCCCCGCCCTCCCCTTGAAGTGCCTGCCCCGGGCTTGACCCGGGGGGAGGGAGTTCGAGCGGCGCCGGACCGATCTCCTCCCCTTCAAGGGGAGGGTCAGGGGGATGTCCCCTTCAGAGGCGCCACCGACGACCGCCGATCCCCTCCCCTTCAAGGGGAGGGTCAGGGTGGGGATGGGTCACCCAGCCGCTATCACCGTTACAAGCCGGCGCACGCGCACTGGTCGGCGGCGCAGCTCGACGCCATGCCGGGACTCTCGGTGCACGACCTGATGCTGCTGCCGCTGGACCGCGTGCGCGGCTTCTTCGACCGCATCCGCTTCAGCGGCGTGATGGATGACGCGACCGAACTGCTGCTCGACGAGGTGCGCGCCCGCCTGAAGTTCCTGTGCGATGTCGGTCTCGGCTATCTCACGCTCGACCGCCAAAGCCGCACGTTGTCCGGCGGCGAGGTGCAGCGGATAAACCTCACCACCGCGCTCGGCACCTCGCTCGTCAACACGCTGTTCGTGCTCGACGAGCCCAGCATCGGCCTGCACCCGCGCGACATGCACCGCGTGATCGAGGTGATGCACCGGCTGCGCAGCGCCGGCAACAGCCTGGTGGTGGTCGAGCACGACCCGCAGGTGATGCTGGCCGCCGACCGCCTGCTCGACATGGGCCCCGGTCCCGGCGAGCGCGGCGGCGAGATCGTCGCCAACGGCACGCCCGATGCGGTCCGCCGCGGCCACACGCTGACCGGCGACTACCTGTCGGGCCGCAGGCAGGTCGAGGTGCAGTCGCTCACGCGCGAGGGCTATGCCACGCGCAACGTGCGGCCCAACACGCCGCGCCTGCTGCTCGAAGGCGCACGCGAGCACAACCTGAAGAACGTGTCGGTCGAGTTCCCGCTCAACCACCTGGTGGTGGTCACGGGCGTGTCCGGCTCCGGCAAGAGCACGCTGGTGCAGGACATCCTGTTCCCGGCGCTGTGCAAGGTGAAGGGCAAGACCACCGAGTCGCCCGGCGCCATTGATCGCCTGCTCGGCGACGATTGGCTGGCCGACGTGGCGATGGTCGACCAGAGCCCGATCGGCAAGACCACGCGCAGCAACCCGGCAAGCTACGTCGGCGCATGGGACTGCATCCGTGCGCTGTTCGCCAAGGCCAGGCTCGCAGTGGAACGCAGCTACACCGCCGGCATGTTCAGCTTCAACGCCGGCGACGGCCGCTGCCCCACCTGCGGCGGCAACGGCTTCGAGCACGTCGAAATGCAGTTTCTCTCCGACGTCTACCTGCGCTGCCCGGATTGCGACGGCAAGCGTTTCCGTCCCGAGGTGCTGGAGGTGACGATCGAGCGGCGCGTGGCCGCCACGGTGGAGCTGTCGACGTCGCTGCGAGCGCGCGCCACCCCGGGCCCCTGGGGCAGCGCGGTGGTGCGCCTGAGCGTGGCCGAGGTGCTCGACCTCACCGTGAGCGAGGCGCTCGCCTTCTTCGCCGACGCGCGCGAGGTGGTGCGTGCGCTGCAGCCGCTGTCGGACGTCGGCCTCGAATACGTGAAGCTCGGCCAGCCGGTGCCGACGCTGTCCGGCGGCGAAGCGCAGCGCCTGAAGATTGCGGGGTTCCTGGCAGAAGCGGCCAAGAGCGGCATCACCGATGCGGTCGCCGGCAAGCTCGCCCGCGACACGCGCCGAGGCGGCTCGCTTTTGCTGTTTGACGAGCC
>JALHMQ010000014.1:5758-98351 GCA_022843955.1 Burkholderiaceae bacterium
TCGCGCGGCGGCCGCAAGTCCACCGTGGCGACGATGACCGAGGTCTATCACTTCCTGCGCCTGCTCTACATGAAGCTCGGCGTGCAGTACTGCCCGCAGGACCAGGTGCCGGTGCAGCCGCAGAGCTACGAGGCGATCGCCGCCAGCCTGGTGCGCGACTTCCGCGGCAAGCACATCGGTCTCTTGGCGCCGCTGGTGGTCAATCGCAAGGGCTATTACACCGATCTGGCCAAGTGGGCCGCCAACAAGGGCTACAGCCATCTGCGGGTGGACGGCGAGTTCGTGCCCACCGCCAAGTGGCCGCGGCTGGACCGCTTCAAGGAGCACACGATCGAGCTGCCGGTCGGCGACTTCGTGGTGAGCGCTGATGACGAGGCCCGGTTGCGCGCGCTCCTCACCCAGGCACTCGAACTCGGCCACGGCGTGGTCAACGTGCTGTGGCCCCTTGATGCTCTACGCGCAGCGCTCGAATCCCCCCTCCCTTTCAAGGGGAGGGGCGGGGGTGGGGATGGGTTTCCGGCCGTGCAGCTCGAACACCGCGCGTTCTCCACCAAGCGCGCCTGCCCGGTGTGCAGCCGCTCGTTCCCCGAGCCCGACCCGCGCATGTTCTCGTACAACAGCAAGCACGGCTGGTGCCCCGACTGCTTCGGCACCGGCCTCACGCTGCCGGGCTTCGACGCCGAGCAGAGCGGCGAGGAGTCGGGCTGGAACGCCGGTTTCGAGACGGAGGCGGCCCCCTGCCCCACCTGTCACGGCGCGCGCCTGAACGCCACCTCGCTGGCAGTGAGATGGCAGGACCGCTCGATCGCCGCGCTGGCGGCGGGCTCGGTCAGTGCCGCGCGCGTGCTGTTCGATGAACTGACGCTCGTCGGCCGTGACGAGCAGATCGCGCGTGACGTGCTGGCCGAAATTCGCGCCCGCCTGGCGTTCCTCGAGGAAGTGGGCCTGGGCTACCTCGCACTCGACCGCGCCGCGCCCACGTTGAGCGGCGGCGAGGCGCAGCGCATCCGCCTCGCGGCCCAGCTCGGCTCCAATCTGCAGGGCGTGTGCTACGTGCTGGATGAGCCGACCATCGGCCTGCATCCGCGCGACAACCAGATCCTGCTCAATGCGCTCACCACGCTCGAAGGCAAGGGCAACACGCTGGTGGTGGTCGAGCACGACGAGGACACGATCCGCCGCGCGCAACACGTGATCGACATCGGCCCCGGCGCCGGCGTGCGTGGCGGCCGCGTGGTCGCGCAGGGCACGGTGGCCGACGTGATGAACGCGCCGGAGTCGATCACCGGCCGCTTCCTGAAGACGCCGCTGGTGCATCCGGCCGCGCCGCGCCGTCCGGTCGATGCCGGCACGCCGCGCCTGACGCTCAAGCACGCGCGCCTGCACAACCTGACCGATGCGAGCGCGCAGTTCCCGCTCGGGCGCCTGAGCGTGGTCACCGGCGTGTCGGGCAGCGGCAAATCCACGCTGGCGCGCGACGTGCTGCTCGCCAATCTGCAGCGCGCGGTGGCCACGCCGTTCCCGCGCGAGCCGTACGTGAAGGGCAAACCGGCGAAAGGCAAGAAAGATCCCGGCGTGCTGCCGGTGCGCGGCACGCGCGTGTTCACCGACTGGCACGGCTGCGCCGGCATCGACGGCTGGGACGCACTGGACCGCGTGCTCGAAGTCGACCAGACCCCCATCGGCAAGACGCCGCGCTCCTGCCCCGCCACCTATGTCGGCTTCTGGGACACGATCCGCAAGCTGTTCGCCGACACGCAGGAAGCGCGCATGCGCGGCTACGGCGCCAACCGCTTCAGCTTCAACACCGGCGAGGGTCGCTGCCATGCCTGCGAAGGCCAGGGCATGCGCACGATCGAGATGAACTTTCTGCCCGACGTAAAGGTGCTCTGCGACGTCTGCGGCGGCAAGCGCTTCAACCGCGAGACGCTCGGCGTGCACCTGCGCGGCAAGAGCGCCGGCGACGTGCTGGCGATGGAGATCGATGATGCGGTGACGTTCTTCGAGAACAGCCCGTCGATCGCGCGGCCGCTGCAGCTGATGCAGGCGGTGGGCCTGGGCTACCTCACGCTTGGGCAGCCGTCGCCGACATTGAGCGGCGGTGAGGCGCAGCGCATCAAGCTCGTCACCGAACTGGTCAAGGTGCGGCTCGACGAGGGGCTCACGCGCACCGGGCGCGCCTACCAGGCGCCGCACACGCTGTACGTGCTGGACGAGCCGACGGTGGGCCTGTCGATGGCCGACGTCGAGAAGCTGCTGGCCGTGCTGCACCGCCTGGTCGACGCCGGCAACACGGTGGTGGTGATCGAGCACAACCTCGACGTCATTGCCGAGGCGGATTGGGTGATCGATCTGGGCCCCGAAGGCGGCGACGGCGGTGGCCAGGTGGTGGCGCAGTGTTCGCCGCAGGAGCTGGCGCGGCGGGCGACGCACACCGGTGCGGCGCTGCGCGCGTTCCAGCGGTGACGGCCTAGCTCATCAGCTGCCCGGCGCGGCCGCGCCGCAGCGCTTCGCCATCATCGCCAGGTGCCGGTCGATGTGCGCTTCGTCTGCGCTGCCGTGCATCGCGCGGATGTGCGCGGCGGCAGCAGCGCGCTGCTCGGCCGGCGACTTGCCGGCCATCTCGGCGCGATGGGCGGCGCATCGCTGCTCCGAATGCATGCCGCCAGCGCGGTGCGGCGAGGTAGTGCAGGCAGCGAGCAGCAGGGAGGCCGCGATCGGCAACACGACGAGGTACGAGCGAGACAGAGTCATGGGATGGTTTGGGCTGTGCGGTTGATCTGCGGTGAAGGGTACGCCGTCAGCCCGCCCTGCGCGATGGGGCACCCCCGCAGGTCAAAGGCGGGCCTGTGTTGCGGGCCTGTGCTGGCTACGCCGATCGTGTCTCCTGCGCGCCAGTTGCCGCGAAGCGGGCCCAAAGCCACCGGCGCCACATCGTCGGCCGCCCCGCACAGCCGGCCCAACACTCGTCATCGGAATGAACCGGCGCCTCGACCGCTAGGGTCGCCCGCATCGTCCGTTGGGTGACCGTGTTCGCGGCGCGATTTTGCCGATATGCGGCCGTAGTGTCTGGCATCGGCCCCTCTTGGGCGGCAGGCAGACATGAACACGCGCATCGGCGATTCCCCGGCAGTACTGCGCCATGGCGTGCTCATCCTGCTGTGCATGGTGGGCGTTCCCGGTCTTCTGCTGGGCGCCACCAGCGCCGGGCGCTGGATGATGCCGGCCGGCGAACCGGCAACGCACCTCGAAGCGCGGGCGCCCGCCTCGATGCGCCAAGCTGCGCCGTCATCGCTCGAAACCGCCCGCTACATGGCCGGGTCGGCGCAGCGCGTGGTGTTCGACGCGCTCGTGCAGCGGCGCGCGTCGGTGCCGCAGGAACGCCTGGGCCAGCGCGCCGCGCTCGACGAAGCGGCGCATGCGCATCTCGCCTACCTGATCGCCAGTGGCGGCGTCGGCAGTGCCGAGCAGCCGGGCGAGCCGGGCTTCACCGGCAGCGACGTCGAGGCACGCGTGCGCGCCGCCGGTTATCGCGGCGAGGTGATCGAGCTGGTGGTCGAGGGCTCCGGCCGCGACTGCGCTGCGGCGGTCGGCTCGGCGCGGCTGGCCGGCGCGTTGCAGCAGCCGCGCTGGCGCGAGGTTGGCGTGGCAGCGGCCGACGGCTTGTGCGTCGTGGTGCTCGGCCAACCTGCCTCCTGATCGCCGATGCCTTAGGCGTCGCCGCCGGGAGCGACCCGCCCCGCTCACATCTGCAACACGCGCTGCCGGGCGCAGCCACCCGCCAATGTTTGATACGCAGGTCAAGGTGCAGGGCATCGCGCTTGCATCGCGTCTTCCCACGTCCGCGTTCGGACGCTCACTCAGGGAAGCAGCATGGCTACCAAAAAGACCCCGCCCACCGACCGGCCGACACCGGCCCGGTCCCCCCGCGGCCAGCGCGACGCTGCCGCCGACGACAAGAAGACGTCCGGCCGCCCGAGCAAGGCCGCCACGCGCGGCGCCACCAGTGCCAAGGGCACCGTGTCCGGGCCGTCGGCCAAGGACGAGTTGCAACCGCGGCGCGGCCTGCTCGAACGCGCCGCCACCGCGCTCGGCAGCGGCAGCAGCAGCGCCAGCCAGGCGACGCGCGACGCCGCCGTGACGCAGCGGCTGCAGGCCAAGCTCGACGCCACCGAGGCTTTGTCGGCCAGCGTGCGCGCCAACACCGACAAGCCCACCGAGTACGCGCTCGACAACCAGATTCACCCCGCCCCGCAGGGCACCCACCACGCCCCCGAGAACCTCGATGCCACCGCCAGCACGATCAGCGAGAGCAACGAGAGCGCGAAAAATGGCGTCAAGGCGCGCCCCGGCATCAACGCCACCATCGAGCCGCTCGCGGTCCACCGGGTCGACTCCGGCGACCGCGCGCTGACCACCAACCAGGGCGTGCTGATCGCCGACAACCAGAACTCGCTCAGGCTCGGGCTGCGCGGGCCGACGCTGATCGAGGACTTCATCCTGCGCGAGAAGATCACCCACTTCGATCACGAGCGCATTCCGGAGCGCGTGGTGCATGCGCGCGGCTCCGGCGCGCACGGCTACTTTGAATGCACCGAGGCGTTGACCGACATCACGCGCGCGGTGCCGTTTGCCAAGGCCGGCAAGCGCACCCCGGTGTTCGTCCGTTTCTCCACCGTGGCCGGCGAGCGCGGCAGCGCCGACACCGTGCGCGACGTGCGCGGCTTTGCCACCAAGTTCTATACCGAAGAAGGCAACTGGGATCTGGTCGGCAACAACATTCCGGTGTTCTTCATCCAGGACGCGATGAAGTTCCCGGACGTGGTGCATGCGGTGAAACCGGAGCCGCATCACCAGATGCCGCAGGCGTCCAGCGCGCACGACACGTTCTGGGACTTCGTGTCGCTCACGCCGGAATCCACCCACATGCTGCTGTGGCAGATGAGCGATCGCACCATCCCGCGCAGCTACCGGATGATGCAGGGCTTCGGCGTGCACACGTTCCGCTTCGTCAACGCCGAGGGCGAGGCGACGCTGGTGAAGTTCCATTGGACGCCGAAGCTCGGCACCCACTCGCTGGTATGGGACGAAGCGAACAAGATCATGGGCGCCGATCCGGACTTCCATCGGCGCGATCTGTGGGAGGCGATCGAAGGCGGCGACTTTCCCGAGTACGAGCTGCAGGTGCAGCTGTTCACGGAGGAGCAGGCCGAGCAGTGGAGCTTCGATGTGCTCGACTCCACCAAGATCGTGCCCGAGGAGCTGGTGCCGCTGCGCACCGTGGGGCGGATGGTGCTCGATCGCAACCCCGACAACTTCTTTTCCGAGACCGAGCAGATCGCGTTCTGCACGCAGCACGTGGTCCCCGGCATCGACTTCACCAACGATCCGCTGCTGCAGGGGCGCAACTTCAGCTACCTCGATACCCAGCTCACCCGACTCGGCGGGCCCAACTTCCATCAGATCCCGATCAACATGCCGATCGCGCAGGTACATAACAACCAGCGCGACGGCTTTCACCAGCACCAGATCCACCGCGGCCGCGTGAACTACGAGCCCAACTCGCTCGCCGGCGGTTGCCCGTTCCAGGCGGGCGTGGCCGGTTTCAGCGCGTTCGCCGAGAAGCTGATGCAGACGAGCCGCGAGGCCGAGCCGGCCAAGCTGCGCGCCAAGCCACACAAGTTCGCCGAGCACTACGCGCAGGCGACCCTGTTCTTCCGCAGCCAGAGCCCGATCGAGCAGCAGCACATCATCGATGCGTTCCGTTTCGAGCTCACGCGCGTGCAGACCGAGGCGATCCGCGAGCGCGTGGTCGCACAGCTGCGCAACGTCGACGAGGAACTGGCGCGCAGCGTGGCCGACGGCCTCGGCATGGAGCGCCTGCCCGAGGCGCTGCCGCTGATCGTGCCCACGCCCGATGCGGAGGTGACCCGCTCGCCCAGCCTGTCGCTGCTGGCGCGCCCGGGCGATGGGTCGATCCGCACCCGCCGCATCGCCCTGCTGGTGGCCGATGGCATGGACACGACCGCCGCCGCCGCGCTGTACGACGCCCTGACCGCCGCCGGCGCGCTGCCGCGCTATGTCGGCCGCCGGCTCGGCCGCGTGCGATCGATGGACGGCGACGACACGCTGCCGGTCGAGATCACGCTCGAGGCCGCGCCCGGCGTGCTGTGGGATGCCCTGGTGCTGCCGGGCGGCGACGACGCCGCGCAGCGCCTGGTGCTCGATGATCACGCACTCGAGTTCGTGATGCAGCACTGGCGTCACGACAAGGCGATGCTGCTGCCGTTCTCGGCCGAGGTGGTGCTGGATGCCGCCGGCATCAGCCTCGAGGACGAAAGCGAGGCTGACGAGACCTTCGACGAGGAAGCGATGTACGACGAGTCGCTCGAAGGACGCGAAGCGCAGGCCGCCGCGCAAGGCGACGTTGCGGCGCCGGCTGACGAGATCCCTGCGGATGACGTCGCCGCGGCGGATGCCGACCTCATCGTTCCCGGCGTGCTGGTGGTGCCCGACGAGCAGCTCGCTGCCAACGCCGACCGCTTCATCGCACTGGTGGCGCAACACCGCGCGTACGACCGCTTCGACGGCAACGAACAGACGCCGTCGCCAGGACGCTGGCTCGGCGGCAGCGAAGGTCGCGCCAGCCGCGAGGAAACGACCGTCTGACCGGACCCGTCTGACCTGACCATCTGACCGAGCGCGCACGATCGCCGGAGTGATCCGGCGTTCGTGGGTCGGGCTCTCGGTCCTGCATTCCCTGTAAACGATGCTGGCGCGCCTGCGCCGCTGCGCTAGATTCGTGCCTGTCGCGTCAGCTTCGTGGAGGGCACATGTACAAGCGCATCCTGATCGCCTACGACGGCTCCGACGCGGGGCAGCGTGCGCTGCTCGGCACCCACGATCTGGCGCAATGGACCCGGGCCGAACTGTTTTTGGTGGCGGTGGTGCCGAACACAACGCCATTCATGGCGGTAGACGGTGGCGTCTACAACGTCGACATCGAGGTCGAGCTGGTGAAGACCGCGAAGACCGTCCTCGCTGACGGCCTCAAGCGCCTCGCCGAAGCGGGCTACCAGGCGACGGGCGAGCTGCTCACCGGCGATGCGGTCGATGAAATTACTCGCCACGCGCGCAAGATCGACGCCGACCTGGTGGTGGTGGGCCACCAGCACGTCGATGGCTGGGCTGCGCGCTGGTGGCGCGGCTCGACCTCCCGCGCGCTGGTCGAGCACGTGCACTGCAACGTTCTCGTGGTGGTTTCGCACTGATTCCGGCGTCCCGACCGCTTGCGCGGCGCCCCGGACGCACGTGGCGGCCGGGGCGCAGTGTCTTGGAGTTACGCGGTTTCCAGCGCATCCATGATCTGGTCGAGCTCATGCACGTGCCTCTGGGCCATGTGCATCAGCGTCGTGACCTCACTGCGTACGTCGCCGGGCACAGTGCTGTCGTCCAGCACGCGGCGGTAGTCTTTGATGCCGCTTTCCTCGCCTTCCTTCAACGCCTTGAGTGCGGAGCGGTCGCCGAACAGCCGCGCCGCGCCCATGATCGTGTTCGACCAGGTGCCCCAGGCGCCCGAGTCGGTCGTCGCACTGCCGCCGTGCTGCTGGATCATCGACTTCAGGCGCGCGGCCGCCTGGTCGTGCTGGTCGCGGATCTGCGCCAGCTGGTTGAACCGGGGATCGTTGCCGTGTTCCGGGCGAAGCTTGTCGAGAGCCTGGCCGTAGGTTTCGATCGCGGCCAGCTCGCCGCGCAGGGCGGAGTTCAAATCGTTGACGTTCATTGCCATGGTGCCTCCGGGATGCGGATGGCAGCCGGAACCGATTCCGACCGCCGCGCTGCACGCAGCGCCCTTGCGGTCGACGCCTTGCGTGCAGTCACGAGGATCGTCAGCAAGTAGCTTGCGCGGCACCGCCCCGGCGGGAACGTGGCGGTCAGGCGAAAGCTTGCGAAGCACGTGCCCGAATTCAGCCGTAGGTCAGTTCGCGCGCCTTGCCGTGGAACACGCGGTAGGCGAACACGGTGTAGGCGAGGATCGCCGGCACGCTGATGCACACGCCGATCAGGATCACCTTGAGCGCGGCCGGGCTGCTGGCGGCGTCCCACACCGTCAGGCGGTCCATGACCACATACGGAAACAGGCTGTAGCCCAGGCCCACCGCAGCGAGCACGAACACGCCGACGGCAAGCGCGAACGGCACCCAGCAGGAGTCACCGAGCACCTGCGCCGACTTGCGCAGGATCAGCCAGAGCGCGCCGAGGGCGACGAGCGTGGCCAGCGGGATCGGCGCCAGCGCGATGAACTCGGGCAGCGAGAACCAGCGCTCGCGCACGGTGGTGCTCGCCAGCGGGGTGGCCACCGAGATCGCGCCGATGCCCGCCACCAGCGGCACGAACATCAGCTGCGCCCAGCGCACCGCCTTGCGCTGCAGCTCGCCTTCGGTCTTCATGATCAGCCACGCCGCGCCGAGCAACAGATAGGCCGCCGGCAATGCCAGTGCGATCAGGGCCGCGAACGCGGTGGCGACGGCACCGTCGGCGAAGCCGGTGATGTAGCGGCCGAGCATCCAGCCTTGTGCCACCGAGGCGATGGTGGATCCGGCGAAGAACACCGTGTTCCAGCGCGGCTTGTGGTCGTCCTTGGCTTTCACGCGAAAGTCGAACGCCACGCCGCGCATGATCAGGCCGATCAGCATCGCCGCCACCGGCAGGTACAGCGAGGTCAGCACGACCCCGTGGGCGGTCGGAAACGCGATCAGCAGGATGCCGACGCCCAGCACCAGCCAGGTCTCGTTGGCATCCCAGAACGGGCCGATCGAGGCGACCATCATGTCCTTCTCATCGGGCGTGGCGCGTTGCAGCCACATGCCGACGCCGAGGTCGTAGCCGTCGAGCACCACGTACATCAGCATCGCGAAGCCCATCAGGCCGAGGAAGATCACCGGCAGGGCATGGTCGAATCCGCTCATCGCCACCCCTTTACTCGGCCGCGCCGACCGCCGACACCGCGGGCGGCTGCCCGGGCAGGCGCACCGGCTTGCTCAGATCCTCTATCGGCTTTTCCGCCATGTGCCGCAGCACGCTCACGTAGGCGACGATCAGCAGCGTGTAGACGACCAGATAGGCGGCCAGCGTCAGGGCGATGTGGGCCGGCGCGACGTTGGACGCCGCCTCGGCGGTGCGCAGGTAGCCCTGCACCAGGAACGGCTGGCGCCCGATCTCGCTCACGTACCAGCCCGCCACGGTGGCGACCCAGCCGCTGAAGGTCATGCCCACCAGGCCGATCAGCAGCCAGCGCGGCAGGTCCTGCCCGGGCGTGCGGCGCCGGCGCCAGAGCAGCCAGCTGCCGACCCAGGACGTGAGCAGCATCAGCACGCCGACGCCGACCATCACGCGGAACGCCCAGAAGACCGGCGCCACCGGCGGATGCGCATTGGGGAACGCGTCGATGCCTTGCAGTTCGCCATCGAGGCGGTGGGTGAGGATGAGCGCGGCCCCATACGGGATCTCGATGGCGAAGCGGTTGGTCTGCGTGGCCGCATCGGGCAGGGCGAACAGCACCAGCGGCGCGCCCTTCTCGGTCTTCCACAGCCCCTCCATCGCGGCCACCTTGGCCGGCTGGTGTTCCAGCGTGTTCAGGCCATGCAGGTCGCCGATGAAGATCTGCACTGGAATCAGCACCGCGCCGGCGATCAGACCCGCCTTGAGCACCGGCCGCGTGGCGAGGTTGTCTAAACCGCGCAGCAGCTGCCAGGCTGCCACGCCGGCCATCAGAAAAGCCACCGCGAGGAACGAAGCCATCAGCATGTGCGCCAGGCGGTACGGCATGCTGGGATTGAAGACGACCTCGATCCAGCTCGTGACATGGAACACGCCATCGATGATCTCGTAACCGGTGGGCGTCTGCATCCACGAGTTCAGCACGATGATCCAGAACGCGCTCATCGTGGTGCCGAACGCAACCAGGAAGGTCGCTGCCAAGTGGACCCGTTCCGACACGCGCCCATGGCCGAACAGCATGATCCCGAGGAACGTCGCCTCCAGGAAGAACGCCGTCAACACCTCGTAGCCGAGCAGCGGTCCGGCAATGTTGCCGACCCGCTCCATGAAGCCGGGCCAGTTGGTGCCGAACTGGAAGCTCATCACGATGCCCGAGACCACCCCCAGGGCGAAGCTGAGCGCGAACACCTTGGTCCAGAAGCGGTAGGCGTGCAGCCAGTGCGCCTGCTGGGTGCGCAGCCAGGCCAGTCGCATGGCCAGCAGCGCCCAGCCGAGCGCAATGGTGATGGTGGGAAAAAGGATATGAAAGGTGATGTTGGCGGCAAACTGGATTCGGGCCAGCAGCACGCCATCGAGCGAGTCCATCTACCGCGTCCTTGTTCTTGGAGTTGCCGGCGTACGACCCTCGCACCGGCCATTTGGTTCGCGGCGCGCGCGTCATTCCCACACCGCATGCGACCGGCGCGAGTCTTCAGCACTCGGACCCGTGACAACCGATTCCGGCATGTGGGCAACCCTGATCACACAGCGCCGCATTGGCATCGAAGCATCCACATGCCGTCTGCGGTCATCGCCATGGGCCTTGCACCAAGTCAGCATCCGCGGCACGCAGGCGCGCAAGATGGCAGCAGGAAGGAACCTGCATGACCACCCGTCGCACCGTGTTGCAAGCGGCCCCGCTGCTGGCAGCACCGGCGCTGCTGGGCGGCTGCGACCGCTCGAGTGCCTATGACGCGGCCATCGACGCGCAGCGGCGCCACGCGGATGAACTTGCGGCGGACACCCGCGCGGTGCAGCGCGAGTTGCTGCGCTACGCCACCCTCGCCGCCAACAGCCACAACACGCAGCCGTGGCGCTTCGAGTCGCTGCCCGATGCGATCGTCATCCGGCCGGACCTGCAACGGCGTACGCCAGCGGTCGATGCCGACGATCATCACCTGTGGGCGAGCCTGGGCTGTGCCACCGAGAACCTGGTGCAGGCCGCCACCGCGTTCGGCCGCCGCGCACAGGTGGCGCTGGCCGGCGATCGCGTGGTGATCACGCTCGCCGCCGATGCCGCGCGCCGTACGCCGCTGTTCGAGGCGATCCCGCAGCGCCAGTGCACGCGCACCGACTACGACGGCACGCCCGTATCGAGCGCCGACCTGCGCGCGCTGGCCGCCGCCGCGGTGGCCCCGGGGCTGCGCTGCGAACTGATCGTCGATCGGGCGCGCTTGGACAACGTGGCGCAGTTCGTCGCCGAAGCCACCACGGCACAGATGCAGGACCCACGCTTCGTCGCCGAACTGAAGGCATGGATCCGCTTCAGCGATGCCGAGTCGCTGGCGCGCGGTGACGGCCTGTCGGCACGCGCCACCGGCAACCCGTCGGTGCCGCGCTGGCTCGGCAGCCTGATGTTCGGCTTCATCGTCAGCGCCGAGCGTGAGCGCGCGCGCTATCTGCAGCAGGTGCGCTCGTCGAGCGGGCTGGCAGTGTTCGTCTCCGACCGCAACGACCGCGCCGCCTGGGTCGAAGCGGGGCGCGCCTACCAGCGCTTTGCACTTCAGGTGACCGCGCTCGGGCTGCGCACTGCCTTCATCAACCAGCCGGTGGAAGTACCGGCATTGCGCGCGCAGTTCGGGCGCTGGCTTGGCCTGGGCGATGCCCGGCCCGACTTCATCGTCCGCTTCGGGCGCGGACCGCTGCTGCCGCACTCGCTGCGGCGACCCCTGGACGAGGTGATCGACTAGGGCGCACCCGCCGCCCTCGCCTCGCCCACCTCGATGCGAAAGCCCGCCGCGCGCAGGCGCGGCACCAGCGTGTCGCCGAACGCCGTGGCCGGCGTGAGCACGCCGCCGCGCGTGGGCGCGCCGGGCAGGCTGTCTGCGTGGCGCGCCAGCAGCAGGCCGCTCTCGCACAGCATGCGCAGCGTGGCGCGGTTGCCCGGATCGCCGCTAAACGAGATCAGGGCGTGCGCACTGCGGCCATCGGCCGTGCGGCCGCGCAGCTCGGTGCGGAACCAGCCGCGATCCATCATCAGCTCAGACGGCCCCTGCCCCGGCGGCGTCAGTACCTTGGTCAGCAGACGGCGGGTCGGCGCAAAGGCGGCGCCGGCATCGAACAGTGCCGCCGCCACCGACACCGCGGCCGACTTCGCGCCACTGAGTGGCCCGCCGAACTGCGTGTACTCCTGGTAGCGGAACGGGATGCCATACGCCTCGCCCCACTGTGCAGACAGCGCCGCCGAACGGCGCACCACGCGCGTGTTGATCGGTCCCATGATGAACGGCGCGACCCAGGCATCCAGGTGCGGGTCGAAGTGCGGCCCGGTGGGATCGAGGTTGGCTTCGATCTCGTCGAACGCGTGGCGCGGATCGGGGTCGAGCAGAAACGGATCGCGGCTGCGCGCGGCGTCGCCGAGTGCGTGGCGGGCGAAGTTGGATGCGAGCGTGCCGCCGTTGAAGCCACCCGCCAGGCGGAAGAAGGCACGGACCTCGACCGTCGACGCACCCAGGCTGTGCTGCATGTGGCGCACCAGCAGCCAGGTACCAAGATCGGAGGGAATCGAGTCGAAGCCGCAGAACGGCACGATGCGCGTGCCATCGCGCTCGGCCTGCGCGTGGTGGCGATCGATCAGGCGCCGCACCCACACCGTCTCGCCGGTGATGTCGGCATAGTGCGTACGTTGCCGCACGCAGGCATCGACCACGGCGTCGCCGTACAGCGCATACGGACCGGCGGTGGTGATCAGCGCCCGCGTCTGCGCGGCCGTTGCATCGACCGCCGCGTGATCGGTGCTGTCGGCGACGACCACCTCGGGCGCATTGGGCGTCGTCGCGAGCCGGGTGCGCAGCGCCTCCAGCTTGCGCGCATCGCGGCCGGCCACCGCCCAGCGGATGCGTTCGTCGTGCAGCGCCAGGTACGCTGCTGCCAGCCGGCCGACGAATCCGGTGGCGCCGTACAGGACCAGGTCGTAGCGACGATCCATGCATCACCTCCTCAGCTGCGGCGGTTCAAGGTAGCACGCGATCCGGGCCATCATGCGAGCGGCGGCGTGCGGCGCGGGTCGCCGGTTGCTAGCATTCCCGGATCCAAGGAGTCCAGAGCCCATGTCATTGCCACGCAGGTCCTGCCTGTTGCTGCTGCCACTCATCATCGGGGCACTGCCCGTGCCCGCCGCAGCCCAGGGCACGATGTACCGCTGCGAGGACAAGGGCGTGACCGTGTTTTCCGACAAGCCCTGCCCCGGTGGCGCACAAGCCATGCCGCTGCCCGATCCGGGCGGACCGAAGGCGGCCGCCAAGTCGGGCCTACCGGCGGCCCAAACCGCGACCCCGCCCGCAGTCGCGCCGCCCGCGCCTCCGGCGGCGCCCGCCGCAGCGAGACCACCGGCCTCCGCCAAGGCCGAGCCGGCGCGCCCCGCTGCCGGCAAGGCGGCCGCCGGCGGACTGGGCTTCGCCACGCGCGAGCAGCGCTGCGCCGAAGGCAGCCGCCAGGCCTGTGACGAGATTGCCTGCCTGCAGGACGATGCCGAGGCCTGCGCCCGCAGCGGCGGCATCCGCGGCAGCGGCTGGTACGAGGCGTCGCGCCGGCGCGAGACGCATCGCGGCACGAACGATCTGGGCAAGACCACGCTCAAGCGCGTGCTGGTGCTGACCATCACCTGCACCGGCCCGGTCAAGAAGAACGGCGATGTTGTGCTCGGGCGCGGCAGCATCACGCTGCGCAACGGCACCGCCCAGTTCTCGTCGGTGGACACCGCGGCCGCCGCGCTATGCAAACGCTGAGCGCGCCGCGACGTCTCGGTGCTGCGCTGGCACTGATCGGCATGCTGGCGGCGGTACCCGCCGCGGCGCAGGTGTTCCGCTGCGAGGAAGGTGGTCGCGTCGTCTACAGCGACAAGCCCTGCCCCGGCAACGGCCGGACCATCAACGTCGGGCCGGCGCGCGGTGACAGCCGCGCGCCGGCGGCAACGCCGCCGCGGGCACTGACCGCCGCCGAGGAACTGGCGCGCAAGTGCACCGCCGGCAACGCAGCGGCCTGCCGGACCCAGAAGACGCTGCAGCAGTTCGACCGCCAGCGCGCCGAGGCGCAGCAGCTGTGCGCCGGCGGCGAGCGCGCCGCCTGTGACCTGATCGACTGCGCCGACAAGAACGACCGTGCCGCCTGCGCGCGTGCCGAAGGGCGCAGCACCGGCACCGGCTGGACCGAGAGCGGCCGCCGCATCGAGGTGCGGCCGGGCCAACGCAACGACGGCGGCGTGGCGGGCGAGCGCGTCACCGTCATCAACGTGCGCTGCGACCACGGCGGCGCCCCGGTGATCGAGATCGGCAACGGCGGCGTGCGCCTGGCGGGCCAGCCGGCGCGCTTCGAGTCGCTCGATGCGGCTGCGCGCCAGGCCTGCGGCGTCGAGCCCTGATGCGCACCCACAGGGCGGTTCTTCCTGGCCTGATTTCACTGCTGCTGGCGCTGGCCAGCCCGACACGAGCAGCCGAGCTGCCGATCTTCGATGCGCACATGCACTACAGCCACGACGCCTGGGACGTGCTGCCCGCCGACAAGGCGCTCGCGCTGCTGCGCCAGGCCGGCGTGCGCCGCGCACTGGTATCAAGCAGCGGCGAAGGCGACGACGCGCGAGGCCAGCGGCGGCTGGCGCAACTCGCTCCCGACCTGATCCTGCCGTCGCTGCGGCCGTATCGTCAGCGCGGCGACCAGAGCACCTGGTTTCGCGACGAATCGGTCAAGGCCTACGTCGATGACCAGGTGGCGCGCCATCGCTACGTCGCGCTGGGCGAGTACCACCTGTTCGGCGCCGACGCCGACCTGCCGGTGCCGCGCCATCTGGTGGCGCTGGCGCGCCGGCACGGCCTGGTGCTGCACTCGCATTCGGATGCCGACGCGATCGAGCGACAGTTTGCGCAGTGGCCGCAGGCGCGCATCCTGTGGGCGCATGCAGGCTTCGATTCGCCCGAGCGGGTGCGCGCGATGCTGCGCAAGTTTCCGACGCTGTGGTGCGACCTGGCGTTTCGCACCGATCACGCGCCGGGCGGAGAACTGGAGCCGGAGTGGCGCCAGCTCTTCATCGACTTTCCCGATCGCTTCATGGTGGGCACCGACACCTTCACGCCGGAGCGCTGGCCGTACGTGGTCGAGCACGCGCGCTGGGCGCGCCAGTGGTTGGCGCAGCTGCCGCCAGCGGTGGCAGAACGCATCGCCTATCGCAACGGCGAGGCGCTGTTCGCGGTGGCAGCGCGGTCAGGGACATCGCAATGATGGCTGCAGCCCGGCGGGTGGCGTTCGGCGTGGCGCTGGCTGGGCTGGCTGCAAGCGCGCTGGCCTGCGAGCCGCATCTGCCGGGCGAGGGGGTCACGCGCATCGAGGGCAAGCGGTATGCGCTTGCCTGGCGCGCGGTGCCCGCGATCCAAGTGGGCGAGTTCTTTCGCCTGCAGGTCGCGACCTGCTCGCGCGAAGGCCAGCCCATGGTGCGCACGCTGCGGGTCGATGCGCAGATGCCCGAGCACAAGCACGGCATGGACTACCGCGCGACGGTGCGGCCGCAGGGGCCGGGCCGGTTCGTGGTGGAAGGCATGCTGCTGCACATGCCCGGCCGCTGGGAGCTCAGCTTCGACCTGAATGCCGGCGCCGACCGCGAGACGTTGCGAATGGATGTGACGATCGACTGATCCACTGGGAGAAGTTGTCATGGCCGAGCCCAAGACCCAGCCGACGCGCGCCAGCGTGAGCGCGTACATCGATGCCCTGGCCAACGAGCGCATGCGCAATGACTGCCGCCGCCTGGTGCAGATGATGACGCGCGTGACCGGCGCACCGCCGGTGCTGTGGGGCACGAGCATCGTCGGCTTCGACGCCTATCGGTACACGTACACCAGCGGCACGACTGGCGACTGGCCGGTGATCGGCTTCGCCCCGCGCGCGCGCGACCTCACGCTGTACCTGATGGACGGATTCGAGAAACGCGCCGCCGACCTGGCACGGTTGGGCCGTCATACGCACAGCAAGTCGTGCCTGCACGTGAAGTCGCTGGCCGACATCGATCTGGGCGTGCTCGAGACGATGCTGGCGGATTCAGTGCAGGTGATGCGTGCGCGCTATCCGGCGGAGGCAGCAGCGGGTGCCGCGACGTCCGGCGAGACCAGACGAGTGACACGCACGGCGGCGACCGAGCCGCGCGCGACACAGGCGACGGCAGCAGCGGCGACGAAAACGGTGAAGAGGGCCGCGAAGGAGCCCGCAAAGCGGGCCACGAAGACGCCCGCGTGGGTGTCCGCAAAGAAGACCGCAACCAAGGCCCCAAAGCAGGGGGTGAAGCCGACCGCGAAACCGACCGCGAACAAGTCAGCGAAGCAGACGGCGACGCGCACGCCGTCGACCAGACCATCGACGCCGCCGACGGCGCAGGCTGCGCGCCCCTGCGTGCGCCGTGCCTGAGCAGGCCGACCGGGTGCGATCGACGCTCGTCATGCTGGGTCTTGCCGGCGCGCTTGGCGTGTCGGCGCTGCACGCGGCCGCCGCCATGCCAATGGACTGGACGCCGTCCGAGCGCGCGCGGATCGCGGCGCATGGTCCGTGGCCACCCGCGCCGGCGCCTGACCGCAGCAACCGCGTGTCAGGGCAGTCCGCAGCCATCGCCTTCGGCCAGCGCCTGTTCTTCGACGGCCGCCTGTCGGCCGGCGCCACCGTCAACTGTGCCGGCTGCCATCAGCCCAGCCGCGCCTGGACCGACGGCCGCGCCACCGCGCAGGCGCTGGCGCCGGGCGTGCGAAACACGCAGACCCTGGTCAACCTGCCGCTGCAGCGCTGGTTCGGCTGGGGCGGCTCCAGCGACAGTCTGTGGATGGCGAGCCTGCGCGCAATCGTCGATCCGCGCGAGATGGGCGCGAGCGTGGCGCCGCTGGCGCGCCGCGTGCGCCAGCACCCTGACCTGTCCTGCGCCTACCGGCAGGTGTTCGAGCAAGCGCCGCCCGCCGACGACGACCTGCTCGCCGTCGATATCGCGAAGGCACTGGCGGCGTTTCAGGAGACGCTCGTCACCGCGCGCACGCCGTTCGACGCGTTCCGCGACGCCCTGCTGCGCAATGACCATGAAGCGATGGCGCGCTACCCGGCCGCCGCCCAGCGCGGCCTGCGCCTGTTCGTCGGCCGCGGCAACTGCACGCTGTGCCATGGCGGCCCCAACTTCAGCCACGGCGCCTTCCACGACACCGGGGTGCCGTTCTTCACCCGCCGCGGCGAGGTTGACCCGGGCCGCCATGTCGGCCTGCGCGAGGCCCAGGCGAGCCCGATGAACCTGCTCGGCCGCTTCAATGACGATGCCTCGCGTGACACCGCCATCGCCACCCGCCACGCGCGCCTGGAGCATCGCCACTGGGGCGCCTGGCGCACGCCCAGCCTGCGCAATGTCACGGCCACCGCGCCGTACATGCACGACGGCAGCTTCGAGACCCTGCGCGACGTGCTGCTGCACTACTCGGACTTGCCGGAGGAGCGCCTGCACGCCGACGGCGAGCGCCTGCTGCGGCCGCTGCGCCTGTCGCCGGCGGAACTGGACGACCTGCTCGCCTTCCTGCGGTCGCTGGACGGTGATGCGCCGCTGCCGGACCTCAACGCCCGGGACCCGCTGCAGGCGCGCTGTCCCTGAGGATCGGACCGTCGCGCACGCCCGCTGGGACGCGGTGAGACGGACGTTCACCGGATCATCCGATCGCACGGCAGTTTCATCCGAACAGCCGCGTGGCGCGTGATTTCGCGCGACCGTCGCGGGACCGTACGCTGGCCTTGTCCTGCCGGTCCTGCCGCTGCAGTTGCCTCCGATGCCCGCCCTTCCCTCTCTTTCCATGCGCGTCGCCCTGCTGGGCGCGACGGTCGCGCTCGCCCTGCTCGGCAGTGGCTGCGCGACCATGACCGGCGAGTCGACCCAGCGCGTATCGATCGTCGCGGTGGATGCGCAGGAGCAGCCGATGCCCGGCATGCGTTGCCGCGTGCTCAACGGTGCCGCCGAGTACGTCGGCGACTCGCCGATGCACGACGTGCCGGTGCGCCGCTCTGCCTCGGACCTGAAGATCGAATGCCGCCAGGGCACCTTGCTGGCCCGCGGCACTGCGATATCCCGCGGCGGCCTGTCGGTGCTGCAGGGCGTGCTGCCGGGTGGCACCGTGCTCATCATGTTCGATCACCTGACCGGCTACCGCTACTCGTACCCGACCGAGATCCGCGTGCGTGCCGGCGAGCACCTGGTGTTCGATCGCTCGCGTCCGCGCGGCGAATTGCAGGCCGAGACGCGCACCGCGCCGTAGCACCGGCAGATCGCCGCAGAAGCGTGGCGGCGCGCCGATGCCGATGTGCATCGGCTACCGTCGCGGCATGAACCGCGCCGACATACCCCCTCGATCACGTTCCGTCCCCGCGCCACTCGACGCCGACACGGCGGCGCGCTTTGTGCATGTGGCCCTTGCCAACGTCGGCTGCGAGTACCCGTTCCACCTGTCGCACCTGATGCGCGACGCCGCCGACCTGGCCGCGCCGCGTGCGCTGTACCCGGTGTTCTTCGGCAGCTACGACTGGCACTCCTGCGTGCACATGCACTGGACGCTGGCGCGCTGCTTGCGCCGCTTTCCGCAGGCGGACTTTGCAGCCTCGGTCCGCGTTCACCTGGACACCCGCCTGACCGCCAAAGCTGTGGCGCAAGAGATCGCCTACTTCAGCGCGCAACGCGCCAGCTTCGAGCGGCCGTACGGCTGGGGCTGGCTGCTCAAGCTGCAGGCTGAACTGGTGGCGCTCGCGGCGCAGGATGCCCGCGCAGCGCCGTGGCGCGATGCCCTCGCACCGCTGGCCCATCACCTGGCCGACCGCCTGATCGACTTCCTGCCGCGCGCCGACTTTGCGGTGCGCACCGGCAGTCACGGCAACTCCGCCTTCGCGCTGCTGCTCGCCCTCGACTACGCCGCGGCCCTTCAGCATCGCGCGCTTGCGCAGGCAATCAGCGCGCGGGCGCAACGCTGGTTCGGCGCGGACCGGCGCTACCCGGCTGGTTTTGAACCCTCGGGCGACGACTTCCTTTCCGCCGGCCTGTGCGAGGCGCGCCTGATGCAGCGCGTGCTGGACGGCTGCGACTACGCCGACTGGTGGCCGGCATTCAAACCGGCCACCGAGGGCCTGCAGCGCTGGCTCGCGCCGGTGCCGGTGAGCGATCCGGAGGATCCGAAGATCGTCCATCTGCACGGCCTGAACCTGTCGCGCGCCTGGTGCTGGCGCGGGCTGATCGGGGCGCTGCCGGACGCGCTGCAGCCGGCGGTGGACGCAGCGATCGCCGCCCACCTGGAGCACTCGTTGCCGGCCGCAACGGCGGGCGACTACGTGGGCACCCACTGGCTCGCGTCCTTTGCCCTGCTGGCCATCGACGACGCCGTGCCCGCCTGAGGCCCGGTCACGTCATCGGCGCCTTCAATCCCACAGCCAGGGTCGATGCGGGCACTGGCGGCCGCTGAGTTGACGACCATCAATCGCCGCGGCCGGGCGGCTGCTGTGATGCCGACTTCAGCCGCACCGATGCGCCCGCTGCGCGCCGGTACCGCAACGAACGACAACGGACTCGGAGAAAGCCATGGCGTCAGGACCATTCGATGCAATCGTCATCGGCTCGGGCATGGGTGGGCTGGCGGCGGGCGCGGCACTGGCCAGCATCGGCAAGCGGGCGCTGCTGCTGGAACGCCACACGCAGCCCGGCGGCCTCACCCAGACTTTCGAGCGCGACGGCTTTCGCTTCAATGTCGGCGTCCACAATCTCGGCGGCTTCGGCGAACACGGCATCAACCGCCGCCTGTTCGACAAGCTGGCGGGCGGGCGGGTGAAGATGGCGCCGATCGTCGGCACCTACGATCGGCTGCGCTTTCCGGACTTCAACCTCGCCTTCACGCCACCGGCGGCGCAACTCAAGCAGGCGCTGGTCAACGCCTTCCCGCACGAGGCACGCGGCATCGACGCCTACTTCAGCGCGCTGCACGCCGCCAACGAGGCGATGGGCGCGCTGCAGGCGACGCACTCCGCCCCCGGCTTCCTCGCCACGCCGATGGCGTGGCTCAAGCGCGATGCCATCAAGCGCTGGGTCGGCCGCACCACCTGGGAGGTGGTGACCGAGACCGTGACCGATCCCAAGCTGCAGGCGGTGCTGTGCGCGCAATGGGGGGATTACGGCAGCCGGCCGCTGGACGGCTCGTTCGGCATGCACGCGATGGTGATGACGCACTACCTGGACGGCGCCTGGTACCCGGTCGGCGGTTCAGGCAGTTTTGCGCGCGAGTTCGGCCGCAGCATCACCGATGCCGGCGGCGAGATCCGCACCAGCGCCGAGGTGACCCGCATCAACTGCGAGGGGCAGCGCGTGCACGGCGTCACGCTGGCCAATGGCGAGGCGATCGATGGCCGCTGCGTGATCAGCGACATCGGCATCCACAACACGCTGCGCCTTTTGCCCTCCGACGAGGTCGACTACCAGTGGGCCGCAGATGCGCTCGCGATCCAGCCGTCGGCCGGCTACGTCGGCCTGTACCTCGGCCTGGAAGGCGACATCGCCGCGCAGGGCGCCGACACCGCCAATTCGTGGATCCACGACAGCTGGGACGTCAATACGGTCTGGCGCGATCCGTCGGTCCAGCCGCGCGCACCGGCGCTGTTCGTGTCGTTTCCGTCACTGCGCGACCCGGCGCACGATCCCGGTCCACGCCGACGCCACACGGCCGAGATCGTGGCGCTGGTGGACTGGTCGGCGTTCTCGCAGTGGGACCGCTCCGATGACGAGGGCGGCATGAAGAAAGGTGCGCCGGCAGCGCTGCGCAGCGAGAGCTACGCCGCGTTCAAGGCGCTGCTGCAGGCCAACCTGCTGGCCCAGTTTGCCGAGCACTTTCCGGCGCTGGCGCCGATGGTGGTGGCCGCCGAGTGCTCGACGCCGATCTCGGTGGCGACCTATACCGGTGCCGAGCACGGCGCGATGTACGGACTGGAAACGACGCCGCAGCGCTTTCTCAGCGCGGCCCTGCGCCCGCGCACGCCGATCGGCGGCCTGTTCCTCGCCGGTCAGGACGCCTGTGCGCCCGGCGTCACGGGCGCCTTCTTCGGCGGGCTGATGGCCGCGGCCAACGCGCAGCCCAAGCTGTACGCGCTGTTGCGCTAGCCGCGCCGGCGCCCTCTAGCGGCAGGTCTGCGCCAGTTGCGGCACGGCGCTGCCGGTGCCCGTGGTGCCGGCGGTGATCACGCACTGCATCGAGCCACACTGGCAGATGTGGACGAACACGCGGCTGCCGCCCGTCTCCAGTTGCGTGCCCTTGGTGCACGAACAATCGGCCACGCCGACCGGCAAGCCCACCTGCGCCTCGGCCGGAGCCTTCGGCCATAGCAAGGCAGCGGCGACGACCAGGGCGCCACCGAGCGTGGCGGCAATCGATACAGAAAGCGTGCGCATGGCATGTCCTCCGGGCTGAAGATGACGTGATCATGCGCGCGCCAGAGCGGGCGTGTCACCCCGGTGGCAACGCGGCCGCTAGCCGGCGGGCGCCAGCCTCAGCAGGGCGCCGTTGGGCTGATCGGTCAGCAGGTAGACCAGGCCGTCGGGACCGACGCGCACGTCGCGCACCCGGCCGACCCGCCCGCGCAGCATGACTTCATCCTCGACGAAGCGCTCGCCATCCAGGCGCACGCGGATCACCGCCTGCCCGCGCAGCGCGCCGATCAGCACATCGCCGCGCCACTGCGGAAAGCGGTCGCCGTCATAGAACGCCATGCCGCTGATCGCAGGCGATGGGGACCAGTGCTTGATTGGCTGCGCCATGCCGGCCTTTTCGGTGCCTTCGCCGATGCGGGTGCCGGTGACATAGTTGGCGCCATAGGTGATCACCGGCCAGCCGTAGTTGGCGCCGGCCTGGATCAGGTTCAGTTCATCTCCGCCCTGAGGTCCATGCTCGATCGCCCACAGGGCGCCTGTCTTCGGATGCAGCGCAGCCCCCTGCACGTTGCGGTTGCCGAGCGAGAAGATTTCCGGCCGCGCATCGGCCTGACGGGCGAACGGGTTGCCGGGCGCGGGCTTGCCATCATCGGTGAGGCGCAGGATCTTGCCGGCGTGATCATCGAGCCGCTGCGCACGCGCCATCTCGCCGCGGTCGCCGAGCGTCATGTACAGGTACCCCTCGCGGTCGAACACGAGGCGCGCGCCAAAGTGCTGGCCGGCGCGTGATTTCGGCGCCATGCGGAACAGCACCTCGACGTTGTCGAACCGCCAGGCGCCCGGCGCACCGGTCAGGCGCCCGCGGGCGAGTTCGGTGCCATTGGCGCCGGCGGCATCGCGCTGCGAGTAGGTGAGGTAGATCCAGCCGTTCTTCGCGTACTGAGGGTGGATGGCGACATCGAGCAGACCGCCTTGACCCTGCGGGTCGACCCGCGGCAGGCCCGCGACCGGCTGCGGATCGAGCTGGCCGTCCTTGCTGATCACCCGCAGTCGCCCGGGCCTCTCGGTGATCAGCATGCGGCCGTCGGGCAGGAAGGCCATGCCCCAGGGGTTCTCGAGTCCGTTGACCACGGTGGACAGCCGCAACGCGTGCTTGCCCGTGTTGATCACCTCGTCGGCGGCGTGGGAGGCCATCGGGCTGGCCAAGAGCATCGACACGACGGCAAGCCGAAAAAATAGGGTGTGCTTCATTTGATTGAACGGTCGCCTGTAGATGGATAGGTCACAAACAGAGCCCATGATCCGGCAATCGCCGTCAGCTGACGACGCCGGAAATCACCGAGACACCGCTCCGCGGTGCGGCTACGTGAAAATCAGCACGGAACATCCCATAACGTAAACGGGCGGCACCCGCAGGCAAGCTGGGGCATCGTCATCCCCGACAATCAGGCTGTCATCCAACCAGAACACGCCCGGCAAGCGGCGGCTGATACGCCCGCCTGTCCTCGCGGTACCGGATCCCACGATCAAGCAAGGCTAGCGAGTCATCCGCTGCTCGATCGCCCGGTGCCGCCCCGCTCTGACTGACGCTCGCGCGCATGGGTTCACCCGCCGGGCGCCTGGGAGAGTGCATATCGGGCGCCTGGATTGCCGTTGCGCCGACCGCACTCGCTGCGCCGCCGCAGCCTGACGATTTCCGGAGGAACACCGTTGTTTCAGAGTTTCCTGCCCGCTTGGCCCTTGGTGCCACCGCCGCTGCTGTGGTTGGCGCTGACGTTGGTCGCGGCGGCGGTGCTAGGCGAGTTCGTGTTCCATCGCCTGCGGCTGCCGCGCATCACCGGCTACGTGCTGGCGGGCCTGGTTGCCGGCTCGCTCGGCGGCGGCGACATCGTGCGCGCCACGCTGGCCACAGGCACCGGCTGGGCGTCGATCCTGGTCGAATTGGCGCTGGGCGTGCTGCTGTTCGAGCTGGGCAACCGCGTCAACCTGCGCTGGCTGCAGGCCAATCCCTGGCTGCTCGCAACGAGCCTGCTCGAAGCCCTGCTGACGTTCGGCGTCGTGTACCTGGTGCTGTCGTTGGCGGGCGTGTCGTTCGACGAGGCGTTGCTGGTGGCGGCGATCTCGATCGCCACCGCGCCAGCGATCGTGATGCGGGTGGTGGCCGAGGCGCGCTCGCAGGGCCAGGTGACCGATCGCCTGCTGATGCTCGCCGCGCTCAACAGCATCTACACGGTCCTTGCGGTGCAGTTAATCATCGGCTGGCTGCATCAGAGCTATCGCGGCGATCTGATGAGCGCGGTGCTGCACCCGCTCTACCTGACCGCCGGCGGGGTGCTGGCGGGCGCGCTGATCGCCTGGCTGATGCGGGCGCTGCGCTCGCGCCTGATGCTCGACGACGAGCACGCCGGTGCGGTGCTGATCGGTCTCGTGCTGTCGGCGGTGCTGGTGCTCAAGCTGCTCAAGCTTCCGGTCCTGCTCACGCTGCTGGTGGCCGGTCTGCTGGTGCGCCGGTTCGGTGGCCGGCCGTATGTGTGGCCGCGCGGATTGAACGCCATCACCGGCCTGCTGGTGCTGCTGCTGTTCGTGCTGACCGGCGTATCGGTCGACTTCTCGCATTTGTGGGCCGGCGGCCTGATGGCGATTGGCTTGATCGCCGCGCGCCTGCTGGCCAAGACGGCGGCGGTGTGCGCGCTGGCTCGGCCGAGCGGTGTGAGCCTGCGCCAGGGCCTGGCGCTCGGCATCGCCCTGACGCCGATGTCGGGCGTGGCCTTCGTGCTCACCTATGACCTGCTCGCCGTGTTCCCCGAACTGGCACCGCGCCTGGCCGCCACCGTGCTGGCAATGATCGCGATACTTGAACTCTTCGGTCCGATCGTGGTGCGCTGGGTGCTCGATTGGAGCGACGAGACCGCCGAGCATCTGCGCGCCGGGCCCGGCGCGACGCCGACGCCAACGCCGCCACCTGTCGGCGCACGCGCGGCTGCGCCGGCCACCGTGGAACGCAAGGAGCCGGCGCCTGAGGCAGCCGGCACTCAACGGAATCCCTGACAGATGCCGCTTCCACCCTTCGCTCCGTCCGCCACGTTCAGCATCGGCATCGAGCTCGAACTGCAGGTGGTCGGCACCTACGAGTACGACCTGTGCAACGGCGCCAACGACCTGCTGCGCGAGGTCAACACCAAGGGCCTCGTGGGCGAAGTCAAGCCGGAAATCACCGGCGGCATGATCGAGATTTCCACCGGCGTCTGCGGCGATTGCGGCGTGGCGCTAGCGCAGTTGCAGGACATTCGAGATCGCCTGCTGACGGCGGCGCGCCGGCTCGACGTCGGCATCAGCGGTGGCGGCACGCACCCTTTCCAGCACTGGCACGAGCGCCGCATCGTCGACGCGCCGCGCTTTCGTCAGCTGACCGACCTGTACGGCTACCTGATGAAGCAGTTCACAGTGTTCGGCCAGCACATCCATCTTGGCTGCCCGGACCCGGACACCGCTTTGCGCATGCTGCATTCGCTTGGCCGCTACATCCCGCACTTCATCGCGCTGGCCGCCTGTTCGCCCTACGTGCAGGGCGCCGACACCGGTTTCCAGTCAGCGCGGCTCAATTCGGTGACAGCGTTTCCGTTGTCGGGCCGCGCACCGTTCCTGCTGACCTGGCCGGAATTCGAGGCGTACTTCGAGAAGATGACGCGTACCGGCGTGGTGGCGGGCATGAAGGACTTCTACTGGGACATCCGCCCGAAGCCTGAATTCGGCACGATCGAGCTGCGCGTGATGGACACGCCGCTGACAATCAACAAGGCAACGGCCATCGCCGGCTACCTGCAGGCACTGGCGCGCTACATCAGCATCGAGAAACCCTTCGAGCCTCGCGAAGACGACTACTTGGTCTACACCTTCAACCGGTTTCAGGCGAGCCGCTTCGGGTTGCACGGTCTGATCGTCGATCCGCAAACCGGCGAGCAACGCCCGCTGCGCGAGGATCTGATCGCCACGCTGGCGCGGGTCGAAGGCCACGTCGCCGATGCGCGCGCCGAAGATGCCTGCAGCGCATTGCTGCGCTTCGTCAGTCGCAACGAGAGCGACGCCGACTGGCTGCGCGGGCAGTACGCGCAGGAGCGCTCGCTCGCCGAGGTGGTGCGGTTGCAGTGCGAGCGCTGGGAGGCGCCGGGGGACGCGCTGTAGCGGACTGCCGTCGGTCGCAGTGCGCGGCCGTTACTTCTGCGACAGGAACGTCTGCAAGCCCGCCATGAAAGCGGCGGTCTGCTCGAAGTGCGGCATCGCGCCGGTAGGCATCGGCGTCAAGCGCCAGTTGGCGCGCGCCTGCGCCCACGCGGCTTCGCTGTAGTCGCGAAAATCGCCGCGCGTGCCGTGCGGCACCCACACCGGCTGCGCGATCGCCTCGTACACGTTGCGGATGTCGCGGCTGAACAGGCGCGCCGACAGGAATGCATACGGCGCATGCCGGGCGCCGGGCTGATGGGCGGTTCGATACGCGTAGTCGACGAGATCGGGCCCGACATTGTCGCTGCCGAAGGTGCGCTTCATGAAGTAGTGCACGCTGCGCCGGCTCACCAGCAGGTCGAAGATCGCCTGCCCCCACAGCCCGTTGTTGAACGCCGTGTGCAGGCCCGGCACTTCGCGGCTGGCGCCGGGAGCGGCGCGCATGCGATCGCTGCCGCGGTTGAATCCGGTGGGATTGATCAGCGCCAGACTGCGCACGCGCTGCGGCGTCTCCACGGCGGCGCGCGCGAGGAACTCGCAGCCGAGCGACAGCGCCGCGGCGTCGACCGCGCCGGCGCCGGCCTCGGCGGCAATGTGATCGAGCGTGTCGTGCACCGCGTCGGTGTACAGGCGGATGCTGTAGCTGCGCGCGCCGCGCTCCGACAGCCCGAAGCCCGGCAGGTCCGGGGCGTAGACGCGCCGCCCCTGTGCCACCGCCCAGTCGTACAAGGGTTTTACTTCGTAGACCGACGCGGCGGCGTTGATGCTGTGGATCAGCAGCAGCGGCACGCCTCGCGGATCGCCGCCCACATAGCAGGTCAGGCGGCCCGCGCGCGCGTTGAGCTGGCGCCGCTCGCCGGTCACGGCCGGCGGCAGGGTGGTGCGATCGGCGCGGGTCGAGTCATCGGGCATCGGGACGGGTCCGCTCTTGGGGCGTTGGTGATCGACTTGATTGTGCACGCCGCAAGCCTGATCGATCTGCATGCCGTGACGTGATTCGACGATGCGCAGACCGCGATGTTGCGCACGTCACGAAGGCGCGTACGCGCGGGCGCAGTCGACGCTTGCACCCACTACGAGGTGCTATCGCGCCGAGCCCCAGCGTGATTGTTGCGACCTCAGATGCGACCTTCCTCCACTGCGTGACACGCAACCTGCGACTCGCCCGCGGCATGCCGATACAGCTTGAGGACCGGCGCTTCGCGCTTGCAGCGTTCGTTGGCCTGCGGGCAGCGCGGATGGAAGGCGCAGCCGGTCGGTGGGTTCAGCGGATTGGGCACTTCGCCGGCCACCGGGGTGCGCGCGCGGCCTGACATCGCCAGGTCAGGGATCGCATCGAGCAGCATGCGCGTGTACGGATGGCGCGGCGCATTGAACAGCGTGTGCTTGGGCGCCAGTTCGACGATACGGCCCAGGTACATCACGCCCACGCGGTCGGAGATATGTCGCACCACGGCGAGGTTGTGCGAAATGAAGAGGTACGTGAGCCCCAGGGTGCGCTGCAGATCCTTCATCAGGTTGAGCACCTGCGCTTGCACCGACACGTCGAGCGCGCTGGTGGGCTCGTCGCACACGAGGAACTGCGGATTGGTCGCAAGCGCGCGCGCGATCGACAGGCGCTGGCGCTGTCCGCCGGAAAACTGGTGCGGGTACTTCTCCTTGTCGGCCGGCGCCAGCCGCACCAGGTTCAGCAACTCGTCGACGCGCGCCAGCACGGTGGCCTTGTCGGGCGTGAGCCCGTGCGTGCGCAATGGTTCGGCAATGATGTCGACCACCCGCCAGCGTGGATTGAGGCTCGCGAACGGGTCCTGGAAGATCATCTGCAGCTTCTGCCGCAGCGGCCGACCCGCCTCGGTGTTCATCTCCTGCAGGTTGTGTCCGAAGAACTCGATCTCGCCGCGCGTGGGCGTGTAAAGACCCACCAGCAGGCGCGCCACGGTGCTCTTGCCGCAACCGGACTCACCCACCAGCGACAGCGTCTCGCCGCGGTGGATCTCGAAGCTCACGCCGTCGACGGCGTGCAGGATCGCGCGCCCCTTCTTCTCGATCACGCGGTTGAGCCACGGCGGCGACACATCGAAGAACTTCGCGATGTCGCGTGCCTTCACGATCGCCTCGGCGGTGGCGGCACCAGCCACGGGTTGCACGACAGCGCTCATGCGGCCGCCCGCCCCGCCGCGGCGTCGTGCAGCCAGCAGGCGGCCAGCGCGCTGCCGGCCGGCAACAGATCGGGCCGCTCGCGCCGACAGCGCTCGAACACGCGTGGGCAGCGCGGATTGAAGGCACAGCCCGCCGGAATCGCGGTCAACCGCGGCATGCTGCCGTCGATCTGCGTGAGCCGCTCGGCGTCGCCGACCATGCTCGGGATAGAGCCCATCAAGCCGATCGTGTACGGATGCTGCGGGCGGTGGATCACGTCCGCCACCGGGCCGATCTCGGCGATGCGGCCGGCGTACATCACCGCCACGCGATCCGCCGTCTCGGCGATTACGCCCATGTCGTGCGTCACCAGCATGACCGCGGTCTGGTGCTCGCGGCACAGTGTCTTGATGAGGCTGATGATCTGCGCCTGGATGCTCACATCGAGCGCGGTGGTGGGCTCGTCGGCGATCACGAGCTTCGGCTCGGCGGCGAGCGCCAGCGCGATCACCACCCGCTGGCGCATGCCGCCGGAAAACTGGTGCGGGTACTGGTCGATGCGCCGGTCGGGCGCGGGAATGCCGGTCGATGCCAACAGATCGATCGCACGCTTGCGCGCTGCCGCCTGCGACATGTTCAGGTGCGTGGTGATCGTCTCGACCAGCTGCTGCCCGACCGTGTACAGCGGGTTGAGCGAGGTCAGCGGGTCCTGGAAGATCGCGCCGATCTCGCGCCCACGGATCTTGCGCATCTCGTCGTACGGCAGGTTATCGATGCGCAGCCCGTTGAGCTTCACCTCGCCCGCGGCGATGCGACCGGGTGGCTCGAGCAGGCCGATGATGGCGGCTCCGGTCAGGCTCTTGCCGGCACCCGACTCGCCCACCACGCCGAGCACCTCGCCCGGCGCGATCGAAAACGACACGTCGTCGACCGCCAGCAGCGTGCCGCGGCGCGTCGGGAATTCGATGCGCAGGTTCTTGACTTCCAGCAGCGGGCCACGGCTCATCGGCGGCTCAACCCTTCTTCGGCGTGCAGCCGGCCAGCGGCTCTTCGAAATTGACGCGCGGCTCGAAGTTCTGCGACAGCGGGCCGGACTTCTTCGCCTCGAGGAAATAGCGGGTGCAAGGCTTCACGTCCAGCGTCAGCGTGCGCTGCTCGCCATAGGTGAAGCCGCTCGCCGGCGGGCCCTGGACGACGATCTTCCGCAGGCCCGGTTCGATGATCACCGGCTGATTGCGGCGCTCGATGTAATGCGAGCCATCGACCGAGATGATGGTGACGTCGTAGGTGTTGAGCTCCGCCTTGCGCCAGCGTTCGCCGGTCAAGTGCGAGACACCGGCTTGCGTGGCGCAGGCCGATGCGAGTGCAACAAGCGCCGTCGCAGCGGCAATCTTCGACAGCAAGAAAGCGTTGGGCATGATGGCCTCCGAAGCATGGGATGCAGCCGCGCACGTGCGCGACGGCTGCAATTTCAACGTAGCAGAGGATGCCGGCACGATGCGTAACCGTTGGTTGCAGGGCACTAGCGCAGCTTCGGATTGAGGGCATCGCGCAACCAGTCGCCCAGCAGGTTGACCGACAGCACCAGCAGCACCAGCGCCGCGCCCGGGAAAATGGTGATCCACCACTCGCCCGAGAACAGGAACTCCTGGCCGATGCGGATCAGCGTGCCGAGCGATGGCGTGGTGGGCGGCACACCCACGCCCAGGAAGGACAAGGTGGCTTCGGTAATGATCGCCGTGGCGATGTGCACGGTCGCCAGCACCAGCACCGGGCCGGTGACATTCGGCAGCACGTGCTTGAACATGATCATCACCGGCCGCACGCCGATCACCCTGGCCGCCTGCACGTATTCCTTGTTCTTTTCCACCATCGTGGAGCCGCGCACGGTGCGGGCGTACTGCACCCACCCCGACAGCGCGATCGCCAGCACCAGCACCATGAAAGCGACATCGCCATGGGCATCGCGCGGCAGCAGCGCGCGGAACACGCCGTCGATCAGCAGCGCCACCAAAATCGCCGGGAACGACAGCATCACGTCGCAGATGCGCATGATGAAGGCGTCCACCTTGCCACCCACATAGCCGGACAGGAGCCCGAGCGCCACGCCCAACACGATCGACAGCAGCACCGAGGCGATACCGATCAGCAGCGAGACCCGCATGCCGAACAGGATGGCCGAGAACACGTCGCGCCCTTGGTCGTCGGTACCGAGCCAGAACTTCGGATTGGCGCCGTCCTGCCAAACCGGCGGCAGCGAAGCGTCCATCAGGTTGATGGTGGCGAGGTCGAACGGGTTGTGCGGCGCCACCCACTGGGCAAACAGTGCGGAGAAGATCATCACGAACGCCACCACCGCGGCGACGATCGCCACCGGCGACTGCCGGAAGCTGTAGGCGATGTCGCTGTCCCAGGCGCGCGCGAGCGCGCTTGGCGGAGGGGATAGCGGGCTGGGGTTCGATGCCATCGGATGCGCTACTTGACGACCGTCCACTTGAGGAACATGAAGTTGTCCGCCAGCTGCACCGTGCTGACCGACTTCTTCATCGCCCAGGCGAGCGCCTGCTGGTGCAGCGGCACATGGCCGACATCATCCTGGTGGATCTTCATCGCCTCGCGGATCATGTCGTCGCGCTTCGTGAGGTCGGTCTCGATCGCGATTGCGCGCGTGAGTTCGTCGACCTTCGGGTTGCTGTAGCTGCCCAGGTTAAATTGGCCCTGGCCACCTGCGCCCGGGGTGGCCATCAGTGCGAACAGCGGGTTGTGCGAGTCGTACGAGCCCGGTGTCCAGCCCAGCATGTAGGTGCTGGTGTTGCGCGACAGGATCTTCGGGAAGTAGGTCGACTTGCTCTCCGACATCAGGTTGATCTTGATGCCGACGCGGGCGAGCATCGCCGCCGCGGCCTTGCAGATCTCCTCGTCGTTGACGTAGCGATCGTTGGGGCAGTTCATGCCGACCTCGAAGCCCTGTGGATAGCCGGCCTCGGTCAGCAGCTTCTTCGACGCTTCCGGGTCGTAGGACAGGCGCTTGTTCAGGTCTGCCGGAAAGCCCTTGATGCCGGGCGCGATCATCAAGCCCGTGGGCGCGCTGGCGCCACGCATCACCGCCTTCTGGATCGCGTTGACGTCGATCGCCTGATAGAACGCCTGTCGTACGCGCTTGTCCTTGAACGGGTTCTTGCCCTTGACGTTGGAGAACAGCAGTTCGTTGCGCGACTGGTCCATGCCGAGGAAGATGGTGCGCAGTTCCGGTCCCTGCATCACCTTCAGGGCCGCACTGGCGGATAGACGCGCCACGTCCTGCACCGGCACCGGCTCCATCATGTCGATCTCGCCCGACAGCAGGGCGGCAACGCGGGTCGAGGCGGCGCCGATCGGCGTGAAGATCGCCTGCTCGATGTTGGTCTCGACCGACTTGTCCCAGTAGTTGAAGTTGCGCACCAGCGCGGTCCGCACCGAGGGCTCGCGCGAGCGCAGCCGGAACGGCCCGGTGCCGTTCGCCTTGAACGACGCCGTGTTCTCCACGCCCTTGCGCTTGTCGACCGGCTGCGTGGCGCGGTTCTCCTCGCACCACTTCTTCGACATGATCATCCACAGCGAGATCACGTCGGGCAGGATCGGGAACGGCTCGTTCGTGATCACGTCGATCGCGTGATCGTTGATCTTGCGGATCTCCTTGATCGAGCCGACGTAGGTCTTGACGTCCGACCCGTCGCCCTTAGCGCGGTTGTACGAGAAGATGACGTCATCGGCGGTGAACGGCGTGCCGTCGTGGAACTGCACGCCCTTGCGCAGGTTGAAGCGCCAGATGGTGGGGGCAGTCTGCTTCCAGTCGGTTGCAAGCGCCGGCACGAGTTCGAGCTTCTTGCCGCGGCCCACCAGCGGCTCGTAGATGTTGGCAGTGAAGTTCAGCTGCAACGACTCGTTGAGCGAATGCGGATCCATCGACAGCGCATCGCCCTGGTTGGAGAACCGGAACGTCGCCGCCGAGGCCGGCTCCAGATGGAGCGCGATGCCACCGGCGATGAGCGCTGCGGCCAGCGCGCCGCGGGCGATGCGGTGGGTCCATACATACTTTTGCATTGTCATCTCCTCGTTGCGGCGAACCGCGCTCCTCGTATCACCCGTGCAGTGCCGTTCACGCGGCGCTTGCCGGGGCCGGTTCCATGGCGAGCGGCATGCGCCGCTCTGCCAGCGCCGCGAGGAACCCGCTGCCCAGCGGGATCACGGCGTCGTTGAAATCGTAACGGGTGGAGTGCAACCAGCAGCCCTCCCCACCGCCCTGGCCCAGGCGCGCATAGCAGCCGGGAACAGCCTGCAGCATGAAGGCGAAGTCCTCCGCGCCCATCGATGGCGGCATGTTGCGCACCACGTTATCGCGGCCGACGAGTTCCTCAGCCACATCGGCGGCGAACTCGAACTGCGGTCGGTGATTGATGGTGGCCGGGTAGAGTCGCTCGTAGGTGACCTCCCCGGTTCCGCCGAACGCGCGCGCGGTCGATTCCACCAGTTCGCGCAGGCGCGATTCGATGGTCTCCTGCACGCTGTGCTTGAATGCCCGAACGGTGCCGCTGATGTGCGCCTCACGCGGCACCACGCTGAACGCGTCCAGGTGGCCGGCCTGCACCGCGCACAGCGACACAACGGCCGCCTCCAGCGGTGCGACATTGCGGGCGACGATCGATTGCGCCGCGCTGATAACCTGGCCAGCCATGAGCACCGGATCCACGGTCATGTGCGGATGCGCGCCATGGCCGCCTCGACCACACAGGGTGATGCGCACGCGGTCAGCGGCCGCCATCATCGGCCCGGGATTCAGACCGATATGGCCGGGCGGCAGGCCGGGCCAGTTGTGCAGCGCGTACACCTCGTTCACGGGAAAGCGCGAAAACAGGCCGTCGCTGATCATCTCCTTGGCGCCGCCATAGCCTTCTTCACCCGGCTGGAAGATCAGGATCACGGTGCCATTGAAGTCACGCGTGGCCGCGAGGTACTCGGCAGCGCCCAGGAGCATGGTGGTGTGGCCATCGTGGCCGCACGCATGCATCAAGCCTTTGCGGGTGGATCGATGGGGGACATCGTTCTCCTCGACGATCGGCAGCGCGTCCATGTCGGCGCGCAGGCCAACGGCCTTGCCCGAGGTCTGCTTGCGCCCGTGCACCACGCCAACGACGCCGGTGCGTCCGATGCCGGTGTGCACCTCGATGCCCCACTGGCGCAGGCGTTCGGCCACCAGCGCCGCGGTGCGGTGCTCCTCGAATCCGAGTTCAGGATGGGCGTGGATGTCGCGGCGAATTGCGGCGAGCGCCTCTTGGCGCTGTCCGACGAACGCAACGGGTGTGCGAAAAGCCGAACCGAGGTAGGCGCCGCCCACGTCGCCTCAGTGCGCAGCCGCTGCGCGGTCGATGCGCAGGCGCGGATCGACCGCGAAATACAGCAGGTCGACGATCAGGTTGATGATCACGAAGACGAGCGCGATCAGGCACAGGTAGGCCGCCATCACCGGAATGTCCGCGAACTGCACGCTCTGGATGAACAGCAGCCCCATGCCGGGCCATTGGAACACCGTCTCGGTCACGATGGCGAAGGCGATGATCCCGCCCAACTGCAGGCCGGTGATGGTGATGACCGGCACGAGCGTGTTCTTCAACGCGTGACCGAAATGCACCGCGCGGTCGGTGAGGCCGCGCGCGCGTGCGAACTTGATGTAGTCGGTGCGCAGCACCTCGAGCATCTCCGAGCGCACCAGCCGCATGATCAGGGTGAGCTGAAACAGCGACAACGTGATCGACGGCAGGATCAGGTGCTTCCATCCGGTGGGTGACAGCAGGCCGGTGCTCCACCAGCCAAGGGCGGTGGTTTCACCGCGGCCGTAGGACGGCAGCCAACCGAGCTGGACTGCGAAGACGAGGATCAGCAGGATGCCGATCAGGAAGGTCGGCAGGGAGACGCCGACGAGCGACGCGGCAAGGAGAAACTGCGAAAACCAGGAGTCGCGTCGTAGTGCCGTGTACACGCCCATCGGGATGCCGACCAGGATGGCGATCAAACCGGCCACCAGTGACAGTTCGAGCGTTGCGGGGAGTCGCTCTTCGATCAGCGTGCTGACGGCGCGCCCCTGTCGCAGGCTGATGCCGAAATCGCCCTGGATCGCATTGCCCACGAAGGTGGCGAACTGCATGAAGAACGGCTGATCCAGGCCGAGGTCGGCGCGCAGCCGCGCCCGGTCTTCCGGGGTGGCGTCCTGCCCCAACATCTGGGTGACTGGGTCACCGACATACTGGAACAGCAGGAAGGCAACGAACGCCACGACCAGCATGACGACGATGGCCTGCAGCAGGCGGCGCAGAACGAAAGCGAGCATCGATATCCGACAGAGGACGGCCGCGCCCGTTGATTACGTCCGGACGCGCCGAGGAATATACCTGCCATGGTGCAATGGCATCGGCCCATCTCGTGGACGTACTCGATCAAGGCGGCCACTTTGCCCGTGCCGGGGCTGCAGTTGACTGCCGTTACTCAGCTCGGCGCTGGCGAGTCGGCGGATGCGCGGGCCATTGCGCAGACTAGGCCGAGGAAACCCCTAGACGGCCCCTGCGCAGTTTCGGGGACCTCAGGGTCGAGCCCGCTACCGATACTTGCTTTCCCGCACCGGGTGGCGGACCAACTTGCCCGCCGTTGATGCCGAAAGCCCTTGGCGTTGTACTGCGCTGGCGGGCGGACAGGCGCCGGTCGATCGGTATGTCAAGGCTGCCGCCAGCATGGCTTCGGTGGGATCTCCCAAGGGTTTGCTCAAGTCATCGGCGACGGCGCAGGTCGCGGCAAAACCATCCGCGAAGTCGCCGAACCCCTTGTTGTTGGTGCCCTGGAACTCGATCGGAAAGTAGCTGATGCCGCAGTTGTCCTTGGCCGTGAAGCCAAACGGCTTGCCACAGGTGGTGCGGCCAATCAGGATGACTTCGACGTCAATGCCCCGCAGTCCGTTGATGATCGACTCGCTGGCCGAACAGGAGCCGGCGGTGGCAAGGATGAATACGCGACTCAGGTTGAGCTGGGGCAGCACCGCGTTCGCTGTCGTGCCAGAGCCAGGGAAACCGCTAGCCGATGGGTAGAAGGGAATCGTGTTGTCGGGATCGTTGTTGTCGGCTGTGCGCTTGTCGTTGTAGCGCAGCTTCTCGAAGGTCCTGCCGGTGGTACGGGTCGCGCCGGCGATCATGTAGCCGACCTGGCTTGCGATGTAGATGAAACCGCCGCCGTTGTAACGCAGATCGAGCACCAGGTCGCTGACACCCTGCTGCGCGAAGGTTGCGAAAGCATTGGCAAGCTGGCCCTCCGCCGGGAAGATGTGGTCGTTGAAGGTGAGATAGCCGACCCGGCTGGTGCCGACTGTCAGTACCTGGGCATTCTGGACGGGCACCTTGGTGACTGTGGTGGCGGTCAAGGCGACCGTGCTTCGGGCACCGACCAGATTCTCCAGAACAAAGGTGTAGGTGGTGCCCGGGCGCGGCGAAAAGGCGCCTTCGTTGATGGTGGCAATGCCGGTAGCGGTGACGTCGTCGATCGAGACGCCGTTGATCGAAACGACCCTGACGCCACGGGTGACGGCGGCATTGGCGGCCGGCGTTGCCGGATCAACGTAGGCAACGCGCAGGTTGCGTGGCGGCGTGGGGGAGCCGAGGATCCACTCGATGCCATAGCCCGCGGTCGTTCCGCCCTGCGACAGCGCGTTCCACTCTGCCGTTGGGAAGATGAAGCTGAACTCGTCCTTGAGCTTTCCGCTCGGCGTCCGCGTGGTTGTCAGCAGGGCATCGAAGTAGGCGCCGAGCGACGCGGTGACGTTGTTCACGTTGCTGAACTGGGCAAGGGCGGCGTCTACGCTCGGCACTTCCTGGTACCAGAGGTAGGCCTCGTTCATGTAGGAGCGAACCCATCGCTTCTCAGTATCGAGCGATGAGGTGCGGTTCCCGACAGGCGCGAGCAGATTCGTCGGCGCACATTGCTGCGCAAGTGTCGTTGATGCAGGCAAGCCGCTGGGTGGCGGTGCAGGCGGTGTCGGCGCTGGTCCGCCATCGCCCCCCCTCCGCACCCCACGAGCACACCGGCGACGATGAACACTGCCATCAGTCCACGGCCAACGAGGTGGGTGGTTCGATCTTCTTGACAGGCGGGCTTCATGATCACGCTTTCGCCATGATTGGATGCATGCGTTTGCTCAAGCGGCGCACTGAACTCTTGTTTGCCGTTTGCTGGCATCAGGAGTATTAGGCTAAGGCGACGCGCAGGTCTGGGTATCAGGCGATCGGTCGACCCGTCGCGCTACTACGACTGAATTGAAAACGGGCTGCCGAGGCAGCCCGTCGTTTCCTGACGCGGTCGCCGCGTCAGTCAATCTTCACCCATCGCATTTCGAGTCGGTTGTCGGCCCGATGCACCACGCTGACGTTTTTGCGCATCGCCCAGGGTATGACCTGATTGTGCAGTGGGATGTGCATGACTTCCTTGTTGTGCAACATGAGCGCTTCCGCTATCACTTGGTTGCGCTTCTTAGGATCCATTTCGCTTTTCATCGCGTCGACCAGTTTGTCGAACGCAGGGTTGCTGACGCGCCCGAGGTTGAAGTTGCCGTCGCCATCCTTGCCGATCGTGCGTGCCAAAGACTGCACTGAGTACAGGGCATCGAAGGTTGGCACGCCCCACCCGAGCAGGTAAGCGCTGGTGTCGAACTTCTGGATCTTCGGGAAGTAGGTTGCGCGTGGCATCGCATTCAGGCTGACCTTCAGTCCGATCTGAGCCCACATCGTGACGATAGCTTTGCATATCTCTTCGTCGTTGATGTAACGGTTGTTCGGGCAATCAAGCGTGAAGGAGAAGCCGTTCGGATAGCCTGCTTGCGCAAGGAGCTCTCTCGCCTTTTTCTGGTCGACTGGCAGCCGCTGGTGCGCTTCCTTGGTCCAGCCGTTGACCTGTGGCGCAATGATGGCGCCGGTGGGATCGGACGAGCCGCGCATGACGGCGCGTTGAATCGCGTTGATTTCGATGGCGTGATACAGCGCTTGACGTACCCGCACGTCCTTGAACGGATTCTTGCCCTTAACGTCGCTGTACTGCAGTTCATCACGCATCTGATCGAAACCCAGGAAGATCGTGCGGCTTTCGGCGCCTTCGACCACTTTGACGGTCTGACGCAGCCGCGCGAGGTCCTGCGGCGGCGGATCGAGCACGAAATCCAGTTCTCCTGAAAGCAGCGCGGCAGTCCTCGTTGCATCGGACTTGATCGGCGAATAGACGACCTCAGTGACGTTGCCCTTCTTCGTTGCTTTGCCCCACCAACTTGGGTTCTCGACGAAGACCGTGCGCACGTCAACTTCCCGCGACTTGAGCATGTACGGACCGGTGCCCATTGCGTTTCGCGCGGCGAAGGTCTCTTCGCGCTGGACGAAGTTCTGTGGCTGCATCACCTTGTTCTTCTCGGACCAGGCCTTGCTCATGATGCGCAGTTCCGGAAGCTGACGCAGCAGTACCGGATTGGGCGCAACTGTGTAGATCAGGACAGTGAGCGGATCGACTGCGACGGCGCGCTGGATGCTGAACGTATACGCCTTGAAGTTTGAGGATGGTGCCAAGGCACGTTCGATGGAGAAGACCACGTCGGCGGCGGTGAATGGTGACCCGTCGTGCCATTTGACGTCCTTGCGCAGGTTGAAGCGCCAAATCAGCGGCGTCTCCTGCTTCCACGTGACGGCGAGCGCAGGTTCAAGCTCGAACTTCTCGTTGTAGTTGATCAGCGGCTCATAGACGTACGAATTCGCCGTGTTGTTCAGGCCCTCGTTCTGCGAGTGCGGGTCGAATGTAAGGATGTCGCCCTGGCTGGCCCAGCGCAGGGACTTGGCATCGGCGGTGAGCATGGTCAGACCAGTTACGGCGACGATCAAGGATGCAATCACGAAGTGGCGCATGTCGTTTTCTCCTGTGTGCGATTCTTCGTCTTGGAAGACGCACGGTGATCTTGCACTCGGTGCGATTTCGGGTCAAACCGTGTCGGTTCAGGCAGGCGGTTTCTTTGCAGCGGTTTCTTTGCAGCGGTTTCTTTGCAGCGGTTTCTTTGCAGCGGTTTCTTTGCAGCGGTTTCTTTGCAGCGGTTTCTTTGTAACTGTTTCTGTCCTGATCCGCGGAGAGAATTCGTGGGGGCGTCTTATGAAGCAATTGTTTTCTGGGAGTCCAGGCCTCGTCTCCGGCGATCGTCAGCTCTCGGAGGATCTAGTACAACATTTAGTCGACTTGATTCGTCGGACCCCCGTTGTTGAATGGCCTTTTCATCATCTGGTGCTTATTGGGCCGTTCTCTGCTTCGCTGTACGCAGAAGTGCGGGCCGCGCTACCAGTGGATCGTTACTACCGTCCGCTGCGTCATCACGATGCGCGTTTGCCCGATGGACGCAGCGCGCGCCTGCAGTTCCCCTTGGTGGAAACCAATATTGACCGCTTGCCACTCAGACAGCGAGCGGTATGGCGCGCAGTTTCAAAGGCGCTCGTGGATCGGCGCCTTTGGAGCGCTTTTCTCACCGCCTTCGCTCAACCGCTAGAGGCATTGACGGGGCAGAAGGCTTCGTCAATTCGTCTACGACCGTATGCGACGTTGTTCCGCGATCTCGGTGGCTACAAGATCTCGATTCACCCCGATTCGCCACGCAAGGCGATAACGACGCAGTTCTATCTCCCCGGTGACAGTTCTCAGCTCCATTTGGGAACTCTTTTTCATCATCGCAGGGAGGACGGCACCTTTCCAATTGCAGTGCCTATGCGCTTTGCTCCCAACACCGGGTACTCATTCGCGGTCACCCCGGAAAGCTTTCACAGTGTCAACCCGATGCGGCCCGATGACCGCCCGCGAGATAGCCTCATGCTGATCATCAGCTATGACCGAGGGCCGTTCGTCGAGGGTTTAAAGTCCGCTCGCAGCTACATTCGGGGAGGTTGGGACCGCCTTCGCCACGCCGATGACGACGCTCCCGGATTCGAGGAGGGACGGTAGCAATTAGAGTGGCAGAGACCTCCGACAGGAGGAAGTTTGGAGATTCAGCACGGCAAAGCTCGCGATCGCGAAAAGCGGGCATATAAAAAAAGCCCCAGCAGTTCTCTGCTGGGGCTTTCTCTTTTGGTGAGCCTGACGATGTCCTACTTTCACGGGAAATACATCCCACTATCATCGGCGCTGAAGCGTTTCACGGTCCTGTTCGGGATGGGAAGGAGTGGTTCCACCTCGCTATGGTCGTCAGGCGAAGACGGCAGTCGCTTGAACGCAGCACGTGGCCACAGTTAAACGACCCAATTTGGAAGAAGCAGCCACGCGTCGAGCGCGTGCGGTATTGCGATTCAAGTCTCGGCCTTGAGAACATCAAGGCAGCACGGTTATAGGATCAAGCCTCACGAGCAATTAGTACCAGTTAGCTTAACGCCTCACAGCGCTTCCACACCTGGCCTATCAACGTCCTGGTCTCGAACGACTCTTTAGGGGGATCAAGTCCCCGGGAAGACTAATCTTCAGGCAAGTTTCCCGCTTAGATGCTTTCAGCGGTTATCTCTTCCGCACATAGCTACCCGGCAATGCCACTGGCGTGACAACCGGTACACCAGAGGTGCGTCCACTCCGGTCCTCTCGTACTAGGAGCAGCCCCCGTCAATCTTCCAGCGCCCACGGCAGATAGGGACCAAACTGTCTCACGACGTTTTAAACCCAGCTCACGTACCTCTTTAAATGGCGAACAGCCATACCCTTGGGACCGGCTACAGCCCCAGGATGAGATGAGCCGACATCGAGGTGCCAAACACCGCCGTCGATATGAACTCTTGGGCGGTATCAGCCTGTTATCCCCAGAGTACCTTTTATCCGTTGAGCGATGGCCCTTCCATACAGAACCACCGGATCACTTAGACCTACTTTCGTACCTGCTCGACTTGTCGGTCTCGCAGTCAAGCACGCTTATGCCTATGCACTATTAGCACGATTTCCGACCGTGCCTAGCGTACCTTCGTACTCCTCCGTTACCCTTTGGGAGGAGACCGCCCCAGTCAAACTGCCTACCATGCACTGTTCCCCGCCCGGATGACGGGCGAAGGTTAGAACCGCAAACAAATCAGGGTGGTATTTCAAGGTTGGCTCTACGACACCTAGCGGCACCGCTTCAAAGCCTCCCACCTATCCTACACAGATCGGTTCACAGTCCAATGCAAAGCTACAGTAAAGGTTCATGGGGTCTTTCCGTCTAGCCGCGGGTAGATTGCATCATCACAAACATTTCAACTTCGCTGAGTCTCGGGAGGAGACAGTGTGGCCATCGTTATGCCATTCGTGCAGGTCGGAACTTACCCGACAAGGAATTTCGCTACCTTAGGACCGTTATAGTTACGGCCGCCGTTTACTGGGGCTTCGATCAAGAGCTTGCACTCCATCACTTAACCTTCCAGCACCGGGCAGGCATCACACCCTATACGTCGACTCTCGTCTTTGCAGAGTGCTGTGTTTTTAATAAACAGTCGCAGCCACCGATTCTCTGAGACCTCTTCACGCTTCCGGCGTCTCTCCGGTCACGCTACAAAGGCACACCTTCTTCCGAAGTTACGGTGTCAATTTGCCGAGTTCCTTCTCCCGAGTTCTCTCAAGCGCCTGAGCATATTCAGCTCGCCCACCAGTGTCGGTTTTCGGTACGGTCGTATCCAACTGAAGCTTAGAGGCTTTTCCTGGAACCACATCCAATCACTTCGCGGCTTACGCCACTCGATCCTTCACCTCGGTGATATGCCAGCGGATTTGCCTACTGGCCACCTACGATCAGAAACCGGGACATCCAACACCCGGATGATCTTCAACAGTCCGTCCCCCCATCGCATTGGATATCGGTGCAGGAATATTGACCTGCTTCCCATCGACTACGGCTTTCGCCCTCATCTTAGGGGCCGACTCACCCTGCTCCGATGAACGTGGAGCAGGAAACCTTGGGCTTACGGCGAGAGGGCTTTTCACCCTCTTTAACGCTACTCATGTCAGCATTCGCACTTCTGATACCTCCAGCAGCCCTCTCGAGCCACCTTCGCAGGCTTACAGAACGCTCCCCTACCACGTGCGCTTGCGCGCACATCCGCAGCTTCGGTTATCAACTTAGCCCCGTTACATCTTCCGCGCAGGAAGACTCGATCAGTGAGCTATTACGCTTTCTTTGAAGGATGGCTGCTTCTAAGCCAACTTCCTGACTGTCTTAGCCTTCCCACTTCGTTTCCCACTTAGTTGATATTTGGGACCTTAGCTGGCGGTCTGGGTTGTTTCCCTTTCGTGTCCGGACGTTAGCACCCGGTGCACTGTCTCCCGCGCTGACACTTCCAGGTATTCGGAGTTTGCAATGGTTTGGTAAGGCGCCATGCCCCCTAGCCATAACAGTGCTCTACCCCCTGGAGTGATACGCGAGGCACTACCTCAATAGTTTTCGGGGAGAACCAGCTATTTCCAGATTTGTTTGGCCTTTCACCCCTATCCACAGCTCATCCGCTACTTTTGCAACAGTAGTCGGTTCGGTCCTCCAGTGAGTGTTACCCCACCTTCAACCTGGCCATGGATAGATCATCTGGTTTCGGGTCTACACCCTGCGACTGAACGCCCTATTCGGACTCGCTTTCGCTACGCCTTCCCTACTCGGTTAAGCTCGCCACAGAATGTAAGTCGCTGACCCATTATGCAAAAGGTACGCAGTCACCCCTTGCGAGGCTCCTACTGTTTGTATGCATGCGGTTTCAGGATCTATTTCACTCCCCTCCCGGGGTTCTTTTCGCCTTTCCCTCACGGTACTGGTTCACTATCGGTCGATTACGAGTATTTAGCCTTGGAGGATGGTCCCCCCATGTTCAGACAGGGTTTCACGTGCCCCGCCCTACTTGTCGTGCGCTCAGTTCCACTTCGCTTCTTTCGTGTACGGGGCTATCACCCACTTTGGCCTGACTTTCCAGACAGTTCCACTAGAAACGAGGCTAAAACGCACAGGCTGGTCCGATTTCGCTCGCCGCTACTTTCGGAATCTCGGTTGATTTCTGTTCCTCTGCCTACTTAGATGTTTCAGTTCAGCAGGTTCGCCACCACACGCCTATGTATTCAGCGTGGGTTACCCTTGCGGGTGGGTTTCCCCATTCGGACATCTCCGGATCAATGTCTGTTTGCCGACTCCCCGGAGCTTTTCGCAGGCTGCCACGTCCTTCATCGCCTGTAATCGCCAAGGCATCCACCACATGCACTTAGTCGCTTGATCCTATAACGGTGCCGCCTCATGGAGGCGGGCGCTACAGAGCGACCGCGTTGCCGTTCTCAAGTTTGCTGAGAGCTTGAATGCAATCACAACCCGACGTCAGCCCATCTCAAAAAAGGCTGACGCGCTTTGCTTCTTCCAAGTTGTTAAAGATCGAAACAGCGTTTTGGTCAAGGACCAAATCAAAATCTGCGCTATTGCGCAAGCTTTCATTTGTTCCCGGAGACTGGTGGAGGTGAACGGGATCGAACCGATGACCTCCTGCTTGCAAAGCAGGCGCTCTCCCAATTGAGCTACACCCCCGATCGAAATCGCTGGTGGGTCTGGTTGGATTCGAACCAACGACCCCCGCCTTATCAAGACGGTGCTCTAACCGACTGAGCTACAGACCCGGCAATACCGTTCTGACTCAGGGTTGGCGTCGCGCCGCAGCGCGAACTTGAGTTCGCGCCACCCTGCGCCACTCGCTGTTTGCAAGAAACTAACCGATAAGTGTGGACGCATGGATCCGGACGCACACTCTAGAAAGGAGGTGATCCAGCCGCACCTTCCGATACGGCTACCTTGTTACGACTTCACCCCAGTCATGAATCTCACCGTGGTCGCCGCCCTCCTTGCGGTTAGGCAAACGGCTTCTGGTGAAACCCACTCCCATGGTGTGACGGGCGGTGTGTACAAGACCCGGGAACGTATTCACCGCGACATGCTGATCCGCGATTACTAGCGATTCCGACTTCATGCAGTCGAGTTGCAGACTGCAATCCGGACTACGACCGGTTTTCTGGGATTAGCTCCCCCTCGCGGGTTGGCAGCCCTCTGTACCGGCCATTGTATGACGTGTGAAGCCCTACCCATAAGGGCCATGAGGACTTGACGTCATCCCCACCTTCCTCCGGTTTGTCACCGGCAGTCTCACTAGAGTGCCCTTTCGTAGCAACTAGTGACAAGGGTTGCGCTCGTTGCGGGACTTAACCCAACATCTCACGACACGAGCTGACGACAGCCATGCAGCACCTGTGTCCTGGCTCCCTTTCGGGCACTCTCACATCTCTGCGAGATTCCAGGCATGTCAAGGGTAGGTAAGGTTTTTCGCGTTGCATCGAATTAATCCACATCATCCACCGCTTGTGCGGGTCCCCGTCAATTCCTTTGAGTTTTAATCTTGCGACCGTACTCCCCAGGCGGTCGACTTCACGCGTTAGCTGCGTTACCGAACCTGTAAAGGCCCGACAACTAGTCGACATCGTTTAGGGCGTGGACTACCAGGGTATCTAATCCTGTTTGCTCCCCACGCTTTCGTGCATGAGCGTCAGTCACATCCCAGGGGGCTGCCTTCGCCATCGGTGTTCCTCCACATCTCTACGCATTTCACTGCTACACGTGGAATTCCACCCCCCTCTGACAAACTCTAGCCATGCAGTCACAAATGCAGTTCCCAGGTTAAGCCCGGGGATTTCACACCTGTCTTGCATAGCCGCCTGCGCACGCTTTACGCCCAGTAATTCCGATTAACGCTTGCACCCTACGTATTACCGCGGCTGCTGGCACGTAGTTAGCCGGTGCTTATTCTGCAGGTACCGTCATTAGCGCCTCGTATTAGGAGGCGCCGTTTCGTTCCTGCCAAAAGCGGTTTACAACCCAAGGGCCTTCTTCCCGCACGCGGCATGGCTGGATCAGGCTTGCGCCCATTGTCCAAAATTCCCCACTGCTGCCTCCCGTAGGAGTCTGGGCCGTGTCTCAGTCCCAGTGTGGCTGGCCGTCCTCTCAGACCAGCTACTGATCGTCGCCTTGGTGAGCCTTTACCTCACCAACTAGCTAATCAGACATCGGCCGCTCCAACAGCGCGAGGCCTTACGGTCCCCCGCTTTCACCCGTAGGTCGTATGCGGTATTAGCCAATCTTTCGACTGGTTATCCCCCACTATTGGGCACGTTCCGATGCGTTACTCACCCGTTCGCCACTCGCCACCAGGGTTGCCCCCGTGCTGCCGTTCGACTTGCATGTGTAAGGCATGCCGCCAGCGTTCAATCTGAGCCAGGATCAAACTCTTCAGTTCAATCACTGTTAACGATCCACCCAAACTGCAGGTAGACCGCGATCGCTCTCACTTGCGGAATTGATTGAGTCCGAAGACTCATCATTACTTCCTGTGAGGCGTTTGATAATTTGAGCATCCGCGAAAGCTGGCTCGTGAGAACCATCCATTGCGGTTGCGCCGTTTCACCAAGCGCCCACACTTATCGGCTGTTTCATTTTTAAAGAGCGTTGCCACGGACAGCGACTTTCGTCGGCTAGTCAGCGCGTCGCTTTCGCGCCGCGCTGATTCGTCAGCAGCACAGAAACGAGATTATGAGGACTCGAAATCAGCATGTCAAATCGACCGCCTTGCCACTGTCGTTGTTCTCGTAAGCCTTTGATCCATATGACTCGGCTTGCCCACTCAACGCGCACTACCGATGCGTAAAGTTTGCGGGGCGCTTTTCGACGAAGGCGGCCATGCCTTCCTTCTGATCATCCGTGGCGAACAACGAATGAAAGAGGCGTCGCTCGAAAAGCAACCCTTCGCCGAGCGGCAGTTCGTACGCCCGGTTGATTGCTTCCTTGGCCATTAACACCGACGGCAACGAGAAACCAGCGATGACGGTTGCTGTCGCGAGGGCTTCTTCATTGAGTTTGTCGGAAGGCACGACGCGGGACACTAGGCCGGCGCGCTCCGCTTCGTGAGCGTCCATCAGGCGGCCTGTCAACGCTAATTCCATCGCCTTTGCTTTACCAACGGCGCGTGGGAGACGTTGCGTTCCTCCGGCGCCCGGGATGATGCCGAGCTTGATCTCCGGTTGTCCGAAACGAGCCGATTCTGCCGCGATGATGATGTCGCACATCATCGCCAATTCACAGCCGCCGCCCAGCGCATATCCGCCGACGGCTGCAACGACAGGCTTACGAACGCGCTTGATGGTCTCCCAGTTGCGAGTGATGTACTCGCTCTTGAAGACGTCCATGTAAGTCCAGTCCTTCATTGCACCGATGTCCGCCCCGGCCGCGAAAGCCTTGTCTGAACCGGTAATGACAATCGCGCCGATGCCGTCGTCTGCATCGAAGGCGAGAAGTGCATGGCCCAACTCGTTCATCAGTTCATCGTTCAGCGCGTTCAGCGCCTTGGGCCGATTCAGCGTGACGAGGCCGACACGGCCGCGCACCTCGGTCAGGAGATTCTGATAGCTCATAGCTTCTCTCTAGGAAGGTTACGAAAAGGAACGTTCGGAACGCCGCGTGCAGGCGAACAGGCGGGTCAGACGCGACCACGCTTCACGTAATCGACGATCGTCTGTGGCGGCAACGGCCGCGAGTAGTAATAGCCTTGCGCGAACTCGCAGCCGATCGAGCGCAGATACTCGACCTGCTCAGGTGTCTCGATCCCCTCGGCGACGACCTTCAGCCGAAAGTGGCTTGCAACCGCGACCATCGCCCGCACAATGGCCCGGCTGTCGGCGTCCTCAGGAACACCAACCACGAAGGACTGGTCAACCTTCAGCGCTTGAATCGGCATGCGCTTGAGGTATCCCAGCATCGAGTAGCCGGTACCGAAGTCGTCGAGGACCAGCCCGACGCCCAGATTCACCAGTTCACTCATGACATCGTTGTTGACCTCACCTTCACGCACCAGCGTGCGCTCAGTGATCTCCAGAGTAAGCATCGACGGCTCGACACCATGCTTGAGCAGCGCACTACGAACGAGGGCCGGCAAGGTAACGCTGCCCATTTCGCGGCCGGCAACATTGACGGCGACCGGGATGTCGAACCCCGGCAATGCTGTGCGCCAGCGGACGATCTGGCCACAAACCTCGTTGACGACCCAGCGCGTGATGCGCTCCGACAGTCCGCTGAGTTCTGCCACACCGATGAATCGATCCGGCGTCAACAAACCAAACGTGGGATGCTGCCAGCGGATCAGTGCCTCGAGTCCCACCACCCGGCCCGACGCCATTTCGACCTGTGGCTGGTACTCCACAATGAACTGCGCACTGTCGGCCTGCACCGCCTTGAGCAGTTGGATCCCCAGTTGCACCTCGCGCGCGGCGCGTTCATGCCGGATCGGATTGAAGAAGCTGAACTGATTGCGGCCGTCGCGCTTCGCCTGATACATGGCCGCATCCGCGTTCTTGAGCAGGGTGCTCATCTCGCGGCCATGTTCGGGGAACAGGGCAACACCGATCGATGCCGAGACCTGCGTGTCCACGTTCGGAACGAAATCGGTGCGATGAAGAGCATGGGCGAGCCGCGCAGCGAGCAACGCCACCTCTTGCCGGTGCTCGAACTCGTTGACGAGCACGACGAACTCGTCCCCGCCGAGCCGTGCAACCAAGCCCGTGCGGCCGACGGTTTCGCGCAACACCAGCGCAACCGACTTGATGAGGGCGTCGCCGACCATGTGACCCAGCGTGTCGTTGACGTCCTTGAATCGGTCGAGGTCGATCAGCATCACCGCGATGCGGCGGCGCCGATTGGCGGCCGTCATCACCAGATCGCGCATGGTCTCGCGCAGCAGGTTGCGATTCGGCAGGCCCGTCAGTGAGTCATACCAGGCAAGTTGTTCGATGCGCCCTTCCGCGTCCTGGCGCTGACCTGCCTCGATCGCCAGCGCCGTCATCAGGGCCGCGGTCGACACGAAGTTGACTTCGTCCTCATCCCATTGCCGCGGGACCAGGTCATGCGCGCACAGGACGCCCTTGACTTCACCATCAACAAGCACCGGCGCGTCGAGAAGCGCACGAACGCCGACCCAACGCGCATCTTCGACGAAACGTGGCGCAAGGATCGGCGCGCGCGTGTCGCTGATGACCACCGGCTGGCGCTGTTCAATGCGCTCGAAGTACCCGCGATCGTCGGCACTGTGCAGTTCGGCACCAACCCACTCCCGCGTGAACCTGTCCGCCTGCAGGTCGAACAGTGCCTCGCACTGCAGTGCGCGCCCATCCGCCGACCGCCGCCAGAAGCTCACCCGCGGTGCCTGCATCGTGCGAGCCGCCGATCGCAGCAAGCGTGACAGCGACTGCGCAAAGTCACCGCGCGTCTGCATCGCCAGTTCGAGCAGTTGTTCGCGAAATTCGAGACGCCGAACCGGATCGAGGTACTTCGCACGCCGCGGCGGGGCAGCCCGGCCCGAGTCACTTGCAGCCGCCGCGACTTCATGGCCAGTGATCAACAGGCCGCCCCACGCCGCGTCGTTGGCGAAATTACGAATCGTCAGGCGCAGGTTGCGGGGCCTGCGCCCAGCATCGACCAACCTGGCCTCGATCTGCGGGCGACTGGTCGCGTCGGCGAGCGCCGCACGCAGCGCAGCCGCAAGCGCGTCACGGTCATCGGTCGCAACCATCGCCGAGAAGGGTCGGCCGACAGAGTCGGACGGAGATAGCCCGAGCGACTCCCGGATCGCGTTGGACTGGTAACGGACGACGCCTTCGCCATCCACCATCATCAGCACGTCGGTGGCCCCGTCGGACACGACCTGCAGCCGGCGCTCCAGCCGCTCCGCCATCGTCAAGGCAGCGACATCGGCGTCGGCAACGCGCAGGTGCAGCACGAAGCCTTGACCCGACACCAGCCCTTGCTGACGCGTCAGCGTTGCAGCGAGCCAGCGACCAGGGCCGCCCGCCGGACCGCGCAGGCGCCAGGTAAACCGCGCCAGCTGCATGTTTGGCTGGGTCACCGCCTCGATGAACTGCACCGACGACGGATCATCGAGCAGCAGTTCGAACGGCATCCCGGCCAGATCGCGCTGCGCAAGCTCGGGCAGGGCCGCCGGCAGGCCATGGGCGGCCGCAACACGGCGGTCAGGCGCGAGCAGCAGCGTGGCGCCGTCGGTCGCATCCAACATCGTCCGCGCCTGTCGCAGCTGCAACCGCAGCGCACGCGCCGCCGATCGCGGCCCCTGCGCGTTGCGCAAAGTGATGAGCGCGACGCTGTCCTGCTCGAAGCGCAGCAACTCGGCATCCACCTGGACCACCGCCAGGCGCGCGCCAGGCAGGGGAATGCGCGCCAAGGTCGACACCGATCCACGACTGCCGAGCGCCGACCAGAAGCGCGACCAACGGCGCGCCGCGGCACGTGGACTGGCGTAACTGACAAGCTCGGAAAGATGCTTGCCGATGACCTGCGTCGAGTCGAGTTGCAGCAGTTCGCTTGCAGCAGCGTTGGCGGCGAGCAATTGCGACGCGCCGTTGATGCATACCGTCGGCAGCGGCAGGTGATCGAACGAAGCCTGCTTGAGGGATGCCTCGACAGCCGACTGGCGCAGAGGAATGACGGTAGATGACAAGGAAGCTTCCGTTGTGATCCCGACGCTGCCGTCCCGCGCATCGGATCCGGCAAGGCTGGACGGATTGTGCCACCGCAGGCATCTGCGCAACACCGTTGTTTGCGCTCGTTTGGCAGGCATCTGCGGGGGACGAGGTTCGACGTACCGAGCGAAGGCGCAAGCCGTCCCGCGTCGTTGCCCGCACCCCCTGCTGCGGTCGTCCGCCCTTCATGGCTTGACGGCGCGACGTCGCTACACTGCCCGGCCCGCCACTGACCGACCCGCAAGGCGTTCAACGCATGTCACAGATCATCGAACAGCGGATTGCGACGTTGCTCGGCAACTTCGGGCTGTTCCCGTTCTACGGCTTGGCATTCGCCGCCTGGCTACCGTTGAGCCCGGTTGCCGGTCGCCTGGTCGATCTCGCGTTCGTGGCCTACGCCGCGGTGATCCTGTCGTTCCTGGGCGCGGTGCACTGGGGGCTGGCGCTGCTGACACCGCAGCTGGACAAGTCGCAATCGTGGAACGTGCTCGGATGGGGCGTACTACCCGCGCTGCTCGGATGGCTGGCCATGATGCTGGCGCTCGCTGGCGCGCCGCAGTGGCTGGTCTGCCTGCTGCTCGTCATCGACTTCGTCCTGTGTCGGTTGTTGGACGGCATCCTGCTGCGGATGTTTCCGGACGCGCCGGCCTGGTACTTGCCGCTGCGCACCCGGTTGACCGCGCTGGTCGTGGTGGCGCTGTTGATTGTTCTGGCGTCTTCTCTTTGAGGTGAACCATGTTCAAGGCGATCTACCTGAGCCGCGAGGGCGAGCAGTTCTCGGCGACAGTGCGCGAACTCGACGATGCCGCACTGGCCGCTGCGACACCGAACGATGACGTCACCCTTGCCGTCGAGTACTCGACCGTCAACTACAAGGACGGCCTGGCGCTGACCAACAAGAGCCCGGTGGTCCGCGCCTGGCCGATGGTGGCCGGCATCGACGCCGCCGGCACCGTGATCGACAGTTCGCACGCTGCCTGGAAACCAGGTGACCGGGTCGTGCTGAACGGCTGGGGCGTCGGCGAGACCCACTGGGGCGGCCTGGCCCAGCGCGCACGATTCAAGGGCGACTGGCTGGTGCGACTGCCCGACGGTCTGTCTACGCGTCAGGCGATGGCGATCGGCACCGCCGGCTACACGGCCATGCTGGCGGTCATGGCGCTCGAGCAGCATGGCGTGAGCCCAGCTGCGAGCGACGTCCTGGTCACCGGCGCATCCGGCGGGGTCGGCTCGGTCGCGATCGCCCTGTTGTCGGCACGTGGCTACCGGGTGATCGCCTCCACCGGCAAGGCAGCGGAGTCGGCCTATCTCGCCTCGCTCGGCGCTGCCGAGGTGATCGATCGCGCCACGCTGTCGGCCCCTGGTAAGCCGCTGCAAAAGGAGCGTTGGGCAGCAGTGATCGATTCCGTGGGGTCGCACACGCTTGCCAACGCCTGTGCTCAGTTGCGCTACGGCGGCGTGGCCGCCGCCTGCGGCTTGGCACAGGGCATGGACTTCCCGAGTTCGGTGGCACCTTTCATCTTGCGCGGCTGCACGCTGGTGGGTATCGATTCGGTCATGTGCCCGCTGCCGCGGCGTCAGCAGGCCTGGCAACGCCTGGCCAGCGAACTGGACCGCGGCAAGCTCGACGCCATCACCCGCGTCGTGCCTCTCGATGGTGCGTTCGACGTCGCTCGCGAGATCCTCGCTGGACAGGTGCGGGGCCGGGTCGTGGTCGACGTGTCAGCCTGACTGAAATCCGCGAAGGCGGCCGTGGTCGTGCGCCGCAGCGGCGCGCGCTGCGCTAGCCTTCGCTCCCGTTCGCGCCCGTGCACCGCTTCGCCACGGTCGCCCCTTGCCTCGCGGAGTCTCCTGCATGATCAAGTTGAATGTGAATGGCCGGTCGGTGTCGGTCGATGCCGACCCCAGCACCCCGTTGCTGTGGGCGCTGCGTGACAACCTCGGCATGACCGGCACCAAGTTCGGCTGCGGCGTGGCCGTTTGTGGCACCTGTACCGTTCACGTCAACGGCCAGCCGGTCCGCTCCTGCACCACGCCGATCGCTGCCGTGGCCGGCGCGCAGATCACCACGATCGAGGCAGCCGAGAGCGACCGCGTGGGCCGTGCGGTGCAAGACGCCTGGGTTCGCCACGACGTCGTGCAGTGCGGCTATTGCCAGAGCGGCCAGGTGATGGCCGCCACCGCGCTGCTCAAGTCCAACCGCAAGCCGACCGACGCCGACATTGACGCCGCGATGGCCGGCATCCTGTGCCGTTGTGGCACCTATCAGCGGATCCGCGTTGCCATCAAGGACGCGGCCAAGAGCCTGGGCTGAGGAGACACCATGCACAAGCTCTTGCGCGCGCACGCTGGCGAACTCGCTGCCGACCTGGCGGCCCCCACGGCCGTTCCGACCAAGCTGTCGCGACGCGCCTTCCTGCAGGCAACCGGCGCCGCCGGCGGCGGGCTGATGCTCGGCATCGCCCTGCCCGGCACCAGCCAGGCTCAGGCACCGGGTCAGTCCTTCGTGTATCCGCCCAGCGCGTTCGTCCGCATCGCGCCGGACTCATCGGTGACGGTGCTGATCAACAAGCTCGAGTTCGGCCAGGGCGTGATGACCGCGATGCCGATGCTGATCGTCGAAGAGCTCGACTGCGACTGGAACAAGGTGCGCGCCGAGCATGCGCCCGCCGAGAAGATCTACGCGCATCCGGGCTTCGGCATCCAGATGACCGGCGGCTCGGACTCGATCGCATCGAGCTACCAGCAATTTCGCGTCATCGGCGCCACCGCGCGGCTGATGCTGCTGCAGGCAGCCGCCGCCCAGTGGAAAGCGCCGCTCGATCGCCTGGATACGCGCGATGGCGTGATCTACGAGATCGGCGGCCAGAAGCGCCGCGCCACCTTCGGCTCGCTGGCCGATGCGGCGATGAAGCTGCCGGTGCCGACCCGCGTCGGCCTCAAGGCCAATGCCGCGGACTTCAAGCTGATCGGCAAGCCGACGCGCCGGCTGGATTCTCGCGAGAAGGTCAACGGCACGGCCAAGTTCGGCATCGACCAGATGCCCGCCGGTTGCCGGGTCGCGATGGTGGCCCGCCCGCCGGTGTTCGGCGGCAAGGTCGAAAGCGTCGACACCACGCGCGCGCAGGCGGTCAAGGGCGTGCAGGCGGTGTTCCAGGTGCCGGGCGATCGCGGCGGCGGCGGCGTGGCGGTCGTTGCCAGCGGTTACTGGCCCGCCAAGACGGGGCGCGACGCGCTCGACATCAAGTGGACGCTGCCCGCCGGGCCGTCGACCGACGCCCAGCTCGCGCAGTTCCGCCAGCTCGCCACGCAGGCCGGCCTGCCCGCCAAGCGCGATGGCGACGCCAACGCGATCAAGTCCGCCGCACGCACGATCACCGCCGAGTTCGAGTTCCCGTACCTCGCGCATGCGGCGATGGAGCCGTTGAACGCCACCGTCGATCTGAAGGCCGACGCGATGACGATCTGGTGCGGCTCGCAGTTCCAGACGGTCGACCAGTTGCGCGCGGCGCAGGCCGCCGGACTCAAGCCCGAGCAGGTCAATCTGGTCACCACGCTCGCTGGCGGCGGCTTCGGCCGGCGCGCCACCCCGGCCAGCGACTACGTGGTCGAGGCGGTGCACGTCGCCAAGGCTGCCAAGGCCGCCGGCATCGACGCGCCGATCAAGGTGATCTGGTCGCGCGAGGACGACATGCGCGGCGGCTACTACCGGCCGCTGCACGTGCATCGCGTGGCCGTCGGCGTCGATGCCGCCGGCAAGCCCGCCGCCTGGCAGCACACCATCGTCGGCCAGTCGATCATGATGGGCACGGCGTTCGAGAAGTTCATGGTCAAGGACGGCGTGGACGTCACCGCCACCGAGGGCGTGGTCGACACGCCCTACCGCCTGCCCAACATGCACGTGGCGGTCCATCACCCCGAGGCCAACGTGCCCGTGCTGTGGTGGCGAGCGGTCGGGCACACGCACACCGCGTTCGTGATGGAAACGCTGATCGACGAGCTGGCCGTATCGGCGAAACAGGACCCGATCGCCTACCGCCTTGCGCTGCTCGATCCAACCCACGCGCGCCACCGGGCCGTGCTCACGCTGGTGCGTGACCGCTCCGGCTGGGGCAAAACGCCCGTGCCCAAGGGCCGCGCACGCGGGGTGGCGGTGCATGAGAGCTTCGGCTCGGTGTGCGCTCACGTGGTCGAGGTGTCGGTCGACAACAACCGCTTTCGCGTGCACAAGGTGACCTCGGCGATCGACTGCGGTCTGGCGGTCAATCCGCTGACGATCGAGGCGCAAGTGCAGTCGGCGATCGTGTTCGGCCTGTCGGCCGCGCTGCACCAGAAGATCACGCTCAAGGACGGCCGCGTCGAGCAGGGCAATTTCACCGACTTCCCGGTGCTGCGGATCGACGAGATGCCCGAGGTCGCCGTGCACATCGTCCCCAGCAGCGCCAAGCCGAGTGGCGTGGGCGAGCCTGGAACGCCGCCGATTGCGCCCGCGGTGGCCAATGCAGTGGCTGCGCTCACGGGCAAACGCTTACGCAAGCTGCCGTTCGACCTGAGCGCATGACGACGCAGTCCGCGTCGCGATGCGGCACAATTCCTGCGAGATCTCCCGGTCAGCTGTCACCGGGCACCCTCGATCACCAATAAAACGCAATGCAAGGAGCAATGATGGTTCGTACGATGTTCAAGGCCGCCTCGCTGGGCGCTGCCGCGCTGTTTGCCGTCGCCGTCGCGGGCGACGTCCAGGCGCAGCCGAAGAACCAGGCGGATTGCGAGAAGCTGTACAAGCCCACCGTCGGGCAGTCGGGCAAGGACGTCGTGTGGGTACCGACCCCCGACGAACTGGTGCGCCGCATGCTCACCATGGCGAAGGTCACCGACAAGGATTTCGTCATCGATTTGGGCGCCGGCGACGGCAAGATCGCCATCGCTGCGGCCAAGGCGCCGTTCAGTGCCAACTCGCTGGGCATCGAATACAACCCGGACATGGTCAAGCTGGCCAACTGCATGGTGCAGGTCGAGGGCGTGCCCAGCAAGACCAAGGTCATCCAGGGCGACATCTTCAAGGAAGACTTCACCAAGGCCGATGTCATCACGATGTACCTGCTGCCGGAGCTGAACCTGTGCGTGCGTCACCGCATCCTCGGCATGAAGCCGGGCACGCGCGTCACCTCGCACCAGTTCACGATGGGCGACTGGAAGGCCGATGAGACAGCCGAGATCGAGTACCGCAACGCCTATCTGTGGATCGTTCCCGCCCGCGTGGCCGGCGCCTGGACGTTCAAGGACAGCGGCAGCATGCAGTTCGCCGTCAACCTCACGCAGACCTTCCAGGAGATCGCCGGCGACGTCACGCTCGCCAATGGCAAACAGCCGCTGGTCGGCGCCACGCTGCGCGGCACCGACGTCCGTTTCGCGTTCAACGACGACAAGGGCAATACGCGCACGTTCACCGGCTCGGTCAAGGGCGCGCAACTGGTTGGCACGCTGCGCGCGCCCAATGGCCCGGAAGTCGCGGTGACCGGCACGCTGCAAGGCCAGCCGCGCGCAGGCGAATGGGCCACGATGCTGTCGCAGTGCGGCCGCTTCTACGGCAAGTGATGACGGCGGCGATCCGTGAGTTCTGATCGGATCGCCCGCTCTGCGTGACAAACCGGTGACCGCTGGACGCCTGCCGCGCCTCCCAGCGGTGGCACCGACTTCTCCACCGAGCCCCGCCCGCGCGGGGCTTTTTTCCAGGCGACGCCCATGAGTTCGATCACGCCGGCTCCCAAGCCTGCGCTGTCCACCTTCGATGCCGTGATGATCATTGTCGGCATCGTCATCGGCGGCGGCATCTTTGCGCTGCCGCCCGCGATCGCCGGACTCACCGGCTCGCTCGACTGGATGCTGATCGCCTGGGGCACAGGCGCGTTGCTGACCCTCATCGGCGCGTTGTGCTACGCCGAGATGGCCAGCGCCTTCCCGCACGCCGGCGGCGACTACCACTTCCTCACGCGCGCCTTCGGTCGCGACGTCTCGTTCTTCTTCGGCTGGGCGCGGGTGACAGTGATCCTCACCGGCTCGATCGCGATGCTTGGCTTCGTCTGCGGCGACTACCTGACACGCGTGCTCGATCTCGGTCCGTATTCGTCCGCGATCTATGCCGTCGCGATCATCCTGGTCCTCACGGCAGTGAATATCGCCGGGCTGAAGGAAAGCTCACGCACCCAGAACCTGCTCACCAGCATCGAGGTGATTGGCCTGCTGCTCGTGGTGCTGGCGGGGCTGATGGTGACCGCGCCGGCACCGGCGGTGGCAGCTGCCGCGCCGGCGGCATCGAGCGGCGTGCCGGCGATGTTCGGCCTGGCACTGGTGTTCGTGCTGTTCACCTTCGGCGGCTGGAACGAGGCGGCCTACATCTCGGCCGAAGTCAAGGGCGGCCAGCGCGCGATCCTCAAGGTGCTGGTGATCTCGATCCTGGTGCTGGCCGCGATCTACTTCGTGTTCGTGCTGGCGCTGGTCAAGGGTTTGGGCTTCGACGGCCTGAAGGCGAGCAAGGCGGTCGGGGCCGACATCATGCGCGCCGCTTTCGGCCCGGTGGGCGAGAAGCTGATCGCCGCCATGGTGGCGATCGCCGCGCTCACCTCGATCAACGCCACCATGATCGTCGGCGCACGCAACAACTACGCGCTGGGGCAGGACTGGCCGCTGCTGTCGTTCATGAGCAAGTGGCACGGCGGCCGCGATGCGCCGGTGGTCGCGCTGCTGGTGCAATCGGGCATCGCACTGCTGCTGGTGGCGGTGGCGGCGATCGAGAAAGGCGGCGTGAAGACGATGGTCGAGTTCACCGCGCCGGTGTTCTGGGGCTTCCTGACGCTGGTCGGCGTGGCCTTCTTCGTGCTGCGCTTCAAGTACGCGCACGTGGCGCGGCCGTTCAAGGTGCCGCTGTACCCGCTGCTGCCGCTTGCGTTCATCGGCACCTGCGGCTATCTCTTCATGTCCAGCGTGCGCTACGCGCAATCGCAGAACGCCGTGCAGATCTCGTTCTGGGTGATGGGCGTGGGCGTCATCGCCTGGATCGCCGCGCGGCTGAAGAAAGGCTGAGCACAGCGCACGCTGACCCGCGATGACAGACCACATCGTCGGCCTGCTGCTGGCCGCCGGCCGCGGCGCACGGTTCGACCCGAGCGGGCAGACCTCCAAGCTGCTGGCACCGGCGCCGGTCGGCCCGCACACCGGCGTGCCGGTGGCGGTCGCAGCGGCCCACCAGTTACGGGCCGTGCTGCCGCGCGTGCTGGTGGTACTCAGACCGGCCGACACGCCGCTGCAGCGCCGCCTGCACGACCTGCTGTCAGCCGCCGGTTGCGAACTGGTGATCAACCCGCGCGCGGACAACGGCATCGGCACCTCCATCGCCGCCGGGGTCGCGGCGAGCGCGGATGCCGCCGGCTGGCTGGTGGCCCTGGCCGACATGCCTGCGATTGACGCCAGCACCGTTGCCGCGGTGCGCGATGCGCTCGCCGCCGGCGCCGTCAGCGCGGCACCTTGGCATCGCGGCCAGCGTGGCCACCCGGTCGGCTTCGCCGCGCCGCTGCGCGATGCCTTGCTCGCGCTGCAGGGCGACACCGGCGCGCGCGCCGTGCTGCAGACGCATCCGCCGCAACGGATCGACGTCGACGATCCCGGCTGCCTGCTCGACCTCGACACGCCCGACGACTTCGCGCGACCGGGCTGATCACCGTCCGCCCACGCCGGCACCGGCTGCCACGCGCATCGCGACGCGCATCGACGGCGCATCGCTGCCTGCGGCGCGTGCTGCGCCGCGTCCATCCAGCTGAGCCGACCCAGGGCGCCGCTGCCTCAGGCGTCGCCGCATCACGCCTCCGCCGGAGCGCGTGGCGGACCCAACCCCGGTGTCGCGCGTCAGTACGCCTGCGCGCACCGCCTACACTCGCGCCGTCACCCCGTCTTGCGCACTCATGACCCTTCACTACGCCATCCGCCCGGCCCACCCCGGCGCACACCTGTTCCACGTCACCGTCGCGATCGACCGCCCGGACCCGCAGGGCCAGTGCTTCATGCTGCCCGCGTGGATCCCCGGCAGCTACATGATCCGCGAGTTCGCGCGCAACATCGTGCGGCTCACCGCGCTCGCGCACGACAAGCCGGTGAAGGTCGACAAGATCGACAAGCACACCTGGCGCTGCGCGCCGGTCACGGGTGAACTGACCCTCGCCTACGAGGTGTACGCGTGGGACCTGTCGGTGCGCACCGCCCACCTCGATCAAACTCACGGCTTCTTCAACGGCACCAGCGTGTTCCTGCTGCCGCTCGGCCACGAGCGCACGCCATGCCGGATCGACATCATTGCGCCCGAGGGCGCGCCGTACGCCGAGTGGAAGGTCGCCACCGGGCTCGCCCCCGCGCGCGGCACGCGTCGCGGCAGCTTCGGCACCTATCTGGCGGCCGACTATGACGAGCTGATCGACTGCCCGGTCGAGATGGGCCGCTTCGTCAGCGGCAAGTTCGACGTGCTCGGCATTCCGCACGAGATCGTCGTCACCGGCCCGGTGCCCAACCTCGACATGGCGCGCCTCACCGCCGATCTGGCGCGCGTGTGCGAAGTGCAGATGCGCCTGTTCGAGCCGGGCAAGCGGGCGCGCAATGAGGCGGCTGCACCGTTCGATCGCTACACCTTCCTCACGCTCGCGGTGGGCGATGGTTACGGCGGCCTCGAACACCGCAACAGCACCGCGCTCATCTGCCGCCGCAACGACCTGCCGTTCCTCGGCATGACGGACAGCACCACCGGCTACCGCTCGTTCCTTGGCCTCGCCAGCCACGAGTACTTCCACAGCTGGAACGTCAAGCGCATCAAGCCGGCCGCGTTCGCGCCGTACGACCTCACGCGCGAGAACCACACCCGGCTGCTGTGGGCGTTCGAGGGCTTCACGTCGTATTACGACGACCTGCTGCTCGCGCGCGCCGGCCTGCTGAGCGAGGCGCAGTACCTCGGCACGCTGGCCGACACCATGACCACCGTGCAGCAACGCACCGGGCGGCTGAAGCAGAGCGTGGCCGACAGCTCGTTCGATGCCTGGATCAAGTACTACCGGCAAGACGAGAACGCACCCAACAGCATCGTCAGCTACTACCAGAAGGGCGCGCTGGTCGCGCTCGCGCTCGATCTGGCGATCCGCGCCGGCACCAAGCACAAGCGCTCGCTCGACGACGTGATGCGCCACCTGTGGCAGCAATGGAAAGCGGCGCAGGCGGCGGGTGTGCCGTATGCCGGCGTCGCCGAAGACGGCATCCTCGCAGCCGCCGAAGAAGTCACGGGGCTCAAGCTCGCGCGCTCGCTGCGCGAATGGACCGAGGGCACACGCGACCCGGATTTCGCGCGCCTGCTCGCGCCCTTCGGCGTGAGCCTGGACACGCGGCCGGCGCTGGACTCCCCGCACTTCGCCATGCTCGGCGTCAAGCTCGCCGCCGGCGAAACCAAGATCGCCCATGTGTTCGACAGCACGCCCGCGCAGGAGGCGGGTCTGTCGGGCGGCGACGTGCTGATCGCGCTCGACAATCTCCGCATCGGCGCCGATACGCTCGACAAGCTGCTGACGCGCTACCGCCCGGGCGACGTGGTCGAGCTGCACGCGTTCCGGCGTGACGAGCTGATGCGCTTCTCGGCCAGGCTCGCCAGCAAGGCGCCGCCGAAAGTGTCGCTCACCGTCAACGCCAAGGCGAGCGCGGCCACGGCGCGCGCCCGCGCGCGCTGGCTCGCGGCCTGAACGAACCGCGACCGCACGACAGCACACGATGCGCCTGGACGAACTGCGGCAACGCCTGCGCGACTGTGGCGCCAACCCGGCGCACGAGGCACTCGTGCTGCGCCACTGGCTGCAGGCGCTGCCGCCCGACAGCGGCCCGCGCCGACCCGCGCACTTCCTGCCACTGGCACTGCGCAACGCGCTGCCCACGCTGATCGGTGACGACAGCCCGCTCGCGCAGGTGCGCTCGGCCCACCCCGCCGAAGACGGCTCGGTGCGGCTGCTGGTGCAGCTGGCCGACGGCCAGACCGTGGAGAGCGTGCTGCTGCCGCGCGGCGGGCTGTGTGTATCGACGCAGGTCGGCTGCGCGGTCGGTTGCGTGTTCTGCATGACCGGGCGCGATGGTCTGCTGCGCCAGCTGGGGGGCGCCGAGATCGTCGCGCAGGTGGCGCTCGCCCGCCGCCAACGCGCGGTGAAGAAGGTGGTGTTCATGGGCATGGGCGAGCCGGCGCACAACCTCGACAACGTGATGGACGCGATCGAGCTGCTCGGTACCGAGGGCGCCATCGCGCACAAGAACCTCGTGTTCTCCACCGTGGGCGATGCGCGCGTGTTCGAGCGACTGCCGCAGGGGCGGGTGAAGCCCGCGCTCGCGCTGTCGCTGCACTCGACCTTCGCCGACCGGCGCGCGCGCCTGCTGCCGCGCGCACCGCGGATCGATCCGGCCGAGCTGGTCGACCTGGGCGAGCGCTACGCGCGCGCCACCACCTACCCGGTGCAGTTCCAGTGGACGCTGCTCGAAGGCGTCAACGACGGCGACGATGAAGTCGAAGGCATTGCCCGCCTGCTCGCCGGCAAGTACGCGGTGATGAACCTGATCCCGTACAACACGGTGGACGGCGCCAGCTTCACTCGCCCGAGCTGGGAGCGCGCCGCACACATGGCGCGCACGCTGCATCGGCGCGGCATCCTGACCAAGCTGCGGCACTCGGCCGGGCAGGACATCGACGGCGGCTGCGGCCAGCTGCGCGCGCGCGAGGTAGTGCTGCATCGTCGCCCGCCACGCGCCGACCTCTCGGCATCAGCCTGACGGCAGCTAGTCGCGCACCTGAAAGATCGCTTCGATCTCCACGCTCATCCGGCCCGGTAGCGTGGCGACACCGATGGCCGAGCGCGCATGCGGGCCGATCTCGGCACCGAACACCTCAAGCAGCAGGTCCGAGCAACCGTTGATCACGGCGGGCGGCTCGGCAAACTCCGGATCGGCGTTCACCATGCCCAGCAGCTTGACCACCGCCTGCACGCGGTCGAGCGAGCCGAGCGCATGCCGCACCGTGGCGAGCAGCTGCAGGCCGATGAGGCGGGCGTGCGCATAGCCCTGCGCCACCGTGAGGTCGCGCCCGAGCTTGCCCACCAGCACCTGGCCGTCCGGCCCGAACGGACCCTGGCCGGCGAGGAACAGCAGATCGCCGGCGCGCCGATACGGCACATAGCTCGCCTGCGGCGACTGCAGCGTGGGCAGCGCGAGCTGCAGTTGAACCAGGCGTTGCTCGGCAGTCATCGTCATGGCGGTGTGGGTGCGTTCGGGAGACAGCGGCATCATGCCGCGCCGCGCCTCTGCGCGTTCGATCACGCCGGCGGTGCAACGCACGCGTCGCGCTTGCGCATCAGCAGGCGGCGCGTGGCGGCGCTGTCCGCTGCAGAGATCGCGCTAGTCAGTGCGTGCTGCGCCGCCTGCATCTGCCCCAAGCGACGCAGCATCTCACCGCGCGCGGCGTGGCCGTAGCTCTGCATCGGCAGCGGCAGCGCCGCGATCAAGGCGTCGATGCGCTGCAGGGCAGCGGCCGGACCCGCCACGTAAGACAGCGCCACCGCGTGCGCGAGCCGTGTGGCCGGTGCGGCGTCGAGCTGCAGCAGCAGGTCGTACAGCGCAACGATCTGGTCCCAGCGCGTCGCGGCGAAGCTGGGGGCCATGACGTACTCGCTGGCGATCCCCGCACGCAGATGCCAGGCCGACAGTGCCTGCGCACGCTGCGCGCGTTGCAGGTGCGCCAGCCCGGCGGCGATCATCGCCGTGTCCCACCGGCTTCGGTCATGGTCCTCCAGCAAGCGCCAGTCGCCCTGCGCATCGACCCGCGCGCCGAGCCATGCGCATTGCAGCAGCAGCAACGCCGCCAGCGCGTCTGCATCCGGATGCGCGGTGGCGCCATGCGCGGCAAGGGCGCGCGCCAGGCGGATCGCCTCGCGACACAGGTCGGGCCGCTGCGCGGTGTCGTCCACTGTGGATGCGTAGCCCTCGCTGAACAGCAGGTGGATGGCGATCAGCGCCGCGTCGCGCCGAGGGGGCAGGTCGGCCCCCGCCGGCAGCATGACGGGCGCCCGGCGTGCGGCCAGCAGCTTGCGTGCGCGCGCGAGCCGCTGCGCCACCGCTGACTCGTCACTGAGCAGGCCGGCGGCGATCTCCCGCAGGCTGAAGCCGCAGACCGTCTTCAGCGCCAGCGCCACCTGCGAGGCGACCGGCAGCGCCGGGTCGCAGCAGGCGAACAGCAGCGCGAGTTCGTCATCGGCCAGCTCGCCACCGAGCGTGGTCGGCGCGGCTGCGCCGCCGTCGCCCGGCGTGTCGGCGTGCTCATCATCGAACGCGACTTCGCCGCTGCGCGTGCGCAGCGCATCGCGCAGGTGATTGCGCGCCACGGTGGTCAGCCAGGCCAGCGGCTCCTGCGGCTGGCCCGCGGTCGGCCACGCACGCATCGCCTGCAGCATCGCGTGCTGCACGGCATCCTCCGCCAGCGACGGATCGGCCAGCCGGTGCGTGCGCGTGAGCACGCCGACCAGCCGCCGCCACGCCTCGCGAAAGTCGAGCGAGGCGATGGGCGACGGGACGGACTCGGGACCGGGCGAGACCACCATGCGCTCTCGGATCGTGGCTTGACGCGTCAGACGATCTCGATCCGGCGCAGCTCGATCTCGTTGCCGCCGCGCAGATGCGGGCAATCGGCGATCAGCTTCACCGCCTCGTCGTACGACGCGGCCTGGATCAGGAAGGTGCCGCCGATCACGTCCTTGCTCTCGATAAACGGGCCGTCGGTCACGATCGGGCCGGCACTGCCGGCGCGCAGCCGCTTGCCGCCTTCGTCCGCCAGCTTCTGCCCGCCCACCAACCGCCCCTGCGCCGCCAGCTTCTGCGACCAGGCGCGGTACTGCTCGATGATCGCGCCCATCTCGGCGGGGCTCAGGGTGGCGTACTGGCTCGGGTCTTCACGCAACAGCAGCAGGTAGGTATCCATCGGCTTCTCCATGTGTCGATCAGGCGAACGCAAGACGCGCTCATGCGAATGACGGACGAACCGCTGCAGGCATGACGCAACGGGTGGAGAAAATAGCGTGTCGCGCCTGGTAAGGGGCTGCATCCGGGAATCGGGACCGCGGAGAGCGTTTGAGAATACCGACCGCGACAAAGGGGACGGTGGGGATCGAGTTCGACCCGATGCTGCTCTTCGAACGCGTACCGCGAACAGCCGCGATGCAACTTAAGCACTCGTCCGCGCCGATGATGGGACGGGCTGGTGAGCACTCCGGATCGGACGTTCAGCAGCCCATTGAGGGCTATCCGCCTGGAAGCGCGGGAATCGAGAGCTCTCATGCCGGTGCCGCGTTCAAGGCAGGACTCGCCTAGCCAGAAGGTGGATGCCGTACGCACAGCGCCGCCGCACGATGCAGTCGACGAAAATCTCGCCGTGGAGGGTGATGATGATTCACGTGCTGATCGACACGTGCGTTTGGCTCAAGCTGGCCGAGGACCATCGGCACACACCGTTGTTGCAGGTGGTCAGTGGTGCGACGGCGCTCAAACGCATGGAACTGCTAGTGCCGCGCATCGTGCTTGATGAGTTCAGGCGAGCACGAGCGCGTGTGATCAGGACCGCAGAACGTAGTTCGGCGGCGCACTTTCACGAGGTGCGAAGATCCATCGACAAGGTTGGCGGTAACAGGCGGAAGCAATCCGCTGCGCTCAGTTTCCTAGCCGACGTGCAACACAAGCTGCCGCAGATCGGACGCCCCATAGAGAGCACCTTGGATGATATTGAAGAGCTTCTCACGAATGCCCAGATCATTGAAGCGAGCGACGCCGTGATGCTTCGGGCGGCAGACCGTGCCTTGCACCGCAAAGCGCCCTGCCATCGCGACAAGAACTCGATCGGTGACGCGATCATTCTCGAGACGTACCTTGCCCAGGCCGCCAAGAAGGCGAATGGGCGGAGGTACGCGTTCGTTACAGACAACTACACCGACTTCAGCGTGCCGAACGGTGACCGAAGACTTCCGCACCCTGATTTCGCATCTGCGTTCAGCAAGATCAGGTCGATGTACTTCACGAACCTCGCAGACTGTCTGCGAAAGGTTGATCCATCGTTTGTGAGCGAGGTCGAATGGTTCGCAGCGCACGAGGAAACACGAGGCATCAGTGACTTGATGCGAGAGCACCAACTCCTTTTCGATCAGGTTTGGTACAACAGGCACAAAAACACTGAGTGGAAGATCGCGCACAACAAGATCAAGCTTGTGACGAAGGCTGAGTACGACAAGCTGATGGCGAAGGATCGCCGCAACCACGGGCGAGTCATCATCGACTCGGTATGGCAGCTGGGAAGGGCAGCAGCTCGCAAGTTGGAAGCGAAGCGAGGCAAGGACAACCTTGGGCCGTGGACTGACTTCGAGTGGGGAATGGTGAATGGCAAGCTGTCTGCCATCCGTTGGATGCTCGGCGACGAGTGGGACATGCTCGACACTTGAGGGAGTCGTATGCGGCGTTCACCTTCGGTCGTACAAGTGATCGAACGATGAGTCCCGATCGGGAACGCCGGGATGCTGTGGATAAGGCTGTCTCTCGGATTGCCGGGATACTCGTACCGAAGGTGCGCTTCGCGCCGAAATCGCAATGAATCGCAGGCCACTGTGAGCGGAAGTTGCCGCTGCTGCGCTACCAGACCCCGTCAATCGAAGGAGCATGCAGGACTAGCCTTCGCGTCGGCCCGTGAGTATCCGCCAGCATGAGGGCGGGCAACCGCTTTGGAGGGCGGCGGAACCATGCCTGGCAGGTTCTTACCAAGTCCTTGGACTGGACCGTCTGTTTGTCGAGCAGGCGCTCGGCAAGATCGCTGTCATGGTGCAGGAAGAACTCGCCAAGCTGCTGAATTGCACGGGGATCATGCTTGCGCCGCTGAAGGGGCTTCTGCAGCATCCGGCGCGGCACCTGCCAGTCCCGTCCCTCTGCCAGGAGGCTTTCGCCCAGGATCGGCGCCATAAAGTCGACTAGCCAGCCGTCGCACTCCACCCACGCATGGAACGCCTCTTCATCGCTGACGAAGAGGCCGTTCTCCTCCCGTCCGTACAGAACGACGTTGGCCTTCGCCTCATCAACCATCAGCGCCATGCAACCGGCGCTGATAGTGGCCCGAAGCTTGTAGTGGTCGCGAAGCAGTAGCGCTCCGACCGAAGCGAAGAAAATGCAGGCGCGGTGCGTCACCGCGATGCCGGAGGTTTCCAACACGCTGTACGCGACCTGATAGATGCGCTGGTAATCCGGCAAAGCGATGGGTGGTCGTGCGGGCATGGGCGCCGTGCCTATCGCTAGCGAAGTAACTGGAGCAGCCGGTCCGAAACCGCTTGAGCCATCGTGGTCCGGCCTTCCTCGTTGTTGAGGTAGCGGATGTGCCGGATGTGGCGCAGGTCGAAGGGCACGTCGGTCTCGTGCTGAGTGAGCAAAATGACCTCCCTCCCGAGCGTGTGAGCGATGCCTGCCTCGTAGAACACGTTGGCGTTCTTGCCAGACAGGTCGCAGATGACGACGGCCGACCGGCCTATTAGAGACACCACATCCTGGATGATGACGTCGTGCTCCCAGATGTCATCGGCGCGGCTGCATTCGAGCCGCAGCCCGGTGATGGCACCCCGCAACGCTTCGTAGACTGGCCGGAAGGCGGCATCAAACGGCATCATGACGGAGACCAGCTCCGGGTCCACCTCACCGTCGTGAAGGCGAAAGACCTTTGGCGCGGGTCCCTTCGCGGCCTGTTGCTCCAGCAGCACTTTGAACAGGTCCACGTCCTTCAGAGCCCAGTGCGTGCGCGAGAACTCCCAGCCGTCGATGTCAAGCTCTCTTGCGAGTTCCTGCAGCTTCGTGTTCCGAATTCCGGGGATTCTGGGGTTCAGCGCGTAATCGAATTCGACTTCGGTGCCGACGAGGCGGACGCGCGTAATGCTTCCGACGCGTGCGACTTGGTCGCCTTGTCCTTGCATCTCAGAGGCAAAGAGCGCAGGGAGGTCAAGAAGACCTTCGGTCCAGAGCTGTCCCTCCGGCTTGTACGTCTCCAAAAGCCGGTCCGCCGTGTGCTCGAACACCCGGCCGCGATGCAGCGAGTCACGACTCGGGTTCCATCCGGCCCCGGACACAAGAAGTTGATACACCTCGGCTCCTTCTTTGCGAGCGCACATGGTACTGATCCGCGCGGCATGGTCTTAGCAGCGATTCGTGGTTCGTGCGAGGCAGCCCGTCATGGCGCACTAAGGAATAACGGCAGGGTCTGCGGCTTGAGATGGAAGATGGACTTGACAACGCCTTCGTCGAGCGCTCGCTTTACGGTCTCAGCAAAATCCGCTACTCCGGGCACCGGAGTCGTGCGTTTGACTACTTCCCGCCAGTTCAGGGTCTCGCCAGTGCCGGTGTACCAGTCGAGCAGGCCAACGAGCGCCATGTGGGCGAACTTGTTTTCGTCGTCATCAACGGTGAAGTGCCAATTTACGTGGCTCGCCGTGTGCTCTTGTGACTCTTCCAAGCTGTTAACGAAGAACAACGCCTGAATATCCGGAGAAAGGTCTCGGCGTTGCTTCCCGTCTCGATCGGTGTAGTAGACATCGTCAACGACCATGCGCCACTCTTCGCGAATCTCACTCTCTCTTCTCGTGCTCGAAGTCAGCTCCTCTTTCCGCAACCGAAGATGCAAGCCAGTCCCCCGAGGGAGCGTGTAGCTGAAGTCGCCCGCCAAGGCACTGAGCAGGCTCTCTGACAGCGCGGCTCCAATGGAGATGTTGTAGTTTTTCCGCGCCATCTGCATGTGACTGATGTCGAACAGAGACCAGATCGAGTGGTGCTTCCAGGCAATAAGCATAGGAAGACGCAGTACCTCGGCGTACGCGAGCAGGCGATTTCGATAGTCAGGGCGGAACGAAAGCGTCCGCACTTCAGTCGACTTCACTTCAATCAGCACTGGGACGATCCGGTCCTTGTACTCGAAGAGAGCGAGCAGATCGGGTACCTGAAAGACTTCGCCAGACGCTATAGGAGTTTGAATCTGATCGAGTTTGTGGACCAACTTGCAGCGACCCAGCCATGTACAAACCACTGCGAACTCGTCTTCTTGAGGAAGACCGCGATGCAGCTGCGCTAGCTGTTGAGCGAGCCGCTCGGGATTATTCGCCCAGCCAAGCTGGGAAAGCGCCTCATGCAAAAGATGCGCGACGTCTGGTGGCGTAGATGCGGCCATTGAGTTTGCTTGCGCCAGCGTGATTGCGTATTTCGGTCGGTGACATGAGCAGCATAGCTGTCGCGTTTGCTCAAATGCCGCTTCGTGCAGTGGCCGCTACTCAACTCGCTGAGCCGAATGGCTGCAACCAGTCTCAAGCAGTCGTACGGGCTGTGCGCGCCGAGGTCAGAGCTGGCCGAACTTGGCTGGATTGAGATCGCTGCAGAGCAGACATTCAACTCGTCGCAACGCACGGCGTGGTCTCAGCGTAGTGGACGGCCGGCGCCCTGCCGGCTGTCCCAGCAACGCTCGATCAAGCCAACTTCTGTTCGCTGCGCGCCGTGGCGTTGAGCAACGCGTATAGCAGGATCGCCCCAAACGTCGCCGTACCGATGCCGCCCATCACGAAGCCGCCGATCTTCAGCGTGAAGTCGCCGGCACCGAGCACCAGCGTCACCGCGGCGACGATCAGGTTCTTGTTCTGGCTGAAGTCGACCTTGTTGTCGACCCAGATCTTGGCGCCGGCTACGGCGATCAGGCCGAACACGACGATCGACACGCCGCCCAGCACGCTCGACGGAATGGTCTGGATCAGCGCGCCGAACTTGGGGCTGAAGCCGAGCAGAATCGCCACCAGCGCGGCCACCACGAAGATGATCGTCGAGTAGACCTTGGTGGCGGCCATGACGCCGATGTTTTCCGCGTAGGTCGTGACCCCGGTGCCACCGGTGCTGCCGGCGAGCATGGTGGCCAGGCCGTCGCCCACGAACGCGCGGCCCATGTACTTGTCGAGGTTGCGGCCGGTCATCGCGGTCACGGCCTTGATGTGGCCAAGGTTCTCCGCCACCAGGATGATCGCCACCGGTGCGATCAGCAGCATCGCGTCCAGCTTGAACACCGGCGCGGCGAAGTTCGGCAGGCCGAAAAGCGCCGCCTGCGCCACGCCGCCGAAGACGATCGGCTTGCCCAGCCCCATGCCGTTGGCGAGCAGCATGTAGATCAGGTAGGCGACGATCAAGCCGACCAGGATCAGGAGCTTCTGCAGCAGGCCGCGCGTGAACACCGCCACGCCGCCCACGCACAGGATGGTGAGGGTGGCCATCCAGCCGTCGAAGGTGGTGCTGCCCACGCTCTTGACCGCGATCGGCGCGAGATTGAGGCCAATGACCGCGACCACCGCGCCGGTGACCACCGGCGGCATCAGCCGCTCGATCCAGCCGGTGCCCACCGCCATCACCACCAGACCGATCGCCGTGTACAACAGGCCGCAGGCGACGATGCCGCCGAGCGCCACGCCGATGTTCGCGTTGGCGCCCTGCCCCGCATAGCCGCTGGCGGCGATCACCACGCCGATGAACGCGAAGCTCGACCCCAGGTAGCTCGGCACCCGGCCGCCCACCACGACGAAGAACAGCAGCGTGCCGATGCCGCTCATCAGGATCGCCACGTTGGGGTCGAAGCCCATCAGCAGCGGCGCGAGCACGGTGGCACCGAACATCGCCACCACGTGCTGGATGCCCAGCGCAACGGTCTGTGGCCACGGCAGTCGCTCGTCGGGCGCGATCACTCCCTCCCGTTTCTCGGTCCAGGTCGGGAAGTAGCCTGCGGCCATTGCGTTTCTCCTTGTTATTCCGGTGGGTGGCGGTGACGATCAGCGCACAGCGTTGGCCGATCAGCGGGCACAAACGAGCTGCAAAACGGGCCGCAGCTTAGGCCTCGCAACACGCGGGCCAGCCGCGCATCGAGCGCGCTTGTTGATCTAGGTGCACCAGTCGATCTGACCGCGGCCGTGCGCGGCGAGGAACGCGTTGACTCGACTGAAATGGCCGCATCCCAGGAAGGGCACCGGCGGCCGGCGCGCCGACAGCGGCGACGGATGATTGGCCTGCAGCACCGCGTGGCCGGCGCCCGCGCGCTCGATCAGCGCGCACTTGGCCTGTGCATGCGCGCCCCACAACAGGAACACCTTGGGCGCTGGGTCGGCGGCGAGCGACTGCACCAGGCCGTCGGTGAACGCCTCCCAGCCGCGGCGCGCGTGGCTGCCGGGCTGGCCGTCTTCCACAGTGAGCACGGCGTTGAGCAGCAGCACGCCCTGCTGGGCCCAGCGTGTGAGATCGCCACTCGCGGGCGGTGCGCAGCCGCAGTCGCGCTGCAACTCGCTGAACATGTTGCGCAGGCTGGGCGGGATGCGCACGCCGGCATTGACCGAGAACGCCAGCCCATGCGCCTGCCCGGCGCCGTGATACGGGTCCTGTCCGAGCAGCACCACACGCACGGCGTGAAACGGCGTCAGCTCCAGCGCCTGCAGCGGCGTGGGCGGATAGACGGCGGCGCCGGCGGCGATGCGGGCATCGATGAACGCGGCGAGCGCCGCGCCTGTCGGTGACTGAAGAAATGCTTCGACCTGCGGTCGCCAGCCGGGCGCCAGGCGACCCAAGTCAGCGCCGCGCATCGGTCAGGCGAACAGGCGCGCGAGTTCGGCGCCGGGATCGGGCGCCCGCATGAACGCCTCGCCGACCAGGAATGCATTCACGCCGGCGCTGCGCATCGTCTGCACGTCGGCGGGCGCGAGGATGCCGCTCTCGGTCACTACCAGCCGCTCCGGGCCGATGCGTGGCAGCAGATCGAGCGTGGTGGCGAGGCTGACCTCGAACGTGCGCAGGTTGCGGTTGTTGATGCCCAGCAGCGGCGTCTTCAATTCGAGTGCGAGATCGAGTTCGCGCGCGTCGTGCACCTCCACCAGCACCGCGAGGCCAACCGACTGCGCCGCCGCTTCCAGGTCGCGCAGCTGAAACTTGTCGAGCGCGGCAACGATCAGCAGCACGCAATCGGCACCCCAGGTGCCGGCTTCGTACAGCTGGTACTCGTCGACGATGAAGTCCTTGCGCAGCGCCGGCAGGCCGCTCGCCCGCCGTGCCTGCTGCAGGTAGGCCGGCGCGCCCTGGAAGAAGTGCACGTCGGTCAGCACCGACAGGCAGGCCGCTCCCCCTTGCGCATAGCTGGCGCCGATGGCGACGGGGTCAAAGTCCGCGCGCAGCACGCCCTTGGAGGGCGAGGCCTTCTTCACCTCGGCGATCACCGCGGCGCCGCCGGCGCCAATCTTCGCGCGCAGCGCGGCGGTGAAGTCGCGCCGCTCGGCGGGATCACGCTGCTCGGCACGGTTGCGCAGCGCCACGGCCGACTCGCGCTTGCGCGCGGCGGCCACCTCGTCGCGCTTGACCGCGAGGATCTTCTGCAGGATGTCGCTCACGCGGGCCTCCGCAAGTCGAGCGTGAAGAAAACTTCGCGCGGCCGGAAGCCGAGCCGTTCGTACAGCCGGCGTGCGCCGGCGTTGCCGGCAGCCATCTCCAGCCGCACCTGCAGCGCGCCCTGCCGGCGCGACCACACGAGCCCGCGCGCCACCAGACGCGCGGCCACGCGCTGGCGCCGGTGCGCCGGCGCCACATACAGCGAGTGCATGAAGCCGTGGCGCCGCACCGCCGCGTGGCGGCTGCGCGCGCGATGCAGTTCGACGCACAGCATGCCGATCACCTGCCGGCCCACGCGGGCGACGAACGTGCGCTCGCGCTGGCCACGCAACAACGTGGCCTTGAAGCTGCGCCGCGAGGCGAGCGGATCGATACGCCGCGGCACCAGGTCGGGCGAGAACGCACGCTCGGCCTCGACCGCCGCTTCTTGCAGGCGCACGAGGCACGCGAGGTCATGATGGCGCGCCATGTCGACCACGGCGCGTCCGGGTGAACGTGATCGACTCATGCGGCCAGACGGCGCGTGACGTCGACAAACTGTTCGAGCTTGCGCTTGGCGCCGCCACCGGCGAGGGTGGCGCGCGCCAGATGGATGCCGTCGTCGATCGATGGCACCACGTCGGCCGTGTACAGCGCCACGCCGGCGTTGAAGATCACGATCTCGCGCGGCGTGCCGTCGATGTTGTCGAGTGCTTCGAGGATCATCGCCTTCGATTCCAGCGCATTGCCGACGCGCAGGCCGCGGTTGCTGATCATCTTCAGCCCGAAGTCTTCGGGGTGGATCTCGTACTCGCGCACCTGGCCGTGCTTGAGTTCGCCGACCAGCGTGGCGGCACCGAGGGCGACTTCGTCCATGCCGTCCTTGCCGTGCACCACAAGCACGTGCTGCGCGCCGAGTTCCTTGAGCACGCGCACCTGGATGCCGACGAGGTCCGGGTGGAACACGCCCATCAGCTGGTTCGGTGCGCCGGCCGGGTTGGTCAGCGGCCCGAGGATGTTGAAGATCGTGCGCACGCCGAGTTCCTTGCGCACCGGTGCCGCGTGCTTCATCGCCGCGTGGTGATTGGGCGCGAACATGAAGCCGATGCCGGTCTCGGCCAGGCAGGTAGCCACCTTCTCGGGCGGCAGGTTGATGTTGGCGCCGAGTGCTTCCAGCACGTCGGCACTGCCCGAGCCTGAGGACACGCCGCGCCCGCCGTGCTTGGCCACACGCGCGCCGCCGGCGGCGGCGACGAACATCGCGGCGGTGGAGATGTTGAAGGTGTGCGCGGCATCACCGCCGGTGCCGCACAGGTCCACCAGGTGCGTGTGGTCGGCCACCGCGACCGGGGTGGCGAACTCACGCATGATGCGCGCCGCCGCGGCAATCTCGCCGATCGTCTCCTTCTTCACCCGCAGGCCCATGGTGAGCGCGGCAATCTGCACCGGCGACAGCTCGCCCTGCATCAGCTTGCGCCACAGCGACAGCATCTCGTCCTCGAAGATCTCGCGGTGGTCGATGCAGCGAACCAGCGCCTCGGCGGGGGTGATCGACATGGCTTGTCCTCGTTCTCTTGCTCGGTGTGTGTCAGCGGGCCGCGCCGGCGGCGGTGCGCGTGACGAAGTTCTTCAGCAGTGCGTGGCCGTACTCGGTGGCGATCGATTCCGGGTGGAACTGCACGCCCTCAATGTCGAGCGTGGCATGGCGCAGGCCCATGATCTCGCCGTCGGCGGTCCAGGCGGTGACTTGCAGGCACGCGGGCAGCGAGGCGCGCTCGACGGCCAGCGAGTGGTAGCGCGTGGCGGTGAACGGCGTGGGGAGACCAGCGAACACGCCGGCGCCGGTGTGTGCCACGGCGTCGGTCTTGCCGTGCATCAGCCGCCCGGCGCGGATCACCTTGCCGCCGAACGCATGGCCGATCGCCTGGTGGCCGAGGCACACGCCGAGGATCGGGATCTCACCGGCAAAGCGCTCGATCACATCGAGCGAGATGCCGGCTTCGGCCGGCGAACACGGGCCGGGCGAGATGCACAGGCGGTCGGGCTTGAGCGCGGCGATCTCATCGAGCGTGATCTCGTCGTTGCGCGCCACGTGCACGTCTTCGCCCAGCTCGCCGAAGTACTGCACGAGGTTGTAGGTGAAGGAGTCGTAGTTATCGAGCATCAGCAGCATGTGAGTGCCTAAGCGTATTCAATGAGCGTTTTCAATGAGCGTCCTCAATCGCCACCCGCTTCTCGCGCGATAGCGAGATCGGCGCTGAATGCTGGGCGAGGACTTGGGTTGGTCCGCGGATGCGGCCGCCCGAGGGTGCGGGTGCAGTCAGACCGATGGATTGCGTCCACGCCAGCCAGCGAGCGGTACAGCAGCCAGACGAGTCGCGGACAACGAAGCAGATTATGGCTCCGCCTTCTGGGGATGCCCTAAGGCGACTTGAGCAGATCGTGGTCCGTCGCCCACGCCACCCAGTCGACTACTTCGCTGGTCACAATCTCAAGTGACGCATCGCCGCCCATACGATCGGGAAAGAGGATCAGGTTGTCACACGGCCACCTTGCGCACGGCGCGATCAAGCCGTCACAGCCCAGGAACTCGATCGCTGCGCCAATCTCCTGCGTTCGCGGCAGGTTGATACCCCCGTATGCCGCCTCCGGAACGCCGAGCGCCTTCAGGTCCGCCCTCACGAGCTTCAGCGTTCGATGCGCCACCACCCGCAGCGTGTGCATCATCACCGGCCTGGTCGGACGAGGGTCCAGTTGGCTCCAGTGAAACGAAATTTCCGCCAGAGCGCCTTCGCGCTCCAGGCTGGTGTACAGCACGGCAGCACCGTCGCGCCGCATCCAGCGGCCGCCGCTGTAGGAACTTGCCAGCGGGTCGAGGCTCTGCCGAGTGCCACGAAACACCGTGCCATCGAACGTCTCCTTCGGAAGAGCTGCCAACCGGTCAAGCAAGTCGGTGTCGTGAAGCATGCTCGTCGTCGGTTGCGCGTCGTCAGATCAGAGGTGCACGCCGTCCAGCAGTTGATTCACCGAAGCCAGGACTTCGTCGACACGGCCCTGCTGGATCAGCTCCGCGGGCACCTGATCGTTCAATAGGCGCTGGCGGGCAAAGAGCCACAACCGCGCGTCGTGTGGCTCGTAGATGTCGGCCAGCTTGTCGATCACGAACTCCAATTCGAGAAGTTGCTTCTCGGTACTGGCGTGCGGCAACGCCTTGCCCTTGTTCCATCGAGAGACGGTCTCGGGGCGTACGTTCAGCACATTGGCCACGTCGGACGACCGCATCGCGGCCTTTGTCTGAATGGCTTCCAGCCGGCGTGCAATCGCATTGCTCATGGCATGCCTCTGTGGAAAGACGGGTTGCTCACAAAAAGGGGGTCGATCAGCGCACGCCGCCACGCGCGATACGCGTGACCGGGTGGCGCGCAAACGACGATTCGGGGAGACGGGAACATCGCGGATCTGTTGCAGGGAAACCGGCATAACGATAGCGCTTTAAGATCTGTTTTAGCAAGTGTTTTTTATTGACATTTTGATTGCAGCTCTGCCTCCTGTGCGACCGCCATCCCAATGCCGCTTCACTACGACTGCGCAGGTACGCGGGCGAAGAACCCCTTGAACGCGGCGATCACGCGCTCGATGCCGGCGGCATCGACATCCAGGTGCGTGACCAGCCGCATCCGCCCTTCGTAGCCGTGCAGCAGGATGCCCTGCTGCGCGAACGCGGGCTCGATCGCGGCGAGCCGGGTTGGGTCCATCTGCAGAAACACCATGTTGGTGTGCGGACCGTTGACGGTGATGCCGTCGATATTGCGCAGGCCATCCGCGAGCCGGGCTGCGAGCGCGTGGTCGTCGGCCAAGCGTGCGACATGATGGTCGAGCGCATGCAGGCCGGCCGCGGCGAGGATGCCGGCCTGGCGCATGCCGCCGCCGAGCATCTTGCGCGGGCGCCTGGCGCGCTCGATGAAGTCATGCGTGCCAACCAGCACTGCGCCGGCCGGACAGCCGAGCCCCTTGCTCAGACACACGGTCACCGAGTCGAAGCTGTGCGCGACTTCGCCCGCGGGCACGCCGAGTGCGGTGGCGGCGTTGAACAGGCGCGCGCCGTCCAGATGTGTCGCCAAGCCCTTGCCGTGCGCGAAGTCGGTCAGCGTGCGCATCGAGGACAGTGGCACCGCGCGGCCGCCGATGGTGTTCTCCAGCGCGAGCAGCCGCGTGCGCGCGTAGTGGAAGTCATCGGCCTTGATCGCCGCCACGACGTGATCGAGCCGCAGCGAGCCGTCATCGGCGTGCTCCACCGGCTGCGGCTGGATCGAGCCCAGTACCGCGCCGCCGCCGGCCTCGTACTTGTAGCAATGCGCCTGCTGGCCGGCGATGTACTCGTCACCGCGCTGGCAGTGCGTCATCAGCGCGACGAGGTTGCTCTGGGTGGCGGTGGGCAGGAACAGCCCCGCCTCGAAGCCGAGTCGCTCGGCCATCGCCGCCTGCAGGCGGTTGACGGTGGGGTCGTCGCCGAAGACGTCGTCGCCAACCTCGGCTGCCGCCATCGCCGCGCGCATCGCGGCGGTGGGGCGGGTCACGGTGTCGCTGCGCAGGTCGATCATGTCAGTCGACATCGAAGCCATCCTCCACCTGCTCGGCGGCGCGCAGCACGGCGCGCGCCTTGGCCTCGGTCTCCTTCCACTCGCTCTCGGGCACCGAGTCGGCCACGATGCCGGCCGCGGCCTGCACGTACAGCACGTTGCCCTTGATCACGCCGGTGCGGATCGCGATGGCCAGATCCATGTCGCCGGCGAACGAGAGGTAGCCGACCGCACCGCCATAGATGCCGCGCTTGCTGGGCTCAAGTTCGTCGATGATCTCCATCGCCCGCACCTTGGGCGCGCCGCTCAGGGTGCCGGCCGGGAAGGTGGCGCGCAGCACGTCAAGGTTGGTCATGCCGGGCTTGAGCTTGCCTTCGACGTGGCTGACCAGGTGCATCACGTGCGAGTAGCGCTCGATCACCATCTGCTCGGTGACCTTCACGCTGCCGGTCTGGGCGATGCGGCCGATGTCGTTGCGCGCGAGATCGATCAGCATCAGGTGCTCAGCGCGTTCCTTGGGATCGACGATCAGCTCGGCAGCGAGCGCGGCGTCGTGCTCGGGGGTGCCGCCGCGCGGGCGCGTGCCGGCGATCGGCCGCAGCGCGACGATGCGCTCGGTGCCGCCCGCGGTGACGCGGTCCTCGCTGCGCACCAGGATCTCGGGGCTGGCGCCGACGATCTGGTGATCGCCGAAGTCATAGAAGTACATGTACGGCGACGGGTTGAGGGTGCGCAGCGCGCGGTACAGGCTCAACGGTGCATCGGCGTACTGCTTGGTGATGCGCTGGCCGATCACCACCTGCATCGCATCGCCGGCGGCGATGTATTCCTTGCAGCGCTCCACCGCCTTCAGGTAGTCCGCCTTCGCGAACTCGCGCGTCTCGGCGCGGCGCAGGCTGGCGCGCGTATGCGGCGGTTCGATGTGGCGCGTGACGCGCGCCTTGAGTTCGCGCAGGCGCTCGCGCGCGCGCTGGTAGCCCTCGGCGTGGCCGGCGTCGGCGTAGACGATCAGGTAGGCGCGGCCGGACAGGTTGTCGATGACCGCCAGTTCCTCGGTCAGCAACAGATGGATGTCGGGCAGGCCGAGGTCATCCGGCTTGGTCTTGGCGAGCTTCTTCTCGAACAGGCGCACGGTGTCGTAACCGAAGTAACCCGCCAGCCCGCCGCAGAAACGCGGCAGCCCCGGCCGCACCGCCACCTTGAAACGATCGAGGTAGCGCTGCACGAAGGCGAGCGGGTCGCCACGTTCGCTGTGGACCACCTTGCCGTCGGTCACCACCTCGATGCGGTGCTGGCCGGGCGTGTCGTCGATGAAGGCGCGGATCGCGGTGCGCGCCGGCAGGCCGATGAACGAGTAACGGCCGAAGCGCTCGCCGCCGACCACGGATTCGAGCAGATAGGTGTTGGCGCCGTCGCCCGCGCCGCGCGCGAGCTTCAGGTACAGCGACAGCGGTGTGTCGAGGTCAGCGAAGCTCTCGGCGATCAGCGGGATGCGGGTGTAGCCCTGCGCGGCGAGTGCCTTGAATTCGAGTTCGGTCATGCGTCACCTGGTGGGAGTCCGCTGCGCACCGGGTTCATTGGCGGCGAGGGCGGCTGCGGGTCGAACGACTGCAACGGGAACAGCAGCTGCACGGGCGTGCAGCGGTTGGCGTCTAGCGGCGCCAGCACCAGGCTCCCTGGGCATGCCAGCCTTGCGGCTTGGCAACGCACCAGAAAGCGTGGCGAGTTTCGTTGTGGTGACCCATGTCGTCAGGGTGGTGGTTCGTTCGGCGCGGACCGGTTCCGCAGGACGTGCGCGGCGGCGTCGAAGAGCGTGGGCAATATAGCATCGACCCCCGGCTCACCTGCCAGCGAGTGCACTGACTCACCCTCGTTGTAGCCGGTCTCCACCAGCACCACGCGACAGCCGGCAGCGCGCGCGGCCAGCGCGTCGTTGACCGAGTCGCCGATCATCAGCACGCGTGCCGGCGAGATGCCGAGCCGCTCGCATGCGGCCAGCAGCAGGGCCGGGTGCGGCTTCTTCTCGGTCACGTCGTCGCCCGCGACCACGGTGGCGAACCACGTTGCCAGATTCACGCGCTCGAGCAGCGGCACGGTGAATTCGCGCGGCTTGTTGGTGACGCAGCCCAGCGTGAGTCCGTTCTCGCGCAACAGGGCGAGTGCCTGCGGCACGCGCTCGAAGACGATCGCCTGATCACCGTTGACGCGGTGGTAGTGGGCGTAAAAGGCGCGGCGACCCTGTGCGAAGTCCGCTACGGTGGCGCGGCCGGCGAGATCGTCGGTCAGGGCGCGATGCACGAGCACTTCAGCGCCCTTGCCGACAAAGGCGGCGATGCGCGCCAGCGGCAGCGGCGCCAGACCGAAGTCGGCCCGCATCGCGTTGGCCGCGGCGGCCAGGTCGGGCGCGGTGTCCATCAGGGTGCCGTCGAGATCGATCAGCACCGCCTGCAGTGGCGCGCTCATCGGCTGCCGCTCGCGAGTCGCGGCTCATCGGCCGCAGCGCCCGGAACTTGAGCCGCCCGATGCCGACCCGACGGCGTCCGCCGGTCGCGCAATTCGGCCGACTGCTGCGTGCGCTGCGAGTCACAATCCGGTGCAACCGCCATTGCGCCGAGCGCTGTCGCCCGGACCTCCCGCACCATGGATTTCGCGCTGCCCGAATTCGTTGCCAATGCGCTGCTGCTGGCCGGCGTCGTCACACTTGCCGCCGCCTTCGTTCCCTTGCGTTCGATCATCGCCCAGTTACCCTCCGGCCCGGTCCAGAAGAAATGGTATCTGCACGCGGGCTACGTGGCCGGCTTCATCGGCGCCTACGTCTGCTACGCGGTACTGACGTTCGGTGGGCACGACGATGTGCCCGCCCTGTTGGTGCCGACGGTGTTCTTCTTCGGCGCCTGCTTCGTGTACCGAACGGTGACCCTGGCGCAGCGTACGGTGGGCGAGCTGCGGCGCGTGGCGCTGCTGGAGCACGAGAGCATTACCGATCACCTGACCGGAGTGCACAACCGGCGCTACCTGGAACGGCGGCTGGAGGAGGAGTACGAGCGCGCGCGCCGCTATGGGCAGCCGCTGGCGGTGCTGATGCTCGACCTAGATCGCTTCAAGGAGGTCAACGACCGCCATGGCCATCGTGCCGGCGATGCCGTGCTCAAGCAGTTCGGCGCTCTATGCCAGGCCAACATCCGCGCGACCGACATCGCTGCCCGCTACGGCGGCGACGAGCTGGTGGTCGTGGCGCCTGCCACCGAGCCAGCGCAGGCGCTGATGCTTGCCGAGCGGCTGCGCCGTGCGGTCGAGCAACAGGTGGTGCAGATTGACGATGCGCGCAACGGCGTGGCTTGCCTGCGCTTTACTGCCAGCATCGGCGTGGCGGCGGTGGACGCCAGCACTGGCGGCGCGCAGGCACTGCTGATTGCGGCCGACCACGCGTTGTATCGCGCTAAGTCGGACGGCCGCAACAAGGTGAGTTTTGAAAAGGACGTACGCGGCGATTCCGGTCAGGACATGCGGCCGGCGCTACAGCCATGCAAGCCTGACCACGCCGTCTGACGGCGCTGCAACGCTCAGGCCCCGCGATACGCGCTGTCGGCGCCGCGCCGCCGGGCCGGGATGTCGCACTGCGCGGCCGCGATCTGGCTGCGCATCGCAGCGATGGTGGCGGCGTAATCCTTTGACCCGAAGATCGCACTGCCGGCGACGAAGGTGTCCGCCCCTGCCGCGGCGATCCGGCCGATGTTGTCGACCTTCACGCCGCCATCGATCTCCAGCAGGATGGTCTTGCCGGTGGCCTGCTGCCAGGCATCGATGCGCGCCCGCGCGGCCGCCAGCTTGTTGAGCGCCTCGGGGATGAACGACTGGCCGCCGAAGCCCGGGTTCACCGACATCAGCAGCACCAGGTCGATCCTGTCCATCACGTGGTCCATCCACTCCAGCGGCGTGGCCGGGTTGAACACCAGGCCCGCCTGGCAGCCCTGCTCGCGGATCAGCGACAGGGTGCGGTCGACATGGCGCGACGCTTCCGGGTGAAAGCTGATCAGGTTGGCGCCCGCCTTGGCGAACATCGGCACGATCGCGTCCACCGGCTCGACCATCAGATGAACATCGATCGGCACCTGCACATGCGGACGAATCGCCTCGCAGATCAACGGACCGATGGTCAGGTTGGGAACGTAATGGTTGTCCATCACGTCGAAGTGGATCCAGTCGGCTCCGGCGGCGACGACATTGCGGACTTCCTCCCCCAGTCGCGCGAAGTCGGCCGACAGGATGCTCGGTGCGATGCGAGAATGCATGCTCTTCTCTCCGTGATTTCGCGCGATTCTACGAGTCGCGCTCCAGACCAGGCGGTAACCATGGCCAAGTACGAGTTCACGGTGACGGCGTCACCGCAGTTCATTGCGGAGCAGTCGGATCCCGAGGCGGACCAGTATGTGTTCGCCTATACGATCACCGTACACAACACCGGCGAGATGACCGCCCGGCTGCTGTCACGGCACTGGGTGATCACCGATGCCGACGGCAAGGTGGACGAGGTCAGGGGCGACGGCGTGGTCGGCGAGCAACCGCTGCTACGGCCGGGTGAGGCGTTCCGCTACACCAGCGGCTGTCCGCTGGAGACACCGGTCGGCTCGATGCGCGGCACTTACCACTGCGTGGCCGAAGACGGCACCCACTTCGATGCCAGCGTGCCGGAGTTCGTCATGTCGATGCCGCGCGTTCTGCATTGACGCCGCCCGCGCGCGGCGCGCGCTTCAGTCGCGCTTGCGTCCGTGGAACATCGTCCACCAGACGATGAAGACGAGCAGTGCGAGCGCGAGCAGCGCTTCGAGGATCAGGAGCCACATGGTGCTGCATTCTAGGGGGGGTCGCGTCGCCGTCTTCTTGGTGATTACCGCCGCTTGCCTGCTGCAGGCCGGCTGCCAGAGCACGCCGCTGCCTGCGCCCGCGCCGATCGCCTCGCCACCACCCATCAAGACGGTCACCACCGCGCGCTACGAGCGTGTCGGCCTCGAGGCGCTGCCCGCACTGGCCGATGCCGACCTGATCGGCGCCTGGCCCGCGTGGTTGGCCACTTGCCGCAGCTACGAGCGCAACCCCGCGCGACGCGCGCTGTGGCAGGGCGCCTGCAGCGCCGCGCAGCAGGTCCCCGCCGGCGATGGCGCGGCGATCCGCAGCTTCATGCGCACGCATCTGGAGCCGTGGCGCCTGCTGGCCGAGACGCGCGAGGACGCCAGCGGCGACGCCACTGGCGCCACACGCAGCGCGGCTGCGCCTGGCGCCGAGGCGCGCGTGCTCACCGTCGGCGACCGCGGTCGCATCACCGGCTATTACGAGCCGCTGCTCGTCGGCAGCCGAGTCAAGAGCACGCGGTTCGCGGTGCCGCTGCATCGGCGGCCCGACGATCTACTGATCGTCGACTTGGGCGACCTGTACCCGGAGCTGGCCGGCAAGCGTGTGCGCGGCCGCGTGGTCGATTCGCCGGCGGGCAAGCGCGTGGTGCCCTACTTCTCTCGCGCCGAACTGGACGACCCGCGCCTGCAGGGCCTGGAGTTGCTGTGGGTGGACGACGCGATCGAGGCGTTTTTCCTGCAGGTGCAAGGATCAGGAAGAGTGCAGTTTGCCGATGGCACGCAGGTGCGCCTGGGCTACGCCGACACCAATGGCCATCCGTACCGTTCGATCGGCCGCGTGCTGATCGAGCGCGGAGAACTGACCTTCGAGCAGGCGTCGATGCAGGGGATCCAGGCCTGGGCGCGCGCCAACCCCGGCAAGCTCCGCGCGCTGCTCAACGAGAACCCGAGCTATGTGTTCTTCCGCGACCTGCCGGTGGGCGATCCAACGGTCGGGCCGGTGGGCGCGATGGGCATCGCGCTGACGCCCGGCTATTCGCTTGCGGGCGACCCGCTGTACGTGCCGCTGGGCGCCCCGGTGGTGATCAGCACCGCGCATCCGACCACCGCCGTGCCACTGACGCGGATGGCCCTGGTGCAGGACACCGGCGGCGCCATCCGCGGACCGATCCGCTTCGATTTCTTCTGGGGGTTCGGGCGCGCCGCCGGCGAGCATGCCGGCCGGCAACGCCATGATGTCAGCGCGTGGCTGCTGCTGCCGCGCGGCGTCTCACCCCAGGCGGCGCTGGCGGCACGCTAGAAACAACAAGGCGCGCCGCAGCGCGCCTTGCAAGGACCGGCTCGACGCCAATGCGCGTACGCGCATCGACCCGCCGCTCGGTCACTTCTTGGTGATCGTTGCCAGCTTCTTGTCGATCTCTTCGGCCGACGAGGCACCGGGCATGCGACTGCCGTCCTGGAAGATCAGGGTCGGCGTGCCAGTGACGCCCAGGCGCTGGCCGAGTTGCAGGTTCTGTTGCAGCGGATGCTTGCAGTCGGCAGCGGCGGGCGGCGGCGACTTGCCCTCGAGCATCGCACCGTTCCAGGCCGCCGCGCGGTCCTTGGCGCACCAGATGCTCTTGGACCGCTCGAACGACTCGGGCGACAGGATCGGATAGAGGAAGACGTAGACGGTGACGTCCTTCAGTGCCTGCAGGTCGGTGTGCAGCTTGCGGCAGTACGGGCAGTTGGGATCCTCGAAGGTGACGAACTGGCGCGTGCCCTTGCCGTTGCGCAACCGCACTGCCTGGTCGAGCGGCAGCTTGGCGTAGTCGACCTTCATCAACTCATCGCGCCGCGCCTGCGTCACGTCCTGGAGTGTCTTAGCGTCGATCAGGCGGCCCACCATCACGTAGCTCGTGGCCTGGTCCGTGTAGTACACCTCGGTGCCGACCACCACTTCGTACACGCCATAGGGCGTGCGGGTGACCGAATCCGGACGGTTGCCGAGCAGCTCCTGCATCCGCAGGCGGATCTGCTCTTCAACCGCGCCGCCCGCGGCACCCTTGGGCTGGGCCATGACCGGGGCAGCGAGCCCGCCGATCAACAGCGCGGCCAGCGCCGCGAACATCCATTGCATTGCACGCATCGATTGGTCTTTCATCAAAGGACGCTCATCCGAGCGCCCGGCGAATCAACTCTCGCTTGAGCGGACCGATGCGGTTCACCCAGGCCATGCCGTGGTTGCGCATACGGCGCACCAACGGGTCTTCGATCGCGAACAGGCGCGCCAGCGAATCGGTCGTGAAGCGTATCAGTCCGATCGGCTCGGCCCGTGCCCTGGCATACCGGCGCAAAAGCATGAAATCACCCACGTTCCGCCAGCTTTCGCGCGCCTTGATCACATCGAGAAGCGTGGACACGTCTTGCAGCCCGAGGTTCAACCCCTGACCAGCCAGCGGATGCACCACATGGGCTGCATCGCCTACGAGGGCGACACGCGGCGCCACCAGCCGATCAACGGTCAGGCGCTTGAGCGGAAAGCCGCCGGCCTGACCCAACGGTGAAAGTGCGCCAAGCACGTGCTCGGTGCGCAGCGCCACGCGGCTCGCCAGTCCTTCCGGGGTCAGCGACATCAGCTGGGAGGCCAGCGCATGCGGCGCCGACCACACGAGCGACGTGACATTGCCGGGCAGCGGCAGCAGCGCCACCACGCCCTCGTCGCAGAACCACTGCCAAGCGACCCCATCATGCGGCTGCGTGGCGGCGAAGTTGGCGACCACCGCCGTGTGTGGATACGGCACAACCTCCGCCAAGATACCCGCTGCCGTGCGCACCGGCGACTGCGCGCCATCGGCGCCGACCACGAGCGCGCAGCGCAACCGGGTGCCGTCCTCCAGTTCGAGCGCGACCGCCTTCGGTTCCACCGTCAGCGTGCGCAGCCCGACTTCGTGGCGCACGACGCCCGGCGCGAAGGCGACACCGGTGGTCAGCACCCGCAGCAGTTCGCTTTCTTCGCCGATGGTGGCCAGGCGTTCGACGCGCGCGCCGTAGGCATCGAAGCTCAGTTCATCGCCAGCATCGCCGAAGACGCGCATCCGCGACACCGCCCGCACCCGCCGACCATCCACCTGCGGCCAGACCTTCAGCCGTGTCAACAGGTCGATCGTGGCGGGCGCCAACGCATAGATGCGGGCGTCGAACGGGATGTCAGCGCAGGCAGTGAAGCGACGTGCCGGTGGGCCGATCAGCGCGACCCGCAGGCCCAGCTGAGACAGGCCCAGTGCCGCGGCCAGTCCGGCCACGCCGGCGCCAACCACGGCTGCATCGATCAGGGAATCAGGCGCCTGCACCAGACCTCGCACGGCGGGCGGAAGGCGAGCGCGGATGCCGTTTCATCACCGACGATGAAGACAACCAACCTGCTTCGCTCCCGCTGGGAATCTTGGTGGCCAAGGACGGAATTGAACCGCCGACACAAGGATTTTCAATCCTCTGCTCTACCGACTGAGCTACTTGGCCGGAATCGATGCACCGACCACGGACCGCGGTCGACACTCCGAAGGGCGCGAAGTATATCCGACGGGTTGCCGCCGCCGGGGCTGTCGCGGGTGCGCCGCTTGCCCGGCACGGCCATGTTCACCGAGGCGATCGGCTGGTTCGCGACCGCGGTCCTGCTGGCCACCGTGGGCCGGCAGGTCTACTCGCAGTGGCGCAGCGGCTCGACCCAGGGCGTGTCGAGCTGGCTATTCATCGGCCAGATGACGGCATCGACGGCGTTCCTCACGTACAGCCTGTTGCTGAACAACTGGGTTTTCGTGGTCTCCAACGCCTTGCTGCTGGTCACGGCCGCGCTCGGCCAGTGGATCTACAAGCACAACGTGGCGCGCGAGCGGCGGCATGGCGGCAGCAAGGCAAGGGTTGACGCCAGACCGGCGCAAGCGCGTGACCACGCGCCGCCGGACTCGGCGTGAGCGTCGGCGTCCCGGCGCGTTCGCTCGCCGCTAAGCTGGCAGCAACCCATCACCGGCCCACCAACATGCTTGATCGCGCGCTCTCGTTCCGCCTCCCTGCGGCCCGCCGGGTCGTCCTCGCGACACTGGCGATTGCCGTGATGGGTTGTGCAAACGCGCCCGTCGCACCGAGCGGCGGCGGGATGACCCCGATCCGCGCCAGCGAGCGCGTCTACTACGTTCAGGGCGCAGGCGGCATGGCCACCCCGGCCAACGCCGCCTTCAACTCGAATGCCGCGTTCGTGATCACCGACGACGGCGTGGTGGTGTTCGACGCGCTGGGCACACCGGCGCTCGGCGCACAGCTCAGGCAGGCCATCGCCACGGTGACGCGACAACCGATCCGACTTGTCATCGTCAGCCACTATCACGCTGATCACTTCTATGGTTTGCAGTCGCTGGCCGGGCCGGGGGTGGAGATCTGGGCGCACGAGAAGGCACGGGCCACGCTGGCGTCCGAGCCAACAAGCAGTCGTCTCGAGCAGCGCCGGCGCGACCTTGCGCCGCATGTCGATGCGCAGACGCGCCTGGTTGCAGCCACCCGCTGGCTCAGCTTTGCGGCCGTCCGGGAGTTCACCTTCACGCAGGGCGGCGTGCAGTTCCACCTGATCGATGTTGCTGGCGCGCACTCGGATGAAGACCTGATGCTGTTCATCGACGGCGACCGCGTGTTGCTCGCCGGCGACCTCTACTTCAGCGGCCGCCTGCCCTACGTCGGCAACGCCGACAGCAAGGCGTGGCTGGCGGCGATGGACCGCATTGCCCCACTTGCGCCGGCGGTGGTGGTGCCGGGACACGGCGCCGCGTCCCGCAACCCGACGCCCGACATCGCCCTCACCCGCGAGTACCTGCGGTACCTGCGCGAGACGATGGGCGCGGCGGTGCGCGACCTGAAGTCGTTCGACGAGGCCTATGCGCAGACCGACTGGTCGCGCTACGCGAAGCTGCCGGCATTCCAGGCGGCCAATCGGATCAATGCCTACGGCACCTTCCTGCGCATGGAGCAGGAAACGCTCGCCCGCTAGCGGCGGGTCGCGCGGTCGTCGAGATCGTTGATGTCGATCGCGTTGGATGCCACCCGCACGCAGTCGGCGACATGGCGGTCGCCCAGCGTCTTGAGGGTGGCAAACGAGATCCCGGCGGCCAGCGCCTGGCCGGCCAGCGGCACGTAGCGCACCGTTGCCTTGGTGGCCACGCGACGCAGCACGCTGCTCGCCACCATCGCCACCACCTGGCGCGTGATCAGGCGCCCCACCGCGCTGGCGCCGAGCGCGTTGATCGCCTTGTAGACGGTGAACTGCTTCTTCGGCGCCAGCGCATCGATCTGCGCCGGCGTCAGGCCGAATTCCTGGTTGATCTCCCGCAACAACCGGGTCAGCACGCCAACGTCGACCATCAGGTCAAAGCCGGGCAGCGGGACCACGGCGGCACCGGCCGACAGCATCGCCCGCCTGTTCACCAGGCGGCGGCAGCGTTCGGCAATACGGTCAACCTCGCGCTCGCTCTCGGGCACAAGCACCAGTGCGGCGGCCGGGACAGCGTGTGGCGTGGTTTTGGCAGAAGGGGCCATCGGCATCGTCCATGACAAACCTGGTACGTCCGAGGCTACCCCCGCAACGCACCTGCAGCACGTTGGAGTCTGATCCAGGTCATAGATTCCGTGTCACCAGTACCGTTACTGTCGCCTCTACCCCAACGGCTCGCCGCGGCAGACGCTGGATGAGCCAGATGCGTACCTATAATCGGCCGAGTTCGCATGCCTCTCGTATGCCTGTGGCGCAAGCATCCTTCAGCGTAACGAGCGACGTCGAAGTCACGGCTCCACTGAAAAGAACCGCGTCGATGCAACTGCTGACCCTCGGGCTCAATCACCAGACCGCGCCGCTCGCGCTGCGGGAACGTCTGGCGTTCGTGCCCACCGAAGTCGGCAACACGATCGCCCGGCTGCGTGACAACCTGAGCACGCGCGACAACGGCAATCTGACCGAGGCGTTGATCGTCTCCACCTGCAATCGCACCGAGCTGTACTGCGCGGTGGAGGAACCGCAGACCGCATCGGACGCGTTGTCGGACTTTCTCGCCACCAGCAAGCAGCTCGACGCCGCCGAGCTGCGCCGCTCGACCTACGTGCTGCCGCAGGCCAACGCGGTGCGCCACGCGTTCCGCGTTGCCAGCGGACTCGACTCCATGGTGTTGGGCGAGCCGCAGATCCTCGGCCAGATGAAGCAGGCCGAGAAGCTGTCGCGCGAGGCCGGCGGCATGGGCCTGCTGCTCAACCACCTGTTCCAGCGCACCTTTGCGGTGGCCAAGGAGGTGCGCAGCACGACCGAGATTGGTACGCAGTCGGTGTCGATGGCGGCCGCCGCGGTGCGCGTGGCCGAGCGGATCTTCGGCTCGCTCGCCGACAGCCATGTGTTGTTCGTCGGCGCCGGCGAGATGATCGAGCTGTGCGCCACCCACTTCGCGGCGCGCCATCCCAAGTCGATCGCGGTGGCCAACCGCACCGAGGAACGCGCCCAAAGCCTGGCCGCCAAGCTGCAGGGCAAGGCGATGCGCCTGGCCGATTTGACCGACAACCTGACCCGCTTCGACATCGTGGTGTCGTGCACCGCGAGTTCGCTGCCGATCATCGGCCTGGGCATGGTCGAGCGCGCGCTCAAGGCGCGCCGTCACCGTCCGATGTTCATCGTCGACCTGGCGGTGCCGCGCGATGTCGAGCCCGAAGTCGCGCGGCTGGACGACGTCTACGTCTACACCGTCGACGATCTGGGCAAGATCGTCCAGTCCGGCACCGAGACGCGGCAGGCGGCCGTGGCGCAGGCCGAGGCGATCATCGAATCGCGCGTGCGGGACTTCGAAGGCTGGCTCAAGACGCGCGCCGCCGTGCCGGTGATCCAGGGGCTGCGCAGCCGTGCCGATGAACTGCGTGCGCACGAACTCGAGCGGGCGCGCAAGCGGCTCGCCGCCGGCGACTCGCCCGACCTCGTGCTCGAGCACCTGGCCACCGCGCTGACCAACAAGTTCCTGCATGCGCCGGTGGCGGCGCTGCATCAGTCGGCCGCGGACGACGATGCCGCGCGTGACCGGCTGATCGCGACGCTGTCGCGCTTCTACACCTCCCCTTCCGACAACTAGCTGTGCGTGCGTCATGGGCGCGACGCGGTCGCGCCCATGGCCGTTGCGCGCGCCCATCCAGGCCGCCCGATGAAAGATTCGATGAAGTCCAAGCTCGCCCAGCTGGCGCGCCGGCTGGAGGAGATCGACGGACTGCTCGCGCAGGAAGAAACCGCGCGCGACATGAACAAGCTGCGCACGCTCGGCCAGGAGCGCGCCGAGATCGAGCCGGTGGTCGTGCGCTTCCACGACTTCAACCGCGCCTGCGCGGACGAGCTGTCGGCACAGGAAATGCTGACCGATCCGGACATGAAGGCGCTCGCGGAAGAAGAGATCCACGCCGCGCGCGGGCGTATCGAGTCGCTGGAGGCCGATCTGCAGCGCCTGCTGCTGCCCAAGGATCCGAATGACGATCGCAACGTGTTCCTCGAGGTGCGGGCCGGCACCGGCGGCGATGAGTCGGCGCTGTTTGCCGGCAGCCTGCTGCGGATGTACCTGCGCTATGCCGAGCGCAACCGCTGGAAGACCGAGGTGATCTCCGAGAGCGCCAGCGAGCTGGGTGGCTACAAGGAGGCGATCGTGCGCATCGAGGGCCAGGGCGCCTATTCGAAGCTGAAGTTCGAGTCGGGCGGGCATCGCGTGCAGCGGGTTCCCGAGACCGAAGCGCAAGGTCGCATCCACACCAGCGCCTGCACCGTGGCCGTGCTGCCCGAGGCCGACGAGATCGACGACGTGAAGATCGACCCGACCGAGATCCGCATCGACGTCTATCGTGCCAGCGGCGCCGGCGGCCAGCACGTCAACAAGACCGAGAGCGCGGTGCGCATCACGCACCTGGCCACGGGCCTGGTGGTCGAGTGCCAGGACGACCGCAGCCAGCACAAGAACAAGGAGCGCGCGATGAAGATCCTCGCCGCGCGCATCAAGGACAAGCAGGTGCAGGACCAGCAGCGGTCCGAGGCGAGCACGCGCAAGAGCCTGATCGGCTCGGGCGACCGCAGCGAGCGCATCCGCACCTACAACTTCCCGCAGGGGCGCGTCACCGACCACCGGATCAACCTCACGCTGTACCGGATCGACGCCATCATGGATGGCGACATCGACGAGCTTTCACAGGCGCTGACCGCCGAGCACCAGGCCGAGCTGCTCGCCGCACTGGGCGAAGCCTGAGGGCCTGATGAGCGCGACCCGCAGCGAGCGCGACAGCTTCGGCCCGATCGAGGTACCGGCCGAGCGTCTGTGGGGGGCACAGACGCAGCGTTCGCTGCAGTACTTCGCAGTGTCCACCGAGAAGATGCCGGTGGAATTGGTGCACGCACTGGTGCGCATCAAGCGCGCGGCCGCGCAGGTCAACGGCGAACTCGGGCTGCTCGATGCGACACAGGCGCAGGCGATCGCCACCGCGGCCGACGAGGTGCTGGCGGGCCGCTGGCCCGACGAGTTTCCGCTGTCGGTCTGGCAGACCGGCAGCGGCACCCAGACCAACATGAACGTCAACGAGGTGCTGGCCAATCGCGCCTCGGAACTGCTCGGTGGTGCGCGCGGCAGCGGCCGCCAGGTGCATCCGAACGATGACGTCAACCGCGGTCAGTCGTCCAACGACGTGTTCCCGACCGCCATGCACGTGGCCGCTGTGCTCGCGCTCACGCATCATCTGCGGCCGGCGTTGCACGGCCTGCGCAACACGCTCGACGCCAAGGCCCGCGCGTTCGCCGACATCATCAAGATCGGTCGCACGCATCTGCAGGACGCCACGCCGTTGACGCTCGGACAGGAGTTCTCGGGCTACGTGGCGCAGCTCGATCTAGCCGCCGCCGCCATCGACGCCGGCGCGCCCGCGGTGCTGCAACTGGCTATCGGCGGCACCGCGGTCGGCACCGGGCTGAACACCCATCCGCAGTTCGGCGCGCGCGTGGCGGCCGCCTTGGCCGCCGACACCGGCTTGGCGTTCGTCAGCGCCCCGAACAAGTTCGCCGCGCTGGCTGGCCACGAGCCGCTGCTTGCCGCGCACGGTGGGCTCAAGACGCTTGCCGCCGCGCTCAACAAGATCGCCAACGACGTGCGCTGGCTGGCCAGTGGCCCGCGCGCTGGCCTGGGCGAGATCGCCATTCCGGAGAACGAGCCAGGCTCGTCGATCATGCCGGGCAAGGTCAATCCCACCCAGTGCGAGATGCTGACGATGGTCGCCGCACAAGTGCTGGCCAACGACGTGGCAATCAACCTGGGCGGCGCCGGCGGCAATTTCGAGCTGAACGTGTTCAAGCCGCTGATCGCCCACAACTTCCTGCAAAGCGTGCGCCTGCTCGCCGACGGTTGCGCGGGCTTTGATACCCATTGCGCGCGCGGCATCGAACCGCAGCACGCGCGCATCGATGACCTGCTGGCGCGCTCGCTGATGCTGGTGACCGCGCTGGCACCGCACATCGGCTATGACCAGGCGGCGGCAATCGCCAAACACGCGCACCAGGCAGACCTGAGCCTGCGCGAGGCGGCGCTGGTCAGCGGCTTGGTCAGCGCCGAGCAGTTCGACCAGTGGGTGCGGCCGCAGGACATGCTGGCCGCACGCGAGTGACCTCGTGTCGGACCCTGGGCGCGGGTCACACGATGCGACAGCGACTCCCGCCGCGACCGTGCTCGCGCGTTGCGGGCTGCCGCGCCGCGAGGCGCGCGCCTTGCTCGCGCATGTGCTCGGCGTCCAGCGCGAGCGGTTGATTGCGCATCCGCAGACACCGGTAGCGCCCGCCGATCAAGCGCGATTCGCCGCGTTGGCGGCACGCCGCCACGCAGGCGAGCCGTTCGCCTATCTGCTGGGCACCCGCGAGTTCTACGGCCGCGCTTTCTCCGTCACGCCGTCGGTGCTCGTGCCACGGCCGGAGACCGAGCTGCTGATCGACCTGGCACTGCAGGAGATCGCCGAGCAACACGCGCCGCGCGTGCTGGACCTCGGCACCGGGTCCGGTTGCATCGCCATCACGTTGGCGCTGGAGCGCCCTGACGCGTCAGTCAGCGCGGTTGACGCGAGCGGCGATGCACTCGCCGTCGCCAGCGCAAACGCGCTCGCGCTCGGCGCGCGGGTCGAGCTTCGGCCAAGCGACTGGTACAGCGCCGTGGCGGACCGGTTCGAGTTGATCGTCGCCAACCCGCCTTACATCGCTGCCGGCGATCCCCATCTGGCACATCTCACTCACGAGCCGCTCCAGGCGCTCACCGACCATGCCGATGGGCTCGACTGTCTGCGCGCGATCATCGGCGCGGCAAAGGATTTCCTGGCGCCAGGCGGCTGCCTGATGGTCGAGCACGGCCACGATCAGGCAGCGGCAGTCCGCGCCCTGTGCGAAGCCGCGGGTCTGATCGAGGTCGCAACCGTGAATGACACAGCCGGGATCGGCCGCGTCTGCCGCGCCCGCACGTTGCTTGACGTCTGACGCGCCCGAGGGTGGCGCGCTCAGCCTTGGCGCAACCGCAGCCCGCTCGCGCTCCCGCTAGCCGCCGATGTCAGGCGTCATTGCCGCCAGTTGGCGCGGCACGGCGGGCATCGGACAGCCGATGCGCGGCGCACTGATCGCGCGCCGGCGCAGCAACGCGCTCGCCGCGTCGCCGCCGCGCAGTCGCGCATCCAACGTTGCGGCCGCCAGCTTGGGCGGGGCGACCAGATCGACAGCGCACGTGCCGCCAGCGCGCGGCCCAACCGGCCGGGGCAAAGGGGCGGCAGGAGATACCATGGCGAGCATTCTTCACCTTGGGCGGTGGACCGAACGCTGGAACAGGGGCCGGTCGACCGGACTTATCGGATCGATGTCCCCGGAATGCGCGGTGATTCACCCAGGGCGCGCGGGGTTGAGGCGAGCGCGGTTTGACGCCGGCGGGCAGCACTTCCTACACTGACCCGGAGATTTCACGGACCCAGGCGCTGCGCGATGTGCGCGCGCCGATCAACGCAAGGCACGAGCGATGGACGCCAAGGAATTCATTCAGAAGACCGTCACTGATAACCCGGTCGTGTTGTTCATGAAGGGCACTGCGCAGTTTCCGCAGTGCGGGTTTTCAGGACGCGCGATCCAGATCCTCAAGCAGTCGGGGGTCAAGAACCTGGTCACGGTCAACGTGCTCGACGACGAGGACGTGCGGCAGGGCGTCAAGGAGTACGCCAATTGGCCCACCATTCCTCAGTTGTACGTGAAGGGTGAGTTCGTTGGCGGCTCGGACATCCTGGCTGAGATGCACCAGTCGGGCGAACTCACGGACCTGCTGAAAAAGGCCGAGGTCGTCTGACCTCGCCCGCCGCGCCGACTGGCTGATCGCAAGCCGGTTCGCGCCGGTCACACCACGGTCAACACCATGAAGCGGCTCATCGTCGCGATCACCGGCGCCTCGGGGGCGGTCTACGGCGTGCGGCTGCTGGAGCACCTGCGACGCGTCGAGGGCGTTGAAACGCATCTGCTGCTGTCCAGCGCCGGTGTGCTCAACGCGCATCAGGAACTCGGACTGAAGCGGGCAGATGTCGAGCGGCTGGCGCATGTCGTGCACAACGTGGCCGACATCGGTGCCAGCATCGCCTCCGGCTCATTCGCGAGCAGCGGCATGGTGATCGCGCCTTGCTCGATGAAGACGCTGGCCGCGTGCGCCCTCGGCCTGGCGGATAACCTGATCGCACGCGCTGCGGACGTCTGCTTCAAGGAACGCCGGCGCGTGGTGCTGCTGGTGCGCGAGACGCCGCTCAACCTGGCGCACATTCGCCACATGGAGACGGTGACCCTGATGGGCGGCATCGTCTTCCCGCCGGTGCCGGCGTTCTACCAGCGACCGCAGAGCATCGAGCAGATGGTGGACCACACGCTGTCGCGCGTGCTCGACCTGTTCGACGTGCCGAACGTGCTGGCACCGCGCTGGCCGGGTCTCGGCGGCGACGCGCCGCCGAACTGACCGGATCGCGCCGGTGCGCGTCGAGTTCATCGATGACGTCGATGCATTCGCCGACGTCGCCCTGCCGCTGCTGGTGACCGACGAGGCAAACCACACTGTCCTGTTGTCGGCGCTGCAGCGCGCTCAACGCGCCCGGCGCGAAGTTTGCGCTGCACCCGACCCGTGGTCGGGTGCGCTGATCATTGAAGGCTCGCAACCGCTGGCGGCCGCACGGCTGTATCGCGCCAACTGGATGCTGGGATGCGGGCCCGAGCCGGCCTTCACCCTGCTCGGCCGGTGGGCTCGCGAACAGGGATCGTTCGCGGGCTTTGCCGGCCCCGAACAGTCAGTGCGCGCATTTGCCGTCGGCTGCGGCCGTCGAACCACGCTGCACCTGGAGTTGCCGTTGCTGCGGCTGATCGGCACGCCGGTGCAGCCCGCCTGCACCGGCGAATTGCGACGCGCCACGATCGAGGACCTCGAGATCGTTGCTGCCTGGACCGAAGCGTTCCGGGTGGAAGCACGGCTGCACCTCACCGCCGAACAGGCTGCCGCCGACGTGCAGCGTTCGCTGCGCAACGGCACGCAGTATCTGTGGGTCGCCGTCAGCGGCGCGCCGCAGGGACTCGTCGGCGGCACGCTCATCGCGCCCACCGGCGCTCGCATCGGCCCTGTTTACACACCGCCGGACAGGCGAGGCCAGGGCATCGGCGGCGCGATGGTGTGTGCCTTGAGCAGACACCTGCTGGGCGGCGGCGCGCGAAGCGTGTTTCTCTTCACCGACGCCTCGAACCCGACCTCGAACGCGCTGTACCGGCGCATCGGCTTCGAGCCGATCGGCCGTCACCTGCACCTGATGGTGGCGACTGACTGAGGACGTGCGCGGTGGCGCGTCAGTCGGCCGCGCCGTTCTTGGCACGCCAGGCCGCATAGCGCGCCCGGTTGTTCTCGTCGGGCGGGTACAGCCCCGGCAGCACCGCGCCGCGCTCGACCTCGCTCAGGATCCACGACTCCAACTGCTCCTGCTCGATGGCAGCAGCCACCACCGCGTCGAGCAGAGCCTGCGGAATCACTACGGCACCATCGGCATCGGTGACGATCACGTCGTTCGGGAAGACGGCCACCCCACCGCAGCCAATCGGCTGCTGCCAACCGACAAAGGTCAGCCCTGCCACCGACGGCGGCGCCGCCACCCCCGCGCACCACACCGGCAGGCCGGTGGCGCGCACGCCCGCGCAGTCGCGTACGACGCCGTCGGTGACGAGTGCGGCGACTTGGCGTTGGCGCATCCGCGCGCACAGGATGTCGCCGAAGATGCCGGCGTCCGTCACCCCCATTGCATCGACGATGGCGATGCAGCCCGCCGGCATCGCCTCGATCGCGCTCCGGGTGGAGATCGGCGACGACCACGATTCCGGCGTAGCGAGATCCTCGCGCGCGGGAACGAAGCGCAAGGTGAAGGCGCGGCCGACTACGCGTGTTTCGGCGTTGGACAGCGGCGCGGCGCCCCGCATCCAGACATTGCGCAGCCCCTTCTTCAACAGGACGGTGGTGAGCGTGGCGGTCGTGATGCCCTGCAGTGCGTGGACCTGCTTTGGATCGAGGGCAAGCGGTTCAACAGTCGTCATGCGGGCTCCGAAGAGGTGTCAGTTCCACGCGCAGCGCGCGGGCGCCACGGCGGTCTGAGCATGGCTCGGGCAACGTTAAGCAGCGGCTGAAGACGCGGGGGCGGGGGGACGGCGGCAAGGAAGGAACAGCAGCGCCAGGCGGATGGTTGGTGCCGGCAGAGGGACTCGAACCCCCGACCACCTGATTACAAATCAGATGCTCTACCACTGAGCTATGCCGGCTCGCGGTCAGGCCGCAGTCTAGCCGCGCCAGGATCGTCTACTTGACCCGCGTGAGCTTGGGGCGGTCGCCCGGACGCGGTGGGGGCGGCGGGTCGGTTTCATCGGGCGTACCGGCGGGCGCTGCCACGTCTGCGCCGGCAGGCGTCACCGGCACCAGTGCCGTGCGCTCGCGCGGCGCCTCAACAGCGCGCGGGCCGCCGGGCGAGGCCAGGATCGTCTACTTGACCCGCGTGAGCTTGGGGCGGTCGCCCGGACGCGGTGGGGGCGGCGGGTCGGTTTCATCGGGCGTACCGGCGGGCGCTGCCACGTCTGCGCCGGCAGGCGTCACCGGCACCAGTGCCGTGCGCTCGCGCGGCGCCTCAACAGCGCGCGGGCCGCCGGGCGAGGC
>JALHMQ010000014.1:98361-129820 GCA_022843955.1 Burkholderiaceae bacterium
GGGTCGGTTTCATCGGGCGTACCGGCGGGCGCTGCCACGTCTGCGCCGGCAGGCGTCACCGGCACCAGTGCCGTGCGCTCGCGCGGCGCCTCAACAGCGCGCGGGCCGCCGGGCGAGGCAAGTGAGACTGGCTTCGCCGAGGCATCGACGGGTCCGGTGCGCGGCACGTCGAAGGCCATGCCCTGCCCGTTTTCCCGTGCGTAGACGGCAACCACCCGGGCGATCGGCACGTAGACCTCACGCGCCACGCCGCCAAAGCGCGCCTGGAACTCGATCGCGTCGTTGCCGAGCTTGAGCCGGTTGGTGGCGAGCGACGACACGTTCAAGACGATCTCGCCGTTCTTCACGAACTCCATCGGCACGCGCACGGTCTCGTCGACGGCGACCGCGACGTACGGCGTGAAACCCGCGTCGGTGCACCAGTCGTGGATCGCCCGCAACAGGTAGGGTTTGGTCGACAGCTCCATGAAGCTCGGCGGGCCGAGGCTAGCGGCGCATCACCTTCTCGGACGGCGTGAGTGCTTCGATGTAGGCCGGGCGCGAGAAGATCCGCTCGGCGTACTTTTGCAGCGGCGCGGCGCTCTTGGGCAGGTCGATGCCATAGTGATCCAGGCGCCACAGCAGCGGGGCGATGGCGACGTCGAGCATCGAGAAATCCTCGCCCAGCATGTACTTGTTCTTGAGCAGGATCGGTGCCAGCTGCGTCAGACGATCACGGATCAGCAGCTTCGCCTTGTCGATCGCCTTCTGGTTGTTGCTGTTCTCGATCGTCTGCACGTGGACGAAAAGCTCGCGCTCGAAATTGAACAGGAACAGTCGGGTGCGGGCGCGCATCACCGGGTCGGCCGGCATCAGCTGCGGGTGCGGAAATCGCTCGTCGATGTACTCATTGATGATGTTCGACTCGTACAGCGTGAGATCGCGCTCGACCAGGATCGGCACCTGACCGTACGGATTCATCACGCTGATGTCCTCGGGCTTGTTGAACAGGTCGACGTCCTTGATCTCGAAGTCCATCCCCTTTTCGAACAGGACGAAGCGGCAGCGCTGCGAGAACGGGCAGGTGGTTCCGGAGTAGAGCACCATCATTGTGTCTTTCCTTGAAAGCGATGAGGGTGAGCACGCTCACCCTCATCGTGTCGCCGCACCCGCATTCTCATGCACCGGTGCGGCGACTTCTTGTTGTGCAACCCGACCGGAGCCTGCCCGGGCGCGTTGCTTGAGCATCTCGGCCCGCGGGCCGACTGCCGGGAGCTACTTGACGTCGCGCCAGAACTTTGAGTTCAACCACCAGGCCACAGCAGTGAAGAACAAGAGGAATACCAGCACCCAGGCACCGATGCGCACCCGCGAGGCAGCACTCGGATCGGTCACGAACGCGAGAAACGCGACCAGGTCGGCCACTTCCTCGTCGAACTGACGGGCCTTCTCCGGATCGGCCGGCTTGAAGGAAACGGCCATTCCCTCCTTGGTCGGCCCCGAGACTGGCTCGCTCGTCCTCACCTTCGAACCATCGACGCCGAAGGTCGTCACCGTACGAACCAGCCCCTTGTCGGACGGTGCAATCTGCGTGATCGTCGCTTCGCGGGCACCCTGCCGCTCCCACAGGATGTGCGGCATGCCGATGTTGGGATAAACGATGTTGTTCCAGCCGGTGACCGTGGTCTGGTCACGGTAGTAGCCACGCAGCAGCGTGTAGAGGTAGTCGACGCCCTTGTAGTCGAAAGACGTCCGGGCCCGCACGATCACCGACAGATCGGGCGGCGCCTTGCCGAACCAGGCCTTGCCGTCCTTGACAGGGGTGGCGATCGTCATCGTGTCGCCGACTTTCTGGTCGCCGAAAATCAAGAATTCCTTGATCTGACTCTCGTTCAACCCGATGTCCTGCAGCCGGTTCCAGCGCATCAGCGTGGCCGAGTGGCAGTTCAGGCAGTGATTGGCGAACAGCTTCGCCCCGTTTTGGAGCGCCGCGAGATCTTTGGTCTTGGCAGCCGGAAATGTGTCCATTGGAATCGCAGGACCACCCGCGGCCTGCGCCGTGGCGGAAAGCAGCGTTCCCGCCAACACGACCAGGCTACCGATCAGCTTGTTCATTCTTGTCTCGTCCTTGCAGTATCGGGCTCAGTGCGCCGTGAAAGTCACGCGCTCGGGCACGGGCTTGGGCTCGCCCATCCGGCTCCACCAGGGCATCAGCAGGAAGAAGCCGAAGTACAGGATGGTGCAGATCTGCGACGTCATCAGATTGACAGGCGACGGCGCCTGCGTGCCGAAGTAACCGAGGATCAGGAACACCGCGGCGAAGCCCATCAGCACCCAGAAGTGCCAGCTCGGGCGATATCGCATCGATCGCGCCGGCGACTGATCGAGCCACGGCATGCCGAAGAAAATCATGACCGCGGCACCCATCGCCACCACGCCCCACAGCTTGGGATCGAGCGCCACCGGCGACAGCGGGAGCATCAGCAGCGCCAGGACTACGGCAGCGCCGAGTCCGGCATAGCGCGCCATCGGCGCCCGCAGCGCGAAGAACAGGAGGACGCCGTAAGCGAGCACACCGATCGCCAGCACGTACATGTACTCGGTCGTCACCGCGCGCAGTACCGAGTAATACGGCGTGAAGTACCAGACTGGCGCGATGTGCGCCGGCGTGGTCAGCGGATCGGCCGGGATGAAGTTGTTCCACTCGATGAAGTAGCCGCCCATTTCCGGGAAGAAGAAGAGCACGCCGAAAAAGGCCATGGCGAAAATGCCGAACCCGAAGATGTCGTGCACCGTGTAGTACGGATGAAACGGAATGCCGTCGAGCGGACGCCCCGACGCATCGAGCTTGTCCTTGATCTCGACACCATCCGGATTGTTGGAACCAACATCGTGCAGCGCGAGCAAATGCGCCACCACGAGACCGATCAGCACAAGCGGGATGGCGATGACGTGGAACGCGAAGAAGCGGTTCAACGTGGCGTCACTGACCACGTAATCGCCCCGGATCAGCAGAGAGATGTCAGGGCCGATCACCGGTATGGCGGAGAACAGGTTGACGATGACCTGCGCCCCCCAGTAGCTCATCTGGCCCCAGGGCAGCAGGTAGCCGAAAAAGCCCTCGCCCATCATGCACAGGAAGATCAGGCAGCCGAAGATCCAGATCAGTTCACGCGGCTTGCGATAGCTGCCGTACAGCAGCGCCCGGAACATGTGCAGGTAGACCAGGATGAAAAATGCGCTCGCTCCGGTGGAGTGCATGTAGCGGATGAACCAGCCGCCGGGCACCTCGCGCATGATGTACTCGACCGACTCGAACGCGTAGCGCGCGTCCGGCTTGTAGTGCATGGTGAGGAAGATGCCGGTGATGATCTGGATCGCCAGAACCACGATCGACAGGCTGCCGAAGATGTACCAGAAGTTCAGGTTCTTCGGCGCGTAGTACTCGGACAGATGCTTCTTGTACTCCTGCATCACCGTCGGCATACGAGCATCAAACCAGCCGGCTAGGCCCTTGTATTGCGTCTTGTGCAGTCCCATCGTTGCTTGCCTCGGGTGAATTGCCGTTACGTTCGTTCCGGTCTGGCGCTGATCAGGCTTTGGAGTCGTCGCCGACGACGACCACCGTCTCGGACAGATACTTGTGCGGCGGCACCTCAAGGTTGTCGGGCGCCGGCATGTTCTTGAACACCCGGCCGGCCAGATCGAATGCCGAGCCGTGGCAAGGGCAGAAGAAACCAGATTCGCCACCGAGCGTCAGGTTGCTTCCAGGGGCAAGCGGGCCGACCGGCGAGCAGCCCAGGTGGGTGCAGATGCCGACGGCGATCAGGTACTCGGGCTTGATGGAACGCAGTTCGTTGCGGGCGTACTCCGGGGTCGGGTAGGCGGTGCGCTTGGACTCTGGATCGATCAGCCGATCAGTCATCTTCTTGGTCGCCTCGATCATTTCCGGCGTGCGACGCAGCACCCAGACCGGCTTGCCGCGCCACTCGAAGGTCCGCATCTCGCCCGGCGCAATTCCACCGAGGTCGACCTGGATCGGCGCGCCGGCCGCCTTGGCTCGCTCCGACGGCGTGAGCGACGCCACGAACGGGATCGCGGCGGCAACGGCGCCAGCTCCGCCAACGGCGCAAGTCACGGCGATCGCGGTGCGGCGGTCGGCATTGACCGGCGCGGGTGCGGTGGAATTGGTGGACATGTCTGGATCCTGGAGTGGGAAAAGGCGCGTGCGACCTGCCACCGATCGGCCGGCGCGGACACGCGCATGGCGCACCCGCGGCAGATTGCGGCATAGACGTCCGGCAAAACAGCGCGGGATTTTACTGCAAGCGCACGAATCGCCCGTTTGCGGTCCTGCTCGCCGTGGTGGAAGGCCGACACGTCGGCCAAACGCACGCGGCCTCACGCATGCGGGTATCGCCCTTTTACTGCCCGCGCGCAGCAGCAGTACTTGGCACAATGCTGGCCGCGTGCGCGCGCCAAGAACGAACACAAACAAAAGAAACAAGGAGAAGTCGGATGGGAATGCTCAAGGAGTTTCGGGAATTTGCGGTCAAGGGCAATGTGATCGACCTCGCCGTCGGCGTGATCATCGGTGCGGCGTTCGGCAAGATCGTCGACTCGATCGTCAAGGACGTGATCATGCCGATCGTCAATTTCATCGCCGGCGGTCAGATCGACCTCAGCAACAAGTACTGGGTTCTGCGCGGTGACGTCCCGGCCGGCACGGCGCTGATTGAGGCGCAAAAGGCCGCCGTGGTGTTCGCCTGGGGTAGCTTTGTCACCGTGCTCATCAATTTCGTGATCCTCGCGTTCATCATCTTCTGGATGGTCAAAGTCGTGAACCGGGTCAAGTCGGCGGCCGCCGAACCGGCCGCAGCGGCACCCACGGCTCCGCCCGAAGACGTGGTTTTGCTGCGCGAGATTCGCGACGCACTCAAGCGCTGAGCTACGGCCGCTGAGGCGACCGCGCCAGCAGCGCGGCGCCTCGGGCTGGCCTCGGGCGCAGGCTTCGCCTTCCCTGCTCCACTAGAATCGGCTGTCGCTTTTCCGCTGTTGCCCATGCTGCGCCGACTCTGGTTGTTGTTCGCCCAAGCCACCACCGTGGGGCTGGCGCTGCTGTTCATCGTCAGCACGCTCAAGCCGGACTGGTTGCGCGCCACTGTCGCGGTGGTGCCAACGCCGGTCTCCAGCGGCGTGTCGATCCAGCAGGTGGTGGCTCCGCCGGCGGGGACCAGCCACGACGCGGTTGCCTCCTTCGGCGAGGCGGCGCGCCTTGCGATGCCGGCAGTGGTGAGCGTTTACTCGACCAAGGAAAGCCGTCGGTCCGATGATCCGGTGTTCGAACGGTTCTTCGGCATGGACCGGCCGCGCGGCGGAAGCGAACGCGTGGCGAGCCTGGGCTCGGGCGTGGTGGCCACCCGTGACGGCTATGTGCTCACTAACAACCATGTCGTGCAAGCCGCCGATGAAATAGCGGTTGCCTTGGCTGACGGTCGCAAGCTGACTGCGCAACTGATCGGTTCGGACCCGGAGACCGATCTCGCCGTACTGCGGGTGGCGGCGGACAACCTGCCGGCGGTCACTTTCGGCCGCTCCGAGAATCTTGCCATCGGCGACGTGGTCCTTGCGATCGGCAACCCGTTCGACGTCGGGCAGACCGTCACCATGGGCATCGTCTCCGCTCTGGGACGCAACAACCTCGGCATCAATCGCTACGAGAACTTCATCCAGACCGATGCCGCGATCAACCAGGGCAATTCGGGGGGTGCGCTGGTCGACGCACGCGGCAATTTGGTGGGTATCAACACCGCGATCTACTCGCGCACCGGCGGTTCGATCGGGATTGGCTTTGCCATTCCCACCTCCATCGTCACCGACGTGCTGGATCAGTTGATCAAGAACGGCAAGGTGGTGCGCGGCTACTTCGGCATCGAGCCGGAAGACATCACGCCGGAAGTGGCGCAAGCCTTCAAGTTGCCGCGCGCCGGCGGCGTGTTTGTCCGCGGCGTGGTCCGCGATGATCCGGCTCAGCGCGCTGGCATGGAGCCGGGCGACATTATTCTGTCCATCAACGAAGCCCGGGTGCAGAACACCCCGGGCATGCTGGAGCAGATCGCGCGCCTCGTACCGGGCGCGCCGGCGAAAGTGCTCGTGTTGCGCAATGCGAAGGAAGTTGGCCTGACGGTGACCGTGGGGGAACGTCCGTCGGTGCAGCCCGAGAGGCGATGAGCGCCAAGCCCGGCTGAAACAGCGGCTGCTCAGTTGCCGCGCAGCTTGGCAAGAATCTCGCGCGCCTTCAGCTCCGCAGTGCGATCGCCCAGCGACGACGCCTGCGCGTACCAGTAGTAGGCCAGCGGCAGGTCGATCGCAACACCGTCGCCGCGCTCATACATGCTGGCGACGATGTAACAGGCGCCCTCATCGCCCTGCTCAGCGGCCTTTTCGTACCAGCGCGCCGCCTGCGCCAGGTCGCGAACGGTGCCGCGTCCCAGGAAGTACTGCGTCGCCAAATTGACTTGCGCATCGCGCCAGCCCTGCTCGGCGGCCTTGCGATACCACTCGGTGGCCTGGGCGACGGACTTGGGCACGTGTTCGCCCCGATCGAACAGCAGCGCCAACGCATGTTGCGCGCGCGGCATGCCGTTGTCGGCCGCCTTGCGCAGCCAGTGCAAGCCGGCCTGCGGATCGACCGCCACGCCATCGCCGGCGAAGTACATCACGGCAAGGTTGAACTGCGCGGTACGTTGATTGCGCTCGGCGGCCTTGCGAAACGCCGCGGCGGCGCGCGCCACGTCACGCGCCTCGTAGGCGCTCACGCCTGCGGCGAGGTCGGCATCGTCATCCGGCGTCAGATGGAGGCGATCATTCGCCGCCGCGCTCGCCAGCAGGCACGCGAGCAAAGCGCCAAACAGTGACACGGTGTATGGGTGCATCGGCATCGGCAAACTTTGTTTTCGATGCCCCGATCGCAGCGGGCTTAGGCAGCGGTACTGGTGGACTCTTCGTCGACCTTTGGCTTGGCGACGAAGCGTGCAATCTGCAGACCGAGTTCGTACAGCAGACACAGCGGAATCGCCAGCAGCAGCTGCGACAGTACATCGGGGGGCGTGACCACCGCCGCCACGATGAACGAGCCGACAATCACGTACGGCCGCGCCGCCCTGAGCTTGTCGACCGAAGCGATGCCGAAGCGCGCCAGCAGCACCACCGCGATCGGCGTCTCGAACGCGAGCCCGAACGCGAGGAACATGCCGAGCACAAAGCTGAAGTACTGCTCGATGTCGGGGGCAACCGCCACGGATATGGGAGCAAAGCCGGCAATGAACTTGAACACGAAGGCGAACACGACGAAGTAGCAGTAGGTCATGCCCAGGAAGAACATGAAAATGCTGGTGGCGATGATCGGCAGAGCCAGTCGCTTCTCGTGCCGGTACAGCCCGGGCGCCACGAACGACCAGACCTGGAACAGCACATAGGGCAGCGCCAGCAGGAAGGCGGTGAACAACGTCACCTTCAGCGGCACCATGAAGGGCGTGATGACCCCCGTGGCGAGCAGCTTGGTGCCGACCGGCAGCGCGACCATCAGCGGCCGCGACAGCAGGTCGAAGATGTCCTTCATGAACGGCGACAGCGCCAGGAAGATCACGAGAATCGACAGCGCCGCGCGCACCAGCCGTTGGCGCAGCTCGATCAGGTGCGAGACGAAGCTTTGTTCGCCCTCAGGCGGGGTTTCTGATGTCGTCATGGCGACCGCTACCGGCGAATGCGGGGCCGGTTGACCCGGGCGCGCGGCGCGAACTTGCGGCGCGACGCGGAATGCGAATCCGGCATCGCCAGTTCACGCTTGAGACGCGCGATTTCCTCTGCCAGATCATCGACCGACGGTCCGGCCTTGTAGCGACGCGCGAACGTATGGCGTCGCCAGCTATCGTCGGCGCCCTCCCACGCATAGTCCGTCGAGGATGTCGTCGACTCACCCTCGATTGGCGTGGAGCCGAGCGAGGTCAGGTCGGACGTCGCCTTGTTCAGATCGCTCTGCAGGTCGGTGAAAGTCGACTTCACCGATTGCGCCGCGTTGCGCGCTTCTTCCTGCAGTTTCTTGAGCTCGGAGAGCTCCATCTCGCGATTGATGTCGCTTTTCACCTGGCTCACGTAGCGCTGTGCCTTGCCCATCCACTCGCCGGCGGTGCGAGCGACCTTGGGCAGTCGCTCGGGGCCGAGGACCACGAGCGCGACCGCGCCGATCAGGGCGATTTCGGCAAAGCTGAAGTCGAACATGGGGCAGGTTGGAGCCGACGGCGCGCCGCCTGATGCCCGTGGCACCAGGGGCAGTCACCGCGACTGCACGAAGATCAGGACTTTTCTTTGGCCTGGACGTCGATGGTCTGACCAGCAACGTGCTTCGGCTCTTCGACCTTGCCCGTGGCAGCGCTGCCGCTGGCCGCGGCGTCGCCTTCCTTGATGCCTTCCTTGAACCCCTTGATCGCGCCGCCCAGGTCCTTGCCCATGTTCTTCAGCTTGCTGGTGCCGAAGACCAGGATGATGACCACCAGGACGATCAGCCAATGCCAAATCGAGAACGATCCCATCACGAACTCCTGAGAAATTTCGTCTACAAACGCTTCCACGGGCGCGGACCGCCCAGCACATGCATGTGCAAGTGATAAACCTCTTGTCCGCCGTCCGGGCCGTTATTGATGACGATGCGGAATCCGTCCGTAGCGCCTTGTTCTCGTGCCAGCCGGGGTGCGAGAGCCAGCATCTTACCCAAGAGCGCGGTGTGGCGTGGCTCGACCGCCAGGAGGTTGTCCACGTGCTCCTTGGGGATCATCAACAGATGGACCGGGGCGGCCGGGTTGATGTCATGAAAAACCAGTACCTCCTCGTCCTCGTACGCCTTCTTGCTGGGGATCTCGCCCTGGGCGATGCGGCAGAACAGGCAGGTCGACATGGATCAATCACCGGAAGAAGGCTGGAAGGGTCAATCGGGACAGTGAGGATGGGGCAATCAAGGCGCCTCGCCCCGCTCGCGGGCGATCGCCTTGCGCGCCGCCTTTTCCTCGATGCCGCTGGTGCCAGCGCGTCGCTGCAGTTCGGCGAGCACCTGCTCGGGCCGCAGTCCGTACTGAGCGAGCATCACCAGGCAATGAAACCAGAGGTCCGCCGTTTCGGCGATCAGCCGCGGGGTGGCGCCCGGGTCCTGGCTGGCGTCCTTGGCGGCCATCACGGTTTCGGTCGCCTCTTCGCCGATCTTCTTGAGGACGCCGTCCGGCGCCTTGGCCAGCAGGCGCGCGACATACGACGAATCGGGATCGGCACCGCGCCGGCTCTCGATAACGTCGGCGAGTGCGGCGAGTACGCGGTCGTCGCTCATGCGTCGTCCATTCATTTCCGGTAGATCAGTTCGGGATCCTTGAGCACCGGATCCACGGTCAGCCAACGATCGCCGTCGAGCTTGCGGAAAAAGCAGCTCTGGCGCCCCGTATGGCAGGCAATGCCACCTGACTGCTCAACGACGAACAACACCACGTCGCCGTCGCAATCGAGCCGGATCTCACTCAGCGCCTGCCGATGCCCGCTGTCTTCACCCTTGCGCCACAGGCGGCCGCGCGAGCGCGACCAGTAGACCGCCCGGCCCGTTGCGGCGGCTTCCTGCAGCGCCTCGGCGTTGGCCCAGGCGACCATCAGCACCCGGTGGGTGGTCGCATCCTGGGCGATCACCGTCACCAAGCCCTGCGCATCGAAGCGGACCTCGGCCAGCCAGTTCGGCGGGACCTGCATCAGTCGATCCTCATGGTGATGCCCTGCGCCGCGAGATAGTCCTTCGCCTGACGCACCGTGAACTCGCCGTAGTGGAAGATCGACGCTGCCAGCACGGCATCGGCGCGCCCCTCGGTGATGCCGTCGGCCAGGTGCTGCAGGTTGCCGACACCGCCGGACGCGATCACCGGCACCGCGACCGCGTCGGCGACTGCCCGCGTCAGTTCGAGGTCGAAGCCGGCCTTGGTGCCGTCGCGGTCCATGCTGGTCAGCAGGATCTCGCCGGCGCCGAGGTCGGCGACCTGGCGCGCCCAGGCGACCGCGTCGAGTCCGGTCGGAGTACGGCCACCATGGGTGAACACCTCCCAACCTGCACCGGCATCGTCGCGGTCGCGCCGACGTGCATCGACCGCAACCACAATGCACTGCGATCCAAAGCGCGAGGCCGCCTCCGCCACCAGCGACGGGTTCTGCACTGCCGACGTGTTGATCGAGATCTTGTCGGCGCCGGCATTGAGCAGGCGCCGCACGTCATCGACCTTGCGCACGCCGCCGCCCACCGTCAGCGGAATGAACACTTGTGCCGCCACCGCCTCGATGACGTGCAGGATCATGTCCCGCGCATCCGACGAGGCGGTGATGTCGAGGAACGTCAGTTCATCGGCGCCTTGATCGTCATAGCGACGCGCGATCTCCACCGGATCGCCGGCATCGCGCAGCTCGACGAAGTTGACGCCCTTGACCACGCGGCCGGCGGTGACGTCCAAGCAGGGAATGATGCGTTTGGCAAGCATGGCGGCGAGGATACCGCCGCCAATGCGAATCACGCAGGCTGCACGGCGTACCTGCGGCGGCGTGCGGCACCGCTGTTTTTGTCGGACACTGCCCTCCCCGTTCAGCCTGAACCGTTGCGACGTGCCCCCTGCCCCTGCCCAGCCCATATCCCGCCGCCGCCCGCCCCGCCTGGCCGGTCGTAGCCGGCGCAGGCTGGTCCTGGCATCGCTGGCGACGGTCGTGGCGATCCTGGTTGCGGTGGCGACCGCGATCGAGCAGGTCGGCGTCTCGCCGCGGCTGCTCGGGCCCTACCTCGAACGTCGCAGCAGCGGGCACAACGCGATCATCGAGACCATCGGCCAGCGTGTGGCAACGCTGCTGGTGCACATCGACCGCGGACGACCGGAGCCGCAGTTGGGCTTTCCAGCCTGGCTTCCAGCCGCGGCGGCGCCCGCCCAAGTCAGCGCCAGCGCGCAGCGGCCGCCCATCATGATCGTCGATGCGTCGCAACTGCAGGGCGCACTCGACCAGGCCCAGCCGGGGGACGTGATCGCCTTCGCGCCCGGCCGCTATCAGTTCAGCGGCACCAGCCTGGGTGTGCGGCGCGCCGGCCGCGCCGACGCACCAATCACGGTCCGCGCCCTGCAGCCCGGCACGGTCACCCTCGAGTTCAACTTGCTGGAGGGGTTTCTCGTCGATGCGCCGCACTGGATCTTCGAGCATCTGACGATCGTCGGGACCTGCCGCGACCACAGCGACTGCGAGCATGCGTTCCATGTGGTGGGCAACGGCCAGCACACCGTGATCCGCGACAACGAGATGCGCGAGTTCAATGCCCACCTGAAGATCAACGGCGTCCGTGGCCGGTTCCCGGACCACGGACAGGTGATCGGCAATCGCCTGTTCAACACCACCGCCCGTCGCACCGACAATCCGGTGACGCTCGTCGATCTGGTCGCCGCGAGCGGCTGGCTGATCGAAGGCAACCTGATCGCCGACTTCGTCAAGGACGGCGGCGACTTCACCAGCTATGGCGCCTTCGCCAAGGGCGGCGGCAAAGGCAATCGCTTCGAGCGCAACCTGGTGCTGTGCGAACACCGGCTGCGCGGCGCGGCGGGACGGCGCATCGGCCTGTCGTTCGGCGGCGGCGGGACCGGCGCACCGGCATGCCGGGACGGCCGCTGCGTGGTCGAACACGACGAAGGCACGATGCACAGCAATCTCATCGCTGCCTGCTCCGACAACGGCATCTACATCAACCGTGGCGCGCAGAGCCGGCTGCTGCACAACACGCTGATCGATACCGCCGGCATCAACGTGCGCTTCGCCGACAGCGCCGCGCACGTCGAAGGAAACCTCAGCGATGGGCCGATTCGCGCCCGCGATAGCGCCTCGCTGCAGGACGTCGACAACCGCGTAACGCCGCTGCTGTGGCGCTACCTGGGGTTGAGCGGCGAGGGCGATTTGTTTGCTGATGCGACGACGGTGGACCTGCATTGGCACGGCCCGGCGCCACGGCGCCGCAGCGCTGCTGTGCCGGTGTCCGACCTGTGCGGCACGCCGCGCCCAGCGCAGCCGGTGTACGGCGCATTCGAGGACATCGGACGCTGCCCGCCCGTTGCCCGCTAGCGGCATCCGGGCATCAGCGCGGGGCTCAGGCGCGCAAGGCGTCGGCGCGGGCCTGCGCTTCGCGAAAGTCGAGCGTGCCTTCGTACAGCGCACGGCCGAGGATCGCGCCCTCCACACCTTCGTCTTCCACCGCGCACAGCCGCTCGATGTCGCCGATGTCGCGAATACCGCCGCTGGCGAGCACCGGTATCTTTACCGCGCGCGCCAGTTCGACGGTGGCTTCGATGTTCACGCCGGTGAGCATGCCGTCGCGGCCAATGTCGGTGTACAGAATGGCGTCGACGCCGTAGTCCTCGAACTTCTTGGCGAGATCAATCACGTCATGCCCGGTGAGCTTGCTCCAGCCATCGGTGGCGACCTTGCCGCCGCGCGCGTCGAGTGCCACCACCACATGTCCGCCGAAGGCACTGCAGGCGTCCTGCAGAAAGCCGGGGTTCTTCACTGCGGCGGTGCCGATCACCACGTAGCGCACGCCGTCATCGATGTAGCGCTCGATGAGATCCAGGTCGCGCAGGCCGCCGCCCAGTTGCACCGGCACGTCTTCGCCGACCGCGGCGATGATCTTGCGGATCACCGGCTCGTTGACCGGCTTGCCCGAGCGCGCGCCGTTCAGGTCGACGATATGGAGCCGCCGCGCCCCCTGCGCCACCCAGTTGCGCGCCATCGCGACCGGGTCTTCGGAAAAGACGGTGGCGCTTTGCATGTCGCCCTGACGCAAGCGCACGCAATGGCCGTCCTTGAGGTCAATGGCCGGAATGAGCAGCATGAGGAGATCAGGATCGAAGGAAACAGCAGGACGCAGTTGGCGCGGGCGGATGGGGCGGTGACGGTGCGTGCAGTGTGGCCAAACGGGGCCGACGTCAGTATCAGGGTTTCCAGCGCGTGAAGTTCTCGTAAATCGCCAGTCCCGCGGCCGCGCTCTTTTCTGGATGAAACTGCGTGGCGAAAATATTATCCGCCGCCACCACGCAGGTAAAGGCTTGTCCGTACTCGGCGGTGCCTGCGGTGAGATGCACATCGTCTGGCACCACGTAGTAGCTGTGCACGAAATAGAACCAGCTGTCATCGGCCACGCCCTGCCACAGCGGGTGCGGCATGCCCTGCCGCACGCGGTTCCAGCCCATGTGCGGCACCTTCAGGCGCCGCCCGTCGGGTTGCTGCAGGTCCGCGTCACGGAAACGCACCACGCCGCCGCGAAACAGGCCCAATCCGGGCGTTCGCTCACCGGGCACGCGGCTTTCTTCCGACCAGTCGAACAGCATCTGTTCACCCACGCACACCGCCAGCAGCGGCTTGGCGGCGGCGGCCGCGCGGACCACCTCGTCGAGCCCGGAGTCGCGCAGGTACTGCATGCAGTCAGGCATCGCGCCCTGGCCCGGAAAGACCACGCGGTCGGCCGCGCGGATCTCGGCCGCGCTCGAACTGATGCGCACCGTCTCCTTGGGCGCAACGTGCTCCAGCGCCTTCGCCACTGAGCGCAGGTTGCCCATGCCGTAGTCGACGATGGCAATCATTGCTGGGGCGCTTTGCGTGTACGCGACCCTGCGGGTCGCACGTGCACGCAAAGCGATTGATCAGAGGGCTCGCTCCGGAGCGGCCGAGCGCTCGCCCTGTGACAGAGGCAACGAAAAACCATGGACATCGCTACAGACTGCCTTTGGTCGAGGGGATCGTGCCGGCCGCCCTGGGATCGAGTTCGACGGCCATGCGAAGCGCGCGCGCGAAGGCTTTGAACACGGTCTCGCACTGGTGATGGGCGTTGTCGCCGCGCAGGCTATCGATGTGCAGCGTGACCAACGCATGGTTGACGAAGCCCTGGAAGAACTCGTGCGCCAGATCGACATCGAACTCGCCGATCATTGCGCGCGTGAACGGCACGTGCATCTGCAGCCCCGGGCGGCCGGAGAAGTCGATCACCACGCGCGACAGCGCCTCGTCCAGCGGCACATAGGCATGGCCGTAGCGCCGGATGCCCTTCTTGTCGCCGATCGCCTGGGCGACCGCCTGACCCAGCGTGATGCCGACGTCTTCCACCGTGTGGTGACCGTCGATGTGCAGGTCGCCCTGGGCCTCGACCACGAGATCGATGGCGCCATGGCGGGCGATCTGGTCGAGCATGTGGTCGAAGAAGCCGATCCCGGTGGCCAGCCGGCTGGTGCCGCTGCCGTCGAGGTTCACGGCAACACGGATCTTCGTCTCGGCGGTGTTGCGGACGACTTCAGCAGTACGGGGGGTCATGGTTCAGCTCGAGGTCAGCGCGGCCGTCAAGGCCGCGACAAAGGCATCGTTCTCCGACGGCGCGCCGACCGTGCTGCGCAGGCAGCCCGCCAGCAGCGGATGCATGCGCGACACGTTCTTGATCAGTATGCCCTGCTGCTTCAGGTGCGCAAACACGCGATCCGGATCGCTCACCCGCAGCAGGATGAAGTTGGCCGCGGTGTCGAATGCCGTCACGCCGGTCAAGCCGCGCAGCGCAGCGAGCACGCGGGCACGCTCGGCCCGCAGCTGCGCAGCCTGGGCGTCGAGCACGTCGAGGTGATCGAGCAGCAGATCTGCGGTGGCCAGCGTCAGCACGTTGACGTTGTAGGGCGGTCGCAACTTGTCGAACTCGCCGATCCAGGCCGGGTCGCCGCACAGGTAGCCCAGGCGAATCCCCGCCAGCCCGAGCTTGGACAGCGTGCGCAGCACCAGCAGATTGGGCCGCGCCGCCAGTTGCGGCAGCCAGGTGTCCTGTGCGAACGGCAGGTAGGCCTCGTCGAGCACCACCAGGCCGGGGGCGGCGTCGATGATCGCCTCAACCGTTGCGCGATCGAACAGGTTGCCGGTCGGATTGTTGGGCCAGGCGATGAAGATAACCGCCGGCCGATGCTCGGTGATGGCAGCGAGCATGGCAGCGCGATCGAGCGCGAAGTCGGCCGTCAGCGGCACGCCGACAAAGCCGCAGCCGTCGAAGCGCGCGCTCATGTCGTACATCACGAAGCTTGGCCACGGCGACAGCACGCTGGCACCGGGCTTGGCACAGCCCTGGATCACCAGGTGGATCAGTTCGTCGGAGCCGTTGCCGAGCATCAGTGCCATGCCGGCCGGCAGCGACACCGCCTGCGCAAGCCGGCGCTTGAACGCCGCCGGGTCGGCCGGCGGATAGCGGTTCAGCGCAACCGCAGCCAGCCGCTCGCCGAGTTGTCGCGCCAGCGCCGGCGGCAGCGGGAACGGGTTCTCCATCGCGTCGAGCTTGACCATGCCGTCGGCCGACGGCACGTGGTACGCGCTCATCGCGCGCACCTCGTCGCGGATCAGTGACAGGTCGGGACCGATGCGGTTCGGGGCGTTCATCGCGGCCTCACATCCGCAGTTCGGCACTCATCGCATGCGCGATCAGGTGCTCGCCGCGCGCCAGCACCGAGGCAATCGGTCCGAGCGTCTTCGCCCCGGCCGCCGACACGTTGATCACGTTCGAGCGCTTGATGAAGTCGTAGACACCCAGCGGCGACGAAAAGCGCGCGGTACGCACCGTGGGCAGCACATGGTTCGGCCCGGCGCAGTAGTCGCCCAGCGACTCCGACGAGTAATGGCCGATGAAAATGGCGCCGGCATGCCGCACCTTGGCCAGCAGCGACTCGGCGTCGGCGGCGAGGATCTCCATGTGTTCCGGTGCCACGCGGTTGCACAGGGCAAAGGCCTCGTCGAGATCGCGCGTCACCACCAGCGCGCCGCGGTTGGCGAACGACGCGGCGATGATGTCCTTGCGCGGCTGCGCCGGCAGCAGACGCTCGATCGACGCCGCCACCGCCTGCACGAACGCATGGTCCGGGCAGGCCAGCACCGCCTGTGCGAGCTCGTCGTGCTCGGCCTGAGAGAACAGGTCCATCGCCACCCAGTCCGGATTGCCGTGGCCGTCGCTGATGACGAAAATCTCGGTCGGCCCGGCGATCATGTCGATGCCCACCACGCCGAACACGCGCCGCTTGGCCGCGGCGACATAGGCGTTGCCGGGACCGACGATCTTGTCCACCGCCGGGATCGTTGCGGTGCCGTACGCCAGCGCGGCCACCGCCTGCGCCCCGCCCACCGCGAACGCACGCGACACGCCGGCCAGGTGGGCGGCCGCCAGCACCAGCGCATTGCGCTCGCCGTCCGGCGTCGGCACCACCATGATCAGCTGCGGCACGCCCGCCACGTGCGCCGGGATCGCGTTCATCAGCACCGACGATGGATACGCCGCCTTGCCGCCCGGCACGTAGAGCCCCACGCGGTCCAGCGGCGTGATGCGCTGGCCGGTCACGGTGCCATCGGCTTCGGTGTCGGTCCAGTCGGCCGCCAGCACGCGGGCATGCTGGCGCTCATGGAACGCGCGCACACGCGCGGCAGCGGCCTGCAGGGCGTCGCGCTGCGCCGCCGGCAGGCCATCGAACGCCGCGCGCATCTGCGCCTGGGTGATCTCCAGCGCGGCCACCGACGGCGCCTGCATGCGGTCGAAGCGGTTGGTGTACTCCAGCAGTGCCGCATCGCCGCGCGCGCGCACGTCGTCGACGATCGCATCGGCGCGCGCCTCGATCGACTTGTCGACCGCGGAGTCCACCGCGACGAGCGGGCCGAACGCGGCCTCGAAGTCAGGCTCACGGGTATCGAGGATGCGCAGCGTCAGCATGTCGGCACCTGCACTACGCAGCGGCGGCGGCGACTGCCGCCTCCAGCTTGTCGATCAGCGGCATCAGCGCCTCGCGCCGCGTCTTCAGCGACGCCTGGTTGACGATCAGGCGCGAGGAGATCGGCGCAATCTCCTCCACCTCGACCAGGTTGTTGGCCTTGAGCGTGCTGCCCGACGACACCAGGTCGACGATCGCATCCGCGAGCCCCGCCAGCGGCGCCAGTTCCATCGAGCCGTACAGCTTGATGAGATCGACGTGCACGCCCTTGGAAGCAAAATGGTCGCGCGCGGCCTGCACGTACTTGGTGGCGATGCGCAGGCGCGCGCCGCGCCGCACCGCGCTGGCGTAGTCGAAACCCCTGGGCGCGGCCACGCACAGCCGGCAGCGACCGATGCCCAGGTCCACCGGCACGTAGAGGCCGTCGCCACCGTGCTCGATCAGCACGTCCTTGCCGGCCACGCCGATCTCGGCGGCACCGTACTGGACATAGGTCGGCACGTCCGACGCCCGCACCACCACGATGCGCAGTTGCGGATCGGAGGTGCCGATCATCAGCTTGCGCGACTTCTCCGGATCCTCGGCCGGCACGATGCCGGCGCGCGCGAGCAGCGGCACCGTTTCCTCGAAGATGCGTCCTTTGGACAGGGCCAGCGTGATCATCGGTGCGTCAGCCGCTCACTTGATGCGTTCGATCCGCGCGCCCAATGCCTGCAGGCGCGCCTCCATCCGATCGTAGCCGCGATCCAGGTGGTAGATGCGGTCGACCAGCGTCTCGCCCTCGGCCACCAGGCCGGCGATCACGAGGCTGGCCGAGGCGCGCAGGTCGGTGGCCATCACCTTTGCGCCCGACAGGCGGGGCACGCCCTGCACTACCGCGGTATTGCCCTCGATCGCGATGTTGGCGCCCAGGCGCTGCAGTTCGAGGACGTGCATGAAGCGGTTCTCGAAGATGGTCTCGGTGATGCGACCCACGCCGTCGGCCACGCAATCCAGCGCCATCAGCTGGGCCTGCATGTCGGTCGGAAAAGCCGGGTACGGCGCGGTGCGCAAGCTGACCGCCTTCGGCCGATGCTGGGCGCGCACGCGGATCCAGTCGTCACCGACGTCGATGGTGGCGCCGGCTTCGCGCAGCTTGGCCAGCACCGCGTCCAGCGCGTGCGCCGCCGCGCCGGTGAGCATGACGTCGGCCGCTCCGAAGACACCGCTGGCTACCGCGGCGGCAATGAAAGTACCGGTCTCGATGCGATCGGCCATCACGCGATGCTCGGCGCCGTGGAGGCGTTCTACGCCCTGCACCACGATGCGATCGGTGCCAGCGCCCTGAATCTGTGCGCCCATTTTCATCAGCAAATTCGCCAGGTCCACCACCTCGGGCTCGCGCGCGGCGTTCTCGATCACCGTTTCGCCGTCGGCCAAGGTCGCGGCCATCATCAGATTCTCGGTGCCCGTCACGGTCACCATGTCGGTGACGATGCGCGCGCCCTTCAGTCGCGCGTTCTGCCCTGAGAGCTTGGCGACCATGAAGCCCTGCTCGATGGTGATCTGCGCGCCGAGAGCCTGCAGGCCCTTGATGTGCTGATCCACCGGACGCGCGCCGATCGCGCAGCCGCCCGGCAGCGACACGCGCGCCTGCCCCTCGCGCGCCACCAGCGGCCCCAGCACCAGCACCGAGGCGCGCATCGTCTTCACCAGCTCGTACGGGGCCTCGGTCGAGGTCAGCGCCATGGCGCGCACCGTCACGTCGGTGCCATCGCGCTCGACGGCGGCACCCATGCCGCGCAACAGCTTGCCCATGGTGCTGACGTCGGCCAGCTGCGGCACGTTCGACAGGCGCAGTTCGTCACGCGTCAGCAGCGCCGCCGCGAGGATGGGCAGCGCGGCGTTCTTGGCGCCGGCCATTGCCACCCGGCCTTGCAGCGGCACGCCGCCGGTGATCTTCAGTTTGTCCATGAGCAGTTCGGCGCGCGGGTCATTGGAGGCCGGCAGCGGAAGGAAAAAGCGGGGGGCGCGCAGCGCCGGGTCGAGTCGCATCGTCTGGCTCCGTCAGGCGGCCGGGGAGTCGGCCGAACGACGGCACGATCGCGCGTCGGGATGAAGCGACGATCAAGCGCGTGCGAAGCCTGCGTGAACTCATTGACCTTGGGCCGCGAACTCGGCCGGCGTGAGCGTCTTCATCGACAGCGCGTGTACTTCCTCGCGCATGCGCTCGCCCAGCGCGGCGTAGACGAGCTGGTGACGCTGCACGCGGCTCTTGCCCTCGAATGCCACGCTCACGATCAACGCCTGGAAGTGGCGGCCGTCGCCGTCGACTTCCAGCGTCTCGCAGGCGAGACCCTGTTCGATGTAGCGCCGCACTTCGGCGGGAGAGGGTTCCATGGTTCAGTGCCTGATCTTGTAGCCGCGCGCCAGCATGCCCAGCGCGACGGCGGAAGCCACGGCCAGTGCCAGCAGCACCACGCCGAACGAAATCCACGGCGACACATCGGCCTGGGCGAAAAAGCCGTAGCGGAAGCCGTCGACGATGTAGAAAAACGGGTTGAAGTGCGAGACGGTCTGCCAGAACGATGGCAGGCCGTGCACCGAGTAGAAGACGCCGGACAGGAAGGTCGCCGGCATGATGATGAAGTTCTGGAACGCCGCCAACTGGTCGAACTTGTCTGAGACGATGCCGGCGATCAGGCCCAGCACGCCCAGCAACGCACTGCCGGCGAGCGCAAACACCAAAATCCACACCGGCGCCTTGGCATCCAGCAGCGGCTCCGGGGCGAACCACAGCGTCACCGCATAGACGCCGACGCCGACCAGCAGGCCGCGCACGATCGCGCCGATCACATAGGCGCCGAAAAACTGGGCGTGCGACAGCGGCGGCAGCAACATGAACACCAGGTTGCCGGTGATCTTCGACTGGATCAGCGACGACGACGAGTTGGCAAAGCTGTTCTGCAGCACGCTCATCATCACCAGCCCCGGCACCAGGAACGCGGTGTAGCTCACACCCGGGAACGCCTCGACCCGGTCTTCCAGCACATGCCCGAAGACCAGCAGGTAAAGCACGCCCGTCAGCACGGGTGCGGCGACGGTCTGGAAGCTCACCTTCCAGAACCGCAGCACCTCCTTGTAGAGCAGCGTGCGAAAACCGATCCAAGCCGCCGGTGTGGATCGCCCCGGCGCAGGCCGGGGCCCAAGTGTCGCGGCCGGCGCAACATCCCGACCATCCCCGGGTCGACGCTCGACGGACGGCACCCCGCTCATGCTGCCACCTTCGCCTGCTCGTCCTGCATCAGTTGCAGGAACACATCCTCGAGATCGGCGTGGCCGACCTCGATCTCTTCGACACTGCAGCCAGCGAGACGACAGGCCGCAAGCACGCCTTCGACATCAGCCGCTTGCGCCAGGCGCAGCGTGATGCGGCCAGCCCGCTGCTCGATCACCTGCGGCTGCAGCACCGCCGGCAGGTCGCCCTCCTGCAGGCGCAACGACATCTGCACCCCCGCCAGGCGGTCGATCAGCGCGCGGGTGCGATCCAGCGCCACCAGCTTGCCGCCCTTGAGCATGCCGATGCGGCCGCACAACTCCTGCGCTTCTTCCAGATAGTGCGTGGTCAGCACGATGGTGTGGCCCTCTTCATTCAGGCGCCGCACGAACGCCCATAGGCCCTGCCGCAATTCGACGTCGACGCCCGCGGTGGGCTCGTCCAGCACGATCACCGGCGGCCGGTGGACCAGCGCCTGCGCCACCAGCACGCGCCGCTTCATGCCGCCTGACAGCGCGCGCATGTTGGCGTCGGCCTTGCTGGTGAGGTCCAGGTGATGCATCACCTCATCGATCCAGGCGTCGTTATGCTGCAGGCCGAAGTAGCCCGACTGGTTGCGCAGCGTCTCGCGCACCGAAAAGAACGGGTCGAACACCAGTTCCTGCGGCACCACGCCGAGCGCGCGGCGGGCGGCCCGGTAATCGTTCACGACGTCGTGTCCCATCACGGTCACGCGCCCGCTGGTGGCACGCGCAAGACCGGCGACGATCGAGATGAGCGTGGTCTTGCCGGCGCCGTTGGGGCCGAGCAGGCCGAAGAACTCGCCCGGCTCGATCCGCAGGCTCACACCATCGAGCGCCATCACGCCGCCCCGCGCACTGGCGTAGCGCTTGACGACGTCGGTCGCCTCGATGGCAGCGATAGGGAGGTTGGATGCAGACATGAAAATGACGCCGCCCCGGGGCGGGCGTCCCGGGGCGGTCGTGGAAACGCGAATTCTAAGGGAGCCGCCCTAGGTGGGGCGGTGATGCGGGCAGCCGAGCAGGCCATCGACGCCGTAGAGCGACGCCAGACTGGTCAACGCGGGCGGGACATTGGTGAGGACGATGCGGGAGTTTGCCGCCTGCGCTTCGCGCTGCCAGGCAAGCAGCAGCGCCACCGCGGCCGAGTCGACCTGCTTGACCGCAGCGAGGTCGAAGGCGACATCACCACCACGGATCGCCGCGCGCCCGGCCTCGAGCAGCGCGGAAGCCGTGTCGTTGGTCATGTCGGTGGCGGGGAGCTTCATGCCGGGCGTCAGGCCTTCTTGGTATCGAAGGACTTGTTGCGCTCGACGAGCGACTTGATCAGGCCATCGATGCCGCCCTGGTTCACCTCGCTGGCAAACGTATTGCGATAGTTCTCGACCAGCCAGACACCCAGGACATTGACGTCGTAGATTTTCCAGCCGGCGTCGGTCTTCTCCAGCCGGTAATCAAGCTGCAGCGGATCGCCGCGCGAGGGCACGGCGTTGGTCCGCACCACCACGTCGGTTTCATTCGCGGCTGCGCGGAACGGCCGCAGTTGCACCTTGTGATCGCTGACTTGGGACACGGCACCGCTGTAGGTGCGCACCAGCAGCGTGCGGAACTCGCGCGTGAGCGCCTGCCGCTGCTCGGCGGACGCCTGGCGCCAGCCACGGCCCACCGCCAGACGGGTCATCTTTTCGAAGTCGACGTGCGGGAGAATCTTCTCGTCGACCAACTGGTTGAGCCGGGTGGGGTCGCCACTTTGCAGCGACTTGTCCTTGCGGATCGAGTCGAGCACGTCATTGGACAGATCGCGCACCAGCACGTCCGGTGCTGCCTTCTGGGTCGACGCGGCAGCCGCCGGTTGCTGCGCGAACGCTGGTGTGACGACGAATACAGCCACCGCAGAGAGGCCGGCAAGAATCGAGTGCTTCAGTGTCTTCATCAGTTCAGTTCCGTCAGTTGGTGCTGGTGCCGACTCGTCGGACCGCCCGGGCGGCAGATCGTTCAGCCGGCACCGCCTTAACGCGCGGGAGCGGGTGATGGTTTATTGGCTGGCGCTTCCACGCGTTTGTCCGTTTCGGGTACGCTGCCCTCACCCGGCTTGGCAGACGCCGCTGGCGCCGGCTTGGCGGGCGGGTCGACGTCATCTTCGTCGTCGTAATCCTTCGGCCGCGGCGGGTTGCCGTCATGAATCTGGTTGTTACGACGCTGCAGGTAGCCGTCACGGATGAACTGGTACCTGTCGAGAGCCGCGCCCTCGATCAAGCGCTCGGCAGGCAGCAACGAAGCGCGCGTATCGACCAGTCGCGTGCCCAGCATCGAATTGCGCAGCCGCACCGGCTCCAGGTAGTCGACCGGATCGGTGTAGAACCCGACCACGCGACCGACACTGTCGCGCACCGTGCTCGGCCCGAGAAACGGCCAGACGAAGTACGGGCCGGGGCCGCTGCCCCATTTGCCGAGCGTTTGCCCGAAGTCCTCGTCACTGCGCTGCAAGCCCATGCGGCTGGCGACATCGAAGCAGCCAGCCAGTCCGACCGTGCTGTTGATCACCACGCGGCAGATGTCGGACACCGCCTCCACCGGCTTGCCCTGCAGCAGGTTATTGAGCGCGTTGGGGACATCGTAGAAATTGGCGAAAACGTTGCCTACGCAGTCGCGGATCGGCTCGGGCACGTAGTCGCTGTAGCCCTGCGCCACCGGCTTGAGCACGGCCCGGTCGATCCGATCGTTGAACTCGGACGCATGGCGGTTGTAGCGCTCCCAGGGATCAGCAGGGTTCTGCCCGACGTTGGGCGGAATCGTCGCGCAACCGGCCACGATCAGCGCGATCACCGTGAGCAGGAGGGTGCGCGCGCTATGCATGTGGTAAGCGCAGCCAAACATCACTTGCCGTTGCCATCGCCACCGCCACCGCCACCGCCATTGGGCGCTTCGGCGGCCTTGTTGTAGAGAAAGCCGCTGATCAGATTCTCGAGCACCACGGCCGACTGCGTCATCCGGATCGTGTCGCCCTGACCGAGGTTCGCATCGTCGCCGCCGGGATTCAGACCAACGTACTGATCGCCGAGCAGCCCCGCGGTGAGGATCGCGGCCGAGGTGTCCTTCGGGAACGCGTAGCGCTTCTCCAGCTCGATCGTGACCAGACCCTGGAATGTCTTGCTGTCGAGCGAGATGGAGCCGATCCGACCGACCGTGACGCCGGCACTCTTGACCGGCGCGCGTGGCTTGAGCCCGCCGATGTTGTCGAAGCGGGCTGTGACCATATAGGTCTCGCCCACCGTCATCGCCGAGAGATTGGCGGCCTTCAGCGCGAGGTAGCCGATCGCCACGAAGCCGAGCAGCACGAACAGCCCGACCATGGTTTCAATTCCGCGTTTGGTCATCTTCGTATCCTGTTTGCTCGCGCGCGGGAAAGCGGTTCAGCGCGGCGTGGAAAACATCACGGCGGTGAGCACGAAGTCCAGCAGCAGCACCGCCAGCGACGAGATCACCACCGTTCGGGTGGTCGCCTGCGCCACGCCTTCGGGCGTCGCTTTGGCTTCATACCCCTGGTAGAGCGCGACGAAGGTGCAGGCAATACCGAACACCAGGCTCTTGATCATGCCGTTGCCGACATCGTCCCAGACATCGACCCCGCCCTGCATCTGCGACCAGAACTGCCCAGGATCGATGCCGATCATCAGCACGCCGACCACGTAGCCGCCAAAGATGCCGACCGCCGAGAACATGGCCGCCAGCAGCGGCATGGCGATGATGCCTCCAAGAAAGCGCGGAGCGAGTACCCGCTGCTTGGGATCGATCGCCATCAGCTCCATCGCAGCAAGCTGCTCGCCCGCCTTCATCAGACCAATTTCTGCCGTGAGCGAGGTGCCAGCGCGACCTGCGAACAACAGCGCCGTCACCACCGGCCCAAGCTCGCGCACCAGCGACAGCGCCACCAGCAGACCGAGCGACTCGGCAGCGCCATATCGCGTCAGCGTGTAATAGCCCTGCAGCGCCAGCACGAATCCGACCGCCAGCCCGGAGGAGACGATGATCACCATCGAGTTCACGCCGATGGCGTTGAGCTGCACCACCACCAGGTAGAAGCGCCGGAACGCTGCTGGCAAGACACGCAGCAGTTCGACCATGAAGTAGGCGTTGCGGCCCAGGCCGCGCAGCATGCCCAGCGCCCATACGCCGAGACGCGCGAGGAGGTCGAGCGGATTCACCCACGCACCCCGAGTTCCTCCTCGATCGGTGCGGCCGGATAGTGGAACTTGACCGGGCCGTCGGGCTCGCCGTTGATGAACTGCCGGACCTCCGGCTCGTCGGACGAGCGCAGCTCATCGGGCGTGCCATGCGCGACGATGCGTCCACCGCTGATCAGGTAGGCGTAGTCGCAGATGAGAAAGCACTCGTGCACGTCATGCGACACGATGAGCGAGGTGGCGCCCGTGGCGTCGTTCAGGCGCCGGATCAGGTTGGCGGTCATCCCCATGCTGATCGGGTCGAGGCCGGCGAACGGCTCGTCGTACATGATCAGCTCGGGGTCGAGTGCGATGGCGCGTGCCAGCGCGATCCGCCGCATCATGCCGCCCGACACTTCCGAAATGCGCAGCTTGGCCGCGCCGCGCAGCCCGACCGCGTTGAGCTTCATCAGCACGATGTCGCGGATCATCGCGTCAGGCAGATTGGAATGCTCGCGCAGCGGGAAGGCGACGTTCTCGTACACCGTCAGGTCGGTGAACAGCGCGCCGAACTGGAACAGCATGCCCAGACGACGGCGGATGCGGAACATCTGCGCCTTGTCGCGCGGATTGATCACTTCCCCGTCGAAGGTGAGCGAGCCCTTGTTCGCGGCGTAGACACCGCCGATCAGCCGCAACAGCGTCGTCTTGCCGCAGCCCGATCCGCCCATGATGGCCGAGACCTTGCCCCGCTTGAAGCTGGCGGTGATGTCGCTCAGGATCATCCGGCTCGCGTCGTAGCCGAACGTCACGTTATCAACGGTGATGAAATCGTCAGAGGCCAAGGGGAGGGTGCGGCGACAGCTCGCACGAATGTGGTTGGGTCGGTCCGGGCCGGTGTGGGCAGTGCGCCGGAACCGTCAATGCGGCAGCGCAAAGATTGTCGCATAGCGCCATCGGGCGTTTTGTTGCCGATTGTTGCGCGCCCGCCCGCGCAGCGGAGTGGGACGGCCGCGGATCGGCACGACGGCGCAACGACCGCAAGATCAGGTGGTCGGCGGTCCGTTCGGCGCGACCGGAACCGCAGGCGCCGGCTCGTGCTTGGCCGCTGCAGGAACGGCGGTCTCGGTGGCAGCAGCCGCCACCGGCGCAGCGGCGTTCTCGGCCACGACCACCGACGGCGCCGCCCCCAGGGCGGCGGCAGTCGGTGGCACGTACAGCCCTGCCCACGCCTCGAACAGGCGCCAGGTGACCGCAAGCACCACCGGTCCGACAAATAGTCCTACCAGGCCCATGGTCAGCATGCCGCCGATCACGCCAGCAAAGATCAGCAACAGCGGCAGATCCGCACCGAACCGCACCAGCACCGGCCGCACGAAGTTGTCGACCGTCATCGCAATGACGCTCCACACCAGAAGGAACGTGCCCCAGCCGGTCTCGCCGCTCCAGTACAGCCAGACAACCGCCGGGATGAGGACCAGTCCGGGTCCCGCCTGCGCGATGCACAGGATCAACGCCGCCGCCGTCAGAAGGCCGACGAAAGGCACGCCCGCCACGGCCAGGCCGATACCAGCGAGCAGCGTCTGGATCAGCGCGGTACCGACGACACTGATGGCGACCCCGCGGATCGCCGCGGCCGCCAGGCGCACCGACGCCCGGCCGCGCTCGCCACCCACGCGGTCGGCCAGCGCCAGCACGCGCTGCGAGCCTTCCTCGCCCTGCGCGAACATCACCGCGGCAATCAACACTGTCAGCAGGAAGTGAATGACCAGCATGCCGAGATTGCCGGCCTGCGCCGCCACCAGCTGGGCGCCCTTGCCCGCATACGGTGCGGCGCTCTGCACCAGGCTCGACAAGCCGGCTTCGTGCAGGCTGCTCCACAGATCGCTCAGCCGGGTGCCGACGACCGGGATCTGCGCCACCCACGCCGGCGGATGCGGCACCTCGAAGCTCGATGCCATTTTTGCCCAGCGCAGCAGCGTGTCGACGTTGTCGACGATCGTGTTCACCGCCAGCAGCACCGGCACGATAAACAACGCCAGCATCAGCAGCGTCATCGCGATCACCGCGAGCGATCGCCGGCCGTTCAGCATCACCTGCACCCTGAGCATCAGCGGCCAGCATGACACCACGATCATCGTTGCCCAGATGATGGCGGTGAAAAACGGGCTGACGATCCACAGCGAGGCCAGCATCAGCCCGACGATGGCAAGGATGGCGAGGATCAGGCGAGCGAGATCGAGCGGCATGTCAGTTCGCAATCAGGGCGTCTAGCGGGTGGCCGTTTCGAGATCGCCCCGGTGCACGAGGAAGCTCGACGGCTGCAGCTTGAAGCGCCACCCCAGCCGGCGCAGCAGCTCGCGCGTCTGAATGAAGACGATGCCACGCGCGCGCAACGCCATCCACAGCGCCAGCGCGAAGCTGACGTCCAAGTTGGTGAGGCCGATCAGTGCCACGCCGAGCGCCGCCCATGCCACGGCCTGCCAAGGCAGCGCGAATTCCAGCACGACGAGGGCGTAGCCGCCCAGTTGCAGGCAGGCGCGCTGCGCCTCGGCCAGCCTCATGACACTGGTCGACCATCACCAGCAGCTCCGCCTCATCGGCACACCGCCTCCAAGCAGTAGCGCCCGCCGCCCCGTGAGCCTCTGGTTCATGTCTTTCTCCGTCAATGGGGCTGCGTCGCCCGCTGAAACGCGAGCGCACGATATACCGCAGCGACGACCGTTGCAGCCTGAGCGGGCATCAAGCGCAGCGCTGTGCAATACGCGGTGAACCGTGGCCGACCGTCGCCAACTGCGCAGTGAATCAGCGCGCCGAACCGGCAAAGCGCGCAAGCGACGCGCCGCCGCCGTCGAGCAGGTCGAGCCGGGCGCCGATGATGCGATACGCACGCGTGGCGTCCAGCGCTGCGAGCAGGCTGCGCTCGACCGCCATGGCCGGTAGCGGCCCGGCGCGGCGACTGGAGGCGATGGCGCTGAAGCTCAGCGCGGTGGTGTCGAAAGTCGCACCGCCCATGTACCGGTTGACCCCGGTGGAGCCAACGACGCGGCGCTCGGCTGCATCGATCTGCAGCGTCGGGCCGACGCCAGCCTCCTGCGCCGGCACCGGCATGCCGGTCAGTTCCTGCAGCGTCCACAGGGTGCCGGCCAGCGGCAGCGGCGGTGCGGGTGGGTTCATCGACGTGCAGCCTGACACGACCCAGGCAAGCGCGGCAGCCAGCACGCTGCGGCGGCGCACCTGTTCATTGATCCTCACCATCCCGGCCTCCGTGTGGCATCAGCAGCTTGGACTCGCACGAGTCTCGGGAGCGAAGTGTGATCGACATGATCGATGCAACTGTCGCCGCCCTCAGCATGACGTTGCGGAGAGGCTACATGGACCCCCGCGTGGTCACAGGGCCTGACGGCGCCCGCTGCGCGTTCGGCGGACACCTCGGTTCGTTCGGCTGGTCCGCGTCGCGGCCGCGCCCTGCCCCCGCCTCCCTATCTAGAATGCCGGTCCATGACCGATGATCGCGTTCTCGCCACCTACCGCCTGCGGGTGCCGGCCGACCAGGCCGCCGGGCGCGCCGAAGCACTGGCGCTCGAGCAGAGCATCGAGATGCCGGCCGCGGCCGTGCTCGACGAGCGGGTGTTGCGCGAGGTCGTGGCGCGGGTCGACCGGGTGGAGCCGCAGCCCGATGGCAGCAGCCTGGCGCACCTGGCGCTGAGCGCCGAGTCGATCGGCAGCGACGCCGGGCAACTGCTCAACATGCTGTTTGGCAACAGTTCGCTGCACACCGACGTGACCCTCGAGCAGGTGGCGCTGCCGCCGGCGCTCGCGCAGCGCTTCGGCGGACCGAACCACGGCGTGGCCGGGGTGCGCGCGCTCACCGGCGCGCACGGGCGGGCGCTGACCTGCACCGCGCTCAAGCCGATCGGCAGCACGGTGGACGCCCTGGCGGCCCTCACGCGAACGGCGGCCGGCGCCGGCCTCGATCTTGTGAAGGACGACCATGGCTGGGCCGACCAGACCAGTGCCCCGTTCGACGCACGGGTGACCGCCTGCCAGACCGCAGTGGACGACGCCAACGTCCGGCGCCGCGATGGCGGCCGCACGCTGTACCTGCCGAGCCTGTCGGGCCATCACGGGCAGATGCAACGGCAGATCGAGTTTGCCCGCCAACGCGGCGTGCAGGGCTTCCTGGTGGCGCCGATGGTGTGCGGCGTGGCGACCTTCAACGCACTGGCGCGCGAACATCGCGACTGCGTGTTCATGGCGCACCCCGCGCTGGCCGGCGCCGGCGCACTGGCCCCACCGATGCTGCTGGGCACGCTGCTGCGCTCCTTCGGCGCCGATGCGGTGATCTTTCCCAACCACGGCGGCCGCTTCTCTTACGCACAACAGACCTGCCAGGCGATCGCCGAGGCGGCGCGCCGGCCGATGGCGGGCATCCGGCCGGCCCTGCCGGTGCCGGCCGGCGGCATGAGCGTGGAACGCGTGACGGAGATCGTGCACGAGTACGGCACCGACACGGTGCTCTTGATCGGCGGCTCGCTGCTGATCGCGCGTGATCAACTGGCGCAGCGCGCCGAGGCCTTTGTCGCCGCCGTACATGCGGCCGGCAACGCAAGCGCGGTGGCCGCATGAGCAGCGTGCGCCGCTTTGCACCTGACGAGCAGGGCGACTACCGCTGGAGCGAGGTGGAGCGCCTGCGCTACAAGGACGAGGGCAGCGCGCCGTTCAAGGACATCACGCGTCAGGTGCTGTTCGCGCAGGCCGATCAGGGCTGCGAACTGCGCTACTTCGAAGTGGCACCCGGCGGCTACTCGACGCTCGAGCGGCACGAACACACGCACGCGGTGATGATCCTGCGCGGTCACGGCACGGTGCGCCTGGGCAGCGCGTCACAGCCGGTGGCCGAGCGCGACCTGGTGACGATCGATCCGCTCACCTGGCATCAGTTTCATGCGGCCGACGACTGCGCGCTGGGTTTCCTGTGTCTGGTGAGCAAGACGCGCGACAAGCCGCAACTGCCGAGCGACGCAGATCTGGCGGCGCTGCGCGGCGTGTAGTCGACTGCTGCGCGGCGGGCATCGGTGGCGATCGATGGAGTCTTGCTGTGGCATGCCGGGCGATCGCATCGTGGCCTGGCCACGCCAGCTGGGCGTGCAGGCGCAGCAGCGGTACCGCGCCAAAGGCTCAGCGCGCGGCGACTGGCGTTCGATCGAACTTGGCGATCTCCTGCGCGCGCGCAATCAACCGCCACCCGCCGCGGACGCGGTTGCCGCCGCGCTGCACTCGCGGCTGCGCTCAGCGCTGCAGCGTTCGCAGATACTCGGTGAGCGCGTCGACACGCTGCTGCACGGCCGCCTCGGACGCCGCGCCTTCAGCGCGCGCATAGCGCTGTCCCCACAGCGGCATCTGGCGCCCGGCGTGGCCCTTGATGTCCTGGCGACCGTCGATCACGCGGCGCACCTGGTCGGTTGGAAAGCTACCACCGTGCCGCTGCGCCAGCGTGCCCAGATCGGGAATGGGCAGCTTCAATTCGCGCGACTGCGGGCCGTCGCCGCGGCCGCCCGCGCCGTGACAGGTGGCGCACTGCGTTTCGTACTCGGTACGTCCGAGCGACTCGCCGGCCTGCGCACCGGCATCGGTCAGGGCGAAGGCGGCAGTGACGGCAACCAGCAGGCAAAGAAGCTTCATCGCGGCTCCACGGTGCGAGCGACGGATCGCTCCAGTGCGTCCACACTGCCCGCACCGGGCCGCGCCGGGTTGATCCGCCGCAAGCCGGTCGATCAATGCCTGCGATGCAGCGGCGCCGGCCCGCATTCGCTTCGGTTCGCTTCGGTTCGCTTCGATCAGCGCATGCATGCGCCGTGCATCGACACAACGCCCGCCCGCGCCGCAAGCCACCCGCGTACGTGACGGCGCATACGGGCCGGCTGGAGCGGTTCAGGCGCTGCGCCGAAGCAGGCGCCGCGCCGGGCCGATCACGTCGAGCCGTGCATCGTCGTCTCCGACCACGTCGAACGCGGCGGCCACGTCGGCCGGCACCGGCACGCTGCGACCGGTTGCGAGGTCGATGAACGCCCATACAGTCTGCCCCATCGCGAGCGCCTTGCCGTCGCCGGCGCGGGTCACGAGATAGCGGCGGCTTGAGGTCTTCGCCTGCAGTTCGGCGATCCAGGTCCACACCGTGAGCGCCTCGCCGAGGAACGCGGGACGCAGGTAATCAAGACGATGCGAGGCGGCCACCCAGCTCGCACCGCCGGCGAGGTAGCGCTCGGTGGTCCAGCCGCGCGCATCGGAGTGGGCGACCGCGGCTTCTTCCATCCAGCGCAGGAACTCGCGGTTATTGGCGTGGTTGAGTGCGTCGATCGACGTCGCGCCGACGACAACGTCGTAACGAAAGACGGTGGCCAAGGGAGGGCCGCGAGCCGACCTAGCGACGGTAACGTTCGCGCGCCTGAAACGCTGCCACGCACTCGGGCAGGTCGTAGTACAGCCCGGCGCGCGCGCGTCCGCCGGCGATTGCCCGCGTATCGCCCCAACGGGCGTACTCCGACTCGCAATCGGCTCGCGGGCGGCGCTCGTCGCGCACGCACCGCTCAGTACGCTCGGCCCGCAGCGGCGCCAGCCTCTTCTCGCGCACGACCTCGCAGACGCGATCGAGTTCGTCCATTCGCTTCATCTCGGGCTCCGTCTGCGCGTGGGCGAGCCCCGGCGACGACAAGGTGGCGGCGACACCGAGCGAGGCGACGAGCGCGCGGAGAGGCTTCATCACGGATCCTGGGAGTGAACTCGATAGCCGATCGTAGCGCTGCAATCACGCCACCCATGCCACAGCACGCGGCCGCCCGGCGCGCCGGGTCGGCCACGCGACGCATCACACACCGACTTGTCCAAAAACACTGGGCGCTCATCGACTGGGCGAGCGCCCTGGCGACCTTCCCGCAAGCACGCGGCCGCGTGCGTTCCACCATCAACCCAGGGCGGCGGCGGCGCCGCCGCTGGGCGGTTCGGAAGGGGTGCTTCAGCGTGGGAGGGTGGATCGACCCATCAGGTACTCGTCAACCGCACGGGCGCATTGGCGACCTTCGCGCAATGCACGCGGCCGCGTGCGTTCCACCATCAACCCAGGGCGGCGGCGGCGCCGCCGCTGGGCGGTTCGGGAACGGTGCTTCAGCGTGGGAGGGTGGATCGACCCATCAGGTATTCGTCAACCGCACGGGCGCATTGGCGACCTTC
>JALHMQ010000015.1 GCA_022843955.1 Burkholderiaceae bacterium
TTCCGTCGGAAAAGCGCTCCATCTTCCGAGAGGCACGCTCTCGTAGAAAGTCCGTCGGACTCTCAGAGGGGCGTCAGAACGGCTTGATAGCGGACGCTAGGAAGGCGAACAAACGACCCCAAGCCGAAGTTCGCCACCTTGAAAATCGGTCAGTTGTTCGGCAGCCATGTACTCCGCCGAATTGGCCTGCCTGAGTTCAAGCCGACTGGTGCCTGCTGACCCGACTTGCGGCGCAACGTAGCGACGCTGCTGCAAGGCTGTCACATACTTACGATGTGCCGCGGGACACCGCGCACGAATGCCTCGACGTTGTCGACCAGTTGGTCTGCCAGGGCCTGAACGGCTTCGTCGCTGGCCCAGGCCACATGGGGTGTCAGGATGAAGTCGGGGCGATTCAGCAGCGCCATGAACGGGTGGCCGGGCGCTGGCGGCTCGCCTGCGACGACGTCGAAGGCGGCGCCCGAGATCTGTCCGGATACCAATGCCGGGCCAACGGCAGATTCCTCCACGAGCCCGCCGCGTGCGGTGTTCACCAGCAGTGGCGCGCGCCCCATCGCTGAAAACTCCGCAGCCCCGATCATGTGGCGCGTCTGCGGCAGCAGCGGGCAATGCAGCGTGAGCACGTCCGACTCCGCCAGCACACGATCGAACGGTGTGTAGAGCGCACCCATGCCGGCACTGCCCTTGAAGGCCGACATGAGGACGCGCATGCCCAATGCGCGCCCGATGGCGGCAACGGCCTGGCCCAGCACGCCATCGCCGATCACGCCCAGGGTCGAGCCCGCCAGATCGCGGACCGGGAAGTCGAAGAAACAGAACTGGCCGCAGGCCTGCCAGCGCCCTGCGCGCACGGCATCACGGTAGGCGCAGATGCTTCGGCGCAGCGCGAAGATCAGCGCGAAAGTGTGCTCCGGCACCGTGTGCACCGCGTAGCTGCGGATGTTGCTCACGACGATGCCGCGCTTCCTGCATGCGGCGAGATCGACGTTGTCGGTGCCGGTCGCAGCGACCGCGATGAACTTCAACCTCGGTGCTGCGGCAATCGCGTGCGCGTCCAGGCGCACCTTGTTCACCCACACGATGTCTGCATCAGCGATGCGACTTGCAAGCTCTGCGGCCGATGTGCGGCCATGGCAGACCAGTTCGTGATCGAAACCCGGCGCGCGCAGCCGGGTTTGTGGCGAGAGGGTGTCACGGTCGAGAAAGACGATCTTCACAACTTAATCGGCGGTGATCTTCGCCGACTTGATGACTTTGCCCCAGTGGTCCAGTTCCTTGCGCGTGTAGTCGCCCAGCTGGGCCGGGCTCATCTGCTCCACCGACGTGCCGGCGTCTTCGGCACGGCGCTTGATGTCGGGCAGGGCCAGGATCTTGTCGATCTCGGTGCTCAGCCGCTGCACCACCTCGGCCGGCATCCCGGCTGGGCCGTAGAGCGCAAACCACGAATCCAGCGTGAAGCCCTTGAGCCCTGCCTCCATGGCCGTGGGCACCTGTGGCAGCGCAACCAGACGGCTGGTGCTGGACACGGCCAGCGCCTTCAGCTTGCCCGACTTGACATGCTGAACCACTGATGCTGGCGTGGTGATGAACAGGTCCACCTGCCCACTGAGGAGGTCTTGCACGGCCGGGCCGGCGCCACGGTAGGGGATGTGGGTGATGAAGGTGCCCGTCAGCTGCTTGAAGAGTTCGCCTGCGATGTGCTGGATCGATCCATTGCCCGACGACGCGTAGTTCAGCTTGCCCGGGTTGGCCCTGGCAAAGGCCACAAGTTCGGCCAGCGTGTTCGCCTTCAGATTGCCGTTGATGGCGATGACCTGGGGCGCACGCGTCATCATGGCCACCGGGGTGAAGTCCTTGATCGGGTCCCAGCCCGCGTTGGGAAACAGGTGCGGGTTGCCCACCTGGAAACCGCTGTAGGCCACCAGCAGCGTGTGGCCGTCGGGCCGCGCCCTGGCCACGAACTGGTTGCCGATGTTGCCGGACGCACCGGGCTTGTTGTCGACGATGACAGGCTGGCCCAGCGCGCGCTGCAGGCTGTCGGCCACCAGTCGGGCCGTGAAGTCGGTGGTGCCGCCCGGCGCGCTGGGCACGACCAGCGTGATGGGCCTTTGCGGATACGCGCCCTGGGCGCGCAGCGCGGGGTGGGTGGTCAGCGCCGCGGCGCCGATCGTGGCGAGCAGGGTTCGTCTTTGCATGGAAGTCTCCAGGGGTCGGTTTTGGAATGCGGCTCGAAAGTTGCCCGCGCCGGCGCGGTCTTGGCCGGTTTCACACCAGCTCGGAAATCTCGATCAGGTTGAAGTCCGGGTCGCGCACGTAGACGGAGCGGATCTTCTGTGTCGCACCCGTGCGCATGACCGGTCCTTCGACGATGGGCCAGGCCGCCGCGCGCAATTGCTTCATCACCTGCTCGAGCGGGATCGTTGCGATGAAGCACAGGTCCAGCGCACCGGGCATCGGCAGGTGTGCCTTCGGTTCGAATTCACTGCCCTGCACATGCAGGTTGATCTTCTGGTGGCCGAACTTGAAGGCCTGCCTCTCGACCGGCGGCGTTCCGCCGATGAAGGTCTCGAGTTGCATGCCGAGCACGCGGGTGTAGAAGTCCACGCAGGCCTCGCGGCGCGCGGTGGTAAGCACGAGATGGTCGAGGTGGTCGATCATGAGAATTGGCTCCGCAGTTCGGCGACGTAGGACGGGGCGGGATGCAGGTCAGTGATGAGCCCGGCCTTGGCCACCTGGCCCGGCACGTCGTGGCCCACGACCTCGGGCAGCCGTCGTGCGATGGCGAGCAGCCGCGGCAGATCGATCCCGGTCTCGAAGCCCATCGCGTGCAGCATGTGGATGGCGTCCTCGCTGCAGATGTTGCCGGTGGCGCCGGGTGCGTACGGGCAGCCGCCAAGGCCACCGAGTGAGCCGTCGAAGCGGTCGATGCCTTCCTGCACCGAGGCCAGCAGATTGGCCAGCCCCATGCCACGCGTGTTGTGGAAGTGCAGCGTGAGTTGCAAGCCACCGAAGCGATCGCGCAGCAGCCGGGTCATGCGCGACACCTGTGCCGGGTGCGCCATGCCGGTGGTGTCGCAGATCGTCAGGCCGCGCACACCCAGTTCGGCGAAGCGCCCGGCCCATCGCAGCACCTCGTCGGCAGGCACATCGCCCTCCATCGGGCAGCCGAAGCAGGCCGACAGCGACACGTTCACCGGCACGCGGCCTGAATGGGCGGCATGAGCCATCGCGATCACTTCGCGCAGGCCCGCGAAGCTCTTCTCGCGCGGCATGCGCAGGTTGGCCAGGTTGTGCGTCTCGGACGTGGACATCACCAGGTTCAGCTCGTCGGCGCGTGACTCCAGCGCGCGTTCGGCGCCCCGCACGTTCGGAACGAGCACCGTGGTCTCGACGCCGGGGACGCGGCGGATGCGGCCCATCACCTCCTCGGCGTCGCGCAGCATGGGGATGGCCTTGGCCGACGTGAACGAAGTGACCTCGACCTTCGCGTAGCCGCAGGCGCTGAGTTCGTCGATCAACGCCACCTTGGCGTCCGTGGGCACGAAGGCGGCTTCGTTCTGGAAACCGTCGCGGGTGACGACCTCGTTGAAGTAGATGCGTTGCATTGAAAATCTCTAGTTCACGATGCCGCGCTCGCGCAGCGCGACGATCTGCGCGTCGGTCAGGCCGATCTCTCGCAGCACATCGCCGGAGTCTTGCCCCAGCTTGGGTGCATTGCGCCGGTGGCTGCCCGGTGTTGCAGACAGCTTGGGCACGATGCCCGGCACCGTCAGCGTGCTCCCGTCGTCCATGTGAACCTGATCGAGCATGCCGCGGGCCTGGTAGTGCGGGTCGGCTGCGATGTCGGCCACGCTGTAGATGCGGCCGGCCGGCACCGATGCGCCGTCCAGCGCCGTCATCACCTCGTCGACGCTGCGCTGTGCGGTCCAGGCGCCGATGACATCGTCGAGTTCGGCCACGCGCGCCACACGGCCGGCGTTGTCGGCCAGACCCGGGTCGGCCGCCAGGTCGTCACGCCCGATCAGCGTCATCAGGCGGCGGAAGATGCTGTCGCCGTTGCCGGCGATCAGTGCATAGCCCGCATCGTTGCAGCGGTAGGCATTGGACGGCGCGATACCCGGCAAGGCGCTGCCCGCCGGCCCGCGCACGGCGTCGAAGGCGCTGTACTCGGGCAGCAGGCTCTCCATGCAGTTGAAGACGGCCTCGTAGAGCGCGACGTCGATCACCTGCCCGCGGCCACTGGCGTGGCGGTGCTGCAGGGCGAGCAGGATGCCGATGACGCCGTGCAGCGCAGCCAGCGTATCGCCGATGCTCACGCCCACGCGCACCGGCACGCGGCCAGGTTCGGCGGTGAGGTGGCGCAGGCCCCCCATCGCCTCGGCCACGACGCCGAAGCCCGGCCGGTTGCGGTAGGGCCCGGTCTGGCCGTAGCCGCTGATACGCAGCACGATCAGCTTCGGGTTGGCGGCCAGCAGCTCATCGGGCCCGAGGTTCCAGCCCTCCATCGCGCCGGGGCGGAAGTTCTCGATCAGCACGTCGGCCTCGAGGGCCAGCTTGCGCACCACGTCCTGGCCCTCGGGCGTTCTCAGGTCCAGCGCCAGCGAACGCTTGTTGCGCGATTGCACCTGCCACCACACCGAGGTTCCGTTCTTCAGCAGGCGCCACTTGCGCAAAGGGTCGCCGGCGCCGGGTGGTTCGATCTTGACGATCTCGGCACCGAAATCGGCCAGCGTCTTGGCGGCGAACGGGCCGGCGATCAGCTGGCCGAGCTCCAGCACTTTCAGACCGGCCAGGGCGGCGGGCGGCGAGGTGGCAGTGGCGTTGGCGGTGCTGTCGGAAAGCATGGCGGCAGTGTCTGGCCGCCAGGCTGGCGTGACTATTTGAATCTGGCGCGGCCAGACTTAGCAGTCTGCGAAGTCGGAAGCAGGAAATCCCTGAGGGCGACCACGGTCGCGTCGGCATCCGGCCGGATGGCCACCTGCAGCTGGCGCGTCGCCCACGCGTCGGACAGCGGGCGCCACTGCAGCTTCATCGCACGCACGATGGGCAGTGCCGCGCCCTTGGGCAGCGCCGCGATGCCCAGGCCCGAGGCCACCATGTGGCCGACGGCGTCGAAACTGCGCACCTGCATGCGCAGCTTCAGCGGCCGCCCGGCCGCCATCGCCGCCTGCTGCTGGGCCTGCAGCATCGCGGCACCGGCGTTCAGGCTGATCCAGTGTTCGTCCAGCGTGTCGGCGAAGGCCAGGGCGCTGCGGCCGGCAAGCCGGTGGCCCGCGGGAAGGATCAGCACCAGTTCGTCGCGCCGGAAGTCGCGCACGTCCAGGCCCCGGACATCGGGCCCGGCGACGAAGACGCCGAGGTCGGCACGCCCCTCGCGCACCGTGGCCACGACCTGCTGCGAGACCTGCTCCTCGAGTTCCACCTGAACCTCGGGGCGCAATTCCGCGTACTCGGCCAGCAGCGGCGGCAGGAACTGGGTGATGGCGGCAGTGCCAGCGCTGACATGCACATGCCGCACCACGCCCTGGCGCGCGTCGGCCAGTTCGATCAGCAGGTTGTCGAGTTCCTGCAGGATGGCCATGCCCCGCTTCATGAAGGCCCGCCCCAGCGCCGTGGGCGTGACGCCGCGCGAGTGGCGCTCGAAGAGCGGCCCACCGAGCGCCCTTTCCAGATCGCGAAGGCGCCGGCTGGCAGCCGGCAGCACCAGGTTGCACTCGCGTGCCGCCTCCGTCAGGTTGCCCGTTCGCGCACACGCCACCGCCAGCCGGATGGACACAAAGTCGAAGCGGGCCAGGTTGTAGTGAGGGACCTCGGGGAGGGACATCGCTGCCATTCTCGGGTCGTTCCGATGCCGTGTCATCCACGCAGCGTCGTCGACTGTCGCCTCAGGAGCGACAACGCGAATGCCTCGTTCTGGCCGAATGCAGTAATCACCAGCGCGCCGCAGAGCCGACATTCAAGACGTTCTGCGCGGTCGTGTCCAGAACCACATTAGAGCGCCGCTGCGCCGGCCAGAAATTAGAGCGCCGCTGCGCCGGCCAGAAGCTAAATCCGACCGACTTTGAGCAGCCGGATACGACGGACTCAGTTTGTTCGAGTCAGCGGACAACCGCGATCAGCTTGGCGGTGCGTCGCTCACACCCTTGGCGCGGTTGCTCGGCGTCTCGTCCAGCGACGGCACGTAGCCCTGCGCAAGCGCACGCTTGCGCGACTCCAGTTGCGACTCGTCGCGGATGGCGTTGGAGTAATTCGGACTAAAGAAGCTGCCGCCGCTGGCGCGCTCCGGGGCGCCGCTGGGCACCGGGGAGCACCAGCCGGCATAGCCCCAATCGAACGCGCAATCTTCCAGCGTGGCGTAGACGTCGCGCACGTACTTGGCCTGCGGCGGCAACGGCAACGGCTGCTTGGGCGGCGGCGGCGTGACCGTGGTGGTGGCCGGGGCCGCGGCGGCGGGCGCGGCCTCCTTCTTGCTGCAGCCAGCCGCGAGGCCGAGGGTGGCGAGCACCGCGACCAGCGCGGCAGAGCGAACGAGTGAATCAGTCATGGCAAGCGAACATCCAGAAAGGCAGGCGCGCACTCTAGCAACGCGCCGCCATCACGACGATGCGATGAACGGGCTAGCCTGACCGGTCAGCCTCGGCGGTCGACTCAACCCTCGTAGGCGGTCAGCACCACCTCGGCACCGGCCTCGCGCAGGGCCACCAGGGCCTGGTACTGCGGCGAGTCGTGCCACGCCCGCAGGGCCGCCAGGTCGGCAAACTCGGCGACGACGATGCGCTCGCCGTGCGCGTTGCGCGCCAGATCGGCCGCCTTCACGCCGCGCCACAGCACCTGCCCGCCGTGCGGCGGGAAGGTGGCGCCCACCTGCTCGACATAGCGCTGCCACTGGGCAGGATCGGTGACGCGGATGAGGCCGACAAGGTAGGCGGACATGGGCAGCGGGCGGGGCAACGGATGGACCTCGATGCTGCCTGAAGGCCGCGCCGGCGCAAACGCAAATCGCCCGTGCGGGCTCGCGGGCCGACACCCGCGCCGGCGCATACCGACCCAACCATTTGGTCTGAGGCCCGGCCGATGCGGTGGCTATCGTCGCGCCCTTTGCCTGCCCCCTCTTCCGTCGATCCCCAGGAAAACGCTCATGCGCCTCGAAACCCTCGCCGTGCACGGCGGCTACAGCCCGGAACCCACCACCAAGGCGGTGGCGGTGCCGATCTACCAGACCACCAGTTACGCGTTCGACAACGCGCAGCACGGCGCCGACCTGTTCGACCTGAAGGTGGCCGGCAACATCTACACGCGCATCATGAATCCGACCACCGACGTGCTGGAAAAGCGCGTCGCTGCGCTGGAAGGCGGCATCGGCGGCCTGGCGCTGGCCAGCGGCATGGCGGCGATCACCTATGCGATCCAGACCATCAGTGAGACGGGCGACAACATCCTGTCGGCCAGCCAGTTGTATGGCGGCACCTACAACCTGTTCGCGCACACCTTTCCGCAGCAGGGCATCAGCACGCGCTTTTTCGACATCGCCGATCCCAACGCCATCGCACGGCTGGCCGATGCCCGTACTAAGGCAGTGTTCGTGGAATCGATCGGCAATCCGTCGGGCCGCGTGGCCGACATTGCCGCGCTGGCCCAGGTGGCGCGCGCGGTGGGCGTGCCGCTGATCGTCGACAACACGGTGGCCACGCCGTACCTGCTGCGGCCGCTGGACTTCGGTGCCGACATCGTCGTGCACTCGCTCACCAAGTACCTTGGCGGTCACGGCAACAGCGTCGGCGGCGCCATCGTCGACAGCGGGCGCTTTCCGTGGGCCGAGCACAAACAGCGCTTCGCCCGCTTGAACACGCCGGACCCGTCGTACCACGGCGTGGTCTACACCGAGGCGCTCGGCCCGGCCGCCTACATCGGTCGCGCGCGCGTGGTGCCGTTGCGCAACACCGGGGCCGCGCTGTCGCCGCTGAACGCGTTCCTGATCCTGCAGGGGATCGAGACGCTGGCGCTGCGCATGGACCGCATCAACGACAACACGGCGGCGGTGGCCGCCTACCTGTCGACCCACCCGGCCGTGACCTGGGTGCGTTACGCCGGGCTGCCGGACCACCCGGACCACGCGCTGGCCAAGCGCTACCTCAAGGGGCGGCCGTCGGGCGTGCTGTCGTTCGGCGTCCAGGGCGGACGCGCCGCAGGCGAACGCTTTCTCGATGCGCTGAATCTCTTCGTGCGGCTGGTCAACATCGGTGACGCGAAGTCGCTCGCCACCCACCCGGCCTCGACCACGCACCGGCAGCTGTCGCCGGCCGAACTGGCGCAGGCCGGTGTGAGCGAGGACATGGTGCGGCTGTCGGTGGGGATCGAGCACATCGACGATCTGATCGCCGATCTGGCGCAGGCACTGAAGGCAGCGCAGGCCACGCTGTAGCGCCGACTGCGGCGCGTGTCTTGACTCAGGTACCGCGCCGCAACGCCTCGATGCGCTGCACGGCTGCGGCCCAGCGATCCTGCGGCGCGCCGGTCTTGAACGGCAGCGGCAATGCGATGCGGCCGAGCAGCATCGTGCGCGGCCTGCCGTGCCGCGCCAGGATGACTTCCTGCATCACCGCCTGCACTGCGGCAAGCTGCAGGCGGCCAGCCTGCAGGTCTGCCAGCACGCCCGTCACGTGCGCGCGGTCCGGACCGCGATAGATCACGCGCTCGCCTGGGGCCCGACCGGTCACGACGTCGGCCACGATGTCGAACAGCGCCGAGCCGTCGGCCGCCGCGTGTTCGACGAGACGCAGTGCGGGCGCGGCCATCGCGTTCAGTGACCGGGCTCTTGCCGGTTGGGTGCGGCGTCCGGGCCGGCGGTCTCCTGTCCGACCGGCGAATCGCCGCCGCGCCGGCCGGCGAGCGTGAACGCGATCATCGTCACGACCACGCTCAGGGCGATGGCCGCCGGCAGCAGTTGGTCGGCCCGCAGCAGGCCGAGCAGCGGCGGCGCGACCAGCACACCCAGCAACGCGCCGACCAGCCCGCCCAGCAAGGGCCACGCAAACCTGGGCCAGCGCCGCCGGCCGCCGCGGTGATCGGCATCGATGCCGAACAGATCCACCGCCACCACCCGCTCAGGTGTTGGTGACCTTGATGGTCGGCATCTTCAGCGACATGTCCTTGGCCTTCTCGGCAATGGCAATCGCCACCTTGCGGGCGATCGCCTTGTAGGCGACCGCGATGTCGCTGTCGGGTTCGGCGACCACGGTCGGCCGACCTGAGTCAGCCTGCTCGCGGATGCGGATGTCGAGCGGCAGCGAGCCCAGCACCGCCACGCCGTATTCCTGCGACATGCGCTCGGCGCCGCCTTCACCGAAGATGTGCTCGGTGTGACCGCAGTTGCTGCACACGTGGGTGGCCATGTTCTCGACGATGCCGAGGATCGGCACGCCCACCTTCTCGAACATCTTCAGGCCCTTTTTCGCATCCATCAGCGCGATGTCCTGCGGCGTGGTGACGACGATGGCGCCGGTCACCGGCACCTGCTGCGACAGCGTGAGCTGGATGTCGCCGGTGCCCGGCGGCATGTCGACCACCAGGTAGTCGACGTCCTGCCAGTTGGTCTGCATCAGCAGCTGCTGCAGCGCCTGCGTGACCATCGGCCCGCGCCACACCATCGGCTGGTCGGGATCGATCAGCACGCCGATGCTGATCGCCTGGATGCCGTGCGCGATCATCGGTTCGAGCAGCTTGCCGTCGACCGTGTCGGGGCGGCCGGACAGGCCCAGCATGGTCGGCTGGCTCGGGCCGTAGATGTCGGCGTCGAGCATGCCCACACGTGCGCCTTCGGCCGCCAGCGCCAGCGCCAGGTTGACCGCGACCGTGCTCTTGCCCACGCCGCCCTTGCCGCTGGACACCGCGATGATGTTCTTCACGCTCGGCATCACCTTGAGTCCGCGCTGCACCGCATGCGCGACGATCTTGCTGTGCACGTTGGCGCTGACGTTGCCGGCGCCGGCCTGCTTGAGCGCAGCGATCACGAGCTGGCGAATCGGGTCGAGCTGGCTCGCCGCCGGGTAACCGAGTTCGACGTCGAGGCTCACATCGCTGCCGCTGACCTTGACGTTGCGCACGCAGCGGCCGGACACGAGGTCCTTGCCGGTGTTGGGGTCGATGACGCTGCGCAGGACGTCGGATACGCGCTCGGGGGTCAGGCTCATGGGGCGATCAGCGTGGGGGAATGAGGTAAGGATGAATCGGGGTGTCACCGCAGACTGCGCGTGGCGCGATGCCCAAGCAACCGCACCACGGGTGCAACGCGTTCGAGTCTATCGGAGCGGGCCGCACGACTCGCGCTGATAGACTTCTCGGCAGCAAGGACATCCGCATGCATACCCTGCACTTTCCGCCGTTTTCGCCACGCGCGCGCGCGCCGGCCGGTGCCCGAATGCGACGGCGCATCCGCTAGCTGCCTCCGGCCACGCGGTCGCCTGCCGGCCGCCACCGCCCTGCCTGGCGCGCCGTGTCCAGCACTGCCGCCCTCCAAGAGTCCAACAAGGCCAGATCATGTCGCGCCAGCTCTTCGTCACCACCGCCCTGCCCTACGCCAACGCGCCGTTCCACATCGGTCACATGATGGAGTACATCCAGGCCGACATCTGGGTGCGCTTCCAGCGGATGCGCGGCAACACGGTGCACTTTGTCGGCGCCGATGACGCGCACGGTGCGCCGATCATGATCGCCGCGGAAAAGGCCGGCCAGACGCCGCAGGAGTTCGTCGCTGCGATTGCCGCCGGCCGCCAGCAGTACCTGGACGGCTTTCACATCGCCTTCGATCACTGGCACAGCACCGACTCGGCGGAGAACGTCGAACTCGCGCAGGGCATCTACCGCGAACTGCGCAAGCGCGAGCTGATCAGCACGCAGGTCATCGAGCAGTTCTTCGATCCGGTGAAGAACATGTTCCTGCCGGACCGCTACATCAAGGGCGAGTGTCCGAGTTGCGGCGCCAAGGATCAGTACGGCGATTCCTGCGAAGTGTGCGGCGCCGTGTACGGCCCGACGCAGCTCAAGAACCCGTACTCGACCCTCACCGGCGCCACCCCCGAGCTGCGCACCAGCGAGCACTACTTCTTCCAGCTGTCGGACGCGCGCTGCGTGGACTTTCTGCGCGGCTGGACCGCCGGGCGCAACCGTCACGGCGAGCCGCGCCTGCAGCCCGAGGTCTACGCCAAGACCCAGGAGTGGCTCGGCGAAGGCGCGCAAGCCAGCGGCAAGGGCCTGGCCGACTGGGATATCTCGCGCGACGCGCCGTACTTCGGCATTCCGATACCGGACGCGCCGGGCAAGTACTTCTATGTGTGGCTCGATGCGCCTGTCGGCTACCTCGCATCGCTGAAAAGCTACTTCGACTCCGGCAAGGCCGCGCTGCGCGGCGAGCCGCGCAGCTTCGACGCGTACGTCGCCGATCCCGGCGTCGAGCAGGTGCACTTCATCGGCAAGGACATCGTCTACTTCCACGCGTTGTTCTGGCCGGCGATGCTGCATTTTGCCGGCCGCAAGGTGCCCGACAACCTGTACGTGCACGGCTTCATCACCGTCAGCGGCGAGAAGATGAGCAAGAGCCGCGGCACCGGCATCTCGCCGCTGCGCTACCTGGAGCTCGGCATGAACGCCGAGTGGCTGCGCTATTACATCGCCGCCAAGCTCAACGCGCATGTCGAGGACATCGACTTCAACCCGGACGACTTCGTCGCCCGCGTCAACAGCGACCTGATCGGCAAGTACGTCAACATCGCCAGCCGCGCGGCCGGTTTCATCGCGCGCCGCTTCGACGGCAAGCTGCGCGGCGGCAGCGAGGTCGACGGCGCCACCGAGCTGCAGTCGCTGCGCGGCGCCGCCGACGAGATCGCGCAGCTGTACGACGGCCGCGAGTACGGCAAAGCGCTGCGCCGGATCATGGAGCTGGCCGACGGCATCAACGCCTACGTCGACCGCGAGAAGCCCTGGGATCTGGCCAAGGACGCAGCCCGCGCCGAACACCTGCACGTGGTTTGCAGCGTCTCGCTCGAAGCGTTCCGCCTGCTGACGCTGTACCTGAAGCCGGTGCTGCCGCAGGTGAGCGCCCAGGTGGAATCCTTCCTGAACCTGCGGCCGCTCGTCTGGCATGACGCCCGCGCCTCGCTGCCCGATGGCCACGCGATCCGCCCGTATGCGCACCTGATGCAGCGCGTGGAAGCCAAGCAGCTCGACGCGCTGTTCGAGCCGCCGGCCACCGAAACGCCGGTGGCGCTGCCGGGCGGCGTCGAGGTGGCGCCGTCGATCACGATCGACGACTTTGCCAAGCTCGACCTGCGCATCGCGCAGGTGATCGACTGCGGCTTCATCGACGGCAGCGACAAGCTGCTGCGCTTCACGCTCGACGTCGGCGAAGGCCGCCACCGCAACGTGTTCTCCGGAATCAAGTCGGCGTACCAGCGACCGCAGGACCTGATCGGCCGGCACGTGGTGCTGGTGGCCAATCTCGCGCCGCGCAAGATGAAGTTCGGCGTCAGCGAAGGCATGATCCTGTCGGCCAGCCATGCCGACGAGAAGAACCAGCCGGGCATCTTCCTGCTCGACGTCGACAGCGGTGCGCTGCCCGGCATGCGGGTGAAGTGACGTTGCGGCCGCGATACTTGCGCGTGCAGTCAGGTAACGGCCGCGGTCCCCCGCGGCCGTTGTTCCATCCGTCGACCGACTACTTGGCGAACACGAGCTTGAGCGTGTCGTAGTTCATCGCGTGACGCACCTGCGCGTTGTCGAACGCCGCAAAGCCGAAGGCGTAGGCCTTGCTCATGTCGTTGAATTGCACGTCGAACTGGCTGCCGGTGACGAGCTTGCGCGCGACCTCGTGCGTCCACTGACCGTTGGCCCACTTGCTCGAAATCCTGATGTCGCCGCGGTCACCCTTCAGTTGCAGGGCCAGGTACGACGCCACTTCATCCCCCGGCTTGAACTTGCTGTCGTCAAATGGCACCTGGTCGCCGTCCTTGATCCAGTAGGTTCCTCCGGCATTGGCGGCCTTGCCGTCCTTGTGCATGAACTCCGGCTTGCCGCCGACGAGGTTGAACGGCCTGTAATCGGGACCACCCGGTTCGTTCTTGCGGCCGGCATTGGGTTGCGTCTTGGCGTCGTAGCGTGTGGCATCCAGGTACTGGTCATCGACCAGGCCCCAAGGCGCAGTCGTTCGCGCGCCCTTGGCATGCCAGATATCGCCGAACTCGCCCGGCTTGGTCGCGTACTTGTTGCCGTACGGCTTGCCCTGATCCAGGTGACACGTGACGCCGCAACCCTTCGCTGCGAAGTCCGGCATGTTGATGTTCCAGATCATTGCCCACTTGTCTTCGTAATAGACGTTGTCGTCGCCGCCCTTGTCCTTCGGGTCCTTCAGCTTGACCCAGCTGCCGTCGGCCTGCTTCTGGTACGGCCCGCGCTGCACCGACTCGGTCGGGTCTGCGTACTGAATCAGGAAATAGATCATGTCGCCGGCGACGACCGACTTGAGCGTCGCTTTGGTCTCGCCCTTGCCGCCGGCGAAGTTGGCGCCGTCTTCGAGATCGATCGTCAACGGCTTCGCGGCGGCCCAGGCGGCATCGCTGCCGTTGCCGTCGAGCGTGGGCGCCGCCGCGGCGCGCGCAACGATCAGCGTGTTCGCCGGCGCGGGGGCATCGGGGGTGGAGCAGGCAGCCAGCGCGAGCGCGGCGACCGTGAGAACGAAAGGTGGTTTGATGCGCATGGATGAAGCTCCCTGTGATTGTCGAGAAGGTGCGGCCCGCTCTTCTTGGCATGGCTCGCAGGGGGATAGTGGTACGGGATGATCGAACTTTGTTGCGCAACATCACGACAGCCTGTATCGACCACCTCGCCGAACTCGCCATGGACGCTCATACGTCGCGGTCGCACGTGAATGCGGCATGAGGGTCATGCAAGGCGTGCTCGTGGCGGACGTCCTCGCCGCTTGACCTTGATCAATGCGAGCCGACGGACAATGCAGCGCCGTCAGCCGCACAATGAGACGACCTCTTGCTGCCTGGTGCGTTCGCGTAGAAACCGAGTCGCTCTTGTCCGTCACTACCCCCCGCCGCGTGCCGCGCTTCGATCTCGCCCGCTTTCGCCCGCGCCTTGTCGATGCGCTGCGCGACTACGACCGCGCCCGGCTGGGCAAGGATGTGGGCGCCGGCATCACGGTGGGCGTGGTGGCCTTGCCACTGGCAATGGCGTTCGCGATCGCCAGCGGCGTGAAGCCCGAGGCCGGCATCTTCACCGCGGTGATCGCCGGTTTCATCATCGCCGCCCTCGGTGGTTCACGCGTGCAGATTGGCGGCCCGGCCGGCGCGTTCATCGTGATCATCTACGGGATCGTCGATCGCTATGGGCTCGCCAACCTGCTGATCTCGACCATGCTGGCCGGCGTGCTGCTGTTCGGCATGGGGCTGTTCAAGCTGGGGCAGCTGGTGCGCTTCATCCCGGTGTCGATCGTCATCGGCTTCACCAACGGCATCGCGGTGCTGATCGCGCTGTCGCAGGTGAAAGACGCCCTCGGTCTTTCGATCGACAAGCTGCCGGCTGACTTCTTTGCTCAGATTGGCGCGCTCAGCGGCGCGCTTCACACCGTCAATCCGTATGCGGTGGCGATCTGCGCGCTGTCGCTGGCGCTGGTGGTGATGTGGCCGAAGTCGTACGTCGCGGGCCCGATGCCGCAGTGGAAGCGCTGGGTCGCGCACCTGCCCGGCACGGTGGTCGCGCTGGCGCTGGCGACGATCGCCGTGTCGGCGCTGCACCTGCCGGTGGAGACCATCGGCACGCGCTTCGGCGGCATTCCGCAGGGCCTGCCGTCGTTCGCGCTGCCGGCGTTCAGCTGGGAACTGGTCAAGCAGCTGATCGCACCGACCATCACGATCGCGCTGCTGGGCGCGATCGAGAGCCTGCTGTGCGCGCGCGTCGCCGACAACCTGATCGACGACCGCCACGATCCGAACCAGGAGCTGATGGCGCAAGGCGTGGCCAACTTCGTCGTGCCGTTTTTCGGCGGCATTCCCGCCACCGGCACCATTGCGCGCACGGTGACCAACGTGAAAAGTGGCGCCACCAGCCCGATCGCCGGCATCGTCCACGCGATCACCTTGCTGCTGGTGTTGCTCGTGGCCGCACCGCTGGCCGCCAACATTCCGCTCGCAGCACTGGCGGCGATCCTGCTGTTCGTCGCCTGGAACATGGGCGAGTGGCGCGAGTTCGCACGGCTGCGGCAGTTCGCGCTGACCTACCGGACGATCCTGCTCACCACGTTCTTCCTCACCGTGGTGTTCGACCTGACCATCGCGGTCGAGGTCGGCATGGTGCTGGCGAGCCTGTTCTTCATCTACCGCATCAGCCAGCTGACGCGGGTCGAGGTGCTGCCGCTGGCTGACGCGCCGGCGGGCGTGGAGGCGTATCGACTGACCGGCTCGCTGTTTTTCGGTGCCGTCAGCAAGCTGGAGACACTGACCGATCCGGCGCGTTTCAACGGCAGCGGCGCACCGGCGGCGGTGATCCTCGATTTCACCGCGCTGCTGTCGCTCGACACCACTGGTCTGGAGACGCTCGAATCGCTGCGCAAGCAACTGGCCAAGCGCGGTGGCGCGCTGATCGTGGTTGGCGCGCGCGATCAGCCGCTGAGCCTGCTCAACCGCTCAGGCTTTGCTGCGCATACCGGCACCGAGAACCTGGTGGCCGACCTGGACGCCGCTCTGGGTCGCGCGCGCGCCGTGCTGGCGGTGCGCGCCAGCCCGCCCGACACCACCCGCGCACCAGCCACCCGCGCAAGCGCGCCCTCCTAGTGCCGCGTTGCCCGGCGGCTCGAAGCGCCGCCGCTACCATCGGCGCCATCGCCGCCACTACAATCGGCGCCATCGCCGCCACGGTCGTGGCACACCGCATCCCGCCTCCACCGCGCTGCCGCCTGCGACGCGCCTCACCCCTGCCTGTCATGACCTACGAATCCGAGATCACCCAGTTCATCAAGGAACTGAAGGCGCAGAACCCCGAACTCGAGCGCAAGCAGCGCGACGGCCGGGCGATCTGGTGGGACAAGAACCTGGATCGCGACGAGCTCGAGCGCCAGCAGCAGGCGCGCGTGGCGCAGTCCGGCTACGTCTACCAGACGCAGGCGAAAGAGTGAGCGACGTTCCAGCGCCCGCCCCGCGACACGCCGGAGCGCCGCACGCCCCGGCGGACGCGGTGGCCGATGCCACGCTGCCGCCGCCGGCAGTGACCGCCGATGCCCCGGACCCCACGCCGGCCGTGGTCGACGGCGTGGCGCTGGCGCGGCTCTACGGCGAGCCGTTGTTCAAGCTGCCGCAGGATCTGTACATCCCGCCCGACGCACTCGAAGTGTTTCTCGAGGCGTTCGAGGGGCCGCTCGACCTGCTGCTGTACCTCATTCGCAAGCAGAACTTCAACGTGCTCGACATTCCGATGGCGCCGTTGACGCAGCAGTACCTCACCTACATCGAGCAGATTCGCAAGAGCAACCTGGAACTGGCCGGCGAGTACCTGCTGATGGCGGCCATGCTCATCGAGATCAAGAGCCGCATGCTGCTACCGGTGAGAAAGAGCGACACCGGCGAAGAAGCCGAGGATCCGCGTGCCGAACTCGTGCGTCGCCTGGTCGAGTACGAGCGGATGAAGCTCGCCGCCGCGCAGCTCGACGAACTGCCGCGCGTCGGCCGCGATTTCGTGCGTGCGGTGGTGACGATCGAGCAGACCATGGTGCGCCGGTTCCCCGACGTCAACGTGGTGGAACTGCGAGACGCCTGGGCCGACGTGCTCAAGCGCGCCAAGCTGTACGCGCACCACAAGATCGGCCGCGAAGAGCTGTCCGTGCGCGAACACATGAGCCTGATCCTCAAGCGGCTTCAAGGCGCGCGCTTCGTCGAGTTCGGCGACCTGTTCGAGCCCGGCCGCGGCGTGCCGGTGGTGGTGGTGCACTTTCTCGCGCTGCTGGAGCTGGCGCGCGAGAGCCTGATCGAGATCACCCAGGGCTCGCCGTTCGCGCCCATCTACGTGCGGCTGGCGTACACGCCGAGCTGAACGGCCGGATGCGATGACCGACAGCGCACCCCGCCTGGCGATTCGCATCTACTTCGACGGCGGCCATCTCGGACCGGGCAAGATCGAGCTGCTTGAACATATCGGGCGCGAGCGGTCAATCGCGGCGGCGGCGCGCGCGATGCAGATGTCGTACAAGCGCGCCTGGGAACTGGTCGACACGATGAACCACATGTTCAACGAGCCGGTCGTGATCACGCAGCCGGGGCGAAACACCGCCGGCTCCACCGATGTCACGCCGTTCGGGCGGCGCGTGGTGGCGCTCTACCGCGCCATGGAGCGGCGCGCCGGCACCGCGACTGACACGGCGCTGGCCGAACTCAACTCGGCGGCGCGTTCGATGTCCCGTCCGACGCGTCGTTCGCCGCCGCGGAGCGCGAAAAAGACGGCTTGAGCGCCGGCTCGACGGTCATCATCAGCGTGGCGCGATCGAGCGCCACCGACTTGATCAGGCACCACACGGCGAGCCCGGGTACCAGCGCCAGTCGATCCGCCGCCTCGCGCGTCACCCGCGAGCGCAGGACCGCGCCGGCGCCGATGCGGATCTGCGCATCGGCATGGGTTGCATCGAGCGGCGTGAGCGAAATGATCTCCCCCGCCAGACGGTTGACGGTACTCACGTCCACCGGCTGCGCCAGCGACAGGGCGACATCGCGCGCCGGAACGCGCACCCGCACCGCGGTGCCCACCGGCACGCTGACCCGCGGCACGCGCAGCGAGGCCGCACCGTCGATCTCCAGCAGCGTCAAGCCATAGCGCTCGTCATGCCCACCCACGCGGCAGTGCAGGAGGGAACCGGCCTCGATTCCAGGCATCAGGCGCGCCACCTCGGGGCGGGCCAGCACCTCATCGAGCGTGCCCGCCGCCAGCACGGCGCCGACCTCGAGCACGACCATGCGATCGGCCAGCCGCTGCGCCTCCTGCAGATCGTGCGTCACCAGCACGATGGGCATCGCCAGCCCGCGACGCAGCTCGGCCAGTTCCTGGTACAGCTCCTGCCGCATGGCCTGGTCGACCGCAGAGAACGGCTCGTCGAGCAGCAGCACCTTTGGTTCGCGGGCCAATGCACGCGCCAGTGCCACACGTTGCTGCTGGCCTCCGGACAACTGTGCCGGTCGGCGGCCTGCCTCGTCCTGCAGGCGCATGCGCACCAGCAGTTCGGTGGCGTGCCCGACCGGATCCGTGCGCGCGCTTGCCAGCGCCACGTTGTGCAGGGCCGACAGGTGCGGAAACAGCGCGTAGTTCTGAAACACCATGCCGACGCGGCGTTGCTGCGGCGGCACCGCGACCCGTGCCTGCGGGTCGAACCAGACGTCACCGTCGACGACGATGCGACCCTGCGCGCACCCGGCCAGGCCGCAGATCACCCGCAGGATCGTGGTCTTGCCGCTGCCGGACGGCCCGACCAGTGCGAGCAGTTCACCCGCCTCGCAGCCGAATTGGGCATCGAGCGGAATCGGCGTCTGCTGCCGCAGCGTGACCGAGAGCGCAGGCATCAGCGCTCCTGCAGGTAGCGTTTGCTGCGCTGACCGCCGGCGAATACGACCCACAAGGCGACCAGCGTGAATGCCACCAGCACCAGCGACATGAGCGCAGCGCCGGCGTTGTCGAACGCCTGCACGCGGTCGTAAATGGCGATCGACAGTGTCTTGGTCTCGCCGGCGATGCTGCCGCCGACCATCAACACCACACCGAATTCGCCCAGGGTGTGCGCGAAAGTCAGTGCCATCCCGGTGAACACGCCCGGCCACGCCAGCGGCAACTCGATCTTCCACAAGGTCTGCCAGCGGGACAGCCCCGACACCCAGGCGGCTTCACGCAGGCTGGTGGGAATCGCGGCGAACGCGCGCTGGATCGGCTGCACCATGAAGGGCAGGTTGACCAGCAGACTGGCAAACAGCAGCCCTTCGAACGTGAACACCAGCCGCAGTCCCGCCCAGCGGTCAAGCCATTGACCCAGCGCCGAGCCGGCGCCGAGCGCGACCATCAGATAGAAGCCGATCACCGTCGGCGGCAGTAGCAACGGCAGCATCAGCGCCGCCTCGATGAGCGGCTTGAAACGCCCTTCGCCCATCGCCAGGCGTCGGCCGAGCCAGATGCCGACAGGCAGCAGGACGACGCAGGTTGCCGTCGCCAGCCACAACGAGATGCGAGCCGCGTCCCAGTCCAATCACTCCCCCGGCAGCGAAAATCCGTACGCCCGGAGGATCGCACGCGCAGCGGGCTGCTGCAGGTAGCGGTAGAACAATGCGGCCGTGTCACCGGCGCGCGCGGTCAGCACCATGCGCTGGCGCAGCGGCGCATGCAACGTCTCCGGCAGCAGGAGGTGCATGCCCTGGCGCTGCAGTTCCGGCGCGATTGCCAAAGACAGCGCGATGATGCCGGCCTCGGCACTGCGCGTGGTGACGAACTGCGCGGCCTGGGCGATGTTCTCGCCCAGCACCAGCTTGGGCTGCACCAGATCCCACAGGCCGAGCGCGAGCAGCGCCTCGCGCGCAGCGCGGCCGTACGGCGCGTGTTCCGGATTGGCGATCGCGAACTTGCGCACGTCGCCCCATCCGGCGCGCAGCCCCCGCAGTTGCGCATCGAGCGCGAGATTGGATCCTTTGGGCACATACAGCACGATCCGCCCGATGGCATAAAGCGCACCGCGATCTCGGGTCAGGCCGGCATCCGCGAGGCGGAAGACGAAGTCCTCGTCGGCCGACATGAACAGTTCGAACGGTGCGCCCTGCTGGATCTGGCGGGCGAAGTTCCCCGACGAACCGAAGTTGAGCGCGACCTCGCGGCCCGTGTCGGCCTTGAAGCGTGCCGCGACGTCCGTGAGCGCGAACTTGAGATCGCTGGCAGCAGCGACGATGGGCGGCTTGCCCTGCGCGTGCGCCAGCGTCGACCACAGCAGGATGCAGACGGCCAGAACCGGGCGCAGGAACGGACTCATGCAGGCTCCAGAATAGCGACGGAAGAGACGTCCCCGACGGAGGCGCGAAGCTTATCCTATTTCCGTTGGAACATAGGACTGTCACGGCGTATGCGGTGCCGCGGCGCCGCGACGGCGCGACGCGATCGCTGCGCGCCCGCCCGGTCCGCGGTCCCCGGTGAGCCACTGTCGACAGCAGGCCATCATCGCGACCGGTCACTTCGTCGCATCGGTGCCGGCAGGCGCGACGCGTCCGGGTATCTTCGCCTTCTTCAGATTCCGGCCTCGCGCTCCCATGCGTACCTTCCATCACTGCCTTTTGCTGCTCGCCCTGCTGATGCCCATGACACCCGTGATGGCCGATGACGATCCTCACCTCTGGCTGGAAGACGTCACCGGCGACAAGGCACTCGCCTGGGTACGCGCGCAAAACGCCGTGGCCGAAAAGGAGTTCGCCGCCGATCCGCGCTTCGAGCCGCTGCGCCGCAGTCTTCTCGACGTGCTGAACTCGCGCGAGCGGATTCCGACGGTCTCGCGCATGGGCGACCACTACTACAACTTCTGGCGCGACGCCGCCAATCCGCGCGGCCTGTGGCGCCGGACCACGCTTGCCGAGTACCGCAAGCCGGCGCCAGCGTGGGACGTGGTGCTCGATCTGGACGCGCTGGGGAAGGCCGAAAACGAGAACTGGGTGTTCAAGGGCAGCGACTGCCTGCGACCCGACACGCCGGCGCAGCCGTACCGCCGCTGCATGCTGGCGCTGTCGCGCGGCGGCGCCGACGCCACCGTGATGCGCGAGTTCGACCTCATCGACAAGGCCTTCGTCAAGGACGGCTTCGTGCTGCCCGAGGCCAAGCAGGACATCAACTGGCGCGACCTCGACACCGTGTGGGTCGGCACCGACTTCGGCCCCGGCAGCATGACGACCTCAGGCTACCCGCGCATCGTCAAGCGCTGGCAGCGCGGTACGCCGCTGACCGCAGCCACCATGGTCTACGAAGGGCAGATGACCGATGTCAGCGTCAGCGCGTCTTCCGAGCGCGAGTCGGGCACCCGCCGGGACTGGATCCGCCGCGGCATCGCGTTCTGGAACAGCGAGCACTTCGTGCTGGTGGACGGCAAGTCGGTCAAACTCGACATCCCGGCCGACGCCAACCCCCAGCCGTTCAACGACTGGCTGCTGGTGCGCACGCGCTCGCCATGGACGGTGGCCGGCACCACCCACCCGGGCGGCGCGCTGCTGGCGATCCGCTTCGACGCCTTCCTCAAGGGCGCGCGCGGCTTCGACGTTCTCTACGCGCCGACCGCCCGCAGCTCGATCGATGAGGTGCGGCAGACCAAGAGCGCGGTGCTGGTGGCCGAGCTGGACAACGTGCGCCCGCGCCTGTGGGAGATTCGCCACGACGGCAAGGCCTGGAACAAGTCTCGCGTGGACCTGCCCGACGCCGGCCAGCTCAACCTCGGCGGCACCTACTGGGCGAGCGACGACTACTTCTTCACCCGCCAGGACTTCGCGACGCCGACCACGCTGTCGATGCGCCGCGTCGGCGCGCGCGCCAGCACGGCACTGAAGTCGCTGCCGGCATTCTTCGACGCCACCGGCATCGTCACCCGCCAGTTCGAGGCGACCAGCCAGGACGGCACCCGGATCCCGTACTTCATCGCGCTGCGCGAAGGCACCAAGCTCGACGGCAGCCATCCGACGCTGCTCTATGGCTACGGCGGCTTCGCCAACAGCGAACTGCCGTGGTACTCGGGCAGCTTCGGACGCGGCTGGCTGGCGCCGGGCGGCGTCTTCGCGTTGGCCAACCTGCGCGGTGGCGGCGAGTTCGGACCGCAGTGGCATCAGGCCGCACAAAAGGAGAACAAGCAGCGCACCTGGGACGACATGGCGGCGGTGGCGGAAGACATGATCAAGCGTGGCATCACCAGCCCGAAGCACCTGGGCATCATGGGTGGCAGCCAAGGCGGCCTGCTGGTCACCGCCACCATGGTGCAGCGTCCGGATCTGTTCGGCGCGGTGGTCTCGCAGGTGCCGCTGATCGACATGCTGCGCTATCACAAGCTGCTCGCCGGTGCCTCGTGGATGGCCGAGTACGGCGACCCCGACAAGCCCGAAGAACGCGCCTACATCGCGCGCTACTCGCCCTACCAGAACGTGAAGAAGGACGCGACCTACCCGCGTCTGTTCCTCGTCACCTCCACCCGCGACGATCGCGTGCATCCGGGTCATGCGCGCAAGATGGCCACGCGCATGCAGCAGATGGGTCACGATGTGCTCTACTTCGAGAACATCGAAGGCGGCCATGGGGCCGCGGCCAACAACGAACAGGCAGCGCGCATGTGGGCGCAGACCTTCACCTTCCTGTGGAAAGAGCTGGGACGACGGTAACCGCCACGCTGCACGTCCGCGCGCAGGCCGCTGTCGCGCCGCTGTGGCTCGCGCTGGCGCGGGTGCTGTCCCTGTGCCTGCTGCTGAATTCGACGGCAGGTGCCGCCGAGGCCGATGCGCGCACGCTGCCGCTGCTGCCCGAGACCCAGTCGATCCGCCTCGAAGTCCATCCGCACTGGCGCGACGAGCGCCGCTTCGCGATCCTGCTCAGCTTCGATGCCGGTGGCCGGCACGCCACGCCGATCGACCTGCCGACGGCGTGGGCGGGCGCCACCGGCCTCGGCGACGGCATCCGCAATCTCCGAAGCACCAGCCGCGCCACCAGCATCGCTCCCGGTGATCTGCCGCACCAGCGCCGCGTGCTGCATCCGCCCCGCGGGACCGTGACGATCGCCTGGGAACTGGTCGAGTACGGCAGCGCACCGCTCGATCACAACCGCTTCTACCAGCCGCTGCTGCGACCCGAGTACGCGCTGTTCTTCGGCCACGGCGCCTGGGTGCTGCCGTCGTTCCACCCGCAGCAGCCGCTGCGTGCGGCGATCGCCCTGCACGGGCTGCCGCGTGGCTGGACTGCGGCATCGAGCTTCGGCGCGCTGGCACGCGGCGAACGTACGCGCTGGCAGACCGAGCGCATCGTGCCCGCCACGCTGCGTCATGCGGTGTTCGCCTTCGGCGACTTTCGCCTGCGCCGCATCGACATCGCCGGCCAGCCGCTGTGGCTGGCGATCCGCGGCAAGTTCGGCTTCGACGACGCCGAGTTCTTCAACCGCACCGCGGCCCTGGTGCGCACCCAGCGCGCGTTCTTCGGCGACACCTCGTTCGCGCACTTTCTCGTGGCGCTGCTGCCCAATGACGTGGCGCGCGGCAGCAGTGGCGGCACCGGCGTGCACAACGCCTTCGCGATGCACGCGTCGGCCGATCTGCAGGTGCCCGGCCCGGACTTCGAGTTCCTCATCGGCCATGAGAACCTGCACACCTGGGTGCCGTCGCGCTTCGGCTCGATGAACTCGGCCGACGGCACCGACGACGAGGCGCTGCGCTACTGGTTCAGCGAGGGCTTCACCAACTTCCTGACGCATCGCCTGCTGCTTGCCAGCGGTCAGTGGTCGCTGGCGCAGTACGCACGCGCGGTGAGCCGGGTGATCCGCAGCTACGAGCTGTCCGATGCGCGCTCGCGCGACAACGCTGCGGTGCGCGCGCAATTCTTCACCGACCGCGCCGTCGGCGAGCTGCCGTATCAGCGCGGCGAACTGCTGGCGTTGCGCTGGGACGCGCAGTTGCGCGCCCATGGGCAGACGCTGGCTGGCGTGCTGCGCAGCTTGCTGCTGCCTGCCGGACCCGCGTCCACGCGTCCTTCCTTGGCCACCGAGCGCCTGCTCGATGCCCTCACGCGCGTGCTCGGTCCAGGCCCGCGCGCCGACGTGCAGCGCGTGGTCGAGCAAGCCGGGCCGATCGACTACGACGCCGGCCTGCTCGGTCCGTGCTTCGTGAGCGAACCCGTGCAGCACGCGCACTGGGCGCTCGGCTTCGACGGCGAGCGCTCGTTCCGCAACCGGCGCGTCACCGGCCTGGTCCCAGGCAGCGCCGCACAGCGCGCCGGCCTGCGCGAGGGTGACCTCTTGCGCGCCTACTCGGTCTACGGCGGCGACGCCGACCGCGATGCCGACTTGACGGTCGAGCGCGACGGTGCGCTGGTGGACATCCGCTACCGGCCGGTGGCGGCCGCGCCGGTGCCCGGCGTGCGCTATCGCCCGGCCGACAACGCCGACGACGATCCCGCCTGCCGCGCCTGGCTGGCGCAACGCTGAGCACCGCGAGTCTCTCCCGGCGGATTCACCTTGCCAGCGCGCGCGCGGCGGACTCCAATGCGGGCGGTAAGGGGCGGTGAGAGGCGTTGAGAGCGGCACCCCGCCGGCCCACAAAGGACAGCATGAGAGACGAGCAGCGGCCCACGCCGGCGCGAGTGGCGGTGATCACCGTACATGGCATTGCCGACCAGCAGCCCGGCCACACCGTGCGCGAGTTGGCGAACCTGCTGTGCCACGGACGTGCCGGGGCGCCGCGCTACGTCGATGGCGAGTTGCACCAGGTGATCGTGCCGGTCAGCCGCCTGCCGTCGCTGCGCGAGGCCCGTGTGTCGACCTCCGCCGCCACGCCCGAGCCCAGCAGCGCCACCGGCATGCAGGTCGTGCCGGGCCGTGCCAGCGACTTCTACGTCGCGCAGCAGGCGACCGCTGGCCAGGCCAAGTCACTGACCTCGGCGAACGACGACCTGGGTCTGGCCTTGACCGATCACCTGCTGGCGCAGTACCGGCCGGCCGAGCGCGACGGCCTGTATGAATCGACCCGCATCTCGTTGCGCCGGCAAGCCGATGGCACCGAGGTCGATCTGTACGAGCTCTATTGGGCCGACTATTCGCGCCTGCAGCCGGGCGGCGTACGCGCGCTGTCGGCCTCGTATCAGCTGTTCTTCCACCTGAACACGCTGGCGCGCGACGTGGTCGACCAGATCGCGCTGGCCACCGGCGGCGGACGCGCGCTGCGGCTGTTGCAGTGGCTGCACGCCTTGTCGGCCTGGCTGCTCAAGGGACCGGCCGCGCTGCTGCAACTGGCGATGCTGCTGGTGGTCGCCTTCGGCGTTGCGGCCTTTGTGCCGCTGTCTGAGTATCGATTCGTGCTCGGGCTCGGCGGCAGCGTGGCGGCGCTGATCCTCGCCCTGTGCGCGTGGCTCATCTGGAACGCCGGTGGCGGCGGACGCGCGCTCGCGGCCGGCGCGTGCGCCGTCGGTGCGCTGCTGGGCGCCGGCCTGGCATTCGCCACGCTCGCTGAACTGGCATCCGACGTCGTGCTGTACCTGGGCGCCGCGGCGCTGCTGGTGCTGGTCGCCGGCACCCTGCTGGTCCGCCGCTATGCCCGCACGGTGCGCGACGTGCAATCGGTGGGCTACGTGATCCTGCTCGCGACCATCGCGCTCCTGCTTGCCAATGCGCAGCTCGCCTTCGCGTTCACAAGCACGCCGTACGAGTGGTTGCTCACCAGCGCCCTGCATACCGGCGAGTTCCTGCTGGCAGCGCTGCTGCTCGTGTGGGCAGCGCTGGTGTTGGTGCAGATGGGTGCGTTGGTGCTCGGCTTTGCGCTGGCGCGCAACGCGACACCGGATGTCGCCGCCTCGCTGATGACGGCGCGCATCGGCCTGACCATCTCGACCGCGTTGTTCGTGATGCTGAGCCTGGTGCTGTGGTCGGTGATCGGCTACGTCGCCGGCCTCGCGCTGAAGGACCTGCTGTTCACTCCGCTGCTGCTGGGGGAAGGCTATCGCTCCGCGGCCAACTTCTTCGAAGCGCAGGTGCAGGATGTCGGCGCGCTGTTCACGCCGCTGATGGCCCTGGCGGGCGCGATCGGCGCTGCGACCGTGGTGGCGCTGGCACCGGGCCTGCGCGAGGAGGTCGCCCCGACCGCAGCACCACCGGCCGATGCGGCGGCGCGCCTGGGCCGCTGGTGGAGCGCGGCGCGCCACAAGCTGGGCGCACTGTTCGGCACCATCGTGCCGCTGGTGGCGATCGCCAGCGGCGCGATGTACCTGCTGTTCGTGCTGGAGAAGTTGTTCGGCATCGGCACGCTGCTGGCGCTGCTGACCGGCACCTCCGGCGCGGTGCTGGTGGCGATCGGCAAGTGGCTGGCCGGCGGCGCGGTGACGATCACCGCGCTGGGCGCGCGCTTCACGCACACGTTCGGCAAGCTGCGCGTGGCACTGGATGCGGTGCTCGACATCGACAACTACTTTCGCGATCCGCACGATCATCGTCCGCCGCGCGCGCGCATCTTCTCGCGCTACGCGGCGCTGCTCGACTACGTGCGCCGGCGCGGCTACAGCCGCGTGGTGATCGTCGCGCACAGCCAGGGCACGGTGATCAGCGCCGACCTGCTGCACTACCTGCACCGAAGCGCAAGACTGCGTCCGCTCACCGGCGCCCTGCCGCTCGCCCTCGTCACGGTCGGTTCGCCGTTGCGCGATCTGTACGCGGCCCGCTTTCCGCTGCTGTACCGCTGGATGGGCGGGCCTCAGGCGTCGTTCGCTGCAGCTGCGCCTGCCGCCGCGCAGCTGGGGCTGTGGCAATGGGTCAACGCCTACCGCTCCGGCGACTATGTCGGCCGCGCAGTCTGGACGCCAGCGGGCGACAGCAGCGAGTTTCGCGTGGCCGGTGTTGATGCGCAGGGCCAGGTGACCGCGGAGCGCGCTGGCGATCGCGTCGAGTTCTGCCTGGGCACCGGCGCGCACACGCACTACTTTGCCGACGATGCAACCACCCTGGCGTTGGAGGTGGACCGGCTGATCGCCACACCACTGCCGGCCCACCATTGATCACGCCGGCGCCCGCGACTCCACCGCGATCGCCCGCCCCGCCGCCACCCCGGACGCCCAGGCCCACTGGAAGTTGTAGCCGCCCAGCCAGCCGGTGACGTCGACCACCTCGCCGATGAAGTGCATGCCGGGTTGCGTCTTCGCTTCCAGCGTGGCCTGCGACAACGCGTCGGTGTCGACGCCACCGCGCGTCACCTCCGCCTTGCGAAAGCCTTCGGTGCCCGTAGGCACGAGCTGCCATCGCTTGAGTGACTGCGCAAGATCACGCAGCGCGCGGTCGGGCAGGTCGGCCAGCCGCTGCTCGCCGCGCCAGCCCTGCAAGGTGGACCAGCCCTCGGCGAGGCGCCGCGGCAGCAGCGCACACAGTGCGTTGATCGCCGACTGCCGGCTGCTGCGTTTGGCGTCGAGCAGTGCCAGCGTCAGCGCATCACCGACAAACTGCGGCGCGAGATCGAGTTCGATCGGCGCGTTGGGCGACCAGTAGCTGGAGATCTGCAGGATCGCCGGGCCCGACAGACCGCGGTGCGTGAACAGCAGGTCTTCATCGAACACGCCCTCCGCGGCGCGCGCCGTGACCGGCAGCGAGATGCCCGCCAGTGGCACGAACGGCGCCCAGGCAGCTGCATCGAAAGTGAGCGGCACCAGCGCCGGGCGCGGCTCGATCACGCGCAGGCCGAACTGGCGCGCGATGCGGTAGCCGAAGTCGGTGGCGCCGATCTTCGGGATCGACAGGCCGCCGGTGGCGATCACCACGTGCCGTGCGCGCTGCGTCTGCGCATGGGTGCCGTCGCGCTGGCCCTGCTCGATGTCGACCTCGAAGCAGTCGCCGCTGCGGCCGACCCGCCGCACCTTGGCCGGCATCGCCCAGCGCACGCCGCCGGCGTCGCATTCGGCGCGCAGCATCGCGATGATGTCTTCGGCCGACTCGTCGCAGAAGAGCTGGCCCTTGTGCTTCTCGTGGAAGCCGATGCGATGGCGCTTTACCAGCGCAACGAAATCCGCCGGGGTGTAGCGCGCCAGCGCCGAGCGGCAGAAGTGTGGGTTGTTGGACAGAAAGTGCGCGGGCGCGGTGTTCACATTGGTGAAGTTGCAGCGCCCGCCGCCCGAGATGCGGATCTTCTCCCCGAGTTTCTCGGCATGGTCGACCAGCAACACGCGCGCGCCGCGCTGGCCGGCCACCGCGGCGCACATCATGCCGGCCGCACCGGCACCGATGACGATCGCGTCCCAGTGCGCGCCGCTGCGCTCGCCGGTCATCTGCTAGAGCTTCTGCAGCACGCGCAGGCGTTCGCTCGAGTCGCGCAGGACCGCTGCCGGCATGTCGCGCGGAAAGCGCAGCGTCTTCTCGTAGTGCGTGATGGCGCGCGCGGTGTCGCCGAGCTTCTCCGCCACCTGTGCCAGCCGGTAGTGCGCGCCAGGCTGCGCCTTGATCGCCAGCGCTTGCTCGAAGTGGCGCGCGGCTTCGTCGAAGCGGCCCTGCTCCTGCGCCACCCGACCGAGCCCGCGACGAAACAGCTCGTTACGCGGAAAGCGCTCGGCCGCAGCGGCGAACACGCGCCGCGCATCATCCAGGCGCGGCGGCTTGCGCGAGAAGTAGAGAAACCCTAGCGATTCGAACTGGCCCTGCCAGACCGCGGACACACCACGATCGTCACTGCCGGCAAAGCCGAGCAGGCGGCGGTCGGCCTCGGCCAGGCGCTCTTCGGCGATGTCCAGTTGCGCGTGCAGCAACGTGGCTAGCGCCGGGCGCAGCGTGGCGAACGCGGCATTGTTCTCGCGCGCCTTGGCCTTGCCGCCGCCGGCGATGGATGGCGCCAGGATGTAGAACTGGTTCAGATCGAAACGCGCTTCGATCGATTCAGGGTCGAGCGCGACCGCCCGCTCGAAGTGCATGCGGATGCGGCCGGCGTAGCGGACGCCAGCCACCATGCCGGCGTCAAGTGCCTTGCGACCGTAGCAGCGGCCGAGCCACAAGTGGCAGCGCGCGTCGGCGTCGTTGCGCCGCAGGCAGCGCTCCATCGCCTCGATGCCGGCGGCCATCCTGCTGTCGTCATGGTGGGACAGTCCAAGCCGTGCAGTGGCGATCAACGCCACCGGATCATCAGCATTGGCCTGGTGCAGGCGCGCAACCTCGCGCTCGACGGCGACGACATCCTCCGCCTCGAACCAGGCGTCGAACTGCGGCGTCTGTGCCGACGCCCCGCCAGCAAGAAGCGCGCAGGACAGAAGTGCAGCGAACCCGACAAGGCGGATCAAGGGCGGCTTGAACGACATGGCGCAGGCAAGGTGGATGACATGTCGAGTGTAGTGGTGCGCCCTTCGCTGCCCACGCCGGTGCAACGCGGACGCCGGCACGTTGCACCTCAAAGAAGAAGCGCCGCGCCGACGAGGCCGGCGCGGCGCTTTGCAGGCAGCGCAACGCTCACTCGGCGGTGAAGAACCCTTTCATCTTGTCCATGAAACCCTTGGTCTGCGGCGAGTGCTTGGAGCCGCCCTCGCGCAGTTCGGTCTCGAAGTCGCGCAGCAACTTCTTCTGCTTGTCAGTCAGGCGCACCGGCGTCTCCACGTTGACGTGGCAATAGAGATCGCCCGGGTAGTTGGACCGCACCCCCTTGACGCCCTTGCCCCGCAGGCGGAACGTCTTGCCGCTTTGCGTGCCCTCGGGAATGCTGATGGCGACCTTCTCGGTCAGCGTGGCGACTTCGAGGTCGCCGCCGAGCGCCGCGGTGACCATCGACACCGGCACCTCGCAGTGCAGATCGTCGCCGTCGCGCTGGAACACCTCGTGCGGCTTGATGCGGATCTCGACATACAGATCGCCCGGCGGCCCGCCGTTCATGCCGGGCTCGCCCTTGCCGGCCAGCCGGATGCGCTGACCTTCGTCGATGCCGGCCGGGATGTTCACCTCCAGCACCTTGTTCTTCTTGATCCGACCTTCGCCGTGGCAACTGGTGCACGGATCGGCGATCACCTTGCCGCTGCCGTGGCAGGTGGGGCAGGTCTGCTGGATCGAGAAGAAGCCCTGCGTGATGCGCACCGCGCCAGTCCCGCCGCAGGTGCCGCAGGCCTTGGGCTGGGTGCCCGGCTTCGCTCCGGTGCCCTTGCAGGTCTCGCAGGCATCCCAACTTGGAACGCGGATGTCGGTGCCGAAACCCTTGGCAGCCTGCTCGAGCGTGATCTCCATGTTGTAGCGAAGATCGGCGCCGCGATAAGCGGCACGGCCACCCGCGCGCCCGGCCTGACCACCCATCGCGCCGCCGAAGATGTCGCCGAAGATGTCGCCGAAGGCGTCGGCAAAGCCGCCGAATCCTTCCGCACCCGGCTGCCCGCGACCACCCGCGCCACCCATGTTGGGATCGACGCCGGCGTGGCCGAAGCGGTCGTACGCGGCACGCTTGCTCGCGTCCGACAGCACTTCATAGGCCTCCTTGACCTCCTTGAACTTCTCTTCGGCCTCCTTGGCGGACTTGTCGTCACCCTTGCCCTGATTGCGGTCCGGGTGGAACTTCATCGCCAGCTTGCGATAGGCCTTCTTGATCTCGTCTTCGGAGGCGTTCTTGGCGACGCCCAGCACTTCGTAGAAATCTCGTTTTGCCATGGCGTGATCGCCTGCCCCTTGGACTCAACTGCCAGAAACTCGAACAACCTCAAACGCACAAACGCCGAGTTGAGCGGCGACGCTGTCGTCGTCCGCTCCAACTCGGCGAGGTCAAGCCGGTGACGCAGTTAGCCGCGCTTGACCTCTTTGTAGTCAGCATCGACGACATCGTCGTTCTTGCCACCCTGTGGTTCGGCGCCGCCCGCTGCCGCCCCGCCGGCCGCCGCCTGCGCAGCCGCTTCGGCGCCGGCGCCACCCTGCATGCCGGCATACATCTTCTCACCGAGCTTCTGGCTCACGGTCATCAGCGCGGCGGTCTTGGCCTCGATCGCGTCCTTGTCGTCGCCCTTCAGCACGTCCTCGACGTCCTTGACCGCAGCTTCGATCTGGTCCTTTTCGCCGGCATCGAGCGAGGCGCCATGCTCGGCGAGCGCCTTCTTGACCTGATGCACGCTGGCATCGGCACCATTGCGCGCCTGCACCAGTTCCAAGCGGCGATGATCCTCAGCCTTGTTCGCCTCGGCATCCTTCACCATCGCCTGGATCTCGGCCTCGGTCAGGCCGGAGTTGGCCTTGATCGTGATCTTGTTCTCCTTGCCGCTCGCCTTGTCCTTGGCGCCCACGTGCAGGATGCCATTGGCGTCGATGTCGAAGGCGACCTCGATCTGCGGCAGGCCGCGCGGTGCCGGCGGGATGCCTTCCAGGTTGAACTCGCCCAGCAGCTTGTTGCCGCTGGCTATCTCGCGCTCGCCCTGGAACACCTTGATCGTCACCGCCGGCTGGTTGTCGTCCGCGGTGCTGAAGGTCTGTGCGAACTTGGTCGGGATCGTGGTGTTCTTCTGGATCATCTTGGTCATCACGCCGCCGAGCGTCTCGATGCCGAGCGACAGCGGGGTGACGTCGAGCAGCAGCACGTCGGTGCGGTCACCGGCCAGCACCGAGCCCTGGATCGCGGCACCCACGGCCACCGCTTCGTCCGGGTTCACGTCGCGGCGCGGCTCCTTGCCGAAGAACTCCTTCACCTTGTCCTGCACCTTGGGCATGCGCGTCATGCCGCCGACCAGGATCACGTCGTCGATCTCGCTGACCTTGACGCCCGCATCCTTGATCGCGATGCGACACGGCTCGATGGTGCGATCGACGAGTTCCTCGACCAGCGCTTCGAGCTTGGCGCGCGTGAGCTTCATGTTCAGGTGCTTCGGACCGGAGGCATCGGCCGTGATGTACGGCAGGTTGATCTCGGTCGTCTGCGTCGAACTAAGTTCAATCTTGGCCTTCTCGGCCGAGTCCTTCAGGCGCTGCAGCGCGAGCACGTCTTTGCTCAGGTCCGCGCCGGACTCCTTCTTGAACTCGCTCACGAGGTAATCGATGATGCGCTGGTCGAAGTCTTCGCCACCCAGGAACGTGTCGCCGTTGGTGGAGAGCACCTCGAACTGCTTCTCGCCGTCGACATCGGCGATCTCGATGATCGAGATGTCGAAGGTGCCGCCGCCCAGGTCGTATACGGCGATCTTGCGGTCACCCTTGGAGGCCTTGTCCAGACCGAACGCGAGCGCGGCCGCGGTCGGCTCGTTGATGATGCGCTTCACATCCAGGCCGGCGATGCGGCCGGCATCCTTGGTCGCCTGACGCTGGCTGTCATTGAAGTAGGCGGGCACCGTGATCACGGCTTCCGTGACTGGCTCACCGAGATAGTCCTCGGCGGTCTTCTTCATCTTGCGCAGCACTTCGGCGCTGACCTGCGGCGGCGCGATGTTCTTGCCGCGCACTTCCACCCAGGCGTCGCCGTTCGGCGCCTTGGAGATTTTGTAGGGCATCATGTTGATGTCCTTCTGGACCTCCTTCTCCTCGAAGCGGCGGCCGATCAGGCGCTTGACCGCGTACAGCGTGTTCCTCGGGTTGGTCACCGCCTGCCGCTTGGCCGGCGCACCGACCAGGATCTCGCCGTCTTCCATGTAGGCGACGATCGACGGCGTGGTGCGTGCACCTTCGCTGTTCTCGATGACCTTCGGCGTGCCGCCCTCCAAGATGGCGACGCAGGAATTGGTGGTGCCCAGGTCGATGCCGATGATCTTTGCCATGTCTGCCTCAGTTCAAAAAACGTGTTCCGGCCGGGCCGGATGGGGTTCGATATCCGCTAGTTAGGCGTAATCCATAGACTTTCAAGGTCGGTCTACGTCGTCGCCGCGCACCAAGTTCAACCTTGCGCAACAGTGACCAGGGCAGGTCGCAGCACGCGGTCGGCGATCATCCAGCCCTTCTGCAGCACCGCGACCACCTGATTGGCGGGCACGCCGTCACCGGCGGGCACGGTGGCAATCGCCTGATGCCGATGCGGGTCGAACTTCTGGCCCGCCGGGTTGATCTCGGTCAGCCGGTTCTTCTCGAACGCGGCGCGCACCTGGCGCAGCGTGATCTGAACGCCCTCGCGCAGTTGCTCTGCGCTGGCGCCCTGGGTCTCCAGCGCCTTCTCCAGCGAGTCGATCACCGGAACCATGCTCTCGGCGAACGACTCGACCGCAAACTTGTGTGCCTTGGAAATGTCATCCTGCGCGCGGCGGCGGATGTTCTCGCCTTCGGCCACCGCCCGCAGATAAAGCTCATGGTTCTCGGTCACCTTGGCCAATGCGACCTGCAGGTCGCGTTCGACATCGGCCACCGTAGCCGACCCGAGCGCGGCCGCTTCAGTCACGTCGGTCGGCGCAGCACCTCCTTCCGATGCCTGACGCTCCGTTTCGGCACCTGCCCCGTTCCCGGAAGAACTGCACTCCGGCTGGCTCATGAAACCTCCACATTTCGAGAAAATTCAGGACCTTGGCTGACATTGGGGTAATCAGGGGAATCTCAAGCCCCCGCCGCTGCGGTCGGCTCGCGAGCGTCTCGGTGTGCGTCAATCACGGCGCAGGAAGCTGACATCGCGGCTGGCGGGCGACCGTCCCGCAGCGGAGCGCTGTGTGTCCCCGGACCAACGATCGGCGCAGTCACCCCGGCTGTGTCAATGCCAGCCGCGCGGCGCCGGCATTAGCATCCAACGCTGTGCGCAGAGGGGAGCGATCAGCATGGACACGCAGAAAAAAACGTTGGGGGTGCTCCCATTCGGACTGAGCCGACCGCGCCGGCCGGTGGTCTGGATCGCGGTCGGGCTGGCTTTGCTGGCGGGGCTGAAGTACGGCTACGACTTCGGCCACCAGATCGGTGGCGTGCTGCTGGGCGTGATCGCGGCGTTCAATGCAGCGCTGTTCTGTTCGATCCTGGTCGGATCGGTGGTCGATCGCGTGTTCCCTGACCGCAACGTCGACCGCACCCAGGAATGATGCGGCCCGAACGCGCGCGGCGGGTCGCGGCGCGGCGGGCCCAAGGGTCAGTGGTGACGGTTACTTGCGCTTGTTGTAGTCGCCGAACTGCTTGAAGACCCACATGCCGAAGACAACGACCCACAGCAGAAAAATGATCTGATACACCTCCATGGCACGCTCCTGTTCGAACAGTTGTTGTTGACTGAGGGGGACAGTCCCGGACCGATCAGGCGCGGCTGCCGCGGCAGCCGACGCTCGTCATGGAATGGGCTGAATGCGAGGTCGACCGGACAGCGCAGTCATGACGATGATCGTGATGACGAGCAGCACGATCTCGACACTATAGACAACGGCGTAGCCCACGGCAGGCCCGCTGAGCGTTTGTCCCAACGTGCCGTTGGCAGCGATGGCGGTCATCACATCGCGACCGATGCCGCCCAGCGCAACTGCCACGCCGGCAGCCGTGGCCTGCACCGCGCCCCAGGCGCCCAACGCCAGTCCGATCTGGGTCTTGGGCGCACTGTTCATGGTGGCCGTCAGGGTGCCGTGGCCGAACAGGCCGCCGCCGAAGCCGATCAGCAGCACGCCGCCGGCGAACATCGTCACCGACTCCGACGGCCCCGCCAGGATCACCGCAGCAAACGCGGGGATGCCCAGCCAGGCGCCGGCAGCGGCGATGCGATAGGGATCGGAACCGCGGCTCAGGACAGCGGACGCCCAGCCGAAGCCCAGCAGGCCGCCGATCGCCAGCGCGGCAGTCAGCCAGGTCGTCTCGCTCACGGTCATGCCCAGCACCTGGCCACCGTAGGGTTCGAGCAGCACGTCCTGCATGCTGAAGGCCATCGTTCCCAGGCCGATGGCAATCAGGCGTCGGCGCGCGCTGTCGCCCATGATGAAGGCCTGCCACGCCTCAGCGAAACTCGGCGGTTGCCGTCGCATCTGATTGCGCCCGGGCGTGCGCGTTTCCTGCTTCCACAGCGCGATGGTGTTGAGGATCAGGGTCACCACCGCCGCCCCCTGGATCACCTGCACCAGCCGGGCGGGACTGAAGTCGCGCAGCAGCGCGCCGAAGATGAGTGCGCTGACGATCGTCCCCAGCAACAGCATCACGTACATGAGACCGACCACTTTCGGCTGCGACTCTTCTGCGGTGAGGTCGGTCGCCAGCGCCAAGCCAGCGGTCTGCGTGGTGTGCAGGCCAGCGCCTACCAGCAGGAATGCCAAGGCCGCACCGGCCTGGCCGATCCACGCCGGCCACTGGCCCGCATTGCCTCCACCTGACAGCACCAGCAGCGCGAACGGCATCACCGCCAGCCCGCCAAATTGCACCATCGAGCCCATCCAGATGAACGGCACGCGGCGCCAGCCAAGTTCGGATCGATGGTTATCGGAGCGAAAGCCGATCAGTGCCCGGAACGGCGCGTAGATCACGGGGAGCGACACCATGATCGCCACCAGCGACGCCGGGACGTTCAACTCGACGATCATCACGCGGTTCAGCGTGCCCACCAGCAGCACCAGCGCCATCCCCACCGACACCTGAAACAGCGCCAGGCGCAGCAGGCGCGACAGCGGCAGATCGGGGGTGGCGACGTCGGCAAACGGCAGGAAGCGCGGCCCCAGGCCGGTCCACGTCTGCACGAGCTTCTGGCTGATGAGATTCATAATCGATGCGTCACGCCGCGCCGCACGCGCGGGTGGCTCGCTGGTTGGTCGCACTCGCGGCGCCAGAGCCGCTCGTTCTGCCTGCCGCCGCGCGGATCGCCGCAGCCCAAGCGCTTAGTCCTGTCAGCAACGCCTGCGCGCCACCGCACATCATCAACTGCGTGCCCGGGGGAAGCGGACCAGGTCGGTGCAGCGCCCGGTCCAACCCCCGAGGTCTGGAGCATCTATTTCTTGACTGCAGCCGCCACAGCGGGTGCGTCTGCCACGGCCGCAACCGCGACAGGCGCCTTGCCGTTGAGGAACTGCTTGACCCAGGTCGTGTTCGTCAGCAGTGCTAAGTGCACCGCCATCGAGGTGACTGCAACCGCGCCGAGGAACAGCGGGATGCCGACCGAGGGTTTGACGACCAGCCACAATTTTCCGTAGATCATTTTTGTGTTCCTCCGCCTACTTCAGCCAAGGTGAATAGATGTAGGCGAACAAGTGGGCCAGCACCGCGATGAAACCGAAGATCTGCGTGCCCTGGATGATGTTCCGATGCAGCTCTTCTGACTCTGCTTCGGTTAGTCCTGTCGGCCACACTTTGTTCGGGTCTGATTTCGAGTCTGCCATCGAGCGATCTCCTTGAAAGACTCTTCGTGCGCACCCCGCACGCGGGTCCAACTTCTACCGCCTGTCATTGTTACGTGACGACTATGGTTGTCAAGTAATTTTGACGGTCGTCCAAGACGAAAGCCAAGGGCTTGCCAACGGTCATCAGTTGTTGCTTTCCCACCGGGCATCACCGAATTGCGCGACAGAGACGTCGGCGCACACTCTTCCGCGTTGCGGTTGAACAACAGAAGCGTTGTGTCGTGGCTGGCGATCGGAAGTGAAACCAGGCAGCGCGGCAAGTCAGCGCTTGTCATAGCCAGCGTGGACCTCGTTCGTCGGGGGCGGCGAGGTGGCGGCGGCGCCGAACTCTCATCGAGCGTGTGACTGGACGTGAGATCGACGTGCGATTGGACGTGCGATTGGACGCGCGATTCGACGTCCAATCGCGACGCGATCGGGCCGGCAGTTGAGCGCTGAACGCAGCGCGCGAGTGGGCGCCGCAGCGCACACGGACGTCAGGCGTCGAGCATGGTCTGCCGGACGCCCATCCAACGCGCGACGTGGGCGCGGGCAGCGTCAGGGTGCTCGCGCAGCATCAGTTCGGCTGCATCGCGCGCCTGCTCCACCAGACCAGCATCGGCCTCGAGGTCGGCAAAGCGCAGCATCGCCATGCCTGACTGGCGGCTGCCGAGAAATTCGCCGGGACCACGCAGTTGCAGATCGCGGCGCGCCACCTCAAAACCGTCGGCGGTTTCGTAGATCACCTTCAGGCGTTCACGCGCGGCAGGTGACAGCGGTTCGTCGTAGAGCAGCACGCAGTAGCTCTGAGCCGCGCCCCGACCGACACGGCCACGCAACTGATGCAACTGCGACAGGCCGAAGCGCTGCGCATGCTCGATCACCATCAGCGCCGCGTTGGGCACGTCCACCCCAACCTCGACCACCGTGGTGGCGACCAGTACATCGATATCGCCGCGCGCGAACAGCTGCATCACCGCCGTCTTCTCCGCCGGCGGCATCTGCCCATGCAGGAGACCCCACCGCAGGTCGGGCAGCAACGCGCGCGTGGCCTCGTACATCGTGGTGGCGGCAGTCAAATCCACCGGCGTGTCGATCAGATCGCTCTCCTCCACCAGCGGGCACACCCAGTAGGCCTGGCGGCCCCGCTGCACCTCGCCACGCACGCGTTCGAGCACCTCATCACGGCGCGCGGTTGAGACGAGCTTGGTCACCACCGGCGCACGCCCGGGCGGCAGTTCGTCGATCACGCTGACGTCTAGATCGGCGAGGTAGCTCATCGCCAGCGTGCGCGGGATCGGGGTCGCGCTGAGCATCAGCAGATGCGGCCGCACGGCCGGCACCTCGTCAGCCGGCGCGCCCTGCCCCGCGCGCAGCCGCAGTCGCTGCGCCACGCCGAAGCGATGCTGCTCGTCGACGATCGCCAAGCCGAGCCGCGAGAACTCCACCGCCTCCTGGATCAGCGCATGCGTGCCGATCACGAGTTGGGCGCTGCCATCGGCGACCGCCGCCTGTGCGGCCCGCTTGTCGGCGGGCTTGAGCTTGCCCGCCAGCCATGCGATCTGCACGCCGAGCGGGGCCAGCCACTGCTCGATGCGGCGGAAGTGCTGCTCGGCCAGGATCTCCGTCGGCGCCATCAGCGCCGCCTGCCAGCCGGCGTCGATGGTGCGCGCAGCGGCCAGCGCCGCGATCACCGTCTTGCCGCTGCCGACATCGCCCTGCACCAGCCGATGCATCGGGGTGCCGAGCGCAATATCGGCCTCGATCTCGTGCCACACGCGCTGCTGCGCGCCGGTGAGCGTGAAGGGCAGCGCCTGCAGCAGCTGCTGCGCCAGCGTGCCATCGTTCCGGCTCGCCAGCACCGGCGCCTGCTGCCGCGCACGCAGCTCGCGCGCCGTGCGCAACGAGATCTGCTGCGCCAGCAGTTCATCGAACTTGACCCGGGTCCAGTGCGAATGGGTGCGCTCGGACAGCGACACCCGGTCGTCATCGGGCTGCGGCAGGTGCAGGCCATGCAGGCTCGCCGCCAGATCACCGAGATGAAAGCGTGCGCGGACCGCCGCCGGCAACGAGTCGTTGGCAGCGACGTCGACATCGCGCAACGCGCGCTCGATGCGCTTGCGCAGCCAGGCCTGCGGCACACCCTCGGTCGAGGGGTACACGGGCGTGAGTCGGTTCGGCAGGGGCGCATCGACCGTCACCCGCACGCGCGGATGCACCATCTCCGCCAAGCCGCCGTAGAAGCCCGCGCGCGCCGCACCGAACACGCGCACGCGGCGACCGACCGCCAGCTGCTTCTGGGTGGAGCCGTAGAAGTTGAGGAAGCGCAGCACCAGCTCGCCGGAGTCGTCGCGCAAGCGCGCCAGCAGTTGGCGGCGGCCGCGGAACACCACTTCGCAGCTTTCGACCACGCCTTCGGCCTGCGCTTCGACGCCGATCGGCAGGTCGGCGATCGGCGTGAGCTGCGTCTCGTCTTCGTAGCGCAGCGGCAGGTGCAGCAGATAGTCCCAGTCGGAGCGCAGACCGAGCTTGGCGAGGCGCGCCTGGCGGTTATCGCGCGGGGCGGGTGGCGAATTCGCGGCCGACGTGGCCGCCTGCGCGTCGGCAGACGACGCGACAACGCCGTTGCGGCCGGCGCGCGGTGCACGCGGTGGCCTGCTCGCCGCCATTCAGCGGCCCCGGCCCGGCGGCACGCACAACCTCATCCGCGGCAGCCCGGCCCGCAGCTCAATCGAGCACGAGGATCGCTTCGACCTCGAACTGCGCGCCCTTGGGCAGGCTCGCCACGCCAATCGTGGATCGCGCCGGAAACGGCTGCGGCACCACTTCGCCCATGATTGCGTTGACCTTGGCGAACTGACCCAGATCGGTGAGAAACAGCGTGAACTTCACCGCGTGAGCAAGCGTTCCGCCGGCGGCCTTCGCCACTTCCGCCAGGTTCTTGAACGCCTGACGCACCTGCGCCTCGAAGTCCGCCCCCACGAGGTCCGACGTCGCCGGGTCGATCCCGATCTGGCCGGACAGGTACACCGTGCTGCCAACCTTGACCGCCTGTGAATACGGTCCGATCGCCGACGGCGCAGCGGTGGTGGCAATGATCTGTTTCGACATGAACGCACTCCCGTGAAAGGCGCAACCAGTCTAGCCGAGCGATCTGCCGGGTCGCCTTGTGCCCGGCGCGGGCGCTCCACTGCGGGCACACGGCAGCGCACGCGTTCACGCATCGACCGCACGCGCCGGTTTCGATACGCTGGCGCCGCCTCCCTGTTGCTCGCCGCCATGCCAAGAACTCTGTGGGACATCTCGCCAACCGTCGCTCCGGGCTCGCCGGTGTTTCCGGGCGACACGCCGTTCTCGATGCGATGGACCTGGTCACTCAGCGCCACCTGCCCGGTCAACGTCTCTGAAGTCACCATGTCGCCTCACACCGGCAGCCACACAGACGCACCGTTGCACTACGACCCGCAGGGCGCTTCCATGGCCGAGGTGCCGCTCGATGCCTATCTCGGTCCGTGCCGGGTGATGCACGCCATCGGCGTCGGACCGCTGATCGAACCGCACCATGTCGCTGCGTTCCTGGAGGGGCTGCCGCCGCGCGTGCTGGTGCGCACCTACGAGAAGGCGCCAACCACCTGGGACAGCCACTTCACCGCAATCGCGCCGGCCACGCTCGAACGACTGGCCGCATGCGGCGTGACGCTGATTGGGCTGGATACGCCGTCGCTCGACCCGGAACAGAGCAAAACGCTCGACAGCCACCAGGTGGTGCGGCGCCATGGCATGGCCGTGCTCGAAGGCCTGGCGCTCGACGAGGTGCCTGCGGGCGACTACGAGCTGATCGCGCTGCCGCTGAAGTGGCGAGGACTGGATGCCTCACCGGTGCGCGCCGTGCTGCGCACGCTGCACACACCATGATGATGTCGCGCTTGCCCGACAGCCGCGCTTCCTGTGTCGCGTGCGACGCCACCGATGCGCTCGCTGCGCATCGCGCCGCCTTCGCCCTGCCGCCTGGCGTGATCTACCTCGACGGCAATTCGCTCGGTGCGCTGCCGCGCGCCACGGCGGCGCACGTGCACGCCGTGGTCGAGCGCGAATGGGGTGACGGCCTGATCCGCTCATGGAACGGTGCCGGCTGGATCGACGCCCCGCGCCGCGTCGGCGCCAAGATCGCGCAGTTGATCGGCGCTGGCGATGACGAAGTCATCTGCGCCGATTCCACCTCGCTCAATCTGTTCAAGGTGCTGGCCTGCGCGCTGCGTCTGCAACGAAGCGCAGCGGACGCAGCACCGGCACGCCGGGTGATCCTGTCCGAGCGCGGCAACTTCCCGACCGACCTGTACATGGCGCAGGGGCTAATTGAGCTCACCGGCGCGCAACACGAACTGCAGCTGGTCGACGCGGTCGACCTGGTTGCCACGATCGACACCCTCGGCCCCCGCCTGGCCGTGCTGATGCTCACCCACGTCAACTTCCAGACCGGCGCGATGCACGACATGGACGCACAGACACGACGTGCGCACGCGGTCGGTGCGCTCACGATCTGGGACCTCGCCCACTCGGCCGGTGCGGTGCCGGTGAACTTGCGCGCCGCAGCGGCCGACTTTGCGGTCGGCTGCGGCTACAAGTATCTGAACGGTGGACCGGGCGCGCCGGCCTTCGTGTTCGCGGCACATCGGCATCTGGCGCGGCTGCGAGATGATCGCTTTGCGCAACCGCTGGCAGGCTGGCTCGGGCATCGCGCGCCGTTCGACTTCGACGCCGCCTACACACCCGCGGCGGGGATCGAACGCTTCACCGTCGGCACGCCGTCGATCCTCGCGCTCGCCGCCCTCGACTGCGGCGTCGACACCGTGCTCGCGGCCGGCATCGAGGCGCTGCGCGCCAAGAGCGTGGCGCTCACAGAGCTGTTCATCCGGCTCGTCGAGACGCGCTGCCTGCAGGAAACACTGCGTCTGGTCTCGCCGCGCGACGCCGCACAGCGCGGCAGTCAGGTCTGCTTCGCCCATCCGCAGGCCTGGCCGGTGATGCAGGCGCTGATCGCACGCGGCGTGATCGGCGACTTCCGCGCGCCGGATATCCTGCGATTCGGCATCGCCCCGCTCTACGTCGGCTTCGCCGACCTCTGGGACGCCGTCGAGGCGCTTCGCGACGTTCTGGACAGCGAGATTTGGCGCGCGCTTCAGTTTCAGCCTCGCCAAGCGGTGACCTGACATGGCCCACGATCCGACCGGCGACGGCGCCCGCACCGATCTGCGCGGCACCATGACCTACGGCGACTATCTCGGGCTCGACGCCGTCCTGACCGCGCAGCATCCCCGCTCGCCCGATCCCAACGAACTGCTGTTCATCATCCAGCACCAGACCAGCGAGTTGTGGATGAAGCTTGCTCTGCATGAACTGCGCGGCGCGCGCGACGCCGTGTCGGCCGGCGACCTGCCACCGGCATTCAAGATGCTGTCGCGGGTGTCGCGCGTGTTCGAGCAACTGGTGCATGCCTGGAGCGTGCTGGCCACGATGACGCCGTCGGAGTACAGCGCAATTCGACCGTATCTGGGGTCCAGTTCGGGCTTTCAGTCGTGGCAGTACCGGGCAATCGAGTTCATTCTCGGCAACAAGAACGAACACATGCTCAAGCCGCACGCGCACCGTGCCGATATTCAGCTGGAGCTGGAACAGGCACTGGGATCGACATCGCTGTACGACGAGGCGTTGCGTTTGCTGTCACGGGAGGGGTTTGCCATCGCGCCCGAGGTCCTGCAGCGCGACCTGCGGACGGCATATCGGGCAGCACCGTCAGTGGAGCAGGCATGGCTGGCGGTGTACCGCGAACCGCGCAGGTACTGGGCGCTTTATGAACTGGCCGAGGAACTGGTGGATCTGGAAGACGCGTTTCGCCAATGGCGCTTCCGGCACGTGACGACGGTGGAACGGATCATCGGCGTCAAGCGCGGCACCGGCGGGACCAGCGGCGTGTCGTACCTGCGGCGGATGCTGGACGTGGTGCTGTTTCCGGAACTGTGGACAGTGAGAACCGAGTTGTGAAGTCAGTCGTGCACGAGGATCGTTCGATCGGCAGCCGCGCCGCGGTCATGGACGCTGCCGAACGTCGGCGCGCACGCATCCTTTTTCAGGCAAGAGGCCGGTCATGACCTTCATCAAGTCCTACATCATTCGCCTGTCGCATTGCGACCCGACCGGGCATGTGTTCTATCCGAACTACTTTTTCATCTTCAATGCACTGGTGGAAGACTGGTTCTACGAAGGACTGGAAATCCCGTTTCACAGTTTCCTGATGGATCGCGGCCTGTCGCTGCCCACGGTGAAGCTGGAAACCACCTTCATCTCACCGACCAAGATGGGCGAGCGTGTCGACTTCTGGTTGACCGCTTCGCACCTGGGCAACAGCTCGATGCGACTGACGATGGGCGTGGACTGCGCGGGCGAGCAGCGGGTGCGACTGCATCGGGTGGTGGTGTGCGTCAGCCAGAAGACCGGCAAGCCGGCGCCCATCCCGCCCGACCTGCGCGAGAAGGTGCAGGAGTTCATGCGCGGCTGACGCCGCACGGCGGGGCCGACGCCTCACCCCGCCACCGCGACTTGCTGATTGCGTCGACGCCGGCGCTGCTGCCCAACGCGCAGCTACGGCGCGGTTCGCGCGGCGCGTCCGCGCCGCCGCCAGCTAGCGGTGGAAGTCGACGGCGACCGTCTGCGGCCGCGTTGGCGAGCCGTTCTTGAGCCGCCCGCTTTCGCGTTCATAGGCCTCGGCGAACGCCTGGGCAAATGCGGCCTGGAAGCCCTCGACCGCATTGTTGCGAATCGCCCGCTGCTGTTCGAGGTAGAGGTCCCACAGGCGCGCCTTGCGGTTGCCTGGCATCAGCCGCTGCAGCATGCCGCCGCCCTGCAGTTGCTGCTCCAGTGCCTGCGGCTCGAAGCGGCCGAGCACACGCTCGATCGCCGCTCGCATCGCCAGCCGCGTGGCGATCGCATGTACCTGCAGATCGATCATCACCTCGTCGACTGCGGGCGGGCCGGCGATGAAGCCGGGCAGCGGCGGCTTGAGCAGTGCGCTGATCGCCTTGGTGTCGTCCGGCGCGAACTTCAGCGGGTTGTTCTGGCGCGGACGCAGCGTGGTGGCGTCGGCATCGAGTTCCTGTTTCACCAGGGTGCGCACCTGCATCAGACGCCGGATGCCCCCCACCATGCTCTTCATCATGGCGCCGAGCATGCGCATGTACTCCACACGCAGGCCGTCGGGCATCTCCACCGATGCCTCCGCGCCTTCCTGGAAAGCGCGCCACAGTTCCTCGGGCGTGGCCGGCACACGCGAGCCGCGCGGCGCTGCTACCGCCGCCTGCTGCTCGCGCGAAATGATGCGCGTGTGGGCGAAGATTTCCTCGCTGCCGGCGTGTGCGTTGGCACCATCGGGCGGCAGGTCGCCGCGCGTGACTTCCGCAGCCACCACGTAGCCGCCGATGCGGATGCGGTCGCCGCTCTTGACCTCGAGCCGCTGGCCGGAGGCGAGTGACTGGCCGTTGACCGCCGCGGGGTTGGTGCTGCCCATGTCCTCGACCACGAACGCGCCGTTTTCGAAGGCGATGTGCGCATGAAAGCGAGACACCGTGCGCTTTGGATCCGGCAGCACGAGGCGCGCGGTGTCAGCCCGGCCGATCAGGCCGCCGGCCTCGTCGAAGTGGGCGACCAGCGGTCCGCCGGCATCTTCTTCCGGGCGGGCAATCACGTGCAGGGCGAGCAGCATTCGGATTCCTTCAGCGCTGCGCGGTCAAAACATGCGCGGGCGCCAGCGCGGCCAGTGCCAGACCCGTCGCCCTCGGCGCCTGGGCGACCTGGATATCAACCGCGGAGCTTTGCGCCACCTTGCCATTGACGAAGAGCTTCGATTGCACGCGATATGCGCCGGGCGGCACACCCTGCGGGAACGTGAACTGCAGCGTCGAGACGTATGCCCCACCCTTGCTGCCCGCCGGTGCCGGCGTCTTCTCGAGCTTGCTTCGCTCGACCCCCTGGGGATCGAGGATCACGAACTCCTCGCGCAGTTCCTTGAGCGGTTCCGTCCGGCCCGGCACCACTTCGATGTTCGAGGTGACGGTCACGTCCTCACCGGCACGGGCCGTGGCGCGCGCCGCCTGCGTACGGTAACCGGTCACGAGCGGGGCCGGCGGCAGGTCGCCGCGCGCGCGGCGATACTCGTCGCCGACCTGATCCGCGGTACGCGTCTGCTTGCTGCTGTAGTTATATGCAACGCAGGTGAGTGCACCGACCCCGGCGCCGATGGCAGCGCCACGGCCGCGGTGGCGATCGCCGCCCATCAGTGCACCAACCGCGCCGCCGACCAGTGCGCCGACGAGCGGATTGCAGTCATCTGCGCCCGCGCCGCCCCCAGGCGTTGCGCAGGAAGCGAGCAGCGTGCTCGCTGCCAACAGCATTGCCATGGCCGTGAGCCGGGACGATGGCGACCCATGCCGTTCATTGTTGTTCTGCTTCATCGTCATCACCGCATCTTCCAGTCGCTGCCGAGTGCCTGTTCCTGGGCGCTGCGGCCGTCCTTGAGTAGCGCCAGCGCGCCGGCGTGGTTGGGTTCTGCCTTCAACACCGATTCAGCGCGCGCGATTGTGCACGCGTACTGTTTGGCGGCCAAGCACGTGCGCCCTTCGCGCAAGGCAACATCGACCCACGCGGGCGCCGCAGCCACGACCACCGGCGCGGGTGTCGGCGCTTCCATAGGAGCTGGGGGTAAGGGAGTGGTTCGCGGCGGTTCGACGCGTTTGCGCGCGGGTTCAGTCTTTTTAGCGGCAGTCTTGGCTTCGCCACCGGCGCCGTCCTTGGATGTCGCGGTCACCACCGGCACCGGTGTCGCGGTAGGCGCCGCCGGCGCCGATGTCGCGGGAGGCGCCGTCGGCGCCGGCAGCGGCTGGATCGGTGCAGGCGATGCAGTGGGCGTCACGTCAAGCGGCAATCCCACGCCGGTTCCCGGCGCGGATGCTGGCGGCGTCGGCGGCGCGACCCCCTGCGGCGCCGTGAGCGGACCAACCTCGGCCGACCCCGGCACTGCTTTGGCCGGTGCGCTGCTACGCGCCAATTGCTGCTCGCTCTTCACCCCCTGCCAGTAGATCGCCGACCACAGCAAGCCAACGATCAACACGCCGGCAATCGCGCCGAACATCACCGCCCGCCCCCAGCGCGTCGGCCGAGACGTTGCCGACGGCACAGCCGCCGGCGGGGCGACTGCAGCGGTCTGCGCACCGGACGATCGCCGCTCGGTGGGTTGCAGCGCTGACGGTGTCGACGTCGACATCGTCGCCTGCGCAAGAGTGCGTGCACCGGTGTGCGGCTGGGTGCTGGGTGCCTCGCCTGCATCGGCAGCCAACGCCGTCACGCCGTCGGTCACCGTCGAAGCGGCACTGTCAGAGCCCGCCAGCATCGCCCGCCATTGCGCCACATTGCGCGGCCGGTCATCCGGACGCGACGCCAGCACGGCGTCGATCGCCGCCAGGAAGGCCGGGCTGTAGCGGCCCGCAGCCACCTGCGACAGCGGCACCCAGGCGTCGTGGATCAGGCGGCCGACCGATGGCGGCGGCGGCTTGCCGGTGATCGCTGCGTGGATCACCGCGCCCAACGCGTACAGATCGGTCCACGGCCCCTGCTTCATGCCGGGGATCTCGTCGTATTGCTCGATCGGCGCGTAGCCGGGCTTCAGGATCACCGTGAGCGCCTGCGTCTGGCCGCCGATCACGCGCCGTGCCGCGCCGAAGTCCAGCAGCACCGGGCGCGGCGTGCCGGCCACCGAGCCCGGTCCCATCAGCACGTTGTCGGGAGCGATATCGCGATGCAGGCAGTCGGCCGCGTGCAGCAGCTCGATCGCGTCGAGCAGCGGTACCAGGAGCTTGCGCAGCCACGCTTCGTCGGGCGGCGTCGCCATGGCCTTGAGCGCCTGCTTGAGCGTGCCACCCTCATACAGCGGCATCGCCATATAGGCGGTGCCGTTGGCCGCCCAGAAGCGGAACACCTTGACCAGCGCCGGATGATCGAACTGCGCCAGCAGGCGCGCTTCGTTGATGAAGCTCTTCAGGCCGATCTCGAAGGTCTCGCGGTGCTGTTCGGACTTGACCACCACGCGGGTGTCGGCCAGGCGCGAGGCGAGCGCGCTCGGCATGTACTCCTTGACCGCGACGATTCGTTGCAGCGAGCGGTCATGGGCCCGATAGACGATGCCGAAGCCGCCTTCGCCGATCACGCCGCTGACGGTGAACTCCGCCAGCTGGGTGCCCACCGGCAGAACATTGGAGCTGGCCTGCTGGACCGGCGCCGTCGCCGCAGGTGGCGCCGTTGGCGACGGGCCTGCGGCCGCCTGGACGGTCGCCCCGGCCGCTCCGGTCGCGCTGACGCCGGTGACCACCACCGTCAGATCGGGGTCGATCGGTCGTGCCGCGGAGTCGTCGGAAGCAGAAGTCATCGCGGGGCCGCGGCGGCTGCCGCTGTATCGGTGCCGGCCAGTCTAATGCCGCTCTCGTAGAATCGTCCCCGACTTAATCACGTGCCCGCAGCGCGCATCGCATTTGCCGCGAGCCCGGCCCGACCTGCTGCTCCGGAGACCGCATGAACGCCCCCCACGCGCCCGCCCCCAAGGCCTCTTTCAAGTGGGATGACCCCCTGCTGCTCGACGCCCAGCTGACCGACGACGAGCGCATGGTGCGCGAGGCGGCGCTGCGTTATGCGCAAGAGAAACTGGCGCCACGCGTGATCGAGGCGTTCCGCCACGAGACCACCGACCTGGCCATCTTCCGCGAAATGGGTGAGGTCGGCCTGCTCGGCCCCACCATCCCCGCCGCGTATGGCGGACCGGAACTGAACTACGTCAGCTACGGATTGATCGCGCGCGAGATCGAGCGCGTCGACAGCGGCTACCGCTCGATGATGAGCGTGCAAAGTTCGCTGGTCATGCTGCCGATCTTCGCCTTTGGCTCCGAAGCACAGCGGCAGAAGTATCTGCCCAAGCTGGCGAGTGGCGAGTGGATCGGCTGCTTCGGCTTGACCGAGCCGAACCACGGGTCCGATCCGGGCAGCATGGAATCGCGCGCACGCACCGCTCCCGGTGGCTACCGGCTCAGTGGTGCGAAGGCCTGGATCAGCAACTCACCATTTGCCGACGTGTTCGTGGTGTGGGCCAAGAACGACGCCGGCAAGATCCGCGGCTTCGTCCTCGACAAGGGCATGAAGGGTCTGTCCGCACCGGTCATCAAGGGCAAGCTTGGCCTGCGTGCCTCGACCACCGGCGAGATCGTGATGGACGACGTGTTCGTGCCCGCCGAGAACGAACTGCCGAACGTCGAAGGCCTCAAGGGCCCGTTCACGTGCCTGAACTCGGCACGCTACGGCATCGCCTGGGGTGCGTTGGGTGCGGCGGAAGACTGCTGGCACCGCGCCCGCCAGTACGTGCTCGATCGCAAGCAGTTCGGCCGACCGCTCGCCGCCAACCAGCTGATGCAGAAGAAGCTGGCCGACATGCAGACCGAGATCACGCTCGGCCTGCAGGGCTGCCTGCGCCTGGGCCGGATGAAGGACGAGGGCACGGCCGCGGTCGAGATCACCAGCATCATGAAGCGCAACTCCTGCGGCAAGGCGCTGGAGATCGCCCGTACCGCGCGCGACATGCTCGGCGGCAACGGCATCTCCGACGAGTACGGCGTGATGCGCCACATGGTGAACCTGGAAGCCGTCAACACCTACGAAGGCACGCACGACGTGCACGCGCTGATCCTCGGCCGCGCGCAGACCGGCATCTCCGCCTTCACGTAGCCGCGTCCAACGGCGCGCGATGTCCACGCTGCTGTAGGTCACGCACGTCACGACCTACCGGTATGCGCGGCCGGTGCGTTTCAGCGAGCACCGGGTGATGTTCCGGCCACGGCCGGGGAACGATATCCGCGTGCTGCACGCCGACCTCGCGGTGGCGCCGGCCGACGCGCAGGTGCGCTGGCTCAGCGCCGCATTCTCCAGTTCGATCGCGCTCGTGACGCTGCCCACGCCGGCCGACACGCTGGTGTTCACCGCGCGCGCCGCCCTGATCCGCGTGGCCGTGACCCCCAGTCTGTCCGGCAGTTACACCGGTGCCGCCGGCGATGCGCTCGGCATGGATGTGCAGGTGACCGTGCGCAAGCTGGGCACCCTGCCCGACTTCCTCAGCGACGGCACCTTGAACAAGGCCGCGGCGTGGCTGATCGGCAAGCTCGGGCGACTCAAGTAGCGCAGCGTGCACGACAGAGCTTGCGCGACGGCGTGCGCACCGCGACGCTTGCGGCAGGCTCACCGCGGTAGATCGACCGCCGCACGCAGCGCTCAGGCTTCACCTGGCGCCACGGCGCTCGTACCATCCGCTCAATGCAACCGATGGCGTGTGCCCGCGCCGCGCCCTGACCGCCATGCGCGGCCTCATGTTCGGCCTGTTGACGCTCACCGCCACCTGCGTGACCGCGCAGCCGGCGGTCTCGCGCGTGGATGAACTGATTGCCACCCGCATTGCTGGCGACCGCAGCAACGTGTGCGTGCAGGCGGCGCGCGTCGATCTCGCTGCCTTGCCCACGGTGGTGGTCGGCAGCGGCTGCGCAACAGCGCGCAGCGACGCTCCCGCGCCCGATGCGCGCTTCGAGATCGGCTCGATCAGCAAGGGCCTGGTGGGCCTGCTGGCGGCCGAGATGGCGGCGCGCGGCGAACTGCGGTTCGACGAGCCACTGCAGGCGCTGCTGCCGAAGGGCACCACCGCGCCGACGTTCGAAGGCCAGCCGATCCTGCTGGCCGACCTGCTCACGCATACCGCCGGCCTGCCCGCCTTGCCAGTCCAGTTCCGCCCGGCCAACGGCGCCGACCCCTACGCCGACCTGCGCGCCGAGGTCATCTACGACTCGCTCGGCAAGATCAAGCTCGCTGTAGCACCGGGCACGCGCTACGCGTACTCGAACTGGGCGTTCCTGATGCTCTCCGACCTCTTGGCGCAGCGCGCCGGCCAGCCGTTCGACCAGTTGCTCAGCGAGCGGGTGCTGCGGCCCCTGGGCATGACCGACACAGTGGTGGCGCGCAACGAGCGACTGGTGCGCGGTCGCATGGCCAACGGCCAGCCCGCGGCGACCTGGAACGTGCCGGTGGCTTACGCCGGTGCAGGCGGCGTCCGCTCCACGCTCGACGACATGATCAAGTTGGCGCGCGCTCTGATGGGCGAGGTGCCCGACGCCGCGCCTGCATCGCTGCGCCGCGCGCTGCAGGACGCGCCCAAGGCGCTGCGATCTGCCAATCCGCGCATCGACGTCGGCGCCGCCTGGCATACCGTCAAGCGCGACGATGGCGTGCGGCTCACGTACCACAGCGGCATGACGGCCGGCTTCTCCGCCTCGATCGTGTTCGATGCAGCCACGCGCCACGCCGGCATCGTGCTGGCCGATGCGGCGGGCGGGTTCGAGGATATTGCCGTGCGCCTGATCGATGGCAAGCAGCCGCTGGCGGCGCCAGCGCGCCCGGTGACCCTCGACCGCGCGGCCGCCGAGCACGCCGCGGGGCGGTACGAACTGAAGCCCGGCTTCGTCCTCACGCTCGCCGTGGACGGCGACCGTCTCTACGCTCAGGCCACCGGGCAGGGCCGCTTCGAACTGCTGCAGGACGCTCGCGGCGACTACTACGCCACCGTCGCCGACATCCTGATCCGCATGCAGCGCAGCCCCACCGGCCCGGCCAGCAGCCTCACGCTGTTCCAGGGTGGTGCGGCATTGCCGGCGAAGCGCTTGGCAGACTGATCGTTGGGTGCTGGGAGGCGGGAGGCGGGCTGCCCGCGTTCCGAAACCGGTGACGCGGGTGAAGCGTGCGCGGAGAGATCCCGCGCTTGAGCCGCATCAGCGCTGCGCGTCGCCGCCCGTGGTCGGCCCACCGCTGTCCGGACCACGCGAATCCGCACCTCGTTCGTCGACCGCCTGCGCCTGCTGTCCGCTCGTCGCCGGCCCCTGGGTATCCGGTCCGCGCTCGCCGCCCACATCGTTCGCAGGCTCAGTCGCATCCGCGCGATGACGCGCCGCCACCAGGCGCCGCAGCGTCATGTCGACGTCGCCCAGTTCCAGTTCGATCGCCAGCAGGCGCTTCACGCAGTGCGAAATCTGGTACTCATCGGTCATGCCGATGCCGCCGTGCATCTGGATCGACTCCTGCCCGATGCGCCGGAACGCGCGGTGTGCCATCACCTGCGCGGCGTCGAGCAGGCGCGCGCCGTCGGCGCTGCCGACCCGGTGGGCCGCCGCCAGCATGAGGGCGCAGACCTGCTCGTGCAGGATCAGGCAGTCAGCCATCCGATGCGCCAGCGCCTGGAAGCGGCCGATCGGCTGGCCGAACTGGCGCCGCGTGCGCAGGTAGTCGATGGTCACGTCGAGCATCGCCTTGGCCAGCCCGCTGCCTTCGGCAATGCGACCGATGCGCGCCGCCTGATCGCCGGCACGCCAGGCCAGGCGCGCCTGATCTGCCTCAGCCAGCGTGAACACCGATGCAATGGGGCAGCGCACGCGACCGGACGCGGTGCCGTCGAACTGGCGCCAGAACACCTTGCGTCCGCCCGGCGTGAGCGCGAGCAGCAGCTTGTCATCGACCAGCGCGAGCACGCCATCGGCGTAGCAGATATGGTGCGCCTCGACGATCAGCACGTCGCCGCGCCAGCCGGCGCGATGCGCCGGCACCATGATCTTGTGGCCGCTGGCGATCGAGCGCAGGGCGGTATCGCGCGCGGCCTCCGGCGGGCAGCCGGCCAGCATGGTCGCGGCCGACATCGCACAGTCGATGAACGGTTCGAGCAGCCAGCCGCGTCCGAGCGCCTGCGCGACCAGGGCGGCATCGAGCATCGACTGTTCGGAGCCGCCGTGCGCCTGCGGCACCAGCATGCCGACCAGGCCCAGCTCGGCGAAATCGGCCCACAGCTTGGGCCAGGCCTGCGGCAGCTGGCGCGCCTGCTCGCGCCGCGCGTCAAACGTGCAACGCTGCTTGACCAGCCGCTCGCAGCTGGCCACCAGCATCGACTGCTCGTGGGTCAGGTCGAAGTCCATCCCATCGCCCGGTTCAACGTCGCGTTCCTTCTTCACCGCCGCCGTCCCTCGTGCGCGCCCTACAGACCAAGCACATGCTTGACCAGGATGTTGCGCTGGATCTCGTTGGAGCCGCCGTAGATCGACAGCTTGCGCAGGTTGAGATAGGCGGCTGCCGGCGGGGGCATCACCCAGCGACCCGGCGGCTCGGTGTCCAGGTCGCAGCGCAGTGCGTCGATCCCCTGCATCTCCATCGTCAGCTCGCTGATCTGCTGCAGGATCTCCGAGCCCTTGATCTTGAGCATCGACGACAGCGGGCCGGGGCTCGTGCCCTTGGCGGCCTGCGTCAGCACCCGCAGCTGCATCATCTCCAGCGCGGTCAGTTCCACCTCGACCTCGGCTAGGCGGGCGGCGAACAGCGTGTCGTCGATCAGCGGCCGCCCATGGCGCCGCAGTTCGCGCGCCAGGCGCCAGGCGCGCGCCAGTTCGCGCTTGCTGATGCCGACGTTGGCGATGTTGGTGCGTTCGTGCTCGAGCAGGTACTTGGCGATCGTCCAGCCCTGGTTCTCCGCGCCCACGCGCTGGTCGACCGGCACCTCGACGTCGTCGAGGAACACGTCATTCACCTCGGCGCCGCCTTCGAGCAGGGCGATCGGCCGCACCGTGACACCACGCGCCTGCATGTCGATCAGCAGGAAGCTGATGCCGTCCTGCTTGCGCGCTTCAGGATCAGTGCGCACCAGCGCGAACATCCAGTTTGCATGCTGTGCCAGCGTGGTCCAGGTCTTCTGGCCGTTGACGACGTAGTGGTCAACCTTGAGATAGGCGCGCGTCGTCACGCCGGCCAGGTCGCTGCCCGCGCCCGGCTCCGAATAACCCTGGCACCACCAGTCGGCCGCACTGATGATGCGCGGCAGGAAGCGCAGCTTCTGCGCCTCGGTACCAAAGCGCATCAGCACCGGGCCGACCATGCGCAGACCGAACGGCAACTGGCGCGGCGCACCGGCCAGCGCGCATTCCTCGTCGAAGATGTGCTGCTCGATCGGGTCCCAGCCGGGGCCGCCCCATTCCAGCGGCCAGCTCGGCGCGCCCCAGCCCTTGGCGTGCAGGATCTTCTGCCAGCCTTCGGTCTGCTCGCGCGTCACGTGCTCGCCCTGCTCCACCGTCTCGCGCAGCTCGGCCGGCAGCGCGGTGCGCAACCAGGCACGCACGTCGCTGCGAAACGCGTCCTGCTCGGCGGTGAAGTTCAGGTCCATCAAGGTCTCGCTGGGGGTCTGACGGCGGGCGACACGACCGTAACAGTACCGGGTCGGGCAAAGCTGGCGCGCAACGGCTGATTGTCGGGGCGCCGCTACACTGGCCGCGCCATGACGATCGGCTTCATCGACATCGGGTCCGAGCGGCTCGAGACACTGCGCATCGCCCCCGGTCGGCCCGGTCGCACGCTGGTGTTCCTGCACGAAGGCCTGGGGTCGGTCGCCGCCTGGCGCGACTTTCCGCAGCGGCTGTGCGATCGCCTCGACGCGCCGGGTCTCATCTACTCGCGCCGCGGCTACGGCCAATCGTCACCGCTGGCGCAATCGCGGGGCACCGACTACCTGCATCGCGAAGCGCAGGTCGTGCTGCCGGCGGTGCTGGCGGCGCTTGACCTGCGCGCACCGCTGCTCGTCGGCCACAGCGACGGTGGCTCAATCGCGCTGCTGCATGCAGCCCAACCCGAGTCCCCGCATGCACCAGCGGCGATCGCAGTGCTGGCACCCCACGTGCTCGTGGAAGAGGTGACGCTGGAGGGGATTCGCGCCGCGCTGCTCGCCTGGAACATCGGCGGGCCGGCCGGCAAGCTGCAGTCGATGCTCGCCCAGCACCATGCCGACGCCGCCGCGGCGTTCTTCGGCTGGAACGACGCCTGGCTGGCACCGGACTTTCGCCACTGGAACATCGAGCGCGAGATCGCTGCCGTGCGCTGCCCGGTGCTGGCCATCCAGGGATATCAGGACCAGTACGCCAGCATGGAGCAACTCGATCGAATCGCCCGGTCGGTGCGCGGGTCGTGTCAACTGCTCAAGCTCGATGCCTGTGGCCACACGCCGCAGCGCGACCAGCCGGAGGCCGTGGCGGCAGCGATCGAGGCGCTGTATCGGGACCTGGCGTGAGCGATCTGACGGATCTCGTCGGCTACGCCGCCGCCAGCCTCACCACGATCGCCTTCGTGCCGCAGGCATGGAAGATCTGGACCACGCGCTCGGCGGCGGGTGTGTCGTTGCGCATGTACGGCATCTTCACGCTCGGCGTCGCCCTGTGGCTCGCCTACGGGCTGCTGCTCGGCGCCTGGCCGATCATCGTTGCCAACACGGTCACGCTGGTGCTGGCGTTGTTCATCCTGGCAATGAGGATCCGGCTCGGCGGCGGTTGAATCAGTTGAAGCCGCCAAAGCAAACGGCGCCCGCGGGCGCCGTTGTGCTTGCACTGCTGCGAGCAGTCGATCAACGCCAGCGGCGGTTACGGTGCCGGCAGCACCGTGGCAGCGCGCGCTGCGACCAGCGCACCAGCCGCACGCGTCGGGTGGAAGCCGTCCCAGAAAAGATAGGAGTCAGGCGTCGAGCACAGCGACGTAGTGGTCACGCAGGCGTCGGTCTGATTGGTGATGCCAGCGGCAGTCAGGCCGGCGCCGTCGCTGATCAAAGCGAACAGGTCGAGCGTGTACATCGTCAGACCCGGCGAGTTGGCGGCCAGGATGCCCATCTGTTGCGCGAGCGCCCCGTTGAAACCGGCCGAGAGCTGCGTGGCCGCGCCAGCAGCTTGGGCACCGAGCGCCCGAGCGACCGGGGTCAGGCCGACGTTCGGCGCGTTGACAACGAGGATCTGGCGCGCGCCCGCGGCGTACAAGCGGGTCAGGATCGTCACCACGTCGGTCACCGCGGCGCCTACCAGTTGGGCCGAGGTGATCGGCGGCGTGGGGCTGCTCAGCAGCGGCAGGCCAGCCGTGATGTTGTTGCCGAAGGTCGAGGCGTCGACCACGAACAGCGTCTGCGGCCTCAGCGCGTTGGCGGCCACCGGGCTCAGGATGAATTCGTTCAGCTGCGCCACCATGCTCGGCGTCGGCGACTGCGTGGCGAGCCCGGGAATTGCGCCGGTGCGCGCACCGGCGCGAGCGAAGTTGGTACCGCCACGGGTAGACGGCGCGACCGCGGCACCGTAGCGACCGGCAATCGTTTCGACGAACAGCGTGCCGTTCGAGAAGCGGCCGCTCGCGTAGGGCGGGACCGGCGGGCAGCCCGGCGTTGCTGCTGTGGGGCAGACATTGCCGGTGTCGGTCAGGCTGGCGCCGATCACCACCGTGGTGCTGTACAGCGACGGGGTCGGCGCTTCATCGAAGCCTTCACCACCGCAGGAGGCGATCAGGAAGGCGGTCAGGGTGACCGCAACGGTGCGCGCGGTCAGGCGCACGGAATCTCGCGCGGCGCGCGCAAACGGGTTCTGCATGAATGTCTCCTGGCAGACGTAGTTGTTTTTGATCGCGCGCACCGCAAGCCATGGCGCGTCGCTCGGCGACGATGATACTCAACGGTCACGCGCCGGCAGCGATCCCGAACGGCGTGATGGGCCACGTGGCCCGGAAACAACGCTCGGCGCGAGCACGAAGCAATCGGCGAAGCAATCGGCACGCCGCACTGCGGCGCCGCCGCAGCTGGACACAAGCGTTATGCCGCCGCGGCGCGCCGCAGTCGATCCTGCACCGCCTCCCACAGCGGGCCGTGCGGCGGGCGAACCACGAGGATGCGGTCGGCCGCAGCAGCATCGAGTTCGTGCAGAAATGCGTACAGGCGTTGCGCATAGTCGGCCGCGTCGGCCGGCGCGATCAGCCGCAGCGCAAGGTCGCTGCCGCCGTCCAGCGGCGCCGCGGCGGGCGCCAGCAGCGCCAGCCGCTGTCCGCGCAGCGCGTTGATGCGGGCCGGCAGCGCCGCAGCATCAACCAATTCGAGCGGCGTGCGCGGCGCGTAATGGCTGTCGAGCCGACCGGACGCGCGTGGTGCGTCCGCGCCCGCCTCGGCCACCGCGTGCCCGAGCACGGCAGCGAGCATCTCGCGCGTGATGCTGCCGGGCCGCAGCAGTCGTGGCACATCGGCGGTCAGGTCGACGATGGTCGACTCGATGCCAACCGGGCAGGCGCCACCATCGAGCACCAGGTCGACCGCTGCGGTCGGGGTGGCGTCCGACCGCTCGCCGAGGTCGGCCCGCACATGCGCCGCGGTGGTCGGGCTGATATGTCCGAAGCGGTTGGCACTCGGGGCCGCCACGGCGCCGCCGAACGCCTGCAGCAGCGCCTGCGCCCAGGGATGCGACGGGCAGCGCAGGCCGACGCTGTCCTGTCCACCGGTGATCAGGTCGTGCGCCTGCGCGCTGCGCGGCAGCACCAGCGTCAGCGGGCCGGGCCAGAACGCCGCGGCCAGCGCGCGCGCGGCCGGCGGCACCGTCCGCGCCCAGGTATCGATCTCGTTCGCCGAGCGCAGGTGGACGATCACCGGATGGTCGGCCGGGCGGCCTTTCGCAGCGAAGATGCGCCGCACCGCCTCGGGCTGCGCTGCGGCGGCGCCGAGGCCGTACACGGTCTCGGTGGGAAAGGCGACGAGGCCGCCGGCGCGCAGCACAGCGGCTGCGCGCGCGATCTGCGCCTGCGCCGCAGCGTCGAGCGTTGGCGCCAATGACGTCGAGCCGCCGCTCACGTCGGCGGCGCCAGCCCCAGCACCTGCGCCGCGTGCTGCGCCTGCGCCAACGCCTCCTCGCGCGTCGGTGCCAGCAGCGTCAGGTGGCCCATCTTGCGGCCGGGGCGCGGCTCCTTCTTGCCGTACAGGTGCAGGCGAGCGCGCGGATCACGCAGCACCTCGGCCCAAGGTGGCTCGCGCAACGCACCCGTGTGGTCGAACCAAAGGTCGCCGAGCAGGTTGAGCATCACCGAGGCGGCATGCGCGCTGGTGTCGCCCAGCGGCAGGCCGGCGAGGATGCGCGCCTGCTGCTCGAACTGGCTGGTGGTGCAGGCGTCGAGCGTGTAGTGGCCGCTGTTATGCGGGCGCGGCGCCATCTCGTTGGCCACCAGGTGGCCGTCGTCGAGCACGAAGAACTCGATGCACAGCACGCCCACGTAGTCGAGCGCCTGAGCGATCCGGGTGGCATGCAGGCGCGCCTGCCGCTCGACCTCCGGCAGCACGCGCGCCGGCACCACGCCCACCGCGAGGATGCCGCCGCGGTGCGTGTTCTCCGACAGCGGAAAGGTAACGCTCGTGCCGTCGGCGGCGCGGCACACAACGCACGAGACCTCCTGGCGCAGCGCGAGCTTCTTCTCCAGCACGCAGGGCACGCGGCCCAGGCGCACCCAGGCCTCGCGCGCCTGCGCAGCGTTGTCCACCACCACCTGACCCTTGCCGTCGTAGCCGAGGCGGGCGGTCTTGAGGATCGCCGGGTACAGGCCGGGCGAGACGGTGTCGAAGTCGTCGATACGCGCGATCACCGCATGCGGCGCCACCGGCACGCCGTGGCTGGCGATGAAGCGCTTCTCCAGCACACGGTCCTGCGCGATCGCCACCGCGCTGCCGGCCGGCGCCACGCGGCAATGGCCGGCCAGATGCGTGAGTGCGGCGGCCGGCACGTTCTCGAACTCGGTCGTCACCGCAAGGCAGCGCGCCGCCATCTCGGCCAGCGCCGCGTCATCCAGGTAGTCGGCCTGCAGATGCGCATCGGCCACCGCACCGGTCGGGCTGTCGGCATCCGGGTCGAGCACGCACACCTTGTAGCCGAGGCTTTGCGCGGCGTGGGTGAACATGCGGCCGAGCTGGCCGCCGCCGAGCAGGCCGAGCCAGCTGTTGGGTGGGAGGGGGGCGGCGATGGACATGGTGCGTCGAGGGTGCTGAGCTCCCTCCCTTGAAAGGCAGGGGAGGCAATCGGAGCGCTTCGCGCTTATAGGGGGAGGGTCATGTTGCGCGCTTTCTCGGTCTGCGTGGCGCGGTACTGAGCCAGCCGGCGCGCGAGGTCGACGTCGCCGCTGGCGAGCATTGCCACCGCGAACAGCGCCGCGTTGGCAGCACCCGCTTCGCCGATCGCGAAGGTCGCCACCGGAATGCCCTTGGGCATCTGCACGATCGACAGCAGGCTGTCCTCGCCGCGCAGGTACTTCGAGGGCACCGGCACCCCGAGCACCGGAATCACCGTCTTGCTGGCGAGCATGCCCGGCAGGTGGGCAGCACCGCCGGCGCCGGCGATGATCGCCCGCAGGCCGCGCTCGCGCGCTTCGTCGGCATAGCTGAACATCTCGTCGGGCATGCGGTGCGCCGAGACGACGCGCGCCTCGAACGCGACCTCGAACTCCTTGAGCACGTTGCAGGCGTGCTGCATCACGTCCCAGTCGGAGTTGGAGCCCATCACCACGCCGACCAGCGGGGTGGCTCGCGCGTTGGAAGCCATCGACGTCCTGCCCGAAAAAGGGCGAATTGTAGGCGGTGGCCGGGCGGCGGGTGACGCTAGCGCACGGTTCGGGAGAGCCGCCGTCGGCCCCCCTTCCCGGCCGGCGCAGGCTCATGGCGCTTGCCGTGGACTTCCAGCACCTCGGCTGTCAGTTCCTTCAGCCGCGCCCTGAGCTTGACGAGTGTCGCGCGGCCACGCGCCGTGCACACGTAGTAACGACGTACCTTGCCGTTAACCACCTGCGACGTGCTGCGGAGCATGCCGGCCTCTTCCAGCCCGTGCAGGATCGGGTACAGCGTGCCCGGCCCCATCGCATAGCCGTGCCGACGCAGCTCCTCGATCATCTCGACGCCGAAGATCGGTGCCTCTGACGCATGGTGCAGCAGATGGATACGGATGAAGCCGCGAAAGGTCTCGCGAATGAGGGCTTGCATGATGGCCACTGAGGGCGGCGCCAACAGTAGGCACCGCATATGGAGCGCAATACTGACATGGCTGTTCCACCACAGTCTGTGACCTGCGCCAAGTCCCTGCTCCGCGCACCTGACGACGGTGTCTGCTCGGCGCAACCGCGACTTGGGGCGACTGCGTTCGACACGCGCCGAACGCCCGCGGCGCATGGAACCGACCGCCGGCCCGCAGCATCGACTTCAGATATCGACGTTTGTGTAACGGATGCTGTGACATTGCGTACCCAGCGCAAGCGATCTGTGTTCTCCCACCGGCGCAGTCATGACCTTGCTCAATCAACCGGACAACCGCGCCGGTCAAGATTCACGTCGCAGTTTGATACAGATATCGATCAGCGATATCGACGAGCGGATTCATCGAGGGCGCCGCACCTGAACGGCACGACGCCGCAACACGGACGGGGGGGGTTTCAAATGAGAAAAAGTCTGACAAGCGTGCTGGCGGTCGGCGCGCTGATGGTGTGGGCGGGGGCGGCGCAGGCCAGTACCGCTGTCTATCCGTCACCTGAGCTGGCACAGATCGTCAAGACCGGGAAGTACATGGGACCCGACAGCTGCCTGGAGTGCCACGAAGACGAGCACAAGGCCTGGCATGCCTCGCGCCATACGGTCAAGGCCACCAAGGGACCCGCCTTCGGCAAGGAATTCGAGAAGAACATCTACGACTGGGTACGGCGCGACTGGGACAAGCTTGACACCTACATGATCGTCGACACCAAGGACGCCAAGACCAACTACATGGCGGCGCGCAAGGTGCCAATGGCCGAGATCGACTACGTGGTCGGCCAGGTCTACAAGCAGCGCTACATGAAGTACTACGATGGCGGTCCGCTCGAGGTCTACGAGGCCACCACCGCCGACGGCGGCATCAGCTGGAAGATCGACAAGTCGAAGACATTCCAGTTCGCCGGCAACAAGGACCGCGCCGGCTACAACTTCCTGTACCTTGAAATGAACCCAAAGGACGGGCAGTTCAACAAGAACAACTACGGCGAGTGGCGCTCTTGGCAGGAACGCTGCATTGCGTGCCACGTCACCGGTTTCGACCGGACAGCCTGGGACCAGGCCAAGGCCGACTTCAAGGCCGGCAAGCGCGGCGATCTGCGCGAACTCTTCGTCGCCGACCTGCGCGTCAGCTGTGAGTCATGCCACGGCCCGGGCGAAGCGCACGTCAAGCAGAAGTCGAAGAAGAACAACATCCTGAACCCGGCCAAGATTACCGACGTCGAGGCGCGCAAGATGGTGTGTGAGCAGTGCCATACCCGCGCGCAGGTGAGCACGCACAGTTCGCTGGCGCAGGACCTGCGCGGCTACCGGCCGATGGACAAGTACGAGGATTTCGCCGTCTACACGCGACCCGCGTGGGGCAAGGGCAACCGGCAGGTGTCGATCGATGGCAAGGGCCGGCGCGACCACCAGCAGGACATGGACATGCGCTTGAGCACCACGATCCAGGGGCCGCACAGCACGCACGCGGCGATGGCCTGCTTCGACTGTCATGACCAGCACGGAGTCGGCGGGCCGGGCCGCAAAAATGCGACGCTGAAGGCCGCCACGCCGCGCGAGTCCTGCGTGAAGTGCCATGGCGCGCAGTCCGACGCCGTACTGAAAGTCATGAACGGCCGAACCGGCTGGGAACCTTCAAGCTTCGGCAAGTGGGGCACCGGCTACGGGCGCCAGGGCAACAAGCAGCACATCTTCAACATCGAGCAGCACGGACGTTCGTTCGGCATCAACGTCGACCAGTACCAGTGGGCGCTGAAAAAGGGCGGCGATGCCAAGAAGGAAGCCGACTGGGAAGCCATCTGGCCGTGGGAGAAAGAGCGCTTCGACAAGCAGGGCCGCATGACGGCGGTGGGCGCCACACCGTGGCAGTGAGTTGACGCCCGTGGTTGTCACGCGCTGACCGCTGCGGGTGACAGTCGAAAGCAAGGGCCGCCTGCCAAGGCGGCCCTTCTTCGTTGGTGCCGCTGCAATCGGCCTCGGCACGGTGTGACCGCCCCCGGCAGGGACCCGCCGGGGCGGCACGCTCGAGCTAGACGGCAGCCTCCTCGACCACGCCATCGCGCACCAGTGCATCGATGGCGGCATCGTCGTAGCCATGCTCGCGCAGCAGCTCGCGCGTGTGCTCGCCCAGCATGGGCGACGGCCGGGTGATGGCGGTCGGTGTGGCCGAGAAGTGGATCGGACAACCAAGCGCCTTGGTGGCGCCCGCCTTGGGGTGCTCCAGATCGACCACCATGCCGCGCGCCAGCGTCTGCGGATGCGACAGCGCCTCGCCGACCGAATGCACCGGACCCACCGGCACGCCGGCGGCATCGAACGCCTCGACCCACTGTGCCTGGCTGCGCGTCACCAGCACGGCGTTCATCTGTTCCACCAAGGCCGGCAGGTTCGCCATGCGCGCACTGTTGGTGGCAAAGCGCGGGTCGTCGCGCCACTCGGAGTGGCCGAGCACCTCGGCGATGCGCTCCCAGTTGGCCTGATTGGCGCCGCCGATGTTGATCCAGCCATCAGCGGTGCGAAACGCCTGGTACGGCGCGGTGAGGATGTGGGCGGACCCGGTCGGTCCGGGCGTGCCGCCGGTGGCGAACCAGATCGCCGCGTGCCAGTAGGTCTGCTGCAGCGCCGCTTCCATCAGCGAGGTGTCGACCACCTGGCCCTGCCCCGTCTTGAGCTTGTGCGCATAGGCGGCGGCAATGCCGAGCGCGGCGAGGATGCCGCCGTTGATGTCGGCCACCGAGTTGCCGGTCTTGGCCGGCGCGCCGCCCGGCTCGCCGGTGATCGACATCAGGCCGGCAAAGCCCTGCGCGATCAGATCGAAGCCGCCCTTGTCGGCGAACGGCCCGGTGCGGCCGTAGCCGCTGATCGCGCAGTAGATGAGGCCGGGGTTGGCCTGCGCCAGCACGTCGTAGCCGAGGCCCAGCTTCTCCAGCGTGCCCTTGCGAAAGTTCTCGGTCAGCACGTCGGCGCGCTCGACGAGCTTAAGCAGCACCTCGCGACCGGCGGCGTGCTTGAGATTCAGCGCGATACCGCGCTTGTTGCGATTGAGCACGAGAAACGGCGCGGACTCGCCGTTGACACGCGGCTCGCGGTAGCCGCGCGCGTCGTCGCCGCCGGGCAGCTTCTCGACCTTGATGACGTCGGCGCCCATGTCGGCCAGCAGCATGCCGCAGGTCGGCCCGGCCATGATCTGCGCCAGTTCGAGCACGCGCATGCCGGCCAGCGGGCCACGATGGCTCGTTGGGTCGTTGTTCATCGATTGGATTCGGTCATGGGGGTGACGTGCTGTTTTGACACAGAGCACACGGAGAACACGGAGAAAGGAAGGAACTTGATGTTCAACGCTGCACTCGCCAGGAACTGGGTCGCGTTCAATGTCATGGTGCTCTCCGTGCTCTCCGTGCTCTCCGTGCTCTCCGTGCTCTCCGTGCTCTCCGTGCTCTCCGTGCTCTCCGTGTAAACAGCCCAGCCTCGCCCCGCCTCCACCGCCACCGTCGAGCCCCTATCGCCCCACGAACTGCGGCTTCATCTTGGCGAGGAACGCCTGGTAGCCGATGCGAAAGTCTTCGGTGTCGAAGCAGTCGAAGCACGCGTCGCGCTCGGCGTCGGTGAGCGGGCGCGGGTCCATCAGGCGGCGCGCGAACTGCTTGTGCCAGCGCGCCACCAGCGGCGCACCTTCGGCGATACGCATCGCTGCCAGGCGCGCCTCGGCCGCGACCTGATCATCGGCGACGATGCGCGTCACCAGCCCTTTGTCCTTGGCTTCCTGCGCGTCGAACACGCGGCCTTCGAGCAGGATTTCGAGTGCCACCGCCGGACCGACCAACCGCACCAGCGGTGCCATCTCGGCGTAGGCCATCACCAGACCCAGCTTGTTGATCGGCGCGCCAAAGCGGCTTGACGTCCCACAGATCCGGATGTCGCACAGCGCAGCGATCTCCAACCCGCCGCCCACACAGAGGCCATGAATCTGCGCCACCAGCGGATGCCGGCAGTCGGCCAGCGCCTGCGCGGTGACATGCATGTCGTGGCCGTAGCCGATCGCCTGCGCCTTGGTGCTGCGGTCGGTGGAGAACTCGGCAATGTCGTTGCCGGGCGAGAACGCCTTCTCGCCGGCGCCGCGCAGCACGATGCAGCGGATCGCAGCATCGGCCGACAGGCGGGCGATGGTGGCGCCGAGTTCGCGCCACATGCCGCGCGTCAGCGCATTGAGCTTCGCGGGGCGGTTCAGGGTGACAGTGACGATCGACGGCTGCTCGACGTCGGGTTCAACGCGGATGAGGTCGCTCACGGCGAAGCTTCTTCAGGCAGGAAATGACGCGGGAACAAAGAGCCAGCCGCGCTGATCATCAGGTGCGGCCGGCCGCTCGATGCAACCATGCGGCGATCACTCGCGACAGTCACTCCGCCTTGATGCCCAGTTCCGGGATCATCTTGCGGTACTTCGCCAGCTCCGCCTGGATGAACTTGCCGAACTCCTCGGGCGTGCGGAAAGTGCCGAACTGCACGCCCTGCGCCTCCAGCGTGGTGCGTACCTTGGGGTCGTTCATCGCCTGCAGAACCGCGGCGTTGATCTTGTCGACCATGTCCTTTGGCATGCCCTTGGGCCCCATCACCGAGTACCAGTTGGTGACGTCGAAGCCGTTGATGCCAACCTCGGCGAAGGTGGGCACGTCCGGCAACTGCGGCAGGCGCAGCGGAGTGGAGATGGCCAGCGCGCGCAGGCCGCCCGACTTGATGTGCGGCAGGACGGGCGGCATGGTGTCGAAGTTCATGTTGACGTTGCCGGCGAGCAGGTCCTGGACTGCCTGGCCGCTGCCGCGGTACGGGATGTGGACCAGATGGATACCGGCGATGCGCTCGAACAGTTCGCCCGCCACGTGCTGCGTGCTGCCGATGCCGCTCGAAGCAAAGGTGAAGCCGCCCGGCTTCTTCTTGGCGATATCGATCAACTCTTTCACGGTCTTGGCCGGCACCGACGGGTGCGTGACCAGCACGTTCGGCACGTAGCCGACGTAGGTGATCGGCGAGAAGTCGGTGGCTGCGTCGTACGGCACCTTGGGTAGTACGAAGGGCGCAATCGCATTCGAGTTGGAATGGCCCATCAGCAGCGTGTAACCGTCAGGCGCGCTCTTGGCGACTGCATCGGCACCGATCGTGCCGGAGGCACCGGAGCGGTTCTCGATCACGATCGACTGCCCGAGGATCTCGGTCATCCGCGGCGCCAGGGCGCGCGCCACGATGTCGGTGCCCCCGCCGGGGGCAAAGCCCACGATCAGCCGGATCGGCTTGTTGGGCCAGGCCTGTTGCGCCTGCGACAGCGCTGGCAGCGCCGCCAGCGCGGTACCGAGAACAGCGACACCGAGCACCACCCGGCGGGTTCGAAGTTTCATTGCTTGTCTCCTTGGTTTTTGTGTGTCCACCCGACTGATTCGTCCTCGGGATCAGCTCCGCCCAGCGCTTGCCTGACTTGCTGCCTGTCGATGCGGGCGACCAGAGTGACCCGCCGCACTGCCAGTCGAACCCCTCATCGACCCAGTGCAGCGCAACCCACCCCTCACAAGCCGCTCGCCCACTTGTCCAGCTCGCCCTCTACTCCGCGGCCTTACATTTCTGCGCGTCGTGCGAACGCGCGCGCAGCGAGTCCATCGCCGCCTGCACGCCGCTTCCTTTCAACTTGACGCCGTACTCGACCAGCCCCATTTCCACGCCGCTCAAGGCGCCCATCAGCGTCAGGTCATTGAAGTCGCCCAGGTGGCCGATGCGGAACACCTTGCCCTTGACCTTGCCCAGCCCCGTGCCGAGCGACATGTTGAAGCGACGATGGATCAGCGTGCGCAAGCCGTCGGCATCCTTGCCATCGGGCATCACCACGGCGGTCAGCGCATCCGAGTACTCGGCCGGGTTGCGGCAGAGGATTTCCAGGCCCCAGGCGCGAACCGCTGCGCGGGTGGCGTCACCATGGCGGCGGTGCCGCGCGAACACGTTGGTCAATCCTTCGGCAAGCAACTGGTCGAGTGCGGCCGACAGGCCATAGAGCAGATTGGTCGACGGCGTGGTCGGCCAGTAGCCGTTCTGGTTGGCCTCGATGATCTCGTTCCAGCCCCAGTAGGCGCGCGGAAACTTCGCGGTCTTCTGTGCGGCGAGCGCCTTGTCGCTGACCGCGTTGAAGCCCAGCCCCGGCGGCAGCATCAGCCCCTTCTGCGAGCCGGCCACCGTCACGTCGACGCCCCACTCGTCGTGCCGGTAGTCGATCGACGCCAGCCCGGAGATGGTGTCGACCATCAGCAAGGCCGGGTGACGCGCGGCGTCGATTGCCGCGCGCACGGCTGCAACGTTCGAGGTCACGCCGGTGGAGGTCTCGTTGTGCACCACGCACACCGCCTTGATCGCGTGCGCGCGGTCGGCCGCCAGTGCCGCCTCCACCTGCCCGGCATCGACGCCGCTGCGCCAGTCGCCGGCGATGAAGCGCGCCTGCAGGCCGAGCGCATCGGCCATCTTCTTCCACAGCGTGGCGAACTGGCCGGTCTCCACCATAAGCACCTGGTCACCGGGCGACAGCGTGTTGACCAGCGCTGCCTCCCACGCCCCGGTACCCGAGGCCGAATAGATGACGACCGGATTGCGGGTCTGGAACACCGTGCGGATCTCGTGCAGCACCTTCTTGCCGAGCTCGCCGAACTCCGGACCGCGGTGGTCGATGGTCGGATAGTCGATCGCCCGCAGCACGCCGTCGGGCACGTTGGTCGGCCCCGGGATCTGCAGGAAGTGTCGACCCGCCGGATGCGAGTTGAGCTTGAGCATCATGTCTCCTGTTGCACCGCCCCGCATCGGCCGGGCGCGGGCCGTGTCTGCCGGCCTCTGGTGTTCGTTGCGCGTTCATTGCGCGTCGGGGCGGCTACGCGTCGGCAGGCAATCGCGGTGCTGTGACCACCGCCCATGCCGAACTTGCGCCACCTGACTTGCCCGCGCGTTCGCCGAAGGCTACCCTGACTGGTATACAAAAAGCAACGGCTGTGCACCGTTGATTCACTACGGGAATTTCGCCGAACCAGTTTTCGGCAAGGCTTTGTATACCAATGGCTGACATCCTGCCCCTGCCCACCCCGCGCCTGCCCGAGGTGCTCCACACCACGGTGGCTGCGCGCCTGCGCACGCTGATCGTCGAGGGCACGCTGGCGCCGGGTGCGAAGCTCAACGAACGCGAACTGGCCGCGATGCTCAAGGTGTCACGCACGCCGCTGCGCGAAGCGCTCAAGTTGCTCACCTCCGAGGGCCTGGTCGAGCACCTGCCCAACCGCGGCGCAGTGGTGGCGCAGCTTGATGCCAACGACGTCGCCGCCGCCTTCGAGGTCATGGCCGCGCTGGAGGGTCTGTCGGGCGAACTGGCGTGTGCGCGCATCAGCGACGCGGAGGTCGACGAGATCCGCGCGCTGCAGTTCGAGATGCTGGCGCACCACGCACGCAAGGACCTGTCGGCGTACTACCGCGTCAACGCAAAGATCCATCGCGCGATCAACCGCGCTGCGCGAAATCACGTGCTGACCGAGACCTACGACCGCATCAACGCCCGCCTGCAGGCGTTTCGCTTCCGCTCCAACGCCGATGGCGAGAAGTGGGACGCCGCGGTGCGCGAGCACGACGCGATGGTGGTGGCGCTGGCGGCGCGCGACGGCCCGCGCCTGCGCGCGATCCTGATCGAGCACCTGAACCACAAGCGCGACGTCGTACTGGCGCAGTTCCGCGCTGGCGGCGCGCAGGCGCAGGCATGAGGCATCTCGTGTTGACCCGGGGTCGCGGCGAGCCGGGCGCGCCGGGCCACTGCCAAGTGCGACTCCCGCCGCGCGCAGCGCGCAGGGGCGCCCGATGAGCGCGGCATTGCGGCCAGTGCAGCTGGACCCCCATCTCGACGCCCGGGTCGAGGCCGCCGACCTCGCGCGCGAGCTGCGCACCCACGCCCAAGGCGACGTGCTGTTCGACGCCGCCAGCCGCGGCCGCTACGCCACCGATGCGTCGATCTACCAGATCGAGCCGGTCGGCGTGTTCGTGCCGGCGCGCGAGGAAGACGCGCTGCTTGCGCTGCAGATCGCCGCCCAGCGCAAGGTGCCGGTGCTGGCGCGCGGCGGCGGCACCTCGCAGTGCGGGCAGACGGTGGGCGCGGCCCTTGTAATCGACTGCAGCAAGCACCTGCGCGACCTCACCGCACTCGATCTGGACCGCAACGAGGTCGAGGTGCAGCCCGGCATCACGCTCGATGCGCTCAATGCGCAGCTCAAGCGGCATGGCGTGTGGCATCCGGTCGATGTGTCGACCGCCGCACAGGCCACGCTCGGCGGCATGGCCGGCAACAACTCCTGCGGCAGCCGCTCGATCGCCTACGGCAACATGGTGCACAACGTTACCGGCATCGAGGCCTGGCTGGCCGACGGCAGCGCCGCCAGCTTCGGTCCGCTGGCACAGGCGAGCGGCCACGCGCGCGACCTTGGCGCCGCCATCGGCGCCATCGCCGCGCGCGAGCGCGACGAGATCGACCGCCTGTGGCCGACCGTGATGCGGCGCGTGGGCGGCTACAACCTCGACGTGTTCCACCCGCGCTCGCCGCGCCCGTACACCGCCGACGGCAGCGTCAACCTCGCTCATCTGCTGGTCGGCTCCGAGGGCACGCTCGCCTTCACGCGCCGGCTGCGCCTGAAGCTCGTGCCGCTGCCATCGCAGCGCGTGCTCGGCGTGGTCAACTTCCCGACCTTCTATGCGGCGATGGACGCCGCGCAGCACGTCGTCACGCTCGGCCCCACCGCGGTCGAACTCGTCGACCGCACGATGATCGAGCTGGCGCGCGCCAATCCGGCGTTCCGCGCCACCATCGAGTCCGCACTGATCGGCGCGCCCGATGCCATCCTGCTGGTCGAGTTCGCCGGCGACGACAAGGCCGCGCTTGCCGCGCAGCTCAAGCGCCTGGCCGAGCTGATGGGCACGCTCAACCTGCCCGGCAGCGTGGTGGACATGACCGCCGACAAGCCGCAGAAAGAGCTGTGGGAGGTACGCAAGGCGGGGCTGAACATCATGATGAGCCTGCGCGGCGACGGCAAGCCGGTGAGCTTCATCGAGGACTGCGCGGTGCCGCTCGAGCACCTGGCCGAGTACACGGCGCGGCTGACCGAGGTCTTCACGCGGCACGGCACGCGCGGCACCTGGTACGCGCACGCCTCGGTCGGCACGCTGCACGTGCGGCCGATCCTCGACATGCGCACCGACGGCGCGGCCAAGATGCGCGCGATCGCCGAAGAAGCCAGCGCGCTGGTGCGCCGTTTCAAGGGTGCCTATTCCGGCGAGCACGGCGACGGCCTGGTGCGCAGCGAGTGGGTGGCCTGGCAGTTCGGCCCGCGCCTGACCACGGCGTTCGAGGAGATCAAGCGGCTGTTCGATCCGGCCGGGCTGCTCAACCCCGGCAAGATCGTGCGGCCCTCCAAGATGGACGACCGCGCGCTGTTCCGCTACGCGCCCGGCTACGCGGCGCAGCCGATCGCCACCGCGCTCGACTGGTCGGCCTGGGATGTGCACAACGACCCGGCCACCGAGACGCTGACCGCGCCCGGCACCGCCGGCGACCCGGCGCGCGGCTTCGGCAAGGCCGTGGAGATGTGCAACAACAACGGCCATTGCCGCAAGTTCGACGCCGGCACCATGTGCCCGAGCTTTCGCATCACGCGCGACGAAGCGCATCTGACGCGCGGGCGCGCCAACACGCTGCGCCTGGCGATCACCGGCCAACTCGGTTCCGATGCCCTCGCCTCGGATGACGTCAAGGCCGCGCTCGACCTGTGCGTGTCATGCAAGGGCTGCAAGCGCGAGTGCCCGACCGGCGTCGACATGGCGCGGATGAAGGTCGAGTTCCAGCATCACTACAAGGCGCGCCACGGCCACACGCTGCGCGACCGGCTGGTGGCGCACCTGCCGCGCTATGCCGCGCTCGCGTCGCGCCTGGCGCCGCTCGTGAACCTGCGCAACCGCGCCGCCTGGCTGGCCAAGCTTGCCGAGCCGATCACCGGCTTCTCGGCGCGGCGCAAGCTGCCCGCGTTCCGCCGCGATGTCTTCACGCACGACTGCGCCGCCGCGCCCGTACCGCACGCGGGCGGGCGGCAGGTGGTGCTGTTTGCCGACACCTTCAACAACCACTTCGAGCCCGAGATCCTGCGCGATGCGCAGCGCGTGCTCGCCGCCGCTGACTATGAGGTGGTGGTGGTGCAGGGGCAGGGCCGGCCGCTGTGCTGCGGCCGCACGTATCTGGGCACCGGCATGGTCGCGCAGGCGCGCGCCGAGGCGCGCCGCACGCTGGACGCGCTGCTGCCGTGGGCGCGCGCCGGCGTGGCGATCGTGGGCCTGGAGCCCAGCTGCATCTTCAGCTTCCGCGACGAGTACCTGGTGCTCGGCCTCGGCGCCGAGGCGCAGGAACTGGCCGCGGCCACGCTGCTGTTCGAGGAGTTCATCGTGCGCGAGCAGGCCGCTGGCCGCTTTGCCGCCCGCTTCAAGCCGCTGCAGCAGACGGTTCTTCTGCATACGCATTGCCACCAGAAGGCGTTCGGCGCCGTCTCCGCCGTGCAGCAGGCGCTCGCCCTGGTGCCCGACCTGCCGGTGCAGCATGTGGAGTCGAGTTGCTGCGGCATGGCGGGCAGCTTCGGCATGGAGGTCGAGCACGTCGACGCGTCGCTGGCGATGGCAGAACTCGTGCTGCTGCCTGCCGTGCGTACCGCCGCGGCCGACGCGTTGATCGTGGCCGACGGCATCAGTTGCCGCCACCAGATCCATGAGGGCGCCCAGCGCCATGCGCTGCACGTGGCGCAAGTGATGGCGCGCGCGCTGGCGTGAGTCCCGGTCGCGCGACGGATCAGCGTGACCACGCTGCGTGCCTGTCGCCGCCGTTGCAGCCTGTAAAGGCGATCTTCAATGCGCGACTGCCGAACCGACGAGTCCGCGCCTGCCCGATGGGGCTGTCAGGGATGACCCTGCAGGACATCCACGACGGCACTACGCGGGTTCCAGCCGCACCACCCGGCCTTGACCGGATCGGGGCATTGCGCGCCCGCTGTTTGCTGTGCGCTGCGACGCGCTTGGCACCGCGCGTCAGCCCAGTGTGGTGATGGGGGTCGCATGCACGCAGCGACCCGTTGCGCCGCTGCTAAGCCGCGCCGGCAGCGCGGATGCCGAGCGCGCCAATCTGCCAGTCTTGACGGAGTCCTGTCGCGTGATCACCTGCACAACCCGGCGGCGCACGATTCGACGCGCCGCCCGCCCGTGATGAGCGCGGCCGCACGCCCGCGCGTGGTGATCGTGGGCTGCGGCTTCGGTGGCCTGTTCGCGGCGCGCCAGCTCAAGCGCGCGGCGGTGGACATCACGGTGATCGACCGCACCAACCACCACCTGTTCCAGCCCCTGCTGTACCAGGTCGCGACGGCAGGATTGTCCGCGCCGGCAATCGCCGCGCCGATCCGGCACATCCTCGCGCGCCAGCGCAACGTCACCGTGCTGATGGGCGAGGTGATGGCAATCGACCTGAGCTCGCGCAGCCTGTCGCTGGAAGACGGCCAGCGCGTCGACTACGACCACCTGATCGTGGCCGCCGGCGCGACCCACAGCTACTTCGGCCATCCCGAGTGGCAGGCGCATGCCCCGGGCCTGAAGACGCTCGAAGATGCGTTCGACCTGCGCGGCCGCATCCTCACTGCGTTCGAGCATGCCGAGCGCAGCCATGATGCGCAGGAGCGCGCCGCCTGGCTGAGCTTCGTCGTGATCGGCGCCGGCGCCACCGGCGTCGAGATGGCGGGCACGCTGGCGGAGATCGCACGCATGACGCTGCGCGGCGAGTTTCGCCGCATCGAACCGCAGCACGCGCGGGTGATCCTGCTGGAGGGCGGCGAGCGCGTGCTGCCGGCGTTCCCGCCTGACCTGTCGCAACGCGCGTTGACGCAACTCGAGCGGCTGGGGGTCACCGTGCGGCTGGCGTGCCGGGTGTCGTCGATCGACGCTCAGGGCGTGTCGACGATCGACGCGCAGGGCCCTTCCACGGCCGATGGCGAGCGCATCGACGCGCGCACCGTGATCTGGGCGGCGGGTGTCGCCGCCTCCCCGCTGGGCCGTACGCTCGGCGTGCCGCTGGATCGCAGCGGCCGCGTCATCGTGGCCGATGATCTGTCGGTGCCCGGCCATCCGGAAGTATTCGTGGTGGGTGACCTGGCGGCGGCCATCAGCGGCGGCCAGCCGGTCCCCGGCGTGAGCCCGGCGGCCAAGCAGATGGGCCGGCATGCGGCAAGCAACATCTGCCGCCAGCTCGATCGCGCGCCGACACAGCCTTTCAGCTATCGCGACTACGGCACGCTCGCCACCATCGGACGCAATGCGGCGGTCGCCTTCTTCGGCCGGGTGCACCTGTGGGGCTACCCGGCATGGCTCACCTGGCTGCTCGCGCACGTGTACTTCCTGATCGGCTTTCGCAACCGGCTGGTGGTGCTGCTCGACTGGGCCTGGGCGTACTGGCGTTTCGAGCGCTCCGCGCGCATCGTGATCGAGCCGGTGAAGCCGCCGTAGCCGTACGCCAACGTCGTCAGGCACGCGTGGCCGACCTGTTCTCGACACAGAACGCGGCGGTCTAGGCTCGGGTGACAGGCCAGACAAGAGCGAGTGCGCTGCATCGGCATGGGCGTTGAGCCGGCAAAAAGCGGTCGCTCCCAGAGTCGAAAACCGACCCTAAGCCGACAAAAAAACGCCTTCCCGATAGCCGACGTACCTGCCATGCCAAAGATCGGCCTTTGGCGCCCTACAAGTAGTCGTCCTCACGCTGGTGACGCACGGCAAGAACCGTGACGACGTCGCTGCCTTCGATCTCGAAGAGGGCTACATACCCCGCTGAGCCGAACGGAATGACAAGCTCGCGCAGAAACGGGCTGCGTTGACCGCTGGCCTTCCTGTAACTGAACGGGGAATGCTCGAGGCCGGAAATGGCGTGGCGAATGGCTTCCAGCGCGCGCTCCGCCAGCGCCCAGTCCGTCACATCGCGCTCAAGAATGTATTCATACAGCCGAACCAGGTCGTCTTCGGCTTCACGTGTGAAGCGGACGCGGAACATCACTTCGAGGCTGCAGTCCGCCTGGCTTTCTGCAGCATGCTTTCCAAGCGGCCCAGCACCTTGCTCGCAGGTACGTAGTCCTGGTTCCGCGTCGCTGCTTTGCTCGACTTCAGACCTCTTGCGATGAACTCGCGCTGCGCCTGACGACGCTGGACGCCATCCCGGATCGACTGCTCTACGAAGCTGGACAGCGTTTCACCGTCTTCAAGAACATCTTCCGCAGCAGTCCTGAGTTCAGGCTCGACCCGGAGGGAAGGAATGGTGGCGGTCTTCATCGCAGCTCCATGCGTTGCATTTGCAACGCATTCTCGAGCAGTTTCGCGACGCCCGCAAGTACAAGGGTTCTATCGAAACGGTGATGGCCGTTCTTGACCAACAGTCGCGCTCGCTACAGCGCCGCAATGCCGACATTCCAGCCAAATCCGAAGCGCGGCGTCCAGCGTTGTGATGTCGCTCGCAGTTGCCTCGCAAGGCAGCTGCTTTCGGCGGTGCCGCTGATCGCGCTGTTCGACCCTCAGCGGCTGTTGTCGACTCCTGCCGCGATTCGACGCTTATCTCGCAGCAGGGCGTAGTACGAAGCAAGCCCCATCACTTCGGCCGCCTTCTTCAGCGTCCACCAAAAGTTCGGACTTACGCGGGTGTCGTCTCCAAGTGCGATCAGTTCATCAAGCGCCAGTTGAAGCTCGTTGTGCTCGATGAAGTGAAGGTACTGCGCAAAACCCGCCTGCGACTCAACCTCGACCGCTGCTTCAGAGAGCAGTGTCCTAGTGACTTCCCACCGTTTCACAAGACGAGGGTCAACATTCATGCAGTAGCGACCTTGCACGAGCCTTTCACGGATTTCAACAGCGGCTACTGGCCGATCCGAGCGACTGTCAGGACTCCGCGAAGCGGCCATTTGAACCGCAGTCGCCGCTGTCTGTCGAGCGGCACTCTCGTGCAACCGGTTCAGTCGGGGAACAAGAGCTCGTACAGCGCTCTGGCCGCCGGCGTCAAGTTCTTTGGATCTGGCCGCAGGACCTTGTTATCGGACGCAAGCAGCTTCGCATAGACCGCTTGGTACACGCGCCTGACGACTCCCGGCGCGACAAGTTCGCGGTCATAGCCAGGGAAGAAACCGACCAGCCGGTAACCGCCTTGTTCGAACACTTGCTGCATGTAACGGTGCTTCAGCGTGATCATTCCGTAGATGAAGGCCGCACCCATGCGACGCCCTGCCTCCCCCATGCCCTCGATCGTCCTGCGCGCAAGGCCCATGCGAGCGTGCTCCGGTGCGATCACAACGAGGCGGCCCCACAGGGCCAGCGAATCGACTTCTCGCTCGCCAGTCCATAAGCCGACCAGCTCGTTGCCGTGCCAGACAGTTAGTGCGATGACATCCTTGTCTACGGCGCCGTTGAGGCAGACGCGATCGCGGTAAAAGTCGTCACGCAGGAAAACGCTGTTCACGCCATAGGTGACGTCCGGGTACCAATGCCGTACCGCCGCAGCGACTGCAGCGATGTGCTCGCTGCGCATGGTCTGCACCGAGTAGCCGGGCGGCAACTCGATCAGACTCAGAGCATCTTCCCAGGGTAGCCAGTTCATGTTTGTCCGCCCACGGGCGGCTGCGGAAACAGCACGTCGAACAGGGCCCGCGAGTGCGGCGTCAGATTCGCCGGATCGGGCCGCACGAGCTCGCTCTCGGGCACCAGGACCTTGCAGTAAACGCCCTCGAAAACGCGCCTTATGTCGCCCGGTGCGACCTCCTCGCAGTCGTAGCCCGAAGTGAATCCAATGATCTGGAAGCCGGCGCTCTCGAGCGCATGCTGCATGTGAGGAATCTTCAGCGTCGCGAAGCCGAATAGGAATTCGGCGCCCATCTGGCGCCCAGCCAGCTCAGCCAATGGCATGACGGCGGATGCGAGCTTGGCACTGCGGTGCTCGGGCGCGATGACGATCAGCCGGCCATACATCGCCAGCGTGTCGGGCAGGCGCTCCCAAGACCACATGCCAACCAGCTCGTCGCCGCGCTTGAACACACCGACGAACACGTCGTTGCCCGTGGCGTCGTCGAGGCACACGCTGGCGTCGTAGAAAGCCTCGCGCAGGTAGCAACTGCCGCCGCCGACCGCAATGTCGGGATGCCAGCGCCGGAGGCCGGCAATCAATGCCGGCACGTCCGTTTGCGAGAGCTTCGCGTAGCGATAGCCGCCGGGCAGCGGGGCGAGCGCCGAAATCTGCGCGATGGTCGGCCATTCCATAAACCAGCCCCTGTTATCGGATCGGGACCCATTATGGCTGCGCACCGGTGCTGCCCCACCGCTTACCTAGCGACCGCGTCTGGCTTGGGGCCTGCCGTCGGCACCTCGACCGTAGACGCGACGCCTTTAGAGAAGCGAGTTACCTGACGAAGGGATGGGCTGGCTTGCCAGCCCTCACCGGCCATTGGTACCCAATAGCCGGCGCAGGAGCCGCTGATCGTCGCTTGACAACGACGATCCCTGAGTCGTTGCCTTAGCGTCGCTTTCTTGCGGTTCGGCGTTGGAGGGCGCTTGCTCGACGGAAGAGCGATCGCCACTGACCATTGCGCCTTCAATCAGCCGCTGCTCTACCGACCACTCGCTCTTCTCGACGATTTCGAACATCCGCTGCAACTCGTCCAAAGTACTGGCGTTCAAAGACGGAATGCGGAGCGCTAATGCGCTGTGCTCGATGGGTCTTTGTCGGCACAGGTGCGCCGCCAGTGATCGATGTCGTCGAGCGTCACACGCCCGCTCGCGTCCGGCAATGCCGGCTGCCAGCCGGCGCGCAAGTGCAGGCCCGGGCCGACGGCGAGCGCGTCATTGAACGTGGCGTCGGCGAAGTAGCTGCTCGGCGTGACGACCGTCGCCAGGCCGGCGGCGCGGGCCGCAGCCGTACCGCCGGGCGAGTCCTCGATCGCCACCGCCTGGTCGGCGGTGAGTGCGAGCAAAGCCAGCGCGTGCACGAAACCCTCTGGATGCGGCTTCTTGCGGGTCACGTCCTCGCCGCAGACGATCACGGAGAACTGCTCGGGGCGCGGCAGCGCGTCGGCACTGGCCAGCAGCGCCTCCAGGTTGACGCGGCTGGTGGTGGTGACGATGCCCAGCCGCACGCCGCGCTGCAGGCACTCGGCCATGAGCGCGGTCACGCCCGGTCGCAACGGCACGCAGCCGCTGCGCACGAGGTCCGCATACAGCGTGTTCTTCTTCCAATGCAGGTTGGCTGCGAGCGCATCGCGCTCGGCCGCGCTGCGCGGCGCATCGGCGCGACTGGCCATGTCGTGCAGCAGTCGCTCGCGGCCGCCGGTGACGCGCAGCAGGTAGCCGTAATGGGCGTCGTCCCAGCGCCAAGGCACGCCCAGCGCCTCGAATGCCAGGTTGAATGCGGCCAGATGGCCGTCGCGCTCGCTCTCGGCGATCGTGCCATCGACGTCCCACAGCAGGGCAGCGAGTGCAGCCATCGCGATCACGCGTGAACGAGTGGAAGGAAAGCCGGCTCAGTCCGGCAGTCCGCTTCCGGTGATGCGCAGCAGCGCCTCGCGGTACTTGTCGGCGGTGCGGGCGATCACGTCGGCCGGCAGCTTGGGCGGCGGCGGCGCCTTGTTCCATGGCTGCTGTTCGAGCCAGTCGCGCACGAACTGCTTGTCGAAGCTCGGTGGCGAGATGCCGACGCGATACGAATCGGCCGGCCAGAAGCGCGATGAATCGGCGGTCAGCACCTCGTCCATCAGGCGCAACTGGCCCTGCGCATCGAGGCCGAACTCGAATTTGGTGTCGGCAATGATGATGCCGCGCGTGGCGGCATAGGCCGCCGCCTCGGCATACAGCTGCAGCGAGACCTCGCGCATCTGCCATGCCAGATCGCGGCCGATGCGCTGCTCCATCTGCTCGAAGCTGATGTTCTCGTCGTGCTGGCCGAGCGCGGCCTTCTCGGCCGGCGTGAAAATGGGCTGCGGCAGTTGCTGCGCCAATTGCAGGCCGGCCGGCAGCTCGATGCCGCACACGCTGCCGGTCGACTGATAGTCCTTCCAGCCCGAGCCGATCAGGTAGCCGCGCACCACCGCCTCGACCGGCAGCGGCTTGAGCTTCATCGCCACTACCGCGCGGCCGTGCACCTGGTCGACCTCATCGGGGGCGACCACGTCTTCCGGCGCAATGCCGGTCAGGTGGTTGGGCACGATCGGCGCCAGGCGCTCGAACCAGAAATCCGACAGCGCGCTGAGCACGCGGCCCTTGTCGGCGATCGGCTGGCTCATCACCACGTCGAAGGCGCTCAGGCGATCGGTGGTGATGATGAGCAGCTTGTCGTCGCCCACGGCGTATGAATCGCGCACCTTGCCGCGATACACCAGCGGCAGCGACTTGATGGATGTTTGAAGCAGGCCCGGTGCGGCCATGGTTCCTCCCGATCAAGGGCGCAAGTTTAGTCTGGCCCTGGGCGCAAGCCGGCTCGGAGCGGACACGCCCAGGTCAGCGCGCGCGTGAGCGCACGGGCGCCTTGCGCGCGACCGGGGGCGTCTTTGCTGCCGCCTTGGCGCGGCCGGCGCGTGCAGAGCGCGCGCCGCGGGCCGCTGCCGGCAGCGGAGCAACCGGTCCGGGCGGCAACAACTCGTGGATGACGCGGCCCACACGACCATCTGCCCGGGCGGGAAGATGGGATTGGCGATGCAGCTCATCTTCACGCCGATGATCCTGCGCCCGATGGATCTGAAGCGCCGCGCCTGAGCATTGCCGGGTCGCTCGAATGGCCCTTCACTGCGTAGGCCGTCCGGTGAGCTAGTTTCCCCGGTCCCGGAAATCCGGGGGCACCCCCCCGCACTCATGCGGACGCCAGCGGCGCGCCGCTTCGGCAACATGCACCGCCGTCGTTGACGTGACTCTGTTCGATGGCTAATCCACACGTTCGTTGGCCGGCTCGGCTGCCCGACCGCCACCTCGACTCACCCACGTACCGGAAGGACCACCATGGCTGCCACCGCCGAACTGATCCAGCGCGGAACCGTCGCGCCCGATTTCACCCTGCCCGGCACCGATGGGCAGCTGTGGACACGCGACGCGATCGTCGACAGCCGCGGACTGCTCGTGATGTTCATCTGTAACCACTGTCCGTATGTGCAGGCGGTGATCGACCGCGTGGTGCGCGACGCGCGCGAGCTGCAGGACCTGGGCATTGGCGTGGTGGCGATCAGCAGCAACGACGTCATCGCCTACCCGCAGGACTCGCTCGACAACATGCGCGCCTTTGCGCAGCGCCATGCGTTTCCGTTCCCCTACCTGTACGACGAAACGCAGGAGGTGGCGCGCGACTACGGCGCGGTGTGCACGCCGGAGTTCATGGGTTTTACTGCCGACCTGCAGCTCGAGTACCACGGCCGGCTCGACGCTTCCGCGAAGCAGCCAGCCGCAGCCGGCGCCCGGCGTGAGCTGTTCGAGGCGATGAAGCTGATCGCCACCACCGGCCGCGGGCCGGCCGAGCAGCACCCGAGCATCGGCTGCTCGATCAAGTGGCGCGACTAGCGCGGCGCTGAGGCCGCTCAGGCGCCACTCATCAACTAAAGGCGTGCGAGCCACTCGCGTGGCGCTACCGCGAAGCGTTGCTTGAAGGCTCGGCTGAGCGACGAGGCGGTCGAGAATCCCAATTCTTCCGCTACCAACTTCTGCGGCCGTCCGGCACGCAGCAGAGATGCGGCAACCGTCAGGCGCCAGTCGGTCAGGTAGGCCGCCGGCGTGGTGCCCGTGACCGCCTTGAATGTCTCCGCGAACGCGCTGCGGGACATGCCCGCGACAGCGGCCATGCGCGCGAGGGACCAATCCTCCTGCGGCGTGGCGTGCAGCGCCACCAGCGCGCGAGCCAGCCGGGGATCGCTGAGGCCCATCAAGAGCCCGCTGCTCACGCCGACTGCCTGCGGATGGTCGATCAACCAGCGCAGCAACTGGATCAACACGACCTCGAACAGCCGATCGGCCAGCAAGCGCGAGCCGCAGCGCACCCGGTCCGTCTCGGCAAACAGAAGGTCCAGTGCCGGCCGTAGCCCCTGGACGGCATCGAGCGGCACCAAAACCAGCGGTGGCAGTGCCGACACGATCGGGTTGCGGTCGCCGCCATCGAAGTGAAGCGTCGCGCAGGTGAACTCCGAACCTTCGCGCGGCGGATTGACGAATTCGTGGTGCACGGCCCGCGGAAAGAGCACGAGCGTCGGCTCTTCCACAACCACACGCTTGGGTGCCCTGCCGCGCGCCCGGTGCTCGATCTGCAAGCGACCACGCCGCAGCACATGAAGAAACGCCCGATCGGGCTGGGCCTCGAAGGTCGTGCGCCCACACAGCGGCCCGGTGTGGAATAGCGACGCGCGGACGTGAAAGCGATCCAGGAGCGTGGAGAGCCGGTCGACCGGCTCAGGTGAGCTTGCGTCGCCGGAACTGGACGCTGAGATAACTTTATTGGACTTCATGACACCCATCATCCGGGCTTTCCGGCCAAGATTCAAGCTATCGAGCGACGCCGCTCGCTGCCCGCCACCACCGGAGAAGTTGATGAAGCCCCTTGCGCCCACCCTGTTCGCACTCGCCCTGGCCACCGCGCTGCCGGCCAGCCACGCCCAGCAACAGACCTCCCCGACCGTCCCCGGCTACGCCTACGGCCAACGCGCGCTGGTCAAGGCGCCCTACACGATGGTCGACCTGCAGGCACTGCAGAAGTCGCTGCTGTTCACCGACGACGACGTGAAGGCCCTGCGCCAGAGCAAGGCCATCCTGGCCGACCAGACCGACGCGATCCTGGATGTCTGGTACGGCTTCGTGGCCTCGACGCCGGAGCTCGTCCACTTCTTCAGCAACGCCAAGACCGGCAAGCCCGATGGCGCCTACCTGGAGGCGGTGCGCAAGCGCTTTGCCCTTTGGATCCTCGATACGGCCGACGCCAATTACGACCAGAAGTGGCTCGACTGGCAGTATGAGATCGGCCTGCGCCACAACCGACTCAAGAAGAACAAGACCGACCGCGCACCGAGCGTCGCGCAGGTCAACTTCCGCTACATCCCGGCGCTGACAATCCCGATCACCACCACGCTCAAGCCCTTCCTTGCCAAGAAGGGCGCCTCGGCGGCCGATGTCGAGAAGATGCACGCGGCGTGGGTGAAGTCGGTGCTCATGCAGAGCATCCTGTGGAGCCAGCCCTACATCAAGGACGGCGAGTTCTGACGTGGCCGAGATCCCCGCGACCTCCGTAGCGCTGAACGTGCCCGTCGACTTCCCGCAGGTCAAGCTGCGGCGCGCGGCCTGAGCCTCTCGTCGGATCGGCCCGGAGTGCGCTCCGGGTCGGTCCGCAGGCACTGCAATCGCATGTGGAACGAGATGAATGACCCCCACTCGGCACTGCCGGAATGGCAGGTCAGCACTTGGCTGAACACGCCGCGGCCGCTCACGCTGCAAGGCCTGCGCGGCCGGGTGGTGCTCTTGCACAGCTTCCAGATGCTGTGCCCCGGCTGCGTGGCCTACGGGCTGCCGCAGACCGAGCGCGTGCGGCGAGCGTTCCCCGAGTCGGACCTCGCCGTAATTGGCCTGCACACGGTGTTCGAGCACCACGCGGTGATGACGATCGAAGCACTGCGGGCCTTCATTCATGAGTATCGCTGGAGCTTCCCGATCGGCGTCGATGAGCCCGATGGCCGCGGCGGTCCGTCGCTGACGATGACTCTTTACGGTTTGCGCGGCACGCCCTCGTGCCTCGTGCTCGACCGCCAAGGGCGCGTGCGGATGCATCACTGCGGCCAGATCGATGACCTCGTGCTCGGTGCGCTGCTGGGGCGGCTGATCGCAAGCCCTTCGCTGCGGCTTGACGATGACGCCGCGCTGGGTATCCACGCCGATCAAACACCGACGGGCGATGCCGTCGGCTGCGCGCCCGGTAGCTGCGGGCTGCCGTGCGATGGATCAATAGCCGACGCGCGCAGCAAGTAGCTAGAGACATCGATGAAGACTGTCGTCGACATCCGGCACTTGTCGTTCGAGGACCTCCGCTTGATCGAGTCGTGGGTGAACGCGACGGTGTGCTGAAGAACTTCGATGAAGGGAAGCTGCTGGCTGTCGGCGGCACCCGTGGCATGGGGCTGGTAACCGCGCGCCGGGTCATGGCGCGAGGTGGTCAGGCAGTGATCGTGGGCCACAGTCACGAGAAGGCCGCCGCATCGGCAGCGGAGTTGATGCGTCGACCATCGCCCGCAACAGCATTGCAGTCTGGAAATCGCGCACCGCGCCCGTATCATCGCCGCCTCTGCACCGGCACTCCTGTCCGGGCGCTTTGCACCTTGCCCATGCCCACCATCGACTTCTCGCGCTTCTACCGCTATGCCGACCTGATCGGCATCCTCAAGTCCTTCGCCGAAGAACGCCCCGACCTCGTCGCCTACAGCGAGATCGGGCGCAGCCACGAGGGCCGGCCGATCCCGCTGCTGACACTGACCCGCTTCGCCACCGGCCGACCTGAAGACAAGCCGGCCTACTGGGTCGACGGCAACATCCACTCGGTGGAGCTGTCTGCCTCGAGCGCCTGCCTGTACTTCGTCGACTGGCTGCTCAAGCATGACGGCATCGACGCCGACGTCACGCGCCAGCTCGATACGCGCACGCTGTACGTGGCGCCGCGCCTGAATCCCGACGGCGCCGAATGGGCGATGGCCGACCGGCCCAAGTACGTGCGCTCCTCCACCCGCCGCTATCCGTACGATGAAGAACCGGTGGACGGCCTGCTGACCGAGGACATCGACGGCGATGGCCGCATCCTGCAGATGCGCGTGCGCGATGCCAACGGCCCGTGGAAGCCGCACCCGCAGGCGCCCCACCTGATGGTCCGGCGCGACCCGCTCGATCCGCCTGGCGGCAACTACTTCCGCGTGATGCCCGAGGGCCGCATCGAGAACTTCGACGGCGAGTCGATCACGATCGCCGGCGTCACCGGCAACGCGCAGGGCCTCGACCTGAACCGCAACTTTCCCGCTGGCTGGCGGCAGGAGTTCGAGCAGCTCGGTGCCGGTCCGTTTCCCACCAGCGAGCCCGAGGTACGCGCGGTGGTCGAATTCTTTTCCGCACACCCCAACCTGTGCGGCGGCACCAGCATCCACACCTTCAGCGGCGTACTGCTGCGGCCGCTCGGCCACGCCGCCGACAACGAGTTCATCCCCGAGGATCTGTGGACGTATCAGAGCATCGGCAAACGGGGCGAAGCGCTGACCGGCTACCCGGCGATCGGCGTGTGGGAGGAGTTTCGCTACCACCCGAAGGAGCACATCTCCGGCACCTTCGACTGGATCTACGAACACCTCGGCATGTACACCTGGACCATCGAGATCTGGAATCCGAAGAAGGAAGCCGGGATCGAGAACAACGAGTGGGTGCACTGGTTCCGCGAACACCCGATCGAGGACGACCTCAAGGTGTACCTGTGGGCACAGCGGGTGGCGCCCGGCGAGGGTCACATCGAATGGAAGCCGTTTTCGCACCCACAGCTGGGCGAGGTGGAAATCGGCGGCTGGAACCGCATGGCGATCTTCACCAACCCGCCGCCGGCGCTGCGCGAGAAGGAGATCGCCCGCTTTCCGCAGTGGCTGCTGTTCAATTCGCTGATCTCGCCGCAACTCGAACTGCAGCGTGTGGAGATCACGCCGCAGAGCGCCGACACCTGGCGCGTTCGCCTCGTGGTGCAGAACACCGGCTGGCTGCCGAGCTACGTCAGCAAGATGACGCTCAAGCGCAAGCTCACCCGCGGCGTGCTGGCCGAGATCGCGCTGCCTGCAGGCGCGCAGCTCGTCAGCGGCAAGTCGCGCGAGGAACTGGGTGAACTCGAAGGCTGGGCCTACCTGCACACGGGCATCAGCTTCTGGGGCCAGAAGAAGCCGACGGCGGATCGTGCGCACGTCGACTGGACCGTGCGCGCGCCGGCGGGCACGGCGGTCGAGCTGACTGCATGGCATGAGCGCGCCGGCCGGGTGACGGCGAAGGCGGTGTTGAAATAGGCAGGCTCGCGCGGATCGTCGTCCCGGTTGTGCGCAGCGCAGACCGGGACCCAAGGCAAGCATCGGCGGCGTTCAGAGGCAGATTGGGCCCCGGCCTTCGCCGGGGCGACGAGGGAGTCGAACGCAAGGCACTTGCTTCCGTCGTTCCCGCGCAGGCGGGAACCCAGCGACTTTCCGGTCAAGCACACGACTGCGCCATGAAGACAACCGCGAAAGACACTGGGTCCCCGCCTGCGCGGGGACGACGTAGGTCCGAGGAAGACGAGGCTCCAAGATGAGCGACACCGTGCCGAGACAGCGAACCTTTTGACCACGCCGCCAGGGACAACACCGCATCGGCGTCCATGACGACCGAACCCTGATCATCAACGAACCCGCAACCACACTGTCCATGGACTTCACCCTCTGGCTTGCCTTCTTCGCCGCCGCCTGGGCGATCAGCCTGTCGCCTGGCGCCGGCGCGGTGGCGGCGATGAGCGCGGGCCTGAATCACGGGTTTCGCCGCGGCTACTTCACGACACTGGGCCTCGTGCTGGGGATCGTCACGCAACTCGTGGTGGTGGCGCTCGGCGTGGGTGCATTGATCGCTGCCAGCGCCACCGCGTTCACGGTGATCAAGTGGCTGGGCGCCGCCTACCTCGTCTATCTCGGCATCCAGCAATGGCGCGCGCCGGCGGCCCCGGTCGCGAAGTCCGATGACGCAGTCACGCTGCGCGTGCGGCGGCGCGACCTCGTGCTGCGTGGCTGGATCGTCAACGCGCTCAACCCGAAGGGCACCGTGTTCCTGCTCGCCGTGGTGCCGCAGTTCCTCGACCTGACGCGCGATCTCGATGTCCAGTACGCGGTGATCGGCGCCACGCTGGTGTTCACCGATCTGGTGGTGATGGCGGGCTACACGCTGCTGGCTTCGCGCGTGCTCGCCGCCCTGCGCGCTCCCGCGCACGTGCGCACGCTCAACCGCCTGTTCGGCGGCCTGTTTGTCGCCGCCGGCGTGGCGCTGGCGAGCATCAAGCGCGGTGCATAAGGCTGCGGCGACGCCATGCACACTCAACGACAGAACAGCGGCCTGATCGCCGGCCTCGTCGCACTGTGCGCCGCACTGGTCGCCTCCGGCTGGCAGCCGTACGACCGCCTGACCTGGCTGATGGAAGTCGCGCCGGTGCTGATCGTGGTGCCGCTGCTCATCGCCACGCGGCGCGCCTACCCGCTGACCTCGCTGCTGTATGCGCTCATCTTCGTGCACGCGCTGATCCTGATCCTGGGCGGCGCCTACACCTACGCGCGGGTGCCGCTCGGCTTCTGGCTGCAGGATCTGCTCGAGCTTGGTCGCAACCCGTACGACAAGATCGGCCATTTTGCGCAGGGCTTCGTGCCCGCGATCGCCGCGCGCGAGATCCTGCTGCGCGGCGCCTTCGTGCGCGGCCGCGCGATGCTGGCGTTCCTCGTCATCTGCGTGGTGCTGGCGATCAGCGCCAGCTACGAGCTGATCGAGTGGGCCGCCGCGCTCGCGCTCGGCCAGGGCGCCGACGAGTTTCTTGGAACTCAAGGCGATCCGTGGGACACGCAGTCCGACATGTTCCTGGCACTGATCGGCGGCATCAGCGCATTGCTGCTGCTGCCGTGGCTGCATGATCGGCAGCTGGCACGGCTACGCCGGCTCTGAGGCGGCGCCACCCCCGGCGTCGACGGCGTGAGCGGTGCTCGCCGCAACGTGCTGGCGGTCGATCGATTGGAAATCGACGGGGCATCGATCGGAATCCGATTGGCTACCGTGATCGCCCGGCGGCGCACTCAGTCCAGCGTCTGCTGGTAGCGCCGCAGCGCCACGCCGCCGACCACGAGCACGAAGAGCGCGATCGGCCAGGTGTTGGCGGCGATGTCCGCGGCCCCTGCGCCCTTGAGCATCACCGCGCGCACGATGCGCAGGAAGTGCGTCAGCGGCAGCACTTCGCCGATCGTCTGCGCCCAGACCGGCATGCCGCGGAACGGGAACATGAAGCCCGATAGCAGCATGTTCGGCAGGAAGTAGAACATCGTCATCTGCATCGACTGCATCTGCGAGCGGGCCAGCGTCGAGAACAGGAAGCCCACCGTGAGGGTGGCGACCATGAACAGCATCATCGCGACCGCCAGCAGCAGCGCGCTGCCGGCCATCGGCACCGCGAACAGCGTGCGCGCGGCCAGATACACGATCACCACCTGCACCCAGCCGATCAACAGGTACGGCACGATCTTGCCGACCATCACCTCCAGCGGCCGCACCGGCGTGGCGAGCAGGTTCTCAAGCGTGCCGCGCTCGCGTTCGCGCGTCATCGCCATCGCCGTCATCATCACCAGCGTCATCGTCAGGATCACGCCCATCAGGCCGGGCACCACGTTGTAGCTGGTCAGCCCTTCCGGGTTGTAGCGCCGGTGTACCCGCACCTCGAACGGTGGGCGCGATTGCGCCAGCGTGGCCAGCGGTCCACGCAGGTCATGGGTGAGCGCAAAGTCGGGCAGTTGCGCCAGCGCCGCCAGGCCCGCGCCCGAGGCCGACGGATCGGTGGCGTCGGCGTACACCGCCAGCGCCGGTTGCTCGCCGCGCAGCAGGCGACTGGAAAAGCCGGCCGGGATCACGATCACGAACTGCACTTCGCCGCGCGCGAGCATGAGCTCGGCCTCGCTCTCGGTCGGCTGCGCCACGACACGAAAGTAGGCTGTGTTCTCCACCGCGCGCACGATGCTGCGCACCAGCGGCCCGCTGTCGGCCGCCACCACCGCGGTGGGCAGGTGCTTCGGATCGGTGTTGATGGCAAAGCCGAACAGCACCAGCTGCATCAGCGGCACACCGATCATCATCGCGAAGGTCAGGCGGTCGCGTTTGAGCTGCACGAACTCCTTGGCCATCACGGCCCACACCCGCAACAACGACAGCCGCCGGATCACGACCTCAGGCATCGATGCGCTCCGCGGCGCGCCCACGGTCGCCAGACGTGCCGCTGTCGTTCATCAGCGAGATGAACAGGTCCTCCAGCCCCGGCGCGATCGACGTCACCTCCCAGCGATGCCCCGGCGCGCGCTGCGCCAGCCACTGCGGAAAGTCGTCGCGAGTGGCGCTGGTCACATGCACCGCGGTGCCGAACGCCGCCGCCATCCAGTCACCCGCGCTGTCAGTGAGCGCGACCAGGCGTGCCAGGTCGGCGCCGCTGGCGCGCCAGGTGTGCAGTTGCGCGGCGTGAATCACTTCGTCCGCGGTGCCCGACACCAGCAGCCGGCCGAACGAGATGTAGGCGATCTGGTGGCAGCGCTCGGCCTCGTCCATGTAGTGGGTGCTGACCAGCACCGTCATGCCGTCGGCGGCGAGCGCGTGGATCTGCTGCCAGAAGTCGCGGCGCGCCTTGGGGTCGACACCGGCCGTGGGCTCGTCCAGCAGCAGCAATTGCGGCTCGTGCAGCAGGCAGGCGGCGAGTGCCAGCCGCTGCTTCCAGCCACCCGAGAGCGTGCCGGCCAGTTGCCGGCGGCGCTCGACCAGCCCGAGCCGCTCCAGCGCACGCGCCGCTGCCACGCGCGGCTGCTTCACTTCATAGATGCGCGCGATGAAGGCGAGGTTCTCCTCGATCGTCAGGTCTTCGTACAGGCCGAAGCGCTGCGTCATGTAGCCGACGCGGCGCTTGATCGCCGCCGCTTCGCGCCGGATGTCGAAGCCCAGGCAGGTGCCTTCGCCACCGTCGGGCGTGAGCAGCCCGCACAGCATGCGGATGGTGGTGGTCTTGCCGCTGCCGTTGGGACCGAGGAAGCCGCAGATGCGACCGCGCGGCACGCGAATCGCCACGCGATCGACCACGGTACGGTCGCCGAAGCGCTTGGTCAGATCGCGCACGTCGATCGCCAGATCAGGCAGCGCGGCAGCACCGGGCGTGCTCATCGCTGACTCCTGTCGCCACGCGGATGGGCGACGTTCATCGCGGAGCCTCCAGCCGCACGTCGACCGGCTGGCCGGGCTTGAGCTGCTGCGCGGCATCGCCTTCCAGGCGCGCCTCGACCAGGAAGACGAGCTTGCTGCGGCTGTCGTTGCTGTAGATCACCGGTGGCGTGAACTCGGCCTGCGGCGACACGAAGGTCACGCGTGCGGCCAGATCGGGCGGGCAGCCGTCGCAACTGACCGCCACGCGGCTGTCGACCGCGATGCGTGCCAGCAGCGCCTGCGGTGCGAACAGGCGCAGCTTGAGCGCACCGTCAGGCAGCAGCACCACCACCGGCGCATTGGCCGGCACCCGTTCGCCACGCCGATACAAAACGTCGTACACGAGTGCGGCCACCGGCGCCGACTGGGCGCGCTGTTCTTCGCGCCACGTGGCCAGCGCGATCTGCGCCCGCGCGGCGCGCAGGGCGGCCTCGGCGGCGGCGATCTCCTGCGGGCGCGCGGCCAGTTGCGCGACCTTCAGCTGCGCCTGCAACTCGCTCACGCGGGCGGCGTCGCGCGCCGCTGCGGCGCCCAGCTCGTCGAGCACGCCGGCCGAGATGAAGCCCTGCGTCACCAACTGCTCGTTGCGCGCGAGTGCGGCGGCCGACGCCGACTGCGCCGCCTGCGCCTGCGCCAGTTGCTGCGCCACGGCCGCCAGTTCCGGCGCGCGGCGGCCGCTCTTCAGGTTGAGCGCCTGCGCTTGCGCTTGTGCCGCCTGCGCCTCGCTTTGCAGGCGACTGAGGCTCTCGGCGTCGGCATCGAGATAGAACAGTGGCGCCTGCGCGTCCACGCGTGCGCCGCGCTTCACCTCGATCTGCTGCAGCATGCCGGCTGCCGGTGCCGACACATAGACAAGGTCGGCCTCGACCCAACCGGTCATCGCGGCCGGGTCGGGCCGATCGCAGCCGGCCAGCGCAAAGGCGGCGAGCAGGCACAGAAGGTACGTTCTCATCGGTCAGATCTCCTGTGACAAGCCGCGCAGCGCCCAGTCGACGCGGCGGTGAACCGCCCGGACGTCGCCGGCCAGCGGCAACATGCGGGCCGCCAGCGCGTCGGGCATCAGCCCGCTGCGCGCGGCGGCGCCGAGCACCAGCACCGGGGCGCCGATCGCCCCCATCAGAAACATCAGCAGGTGCAGCGGCGACTCCTTCGCCGGCAACGCGCCGTCGCGCTGCGCCTCGGTGATCACGCGCAGCACCAGTTGCGGATGGCGACCCGCCATCGACACCACGAAGCGGCGCGCCAGCGGCTCGCCAGCGGCCGCATCCAGCAGCAGGTGGCCAATGAAGCCGGCGTGTGCGAGCAGGAAATCAAGCAGCTGGATCAGCACCGCGCGCAGCCGCTCCAGCGGCGGTGCCGCCTCGTCGACGGTCAACTGCAGGCGCGACATCAGGGGCGCGTACCACTGCTCGATCACTTCGGCGGCAAAGGCGTCGCGCGTGCCGAAGTGATAGACGAAGCTGCCGAGGTTGACGCCGGCATCGGCGGCCACGCCGCGCACGGTGAGCGCGCGCAGGCCATGGCGCTCGACGCGCTCGATACCCGCCTGCAGCAGGCGGCGGCGCGTGTCGTCGCTGGGGGCGACGGCGGTTGGATGGCGCCGGCTTGCCGTCGCGGGCGTGGCACGGGGGCGCGCAGCACGAGGGCGCACTGCACGAGGAGCAGGCGAAGCCGCACGGCGGCGGGGGGCGGTCGGCATGCGACATTTATACGCTCGTATAAACATGTTTGCCAGTCAGGGCTGCTGGCCCGCGTTGCACCGGTACGCACTGGCCGCGCCCGCTCATCGGCGGCGCGTGCTGCTGACAGCACGGTGTCAGCAGCACCCGCGCATCGTCTGCCCCGTGCCCTGTCGGCACACCTCACGAAAGGACGCCATGCCGCACGCCGATCCGCTGTCTCCTACCCCGCCTTGCATCGAACTGGCCGAGTTCCGCCTGCTGCCCGGTACCACCGACGAGGCACTCCACGGTGCGCTGCGCGACCTTGACCACCTGCTCTCCACCCTGCCCGGCTTCATCCGCCGCCGCACCTTGCGAGACGGCAACAGTTGCGCCGACCTCGTGGAGTGGCGCGACCGCACTTGTGCCGACGCGGCGGCCGCAGCCGTGTTGCAGTCGCCCGTGGCGGCGCGCTACTTCGCGCTGCTCGACCTCGACAGCGCACGGATGCGACACTTCGACGTCATCGCATGACCCTCGCCGCCATGGCCCGCGCACGATCGATCAAGGATGCTTCCGGCGTGCCGCTGGCCGCGCTGCCGAACCTCGGGCCACGCTCGGCGCAAATGCTGGCCGCCGCCGGCATCGGTTCATTGGCGGCACTGCAGCGCGCGGGAGCGATCGGCGCCTACATGCGGGTCAAGCGCGCCGGCGGCCCTGCGTCGTTGAACCTGCTCTATGCGCTAGTCGGCGCGCTCGACGGCACGCACTGGCAACAAGTGCGGCGGCAGCGCCGGCTGGAACTGCTGACCGCGCTCGAAGATCAGGCACGTGCCGCTGGTCAAAAGAGACCCGCCACGGCGAAGAGCGAGCTGCAAACCCTGCGCAACATCGGGCCGGCGATGGCGCGCGACTTCGCGCTGCTTGGCATCCGCAGCTGCGCACAACTGGCGCGTGCCGATGCCGACCGCCTTTACCTGAAACTGCAAAGACTCACCGGACGCCGCCACGATCCCTGCGTCTGGGATACCTTTGCCGCTGCGATCCACCAGGCGCGCACGGGAGAGGCGCTGCCCTGGTGGCACTTCACGCGCGAACGCAAGCAACGCGAGGGCAGCGGCGGTTTCGTGCCGCGCTTCGACGCGCCGAGTCGCGCTGCGCCGCCACGCCGCCCGGCCTCCCGATGACCTTGCATCCGGTCCAGCCTTGACGTGCGGCGCGCCGATCGACTGTTCGAGATCGTCCAGCACCTGCGCGGGCGACGCCTCACCACCGCCCGGCAGCTGGCGCAGTGGCTGGAGGTGTCCGAGCGCACGATCTATCGCGATGTGGCCGACCTGCTTGCCAGCGGCGTGCCGATCGACGGCGAGGCTGGCGTCGGCTACCGCATCCGCCCGGGCTTCGACCTGCCGCCGCTGATGTTCAGCTTCAACGAAATCGATGCGCTGGTGATCGGCGCGCGCTTCGTCGAATCTTGGGGCGGACCGGGCCTGGCGCAGGGCGCACGCTCGGCGCTGGCCAAGATCGCTGCCGCGCTGCCGGGCGACAAGCGCGCCGCGCTCGAATCAGCGCGGCTGTTCGCGCCCGGCGCGTTCATCGATCCGCTGCCCGGCGAGCGGCTGGAGGCGGCACGGCGCGCGATGAGCGAGCGGCGCGTGGCGCAGCTTTGCTACCGCGACGCCGATGGGCGCGACAGCACGCGCCGCGTGCGGCCGCTGGGACTTTTCTTCTGGGGCGAGGCGTGGTCGCTCGCCGCGTGGTGCGAGCTGCGCCAGGACTTTCGCAACTTCCGTCTCGACCGCATCGGCCAGATCGAGCTGCTCGACGAGCGCTTTGCCGACGAGACCGGCCGGCGGCTGCAGGACTACCTGCGCAAGGTGCAGGCGGAGTGAACCGCCGCGACCTACAGGCTCAGGCGGGGGTGACGGCGCGCGCCAGGCCGCTCGTCACGTAGGCGAACGACTGTGCCACGGCGTCGGCGATGCGGCGATTCTGGTCGTCGCGCTCCTCGGCGGTCAGGTAGAACGAGTAGTCGACATCGTGGCGGATGTAGCGCGCCGGCAGCCGATTGAGCGCCACGCAGGCGATGTCGGCCAAGAGGCGCGGATCGATCGACTTGCTGCGCAAACTGGCCATGCGCAGCACCTCGTCGAACACCAGGCGCTCGTAGTAGTTGTGGATCGAATCGAAACCGGTTCCGCTCATGGACGCATCCTTGCCGTTGGCGGCACCGGCCGCCAGACTGGGTCAACTGTCATCATGAGCGCGCCGACACCCGACGAAACGGCCGAAATGCCGGGGAAGTCGCGCGGATATGCAGCGGTCATCTCCGCCCCCGCTCACTCGCTCATCAACCGCTTGCGCAGCCGCCCCACCGCGCTCCACACGACGAACGCGAGCACCGGGATCGATGCGGCTACCACCCAATCGGTGTTCAGCTGCGGCCACACCGCCTTCAGCGGCTTGACGCCGTAGCCCACCAGGCCGACGAGGTAGTAGGTCAGCGCCGCCACCGACAGGCCTTCGACCGTCTGCTGCAGCCGCAGGCCGATCTTGCCGCGCCGTTCCATCGCCGCCAGCAATTGCTGGTTCTGCTCTTCGCGCGCGACGTCCACCCGCGTGCGCAGCAGCGCGCTGGCGCGCTCGATGCGGGCCGACAGTTCCTCCTGCCGACGCGCCGCTGCCGCACACGAGTTCATCGCAGGTGCCAGCCGCCGTGACAGGAAGCCACCGATCGTGCGCAAATCGCCGATGCGCTTCTCGCGGAACTCGCGCACACGCGCCTGCACCAGATCCCAGTAGGCCTGGCCGGCGGAGAAACGAAAGCTGGTGGCGGCCACCGATCGCTCGACCTCGGAGGCCACGCGGGTGAGCTCGTCGAGCAGCGCACGCTCGGCATCCTGGGTCTGTTTCGGATCGCCGCGCCCGTGCAGCGCGGCGGTGGCGGCGGTGATCTCGGCGAGTCGCTGTTCGATGCGGTTCAGCTGCGGGAAAGCGTCGCGCGCCAGCGGGAACGCCAGCAGCGACGTCATCCGATAGATCTCGATCTCGATGATCCGCTGCGCCACGCGCGCACTTTGCGCCGCGCTCATGCCTTGCTGGTCCAGCACCAGCCAGCGGGTGCGGCCCGCCTGCCCGGCGCCGGCTTCGCCACCTTCATCGCGCAGCATGAAGTCGGTGAACACCAGCGCCGCCTCGTCGAGCACCTGGCTGCCGGCCATCGCCTCGCGGTTGAACCAGCGTCCCAGTTCATCCCAGCGCGGTACGGCGCCCGCATCGCCGGCGGCCAGCAGCACGATGTCGGCGGCCGAGACGGTGCGTCCCGGCAGCGCAGCGAGCCAGTCACCCGGCAGCGCGTCGAACGCAGTCGGATAGTGCGCCATCGCTTCGAGCGAACTCGGTTCATGCAGCGGGCGCACGAAGGTGAGGCTGCTGAACTCACCGTGACGCTCCCACTTCACGCGAACGTCGGGCAGGTTGACGATCGCATGGCCGCCCCCGGCGGCAGGCGGAGCCACGCCGAAGCGCTGCGCCAGTTGCACCACGCAGTCGAACACCGCCTCGGCCTGGGTTTCGTACAACGCCAGGCAGGAGACCACGGCGGGCGCGGCCACCGGCGCCGGCGGGCGCGCATGGACTTCATCAGCGAGCGCACGTCGCAGCGTGTGGTCGGCCGGCAGGGTCAGGGCGGTCATCGGCGGGGATGTGTCGGTACGTTGGTCGGATCGTTGATCGGTGTGTTCATCGATGCATGAATCGGCGCACTCATTGGCACATTCATTGGCACATTCGCGCAATCATCGGCGAATTCATCGACAAAACTGTGGCGCGTTCAGTCAGGCCTCGGCGCCGAAGATGAGCACGTGACCATCGGGATCTCGCAGCGCGAACTCGCGCAGGCCCCAGGGCTGTGTCTGCGGGGCGTGGATCACTTCGGCGCCCTGCGCAACGTAGGCGGCACACAGGCCGTCGACATCACGTCCGACGTGCAGTCGCAGTTCGCTCGTGTTTGGCACCGGCAGCGCCACTTGCTCCAGGTGAATGAAGACCGAGTCGCCGTGGCCGCCGTGCTTCACGCGCCCGTAGTGCGGCGGCTCACCCCACAGGAAGTCGAGTTCGAGGCCGATCACGTCGCAGTAGAAGCGCACGCTCGCCGCGAGATCGGCCACGGGCAGCACCGGTTGCAGGCCGTGCAGTTCGTGGACATCGGCAAGGCGGCGGGCGGAGGTGGTCATCGGAATGGATCGGGTGGGAGGAAGGCGGCAGCCAACGCGCGCTGCGGCCGACGCATCATTGCCGCCGGCCTGCGGCCATGCAAGCAGCCGAAGCGAGCGTGGCGCCGCCGCTACGCCCGCCACGACGCCCGCCACTACGCCCGCGACGACGCCCGCCACTAAGCCGACAGCGGCGTACTGCGCGCAAACGCGGGCACCATGCGCGCCTGCGCGGCCTGTTCGAACGCATAGGCAAGGCGGATCAGCGTCGGCTCCGACCACGCCGCGCCGGCGAACGACAGGTTGACCGGCAGGCCGGCCACCTCGCCCATCGGCAGCGTCAGGTGCGGGTAGCCCGCCACCGCCGACGGCGACGAGTAGCCCCGGCCATGGCGGTCGCCATGGATCAGGTCCGTCAGCCACGCCGGCCCGCGCGTGGGCGCCACCAGCGCATCGAGCCGATGGGTGGCGAGTGCCGCGTCCAGCCCGTCTTCGCGTGCCAGGCGGCGACAGGTGGCGAGCGCCGCCAGGTAGTCGGGGTCCGCCAGCCCGCGGGTCTCCTCGGCGCGCAGGAAAAGCTCCTGGCCGAAGTGCGGCATCTCGCGCGCGGCGTGCCGCTGGTTGAAGGCGATCACGTCGGCCAGCGTCTGCACCGCCGCGCCGGGTGCGAACTCCTGCAGGTAGGTCGCCAGCCCGGCCTTGAACTCGGTCAGCAGCACCTCGATCTCGTGGCGTCCGAGCTCGGACGCCGACGGGATCGTCACCGGGTCGACCAGCACCGCGCCGCGCGCGGTGAGCAGGGCCAGCGCCTGGTCGAACACGGCGTCGGTGGCGGGATGACCGGTGAGCGAGTCGCGCAGTACACCGATGCGGGCGCCGCGCAGGCCGTCGCGGTCGAGGTAGGTGGCGTAGTCGATGCCGGTCGGTGCCCGCTCGGTGGCGGCATCGCGTGGGTCGGGGCCGGCGATCACGCTGAGCAGCATGGCGGCGTCGGCCACGCTGCGCGCCATCGGGCCGGCAGTGTCCTGCGAGTGGGAGATCGGGATGATGCCGTCACGGCTCACCAGCCCGACCGTGGGCTTGAGGCCGACCAGGCCGTTGGCCGCGGCGGGCGAGACGATCGAACCGTCGGTCTCGGTGCCGATGCCCACGGTGGCGAAGCTGGCGGCCACCGCGGCCGCGGTGCCGGAACTGGAGCCGCTGGCATTGCGGTCGAGTGCATACGGATTGCGCACCAGGCCGCCGCGCGCGCTCCAGCCGCTGGTCGAGCGAGTGGAGCGAATGTTGGCCCACTCGCTCATGTTGGTCTTGCCCAGCACGATCGCACCGGCCGCGCGCAGACGTGCGATGACGAACGAGTCGCGCGGCGGCGTCACACCGCCGAACTCGCGCGCCAGCGCCAGCGAGCCGGCGGTGGTCTGCATGCGGTCGGCGCTGGCGAGGTTGTCCTTCACCAGCACCGGGATGCCGTGCAGTGCACTGCGCGGGCGATTGAGGCGACGCTCGCGGTCCAGTTCGGCGGCGATGGTCACCGCCTCCGGATTGGTCTCGATCACCGACTGCAGGCGCGGACCGCGCGCGTCGTTGGTCTCGATGCGCGACAGGTAGGCGAGCACCAGCGTGCGCGCGGTCAGGCGCCCGGTGCCGAGCCTGCCCTGCAGGTCGGCGATGCCGGTCTCGGCGTAGGCGAACTTGGCGCTCGCGGGACGCGCAGCAGCGGAATCGGTCACGGTCATCGCTCCCAGAGAAGTTAGCGCCAGGGCCGGCGACGCCAGCAGCAGGCGGCGACGCTGCAGGGTCACGGCTCGGCCACGACTGCAGCCGGCGCCGCCACGCCACGCAGGCGGTTGCGAACCAGGTGGATGTGCGAGCGCAGCGCATACAGCTCGTCGGCGTGCGACAGCGGCACGCTCACGCGCTCGACGCGGGCGTCCAGCGTGTCGAGCTCGCGCAGCAGCGTGCCGGGTTGTGCGTTCGGACGGCCCGCGGCCTCCTCGATCTCGCGCAGCTGACGGTACCAGCGGAACACGCGCGAGCGGATGCGGAACTCGTAGAGCGGCGGCACGATGCGCGACAACGGGATCAGCACCGCGATGATCGACACCAGCACCACCCACATGCGGTCGATCAGGTTGGCGAGCCAGAACGGCAGGTAGCGTTGCAACAGCGGCGGCCCGCTGCGGTAGTAGCGATCGGCCTCGCGCGCCAGCGCATGCTCGGTGACGTTGGCGTTGGGAAACTGGCCCGAGGGTCCGAACCACGAGGTCTCGCCGTGGATGCGCTGCGCCGCCTGCACGAAGAGCTGCGCCAGCGCCGGATGCAGGTCGTCACGCGCCACCAGGGTCGAGGTGGCCGCCACCAGATCCACCCGCCGCGGCGGCACGTCCTGCGCGAGATCGACCACGCCGCGCGGCAGGTCCACCGCAGACAGGAAGGTGAAGCGCCGCGCGTACGCCTGCGCCTGCGTAAAGTTGAAGAGGCGAATGCCCGGCGTCTGCAGCAGCATGCGCACCAGCGGCGACTCGGGCGCGGAGACGAACACCAGCGCATCGATCTCGTCGCTCAGCAGTGCCACCACCGCCTCGGTGGGTGGCTGATGCGCGAGCTTGAGTTCCGCCGGCTCGATGCGGTTGGCGTGCAGCAGCTTGGCCACCAGGTTGGCGGCGCCGCTGCCCTCGGCACCGATGTTCACGCGCAGGCCGCGCAGTTGCGCCAGCGCGGCCAGCGTCGCGTCGTCGGTCGGCGCGCGCCGTTCGCCCGCGGCCACCAGCGGCGCGGCCGACGGTCGCGCGGGCTTGGCGGCCTTGAGCACGCGGCGCGCGGCGTCTTCGCGATAGAAGATCCACACCGGCTCGAAGAACAGGTTGCCGAGCGAGATGATCGGTGGCCCGACATCGACCTCGTCGATCGCGTAGATCGCCTCGCCGGCGCCGCCCTGCATGAAGGCGAGGTCGATGCCGGCCGCGGTGTCACGCAGCAGCTTCAGGTTCTCCGCCGCACCGGCGGTGGTACGCAGCTCGACCTCGATGCCAAAGCGCTTCAGTTCGGTCACGTAGCGTTTGCCGAACTCGGCATAGGCGCCCTGCTCCGGCCCGGTAGCCAGCACCACCTTCTGCGGCGGCGCCGGATCGAGCACCTTGTAGGCGAGCCACAGCAGGCCGATGGCCAGCAGCACGAACGGACCGGCAGAAATCAGCAGGTCGCGGGCAGACAGCAGGGAGTGTTGCAGCAGGCGTGGCATGGCCACAGTGTAGGCAACGAGATGCGCGCGCCACCCGCACGGGCGGCCGGCCACAGCCACCCGGACGCGGGACGCGCAGCGGGTCAACGCGCCGACATGGGGTCGGTTGTCGAGCCTGGCCTGGGCTGGCCGGGACTGGCCTGGCCTGGCCGGGGTGCGGCGCGAACTCACGCGCCAGAGTGAGCGCCAGCGGCCTAGGTGACCCTGTCGCTGATGACGCGCACCACGCCGGCACTGTCGAAGGCGCGCATGGCCGCGTCGAGCGAGCCGTGGGTGTCGATCGTGCGGCAGGCGTCCTCGATGACGATGGCCTCGAACCCCGCGCTGCGCGCATCGAGCGCGCTCCAGGCCACGCAGAAGTCCAGTGCCAGCCCGCACAGGTACACCGTGGTGACGCCGCGCTCACGCAGCAGGCCGGCCAGGCCGGTGGGCGTGCGGCGATCCGCTTCGAGGAACGCCGAGTAGCTGTCGGTGTGCGCGTGAAAGCCCTTGCGGATCACCGCCTGCGCCTGCGGCACCGCCAGCTTGTCGGCAAAGTCGGCGCCGCGCGTGCCCTGCACGCAGTGGTCGGGCCACAGCACCTGCGTGCCGTACGGCAGATCGATCGTCGAGAACGGCTGGCGTCCCGGGTGCGACGAGGCGAACGAGATGTGACCCGGCGGATGCCAGTCCTGCGTCAGGATCACCTTGTCGAAGTGCAGCGCCAGCCGATTGACCGCCGGGATCACTTCATCCCCGGCCGGCACCGCGAGCGCGCCGCCGGGTAGAAAGTCGTTCTGGATGTCGACGATCAGCAGCGCGCAGGCAGCGTCCATCAGCGCCTACTCCACCGCCTTCACCATGTCCTCGACCACCTTCTTCGCATCGCCGAACACCATCATCGTCTTGTCCATGTAGAACAGCTCGTTGTCGAGGCCGGCGTAGCCGCTCGCCATCGAGCGCTTGTTGACGATGATCTGGCGCGCCTTGTAGGCCTCCAGGATCGGCATGCCGGCGATGACCGATTTGGGATCCTTGGCGGCGGGGTTCACGACGTCGTTGGCGCCGAGCACCAGCACCACGTCGGTCTCGGAGAACTCGCCGTTGACGTCTTCCATCTCGAACACCTGGTCGTAGGGCACCTCGGCCTCGGCCAGCAGCACGTTCATGTGGCCCGGCATGCGGCCGGCGACCGGGTGGATCGCGTACTTGACGGTGATCCCCTTCTCGATCAGCTTGGTCGCCAGTTCCTTGAGCGGATGCTGCGCGCGCGCCACCGCCAGGCCATAGCCCGGCACGATGATCACGGTCTCGGCATTGCTCAGCATGAACGCGGCGTCATCGGACGAGCCGCTCTTGACCGGTCGCTGCTGTTGCGCGCCGCCGGTGACCACCGCGGCCTCGCCACCAAAACCGCCGAGGATCACGTTGAAGAACGATCGGTTCATCGCCTTGCACATGATGTAGCTGAGGATGGCACCCGACGAGCCCACCAGCGAGCCGGCGATGATCAGCATCGAGTTGTTCAGCGAGAAGCCGATGCCGGCCGCCGCCCAGCCCGAGTAGCTGTTGAGCATCGACACCACCACCGGCATGTCGGCGCCGCCGATCGGGATGATGATCAGCACGCCCAGCACGAAAGCGATGGCGAGCATCAGCACGAACGGCAGCCAGTCCTGGGTGGCGGCGAACCACAGGCCGCACACCAGCATGGCGATGCCGAGCGCCAGGTTGACCATGTGCTGGCCGGAGAACACCACCGGCGCGCCCTGGAACAGGCGGAACTTGTACTTGCCCGACAGCTTGCCGAAGGCGATCACCGAACCGCTGAAGGTGATGGCGCCGACGAAGGCGCCGATGAACAGCTCGATCCGGTTGCCGACCGGCAGCGCGCCGCCTTTTTCGACGATGTTGAATGCCCAGGGCTCGGCCACGCAGGCAATCGCGATGAACACCGCCGCCAGGCCGATCATGCTGTGCATGAAGGCGACCAGCTCCGGCATCTTGGTCATCTCGACCTTCTTCGCCATGATCGTGCCGGCGGTGCCGCCGATCAGCAGGCCGAGGATCACCCAGCCCATGCCGGTGGTCGCCGCCATCGGCGCCAGCTTGTAGATCAGCGCCACCGTGGTGAACACGGCGATCGCCATGCCGGTCATGCCGAAGGCATTGCCGCGACGCGACGTGGACGGGTGCGACAGCCCCTTGAGTGCCTGGATGAAGAAGATCGAGGCGACGAGGTAGAGCAGGACGACGACGTTGAGGCTCATGCGCGGCTCCCGGCGCGGGGCGTGTTCGTAGTCGTCCCGGCGCAGGCCGGGACCCAGGTGACGGCGGCGAAAGAAGTGATGACGACGAAAGATCGGGCCCCGGCCTTCGCCGGGGCGACGCCTTGGCGGAACGACGCGCTCATTTCTTCTCTCCCGCGGCCGCTTTGGGCTCTTTCTTCTTGAACATCTCCAGCATTCGTCGGGTCACCAGAAAGCCGCCGAACACGTTGACCGCCGCCAGTGCCACCGCCGCCACGCCCATGAACTTGCCGAGCGTCGTCTCGGTGAGGGCCGCCGCCAGCATGGCGCCGACGATGACGATCGCCGAGATGGCGTTGGTCACGCTCATCAGCGGCGTGTGCAGCGCCGGCGTGACGTTCCACACCACGTGGTAGCCGACGTAGATCGCCAGCACAAAAATGATCAGGTTCCAGACGATGGGGCTGATGGCTTCCATGCGTGCCTCGTGAGAGTGTTGCGGCTACGGTTGAGTCAGTTGTTCGAGTTGCGTGGCCAGGTCGCGGACCACGTCGGCCGCCGGGGCGGCGCGCGCGAGCCCGGCCGCCTGGCCCGCCCACAGCGAGATGAATTCCGCGCGCCCCTGCCGGTTGGCCTCGGCGCGCAGTTCCTGCGTCAGCTTGTTCTGGATCGGGTACGGCGGCGTGTCGGCCTCCACCGTCGCCAGCTCCGCCATCATGCGATTGATCACGCCGCGCGCCGGCCGACCGCTGAACGCGCGCGTCTGCCGGGTGGCAATGTCTTCCACATCGATCAGCGCCGCCTTGTAGGCGTCGCTGGCACCGCTTTCCGGCGTGCGCAGCAGCGCACTGCCCAACTGCACCCCGCTGGCACCGAGCAGCAGCGCGGCGGCGATCTGCTCGGCCGTCATCACGCCGCCGGCGGCAATCACCGGCACGCCGACCGCGGCCGCCACCTGCGGCAGCAGCGCGAACAAGCCGACCTGCGACTCATCGAACGGCACCGCGAAGGTGGCGCGATGACCGCCCGCCTCAATGCCGCTGGCGACGATCGCATCGCAGCCCAGCGCGGCCAGCTGCCGCGCCTCGCGCACGCAGGTGGCGGTACCGATCACCTTGCTGCCCTGCGCATGCAGCGCATCCACCTGCGCCTGCGCCATCGCACCGAAGGTGAACGACACCACCGGCACGCGCGCGGCGAGCACCGCATCGAACTGCGCCGCGAAGTCGGGCGCGAAGCTGGACGGCAGCTTGGCGCGCGGCAAGCCGAGTTCGCCGCGATAGCGCGCCAGCCGGCCGATCATCCGCGTCATCTGCTCGCCGTCGACCGCGGGCTGCGGCGTGATGAACAGGTTGACCGCGAACGGCTGCGCGGTGAGCGCGCGCGTCTGTGCAATGGCTGCCTCGATCGCCGCGGGTTCCATCATGCCCACGCCGAGCGCACCGAGGCCGCCGGCATTGCTCACCGCTGCGGTGAGCGCCGGCGTGCCGACGCCCGCCATCGGCCCGCCGATGATCGGCTGGGCGACACCAAGCAGCGCGGTGAGGCGCGCGGCGCGATGGCGGATGAGGTCGAGGGCACGCATCTGGTTCAAGTGTCACCCCGGCGAGAGCAGGGATCCAGCGGCGTTGTCGAAAGACGCTGGGTTCCCGCCTACGCGGGAACGACGGGGTGGGGTGCAGCCCGCGAGGGAACGACGGGTAGGACATAGCGGCAAAGACGGTGACGGCGAGGCGCGAACGAACATGCCATCGTCATCCCCGCGTAGGCGGGGATCCAGCGTCGTTGCCGTCCAAAAGACACCGGGTTCCCGCCAGCGCGGGAACGACACAGCAGTCATCGGGAACTCGTTCGCGGCCATCGTCGGTTTGCTTCGTCGCCCCGGCGCAGGCCGGGGCCCAATCTGCAGTCGTTGAACCTGGGTCCCGGCCTGCGCCGGGACGACTCGCCTAGCCCTTGCGCCGGATCTCGCCGTCCTTGCACAACAGGCAGGCGGCGACGATGTCGTCCTCCAGGTTGACGCTGAAGGCGCCCTCCTTGTCGAACACCAGCTTGAGGAAGTCGAGCACGTTGCGCGCGTACAGCGCGGAGGAATCCACCGGCACCGTGGCCGGCAGGTTCGGCACGCCGATGACCTGCACGTGATGCTTGGTGACGGTCTTGCCGAGTTCGCTGATCGCGCAGTTGCCGCCCTGCTCGACCGCCATGTCGAGGATCACCGAACCGGGCTTCATCGACTTGACCATCTCCTCGGTCACGAGGATCGGCGCCTTGCGGCCGGGGATCAGCGCGGTGGTGATGACGATGTCGGCCGCGGCGATGCGCTTGGCGACCTCTGCGGCCTGGCGCGCCATCCACGCCGGCGGCATCGGCCGCGCATAGCCGCCCACGCCCTTGGCGATCTCGCGCTCTTCATCGGTTTCAAACGGCACGTCGATGAACTTGGCGCCGAGTGACTCGATCTGCTCTTTCACTGCGGGGCGCACGTCGGAGGCCTCGATCACCGCACCGAGCCGCTTGGCGGTGGCGATTGCCTGCAGGCCGGCCACGCCGGCACCGAGGATCACCATGCGCGCCGCCTTGAGCGTGCCGGCCGCGGTCATCAGCATCGGCATGATGCGGCCGTAGGTGGCCGCGGCGAGCAGCACCGCCTTGTAGCCGGCGATGTTGGCCTGCGAACTGAGCACGTCCATGCTCTGCGCGCGGGTGGTACGCGGCGCCGCTTCGAGCGCGAAGGCGGTGAGTCCGGCGCTATTCATCGCGGCGACGCCTTCGGCATTGAACGGCTCGAGGATGCCGACCAGCACGCCGCCGCGCTTCATCAGCGCCAGTTCGTCGGCCTGCGGGGCACGCACCTTGAGCACCATGTCGGCGCTAAGCGCGGCGCGCGCATCCGCGAGCGTGGCGCCGGCCGCGGTGTAGGCCTCGTCGGTCTGCGCCGAGGCCTCGCCCGCGCCGGCCTGAACCAGCACCTCGTGCTTGCCGGCGACGAGCTTCTTGACGGTTTCTGCGGTGGCGGCGACGCGGGTTTCGCCCGGCCGCGTTTCGGCCGGCACTCCGATGCGCATGGAATCTCTCCCCTTCTCTTATCTTCTCGTCTCGTCTGTGCGGGCTCGGACCCGTCGCCGCGTCGAGCAACGAAGGGCCGCCGGTAGAATCGGGCGCAGCTTACGACAAAGAACCCTGATCCCTAGCTTGGCGCGAGAGCTTGCGCCAATCACATTCCCGCCGGGCTGCGCGCCGCTGCACCCGCCTTGAGTTATGTCAGTCGATCCCGCTTCGGCCCCCTGGAAACCCGCCGCCACCGTGGCCGCGGTGATCGAACGCGCCGGTCGCTTTCTCATGGTCGAAGAGCACACCAGCGACGGCCTGCGCATCAACCAGCCCGCCGGCCATCTGGATCCAGGTGAGTCGCTGGCGGACGCCTGCGCACGCGAGACGCTGGAGGAGACCGCACACCAGTTCACGCCGACGCAACTGGTCGGCGTCTACCTGTGGCGCAGCGGGCTGGATGCGGGCGCCATCACCTACCTGCGCTTTGCCTTTGCCGGCACCCTCGGCGAAGCACTCGCCGGGCGCGCGCTGGACACCGGCATCGTGCGCGCCCTGTGGCTCACGCCAGATGAACTGGCGGCCTGCGCTGACCGCCACCGCAGCCCGCTGGTGATGCGCTGTGTCGACGATTACCTGCGCGGCCAGCGCTATCCGATCGAGCTGCTCTACACGCACCCGAGTGCGCTGTCGGCGCCTGCGTCGGTCACGCCCAGGGTACCGGCTCGATGAACCCGCAGCGCGTGGTGGTGGGCCTGTCGGGCGGCGTGGACTCGGCGGTCTCCGCGTGGCTGCTCAAGCAGCAGGGCCACGAGGTGATCGGCCTGTTCATGAAGAACTGGGAGGACGACGATGACGACGAGTATTGCTCCACCCGCCAGGACCTGATCGACGCCGCCGCCGTGGCGGACGTGATCGGCATCGAGCTGGAGGCAGTCAACTTCTCGGCCGACTACAAGGACCGCGTGTTCGCGGAGTTCCTGCGCGAGTACGCCGCCGGCCGCACGCCCAACCCCGACGTGCTGTGCAACGCCGAGATCAAGTTCAAGGCGTTTCTCGATCACGCGATGGCGCTCGGCGCCGCGTACATCGCCACCGGGCACTACGCGCGGGTGCGCCGCACGCCAGGTGAAGCGGGTGGCGGCCGCTGCGAGTTGCTGCGCGGCCTCGATACGACCAAGGACCAGAGCTACTTCCTGCATCGTCTGAACCAGGCGCAGTTGGCGAAGACGCTGTTTCCGGTGGGCGAGCTGCCCAAGCGCGAGGTGCGCCGCATCGCCGATGAGATCGGCCTGCCCAACGCGGGGAAGAAGGACTCGACCGGCATCTGCTTCATCGGCGAGCGACCGTTTCGCGAGTTCCTCAACCGCTACCTGCCGACCACGCCGGGGCCGATCCGCCGCGCCGATGGCCACGTGGTGGGCGAGCACGTCGGCCTCGCCTTCTACACGCTGGGCCAGCGCAAGGGCATTGGCGTCGGCGGGCAGAAGAGCGGCAGCGGTGAAGCCTGGTTCGTCGCGCGCAAGGACATGGCGACCAACACGCTGTGGATCGTGCAGGGCCATGATCATCCGTGGCTGCTCGCCGGCAGCCTCACTGCCGACGACGCCACCTGGGTCAGCGGCACCGCACTGGCGCCCGGCACGCGGCTCACCGCCAAAACACGCTACCGGCAGACCGATGCCGCGTGCGAGGTGACCGCCACCGCCGGCACCGGCTTCGCGTTGCAATTCGAGGTGCCGCAGTGGGCCGCCACGCCGGGCCAGTCGGCCGTCCTGTACGACGGCGAGGTCTGCCTGGGCGGCGGCGTGATTGCGGCCACCACCGCGCCCGGAACCCACGCCGCGCTGCACGCGGCACCTTGACCCCATCGCCTGCGGGGGCGGGCAGGCAGCACTCCAGCACCTGCGGACTCACCCATGCAGTCGTCCCGGCTAGTCCGGCCGGCCGACTCGCATTCGCAGGTCGCCTCAATACACTGCCCCGCGAGGCGTCCTAGACACGCAGGAGATTTGAGTGCAGACCAGAAGCAAGGCCATGCTCTTCGCATGCGCAATCGCGGCAAGTTCGGTCCTGATGGGCTGCGGCGACGAAGTCTCGGCCCCGATGCCAGCAGCAGCGCCCGCGCCGACGCCCGCACCCACTCCGTCACCCACGCCGTCACCCACGCCGACCCCGACGCCACCGGCGGGGGCGCTGATCGCCATCAACATCTCTTCACCCCCCGCGCCGCCGCCCGGCAGCGTGGCCGCGCGCCTGGTCACGTTCGCATCGGGTCTGGATTCGCCGTGGGGCATGGCGTTCATGCCCGACGGTCGCCTGCTGGTGACGCAGAAGTCGGGCACGCTGGCGCTGGTGAGCGCCAATGGCCAGAGCGTGAGCACGATCAGCGGCGTGCCGGCGGTGGACGCGCGCGGCCAGGGCGGCCTGCTCGACGTGGTGCTCGATCCGCAGTTCGCCACCAACCGCCGCATCTACTTGTCGTACTCCGAACCGGGCGCGAACGACACCAACGGCACCGCGGTCGCGCGCGCCCGCCTGAACACAGCCGGCACCGCGCTTGAACAGGTGACGGTGATCTTCCAGCAGACGCCGAAGCGGACCTCCACTTTCCACTACGGCAGCCGCATGGTGTTCGCCAATGACGGCGCGCTGTTCGTCACGCTGGGCGAGCGTGCGCTGTTCGCCTCGGAGTCGCAGAGCCTCTCCTCGCAGTTGGGCAAGGTGGTGCGCATTGACACCAACGGCGCGCCGCTGCCCAGCAACCCGTTCTTCGCGCAGGGCGGTGCGGCGGCCGCGGTGTGGACCTACGGCCATCGCAACCCGCAGGCGGCCACGCTGCATCCGACCACCGGCGAGTTGTGGGTCGGCGAACACGGCCCGCAAGGCGGCGACGAGGTCAACCTCGCGCTCGCCGGCCGCAACTTCGGCTGGCCCAACGTCTCGTACGGCTGCAACTACGGCGACCCGGTGGGCACCGCCTGCCGGGTGGGCGGCGGCACGCACATGGCGCCCTACACGCCACCGATCGCCTACTGGTTCGCCACCTCCACCGCGCCCGGCGGCATGCTGTTCTACACGGCCAACCGCTTTCCGGAATGGCAGGGCAACCTGTTCGTCGGCGGCCTGGTCGGGCGCACGCTGTACCGGATCGTGATGAGCGGCGCGCAGGTCGGCGCGGTCGAGGCGCTGTTCGCCGGCCAGCACGAAGTGCGTGACCTCAAGGTCGGACCAGACGGCTACATCTATCTTCTCTCGCGCAATACCAACGCGATCTACCGGATCGAGCGCTAGTTCATCAGGTTCCGCTGGCCGCGGCGTACGCGGCGACCCGCAGGGCTTGGCGCTTGCCAGTACGCGTAATGCTCACGTGCAGTCGTCGACCCGACGATCGCACCACCGGACCATGACGGCGACCACCGCCTGGCTGCGCTGTCGCATTTGGAAGGAGTACCGATGACTACTCGATCGACCCAACGCCCGCTGATCCTGCTGTTCGCCTGTGCGCTGGTGTCCGCGTCGGCGCTGACCGCCTGCGGCGGAGACGACAAAACGGCGACCGCGCCCGTGCCGCCGGCGCCTGCGCCGACGCCGACGCCCACGCCGACGCCCACGCCAACACCCACGCCAACGCCAACACCTACGCCTACGCCTTCGCCACCATCAGCCATCGCGCCAACGCTGACGCGGACCGTGGTCGAGACCAACTTGCAGTCGCCGTGGGACCTGGCTTTCCTGCCTGACGGAACCATGTTCTTTACCGAGCGCTGCCGCGGCCTGTCGGTGCGCTCGCCGACCGGCACCGTGACGCGTCTGTTCGGCGCCACAGGCTCGAACGTCCTGGCCAGCGACTTCTTCTGTGAGGGCCAGAGCGGCATGCACGGCGTGGCGATCGACCCGCAGTTCGCCAGCAACCGCTACATCTACGTGTTCATGTCGTCGAACCTGAGCACCAATCCGCGCACCAACCGCGTGGTGCGGCTGGTGGTCAACGCCACCCATACCGCTGTCAGCAACCGCACCGACATCGTCACCAGCATTGCCTTCAAGAACGCTGCCACCGCCAACGGCGGCTCGGGCGCCCACAGCGGCGGCCGCATCCGCTTCAGCCCGGGCGACGGCTATCTGTACGTGACCACCGGCGACAATCACGATGGCCCGCTGCCGCAGGACCCGCTGCGGCTGGGCGGGAAAGTGCTGCGCATCGACCGCGACGGCAATGCCGCGCCCAACAACAACCAGCCGTCGGGGTTCGATCCGCGCATCTACACCTTCGGCCTCCGCAACCCGCAGGGCATCTCCTTCCGCCCCGGCAGCAACCAGCCGTTCACCGCGGAGCATGGCCCGAACCACAGCGACGAGGTGACCCCGCTGGTGGCCGGCGGCAACGCCGGCTGGGACCCGCAGAACCGGCCGTCACTGGCCTGCCCCGACAACTACTGCGGCTACGCCGGCAGTGCGACCACCATGCCGATGACCGACACCACGCGCTTCCCCAACGCGCTGCGTCCAGCCTGGGTCTATGGACCCAACGGTGAGGGCGGTCGCGGCATGGGGCCGCTGACATTTCTCAGCGGGACGCAGTGGCGAGCCTGGGACGGCCGCTTGCTGGTGGGCATGATGGGCGGTAGCCGGCTCGATCTGCTCGACGTGAACACCGCCGGCACCGCCGCCACGCGTTCCGACTTCGGCTCGCTGCAGAGCGCGCGCTACCGCTCGCTGGTGCAGGGGCCGGATGGAAACCTGTACATCGCGACGGACGGCGGCGAGATCTGGCGGGTGGTGCCGAACTAGCGATTGCGTGCGGCGCGAGGGCGGCGCGTTAGCATTGCCGCATGTCGCTGCTGACCGATTCCCGGCCTCTGACCGAGGCCGAGCTTGCCTGCGTGAACCCGCGCATCCGGTTGACGCCGCGCGAGCAGCTGGCCATGCGCGCCGTGTTTGCGCGCGAGCTTCCTCCAGCGGCAACCGCCTGGCTGTTCGGCTCGCGCACCAACCTGAACGCCGCAGGCGGCGACATCGACCTGCTGATTCACGTTCCCGGCATCGACTTCGACGGTGAGCTTGCGTTGTCGATCCGACTGCAGGACGCGCTGATGGCTGAACTGGGCGAGCGCAAGATCGACGTGCTGATCACCCCGGCCGCTGATGACACCGCCAAGCCGTTTGTCCGCTTGGTACGCATCGGTGCGGTAAAGCTGCACCCTTGATCCCGATGCACGGCAAGCGCTCCGCGCCCACCGCGTTCATCGCCTTGTCGTGGCCGCTCGTGGTCTGCGCAACCGTATCGCCCACGACTACGACGCCGAAGGCTGGCGGCTGATTGCGCGTGCGGTCTACGCGCTGGTGCCGTCGCTGCTGCTGCCGGTCGAGAGGCTTTCGGCGGCGGGCAAGGCGCTGCTGAAAGACTGAGGCACTCGACCCAACGCAGCGAGCCTGGCCACGCAGTTCCCGCTCCGCTCCGCTCACGCATCGCTCCTAACGAAAGCTGACCGACGATGTCAATGGTTCAGCATCGCGCCGCGAGTGCGCAGCTACGCGGCGTGGAGCAGAAACTCCACCTTGACCGCTTCATAGGGGAAGACGATGCCTCCTCCTTCCGCGCGGTCGATGACGCCAGCGTTGAGCAAGGCGGTCACGTCGCCGTGAACCGCCTTCACATCGCGATTGACGCGGCGAGCGGCTTCGCGGATCGAAACCGGCCCGGCGCCACACGGGGCCTTCAACAGTTCCAATCGCTTGGCCGTGAGCACCCGCCATAGAAGCTCGGGCGTGGCGAAGCTGATTCGGGCCGACCGCTGCGTCTTGCCGGCGCGCCATGCGCGCGCGAAGCCAGACATTGATTCCTTGGGCTCGCGCACCTCAAGCGTCACGGCTTTCACGGTTCCACCTCGCAATGTCGCGCTCGAAGGCTGCAAGAAGCGCCTCGGGCGTAGTGAAGGAGTAGACGGACGCCTTGTCCCCGATGTGGCGATGATCTCCCTTGCCGACTTCGTTGTCGTAACGGACCACACAGACACCGTCGACCACGTAGGCAAGGCGATACTTGAACGCGTGGAACGAGCCGGCGACAGGGGTCGCTTTCATGTTGGAGATGGTGACAGCGGATCGCGCGCGCCGTCTACGCGCTGGTGACATCGCTGTTGCTGTCTGTGGAGCGGAGTTGGCGGCTTGGAAGGCGCTGCGGAAAGACTGAGGCGCTCGACTAAACAAATCGAGCCTGGCACCCTTAATCCGCCGTTCGGTTTGCGCGCCTTTAACCGCAAACACCTTTTGCCGAGCCTTTTGCCGAGCATGCGCAAGACGCCGAGACCGCCTACCAGGCATCGACGTGCAGGAGAAGCCTGGGCTCGCCGTCCTTCAGATCGATCAGCACCGACCAGTCGGTGTGGTGCTGGCTTGCCAGTGGCAGGTAGCCGAGATCAGTTTCCTTCAATCCGAGCTTCGCAACTTCGCGCTCGATCATCGCCGCCTGTGCTGCCTGTTTGCGCTTGAGTTCGGCGAGCGGCTTGGCGGCGGCGATGGCCTGGCTGCGCTGCGTGTCGTACTCGACCCAGCGCTGCGGCCGAAATGCCGGATGCAGTCCCTCGAAGGCCAGCTGAAGGCTCTTGAGGTACTGCGGATCGTCGTTGGCCAGCAGCCGCACGCCGAGCGGCTTCGGGCCGGTCCAACTCAAGTCCCGCAGGGATGGCGGTGCGTCACCCAGGGCGCCCATGTCGATGTCCGGGACCGCCACCACGCGGAAGCGATCCGCTTCGAACGCGAGGTACACCGGGCGCGCCTGCGCCACGCTGTGCAGGCCGTAGCCGAGCGCTGCGGCCTGGATGACAAAGATGATGCCGAGGTCGCGCCACAGTTCGCGGCGCGGCTTGGCCGGGTTGAAGACGACAAGGCTAAGCAGCGGGCCGATGATGACGTCGACGACGACGACGATCATGAACAGTTCGCGCCCGCCGGCCAGTTGGCTGTACGGGTACGGGTACCAGACGCCGAACACCAAGCCGGCACACAGCGCGGCGATCAGCACGCTGACAGCCAGATGCTTGAGAGCGAAGCGACTCGCTTCCTTGAGTCGTGAACACATTGCGAAGACGGCAAAAAGAGAGGAGCGCCGAAGCGCTCCTCTCTATCGCACAAAGCTAGTCGATTAGCGGCACTCGGACGGCGAGAAACGAGCTAGCAGGGTTCCGGCGGCGGTTCCGACGAAAGCGCCGGCCGCAGAACCCGCACCGCGGCACCGCCATGCAATTGCATCAGCAGGCGGCTGGAACGTAGCCGTACCATCAGGCAGAGCGGTTCCGATCGGCGAATTTGGCGTGAGGATCAAGTCCCCGCCGCCCGCAGCAGCAGTCGTGGTAACAGTGATTAAGCCGGTGGCGGCAGCTATCGCAACACTGGTGATGTTGGTGGTCGGAGACGGCGCCGTGTAGCCCGTGGCATACCCTGTGGCAGAGCCTTGCGGATTACCTGACGCAAGAACATCGACAACATTCACCTTCGCTGCAGCTGCGAGACCCATACCCTCAGACACGCGCGCCCGCACCGTGTAGTCCTGATACGCCGGCAGCGCGATGGCCGCGAGAATGCCAATGATCGCAACCACGATCATCAACTCGATCAGCGTGAAGCCGCGTTGGATCTTTTTCATTTGCTTCTGGATCATTTAAAGCTCCTGTCGTTGGTAGAAACGGCCCCGTGCCGATGACGAGAGTGTTCCCAAGTTCCGTGCCAGCCGGAATCGGGAGGATGGGCTGCAAAACCGGCCAATTCCCGTGGGTTGCCTGCGGTTGGCTGACGCGGTTGGGCAGGCGGGTGACGGAATTTGTCAGTCGGGCATGCCGTACCGTGCACGCTAGTCCGATCGGTATAGATCGGTCGGCTGGGTAGTGGATCTGTGTGCGCGCGCATTTGAGCGCAGCCGAGAGCAGCAAGCGGTCGTACCCGTCGAGCGGCCGGCGCAAGGAGCACAGGGCTGTACTCGGTGCGTCGGGCTCGCCGTTCCCAGCTAGTCGGAAAGGGCCGAGAACGCCCCCGCCGTCAGTTCGATGTCGCCACGGGCGATGCCGGCCGTCCTGGCGGCGTCTTGCCAGCCATCCACCGCCGAGCGGACTTCGTCGACAAGTTGCTTTGCGCGCTCGGGCGACAGGCCGTAGAAGGCCGCGGTGGCCAGGACGGTGGCGAGGCTCGGCCGATTGTCGGCGTCGTCGATGTTCAGAACGTGCTCCGCCTTGTCGATGGTCGGGTTGACGTCGAAGGCGGGCGCGAGCCGCCAGCCGGTTGCGCCGAGGACGAAGCCGTGATTGCGCAGATGGTCGTCCCGGTTGCCAACAGCGACGTTGAAGGCGACCCGGCGGAACAGTTGCTCCAGGTCTGCATCGACGTTGGCAGCGTCACCCGTGGACCGGAGGAACTGCGCCAGCTCCAGGTAGCTGGCGCCCTCGCTTTGCTCCTTGCGAAGCAGGGTCAGCGCAGAGGCGTAGGACCGACGCGCGCCGTTGATGCGGTCAAAACGCCGCACGCAGAAGGTATGGAACGGGTTGCCGAGCCGGACGACCCGGGCGGCCGGCACGTTGACTCCGGCCCGGACGGCCAGGCCATGCACGACGTGCTCCCATGCACCGGCGTCTCGATCATCGTCCCGCGCCGGAAACTTGGCGATCGATGCCGCGCCTCAGGCCGCGACGGCGGCCGACGATGGGTTGAGAAACTCCATCTTCACCCCGGCCAGTTCGATCACGTCTTTATCCCGCAGGGGGTGGGCGGCCGAGCCGAGGTCGGCGCCGTTGACGGACGGAAAGACCTCGCCCTCCACATGGGCGATGAAGTACCCGGTCGGCCGGCGGGTGATGACGGCCACCTGGTGGCCCGGGCGGCCAATGGTGGTGAGCGCCTTGACCAGCGCCAGCTCGCGGCCGGCGTTGGCGCCGCTGAGGATCTTGATCAGGGCGGCACCGTTGAGCGCGCTGTCGGCCGGCAGGGTGCCGGGCTGGCGCACCTGGATCGTGGCGGGGCCGGGCCCGTAGAACTCGCGCCGCAGCGGCTGCGAGGTGTCGATGTCGACCTCGGACTCGCCCTCGGTTTCGCCGTCGGCGAGAAAGCGCAGCCGGTACTTGCCGATCTCGATCACGTCGCCGGTCTGCAGCAAGTGCTTCTTGATCGGCTGGCCGTTCACCGTGGTGCCGTTAGTGGAGCCAAGATCCTCCAGGTACGGATCACCGCTGGAATGGAAGATCACCGCGTGCTCGCCGCTGACGGCGAGGTTGTCGATGACAACGTCGTTGTGCGAGCGGCGACCGACGGTCGTGCGCTCCTTGGAGAGATTGATCTCCCGCAGCACCACGCCGTCAAGACTCAACACCAGTCGCGCCATTTGCTCTCCGCTTGCGGGGCGTCGGGGGGCGGCCGGTGGCCGTGCCCTTCGGCATTAGTGCGAAATTCTGCCAGCGCGTATCTGGGATTGCCAGTCAGTCGGGATCGTTGTGGCTGTCAGGCAGCGGATCAGCACCACCGTTCGGCGCTTGCGCAACGCCGGCGGCATTGACCTGCACCAGCACGACAGAGGTGTTGTCTCGCCCACCGGCCTGGTTGGCCATGTCGACCAGCCGGCGGGCGGCTTCGGTGATATCCGGCAGTTGTGCCTTGACAATGCGGCCGATCTCGGCGTGCAGCACCATCTCGGTCAGGCCGTCGGAGCACAGCAGCAGCACGTCGCCCGAGGCGACATCGTAGTCGTGAATCTCGGGCTCGATCTCGGGGCTGGCGCCGAGCGCACGGGTGACCAGGTTCTTGGCAGGCAGCAGGCGCGCCTCGTCTTCGGTCACCATGCCGGCGTCGAGCAGCTCCTGTGAAAAGGAGTGATCGCGGGTGATCTGCGCCAATTCGCCGTCGCGCATCCGGTACAGGCGCGAGTCGCCGGTGTGCGCCACCCACAGGCGATCACCGAGCAGCCAGGCCACCACCACGGTGGTGGCCATGCCCTCGAAGGCGGCACTGTTCAGTGCAGCACGGAAGATGCCGGAGTTCATGTCGATCAGCGCCGTGTACAGAGACTGGCGCGGATCGAACGGCTCGCCCTGCTCGCTGGCCTCCCCCAGGGCGCCCGACAAGCGCGACAGCAGCGTGCTGACCGCCATCGTGCTGGCGATCTCGCCGGCGTTGTAGCCGCCCAGGCCATCGGCCAGCACGAACAGCCCCGATTGGGGATCGGCCCCGATCGCGTCCTCATTGAGAGGACGCACCAGGCCCGGATGGGTCTTCAGCGCGTAGTCGAACGAAAAGGGCATGGGGGAGCAATCAGCGCCGCAATTATGACGACAAGCGGTCGCCGCGCCACCGCTGGGCCGCCCACTTGGGGCAAACACGGCAGACGGATCTCACGTCAACCCGCCGCCGGGCCGCCGCGCCGCCGCGCAACGATCTTGGCCAGTGCGACGACGAATACAGCACCGACCGCCGATGCAGCGTACTTGACGGCCGCGGTGTCGGGTATGTGCCCATCGAGCAGGGTGTCGCCGACAATCAGTCCGCCCGCGATCCAGCCGAGCAATGCACCACCCAGCAGGATGATGATCGGAAAACGATCGAGCAACTTGAGGACGATCTGGCTGCCGAACACGATGAACGGCACGCTGACCAGAAGGCCGAAGATGATCAGGCCGGTGCGGTGCGACGGATCGGCGTGCTCGGCGGCGGCGGCAATCGCGATCACGTTGTCGAGCGACATCACGAAGTCGGCCACGATAATGGTCTTGATCGCCGTCCACAGCTTGTCGCTGGCCTTGATCTCGGCGTGACCGTCTTCTTCGGGTGGCGCGATCAGCTTGACGCCGATCCAGATCAGCAGCACACCGCCGATCAGTTTGAGCGCCGGCACGTTGAGCAGCGCCACGGCGAAGGTAATCAGGAGCACCCGCAAGACGATCGCGCCCGCCGCGCCCCAGAAGATGCCGAGCCTGCGTTGCCGCACCGGCAAACTGCGACATGCCAGCGCGATCACGACGGCGTTGTCACCGCCGAGCAGGATGTCGATCAGGATGATCTGGCCGATCGCCGTCCAGTCGAGCGTCGCCAGCCAGGTAACCACGCCTTGCACGTTCAATCACTCCCAACACGCGAGCTATTGCGCGGGGTCATCCTGCTGCTGGCAGGAACGCGCCGCGTCAACGCTCTGCAAAACCCCACTGAACCATCCGCCTGACGTGGCAATCGGCTTGCCGCAACCCCCCGGGCCGTCGTCACCCCGTCACAGACTATTTGAGCGCTGCCTTGAGCAACGTGCCCAGCTCCGACGGGTTCTTCGTGGTGCGGATGCCGCAGGCTTCCATGATGGCGAGCTTTTCCTGCGCCGTGCCCTTGCCGCCGGAGATGATGGCGCCGGCATGGCCCATGCGCTTGCCCGGCGGCGCCGTCACACCGGCGATGAAGCCGACGATCGGCTTCTTCATGTGCTCCTTGGCCCATTGCGCGGCAACCTCTTCGTCGCCGCCGCCGATCTCGCCGATCATCACCACGGCATCGGTGTCCGGGTCGTCGTTGAACAGCTTGAGCACGTCGATGTGCTTGAGGCCGTTGACCGGATCACCGCCGATGCCTACCGCGCTCGACTGGCCCAGGCCCAACTCGGTCAGCTGGCCGACCGCTTCGTACGTGAGCGTGCCCGACCGCGACACCACGCCGATGCGGCCCTTGCGGTGGATATGGCCCGGCATGATGCCGATCTTCAACTCGTCGGGCGTGATCACGCCCGGGCAGTTGGGCCCCAGAAGCAGCGTCTTGCGTTGCTCCTTGCGCATGCGGTCACGTACTTCGACCATGTCGCGCACCGGAATGCCTTCGGTGATGCAGATGACGAGATCCAGGTCGGCCTCGACCGCCTCCCAGATCGCAGCGGCCGCGCCAGCAGGCGGCACGTACACCACGGAAACATTCGCGCCGGTCTTCGCCTTGGCGTCACGGACGCTACCGAAGATGGGGATGCCTTCGAAGTCCTCACCCGCCTTCTTCGGGTTCACGCCCGCCACGTACGCCGCCTTGCCATTGGCGTAGTCGCGGCACATGCGCGTGTGGAACTGCCCGGTCTTGCCGGTGATGCCCTGCGTAATCACGCGGCTGTTCTTGTTGATCAGGATGCTCATTTCCCCGTCCTCGTCTTTGTCTCTTTGCGCCGGTCGCGACCGGCGCCTACTTTTCGTCGCCCCGGCGAAGGCCGGGGCCCAAGTTACTGCGCAATCTGCTCGTACAGGTCGCCCCACGTCGGGTTGCTCGACTGAATCAGGTTCACTTTCCAGTCCCGACGCCAGCGCTTGATGCGCTTCTCGCGGCTGATCGCTTCGATCATCGATTCGTGCTGTTCGTACCAGACGAGACGCTTCAAACCATGTTTCTTCGTGAAGCCCTCGACAAACTCGTTGCGGTGCTCCCAGACTCGCCGCGGCAGGTCGGCAGTGACTCCGACATACAGCGTGCCGTAGGGCCGGTTGGTCAGGATGTAGACGCAGGGTGATCGATCCATCGCAATTGGGCCCCGGCCTGCGCCGGGGCGACATCAAGTGCGCGGGGACGACGGCAACCTCACCCCTTCGCCGCCGCCACCACCTTCTGCGCCGCTTCGGCCATCGTGTCGGCCGAGATGATCGGCAGGCCCGACTCCTTCAGCATCTTCTTGCCGATGTCCTCGTTGGTGCCCTTCATGCGCACCACCAGCGGCACCTTCAGGCCGACCGCCTTGCTGGCACCGATCACGCCTTCGGCGATCACGTCGCAGCGCATGATGCCGCCGAAGATGTTGACCAGGATGGCTTTCAACTTCGGGTTGCGCAGCATGATCTTGAAGGCTTCGGTCACCTTCTCAGTGGTGGCGCCGCCGCCCACGTCGAGGAAGTTGGCCGGCTCGCCGCCGAACAGCTTGATCGTGTCCATCGTCGCCATCGCCAGACCAGCGCCGTTGACCAGGCAGCCGATGTCGCCGTCGAGCTGGATGTAGCTCAGATCGAACTTGCTCGCCTCGATCTCGGCCGGGTCTTCCTCGTCGAGGTCGCGCAGCGCGGTCAGTTCGGGGTGGCGATACAGCGCGTTGGAATCCAAGTTGAGCTTGGCGTCGAGGGCGATCACCTTGCCGTCGCCGGTGAGGATCAGCGGGTTGATCTCGGCGAGCGACGCATCGGTCTCCCAGAACGCCTTGTACAGCCCCTGCAGCACCGCGCGCGCCTGCGGCACGCTGGCCGGCGGCACACCGATCTTGACCGACACGTCATCGGCCTCGGCATCGGTTAGTCCGCGCGACGGATCCACATGCACCTTGTGGATCTTCTCGGGCGAGTGCTCGGCCACCTCTTCGATGTCCATGCCGCCTTCGGAACTGGCCATCAGCGTCACGCGCTGGGTGGCGCGATCGACCACCATGCCGACATACAACTCCTTCTTGATGTCGGCGCCCTCTTCCACCAGCAGGCGGCGCACCTTCTGCCCCTCCGGCCCGGTCTGATGGGTCTTCAGCTGCATGCCGAGGATGCTGCAGGCGTGCGCCTTGACCTCGTCCATCGAGCGCGCGAGCTTCACACCGCCGCCCTTGCCGCGGCCGCCCGCATGAATCTGCGCCTTCACCACCCACACCGGTCCGCCCAGCGTCTTGGCGGCCGCCAGCGCCTCGTCGACGCTGAAGCAGGGGATGCCGCGGGGCACCGGCACGCCGTACTTCTTGAGCACTTCCTTGCCTTGGTACTCGTGGATCTTCATCGCGGTTCGACCTCGGAGTGTCGGTTGTCAATCTGGGAATCTGTGGGGGACGGCGCTGCGCCGCGCGGTGCGCGATACCAGCGCGGATAGAACTGCGCCACGGCGGGGCTGTCGCTGCGCAGCGCGTGGCAGCGGTCGAGCTGGAACGGCTTGCGCTGCGCGGCTTCGTCGGTCGCGGGTTGCGAGGCGTCCTGCGTCTTGATCACCTCGCCGGCAAACGCCTGGATCGCGGCGGTGGGCAGCACGCTGGCCAGCTCGGTCAGGTGGGTGCAGCCCTGCGCACCGCCGAGCCGCTCGCGCAGGTGGCGACGAAAGTCCTGCGTGAGGTTGAGGCCCACGAGCTTGCGATAGTCGGGTCCGATCTGGTCGCAGTGGCCCGGGTACGGCACCCACGGCGAGCCGGCGTCGGCAGCCACGATGTTCAGATGGGTGTCGATCGTGACCGTGAGCCACATGTCATGCACGGGATCGCCCGCCTTGCGCACGCCGGTGGCGAGCTGGAAATCGCCACCCTTGGTGTCGGTGAGTTCAGCCTCGATGTCCCACAGGCCGTCGCTGCGCGCAAACGCCTGCAGCCGGATCGCGCGCGTGTGCACGTGACGACGGGTCACGGGCTCGGCGGGAACGGCATCGCCGGCGGCAGCCGGCACAGGGGACGATGAACTTGGCAAATTGCGGCCCGCAGGACGCACCGCATCGGCCTCCGACACGGTGAACGCAGCCGCCGGAACGCGCCGAAAGGGCGTCGAAAAAAATCCGGGCAGGGGAAGCCCGGATGACTGCAGGGATGTTAGCACCGGGGGTGCGGGCGGGCGCCGTCCGTATAGCGGCAAACCGGCCGGGGGGTCACAGACACAGACCGCGCAAGATCGGGCATGGCGGGGCGCGCCACCGCTCGGTCGGCATGCGCTTCCTCGCGGACTTGATCTATCAGCGCGGCGTGCCCGGCACGTGCCGGATGAAGTCCAGGAACACCTGCGCAGCCAGTTGCGCGTCGGCCGCGGTCATCGTCTCCAGCGGGTTGTGACTGATGCCGCCGTTGCCGCAGCGTACGAACAGCATGCAGACCTCGGTCAGGCGCTGGATCATCATGGCGTCGTGCCCGGCGCCGCTGGGCAGGCGATACGGCGCCACGCCGGCGCGCGCGACGCATTGCGCCAGCAGGTCCATCAGCGCCGGCGCGCAGGGGGCGCAGGGCACGCGCATCGTGCGCTGCAGCTCCAGCGCCACCCCGCGCTGGGCGGCGATCGCCTCGCAGGCGGCGATCACGTCACTCACCGCGGCGTCGCGCGTCGGATCGTCGCCGGCGCGGATGTCGATCGAGAACTCGCAGCGGCCGGGAATCACGTTGGTCGCGCCGTTGGGCACGCCGAGCATGCCCACCGTGCCCACCAACGTGGGCGCCTGGCTGCAGCGGCGTTCGATGGCGAGCAGCATCTCGGCGGCCGCCGCAGCGGCGTCCTTGCGCATCGCCATCGGCGTGGTGCCGGCATGGCCCGCCACACCGGTGACCGTGGCGACCATCCGCAAGCTGCCGGCGATCGATGTCACCACGCCCAGGGGCAGCCCACGCTCCAGCAGCACCGGCCCCTGCTCGATGTGCACCTCGATGAAACCGGCGAGCCGCTGCGGGTCGCGCGCCAGAGCGGTGATCGACTCGAGCGTGGCCGGCAGCCCGGCGGCGCGCATGGCATCGCGCAACGGCACACCGTCGGCGTCGGCGCGATCGAGCAGCTGTGCATCGAACTGCCCTGCCAGTGCGCTGGAGGCGAGAAAGCTTGACCGGAAGCGCAGCCCTTCTTCCTCGGCAAAGCCCACCACCTCCAGGTGGCAGGGCAGCCGCTCGCCCCGCGCATGCAGATGACTGACGACGGCGATCGGCAGCAGGATGCCAAGCCGCCCGTCGTACTTGCCGCCGTTGCGCACGGTGTCGAAGTGCGAGCCGGTCATCAGCACCGGCGCGGTCGGGTCGGCCGCGGCATAGCGACCGACCACGTTGCCGACGGCATCGATGTGCATCTGCATGCCGGCCTCGCGCATCCAGCGCTGCAGACCGGCGGCCACGGCGCGATGGGCCGGCGTGAGGTAGGCGACGGTCAGCGCGTCCGGCTGGTCGGAGTGCGCGGCAAGCTGGTCCGCCATCTGCAGGATGCGCGCGCCCAGTTGATCGAGATCGGTCGGGTTCATCGGATGGACTCCGGCGCGTCGGTGAGCAGGTCGCCCAACGCACAGGCGACCACCTTGGTGGCGCGCCGCAGGTCATCGAGCAGCAGGTTCTCGTCGGCGCGCTTGGCGTTGGCTTCGAGGATCGTGCGCGGGCCGGCACCATAGAGCACGATCGGCACGCCGGCCTCGCAGTACAGGCGCGCATCGGTGTACAGCGGCGTGCCGGTGGCCGGCACCGCTTCTCCGGTTTCGCGCTGCGCATGACGCTGCAGCGCGCGCAGCAGCCGCTCGTGGCCGGGCAGCGGCGCCAGCGCCCGCGCAAGCAGCAGACGCTTCACCTCGATCGACACGCCGGCGTCAGACAGGGCCGCGTGGGCCGCGGCGATGACGCTGCGCAGTTCGGCCTCGACCGCGACCGGATCTTCCTCGGGAATGATGCGGCGATCGAGGCGAAAGCTGACGCGATCGGGCACCACGTTGGTGTTGGTGCCGCCTTCGATGCGACCGACATTGATGGTCGGCGTGTCGATGCCCGCCACGCTCGACCGCCGCTGCGCGTAGCGGATGCGCTGCGCGTACAGCGCGTCGATGATGCGGATCGCCGCGGGGAGCGCATCGACGCCGGTCTCGGGCATGGCCGCGTGCGCCGCCTTGCCGTGCACCGTCACTTCGAACTGCAGGCAGCCGTTGTGCGCGGTGACGATCGCGTACGAGAAGCCGGCGCCGATTGCCAGATCCGGCCGCGTGAGTCCCTGCTTGAGCAGCCAGCCAGGACCGAGCTCGCCGCCGAACTCCTCGTCGTAGGTGAAGTGCAGTTCGATCGTGCCCGCCAGCGGCGTGCCGGCGGCAGCCAGCGCCTGTAGTGCGCGCAGGGCGAAGGTGTAGGTGGCGAAGTCGCTCTTCGACACGGCCACGCCGCGCCCGAACATGCGTCCGCCATGCACCTCGCCGGCATAGGGCGGATGGGTCCAGCCGGCGCCGGGCGGCACCACGTCGCCATGCGCGTTCAGCGCGATCGTCGGTCCATCACCGAAGCGGTGACGCACGATCAGGTTGGTGACCGACTGCAGGCCATGGGCCATCACGTCGTCGGCCGGCACCGGATGATGCTCGACCGTGAGCCCCATCGCAGACAGCAGATCGGCGGTGCGCTGCGCATGCGGCGCGTTGTCGCCGGGCGGCGTGTCGGTCGGCACCCGCACCAGTTCGCGCAGGAAGTCCACTTCGGCGTCGAACGTAGTGTCGACCTGGCGGCACAGCGTGGTGTGGATGGAATTCATGTTCTGTTGGTGGCGGAGAAAGTTGTCAGGCGGCAATTGAGGGGGCGGCGTGCGTGGCATGCCAGTGGCGGGCGATGTCGACGCGGCGACAAATCCACACGAGTTCGTGCTGCTGCACGTAGTCGAGAAAGCGGGCGAGCGCGGCAATGCGCGCGGGGCGGCCCACCAGGCGACAGTGCAGGCCGATCGACAGCATCTTCGGCTGGTCGAGCCCGGCGGGGTCGCCCTCGCGATACAGCACGTCGAAGGCGTCTTTGAGGTAGTCGAAGAACTGGGTGCCGCTGTTGAAACCCTGCGTGGTGGCAAAGCGCATGTCGTTGGTATCGAGCGTGTACGGGATCACGAGGTGCGGCGCGCGGCCATGCTCGTGCTCCACGGACACCCAGTACGGCAGGTCGTCGGCATAGGAGTCGGAGTCGTAGAGAAAGCCACCGTGCTCGACCACCAGCTTGCGCGTGCGCGGCGAATCGCGGCCGGTGTACCAGCCCACGGGCGCCTGACCGGTGAGGTTGCGGATGATCTCGACCGCCTGCGCCATGTGTGCACGTTCGGTGCCTTCGTCGACCGACTGGTACGAGATCCAGCGCAGGCCGTGGCAGGCGATCTCGTGGCCGAGGTCGACGAACGCGCGGGTGACCTCGGGATGGCGCTGCAGCGCCATCGCCACGCCGTAGATCGTGAGCGGCACGCTGCGCTCGGCAAACAGCCGCAAGAGCCGCCACACGCCGGCGCGCGAGCCGTACTCGTAGATCGATTCCATCGACAGGTGGCGGTCGGGGAACGACGGCGCACCGATGATCTCCGACAGGAAGGTCTCGGAACCCGCGTCGCCATGCAGCACGCTGTTCTCACCGCCCTCCTCGTAGTTCAGCACGAACGACAGCGCGATGCGGGCGCCAGCGGGCCAGCGCGGGTGCGGTGGCTGCCGGCCGTAGCCGACGAGGTCGCGCGGGTAGGCCGCGCCGTCTTCAATGCGGATCATCGCGTTCTCCTGCGTGCGGGCGGGGGCGCCGGGGCGCGCCGCGCCGGCAGGGCCACAGCGATGCGCGGCCGGCGCGCGGCCGGCGCAGTCGGTGTAGAGGCACGCGTACTGCGTGCCTTGCCGGCACCGAACAGTCGGCCGAAGCGATCTTCGCGACCGGTGCGACGCGCGAAGATGTTGCCGATCGCATCGACGCGGATCGTGCAGCCGGCCTCCCTGGCCCACCCGATCACGCGCTCGCGCGCCTGTCGGTCGAGATCGGTGAGCGCCAGTCGGCACACACCGCCCTTGGCTGTGGCGCCAAGCTCGGCCAGGTGCATCAGCGCGTGCCATAAGCGCGCGCCGTTGATGGCGAGAGGCAGGCTGGACGGGCGATCGTTCATCGGGACGTCTCGTGTTCGTGCGCGAGGCAGTGCACGCGCAGTTGCTGCCGATCACTGGCCCTGCGGGGCGGGTCGTTCGCCCTCGCAGCAATGTCAGATGCGATCGGTGGCGGAGGGCGACACCAGTTTATCGGGGTCGGTCTGCGCAGGGTGGTGGCCCGTGCGCGCGGATGACCTACTCATCCTCAGGCGAACCGCAGACCACCTTGCGCACGACCTCGGCGCTGAAACCGCGCGCGGCGAGAAATCGAAGCTGCTTGGCGCGGCCGGCCGCGTCGGGCGCCACGGCGCCGAAGCGGCGCTGCCACACGGCGCGCGCGCGTTCCAGTTCGGATTTGACGAGATCGTTGACGGTGCTGCGCACCAGGTCGGGCTGCACTCCGTGCGCTCGCAGTTCCTGCTTGATGCGCGCTGCGCCAAAGCGTTCGCCCCGGCTGCGCGCCAGGACCTCGACGAAGCGCGCTTCGGAAAGCAGCTTCTTCGCTTCCAGGTCATCGAGCAGCTGGTTCAGCTGCTCGTCACTGGCGGCATGCGGCGCCAGCTTGCGCGCCAGTTCACTGCGACTGTGCTCGCGGCGTGCGAGGTAACTTAGCGCCCGCGCCAGCAGGGAGATCTCGCGGCGCGGACGACGATCGGCCGGGCGGTCGCGAGCAGGATCGTCGTCCATGACAGGACGACTGGCGCGTAATCCAGCGTTACTCGGCCACGGCACCGCGCACCGCAACGCCGAGCTTTTCGCGGACCTTGTTCTCGATCTCGAGCGCCATGCCGGGGCGCTCGCGCAAGTACTCGCGGGCGTTGTCCTTGCCCTGTCCGATGCGCTCGCCGCCATAGCTGTACCAGGCGCC
>JALHMQ010000016.1:0-108928 GCA_022843955.1 Burkholderiaceae bacterium
GCGCCGTAAACCCGCCTTCGGGCGCTTGCTCAACGACGAAAATGATCTCGCTCACTTGGACCTCCAGAAGGGTCATCGGACTTGATTCTACGAGCCAGCGCGGCAGTAACCGCGCGCTGCCACCAGCTCCTATATGTGCTAGCGCCTAGAGCGGCTCGGTCCCCTCGTTAAGTATCGAGAGGTAGCGGTCGTACGCGAACACCCGATTGCGGCGGCCGCCTGTCAGCTCGCGGACGATGCCTGCGCTTGTGAGGGCGTCGACGGCCTTGGCCGCTGTCGGGAACGACACGGCAGCACGCTGTGCCAGATCGTTGATCGTCGCCACCGGCTTGGCGCGGAGCGCGCCGTACACGCGCATCGTGCTGGCAGTGCCGCCGCTGAGCGTTGTCATCGCCTTTTCGTCGCCCGCAAAAAGCGCAAGCAAGCGATGCGCGGTGTCGACGGCAGCACTGGCGGTCTGGGCAACACCGTCCAAGAAGAAGTCGAGCCATTGTTCCCAGTCACCGTCACGCCTGACGTCGTCCAGCAGTCGGTAGTAGTCGGCCCGGTACTGCTTCAGGTAGAGACTGAGGTACAGCAGAGGCTGCCGAAGAACCTGCGCTTCGTGCAGCATCAGGGCGATCAACAGCCGTCCCACGCGACCGTTGCCGTCCAGGAACGGATGGATGGTCTCGAACTGAACATGCGCCAAGCCGGCCCTCACGATCGCGGGCAGCGTGTGCGGGTCGTGGATGAATCGCTCCAGCTCCGCCATGCAATCCTCAACGGCATGCGCAGGCGCTGGCACGAACAACGCGTTTCCCGGGCGAGTACCGCCAATCCAGTTCTGTGAGCGGCGGAACTCCCCCGGAAGCTTGTCCGCTCCGCGGCCGCGGGCCAGCAATTGACCATGCACTTCACGCAGCAGGCGATTGGACAGCGGAAAGCCCGCGCGAAGGCGCGCCATGCCATGTTCCAGAGCGGCAACGTAGTTCGACACCTCCACCACGTCATCGAACGGCACGCCCGGCGCCTCATCCATCTCGAACAAAAGCAAGTCCGACAGCGACGACTGCGTGCCCTCGATCTGCGACGACAGCACCGCTTCTCGCCGCACATAGGCGTAAATGAAGAGGTCCGGGTCGGGCAGGAGTGCCGACACCCCATCGAGCCGGCCGCAGGCCAGCAGCGCCCGTTCAAGCTGAACTTGAAGCGAACCGGACAGGTCAACGGTAGGGTTGGGTGGGAGTGGCAGCGGGATGAACGCCGCCACCCGCTCGCCGGCGATCGTCGAGACTTCTTGCCGCCCGGTTGGTCCGCGCTTCATCGACACCTCGTGAAAGCGAGCTTTAATAGCGGGCACAGCCTATCAAAGAATCTTCCATTTCGCTTTAATAAGCCGGGTGCTGCCGCCCACTGCACTGTCCTTCAACCCCAGCAAGCGCCTTCAACCTCACTGACACCACTGCCGCTCGCAGGGAATGCCGTCACCATCGCCGTCCATCTGCGTGCCGGGACAGTTCCGCAGGAAGAACGTGGCCTCCGCGCATGACGTCATCTGGCTGCAGTGCGTGCGGCCGTCGCAGCGGTACGCAGGCGATGTCACGCGAGCGGGCTGGGTCGGCGCTGTGTCAGTCTGCGGCGCGGCAGGTGCGCGGCTGCGGGTGAATTGCATGACGCCATAGCCACCGCCGCCGATCAGCATGGCGGCCATCACCGCAGGCACCAGCGAGCTGCGTCGCCTGGGCGCCGATGCCCGGCGAGGCTCTCGCGTCCGCAGCGGAGGCGCGGGCCGGCGAGCGCCCGGCCGCTGCACGTGCACCGCGCGCTTCTTGCCATCGCCAGCGGGCTCGACCTCGAAGGTCAGTGCCTCACCCACCTGCGGGCGCGCACCGCCTTCAAACGCCGAGATGTGCACGAACACCGGCTCGCCGCCCTTGAGCGGCGTGATGAAGCCAAAGCCGCGCTCGTCGTTCCACTTGTCTAGCTTGCCGTCGAATCGCATGCAGTCCCCCTAGCGCACCGTCGAACTACGCGACGCAGTGGTCCACTCATCAGCTACAGCTCACCTGCCGCCCACTGTTTATCGAACGCTTTCTTCGCGCGCAGATGCTCGTTTGCGCACTCCATAGTCGCGCTGTTGTCCGGGTTCTTGCAGAACGGCGAGGGCACGTAAAACTTCGCCCAACTCGCTTCACGCCGCGCAACCTCAGCGTTCAATGCGGCGATCTGGTTGGCCTCGGCTTGCTCTTGCCGGCGCTTGGCTTCCACGCGCTCCGCTTTCTCTCGTTCAGCCCGTGCTTGCGCCTGCGCCGCCATGTCCTGCGCCTGTTGCTGAATGCGGCTGGTTGTCCTGGTGACGGTCTCGGTCGCGGTCTGCACCACGAAACGCTGATACCAAACCAAGACCCCAAGCAAACAAGCGGTGGTGACGAGCATCCCCACGACCCAGATGATGGTCTTGCGAAGAAACTGACCCTCCGACTCACCGCTGCGAAACGGATCAGGGCCGTAGCTGCGTTTGGGCATCAATTCCCCTGTGTCCGTCTTCTCGATGGTCTAGTTAGGCGGCCCATGACTCGCTGAGCAATGCCGCCTGCTCCAACACCGTCTGAGTCGCCTTCTCCTGCTTGTCGGGCGGATAGCCGTACTTGCGAAGCACACGCTTGACCAGCACACGCAGCTGGGCACGTACGTTCTCCCGAAGCGTCCAGTCAATGGTCACGTTTTCGCGAACCGTCCTGACCAGCTCCTGAGCGATCTTTCGTAGCGCATCGTCGCCAAGAACTTTCACCGCGCTGTCGTTCGTCTCCAGCGCGTCGTAGAAGGCCAACTCGTCGTCAGTCAGCTTCAGCGCCTCCCCGCGCGCTTGTGCCTCTCGCATCTCCTTGGCAAGTGCGATCAGCTCCTCGATCACCTGTGCAGCCTCGATCGCCCTGTTCTGGTAACGCCGGACGGTCTGCTCCAGCATCTCTGCGAACGAGCGCGCCTGAATAACGTTTTTGCGACGTCGCACAGCCAGTTCGCCCTTCAGCAGCTTCTGCAGCAGTTCAACCGCCAGGTTGCGCTGGGGCATGCCGCGCACTTCGCCCAAGAAGTCTTCCGACAGGATCGAGATGTCGGGCTTTGCGAGTCCCGCCGCGGCAAAGATGTCGATTACGCCGTCAGGCGCTACGGCACGCGAGATGATCCGCCGCACAGCGTGCTCGATGTCTTCCTCGGGGCGAGCGTCCCCAGGCGCGCGCTTGGCGAGCACGGCCTTTACCGCCTGAAAGAAGGCCACGTCGTCCCGGATGCGCAGCGCTTCGCCATGCGGCACCGATAAGGCAAACGCCTGTGACAGCTCACGCACCGCGCCGACGCAACGGTCCTTGCCGTCCTTTTGCGCAAGGATGTGCTCCTGCGCGGCCGGCAGCAGGCCCAGTCGTTCCGGCGGCGTACCAGTCATCCACTTCGACCAGTCGAAGCCGTGGAAGAGCCCGGCGCACACCTCGTACTTCTCCAACATCACCGCGACGGCCTCGTCCTGGTCCAGCGCCGTGCGACCGGTGCCGCCGCTTTCGGTGTACGTGGCCAGTGCTTGCTTCAGCTCCTGCGCCAGGCCGAGGTAGTCGACTACCAGACCGCCGGGCTTGTCCTTGAATACCCGGTTCACGCGCGCGATCGCCTGCATCAGCCCGTGGCCGCGCATCGGCTTGTCGATGTACATCGTGTGCAGGCTCGGCGCGTCGAAGCCGGTCAGCCACATGTCGCGCACGAGCACGAGCGTGAAGGCGTCTTTCGGGTTGCGGAAGCGGTTAGCCAACGCCTCGCGCCGCAGCTTACTGCGGATGTGCTGTTGCCAGTCCGGCGGATCGGACGCGGAGCCGGTCATCACGATCTTCAGCGTGCCGTGCTCATCGTCAGTGCCGTCCCAATGCGGTCGGAGTTTCACGATCTCGCGGTACAGCTCCACGCAGATGCGCCGGCTCATGCAGACGATCATCGCCTTGCCGTCCATCACCTCAAGCCGCTTCTCGAAGTGCTCGACGATGTCTTTGGCCACCAGCTCCAACCGCTTCTCGGCGCCGACCACGGCTTCGAGCTGCGCCCACTTGGTCTTGAGCTTCTCCTTGCGCTCGACTTCTTCGCCTTCGGTCGCTTCATCGAACCCAGGGTCGATCTTCGGCCGCTCGGCCTCGTCGAGCGCCAGCTTCGCTAGCCGGCTCTCGTAGTAGATGGGTACCGTGGCGCCGTCCTGCACCGCGCGCTGGATGTCGTAGATGCTGATGTAGTCGCCGAACACCGCGCGCGTGTTGGCGTCGGCCATCTCGATCGGCGTGCCGGTGAAGCCAATGAACGAGGCGTGCGGCAGCGCGTCGCGCATGTGGCGCGCGTAGCCGTCAATGAAGTCGTACTGGCTGCGGTGCGCCTCGTCGGCGATCACCACGACGTTGCGGCGGTCAGAGAGCGTCGGATGCCGGTCGCCCTTCTCTTCGGGGAAGAACTTGTGGATCGTGGTGAATACCACGCCGCCGGCAGCCACGCTCAGCAGCTCACGCAGCTGCGCGCGGCTCTCGGCCTGCACCGGCGGCTGCCGCAGCAGGTCGCTGCAGCGCGCGAATGTGGCGAAGAGCTGGTCGTCGAGGTCGTTGCGGTCGGTAAGCACGACGAGGGTCGGGTTCTCCATCGCCGGCTCGCGGATGATGTGGCCGGCGTAGAACGCCATGGTCAGGCTCTTGCCCGACCCTTGGGTGTGCCACACCACGCCCACGCGCCGGTCGCCGGGTTCGCCGCCCGGCTTGCGACCTGCTTCATAGCGGCCGTGCTCGGCCTGAGCTTGGTGCGCGCCACGATGCAACTGTGCCGCGCGTATCGTCTCGCCCACCGCCACCTGCACCGCGTGAAACTGGTGGTAGCCGGCCATCTTCTTGATGATGCGGCTGCCGTCGTCCTCGAACACGATGAAGTCGCGAAGCAGGTCGAGAAAGCGGCGCGGCGCACACAAACCCTCGATCACCACCTGCAATTCGGAAAGATGCGCTCCGGCCAGCGTGTCGCCTGCAATCGTGCGCCACGGCTTGAACCACTCGCGCCCGGCGCCGAGCGTACCCACCCGCGCCTCGACGCCATCGGAGACGGCGAGCAGCGCGTTCGGCGCGAAGAGCGTCGGCACCTCGGTTTGGTAGGTCTGCAGTTGCTGAAACGCGCTCCAGATCGTCGCGTTCTCGCTAGCGGCGTTCTTCAACTCCAGAACTGCCAGCGGCATGCCATTGACGAACAGGACGACATCTGGCCGCCGGGAATGCTTGTTTTCCACCACGCTGAACTGGTCCACCGCCAGCCAGTCGTTAACCGCCGGGCCATCAAAGTCGATCACCTGTGCCTGTGCGCCGCGGATGCTTCCGTCGGTGTCGCGATACTCGACAGTCACACCGTCCACCAGCAGGCGGTGCAGCGCGCGGTTGCGCACGATGAGGTCGGCGCCCCCAGTGTCCACGCCCAGGCGCGTCAGCTTGCGATACGCGTCATCCAGTGCCTCCGCGGGCAGCGCTGGGTTCAGACGCGCAAGGGCGGCGCGCAGACGCTGCGTAAGGACAACTTGCCCGTAGTCGTCCCGCTCGGCGGCGGGTTCGCCAGGGGCAATCACGGTGCCTTCGCACACCGTCCAGCCGATCCGCTCCAGCCAGGCCAACGCGGCTTGTTCGACGACGGCTTCGGTAAAAGAAGTCATCACGCCGGGCCGTCCCGCCCGGAAAGGTGCAAGGCGTCGGCCACGAGTTCACTCACGTCGGCCACCGCTCGATGGATCCAGTCTTGAGCCAAAACACCAGCGGTCCTGCGCCGGTTGTGCCGCCAAAGCGAGCCCGGCTACGCCCAACTTTGCCAACGCCGCTGCGCGATTCAGATGCGCGGCAATGGCGGCACCATGTACCACCAGCACAAGCGACCGTTGCCAGTCTTCGGGCGGGACCTCGCCTGCGGCCAAGACTAATTGCCCGATCGCCTTGTATAGCTTCTGCTCGGGTTGCCCAGTCGAAGCGCCTTCGACCTCAGCGATCACCAGTCTTCGCTTGTCCGGATGCATCGCCACGATGTCACGGTCGCCGTTCACTCTAGGTAGTCTGAGATTCTCAAACCACGCGCGCCGCTCACCCCCAACAACCACGCTGAGTTTTTCGAGTGCCGCCCGGACTCGCTGGGCATCGCGCTGCATCGCCGCCTGCTGCTGTCGAGCCTCGTCGCTCGTGCGCGCGCCGCCCGTGCGGCCTTCCTCGGAAGCATCGATGTCGACGAACACCTGCCACCCAGCCGCAGGCGGGCAATAGCGCCGAACGAACTCAAGCTTCACTTCGGGCTGGAACACTGAGCGTTGCTCCCGTCAACAGCGACTTGCAGCGTCGTCCGCCCCCTTTGGGCTCCTCCGCTCGACACTACCGCAGTTGCCCCCGCGCAGGCTGACCAACGGATCCGCCGGACTCGTCGGGCGCCCCAAGCAGCGAGCGCGGTGAGCGGCCCACGTCTCGTCCTTGAGTGCCAATAGCTGCTGCTGCAACGCTTCACTGTGATGCAGCCGGTGCCCCTGCTTCAGCCCTTCGATGACCCGCTTCAGCGCCGGGAAGCGCAGCTTGTAGCCAGCGGTTCCAGCGCCGCCGAAATAGCGGAAGTCCGTGCTCAGCAGAACGACGGCTCGGGGGTAGCGCGGAGCCCGTCCGAGGTCGTGTACGAGATCGCCTGGCCTCGCGTGGAACAGCGCATCTTTGCGCCGCTCGAACGCGCCCCCTCGCCGCTGGTAAATGCGATCGATGCGGCGCGCGAAACGCGTGTCCTCGTAGTACCGGCCATCGCGGACGACTTCAGTGACCCGTGCGATGTAGATCAAGCGGTTGTCCAAGTGCAGTGCGTTTGCGGCGAATCCGAATACGACATCGTCCTGTTGGGCCGAGGTGCGGATCATCGGCTTGCAAATCGCAAGAGACAGCAGTCCGCGCTGCACGCAAGGCGCGGCGCCCGAGTCGTTCGTCATCTTGTAGAAGAACACCCGCACGTCTGGTCCCTTCCGTCACGGGTTGTTCGCCGCAACCAGTTCGGGCTGCTGCACTTCGAACCACGCCTTGAACCGCTCCGGTGCCAAGAATTGGGGCAGCCGTGCACTGCGTTGCAGCCAGCCGTCTTTGACCGACAAACCACCCCAAACGTCTAGTAGATCTTTGCGCACACGATAGGCGCCAGCACGCCAATCTCCGATCGCGATGCACTGGCGCAGCCGGCCGGACTCGCCTGGCCGACCGATGACCACCAGGTCGTCTGCACACGGGGCAAGCACGCGCCGCGTATGCGCGTTGATGTCGCGCTGCGCCTGGGGCACCTCGCGCGCGAGAACCATGCTGTCGACCACCAGCAAGCCGATCAGCGCGTAGACCAGTTTCCCGTCATCGCGCACGTCGGCCAGCGCCGCATAGAACACCACCCAGTCGCCTGCGGCCAGTCGAGAGCGCAACTGCCGCGCACGCTCGCCTTGGTCGCCGTATGTCAGATGCAGAAAGTCCGGGTCCAGGTGCATGTGACGCCCATGCAGATGCGGTGGCAGCGGGCGATCAATGGCGTTCAGCGCAGGCCCGAGCGCGGCGTACGGCCGCTCGTGGCCAGGATGAACCGGCGCGTTCTCGGGAATAGCCACGTAGACGAAATCGCGTGTCTCGCCGTCGACCGCACTGTTCCAGCGTCCGCCGCCGTCCGACAGGTCAGCACCCACGCGGACCAACAGCGCGTTCATCAAGCCACCACCAGGACGCAATGCTGGGTGTATGTCACATGCAGTTCAGTGGAGGCGAGCGCCGCGCCGTTGCAGGCCTGCCAGCCAGCGCGCTCTAGCCACGCCAGTGCAGCCTTCTCGACAACCAGTTCGCCGAGGGCGGACATCGGCCTAGGCGGCTTCGAGCAGTTCTTCGCTGACCTGCGCCTTCATCCAACCCAGAAGTACCAGGTTGCGGATGGCGTTGGCCACGGCGAGATGCTTCTCCTCGCTGTGCCAAGCCTTCTTCCACTCGAGGATGTAGTCGAAAATGTCCTGCTCTGTAACGGCGTCCGCTCCGCGCGCCTGTTTTACCTGGCGGCTGGCGTAAAGGACGGTCAACACTTCTTCGGCCTGCTCAGTGCTCTTGATGCGGCTAAAGAGGTCCACGGCCTTTGCGATGCGCTTCTGATGTGCCTGAATCTGCGTTGCGAACTTGGGCCGGTCCTGCTCGTACTGCGGACCCACCGTCAACGCCACCATCCGCCCAAGCGGCTTCTCCAGCAGCCAGTTGCGATTGGCCATCTCATGCAGCGCCAGCTTCACCTCGGCAGAAAACGGCCCGTAACTGCCCTTGCCGAACTGAAAGCCAGTGGGCACGCCCATCTCCGTCAGTACGTAGCAGAGCTTCTGGAAGATCGTGCGACCGATCGGGTTTGCATAAGGCTGGGCCTGAACTTCGCGCAGCACCTCCACAAGCGCCACCCAGTCCGGGTTCAGCTTCTCGGTACGACGGCCCTTGCCCGACAAGGACATCTGCGCCGGCGCCGCAAGGAACTCCTCGGTGAGCTGATGCGCAGGCGTGCCGAACGGGGCGTAGACCGCCACGTCGAACGGTGCGTCGTGCAGCTTGCGATAGATCAGCGGGCCGACCTCGCTCCACTCGAGGCCCCCGTTCCCGCACCCCAAAGGCGGCAGCGCAAGGCTGCGGACGCCCCAGCCCTCTGCATGGGCGACCAGGTTGTCCAATCCGCCCTCGATGTCGGCCACGCGTGACGGCGACCGCCAGTGGTCCTTGGTTGGGAAATTCACGATCGAAGCACCCGCCACGTCTTGGTAGAGGTACGGCTCGCCCAACCGCACGCCCCTTGCCGCGCAGCGGCGTTGGTAGTCCTCGAACATCGCGGGCCAACGCTTCTTGAACTCCAGCGCCACGCCCTTGCCCATCACGCCAACGCAATTGACGGTGTTGACAAGGGTTTGCGCCTGGCTCGCGAACAGGTCGCCGATCAGTGCCTTGAACATGCCCATAGTGTGCCCTTGTCAGCGAAAGAACAGAACCGGATTCACGAGAATCGGCAGCGTGCAGCCCGACGCAGCCAGACGCGCCTGCGCCGCCGAATCGACCACGTACGCTCCCAAGATAGACCCCGCCTCCACCCGGTGCGGCACGAGAACCTCGGCGCACTTGCGCGACTTGTGACGCCAGTAGGCGATCTGGTCGCCAGGGTGCCGCCAGTCCATCGCAAAGATGTCGTCCCAGTCGAGCAGTTGCCACTGGGCAGGCGCATAGAAGCGCACATAGTCGCTCGCGGCGTTCTGGTCCGTGATCACCGTACCGGGCAGGGCGAGCACCTGCGTCGAGACACGCAGGACGCACAGCTCATTGGCTTCCGGCAGGCGCTTGTGGAGCATCGGGTTGCGCGCGTGGAAGTAGAGGTTCGCATACTGATGCAGCTTGAGACCGCCGGGCACTTGCTTGAGGTCGCGGCGGTCCTGAACCGGCTGCAACGCGACGGAGTGGTGCTGAAGTTTCGCGGCGCGTTCGTACGACAACAGCCCATGCGCGAGGACCGACGACACATTGGCCACCGGCATGATGCTGTGAAGTTCCGTGACGCGCGGGTCCATGACTTGAGATTCGGCTACCTTGCCCTACAGACTCTCGAACCCACGCCGGATGATGCCGGCCATCAGACGGCGGCGCACGGTCAGAAAGTCCGCGTAGCCGAGCGACTCCCAGTGGTCAGGCAGGGCGTGCAGTTCGTGCATCCGCTGCCACTCGTCGGGCTTGAACCTCAACTGGATCTTCGCGACGTAGACGCTTGGCGGGTCGTCGCTGATACCGATGTTCTCTGGCCATTCGAGCAGCGCGAAGTTCGCCATCTGGTTGATGACCTTGAGGTCCGTTTCGCCCTGCGCTTCCTGCCATGCGCGCGGGAACAAGTGGTGGCGCTCCAGTGGCTTCTTCTTTGTCTTCAACGCCGGGTCGATCAGATCGCTCACCTTCTTGTGCGAGAACAGCACGGGCGCACCAAGCCGGTTCTGGGCGGCCACGTAGGCGAAGAGTTCCGGATTGCGCGCAGACGAGCTTTCGAGCGCGGCCGGCAGCGTGATCGTCCAGAAGTCGTTCGTCAGCGCGCTGGCCATCAACTCTTCGAGCACGGCCACAAAGGGCTGCGCCTCGCCGATGCCCCTGACGCGATTCAGGTCCCCGTCCATCACGGTTTCCGGTGAGCTGGTGTAGCGGCCCGTGAGGCTCGCGAAGAAGAACCAGCGCCCGATCAGTTTCTGCAGTTGATGCTCGGGAACGCCGCAGCGGATGCGGCCGATCAGATAGAACGCGTAGGCGTAGAGCAGTGCGTTCTGCGAAGAGATCATCTCGCCGCTGCGGTAGCCCGCGCCGATCAGGGCGCTCAGGAACTGGTGCCAGTGCTTGAGGTCGAGCACCCGCGCCTGCGCCTCCTTCAGCACGGCGAACTGCTGATCGCGACGCTCTGGCGAAAAGACTCCCGTCTCAAGGTCCTTGCCGCGCAGCACTTGGTAGACGCTCTTGAGCCGGCCTCTTTCGAAGCCGAGCGCGACCGATACGCGCAGCAACTGATCGGAATCGGGCTCGATAAAGTGATTGAAGGGCGAAGCGCCCGAGCCCGGCGCAGGCGGCTGCCGTGAGGCCCGGCAGAAGCTCTCCAGCGCGGCGCGCCCTTCGTCCCAGAAGACGGAAAGCAACGTCAGGATGAAGTCGGCCTGGTTGAGCTTCACGCCTTCGCTGTTGATGCGGACAAAGATGTCCGCGACCTGCTCCTCATCGACCGACGATGCGATCTCCAGCGCGGTGAACGGGTACTTCTGCAGATCGAACAGCCGGTCGAGGTTATGGCTGATCTGCTCCTCTTCCTCCTCGGTCAGGCTGACCTTGGCCTTGAGGCTGGTGAGGAAGCCCTTGACCATCTGGTAGCTCGACTTGCCCGACGCCCAGAGCTCCGAGATGTTCGCGATCCACTCCGGGTCCTTGCGGACCGCGGCATCTGCCACCTCGAACCGCCCGTCACGCGGCCGGAATGCGATCTCGATCTGACGCTCGCTGTAGTCCTCGTCGAGCACGCGCTTGCCGCGAAACACTGCGTACAGCGAAGTGAGACGCTGCTGGCCATCGACGATCAGCCGCGACGACACGGGGTGCTGCTTTGTCCCCACGCCGATCTGCTTGGCGCCGTTGGGCTGGGCGTTCTCCCAAAACAGCAGGTAGCCAACCGGGAAGCCGCGATACATCGAATCGAACAGGTCTCGGACCTTGGCGTTCTTCCAGACGAACGGTCGCTGGATGTCGGGCAGGCCGATGTCGCCGATATCCAGGTAGTGCAGCAGGCCGGCGAGGTCGTAGTCGACGCGCTTGAAGCAGGTCTTGAGTTCGCTCATACGGTCGTTTCCTTGACGGCTCGCTCCGCTTCCTTTGCCCGCAGCTGCTGAGGGGCGCCTTTGCGTACCTGCCAGCCGACCGTACCCAACAGGGAGAGCGCCGCCTGGTCGCCGGTGGATTCTGCGGAGGTCCGAGCACTCAATGGTCAGTCCTCGAACGGGTCCCTGGCCGATTGTCGTTGGGCATCACGCTCGTAGGACTCAGCTAACTCTCTAAGAGTCGTGGCCAATCGATAAAACCCAGACCCCTCGACTGCGTCCGCCTGGGTCCGGTACTTCTTGGCGAGTTCATGCTCCTCCTGCCCAGCGCTGAATCCATGCACTCCGCGTGAATTAAAAAGCTCTGTGCGAAACCCATCGCGCATGTCTCCGGCGTCCTTGGCATTGAGAGCTGCAGCCGCCGCACGGTGGATCCAGAGTCCATCCGGATCTGCTGGGACGTGGATGAGCGCATGCCCGAGCATTGTCATAGCCACCTCAAGATGGCCAGTCTCGGAACACTCGTTCTTCACGGCATCAAGCCAACGATTGAGAGCGTCGCAGTCGTAGCTGCCGTCAGCCTGACAGCCGGGTGGAGCCCGCCATTCGCTCAACAGGCGATAGGCGTTGCTGGCGACTCTCTTTGCCTCCTCAGTGGGTTCGGCCGATGACCGTCCTTCCTTCTTGGAGCGAAAGACAAGCCGAATTACCTCACAGAAAAACTCTGGTTCTGTTGCCAAACGGCGCCAGAGCAGTCTCGGAGCAGCGTCGCTGTGGCGACCGAGGAGCGGTAGGTATGCCCATTCAACGCGAAACAAATCCTCAGGGCTTGTGCCCGGCTCAGCTTGAAGAGCCTTGATGATCTCGACTGTCTGGTAGGCATCCATCGAGTGGGTGCCCTCGGTTGACTCGAGCGCGGCAAGCAACGCCCGCACGGCGCGACCTGCATCGATCGGCTGCTTGTCATGCAGCATCTTGTTGAGGCACCGCAACGCTGCATGCGGCCTGCCGTGCTGAATGAGTCGATCGATGGCACGTTCCAGGCCGGTTTCAGCCTCGTAAGGATTCGCACTCGTCTTGCTCCAGTACGCAATCTCATTCCGCCCAAGAAGACGTGCGGCGCGCTCCCACGTGTCCGGCACGAAGGGCAAGAAAGAGAGGAACTGCCCGACCTGCAAAGAGGTCCACCGCGTGATGTCGATGGCGTCAACCCACTGCCAGCCGCCGACGCGATACCTGCTCCATACAAATCCACTCGCGAACTGAGCTAGCTGTTTCTGCTCTGGTACTAACAAGTGCGGCAGCACGACCCGGTCGACCTCTGTGCCAGCCACAACGCCAGCGGCCAACCCCACCCGCCAAGGCGACTGGACAGCGGCCGCGAACGCGAGAACCCCTTGCGCGCCTCCATTCGCAGCAACTTCCTCGACGGCCTTCTGTCGACGAAGCTCGAGCTCGTTGCGTTGATCCTCGTAGTTGTCCTTTTCTTCGTACAAGTCGAAGTCGCGTTCGCTGAAGAGGCGCTGATGACGAAACGCCGGGGCGTCCGGTGCGAGGCGGTCGGCTACGGAGGCAATTTTGTCAACTTGCTCAGGCTTCATAGCCCATCCGGCGTCAGAGAATTTCCTGTGCTTCGTGACAAGATCAACTAACTCCGTCCACAGACTTGATCTGTCCGCATCAGGCAACATGGTTGTGGCGTCGGACCCGAGATCCATCAGCAGTTGCTCTTGAGCTGGTGCGGGGAGGTTCTCGAAGTGACCGATCAACTCTGCGAGCTTCTTGCTGTCGCCCATGGCAGCAGTGATGGTCATTTCTGAATAGAGCGCGGTTTGCTCCCAGTACTCTCGATGCGTTACGCCCTTGGACCAGTCATCTGGAATCGTTTCTCGCCACGCTGGCCTGCGCGTGCCCATAGACGTTGAGTGCAACTTGGGAAGGAGGCTCATAAGCAGCTTCCACCCAATCTCGGGGAGCTCGGCGAGCAGTGTTGACACAGCTGCAGCGCGCTTCGCGACCGGCGCGCATGTCTGCGGCATCCACGGCAAGAGAATGGTGGTCAGAGAGTTGGCCGGGCGGTTAGACCAGCGCCCACCAGGGTCCCGTTCCGCAAGTTCGCCCAAGCAGATCACTACGCGACTTAGGTGATCCGGGTCCCAAGCCAGTGTCTCCATGGCCCAGAGCACGCCACTCATGTAGGTGCGCCCCATGATTCCGTCGCCCTCTTCGGCGAACACCTGATCAAAGGGGCATGGTTCACTGCTGAGCGCCTTCTCGACGGAGTCGAGAAACTCTCCTGGGGCCGCCTCCGCAAGAAGCGGAAGCAGATCGCTGAGACTCGCCCAGCGCTCCCAGTCAGCATCAGCCAGTGTCTCGCGGATGGCTAGAGTCGCTGTCAGCTCGGCTTTGCCGAGCGTGCAAGATGTGAGTGCGTTCGGATGGCTCCCGAGCAGAGCGAGCGACTCTGCGAGGCCATTTCGAAGGAAGCGTGAATGTGTAAGGACCTTGCCGTGAATGCTCGATGCGTAGCGTTCGTGACTGGGGAGTTCGAACTGCGGGTCCTTCTCCGTCAGGACCGAAGTCGCTGCCGCATGCAACCGGTCCAAGTGCTCGTCAAAGAGTTTCGGACCCAACGCATACCAGCCTTCATAGCGCGCAGCGAACTTCCAGGTTCCGTCACGTTGAGTCAGGGGAGTGCCCGGGCGATGCGCGACCTCACGCATCTTCCCGATCCACTCCCCGTAGGAGTTTCCCGATAGAGTCTCCGCAATGGCACGGTCGCCAGCTAATTTCTCAGTCCAGGATCCAAGAATGGCCGCAATTGCCAGTTCCGAGGCGATGGTGCCCTCTGCCCATTCAGGCAGCAACGAGAGGTTTTGAAGGCACCTAAGCAATGAGCCAAGGCTGCCATCGGTCCTCTGCGCCAAAGTGCGGGCTCGTTCTTCGCTGTATCCGGCCTGCTCTAACGCCTCTCGCACCTGATGTGTGCGAGGCGCTCGTAGTGGCGCACTTGCAGGGTCAGGTATGCCGCCAGCGGGTCCGCCAAAAATCACAGCATGACCGGACCTCCGGGCTTTCTGGATCAGCTTCGTGCCTGTGTCGCCGCTTAGATCAAGTGACGAGTCGGCAATCAATATCAGCTTCTCTCTCTGGGAAGCCATCGCGTTCCATGCTTCGGCACCAGAAACGACCAGCCAGCGACCAGCAGCGTCCAGGCGAGTCTCAGCGTCCAAGTCGGCCAAGTAAGCACAGACAAAGTCGACTACGTGATCTGGAAAGTGCGTATCAAGCTTGAGCTGGACCGCTGTCCCTGCGACCACCTGCTTGAGCTTTGCGCATGCCTCTTCTCGGCCTGTCAGAAACAGCTTCGGCGTTAACGGCGGTGGCTCTCCGATAGTGCGGAGCAAGCTCCAACGCTGCTCCGGCGTCTCGATCTGCTGGACCGCCGGGCCGATAGTCCTTTGGGCAAGCCAAAGCTTTACTGGGGGGAACTGATGAATCCAGTCAATGAGTTTGGTCCCATCAATGACTCGTACGTCACGCCATTCCCGTTTCGCGCGACGTTTCTCAAGCCATGCACCCTGCGCGTCTTCCTTCCAGGTGTGTTCCCAGTCTCTCCGCCCGGAAAGGGGCGTTACGAACACGAAAGTGGACTCGAGTCGGACGCTTTCTGGCACTGCTGAAACGAGGTCGCTGTAGTCAGACGTCGCCTTGTCCCCGGCCTTTAGACCTGTACCAATCTCCCAAAACGATCGCCCCTCAGGTACGAAAGGATCGAATGCAAGATCCACATCTAAAAGCCCGTCGGGGCCGTGCTGACCGACACTGTCGCCTAGCGGAAACCGGCGCTCCTTTGGCTGAGGAGAAGAGGCAGCGACCAAACGCCAGACCAGCTCAACGATTACTCCCTGAGCCTCGCTTGCGTTGCCGCGGACCCATGTGTCGAGCTGGTTCTCATTAAGGATCACTGCGTCGCCTCCTTCAACAATTCACCGACACCTTCCACCTGTAACTCACCCGACATCAGCTTCGGAAGGAGCGCATTGCGTAGCGCGGAGAGAGTTCGCGATTCGCGAACGGCTGCGCTGGCGCGCGCGAGTCTTGGCTTGACGGCACGATCAAAGGCCTCCGCTATGGTTCGCGGCGGCACGGCCACCTGAAAGTGCGCGAGTGATTCCGCCGGTACGCGCTGGCGACCGCTGGTGCCTGTCATGCTCTGGATCGCGAACTCTCGAAACTCCGGGCTGCGGGCGAGGCAGTAGGCGTATTCCTCCGGCAGCGGTGCCTTCGGGCGCAAAACGATGTACTCGGTCGATCCCCAGCCCACCTTGTCATCCTCAAGAAAGTCGACGAACGCGGTCTTACCGTTCTCAAGGCAGGGTGTGATCCGCGCAACGAGCGTGTCGCCGTTGATGAAGCGCATCCCCGATCCGAACGCACGGTCAACCACCTCGTCGGCCGAGTGCCCGTGCGTCGGCATGTTCGCCATGTCGAGATAGGGCGCGGCGACACCCTTTGGGAGTGCGCGCTTCGGATTGACATTAACGACCTCGGGGAGTGGCGCCACCTCCCACCCCTCCGGAATCTCGCCGAGTTCGGAGTCGACGAGGCGGGCGGGGAAGAGGTCGGCGAGGGGCTTGGGGAGGCCGGGGTCGCGGCCTTCGGCTTTGGCCCGGACGGGGTCGAAGTCCACGAACCACGACTTGAAAAGCGCGCGCGCCATCGCCTCCAGCGTCTCGCTCATCCGCCGGTTCAGCTCGATCTTGTCGTCCAACGTGCCGAGGATGTGGGCGATGGCGCGTTGTTCGGGGAGTGGCGGGATGCGCATCTCGAACTTCGGCACGTCCGCGCATCGAAGGCTGTCGAAAACTGCCCCCACGTTGTTGAACTTACTGATCTGCTCCCACCATTCAGGCCCGCGGGCGAGCCAGCGGAGAAATGGTGGGTACACCTTCGTGCCATCGGCGCGAAGAAGCACGAGGTTCTGACCGAGCGCGAACTCGGCACCCGGTGGAGCGACAGCGGTCTCCCCGGGATTACAGCGCCGCGAGAGAACCACGTCGTTTGTCGACGGTTTCGCTTTACGAGTCCACTCTAGGTAGTGCTCTTGACTGATACGGCGAGCGCCGCCCAGTTCTATGCGTCCACCTTGCATCTGGGGGATGGCGACATATGGGTATCCATCGTTGGCTGCCGGTGGCGTTCGGTGATCGCAGTCGATCAAGGTCACATTCGCCGTTCGAAGCGTCATCAGCTGCCACTCACCCGCCATACCCAAGCTCCCTCAGGTTGGCGGCGATCGCTGCATCCAGCTTCGCGGCCTCGGTCTGCTGCTCGCGCAGCGTCTCGGTAAGCCGCTGCATCTTCTCAGCGAACGGCTCGCCATCGTCCTCCTGCGCCTCGGCGCCGACGTAGCGGCCGGGCGTGAGCACGTGGCCGTGCTTGCGCACCTCGTCCAGCGGCGCGCTCTTGCAGTAGCCAGCGATGTCCGCGTACTCGCCCGCCTCCTTCTCGCCGCGCCACGCGTGGTAGGTGTCGGCAACGCGCGCAACATCCGCGTCGGTCAGCTCGCGGTGGGTGCGATCCGCCATCACACCGAGCTTGCGGGCGTCGATGAAGAGGATCTCGCCGCTACGGTCGCGCAAAGACGCTGGGTCCCCGCCTGCGCGGGGACGACGGGCGGACTTGTCCCGCGTGAGGAACCACAGGCACGCAGGGATCTGCGTCGAGTAGAAGAGCTGGCCAGGCAGCGCGACCATGCAGTCCACGAGGTCAGCCTCGATCAGGCTCTTGCGGATCTCGCCTTCGCCGGACTGGTTAGACGACATCGAACCGTTGGCGAGCACGAAGCCGGCCACGCCGGCGGGCGCCAGGTGGTGGACGATGTGCTGCACCCACGCGAAGTTGGCGTTGCCCGCCGGCGGCGTGCCGTACTGCCAGCGCTTGTCGTCGCGCAGGCGCTCACCGCCCCAGTCGGAGATGTTGAACGGCGGGTTGGCGAGGATGAAGTCGGCCTTCAGGTCCGGGTGGCGGTCGTTGTGGAAGGTGTCGCCCTGGGCGATCTGGCCGCTGTCGATGCCGCGGATGGCGAGGTTCATGCGCGCCAGGCGCCAGGTGGTGTAGTTCGACTCCTGGCCGTAGATCGAGATGTCGGCCTTGGCCTTGGCGCCAGCGTTGCCGCCGTGACCATTACCCTTGGCGTGTGCGCGGATGAACTCCACCGACTGCACGAACATGCCCGATGAGCCACAGCAGGGGTCGTACACCCTGCCGCGGTAGGGCTCGAGCATCTCGACCAGCAGCTTGACCACGCAGCGCGGCGTGTAGAACTCGCCTCCCTTCTTTCCCTCAGCGCTGGCGAACTGCGAGAGGAAGTATTCGTAAACGCGGCCGAGCACGTCCTTGGCGCGGCTGGCCTTGTCGCCGACCTTGATGTTGCTGATCATGTCGATCAGCTGGCCAAGGCGCTGCTTGTCGAGCGCGGGGCGGGCGTAGTCCTTGGGCAGCACGCCCTTCAACGCCGGGTTGTCGCGCTCGATGCCGGCCATGGCGTCGTCGACGAGCTGGCCGATGGTGCTCTGGCGCGCCTGCGCTTTCAGGTGCGGCCAGCGTGCCTCGGGCGGCACCCAGAAGATGCCGTGCGCGCGGTACTCGTCGGGGTCTTCGGCGTCGGCGCCTTGCGCCTTCTCGGCCAGCAGAGCGGCATGCTTCTCCTCGAAGGCATCCGAGATGTACTTGAGGAACAGCAGGCCGAGGCAGACATGCTTGTACTCGGCGGCGTCCATGCTGCCGCGCAGGGCGTCGGCCATCTGCCACAACTGAGCTTCGTAGCCAACGTTCGCTCCGTTGCCGTTTTCTTTCTTGGATTGCTTTGCCATGCTGCTTCGAATCCGTTCAGGCTTGTGCAGTGGTGCGAACGGACCAGCCGGCCGCGCTCAACAGCCGGTCTATCTCGCCGCGTGCTTGTTGTTCTGGGTTTGGCATGCCGGCGGATCATGCCAGCGGCCGCCGCTGCGAAGCACGCGATTTGATCAGGCAACTCGCAGGTCGAACGACGCGGGCCGAATGGCATAAGCAACTGTCCGCAACCGCACTTGGCGCAAAGACCTGCGCAGCCGTTGCCCTACCATCGCCGCCACCTCTGGCACTCCCGCGCGCACCTGGCGCGCGGGTCATTCACCCATGCCCCCCACCCCCATCGACCGCCCGCTCGACCCCGCCGAGGCGTTCTTCTTTCTGCTCGACAAGCTCTCCGGCATGAACTTCGTGGTGTTTGCGGAGCGGGCCGGCGCGCTCAGTGCGGCGCAGGTGCGGCAGGCGCTGGATGCGGTGCAGGCAGACGACCCGCTGCTGCGCGCGCGCATCACCTGGAATCAGGCCGGGCTGCGCTTTGCCCCGGCGGATGCACCGCTGCCGCTGCAGGTGGTGGACACCTCGGCCGCGGCCTGGCTGGCGTGCATCGAGGCGGAGCTGGCGCGGCCGTTTGCGCACGAGGTGGGGCCGCTGGCGCGCTGCCTGCTGCTGCAGTGGCCGGGGCGCTGCGTGCTGGCGCTGACCTTTCATCACTGCATTGGTGACGGCCGCTCGGGCAGCGAACTGCTGCGCCGCGTGCTGGCGCGGGTGGCGGCGGGTGACTTTGATCCCCGACCAGCCGATGCGCTGCCGCCGCTGCATGCGGTGCTGCCGCCGCAGTTCAACTGGGAAGCGCAGCCGCAGACCGCGGAGCAGGTGTATGCGGCGCTGATGGCGGACTACCGGCGCCACGGCAAGCCGGCGCCGCTGCCGTGGCTGGCGCCGCAGGCAGCGCAGCGCACGCCGCGCGTGCTGCGGCTGGCGCTGGCGGCGGATGAGCTGCAGCGCCTGCTGGCGGCCAGCCGCGCGCAGGGCGCCACCGTGCACGGCGCGCTGTGCGCGGCGCAGTTGCTGGCCACGCAGCGGCGGCTCGGCACGGTGCAGGCGGCGCCGCTGTTTCTCTCCTGCCCGGCGGATCTGCGCGCGCACCTCGCGCCGGCGCAGCCGGTAGCGCCGACCGCGCTGCTGGTGACCATGCTGGCGGCCAGCTTTGCGGTGGGCGGCGCCACCGACTTCTGGTCACTGGCGCGCGAGGTGACCGCGCACACGCGCATGCAGCTGGCGCGCGGTGACGGGCATCTGTTCTTCTGCCTGTACGGGGTGGACGGCGCGGTGGCCGACGCCGCGGGTCTGGCGCGCTTCAACAAGATGGTGATGGCGAGCCCGCACGGCTCCTGCGTCAGCAACGTGGGCCGCGTGCCGGCGGTGGCGGCCGACCCGGCGGTGGAGGCGATCTCCTTTGCGCTGTGCCCGATGCCGTATCAGACGCTGTTCACGAGCGTGACCACCTATGCGGACCAGCTGCTGATCAACGTGGCGTATGACGCCGGCAAGCAGGCCGACGCGGATGCGCAGGCTTGCGTGGCGAGCCTGGGTGAACTGCTGCGATCGGCGGGCGAGGGCGCGCGGGCAGCGCCGCAGCCCGTGGCTTGAGGCGCGCGGCGGGCGCTGGCGGCGGCCGCCTACTGCAACGCGATCGGCCCGGCCACGATCACCACCGACGGCGGCAGCGCCGGGGCACCGATGGCCGCGGCCAGCGCGGCGATCTCTTCGAGGTTGAGGTTCTTGGTCACCAGGCGGTAGCTGGTGCCAGCATCGACGCCGAGCGTTTCGCCGGCGTTGAACGGGTGCGTGAGGTCGCTGCCGGCGATCACCGCGCTCAGGTGGATCTGGCGCAGCGCGGCGGCAAGCATCCATTGCTGCAGCGTCGCCTTGCTGGCCCAGGCGGTGAGCAGGTAGTGCGCCTCGATCAGCGCGGCGGGCGGGGCGGCAGGGTCGGCACCCGGCTGCGGCGGCGCGTTGCGCGGCGCGGCCACCGAATGCACGCCGATCAGCGTGAGGGTGATGCCTTCGGCCGAGCCGTGCGCCAGTTCACGCGGCTGCGCCAGGCGCACGGTGGGGGTGTGGCCCACGCCGACAACCAGCGCGTCTTCGAGCAGTTTGATCAGCCGCAGGCTGAGCGCGGGCAGCAGCGCGGTGGAGGTGGCAGGCGGAATGGCGGGCGGGGGTGGCGGGGGTGGGGTTCTCATGCGCCCACTGTACGCGCCACGCCGCGCGGCCCGGCGGGCCGGGCGTGGGTGATTACGCGTGGCCCGGTAGCGCCGGACGTGGATTGCTGAATGAGTTGCGGCGGGCGGCGCTGCGGCAGGTGGCGCTGTGCCGGGCCGGGCTGCGCGAAGCGGCGTTGCGCCGGGTTGGTTGTGCCAACGCGGGTTGCATCAGTCCGCGGTTGCGGCAGGCCGGGTTGCGTCGGGGCGCGTTACGTCAGGCGGCGTTGCGTCGGGCCGCGCTGCGTCAGACCGAGCTGCGCCCGACCGAGTTGCGCCCGACCGAGCGGCGCCCGACCGAACTACGCCAAGCCCAGCGTGGCCAGGTACTCGCGCGCGGCGCTGTCGCCGCGGAAGGTGCGGATGCGGTAGCTGGCGTGCTTGATGCTCTCGCGCAGCGCGTCCTTGGTCTTGCAGTCTTGAATGCGCGCGGCCGGGTCTTCGCCGTACGGGCCAATGCGCTCGAACAGCGCGCTGACCGCCATGCGCTTGATCTCTTCCAGCGCGGCAGACGTGGCGTCTTGCGCGGCGGCGGCCCGGGCGGCACCGGCCGGCGTGGCGGCATAGCCCACAACCGGCGCAGCGGGCGCGGGGCGGAACTCCATGCGCAACGCTGGTGTTGGTGCCGGCGCCGGCACGGGAGATGTAGGCGCCGGCACCGACACCGCGTTGAGCCGGAGATCGATGTCGACATCGCCCGGGCCCAAGGCCACGGTGATGTCGGTGGCTGACCAGGCGGGGGAGTCGTCGGGCAGATCGGTGAGACCCACTTCCTCGATCATGCCGAGCCCGCGCAGGGTGACGATGATCGGCTCCAGTTCGCCTTCCTTGACCACGCGCGACAGCTCAGCCTCGGTGCGCTTGCCGTCGATGAGGATCAACACGCGGCGGGCGGGGGGGGACAGGGCATTGGTGCGGGCGCCGATCTCGACCACGCCGCGCGACGTCTTTGCATACACAAGCGAGAAACTCACGGCGGCCACTCCACGGTCGGCGGTTCATTGCAGCGGACCGGCGCGCGGCGCAGGCGATGCGCAGCGCGGGTCCATGGCGCACAGGTTGGAGGAACCGCGCGCCGCGTGGTGCCTGCGCGTGACAGCCGTCTGGCTGCCTTTTCAAGGCATCTTTCGGGGGACTCCGACCTAAAGAACGGGCGGGGCGGGCCGATACCGCGCGGCGGCCGGCCGGCGGCAACGCGCCCGGCTCAGTGCCGCTGCCGGCGTGCGCGCAGAAACGCCACGGCGAAGGCGAGCGCGGCAATCACCGCCAGCTGTGCGAGGACGGCGGTGTCGAGCACGGCCTTGTCGGGCTGCTGCAGAACTGCCACCAGCCGGTAGCTGAGCAGCATGGCGCCGGCCCACAGTGCCAAGAACGCGCCCTGCACGAGCGGCGTGGGCGGCAGTCGCCGCGCCAGCGGTTCGGCGCCAAAGGCAAACAGCACGATGGTCGCGCCGTAGCCGATGCCCACCGCCATCGCGCGCAGCGGATCGGCGCCGAGGCTGACGGCGCCCAAGCCCGCCACCACCGCCGCGCAGGCGGCGAGCGCGATCAGCAGGTAGCCGAGCCGAGAAGGATGGGACAGGGCGGCGTCTCGATACAGGCTGGTCATGGGGGGCTCCGGGTCAGGGGCGAGCGCAGACACCTTAGCCAATCCGGCGCGACGCCGCCAGCAGGCGCTGGCGTGCTTGTTCGTACTCCGCCACCAGTTGCTCCACGATCTGCCCGGCGGGCAGCGTGGCGTCGATCTGCCCCACGCCCTGGCCGGCACCCCAGATGTCGCGCCACGCCTTGGCCTTGCTGCCGCCGAAGTCCATCTTGGTCTTGTCGCTCTCGGGCAGGTTGGCGGGGTCGAGGCCGGCGGCGACGACGCTGCCTTTCAGGTAGTTGCCGTGCACGCCGGTGAAGAGGTTGGTGTAGACGATGTCCTCGGCGCTGCTGGCTTCGATCATCTGCTTGTAGGCGGCCGGCGCATTGGCCTCGGTGCTGGCGATGAAGCGGGTGCCGATGTAGGCGAGATCGGCGCCCAGCGCTTGCGCGGCGGCGATGGCGCCGCCGCCGGCAATGCTGCCGCTCAAGATGAGGGTGCCGTCGTAGAAGCGGCGCACCTCGGGCACCAGCGCAAACGGCGACAGCGTGCCGGCATGGCCGCCGGCGCCGGTGCACACCAGGATCAGCCCGTCCACGCCGGCCTGCAGTGCGCGTTTGGCGTGGGCGATGTTGGTCACGTCATGGAACACCAGGCCGCCGTAGCTGTGCGCGGCTTCGACCACGGCGTCGGGCGCGCGCAGGCTGGTGATCATGATCGGCACGCGGTGCTTCACGCACAGATCCACGTCGTGCTGCAGCCGGGTGTTGCTCGCATGCACGATCTGGTTGACCGCAAACGGCGCCACCTTGCGCTCCGGGTGCGCGGCCTTGAACGCGGCAAGGTCGGTGGTCAGGCGCTGCAGCCACTCTTCGAGCACCGGCTCGGGCCGCGCGTTGAGCGCCGGAAAGCTGCCCACGATGCCGGCGGTGCACTGCGCGAGCACCAGCTCCGGGTTGCTCACGATGAACATCGGCGCGCCGATCACGGGCAGGCGCAGGCTGTCTTGCAGCAGCGGGGGCATGGACATGGCAGTTTCCGGGCGGGGTGGCGGGGCAGTGATGGAGCAGCGGTGGTGGGGTGGCAGGGGCGGATGCTGCGTTGACGGGTCAACGGCGATCGCGGTGGCGGCAACACGGCCGCGCCGCCGAACGGCGCGGGCCGGCGAGCGCGAGCTAAAGAGCGCGGGCTCGGGAACGCGAGACAGGCGGCGAAGCTTAGTCGCGCCCGCCGTAACAGCTGCTCACACCGGTTGCGCGGCGCTCACGCGGGCGGTGGCGCCGGCTGCCGACAATCCAGCCGCTTGCCGCCGCGTTCGGATCCACTCGGCTCTGTTCAATTCCCCGTTCACTTCGATTGCCTGCCATGCGCCGCTTCACTGCCCGCACTGCCCTTGCCGCCCTGCTGTGTTCGACCGTCCTCATCGCCGCCTGCGGCGGCGGCAGCGATGCCCCCGCGCCCCCGCCGCCGACCGCCCCGCCGCCCTCGGTGGAGCGCAACGTGCTGCCAACCGCGACCGATGCGGCGATCACCACCGACCTGGAGGCGCACGTCGCGATCAACCCGTCACCGGCGGTGGCGGCGCGCGGGCGGCTGTTCGTGTTCCTGGCGGGCACCGGCGGCACGCCGGCGTTCTATCGGCTGATCGTGCGCACCGGTGCGGCGCAGGGCTTTCATGCGGTGGGGCTGAACTACCCGAACACCGAGGCGGTGAACACGCTGTGCCAGGGCAGCACCGATGCCGACTGCCACGGCCAGGTGCGGCACGAGATCCTGACCGGCGAGGCGCGCAGCCCGCTGGTGGACGTGAACGCCGCCAACTCGATCAACAACCGGCTGGCGCGGCTGCTCACCTGGCTGCACGCGCAGGCGCCGACGGAAGGCTGGGGCCAGTACCTGGTGAACGGCGCACCGGACTGGTCGCGCATCCGCGTGGCCGGGCACTCACAGGGCGGCGGCCACGCCGGGTACATCGCCAAGCAGGTGGCGGTGGATCGGGCGGTCTACTTCGCCTCGGGTGACTTTCGCTCGGGCGTGGGGCCGGCCACCTGGACCACGGTGCCGGGCCTGACGCCGGCGGCGCGGCAGTTCGGCTTCGCCCATCTGCAGGACCCGCTGGTGAACATCCTGGTGACGACCGCGGTGTGGCGCGCACTGGGGCTGGATGCGTTTGGCCCGGCGGTCTCGGTGGACACCAGCGCGCCGCCCTACGGCGGCTCGCACCAGCTGGTGACGGATGCGACGCCGGCCAGCGGCCCGGGCAGCGCCTCGCCGTTCCATGGCGCGCCGGTGCAGGACGCCGCCACGCCGCGCACGGCGAGCGGCGCGCCGCTGTTCGAGCCGGTGTGGATCTGGCTGTGCTTCAGCTAGAGCGGGATTGGGCCCCGGCCTGCGCCGGGGCGACGGCCTGCGCTGACCCAGCTCCCACGGTGCCCCGCTGCGCGGGGACGACGGCGGTCTCGCATGTCGCCCCGGCGCAGGCCGGGGCCCAAGTAGAAGTGCGGGCGGGGGCTGACGACATCACGCCCGCGCCGGTGCAGGACAACGCCACGCCGCGCACGGCGAGCGGCGCGCCGCTGTTCGAGCCGGTGTGGATCTGGCTGTGCTTCAGCTAGGCCTGACTGCCGCGCGCAAAGTGGGATTGGGCCCCGGCTGCGCCGGGGCGACGAGCAAAGCGCGCATCGTCCCCGCGCTGCAGGCATGGAGCAACTCGTTCGCACACTCCCGCTGTCGTCCCCGCGAAGGCGGGGACCCAGTGACTTGCATGGTGATGGATCGAGGTAGCGGACAGGCAGCGCGCTTGCCGTTGCCTCTGACAAGACACCACCGCAAGTCAGCGGCACCGAAGACACTTGGTCCCCGCCTTCGCGGGGACGACGCAGGCAGCTGCGGTCAATGCATCGCGCTGCGTCAGCCGGCCGTCGAACCGATGCGTGGCCGCGCATCCGCGTCTTGGGCAGATCCGCCGCGCCGCGGTGAGCACGACGTACCGCACACCGTCGCCCCGGCGCAGGCCGGGGCCTAATCTCGCCTGGTCCTCCAACGATCAACTTGGGCCCCGGCCAGCGCCGGGGCGACGAGCAGAGCGCGCATCGTCCCCGCGCTGCAGGCATGGAGCAACTCGTTCGCACACTCCCGCTGTCGTCCCCGCGAAGGCGGGGACCCAGTGACTTGCATGGTGATGGATCGAGGTAGCGGACAGGCAGCGCGCTTGCCGTTGCCTCTGACAAGACACCACCGCAAGTCAGCGGCACCGAAGACACTTGGTCCCCGCCTTCGCGGGGACGACGCAGGCAGCTGCGGTCAATGCATCGCGCTGCGTCAGCCGGCCGTCGAACCGATGCGTGGCCGCGCATCCGCGTCTTGGGCAGATCCGCCGCGCCGCGGTGAGCACGACGTACCGCACACCGTCGCCCCGGCGCAGGCCGGGGCCCAAGTAGAAGTGTGGGGCGGGGTCTGACGACATCACGCCCGCGCCGGTGCAGGACAACGCCACGCCGCGCACGGCGAGCGGCGCGCCGCTCTTCGAGCCGGTGTGGATCTGGCTGTGCTTCGGCTAGGCCTGACTGCCGCGCGCAAAGTGGGATTGGGCCCCGGCCTGCGCCGGGGCGACGAGCAAAGCGGCCCATCGTCCCCGCGCTGCAGCGCATGGCGTGACGCGTTCGCACACTCCCGCTGTCGTCCCCGCGAAGGCGGGGACCCAGTGGCTTTGCATTGCTGATGGATCGAGGCAGCGGACCGGCAGCGTTTGCCGCTGCCTCTGACAAGACACCGTCGCAAGTCAGCGGCACCGAAGACACTGGATCCCCGCCTTCGCGGGGACGACGGCGCAGTACCGACGCGTGGCCGTGCCTCCGCGTATTGAACACATCCGGCGCGCATTGACGACGTACCGCACACCGTCGCCCCGGCGCAGGCCGGGGCCAAAGTTGAAGTGCAGGGCGGGGTCTGACGACCTCACGCCCGCGCCTTCTTGGCGCAGCGTCGGGCGGCTAGCGACGCAGCGTGCTCAGGTACGCGACCACGTCTTCGATCTCCTGCGGCGCGAGCTTGGGTGCCTCGCCGGCGCTCTTGTGGAAGCTGGGCATCTCGGTCTTGCGCGAGACGCGCGCCAGGTCCACCACGCTCAGGCGCAACTGGGCGGCGGTGAGGTTGGCTCCGATGCCGTCGAGCAACGGGCCCTTGGTGCCGCCGCCGGCCAGCGCCTTGTCGCTGATGGTGTGGCACTTGAGGCAGTTGGCGGCCTCACGCTTGGCGAGCAGCGCCTTGCCGCGGGCGGCGTTGCCGGGGGTGCTGGTGAGCGGCTTGGGAATGCCGTCGCCCTCGACCTCGTAGCTGACCTGGGCCAACGCCGGGCCGGGCAGCGCGAAGAGCGAGCTGACGACAACGGCGGAGAAAGCGGTGGAGAAAGCGGCGGCGAGGGCGCGCGCAACGCGGGTCTTCATGAGTGGCTCCTGGACGGTTCTGCTGTTCTTGCCGCGCCGGGGGGGCCGATGGCGGCCGATGGCGGTAGCTTGCGCCGGCGGCGGCGGCGCGTGCTGTCGAATCTCAACTTTGCCCCGCCCGCATCCGCGCGACGGGCGGCGCCGCGATCAGAACTTCTGCACGCGGCCTTCACGCACCAGCACCGCGTAGGCGGCGCTGTCGGCGGCGATCAGCGCGCGCATCTGCGCCGGCGTGCCGGGGGCGATCTCGAAGCCGGCGCCTTCGATGCGCTGGCGCACCGCGTCGGCCTTCAGCGCGGCGAGCACGTCGCGGTGCACCTGCTCGAGCACCGCGGCCGGCGTGCCGGCGCGCCCGACCAGGCCGGCCCAGGGGCGCATCTCCATCGGCGGGCCGCCGGCCTCGGCCAGCGTGGGCAGCTCCGGGTACTGCGGCAGGCGCGCGTGCGCGGCCACCGCCAGCGGGCGGATGCGGCCGGCCTGGATCATCGGCAGCACCGAGTGCATGGACAGCGTGGTGAAGTCGACGTCGGCGTTGGCCACGGCGCTGATCTGCTGCCCGCCGTCCTTGAACGGCACGTGCAGGAAGTGCAGGCCGGCGGCGCGCGCGAAGGATTCCACCGCGACGTGCGACGGGTGGCCGTTGCCGAACGAGGCGTAGCTGACCGCACCGGGCGCGCGGCGCGCCTGCGCGATCAGCTCGGCCAGCGTGCCGAAGCGGCTCTTGCCGCCCACGTGCACCACGAAGGTGGCGCGAAACAGCGTGGTGAGCGGCGCCACGTCATCGGCCACGCTGTACGGCAGGGAGGCGTGCAGCAGCGGGTTCATCGCCAGCGAGCCGGTGTCGCCGATGAACAGCGTGTGACCGTCGGGAGCGACCTGACGCAGCTCGTTGAAGGCGACGATGCCGGAGGCGCCCGGCTTGTTGTCGATGACCACCGCCTGGCCCCAGCGGCGCGCGAGTTCGGCGCCCACGGCGCGCGAGACGACATCGGGGCCGATGCCGGGCGAGTACGGCACCACGATGCGCACCTGGCGTGAGGGAAAGCCGCTGGCGGCAGCGCGGCGGGGCTGGACGAACGGGGCGGCGAGGGCGGCAGCGAGCAGGGTGCGGCGGGGGTGGGACGGGTTCATTTAGGGGACTGCTTAGGCCGGGGGTGGCTTGGTCCGGCAAAGGAAACAGGGCAGCACGAGCGTAACGGGGACCGTCACACCTGCGCCTTGATCGGCCGCAAGGGTGGGGCTGCGGTGGCGGGGGGTGCTGGCGGCGGGTGGCGCGCGGATGGGTCGAATGGCCGGGGGGTGGCCGGCGGGGCGGTCGGCCGGGGTGGCGGCGGGCGGGGCGGGCGCTCGATGGCGCGAGAGGGTGGCTCTGCGGTGGAGCGGGGATTTCGGCGGGCCGAGCGGCCGGGCCACGGTGTGGGGATGGGCGGTCGGCCCGACCCGCACGCCCCCGTCGCAAAGTTTCTTGAAGCGGCTGCATCCGATTCCGCATCCGCCCCGTAAGTCGGTTCAGGCGGCTAAACGGGACAAGCCCCGCGCCTTCAACCAACCAGCCAACCCACGGAGCAGACCATGAACAACTTCAAATTCGCCGTCCTCGCCGTTGCCACCCTGGCCGCCTTTGCCGCCCAGACGCCTGTCCACGCTCAGTCGCTGACGCAGCCGGGCACGGCGGTCACCGGCAACGTCAATGCACGCGGTACGGTCAACGGCGCGATCACGCAGATCGGCGGAGGCGTGCTCAGCTTTGTGAACGGCGGACCTAGCCGGTTCGCCAGCTCCGCAGCCGCCGCGCTGGGTGGTCAGCACGCCCGGGTGGGCGGCGTGGCCGGCGTCGTCTCGGCCAACCGCATCGATACCAACGGCACGGTCAACGGCGCCATCACTCAGGTGCGGCTGGGCGCGGCCGAAGGCGCAAACGAGCAGCTCACGGCGGTGGGCTCGGTGTCGAACACCACCGCCAACAACATCAGCGTCAGCGGCACCGCCGCCGGCGCGATCACCCAGATCGGTGCCACAGTGGCCGCCGGCGGAAACGAGCAGTCGCTGCTGATCGGCTCGGTGACAGAGGTAGACGCCAACAACATCAACGCGACCGGCACGCTGGCGGGCGCCTCGACGCAGATCAACGTCGAAGCGGTGGGTCTCCTTAACGAGCAGGCCGCCCTGATCGGTAGCGCCCGCCGTGTCAACGCGAACAACTTGACGCTCAACGGCACGCTGCGCGGCAACCTGCTGCAAGTCGCCGCCACCCTTGGCGGCTTGGTCAACTCGCAGGTCGTCAATGTGGGCGGCGCACACGCCACCCAGGCACGCAACATCACGACCAACGGCACGGTCAACGGCGCAGTGACGCAGGTCGCCGCCACCGTGGGCTCGGGCAACGTGCAGAGCGCGGTGGTGGGCGGTGTCCAGGGCGCGGTCGTCAGCAGCAACGACGAGCAGTAACCACGAGTGGGCGCTGGCCGCACCGCGACCGGCGCCCTTCATGTCCTTACCTTCTTCCGGAGACTTGCCATGACCACCCATCGCGCTACCTTCGCCCTGCTCCTGCTCACCGCCGCCGTCAGCGCGGCCCACGCCCAGGATCGCGGCGTCAACGCCAACAACATCACCACCCGCAGCACGACCACCGGCAGCATCACGCAGAGCGCGGCCGGCGTAGGCAGCGGCAGCTCGTCGACCCAGCAGGCGATTGCCATCGGCGGCGTGTCGGGCGCGATCGACGCCAACAACATCACGACCACCGGCACCGTGGTGGGGACTGTGCGCCAGACCACCGCCGGCCAGAGCCGGCAGGCGATCGGCATCGGCGCGGTGGCCGGCACGGTGGACGCTCGCAATGTGCGGGCAGAAGGCACCTTGGTCGGCAACGTGACGCAGAACGCGGTCGGCCGGGTGGACCAGCGCATCGGCATCGGCTCCGTGCAAGGCAACGTGGACGCACGCGACATCACCGCCCGCGGCACCGCCGCCGCTCTCATCACCCAGACTGGCGCCGGCAACAGCCTGAGGGACAAGCAGTTGATCCTGATCGGCAGCGTGGCCGATTCGGACAGCCGCAATCTGAACCTCACCGGCACCGTGGGCGGCGTGATCAACCAGGTGTCCACCAGCACCATCGGCGGCGACAACACCCAGCAGTTGCTGGTGGGCAGCGTCAACGACTCCGACACCCGCAACGTGACCACCAACGCCACGGTGGCCGGTTTCGTCACGCAAGTGGCCGGCAGCGGGCTGGGTGGTCGCAACCTGCAAATAATCAACGTCGGCAGCGTGAACGATGCATCCGTTCGCAATGTTTCTACGTTCGTGGTGGTAGGCGGTTCGCTGTCGCAGCTGGGCGCGGCGGCAGGCAGCCAGAACGTGCAACGGATCAACCTCGGCGGCGTCGACGGCCGCTGACCAACAGACCACCAAGGAGAGCGAACATGACAACCCGAACCCTGCGCCTGGCCCTGATCGCCCTGCTGGGCGTCACCCTCACGCTGCCGGTGCACGCCGGCATCACCGAGGTGGGCGACGACATCAACGCCAAGATCGCCCGCGCCAAGATCCAGCGCGGCGACAGCCGGGCCGCCAAGGTCAAGCCGGTGGATGCCAGCCAGCCCGGCGGCCGCGGCAGCGACGTGCTCGGCGACGGCTGCAACATCGCCATCGGCAACGTGATCGATACGGGCAAACCCGGCTTCGGCACCTCGGCGCGTTCGCAGACCACGGTGGTGGTGCAGGGCGACGTGATCATGGCCAACAATCGGTGCAAGTGAGCCGCAACCAAGGCTGCAAGTAAGCTCGCGCCCCACGCCCTGCCCGGAGAACGGCGATGACCACGAAAGACAAGAAGAACGCAGCGCGCGCCACCCGCCCGCTGCTGGCCGCCCTCCTGGTCGCCACGCTGGCCGCCTGTGCCAGCGTCGCGCCGCCCCCGCGCGCGCAGGACGTGGCTGCTGCCTCCAGCAGCAAGATCTCGACGACACCCCAGCGCAACGTCACCGACTTCACCGACGGCCTGCGCTGCATGGACGAGACCTTCCTGCGCTACAACGTGCGCGATGTCAGCGTGATCATGGAAGACCTGTCGGATACGACGAAGAAGGTCAGCGCCAGCACGCGCGACATGATGATCTCGGCGATCAGCGACATGACGCGGCGCAGCCGCGCGATCCAGCTGATCACCTTCGGCCAGGACGCCAACAACGTGGTGGCGTTTCTGGCCAACGCCAAGCAGCGCAGCCCGTTCGGCGCGGTGCCGCAGTTCAACATCCGCGGCTCGGTGTCGCAGCTGGACGAAGGCGTGCTGCGGCGGCAGGGCGACCTGGGCCTGGCGTTGGAACCGTTTCTGTCCGCCGGCGCCTCGCGCAGCCGCCAGTTCAACGTGCTGGGCTTCGACGTGAGCATGGTGCAGACGAGCAACCTCGCGCTGCTGCCGGGCGTGTCGTCCAAGAACATCGTGGTGATCGCGAAAGAGGGCGACGCGCTCGACTCGCAGGCCACCATTCGCAAGGTCGGCATCAACTTCAGCACCAGTTTCCAGCGCACCGACGGCACCGCGCAGGCGCTGCGCAACATGGTGGAGATGTCGGCGATCGAGCTGTTCGGCCGGCTGCTCAAGCTGCCGTACTGGACCTGCCTGGGCGTGGGCCCGGACAACGCCGACATCAAGCGCGAGATGGAGGATTGGTTCATCGGCATGGAGCGCGGCGGCGAGCTGGTGCCGTACTTCCAGGAGCAGCTGCGCAACCGCGGCTTCTACGACGGCCCGGTCGACGGCCAGATCTCGCCGGGGCTGCGCCAGGCGATCGCAGCGTATCGCCGTGCCTCGGGCTTTGCCGAGCTGGACTTCGTCGATCTCTCTTTCTTCAGTGACTTCCTGCACCGCCCGTTCCCGCCGCCGCCGGCGCAGCCGTTCGTGGCCGATGCACTGCCGCTGGCGCAGCAGGCCGCAGCCGCCGTGCCGCCGCCAGCACCCGCGCCGACACCGGCCGCCAAGCCCGCGCCGAGCGGCGCCAAGCCGGCCGCGCGCCCGGTCGCATCACCCGCCGCGGCCACCGAGCGCACGCTGCGACTGATCCCGACACGCGAGCGCTTTGCCGCCGGCGAGGCGGTGGGCTTTCACGTGATCCCGTCGATGAGCGGCTACCTGTACTGCTATCACCAGGACGCCACCGGCACGCTGCGCCGCATCTTCCCCAACCGATTCACGCGTGATCCGCGCGTGAAGGCCGACCGACCGCTGACGCTGCCGGGTGCGGTGCCGATCGAGCTGCGCGCCCGCGCGGGGGCGAACGAAACAGTGGGCTGCTTCACCACGCCCAACGAGATCTACAACAGCGTGCCGGCCGCGCTGCGCTGGGGTGATTTCGACCCGCTGCGACTGAAGAGCTTTGACGAAGTGGCGGCGATCTTCGGGCCGATCACCAAGGGTCAGATGGCGCGCGCGGAGTTCCGCATCGTCACGCAGTAGCGAGGCAACGACGCGCCGGTTGAGGGGCGGCAGCGCCGACCTCGTTACTTGACTGCGATGTTCCCGGTGTGCCGTGCCGGCGACGAATCGCTAAGGCGGCGACGGACACCACAGCGTGTCCAGGTCCTTGAAGTTCCAGTCGGCTGTCGCTTCCCAGCCGGCGATCGCGTCCTGGCACGACGGCCGCGCCAGATCGACCACGGTCGGCGTGATGCGCAGATTGGACCGCAGGTCGAAGAAGGCCTTCACCGTCGGCGCGAGCCGGGCGCCCGCTTCCTGCGCGACCACCACCGCGAGTCGCCTGGACTTGAGCCGCACCAGCGAGCCGACCGGGTAGATGCCGATCAGCGCCACCAACGCGTGGAACACCTGCTGCTCGAAGTGTCCTTCCCACTGCGCCATCCGGCGCAGCGCTTCGGACGGGTTCCAGCCGGCCTTGTACGGTCGGTTGGACGTGAGTGCGTCGTACACGTCGCACACCGCCGCCATCTTGGCGTGCAGGCTGATCTGCTCGCCCGTCAGCTTCAGGTAACCGCTGCCGTCGATCTTCTCGTGGTGGTGCAGGCAGACGTCGATCACCGAGGGGGCGATGCCGCCGACCGTGCGCAGCAGCGACTCGCCCAGTTGCGGATGCTGGCGCATCGCGTCGAACTCCTCGGCGGTCAGCTTGTCGGGCTTGTTGAGGATCTCCAGCGGCACCTGCGCCTTGCCGATGTCATGCAACAGCCCGCCCAGCCCGGCATTGGACAAGTCGCGGCCACGCAGGCCCAGCTGGCGACCCAGCGAAATCATCAGCGCACACACCGCCATCGAATGCATGAAGGTGTATTCGTCGCGGCGCTTCAGGCGCACCACGCTGATCAGCGCAGACGGATTGCGGGTTGCCGAGTCGGCGATCGCATCGACCAGGCCGTCGCAAAGCTTGGGATCGATCGCCTTACCCATGCGCACCTCGCCGTACAGCGAGGCGATCTGCGGCAGGGCGTTGCGACAGAGTCTGGCGGCATCCGCGAGCTCGCGCTCGCTGACGCTGCTGCCTGCCGCGGGTGCTGTCGGCGGTTCGCTGACGCTTGGTGCATTCGTGGCGGCAACGGCGGCCGCAACGGCTGGCACTACCGGTGCGGGAAGCGGCGCAGGTGGCGGCGCGCTCGACTCCTCGACATCAAGCCCCTTGGCGGTGTCGATCCAGAGCGTGCGCAAGCCGCACTTGCGGATCTTGCCGAACTCCTCTTCGCTCTCCAGCGTGAAGCGCGCACGCCAGAAGGGATGTTCGATCCACGCGCCGCCGAACTCGTGCACGAACATGCCGAGCCGCACCTGGCGGACGTCGATCTCCTTGAGCATGAAGGACTCGTTCTTATGCGCCGCGTTACATCACGGCGCGGATCAGAACTCCTGCCAGTCGCCGCTGGCGGGTGCGCTGGCGCTGCTGGCGGCGGGCTTGGGCGCGGCCATCGGCGATGGTCGGTGACTGCTCGCCGGCGGCGCTGACCGCACCGGCTTGGCAGCCGGCTTGCGGGCCGCCGGCGCGGCATGCGTCGGATGCACGATGGTCTTGGCGGCACTCTGCGCGCTGGCGATCACCGCCTGCGTCTGGCCGTGGCTGAGCTTGAACACCGACACCGCCTGCGACAGCGTGTCGGCCTGGTCGCGCAGGCTCTGCGCGGCGGCAGCACTTTCTTCCACCAGCGCGGCGTTCTGCTGCGTCATCTGATCGAGCTGCGTGACGGCCTGATTGACCTGGCCGATGCCGTTGCTTTGCTCCAGCGTGGAGCTGGTGATCTCGCCGATCAGGTCAGACACGCGTTTGACCTGCTGCACGATCTCGCCCATGGTCTGACCCGCATCGGCCACCAGCCGTGAGCCGGTCTCGACCTTGTCCACGCTCTCGCCGATCAGGCCCTTGATCTCGCGGGCGGCCTGCGCGCTGCGCTGGGCGAGCGTGCGCACTTCGGCGGCGACCACGGCGAAGCCGCGGCCCTGCTCGCCGGCACGGGCGGCTTCGACCGCGGCGTTCAAGGCGAGGATGTTGGTCTGGAAGGCGATGCCGTCGATCACGCCGATGATGTCGGCGATCTTGCGGCTGCTGGCGGTGATCTGGTCCATCGTGGTGACGACTTCGCCGACCACGGCGCCGCCCTTGGCGGCGACCTGGGTGGCGCCGAGGGCGAGCTGGTTGGCCTGACGGGCGTTCTCGGCGTTCTGGTTGACCACCGAGGTCATCTGCTCCATCGAGGCAGCGGTCTGCTGCAGGTTGCTGGCTTGCTGCTCGGTGCGGCTGGACAGGTCCTGGTTGCCGGTGGCGATCTCGCGGCTGGCGGTGCCCACGGAATCGACGCCGGTGCGCACCTGCTGCACGGTGCGCGCGAGCGCTTGCTGCGCGGTGGTGAGTGCACGCAGCAGCTGCGCCACTTCGTCGCTGCCGCTGACATCTGCATTGGCCGTGAGGTCGCCGGCGCCCATCTTCTCGGCAGCGGCGGTGGCCTGCGCCAGCGGCACGGTGACGCTGCGGGTGATCGCCACGGCGACCCCGATGGCGATGACGATGGCCGTCACCGTCGTGACCCCGAGCCAAACGTAGAGTGCGGCAATGGCGCCCTCTTCCTGCTCATGAACCGCTTCCACTCTCTTCAGCTGCCACGTGGCCAACGCATCAGTGGCCTTGAGGTAGCCGTCGGTGACCGAGACGAACTTCTCGTCGACCAGGCGAATGGCCGCGGCATCGTTGCCGGCGTCCTTCAGTCGCTTGATCTCCGTCGAGACCTCAAGAAACTTCGCTCGTTCGGTACCGACGTTCTCGGCGAGTTGTTTTCCTTCCGGGAGACTCACTCGTGACAGAAAGGTCTTCTGCAGTTCGCCGGTGTCTTTTAATAGCTGAGCGTTGGCTTCGCGAAAAAAGTCTGTCATGTCGCGCCCCGGGGCGCGGGCGGCGGCGATCGCTCGGGCGGAAAACTGCCGGACGTTGGCGTTCCACTTTTCGGCGAGGCTGAGTTGCTCCGCCTCTTCCACCATGGCCTGCGCCGAGGCAGTCATTCCGCGCGTTTCATAAACGGTGACTGCCGCCATGACCAACAGGAGCAAAACCACGGCGCCGTAGCCGAGGAAGAGGCGGATGCCGATCCGCGTGTTTCTGAGCAGGTTCATCGCTGACTTTCGGTTGTTGTTGTCGGAGCCTTCGGTCCACCCGACCGGCGCCTTCGCGGTCGAGGGGAAGCACGCCCGGCCGTGCGGGTACCTAGAGTCCGAGGGGCACGACCCCCACGGCAGACATAGGGATACGTACTGTGCCAAGGCAGCACAAGCACGAACGGGCGATAAGCCGGGAAATTCCGGGCAACTTCTAGGCTCAAGTCGTAACAAGCAACCTGCACCGACCGCCGCAGGGCGGCGTCTTGGGCCGATGCGAACGCTCGCAGCTCAGAACGCGTAGGACACCACCAGCACACCGTTGAGCGTGGTCGCCTTGCGAGCGAGCGGGCTGTCGGCGGCATCGCCCTGCAGGCGGCTGAGCGACGTTGCCGCGGTGACCGCCACGCGCTGCGCGGGCCGATACGACAGCGACAGCGACGCCCGCACGTCGCGCCAGCCGGCGTCGGGTCGGTAGACGCGGTAGCCGCTGGCGGCCGACTGCGCCGGCGTGATGCCGAAGTAGTCCTGCATGTACTCGCGGTTGACATAGCTGGCAGCCACGCCGGCGCCCAGCCGCCAGGCCTCGCCCAGCCGCGCCGAATGCACCGCGCCCAGGTCGAGCACCATGCCCTTGTTGTCGTTGCCGCTGCCGTAGCGCAATGACGAGGTGAAGGTGAGCGCGCGCAGCGGCGCGTAGTTGAAGAAGGCACCGACTTCCGGCGCGGGGTCGATGTCACCGAGACCCCGCAGGGCCGTCGAGCGGCCTTCGTCACGGCCGAAGTCGGCGGTGATGCGCAGGCCGAGGTTCATGTCGGGCCGGCGCAGGAAGTCGACACCGAGGCCGTTGGTGGTGCCGGCAAACCAGCCGTTGCGCCATTGATAGTCGATCCCGGGCAGCACGCGGGTGCGGCGCTCATCGGAGCCGGCGTACTCGCGACCGGTGATGACCGCGAGGCCGACGCTGCCGCCGTCGGTGTTGGGGGCCGCACCGAACAGGCGCACGGCGTCGAACGCCTGGGAAAACGCGGCCGGGGCGGCCGCGCTCAGGGTGGCGCCCAACACCAGCGGGAGGGCGCGTCGAATGGCAGGGTTCATTGCATGTCTTTCTTCGGGTGGAGGACGAAAGCGACCGGGATGCGGCGTGTCCGGCGGCAGGAAGGAAGTTGCACCCGCAGGCGCAAGCCGGGCTCAGACCGCGTACGGCGCACGGGGTTGCAGCGCGAGGCTCGATTACGGTTCACGAGACCCGCGCAATCGGCGGCCGTTGGAGCGACCCTAGCCGCGAATCTTTAACAGTTTGTTTCTGTTAGCCCGGACTCAGCTTGGGAGACGGGCGGTTCTCAACGCCGTCTCGTCGCTTCACACCGAGCCACCACGACCCGCGCCGTAGACTGGGTGCGCCCGCCATGCAGCTGCCCCGCGTGATTGCCCACCTCGACATGGACGCGTTCTACGCGTCGGTCGAACTGCTGCGCTATCCGGAGCTGCGCGGCCAGCCGGTGGTGATCGGCGGCCGCTCGCGCTTCGAGCCGACCGTCATCACCGATCCGGTCAGCGGTGCCACGCGGCGCCAGTTCTGCACGCTGCGCGGCTACACCGGCCGCGGCGTGGTGACCACCGCGACCTACGAGGCGCGCGCGCTCGGCGTGGGCAGCGCGATGGGGATGATGAAGGCGGCCGCCAAGGCGCCCGACGCGGTGCTGCTGCCGGCCGACTTCGATGCGTACCGCAAGTACTCGCGCCTGTTCAAGGCGGCGGTACGCGCGATCGCGCCGGTGATCGAGGACCGCGGCATCGACGAGATCTACATCGATCTGACCGCGGTGGTGGGCGCACGGCTGCTGCCCGATCACCCGAATGACCCGAACGAGCCGGCCGAGCCGGCCGAGCCGACACCGAGCGAGGCCGAGGCGTTCTGGTGCGCGCGCGACGTGGCGCGCGAGATGAAAAACGCGGTGTTCGAGGCGACCGGGCTCAAGTGCTCGGTCGGCATCGCGCCCAACAAGCTGATCGCCAAGATCGCCTCCGAATTGGACAAGCCCGACGGCCTGACCGTGGTCGGCACGCACGACATCCCGACCCGCCTGTGGCCACTGCCGGTACGACGCATCAACGGCGTCGGGCCGAAGGCGGCGACCAAGCTCGGCAAGCTGGGGATCGAGAGCATCGGCGAACTGGCGCAGGTGGATCCGCGCGTGTTGCGCGCGCAGTTTGGTGCCAGCTACGGCGCCTGGCTGCACGCGGTGGCGCACGGGCGCGACGAGCGGCCGATCGTCACCGAAAGCGAACCGAAGTCGATCAGCCGCGAGACCACCTTCGAGCGCGACCTGCATGCGGTGCGCGACCGCGCCGAGCTGTCGCGCGTGTTCACCTGGCTGGCCGAGCGCGTGGCCGACGACATGCAGCGCAAGGGTTACGCCGGCCGCACCATCGGCATCAAGCTGCGCTTCGAGGACTTTCGCACGGTGACGCGCGACCTCACGCTCGACGCACCAACCGCCGACGCGAAAGCGATCCGCCGCGCCGCCGGCCTGTGCTTGAAGCGCATCGACCTGGCGCGCCGCATCCGCCTGCTGGGGGTGCGCGCGGGGGCGCTGGAGCCGCTCGACCCCGCATCGCGCAGCGGGGCGACGGAACTGCCGCTGCCGGCAGCCGCTGCGCAGTGAACCCAGCGGGGTCGCTCCTTCCCCACCCAGCTGCTGGGGCGCGACCACGGGTCTCGTGGCAACCACCCAGCAGCCAGGGCGCGGCGGCAGGTGCATCGCCGGGCGACTAAACGAGCCGCTGACGAGCCGCTCCGACTGCATTGAAGCCATGCCACGCATGGTTGTCTGCGATTGCACCAGCGCATGCGATGCGCGCCGCCCTGTGCGCCGCGCCGCGCGCCGAACACAGCGCGCGGGCGTGACGCTCGATGAGCGGATGGTCAGGCAGATGCGAGAGTGGCGCTGGCAGCACGGCAGCGCTTGAGCGGCCGATACGGATACGCCATGCCGCTGCACGACAGCGGCCGCGAACGATGCCGCGGCCGCACGTGGCGTCTGGCTAGAACCGGTACTGCACGCCCGCGCTCAGCAGATCGATGTCGAACTTCTCGCCATCCGTGAACTTGCCGCGGAAGCGTTCGAACTCGAGCCGTGCGCCGAAGTTCTTGGTGAAGTGATACGAGGCACCCACGCCCCACGCGAGGTCGGTGTTGGTCTCGGACTCGCTGTCGCAGCCGAAGCCGGTCAAGCAGGCCTCGGACTTGGCCTTGATCGACGCCAGGCCGAGCTTGGCGAACAGCGTGGTATCGCCGATCGGATAGGCGCCGACGCCGTACAGCGCGAACCCTGAGGCCTTGATCGAGGCCGTCGCCGTGACGACCGTCGGCACCTTGCCGTTCAGGACGTTCAGGGTCGCGCTCTCGCTCGCCTTGCCGAGGTCGACCCAGGCGCCCTCGATGCCCAGGTACGGCATGAACATGTAGCCGCCGAACACCTTGTAGCCGGTGTCCTTGGTGTCGCAGGTGAACCCAGGATCGCAGTCGAGTTTGAAGTCGCTCTGTCCGATCGACCCGCCCACGTACGCTTGACCGAAGGCGGCACCAGAGAAGGCAAACGCGGCCAGAACGGCCGCTGCAATGAGCAGGCGTTTCATGACGTTTTCCTTTTTTCTGTCTGCCGAAGTGGCGCGATCACTCTAGGTCTGCGCACAGCAGCTTTGATCGCGATGTGCGCGAAGACTGCGGCGCCACAAGGGGGACCGGGATTAGAGTGCACCGCGTTGCCGCAGGGCAACGCGGCCGAAGCGCCGCGCTGAGTGATTGCCGCAGCGATCAGGCGGCGGCGCAGTCGATTAGCAGTCGACAGGCCGCGCCACGACAGTGAAGCCAGCAGCCTTTACAGCGGTCGCAGCGCTGGGCAGAGTGCCTGCAGCGCGGCGCGATCGAGCTTGCCGCCGGCCGTGTGCGGCAGCGCCGGCACGAAGCAGATTCGCCGCGGCCGCTTGTAGCGGGCCAGACGTGTCGCCATGAAATCCGACAGCGCGGCGCTGCCCGGCGCAGGCCCGTCGGCCACCAGCGCGGCGGCGACGATCTGACCCCAGGTCTCGTCGGGCAGGCCGAACACGGCGGCCGCAGCGACGCCCGGGCAGTCCTCCAGCACCGCTTCGACTTCGGCCGGATACACGTTCTCGCCGCCGGTGACGATGAGATCGCAGCGGCGCGCCTGCAGGTGCAGGTGGCCGTTCACGTCGAGCGCGCCGAGGTCGCCGGTGTCGAACCAGGCGTCGGCCGCCAACGGCGCTTCGCCGAGGTAGCTGGCCATGCGCATCGGCCCGCGCAGTTCGATGCGACCCTCGACGATGCGCAGTTCGGCACCGGGCAGCAGCGCGCCGGCGCCGCAGGCGGCGGTGCCAAAACGGCGCGCATAGGGCGTGGCGACCACCTGCGAGCAGGTCTCGGTGCAGCCGTAGGTGATGACGATGGGCCAGCCGCGCGCGGCCGCGCGCGCGATGAGCTTGGGCGAGGCCGCAGCGCCGCCCAGCAGCAGGCAGCGCAGGTGCGCCGGCGGCCGCCAGTGCGGATGGGCATCGAGCAGCAGCGCGAGCATGGTGGGCACCAGCGACAGCAGCGTCACGCGGTGCTGCTCGATCCACTGCGGCATCAGCTCGGCATCGAACGCGCTCGCCAGCACCACCGTGCGCCGCGCCGCCAGGCAGCGCGTGACGACCGACAACCCGCCCACGCGCGCCAGCGGCATCGCCAGCAGCCAGCAGTCGTCGTCGCGCCAGCCGAGGTTGGCGCTGCTGGCCTGCGCGGAAGCGAGCAGCGCGCCGCGCGTGAGCACTGCGCCGCGCGCGCGGCCGGTGGTGCCGGAGGTGTAGAGGATCGCCGCGGCGTTTGCCGGCAGCGTGCCGGCCGCGTGCGCGGTGGCGGCGATCTCGGCGGCGCGCTCGGTCTCCGTCAGCTTGGGATGCAGCAGCAGCGCCGGGATGCGCTGCTCCAGCAGCGCATAGAGCGTGACCAGCGTGTCGAGCGTGTTGGTGGCGAGCAGTGGGTAGGGCGCGTGGCCGTGAGCGTCCAGCGTGGCGAGCCGCTGATCGGTCAGCGCGGCCAGCTCGGCGAACGTGTAGCGCACGCCGTCGACATGCAGCGCCACGCGGTCACCGGCCTCGCGTGCTGCCGCGAAGATCGACAGCGCGGTGGCATCGTCGGTGGCGGCGGCCGTCGCAGCCACCGACGCGCTCTCGGTTCGCCAGTCCAAGGTCGCCTGCTACGGAAAGCGCCGGAACTTCTTGAAGTCCGGCTTGCGCTTTTCGAGGTAGGCGTTCTTGCCTTCCTGCCCTTCCTCAGACATGTAGAACAGCAGCGTGGCGTTGCCGGCCAGCTCCTGCAGGCCGGCCTGGCCGTCGCAGTCGGCGTTCAGCGCGGCCTTCAGGCAGCGCAGCGCGATCGGGCTGTTGGCGAGCATCTCGCGGCACCACTGCACGGTCTCGGCTTCGAGCCGCTCGTAGGGCACCACGGTGTTCACGAGGCCCATGTCGAGCGCCTGCTTGGCGTCGTACTGGCGGCACAGGAACCAGATCTCGCGCGCCTTCTTCTGGCCGACGATGCGCGCCATGTAGCTGGCGCCATAGCCGCCGTCGAAGCTGCCCACGCGCGGGCCGGTCTGGCCGAAGCGCGCGTTGTCGGCGGCGATGGTGAGATCGCAGATCATGTGCAGCACGTGGCCGCCACCGATCGCGTAGCCCGCGACCATCGCCACCACCGGCTTGGGCAGCGTGCGTATCTGCCGCTGCAGGTCGAGCACGTTCAGGCGCGGCACCTTGTCGCCGCCCACGTAGCCGCCGGTGCCGCGCACGCGCTGGTCGCCGCCGGAGCAGAACGCGTCCTTGCCGGCACCGGTGAGGATGATGACGCCGATCGTCTCGTCGTCGCGCGCATCGTCGAACGCGCGCTGCATCTCCTTCACCGTTTCCGGCCGGAACGCATTGCGCACCTCCGGCCGGTTGATGGTGATCTTGGCGATGCCTTCTTCCGCCTTCTCGTAAATGATGTCGGTGTAGCCGGCGACCGGGATCCACGCCGGGATCGGCGGCTCGGGGGAACGATTCATGGTTCTCTCTGCAGGAGGGCAGCGCCCGATGGCGCCGCCGGTGGGTCATCTGTTGTTCAATGAAGTCAATCGATCTTGGCGCCGGAGGCACGCACCGCCACCGACCAGCGCTCGGCGCTGGCGTTGATGAAGCGCGCGAACGACTCGGACGTACCCGGCACCGGCTTCGCACCCCGCGCGCGCAGCGCGGCGACGATCTCGGGGTCATCCAGCGCCTCGCGGATGGCGGCGTTGAGCCGTTCGACGATCGGCGCCGGCGTGCCCGCCGGCGCGAAGATGCCGTCCCACGCGCTGGCCTCGAACCCGGCCAGGCCCGATTCGGAGATGGTCGGCACCTCGGGGGCGCCGGGAAAGCGGCCGGCGGTGGCCACCGCCAGGCCGCGCACGCGACCGTCGCGCGACGGCGGATACGCGTTGGGCATGACGTCGATCATCATGTGCACGTGGCCGATGATCAGGTCGGTCAGCGCGAGCGCGCCGCCGCGATACGGCACATGCACGATGTCGATGCCGGCCTGCGTCTTGAACAGCTCGCCGGCCAGGTGCGAGGTGGTGCCGTTGCCGGCCGAGGCGAAGTTGAGCTTGCCGGGGTTGGCCTTCGCGTACTCGATCAGCTCGGCGGTGCTCTTGACCGGCAGCTGCGGATTGACGATCAGCATGGCGGCGATCTCGGTCATGCGCGACACCGGCACGAAGTCCTTGACCGGGTCGAAGCGCATGGTGCGATACAGGCTGGCGTTGATCGCGTGGGTGCCGTTGGTGCCGTACAGCAGGGTGTAGCCGTCGGGCGCGGCGCGGGCCACGACCTCGGCGCCGACGTTGCCGCCGGCACCCGGCTTGTTGTCGATGACGATCGGCTGGCCCAGCAGTTGCGCCACGCGCGGCATCACCAGGCGCGCCAGGTTGTCGGCGCCACCGCCCGGCGGGAACGGCACCACCAGGCGCACCGGCTTGCTCGGATACGCCGACTCGGAGGCGACGGCAGTGCCCGCGATGCCGGCGGCGAACAGCGCCGCCAGGGCGCGCACGAGGATCGACGTCATTGCAGCCACGGGCGGACCTCTTTCAAGCGGATGCCGCCGGCGCGGCGATGGCGGAGGCGGAGGCGGACGACCGGCAGCGCATCAGGGTCATCGCCTGCAGCGTCATCACCGGCTCGTCGCGTTGGTTGAGCACCTCGATCTGCGAGCGCACCAGGCCGCGATCGGGCTTGCTGCGCGAGGGCCGCGCCTCGATCACGGTGATGCGCACCGACAAGCTGTCGCCCGGACGCACCGGCGCCAGCCAGCGCAGCTCGTCGATGCCGGGCGAGCCCAGGCCGGCGCTGCGCGGCAGGTAGTGATCGACCAGCAGCCGCATCATCAGTCCGGCGGTGTGCCAACCACTGGCGATCAGCCCGCCGAAGGGGCCGGCCGCGGCGCGCTGCGCATCGACGTGGAACGGTTGCGGATCGAACTGGCGGCCGAACGCGATGACGGCGTGCTCGTCGACGGCGATCGGCCCGTAATGCACCACCGCGCCGGGCGGGTAATCCTCGAAGTGCCGCGCGTCGACGGGGACGGGCAGGTCGCGTGTTTGCATGGCAGGCCGTGGCGGTGGGCGGGAGCGATCGGCGGGGCGCGCGGCTCTTGCGGCCGCTGGCACCGGTTCGGCGCGGGACGGAATTTACCGTGGTGGCGCAGCCTGCGCCCGCGCACCGCTCCTAACTCGGGCGATCCCTGATCCGCGGGGCGCAACCTTGCCTAGCGGGCATGGAGCCGGCTGCGGCCCGGGGCGCCAGGCAAGCGGCGCCGGCAGGGCGCGCCGACCGCCATCGGCGATACTCGCGCCGGCTCAAACAACGGACCCCCGCCATGACCCTGCTGCTTCTCGGAATCGTGCTGTTTCTCGGCACCCACTCGGTACGCATCTTTGCCGACGACTGGCGCGCCCGTCGCGTGGCGACAATGGGCGCCAACGGCTGGAAAGGCGTGTACTCGCTGCTGTCGATCGCCGGCTTCGTGCTGATCGTCTACGGCTATGCGGCCGCGCGCACCGAGCCAACGCTGCTGTACGGGCCACCGCTGTGGACCCGCGTGGTGGCGACGCTGCTCGTCCTGCCCGCCTTCATCCTGCTGGTGGCCGCCTATGTGCCGGGCACGCGCATCAAGCGCGCGGTCGGTCACCCGATGGTGGCGGGCGTGAAGATCTGGGCGTTTGCGCACCTGATCTCCAACGGCATGCTGCACGACGTGATCCTGTTCGGCAGCTTTCTCGCCTGGGCGGTGGCCAACTACATCGCCGCGCGTCGGCGCGACCGCGTCGCCGGCACCGTGTACGTGACCGGCCCGGTGTGGCGCGACGTGGTCGCGGTCGGCGTGGGCGTGTTCGCCTGGTTCGCCTTCGCCAAGTGGCTGCACCTGCCGTTGATCGGCGTGGCGCCGTTCGGCGGCTGAGCCGGTCGCCGCATCGATCGCCGACTCGATCGCCGACCCGCGTGACGCTGGCGCGCCGATGAGCACGCCGCACCCACCCTCACCCCGCGTGCAGCGCGCCGCGGTGCGCGCGCCTGCGCCACCGCCGGCCCCGCGCACCGGCTACCTGCGCCGCCACTGGCGCGGCGAGCTGCATCTGCTGGTGGCGCTGGTGGTCAGCGGCGCGCTGGTGTGGCTGCTGGTGCAGGGCATTCAGCAAGCCGAGCGCGGACTGCCGCTGACCGATCATCCGATGGCCGGCTCGGCCCTCTGGCTGCTCGAGGTGGCGGTGCTGGCGCTGGGCGCGATCTGGTGGGGCGTGGGCGTGCTGCGCTCGGCGCTCGGCCACGGGGCGGCCGGCGGCTCGGCGCTGGTGTCGCTGCTGGCGGCGCTCACCGGTCTCGGCGCGTTCGTGTGGGTGGGCGCGTTCTGGTGGCAGTCGGCGCGCCACGTGGCGCCCGACGTGTGGGCGACGCTGACCGGCACCGCGCCACCCGCCGCGGTGCAGGTGGACGGCACCGGCCGCCGGCTGATGCTGGAGGGCGATCTGGAGTTCGGCAGCACGCGCGCGCTACGCGCCGCGCTGGAAGCGAATCCCGGGGTGCAGACGGTGCTGCTGGAAAGCCGCGGCGGCCGCGTGGCCGAAGGCCTCGCACTCGGCCGGCTGATCGCCGCGCGCAACCTCGACACGCTGGTGCGCGGCGAATGCAGCAGCGCCTGCGTGACGGCCTTCGCCGGCGGCCGCCAACGCCTGATCGGACCCAGCGCGCGGCTGGGACTGCACAGTGCCGGCGGGCCGGGCAGCAATGCGGCGAGCGTGGCCGCGGCCAACCGCGACAGCGACACCTTCATCGCCGCACGCGGCGCCGACCTGCGCGTGCTGGAGAAGGGCGCGGCTGTCGCCAACAGCGAGATCTGGTTTCCGGAACCGATGGTGCTGCTGGCGTCGAATCTCGCCACCGACTACGCGCCGGCGGCGCTGCTGCGCTGAGATGCCGCGGAGCGCCGCGTGGAACCACCCGCTCATCACCTCGCGGACCTGATCGAGCTGCATCGCGGCCTGCCGCGCGAAGGGCCGGGTGACGCCGCCTTCGCGCGCGAGCTGCTGCGCAGCCTGCCGCCGCTGCCGGCGCAACCGCGCATCGCTGACCTCGGTTGCGGCAGCGGCGCCGGCGCGCTATTGCTGGCCGAGCACTTCCGCGTACCGGTGCGGGCGGTCGATACGGCGGCGGTCCTGCTCGATGAGCTGCGCGAACGGGCGGCGGCGCGCGGCTTGGCGCATCTGATCACGCCGGTGTTGGCCGACATGGGCGCGCTTGACTGGCCGCCCGCATCGCTCGACGTGCTGTGGTCGGAAGGTGCCGCCTACAGCCTGGGCTTCGAGCAGGCGCTGACACGCTGGCGGGCACTGCTGGCCGACGGCGGCGTCGCGGTGGTCTCCGAGATGACCTGGTTCACGGAGACCCCGCCCGCTGCGGCGCGCGACTTCTGGGCCACTGCCTATCCGACCCTGGGCACGGAGGCGCAAAACCTGCGCCGCGTGCAGCGCGCCGGCTTCAAGTTGATCGACATGCGCCGGCTGCCTGCGGCGTGCTGGTGGACCAGCTACTACGGACCGCTGCGCGAGCGCATCGCGCAGCTGGCGCCGGGCACGGTCGACCCGGCCGTGTTGCGCGAGACCGCCGAAGAGATAGCGCTGTTCGAGGCGCACAGCGACGCCTATGGCTACGTGTTCTATGTCCTCGCGGCGGCTTGATCACGGCGACATGCAGCACGTCGTTGGATCGGTCCCTCCCATCGGCGACGTGCGCCGCCCCCGCTGGTCCGCTGCCGTTGATGGAACCGAAGCCACCGCGCCGTCAGCCCGCCTCCCGCGCGCGCCGGCGCCCGACGCCGATCTGCGGTCCGCCGGGCGGCGCCCAGTCGACGCCGACGAGTTGCAGCAGCGCACGCGCGTTGTCGGGGGCGTGCAGCTTGTCGGTGTTGTCGAAGTAGCAGAACACGTCGCGCGGCGCGGCAGGCGGTGCGAGTTCGCTTGCGCGCTGGCCGCCTGTCGGTTTCTCGCCGGCCGCCCACGCGCGCACGCGCCCGGCCCACTGTGCGAGTTGCGCGTCGGTGTAGCGGCTCTGGTAGAGCTCGGTGGCGCCGTGCAGCCGCAGGTAGACGAAGTCGGCGGTGACGTCGAGCAGTTCGGGCCAGCGGCCGCCGGTGTCGGCCACCACCAGCGCCACGTGGTAGCGGCGCAGCAGCTCGATGAAGCGGGCGTCGATGAAGCTCGCATGGCGCACTTCGAGCGCGTGGCGCAGCGGGCGCACGGCGTCGATCGCCAGGCGCGAGCGGCCGTGCATGCGGGCGTCGCGCTTGCGGGCAATCGCGAGCGCCGCTGCGGTGTCCTGCGGCAGCGTCGCCAGGAAGTCCTCGATCAGCGCGGCGTCGAAGCGGAAGAACGGCGGCAACTGCCACAGCAGCGGGCCGAACTTCTCGCGCAGCTCGAACACGCCCGAGGCAAGGAAGTTGGCCATCGCCTGGCCCGCATCGCGCAGGCGCAGCACGTGCGTGAGGTAGCGCGACGCCTTGACGCTGAACATGAAGTCCGGCGGCGTGGCGGCGTACCACGCGGCGTAGCTGGCCGGTGTCTGCAACGAGTAAAAAGAGCCGTTCAGTTCGATCGTCGGCAACCGGTGCGCGGCATAGGCGAGTTCATCGTCCTGCCGCAGGCCGGCAGGATAGAAGGCGCCGCGCCACGGTTCATACCGCCAGCCGCTGACGCCGACATGGATGCGGCCGGGGCGGCGCGGGTCGGCGGACGTGGCGGGCGCCGCAATTCGGTCTGAGCGAGGATCGGGGCGAGGGTCGGGGCGAGCGGCCATGGGGGTCGGATGTCGCGGCGCTGCGCTGCATCAGCATCCGTCGTACCCGCGGGCGTAGGCTTGCTGCCGTCACTGGCCAGCGCAGGAAGAACGTTCATGAGCCACAAGCACGAGCAACTGCTGCGCACGCTGTTCCACGATCCGGTCAGCGGCAACATCCACTGGCGCGAGATCGAATCGCTGCTGCATCACCTGGGCGCGCAGATCGAGCCGCTGTCGGGCGCGCGCATGCGCGTGAAGCTGAACCGGATGGAGGGCATCCTGCACCGGCCGCACCACGGCAACACGCTCGATCGCAACAGCGTGCAGCACCTGCGCGAGTACCTTGGCCGGGCCGGCGTCACGCCGTCGGCGTACGAGGCGAAGAAGCACGAGCCGCAGTAACCCGGGGATGAGCGGTCCGGGGCGCGCCCTACGGCGCGGCGCGTGGCCGCGGTCGCCATAATCGGCGCATGCACTGGGATCTGTTCTGCCGCGTGGTCGACAACTTCGGCGACATCGGCGTCTGCTGGCGGCTCGCCGCCGACCTCGCCGCCCGGGGTGATCGGGTGCGGCTGTGGGCCGACGATGCCAGCGCGCTCGCGTGGATCGCACCCGCTGGCGCGCCCGGGGTCGAGGTCATTGCCTGGCCCGACGACGACGACGCCGGCAGCGCACCGCACGAGGCGGTGATCGAGGCCTTTGGCTGCCATCTGCCGGCAGGCTTCGTGCAGCGGATGGCCGCGTGCCACCCGCCACCGGTGTGGATCAACCTCGAGTACCTGAGTGCCGAGGACTACGTCGAGCGCAATCACGGCCTGCGCTCGCCGCAGCTCACCGGCCCGGCACAGGGACTGGACAAGCACTTCTTCTATCCGGGCTTCACCGCGCGCACCGGCGGCTTGCTGCGCGAGCCCGACCTGCCCGCGCGCCAGCAGGCGTTCGATGCGCCCGCCTGGCGCCGCGCGCAGGGGATCGATCTTTCGCCCGGCGAGCGCAGCGTGAGTCTGTTCTGCTATGCCAATCCGGCGCTGCCGGCGCTGCTCGATGCGCTGGCTGGCGCGCCCACGCTGCTGCTGGTCACGCCGGGCATCGCCGCCCGCCAGGTGCAGGCGCTGCTGGGGCCGAACGCACGCCCGGGCAGCCTGCGCGCGCACTACCTGCCACCCCTGACCCAGCCCGACTATGACCACCTGCTGTGGTCATGCGACCTGAACCTGGTGCGTGGCGAGGACTCGTTCGTGCGCGCGCAATGGGCCGGCAAACCGTTCCTGTGGCAGATCTATCCGCAGGACGATGGCGCCCACGCGCCCAAGCTGGCGGCGTTTCACGATCGCTGGCTGGCCGCAGCGCCACCGGCGTTGGCCGCCGCGGTGCGGGCCGCCAGCCTGGCCTGGAACGGGCTGGCGCCCGAGGTGGCGCGGCCCGCGGGGGGGGCCGGGCTCGTGCTGCCGCCGCTGGCCGACTGGCAGGCGCAGGCGAAGGCGTGGCGCAAGCAACTGGGGTCGCTCCCCGACCTCACCACGAACCTGCGGGCATTCGTTCGCGAAGGTCGGTAAAATCGCGGGCTTTGCGCCACCTGACCCAGTTTTTCGGCGGCGCCCCCATCCGCGTTGCGCGCCGACAGGTCACTGCGCGCGCCACCCCGTCCGCCCCGCGTCGGCGACGGCTTCACGCAAGAGAGTCAGTCATGAAAATCGCCCAGGAAATCCGCCCCGGCAACGTCATCATGCACGGCAAGGATCCGATGATCGTGCAGCGCGCCGAATACAGCCGCGGCGGCCGCAACTCCGCCACCGTGCGGATGAAATTGAAGAGCCTGCTCAGCAACTTCGGCACCGAAGTCGTGTTCAAGGCCGATGACAAGATGGACCAGGTGATCCTCGACAAGAAGGACTGCACCTACTCGTACTTCGCCGATCCGATGTACTGCTTCATGGACAGCGACTACAACCAGTTCGAGGTCGAGGCCGAGAACATGGGTGACGCGATCGCCTATCTTGAAGACAACATGCCGGTGTCGGTGGTGTTCTACGAAGGCCGCGCGATCTCGGTCGAAATGCCCACCACGGTGGTGCGCGAGATCGTGCAGACCGAACCTGCCGTCAAGGGCGACACCTCGGGCAAGGTGCTCAAGAGTGCCAAGACCGCGACCGGCCACGAGATCATGGTGCCGCTGTTCGTGCAGACCGGCGACAAGATCGAGATCGACAGCCGCACCAACGAGTACAAAAAGCGCGTCTGATCGACGCGCGGCAGGGACTGCAAAGGGCGCCTTCGGGCGCCCTTTTTCTTTGCGCGTGGTGCGTGCGCCGGCACGGCGGCACAGCCAGCATGCACGCCGCCGGCGACGCGTTGACGGACCAGAACACGTCGCTGGCAGGCGAGCGCGCGCTGTCGCGACGCGCTCAATCAGCCAGCGCGCGGTCCAGATCGGCGCCCACCAGGCTCGCGGCGCGCCCGAAGCCGCCGACGATGCGCGCCGAACGCGGCACGATGCGCACCAGCGAAAAGTCGCCGAGCGCGAACATCTGGGCAGCCTGCTCGAAGCGCTGCAGGTAGAGCGCGCGGCCGGCGTCGTAGGCGGGATCGTCGCGTTCGATGAACTGCGCCTCGCCGCTGAACGAGACGCGCGGCAGCGCCTGCGGCGAGGTGCGACCGTCGTCGCGCGCCGTCACCAGCAGGCTCACGCCCGGATGCGCCTGCATGTCGCGCGAGTGGGTGGCGAGCCCGCTGACGTGGATCAGCAGCGCGCCCTGCGCCGCGTCGTGCACGAAGGGCACCATCGACACCGCCGGCTCGCCCTTGTGCAGCGTGGCCAGCGCGGCGACGTTGATGTCGCGCAGCAGCGCGCGCAGCAGCAGGGCATTGTCGGGGTCCATGGGCAGCTTTGTCGTGGGGTCGGGAAGGTGATGGTGCACGGGTGGGGCGAATGAATGCAAGGCCGGGACGAACACGCGCGTGGGCGCATGGACTGTCCGCCCATCGGCCCATCGGCCCATCGGCCCATCCGCCCGTCGGCCCGTCGGCCGGCGGCGGTCATCGATCGGCGCGGCGGTCGGCCCGCGGCGGCGGCGCGCTAGTCTGGCGCCCTTGCCACCGCCGATCGGAACGCTTCATGGCCCTGCGATTGCTCCTGCCCGCCGCCTTGGCCCTGGTCGTCACGGACGCTGCCCATGGCGCACAGGAGCCCGCGCCCAAGGCGCAGGCGATGCGGGTCGATGGCATTCCCAGCGTGTTTCGCGACGCGGCCGGGCGCCCGACCGGCTGCGGCCTGCGGCTGTTTGCAGTGGAGGAGTTGCCGCCGCCGCGCGAGTTGTTTCGCACCGTCGACGTGTCGATTCTGTTCGGCGTGGAGAGCTTCACCCAAGGCGCGGCGCTGCTCAAGGGCTCGTCGTTCGAGGCGACGCGCGCCGGCATCCGCGACAACCTGCCCACCCGCTCGTTCGTGGTGACCGACGCCTGGGTGCAGCGGCCGGGCACTGCCCGCTCGAGCGCCCTGCCCGGCCGCGCACCGCCGCCCGGCAGCAACCCGACCTCGCACGCCTACCTCGCAGAAACACGACCACTGCTCGACGTGGCCGACGCTGCGCTGTCCGGCAAGCCGGTGCAGGTGGGCGTCGTGCGCGAAGGCCAGCCGCCGGTGCTGGTGGGCGGCGTGGTGACAATGCTGCCGGCAGCCAAGCAGGAGTTCGCCGTCTGCATGCGCGCGCTTACGCAGCGGGCGCAATCACCGGGGCAGTGACGCTGCGCGGCCGCTGACGCGGCCGCCGTGCTATGTCCGGGCTGTGGCCGACATGCCACCGCGTCGGACCAAGAGTTGCACCGGACCTGATGCACCGAACCTGACGCAGGATCCTCGCTGAGGATCGGCGCGTTTGTGCGTCGACCGCGTCGCGCGTGTCGGGTTTTGCCGTCCGTTTCCGATTCTTCCGTTGCGCGCGCCATTGCGGCTGCCGCCCATCACGGAAGGAGCACACCATGAGCCAGTCCAAAGATTGCGCCTGCACGCGCGAGGCGACGCCACGTTGCGCGATCGACATCCACATCAGCAGCGGCGGCGACGTCAATATCTACAACTGCGGCGCGCCGGGCGCGTCGACACCGCCCGCCCCGCCGCCACCGGCCGCCGACACCTGCCCGGCGCAGGCGGCCGGCGCCTGCGTGCCGCTGGCGCTGGGCGCCAAGCCCAAGCAGAGCCGGCGCCGCAAGATCGATCGCCTGCTCGCCGGCAACCGCGTGCCGAGCGCACTGGCGGCGTCGTTCTTCCACACCGCGCGCCGCTATCTGGACGGCCGCAGCGCCGGCAATGCGCTGGAGACCGATGCCTTCGCCCGGCTCGACAGGCTGTCGCCGGCACTGCGCGGCGTGCTGCGCTGCTCGCTGGCATCGTTCGACTCATTACCGCGCAGCGACCTCGACCGCCTGGCCGACGCTGGCCTGCGCGCCGACCTGGCGCGACCGGTAGACGTGCCGACGCTGGCCTCTGCGCTCGGCGCCGAGCTGTTGCAACGCGCCGGCCTGCTGGCGTTTGGCGATCCGGCAGCGCTGGAGGCGGAGCGGCCCGGCCGGGTGCGCGTGTACGACCCCGGCAATGCCGAAGACTTCACCTCGCAGGTCAACGTCTGCCGCGTCAACGGGCTGCGCACGGCTACCTACCAGCCGCCGCTGCCACTAGGTCAGTTCACCCCGGCCGAGCTGCAGCAGCGCTGCGTGCCGACGATGCAGAACGGCCAGGCGGTGCAGAACTGCGCGGTGCAGGGCGAGCCCTGCCCGGGCTACACGATCGACGCCACCTGCCTGCGCGTGCCGGAAGTGGAGGCGGGCTCCGCCGTGCTGCTGGAAGGCGTGAACTTCTTCGACGTCAACGCCCAGGTGCGCATCCTGGCGCGCGCGCCGGCCACCGGCGAGCAGCGTGTCGACGCGCACGTGGTGGGCGACACGCAGACGCCGCTGACCGAGGTCGTCGACGGCGAGACCCGCACGATCCGCGACTGCCGCGTGCAGGACCGGCTGAGCTTCAAGGTGCCGGACGACCTCGCGCCCGGCTCGTACGAGATCGCGGTGGTGGTGCCCAACACCACCGGCATCGCGCGGCTGGGTACCGAGCTGATCTCCGCGCCGCAGTTCATCACCGTGGTGCCGCCGGCCACCGCGCGCTTCCAGATCGCCACCGAGCGCCTGCGAGCGCGCGCCGAGACCTCGCCGGCCTCGTTCGGCTCGGACGAAGTGGGACTGCGCTTCATCGCCATCCCGCTGCTGCCCGACGGCAACCCCGGCGCCTCGCAACTGGCGGATGCGCGCTTCGGCGACGTCGACAGCGGCGAGTCGCGCACCATGGAGCGCGTGCTGTTCACCCACGCGCAGCCGATCGCCGGCGTCGCCTTGTCGATCACCGGCTATGAGATCGACGGCGAGGACGAGTACGAGCAGCAGATCGAGGCGTTCTCCGAGGTGTTCATCGACGTCGTGCGCGCGCAGTGGGACATGGTGAAGGAGGCGATCGCCGCGCTCGGCGGCTACGCGATCCTCAAGGGGCTCGGGTTCAAGGTCTACATCGCACTGGCGATCGCCGCCGCGGTCACGCTGGCGATCGACTTCTTCTACTCGCTGTGGGCGCCGGCCGATTTGATCGTCGACGACGCCATCGGCCTGACTGCCGTCGATCTCGCCGCGCTGACCAGCCTCAACTTCCCGTTGCTGCCGGTGGCGGAGCGCAGCACCGAGCGCGACATCCGCATCGTCACGCACGCGCAGGAGAAGGGTGCCGCCACCTACCGCGAGACGCGCGAGTACATCAGCGAGGACGAAGGCAGCCGCTACGAGATCCGCTTCCGCTACAACCGGCTGGTCTAGGGCGCGGCGGCGCGCTCATCGTGCTGCGCGCGCCGCCCGCTGCAGCGTGGCTTGCTGCGTGTCGCGCCGCGGAGTCGCTGCGCGGCTGGCTACGTGTCGCGCCGCAGCCGAAACGCGGCTTCCTCCAGCCGCGCATCGTCGATCTGCACCAGCACGCCGTCCAGGTCGACCGTGCCGGCCGGCGCCGTGTAGCTGCCGGTGAGGACCACGTCCGGCGTGAGCAGGCCGCGCTGGAAGAGATCCCAGATCTCGTGGCCGTAGTGCGTGGTCAACAGCTCCGGCGCAAAGCGGCCGAAGAAGTTGCGCAGGTTGGCGACATCGCGCAGCAGCATGCGCTGCGCGTGGTTGTTGCCGGCGGCATCCACCGCCTGCGGCAGGTCGATGATCACCGGGCCGCTGTCGGCGAGCAGGATGTTGAACTCCGACAGGTCGCCGTGCACCACGCCGGCGTTGAGCATGCGGATCACCTCGACCAGCAGTTGCGCGTGCAGCGCCTGCGCCTGCTCGGCGGTGAACAGCACATCGTTCAGCCGCGGGGCGGCGTCACCGTGCTCGTCGGCCACCAGATCCATGATCAGCACGCCGTCGAGGAAGTTGTGCGGCTTGGGCACGCTCACACCGGCGGCGGCCAACCGGTACAGCGCATCGACCTCCGCGTTCTGCCAGGTGGCCTCCTGCGCCTGGCGACCGAAGCGCGTGCCCTTGGCCATCGCGCGCGCCTGGCGCGTGTTCTTGACCTTGCGGTTCTCCGAGTAGTCCACCGCCTGCCGGAAGCTGCGCTTGCTCGCCTCCTTGTAGACCTTGGCGCAACGCGTGTGCGCGCCGCAGCGCACGACGAACACCATCGCTTCCTTGCCGCTCATCAGCTGCCGCACCACGGTGTCGATCAGCCCTTCGTCGATCAGGCTTTGCAGCCGCTTGGGAGGTTTCATCGGGCCATTTTGCGCCACAGCGTCCGGGTGCCGTACTGTGCCAGCCAGAACGCGCCTCGTAGGCGGCGCACCCGGGAGAAACACGATGGCCGACACCGAGGCGTTGCATCCACTGCGGCCGTTCCTGCGCAACTGGGTGTGGGAACACGGGCAGGTGGGCACGCGCTACCTGGATTGCGCGAGCGGCGAGCTGAGGTTCGACGACGGCCGCAAGGCGCGCTTCGCCGACGGCGAGGTGTTCCACGTGTCGCTCGCCGCGGAGGCCGACGAGGCCACCCACGGCGCCGGCCCGGTGATCCGCGACGGCGCGCTGGCGCGCTTTCTGCACGCTGCGCAAGGCGGGCGGCCCGACGACGCCGGCTCGCCCGCCGACATGCAGCGCGCGGTGCAGGATTGCCTCGACCTGGCGCTGGTGTGCGCCTATCAGCCGCAAGCGCGCGCGGCGCAGGCGCGCTTCGCGCAGGAGGCGCTGTTCGACCACGAGATCCGCGCCGAGGTGATCGCCGAGATCCGCCGCAGCTACGTGGCGCTGCGCGAGCAGCTGGCGCTGTATGACTTCACCGTCTTCTATGGCCTGCCGACGCCGCTGTTGATCACCGAGACGCCGTTCATCGACTGGCGCGTGCGCGCCAAGCCGGCGCAGCCGTTCGTCTCGCTGCCGCTGGGCCCGTACTGCCTGCTGGTGGGCACGCCCTCCGGCAAGAAGAGCAAGGTGGGGCCGGTACTTTGGAAAACCGGCGTGACGCTCGGCCCGCTGAAGGACCACAACCGGCTGCTGGTCGAGAGCGCCAGCGCGTGGATCGTGGCGACCACGGACGAGCAGCTGACGGCGGTGCAAGGGCGGTTCGCGCCGCCCGTGGCGGACGCCGCGGCGGCAAAGACCGCTGCGAGCGGTCGACCTTAGCCACGTCTGGCCGTGCAGCCCGTGCGCCGCGCGACTCGGAGACACGCACCAGTCGATTTGGCGACGCGCCTGACCGATGGGCCAAATCAGCGGGTCGAGCGGGGGTCGAGCTGCCGGTCTGCGCCAGGCGCAGTAGCTGGCGGATCACGTACAAGCAATTCTTTCCTCCTAAACGTCGATATTGCTCGCCGTCAGCGCGTTGGTTTCGATGAAGCGCTTCCTCGGCTCCACGTCATCACCCATCAGCGTCATGAAGATCTGATCGGCGCCGATGGCGTCTTCGATCTGCACCTTCAGCAGGCGGCGCACCGCCGGATCCATCGTGGTTTCCCAGAGCTGACCGGGGTTCATCTCGCCGAGCCCCTTGTAGCGCTGCTTGGCCACACCGGCCTCGGCCTGGGCGAGCAGCCAGCGCATGGCGTCGCGAAAGTCAGTGACGCTGGCTTCCTTGGCCTTGTCGCCCTCGCCGCGCACGACCTTGGCGCCGGGGCCGATCAGGCCGCGGAAGGTGCGGGCGGCGTGGTTGAGCGTGGCGTAATCGGCACCGTGGATGAACTCGGCGTCGATGCCACAGGCGCGCACGTTGCCGTGATGGCGGCGCTCGATGCGCAGGCGGTGCTTGTCGGTGGTGCTGTCGTACAGCGCGAACACCTCGATGGTCTGATTGCCGAGCGCAGCCTTGAGGGCGATGGCGCTGGCTTCGGCGGCGGCGGCATCGGCCAGGCTCAGTTCGACGCCATTGGTGATCGCTTCGAGCACCGCGCTGTCGATCACGTTGGACAGCCGCTGCACCACGGCGTCGGCGAGCAGGAACTGGCGAGACAGTTCGGCCAGCGCATCGCCGCTGATCGGTGTGGTGGTGTCCACCGCGCGCGCATCGGTGTACAGCCGGGCGCCTTCGAGCGCCAGGCGCAGCAGGTAGTGCGAGAGTTCGTGGTCGTCCTTGATGTAGCGCTCGTCCTTGCCGTGCTTGACCTTGTACAGCGGCGGCTGCGCGATGTAGATGTGGCCGCGCTCCACCAACTGCCCCATCTGGCGGTAAAACAGCGTGAGCAGCAGCGTGCGGATATGGGCGCCGTCGACGTCGGCATCGGTCATGACGATGATGCGGTGATAGCGCAGCTTGTCAGGATTGAAGTCGGGTCCGATGCTGGTGCCCAGCGCAGTGATGAGCGTGGCAATCTGCTCCGAGGCAATCAGCTTGTCGAAGCGGGCTTTCTCCACGTTGAGGACCTTGCCGCGCAACGGCAGCACCGCCTGGAACTTTCGATCGCGACCCTGCTTGGCCGAGCCGCCGGCCGAATCGCCTTCGACGATGTAGATCTCGCACTTGGCGGGGTCTTTCTCCTGGCAGTCGGCGAGCTTGCCGGGCAGGCCGGCGCCGTCGAGCACGCCCTTGCGGCGCGTCATCTCGCGCGCCTTGCGGGCCGCCTCGCGCGCCCGGGCGGCGTCGACGATCTTGCTGCAGATGATCTTGGCATCAGCCGGCCGCTCGAGCAGGAATGACTCCAGCGATCGGGCCACCACGTCTTCCACCGCGGGTCGCACCTCGGAGGAGACGAGCTTGTCCTTGGTCTGCGAGCTGAACTTGGGCTCCGGCACCTTGACGCTGAGCACGCAGGTCAGGCCCTCGCGCATGTCGTCGCCGCTGGTCTCGACCTTGGCCTTCTTGTCGAACTCGTGGCTCTTGATGTAGTTGTTGATGACGCGCGTCATCGCCGCGCGCAGGCCGGTGATATGGGTGCCGCCGTCCTTCTGCGGGATGTTGTTGGTGAACACCAGCAGCGACTCGTTGTAGCTGTCGTTCCACTGCATGGCGACCTCAACGCCGACCAGCGTACCGCCCGCGGTGGATTCACCCACCGCGTGGAACACGTTGCCGTTCAGGACGGTCTTGGCCTTGTTGATGTACTCGACGAAGCCTTTGACCCCGCCGGCGAAGGCGAAATCCTCTTCCTTGCCGCTGCGCTGGTCGATCAGGCGGATGCGTACGCCATTGTTGAGGAACGACAGCTCGCGCAGGCGCTTGGACAGGATCTCGTAGTGGAACTCGACGTGACCGAAGATCGTCTCGTCGGGAAGGAAGTGCACCTCGGTACCACGCTTGTCGGTGGGTCCGAGCACGTGCATCGGCGAGATCTCGATGCCATCCACCTGCTCGATGCGCCGGTCCTGCGGCACGCCGGAGTGAAACTCCATGTGGTGCACTTGCCCGTCGCGTCGCACGGTCAGGCGCAGCCACTTGCTGAGCGCGTTCACGCAAGACACGCCGACGCCGTGCAGGCCACCCGACACCTTGTAGCTGTTCTGGTTGAACTTGCCGCCGGCATGCAGTTCGGTGAGCGCGATCTCGGCGGCACTGCGCTTGGGTTCGTGCTTGTCGTCGAACTTCACGCCGGTGGGAATGCCGCGGCCGTTGTCGATCACCGAAATCGAATTGTCGGTGTGGATGGTGACGATGATGTCGTCGCAGAAGTTGGCGAGCGCCTCGTCGATCGAGTTGTCCACCACCTCGAACACCATGTGATGCAGCCCGGTGCCGTCCTGCGTATCGCCGATGTACATGCCCGGCCGCTTGCGCACTGCCTCGAGCCCTTCGAGGATCTGGATGTCGTTGGCGCCGTAGTCGGTGGCGGGTGTGAGCGCCACGATCGGCGGCGTGTTCATCGACGGTTGGTTCGGGACTGCAGACATCAAGTGGATCCTTTCGCTTCGGTGTACGCGGCGCCTACGCCGCCGCACGTTCACCTGAGCGAGTTCAGTTAATGCATCGGGCTTCGGAGCGGCCGGGCACCCGATGCAATTGAAAAAGCAACGACAAAGCTGCCAACACGCAGCCTCAAATACGCATCGGCATCACGACGTACTTGAACCTTTCGGAATCGATCATCGTGATCAGCGCGCTGCCGAGCGCGTCACCCAGCGAGAACTTGATCTGCTCGCTCTTGAGGTTGGCCAGCACATCGAGCAGGTAGGTGACGTTGAAGCCAATGTCCAGGCCTTCGCCGCTGTAGTCGATCTCCAGTTCCTCCTGCGCCTCTTCCTGGTCGGCGTTGGTGGAGGTGATCTTCAGCGCGCCGGTGGCCAGCACCATGCGCACGCCCTTGAACTTGTCGGTCGTGAGAATGGCGGCTCGGGTCAGCGCCGACATCAGCTCTTCGCGGCCGATGGCGAAACTCTTGGTGTTGTTGGCGGGGATCACGCGCTGGTAGTCGGGGAACTTGCCCTCCACCAGCTTGGAAATGAGCTCGATCGAACCGAAGCTGAACTTGACCTGGTTGGCAGCCATCTGCACCCGCACCTGATCGTCCTCGGAGTCGGGCAGCAGGCGCGACAGTTCGAGGATGGTCTTGCGCGGGATGATCGCCTCGACCTTGGCGGTGGCGCCTTCCTTGGTCACCTCGCACATCGCGAGCCGGTGGCCGTCGGTGGCCACCGCGCGCACCGTGGTGCCGTCGACCACCAGCAACATGCCGTTGAGGTAGTAGCGGATGTCCTGCGCGGCCATCGAGAAGTGCACCATCGACAGCAGGTACTTGAGCGTGGCCGCCGGCAACGAGAAGTCGGCGGAGAACTCCGCCTGCGCCACGGTCGGGTACTCCTCGGCCGCCAGCGTCTGCAGGTTGAATCGGCTCTTGCCCGACTGGATGGTGAGCTTCTTGCCGGCCAGCGACAGCGCCACGTCTGCCTCGGGCAGGGCACGCAGGATGTCCACCAGCTTGCGCGCAGCGACCGTGGTCGACGACGCGTCCTTGCCCGCGCCGATCTCGGCGTTGGTCTGGATCTGGATCTCGAGGTCGGTGGCGGTGAAGCTCACCCGCTCGCCCTCCTTGCGGACCAGGATGTTGGCCAGGATCGGCAGGGTCTGCCGACGCTCGACGATGCCGCTCACGACCTGAAGAGGTTTGAGCAACGCATCACGAGACGCTTTGACGAGTTGCATTTGTTTTTCTTCCTTCTCAATAGGACTAGTAGTTAATAGGCTTCGTCTAACGTGGGGACAACCGGGACTTCTGCTATCGGTTCAACCACTTGGATCGCGGCAAACACTGTGGGCAAGGTGGCTTGGCAGCACCGCACAGCCTGTGGAGCAAATGCACAACTTCGCCCGAGCACCCGCATGGACCAGGACTTCGGCCCAGTTGTTCGCCTCGCTGCACAGGCTGTCCCGCCGTGATCCACAGGTTGCACACAGGGTCTTCATGCGCCCGCTCAGCCCTCGATCAACCCTTCAGCGACTGGTCGAGCACGTGCAGCGCGTGATTTAGTTCGCTGTCATTGATGCGCGCGCTGCCGATCTTGCGTACCGCGTGCAGCACCGTGGTGTGGTCGCGCCCGCCGAACAACTCACCGATCTCGGGCAGGCTCTTTTGCGTGAGTTCCTTGGCCAGGTACATCGCCACCTGACGCGGCATGGCGATGTTCGACGGTCGCCGCTTGCTGTACATGTCGGCGACCTTGATCTTGTAGTAATCGGCCACCGTCTTCTGGATCAACTCGACCGTGATCTGGCCGGTGGAGGCACCGAGCACGTCGCGCAGTGCCTCGCGCGCCACCTCCACCGTGATGGTGCGCGCATGAAATGCCGCGAATGCCAGGATGCTGCGCAGCGCGCCTTCCAGCTCACGAACGTTGCTGCGCAGGTTCTTGGCGATGAAAAACGCCACGTCTTCCTGCAGTGGAAAGTTTTCCAGCTCCGCCTTCTTGAGCAGGATCGCCACCCGCATTTCGAGTTCGGGCGGCTCGATCGACACCGTGAGCCCCGATGAAAAGCGCGACACCAGCCGATCCTCGATGTCGTTGAGTTCCTTCGGATAGCGGTCGCTGGTGATGATGATCTGCTTGCGACCCGCCACCAGGGCCTCGAACGCGTAGAAGAACTCTTCCTGCGTGCGGCTCTTGCCGGCAAAAAACTGAATGTCGTCGATCAGCAGCAGATCGAGCGAGTGGTAATAGCGCTTGAAGTCGTCGAACGACTTGCGCTGGTAGGCGCGCACCACGTCGCTCACGTACTGCTCGGCGTGGATGTAGCGCACGCGCGCATCGGGCTTGCGGGCGAGGATCGCATTGCCGACCGCATGCACCAGGTGAGTCTTGCCCAGTCCCACGCCGCCATACAGGAACAGCGGGTTGTACGAGCCGCCCGGGTTCTCGGCCACCTGCATGGCTGCTGCGCGTGCCAGCTGGTTGGCCTTGCCCGTGACGAACGTGTCGAACGACAGCGAGTCGTTGATGCGCGCACGCTCGAATTGATCGGGCGCGGCGAACTGGTTGCCGTTGGTGGATGGCGCGGCTGTCCCGTGGGGGGTCGCCGAACTGCTGTTGGCCGCGCTGACGTTGGTGGTAGCGAAGGTGGTGCCGTTGGCTGCATCCGCCGTGGCGGTTGCGGAAGCGGCGTCGATCGCCTCGACCTCGAACACCACGTCGACCGGCCGCTTGAGGACGTTGGTGGCGGCGTCCTGGATGCGCTTGGCAAACTGCGCGCGCACCGCATCCAGCTTGGTGCGATTGGGCGCGCCGATGCGCAGCTTGCCGCTGGCGGCGTCGTACTCGATCGCTTTCAAGGGTTTGATCCAGGCGGAGAACTGCTGCGGGGTCATTTCGCGTTCGAGAAGTCGCGAGCAGTCGTGCCAGAAATGAAGCATGTGTTTGTCTTCCGCCAGTCGACTCGCGGCACGGGGTGCCGGGGCCGATATCTGTGGGGTGCGGCACCTCGATCAGTGCCGTCTCCGTGTTTTGGAATGCGCAGCGAGTCCGAAAAAGCAGGCCGCCGCACGCTGTTCTTGTCGCTGGACCGGGGGCGACCCTGCGGCGTCCGGGGGGGAACGCATCATGGGGACCTCATGAGCCAACGAAGCCGGCGAGTTTACCGTCCCGGACCGTAGTTATCCACAGGCCCCCCAGTCATTGCGCAGGGAATGAGCAGGCAGGGCGGACTGGAAACAATCGGTCTGGCCGACAGTGATCGCAAACAAACGGCCGGAGTGGCCGTGTCGCTGAGGGCAAAAATTTGGCGACCGGAGATAAGCCTGTGGATAAACCAGGGATAACCGCGGCTTGCCTGTGGAGGGCACGCGGACAACCCTTGCCGACTGTCTGGTGGGGCCTGCGTTTGACGCGTAGGTCACGGATCGCGTCTAATGTCAGGCTTTTTTCGCGTCGCCGCCGGGCGGGTGTAGAAGGCGTATCGGCGCAGGCAGAACCAGCTGGTTAATAACGTCGCTGAACGTCACTGCTAACGTCACTTACGGGCGTCGCCTGTGTCCGATGCGGTTGAATCGGCACAGGGCTGACGGCTTGAATCCGTTGGTCAGGTGCGGTGGCGGGTAACCGTCGCGGCAGCGGGTCGGCGCCTGCGAAGCAGCGCGCCCGCGCATCGAAGCGCCGCTGCTTGCCGCAATCGAATTCCATTGAAAGGTAGAGAAACATGGCCACCAAACGCACGTATCAGCCGTCGGTCGTGAAGCGCAAGCGCACGCACGGCTTCCTCGTCCGCATGAAGACCCGCGGCGGGCGTGCCGTCATCGCCGCGCGTCGTGCCAAGGGCCGCAAGCGGCTCGCCGCCTGAACTGCCGACGCTGTCTGCTGCCCGCGTCGATTACCCGCCCGCCCGCCGGCTGCGCACGCCAGCGCAGTTCGCGGCGACCGTCGGTCGCGAGGGCGAACCGGTCGAGGCAATCCGCTGGCGCAGCGGGCGTCGTTTCATTGCAGCGCAAGCTCGCATCGCACCCATGACGTCGCCTGCGGTCGACGTGCCTGACCCGCTGCTGCCCGCGGCGGCGACGGCTCTCGTACGCGGCGCGGTCCCGCGCAGCCGCTTTGGCATCACGGTGGGCAAGCGCAATGCGCGTCTGGCGGTGGATCGTGCGTTGATCAAACGGGTGCTGCGCGAAGCGGCGCGCCACGCCGCGCCTGCGCTGGATGCCGCGGCCGGCGATCGACAGGTCGACGTCGTCTTGCGCCTGAAGGCCCCGTGTCCGTCCAAGACCACCATGCCGCGACCGCAACTCAAGAAGCTGTTGCGCCAGGAAGCCGACGAGCTGCTCGCGCAACTGGCAGTCGCGCTGCGCCGCCCGGCCGCGGTCGCGCCGACCGCGGATGGGGCGCCATGAAGGTGGTGCTGCTGGCGCTGCTGCGCGCATACCGCTTCCTGCTGTCGCCGTGGCTTGGCAACAGCTGCCGCTTCTGGCCGACCTGCTCCGCTTACGCGATGGAGGCGATCGAAACGCACGGCGCCGCCCGCGGCAGCTGGATGATGGTGACGCGACTGGCACGCTGCCATCCGTACAGTCGCGGCGGCGTGGATCCGGTGCCGGCACAGTTCCGCTGGCGCTGCTGGTGTCCGCAGCACGCCGCCGATGACGCTGCCGCCCCGCGCCTGTTTGCCGCCGCCCGCGACCCCGACCCGTCCGCGTGACGCTCCGCGCGTCCGCGCTTCCGACCCTCCCCCGACCTCCGCCCTGCCGGTACTGCCCGCCGAAAGCTGCACATGGATATCCAGCGCACCATCTTGATGATCATCTTCGGCATGTCGCTGGTGTTCCTCTATGACAACTGGCAGAAAGGTCAGGGTCGGCCGTCGATGTTGAGCGGACCGACCGTGGAGCAGAAGGCCGCGCCGACGCCGACCCCAGGCAGCACGGCCACACCGGCGCCGACGGGAGCGGTGCCGGCCGCCGCCTCGGCCCCCGCGGTCCCGGCCCCGGCCGAAGCAGGCGCCATCGCGGCGGCGCCGGCGGCCGCGGCCGCCCCCGCCGAGCGCGTGCGCATTGAGACTGATCGCATGCGGGTGGAGATCGATCCGACCGGCGCCGTGGTTGCGCGCGTCGAGTTGGTGCAGCAGACCGTGGCGCCGGACTGGACCGCCGCCGGACTGGTTGGAATCGTGACCGGCAAGAAGCACGATCCGAGCGCCAAGGTGGTTCTGCTGGAGTCGAACAAGAACCGCGTCTATCTGGCGCGCACCGGCTTGACCGGGCCGGCGGGCGCCCGCCTGCCGAACCACCTCACGCCGTTTACCCCGGTTGCTGGCCCGCGCGAGTTGGCGCCGGGGCAGGACACCCTCGAAGTGAAGTTCGAGGCAGTCGCTGGCGGGATGAAGGTCGTCAAGACGTACGTGTTCAAGCGGGGCACCTACGCGGTGGAAGTCAGGCATGACATCGAGAACGTGGGCGATGCGCCAGTGACGCCGTCGATTTACCTGCAGCTTGTGCGTGACGGCAACAAGCCCGAGGGCGAGAGCGTCCTGTACTACACGTTCACCGGCCCGGCGGTCTTCAGCGAGGCGCAGAAGTTCCAGAAGATCAACTTCAGCGACATCGAGAAGAACAAGCAAAGCCATATCGGCGAGGCGAAAGAAGGCTGGATCGCGATGATCCAGCACTACTTCGTCTCCGCCTGGGTCCCGGAGCAGGGCCGCTTTCGCGAGGTGCGCACTGCGCTCGATGGCCCCAACCTGTACTCGGTGTCCACCGTGATGCCGCTGGATGCCGTGGCGCCGGGGGCGACGGCCTCGAGCAAGGCCACGCTGTGGGTCGGGCCGCAGGACCAGGAGCAACTCGTGGCGATCGCCCCGGGGCTCGATCTGGTGGTCGACTACGGCTGGCTCACCTTCCTGTCGAAGCCGCTGTTCTGGCTGCTGCAGTTCCTGCACGGGCTGGTCGCCAACTGGGGCTGGGCGATCGTGCTGCTGACGATCATGGTGAAGGCGGCGTTCTATCCGCTGTCGGCGGCCAGCTACCGCAGCATGGCGAAGATGAAGGAAGTCACGCCGCGCCTGATGAAGTTGCGTGAGCAGTACGGCAACGACAAGCAGAAGCTGAACACGGCGATGATGGAGCTGTACAAGAACGAGAAGATCAACCCGCTCGGCGGCTGCCTGCCGATCCTGGTGCAGATCCCCGTGTTCATCGCTCTTTACTGGGTGCTGCTGGCGAGCGTGGAGATGCGCAACCAGCCGTGGATGCTGTGGGTGCAGGATCTCGCCACGCCCGATCCCTGGTTCATCCTGCCGGTGCTGATGATGGCCAGCATGTGGTTCCAGTACAAGCTCAACCCCGTGCCGCCGGACCCGGTGCAGGCGAAGGTGATGGCGGCGATGCCATTCATCTTCGGCGTGATGTTCTTCTTCTTTCCGGCAGGTCTGGTGCTCTACTGGCTGGTCAACAACTGCATCTCGATCGCGCAGCAGTGGTACGTGACCAAGCAGATCCAGAACGCGCGGGCCGTGGGGTGATCGCGATGAGGTGTACGCGAGCCTTCGGCTCGCCCGCCCACCTCATCGCGGATTAGTCGGTTCAACTTCGATGGCGAAGCCACGCGAAGTTGAATAGGTGGCTGGCTGCACGTTGTTGCGCCAGCCACGTGTGGGCGGCGGCGCGCTCAGTGCCGCACGAGGTTGTGGATCTTGGCGTCGCGGCCGCCTTTGGTGCACATGCAGCAGGCCTGCGGCCACGGCGGGCAGGGCTGGGCGCACAGGCAGCGGCCGCCTTCGCCTGACTCCATTTCGCGCCAGCTCTGGCGCGCGGTGGCGGTTTCGAGCACTTCTCGCACCGAAGGCGGACGGCGCAGCCGCTCGCCTTCGATCACGACCCGTTCGAGTACTTGATCGGCGGTCTGCGTTGGTGCCAACCCAGGCGTTGCGGCGGTCGCGGCTGGCGTTGCCGGCGGCACGGCGGCGCAGGCGCGATGGACGATCGACGTGCAGGCGGACAGGTGGGGCGCAGCGCGCTCGCGCGGCACCGTGATGTCGAGCGGGCGGAGCGTGTCGGCCGTGGCGAGCGGTTCGGCCGGCGGCTCGCCGCGGGTTGCCGAAGCGGGCAGCGCGAGCGCTGCAAGGAGCACGACGAGCGCGAGGGCGGCGTGGGCAAGCGGCAGGTGGCGCAAGCGCGCGGTCAGGCGGGCGGTCAGGCGGGCGGTCGACGCCGCCGTCACCGGCGCCGACTCGCCAGCAGCAGCACCGGCCACAACCAGATCGACAGCGCCCACTTGATGACACGCGCCGGCGAGAAATCGCGCTCGGCCTCGGCCGTCAGGCGGAAGATCATCACCGCACCGACAATCACGTACAGCACCAGCGCGGTGTAGCTCCACGCGCGGCCGCTGTACTCGAACGGCAGGGCGCCGCCGATCATCGCCGCGATCAGCACGTTGATGAAGGTGGCGGCCAGCACGCCCAGCAGCGGGCGCATCAGCCGGACCAGAGGGTCGTTGTCGTTGCGCATGCGGACCAGTGTAAGAGGGTGTCGCGCGAGCGGCGGCGCGACCTGCTGTGCTAGGTTTCACTGATCCCCGCGGGCCGCGCCGGCGCCCGCATCACGCCGCCGCCATCGCTGCTTCCGCAGCCCGCCTGCCGCCTTGCCGATGAATCCCTCCGACCGCGATCCGATCGTCGCCATTGCCACCGCGCCCGGCCGCGGCGGCATCGGCGTGGTGCGGGTGAGCGGCGGTGCGCGCACCGATCTGTCGGCGTTGCTGATGGCACTGATCGGGGCTGAACGCGCCGCCCGGGTGCGGCCGCGCGAGGCCTTGCTGGCGCACTTTGCCGACGCCGCGGGCGAGACGATCGACAGCGGCCTGGTGCTGCTCTTTCCAGCCCCGCATTCGTACACCGGCGAGACGGTGATCGAGCTGCAGGGACACGGCGGGCCGGTGGTGCTGCAGATGCTGGTGACGCGCTGCCTGGAGGCCGGCCGCGATCTCGGCCTGCGGCTGGCGCAGCCGGGCGAGTTCACCCGGCGCGCCTTCCTCAACGACCGCCTCGACCTCGCGCAGGCCGAGGCGGTGGCCGATCTGATCGACGCCTCGACCGCGGCCGCGGTGCGCTCGGCCAACCGCTCGCTCGCCGGCACTTTCTCGCGCGAGGTACATGCGCTGGCCGAGGCGCTGATCGAGCTGCGCACGCTGGTCGAGGCGACGCTGGACTTCCCGGAAGAGGAGATCGACTTCCTGCAGGCCTCGGATGCGCGCGGCCGGCTGGCGCGCGTCGGTGCGCAGCTCGATGCGCTGCTGCGGCGCGCGCAGCAGGGCGCCCTCCTGCGTGACGGCCTGAACGTGGTGCTGGTGGGCGCGCCGAACGTCGGCAAGTCGAGCCTGCTCAACGCCCTCGCCGGCGACGAGGTGGCGATCGTCACCGCGATTGCCGGCACCACGCGCGACCGCATTGCGCAGACGGTGCAGGTGCATGGCATTCCGCTGAACATCATCGACACCGCAGGGCTGCGCGACAGCGCCGACGAGGTCGAGCGCATCGGCATGGCGCGCACGCTGGCCGAGGTGGAGCGCGCCGACGTCGTGCTGCACCTGGTGGATGCCGCGCAGCCGGCCGCCGATGCCGACGCCCAGGCGCTGGCGCAGATCGAGCCGCGGCTGGCGCGCGGCGTGCCGCTGCTCACGGTGTTCAACAAGGTCGATCTCACCGCCCAGGCGGCCGGTGCGGATGGCGCGGCGATCCGCCTGTCCGCGCGCACCCATGCCGGCCTCGATGCGCTGCGCGATGCGCTGCTGCGCGTGGCCGGCTGGGACGCCGACACGCGCGGCGAGACGGTGTACCTGGCGCGCGAGCGGCAGCTCGATGCGCTGCGCCGCGCGCAGGCGCATCTTGCCGACGCGGCTGAGCGCGCCGACATTGCGCACGGCTACGGCAACGCGCAGCTGGAGCTGTTTGCCGAGGAGTTGCGTCTGGCCGCCGATGCGCTCGCCGAGGTGACCGGCGAGTTCAGCGCCGACGACCTGCTCGGACGCATCTTCAGCCGCTTCTGCATCGGAAAATAGCGCCCTGGCGGGTCTTGCCGCGCCCGTGAATTGGGGGCATCGTGCGCAGCCCGCATCGAGGCCACCCGATGCGTCACGACAAGAAGCACAACCGCCTAACACGTCTGGGAGACGCTTTCATGACAAGACCTGCGCACGCGCTGCCGCTGGCCGCGCTCATCCTGCTTGGCACCGCGTTGCCGGCCGCGGCCGACAACGGTCGCCACCACGGCGCCGTGCAGAGCAAGCCGCACTGGCTCGGCGCCATCACCGCCACCGCCTACGACGGCGAGACCGACGACCTGCTCACCGCCGGCCTCGGCCGCAGCGGTCTGGCGCTGCCGCTTAGCGTTGCCACGATCGATCCTGCCAGTCCGGCGCAGCTGCGGCGCTTGACGATCCACACCAACTACCGCGCGATCGTCGACGTCAGTCCCAATGGCGGCTTCGGCACGCTCTACGGCCCCAACATCACCGCCGACGGCGCCGTCACCAGCGGCGAAGGCAAGATCGCCGGCATCGAGTACATCGCCTACGCCGACGATCGCGACGGCGGTCCCAACGTGACGATGATGGTGCAGGTGCCGGCGACCTTCGATCCGGCCAGGCCCTGCATCATCACCGGCACCAGCAGCGGCTCGCGCGGCGTGTACGGCGCGATCGGCTCGTCGGGCGAATGGGGGCTCAAGCGCGGCTGCGCGGTCGCCTACACCGACAAGGGCACCGGCAACGGCATCCACGACTTGCAGGCCAACACCGTCAACCTGCGCAACGGCGTGCGCGCCGACGCCGCCACCGCCGGGGACGACAGCAACTTCACCGCTCGCCTGGCGGACCTGCAGCGCCAGAGCTTCAACGCCGACACGCCCAACCGCTTCGCCGTCAAGCATGCGCACTCGCAGCGCAACCCCGAGCGCAACTGGGGGCGCGACACGCTGCGCGCAGTGGAGTTTGCGTTCTACGTGCTCAACCAGCAGTTCCCGGCGGCGGCAGCCACGCGTGGCCGCAAGCCGCAGCCGCGCATCGTGCCGTCGAACACGATCGTCATCGCCTCGAGCGTCTCCAATGGCGGCGGCGCCGCACTGGCCGCAGCCGAGGAGGATCGCCATGGCCTGATCGACGGCGTGGCGGTGAGCGAGCCCAACATCCAGGTGGCGCGCGGCCCCGACCCGGTGATCCGTCGCGGCAGCACGGTCTACACCGGCGGCAGCAAGCCGTTGTACGACTACTTCACCTATGCCAGCCTGTACCAGCCGTGCGCCGCGCAGTCCGCGCGCGCGGTCGGGTCGCCGCTGGCCGCTTTCCTGCCGGCCGCGTTGGCCAACAACCGCTGCACTTCGCTGGCCCAGGCCGGGCTGCTGTCGACCACCACGCTGCCCGAGCAGGCCGATGAGGCGCTCGACAAGCTGCTGGCCTACGGCTGGGAGACAGAGACGATCCCGCTGCACCTTTCCCACTACGCGCTGGCGACCACCGCCATCACGATGACCTACGCCAACGCGCACGGCCGCTTCTCGGTCGCCGACAACCTGTGCGGGCAGAGCTTTGCGCTGACCGATCCGGCCTCGGGTGTGGTGCTGAACAGCACGCCGTCGCTGCTGCCGTGGTCGTTCGGTCTCGGCAACGGCGTGCCGCCGACCATTGGCATCAACGTCGTCTACAACGACTCGGTGGGCGGGGCGCGGCGCGACGTGTTCGCGGTGTCACCGTCGACCAATCGTGCCGACCTCGCGTTCGACGCCGCGGTCTGCCAGCGCGAGCTTGCCACCGGTCGCAGCGCGAACGCCTGGCGGGTACGCGCCGGCATCGCCGAAGTGCAGGCCAAGGCGCGCCTGAACGGAACGCCGGCGATCATCGTGCACGGTCGCTCCGACACGCTGGTGCCGGTCAACTTCTCGTCGCGCCCGTACGTGGCGCAGAACCTGCGCAACGAGCGTCGCAGCCAGCTGCGCTATATCGAGGTGACCAACGCGCAGCACTTCGATTCGTTCCTCGCCTTCCCCGAGTACGCCACGCGCTTCGTTCCGCTGCATCTGTACTTCAACCGCGCGCTCGACCTGATGTGGGCGCATCTGACCGAGAGCCAGCCGCTGCCGCCGTCGCAACTGGTACGCACCACGCCACGCGGCGGTACGGTGGGGGCGGCGCCGCTGCTGACCGCCGATCACGTGCCGCCGATCCAGCTGGCGCCGGCCGCGGCCGACCGCATCACGTTCTCCGGCAACACGCTCACCATTCCTGATTGATTGCAGACAGACCACCACGTCGGTTGGCGTCACCGCCCGCCCGCGATGCTTCGACAGGCCCGCTTCGGCGGGCCTTTTTTATTGTCGCGCGCAACCGCGCGCCTGCGTTGCGGTCGGCGCAGCCATTGTCGGCCGTACGCGGCGCAACGCAGTCGGCATCGCGCTTGCGCATTTCGCGATGCAGGCGCGGGTGCGCCTGCACGCGCTCTCGCGTACCGGGCGACTGGTTTCGCGGCGACATCGTCGTGCGTGCGCTCGTGGCGCAGCGCGGGGCTACGGGCATCCCGCTAGCTGCCGGCGTGGGGTCCACGCACTGTCTGCTGCCCCGCGTGCAGTGCGCGGTGAGGCCAGGACTGCATGTCCGCGCCGCGACTCGCGAGCGATGCGAGCACGGCGCCGCAAACCAAAAGGAGTGACAGATGAATCGAGCTTTGTTGTTCGTGCCGGTGATTGCCGCCGGCCTGGTGCTGAGCGCGTGCGGAGGCGGCGACGATGCGCCGACCCCGGCACCGACCCCGGCACCCACGCCGGCGCCGACCCCAGCGCCAACCCCGGCGCCAACGCCAGCGCCGACCCCAGCGCCGACCCCAGCGCCAACGCCAGCGCCTTCACCGCCGCCCGCACCGCCACCCGCACCACCGCCGCCGCCGGCGCCGCCGCCAGCGACCGAAGTCAACGCGCCACCAGCCTTTGCCAGTGCGCTTCGGTCGGTGCAGTACGACGGCGCCAGCGACGACCTGCTGACCGCGGGCCTCGGCTGGGATGGACTGCAGGGCGCCACCGCGCCCGCGGTGTCGGCCACGCCGACCGCTGCCGAGCTGCGCCGGCTGGCGATCTACACCAACTACCGCGCGCTGGTCGACATGAGCACGGCGGGCGGCTATGGACGCATCTACGGGCCGAATGTGCCCCTCGGTGGCGGCGCGCCGATCACCGACGCCGGCGCCGGCAAGGTGGCCGGCACCGAAGTGATTGCGCTGGTCGACGATGGCACCGGCCGCCAGAACGTGACGTTGATGGCGCAGGTGCCCGACAGCTTCGATATCACCAACCCGTGCATCGTCACCGCCACCTCGTCGGGCTCACGCGGGGTGTACGGCGCAGTGTCGGCCGCCGGTGAGTGGGCGCTCAAGCGCGGCTGTGCGGTGGCCTACACCGACAAGGGCACCGGCAGCGGCGCTCACGAGCTGGCCACCAACACCGTCACGCTGATCGACGGCACGTTGGCCACCGCCACCGATGCCGGCACCGCCAGCCTGTTCACGGCCACGCTGCTGGCGACCGGCCAGAACCGACCCAATCGCTACGCGTTCAAGCATGCCCACTCGCAACAGAATCCCGAGCGCGCCTGGGGCCTGAACACGCTGCAGGCAGTCGAGTTCGCGTTCTATGCGATCAACGAGAGGTTCGGCGTCGTCAATGCGCAAGGTGCGCGGGTGAAGTCGTTCGTGCCGGCCAACACCGTGGTGATTGCCGCTGCGGTGTCCAACGGCGGCGGTGCGTCGCTGCGCGCCGCCGAGCAGGACACCGCCGGCTGGATCGATGCGGTGGTGGTGGGCGAGCCGCAGGTCAGCGTCAACGTCGCGTTCCCGCAGCCGCAGTTCAGCATCCAGCGCGGCGCTGGACCGGCACTGCCTGCCAACAGCTATGGCAAGCCGCTGATCCACTACGTCGGCACGCTGGCGTTGTTCCAGCCCTGTGCGGTCTATGCGACCGCGGCTACCGGGGCGCCGCTGCAGGCCCTGGTGCCGCCGGCGCAAGCTGAGGCGCGTTGCGAAGCGCTGGTCACGGCGGGCCTGCTCGACGGCACCGTCAACACCACGTTCCAGCAGCGCGCCGACGCGGCGCTGGCCGCCCTGCGCCTGGGTGGCTGGGAGCCCGAAAGCGACCTGCTGCACGCCTGGCAATGGGGTTCGGATGCGACCATGGCAGTGGCGGTGACCTACAACAACGCCTATGCACGTGCTGCTGCCAACGAAGACCTGTGCGACTTCAACTTCGCCTCGGTCGACGCCAACGGCCTGCCAGCGGCACCTGCCACGCCGGTGATGCGCACCATCTTTGGCATCGGCAACGGCATTCCGCCCACCGGCGGCCTGGCGCTGGTCTACAACGCCATCCCGATGGTCGATGGCGGGCCGCGCAACTACCGGCTGCATCCGAACTTTGCGTTCGAGGGCGCGCAGTGCATGCGCGGCCTGTGGCGCACGCGCACGCCGACGCCGGCGCCGGGCTCGCTCGCCGAGCGTCTGCAGCAGGGCGTGGCTGACGTGCTGGCCAGCGGCAACCTGCAAGGCAAGCCGACGCTGATCGTGCATGGCCGCGCCGACTCGCTGGTGCCGCCCAACCACAGCTCGCGCACGTACTTCGGCGCCAACCGGCTGGTCGAGGGCGCGGCCTCACGCTTGAGCTACATCGAGGTGACCAACGCACAGCACTTCGATGCGCTGCTGGGCGTGGCCGGCTTCGACGAGCGATTCGTGCCACTGCACTACTACAACATCCAGGCGCTGGACCTGATGTGGGATCACCTGAAGAACGGCACGCCGCTGCCTGCCTCGCAGGTGGTGCGCACGCTGCCGCGCGGCACTGGTGCGCCGGCGCTGGCGGGCGGCAACCTGCCCGCCATTGCGCCGCAGCCGGCGCCGGGCGACACCATTCGCTTCGAGAACAACACGGTGATCATTCCTGACTGAGACGCCGGCACAGCTGCCAGCCTTTAACGCTGGGCAAGCCGGATCCACCGGCTGCCCGAAGGAGCTTTCGAGCCCGCCCCGTGCGGGCTCTTTTTTTGGGCGTGCGTCCGGTGTGCCGGGTATGCGCCGAGCTGCGATTCGCGCCGATGCGTAGCACCGAGCGTCGGGCGGCTGCAGTCGCTCCGCTACGATGCCGTCACGCCGTCACCGCCGCTTTCCACCCACCCGCCTGCGCCCCATGAGCACTGCCCCCGAGTCACTGTCCAAGCTGTCGATCGACCGCGGCACGCCCGGTGCCCGGCTGCGACGCCGCAAGCCGCTGTGGCAGCGCTGGTGGCTGTGGCTGGTGGTGCTGGCGGTGGCGGGAGGGGTCGCGTTGCTGGTGGCGCAACGCGGCCAGCCGACGCCGGTGGAGATCGGTGCGGTGACGGCAGCATGGCCGTCGCAGGCGATCGCGGTGCTCAACGCCACCGGCCGCGTGGTGGCGGCGCGGCGCGCGTCGGTGTCGAGCAAGGGCACCGGGCGACTCGAGTGGCTCGGTGTGCAGGAGGGCCAACGCGTGCAGCAGGGCGAGGTGATCGCGCGCCTGGAGAACCGCGACGTCGCCGCGCAGCGCGAGCAGGTGGCAGCCAGCCTGAAGGCCGCCGAGGCCAACCTCACGCAGGGCGAAGCCGAACTGGACGATGCGGCGGCGGCGCTGCGCCGCGCGCAGGAGCTGGCGGCGCAGAACTTCATCACCGCCGCCGCCGTCGACACCGCGCAGGCGCGCCACAACAAGGCGCGCGCGACGATCCAGACGCTCAAGGCGCAGATCGGGGTGGCGCAGGCCAATTTGCGCGCCGCCAACGTGACCTTCGACCAGACCCTGATCCGTGCGCCGTTCGCCGGCATCGTGCTCACCAAGAGCGCCAACGTGGGCGACATCGTGACGCCGTTTTCTTCCGCGGTCGGCACCACCGGTGCGGTGGTGACGATGGCCGACATGAGCACGCTCGAGGTCGAGGCCGATGTCTCGGAGAACGCCATCGCCGGCATCCAGGTCGGACAGCCGGCGGAGATCCAGCTCGATGCGTTTCCCGACCTGCGACTGGCGGGCTCGGTCTCGCGCGTGGTGCCCACGGTGGACCGCAGCAAGGCCACGCTGCTGGTGAAGGTGAAGTTCGAAGAGACCGACGCGCGCGTGCTGCCTGACATGAGCGCGCGCGTGGCGTTCCTGTCGCGCCGCCTCGGTGCCGAGGAACGCGCCTCGGTGCCGGCCGTGCGGCCGGAAGCGATCGTTCAGCGCGACGGGCGCGACCTGGTGTTCGTGGTGCAGCCGGTCAATGGCGCAGCGGATGCAGCGGCGAAAGGGGCGACGGATACGCCCGCCGCTGGGTCGACCGCCACGGCAACCGCCGTATCAAGCGCGGGTGCGACCAAGGGCGGGACACGTACGACCGAGATCACGCGCGGTCGCGTGCAGCCGACACCGGTGCAGGTGCGCGGCAGGGTGGGCGACCTGGTGCAGGTCAGCGGCGTGGCGCCGGGCGCGCGCGTGGTGATCAATCCGCCGGCATCGCTCGCCGCCGATCATCTGGTGGCGCCGGCCAAGAAATGAACACGGCGGCCGGGGACGTGCAAGTCGGTGCGGCGTCGGTGCGGCCGGCCGGCGTGCGTTCGGCCGGCAGCGGTCCGCCGCTGATCGAGATCCGCCACGTGAGCAAGAGCTACACGCGCGGCGAGCAGGTGGTGCCGGTACTCACCGACATCAACCTCGATGTCGGCCGCGGCGAGTTCGTCGCCCTGATGGGGCCGTCGGGCTCGGGCAAGAGCACGCTGCTCAACCTGGTGGCGGGCATCGACAAGCCGGACGCCGGGGTGATCGCCATCAACGGCGAAGACATCACGCAACTGGGCGAAGGCGATCTGGCCGGCTGGCGGGCTGCCAGCGTCGGCTTCATCTTCCAGTTCTACAACCTGATGCCGGTGCTCAACGCGTTCGAAAACGTCGAGCTGCCGCTGCTGCTGACCGCGCTCGGCCGTGCCGAGCGGCGCGCGCGGGTCGAGATGACGCTGGCGCTGGTCGGCCTGGCCGACCGCATGGACCACCGGCCGAACGAGCTGTCGGGCGGCCAGCAGCAGCGCGTGGCGATCGCGCGCGCGATCGTCAGTGATCCGCTGCTCCTGATCGCCGACGAGCCGACAGGCGATCTCGATCGCACCTCGGCGGCCGAGGTGCTGGCACTGCTGCGCCGGCTCAACGAGGAACTCAACAAGACCATCGTGATGGTCACGCACGACCCGCGCGCGGCCGAGGCGGCACGCCACCTGATCTACCTCGACAAGGGGCAGCTGACGGATACCTCGCCCTTCGCGGGACATGTGGCATGACAGACGCCGCTGTCCTCGGTGGCGCTGGCGGCTGCCGCGCGGCTCGTGAGCCTGCTCGGCGCGAAGCGGCTATCAACGCGTTGCTGTTGGACTGCGCCGCGCCTGCCCTCCGCGCGAGCCGGCGGGGCTCATTGAAAGTGATGCGAGGCTCATGTTCTTCCTGAAGCTCGTCATCCGCAACGCGTTGCGCGCGCGGCTGCGTACCGGGCTCACGGTCCTGGGGCTGGTGATCGCGCTGACTGCCTTCGGCCTGCTGCAGACGGTGGTGAAGGCCTGGTACGCGGGCGTGGAGTCGGCCTCCAGCACGCGACTCATCACGCGCAACGCCATCTCGCTGGTGTTCACCGTGCCGGTGTACTACCGCGACCAGATCCGCCCGATCGAGGGCGTGCGCGGGGTGTCGGTATCGAGCTGGTTCGGCGGCATCTGGCGTGACGAGAAGAGCTTCTTCGCACAGTTCGCGGTCGATGTGCCGACCTTCTTTCCGATGTATCCGGAGTTCCGCTTCGACCCGCAGGAGTACCAGGACTTCGTGCGTGATCGCCGGGGCGCGGCGATCGGCCGCCAGCTCGCCGATCTGTACGGCTTCAAGGTCGGCGACCGCATTCCGATTCGCGGCACGATCTATGCCGGCAACTGGGAGTTCATCGTGCGCGCGATCTTCGATGGCACCGACCAGACGGTGATCACGCGCCAGCTCTACTTCCACTTCGACTACCTGAACGAGTACGTGAAGCTGCGCTTCCCGCGCCGCGCCAACCAGACCGGCGTGTTCATCGTCGACGTGGCCGATCCGGCGCGCGTGGCCGAGGTGGCGCAGAAGATCGACGCCACCTTTGCCAACTCGCTGGCGGAGACGCTGACCGAGACCGAGAAGGCGTTCCAGCTGTCGTTCGTGTCGATGCTGCAGACCATCGTGCAGGTGATTCAGTCGGTGTCGTACATCGTGGTGCTGATCATTCTCGCGGTGGCCGCCAACACGATGGCGATGACCGCGCGCGAGCGATTGAGCGAGTACGCAACGCTCAAGGCCCTCGGTTACGGGCCGTGGTACGTGGCGCGCCTGATCCTGGCCGAGAGCCTGGTGATCGCCGCACTCGGGGGCGTGCTGTCGGTGGCGCTGATGCCTGGCGTGGCCGCCGCCTTCAAGGGCGCACTGGCCGGCGCCGGCATCAACGCGTTCCCGGTGTTCGAGATCGACCCGATGACCTACGTCTGGCAACTGGTGTTCGCGTTCGCCGTGGGCACCATTGCCGCGCTGGTGCCGATGGTGCGCGCCGCGAATGTGCGGATCGTGGATGGGCTGAGACATGTGGGATGAGGCACACTCGGTGTACGCGATGGCTACGCCGTCGCACGTGCACCTCGTGCGATTCGATCAGTGGGTTTGTCTTCGGAGCGGCCGGGCGACGAACCGTGCGCACTCGGTGTACGCAACGGCTACGCCGCCGCACGTGCACCTCGTGCGATTCGATCAGTGGGTTCGTCTTCGGAGCGGCCGGGCGACGAACCCATTCACAAGGGCCACGGCGCGCGCTCCGCGCGCGGGATCGATCAGCTTCGGTGCCGCGGCGGAGACTTGGCTGCGATCGTCGTTCGCAACGCGAGCTGCTGATGCAAGTTGATCGGACCTCCCTGCGCCAACTGCCAGCCTGCGCAGCAGGCCTCGTAGCTTTAGCCACTGGGCCAGCCGCCCGGCCGCCCGAAGGTCGGCCCACTAACTATTCCGCTTGCGGTGCACATGCGCCGCGCAGCGGCGCGTACACCGCAAGCGACTAACGTGGCTCTGCCGCTGTCCTACATCGCGCGCAACCTGTGGGTCAGGCGGCTGACCACGGCGTTGACCGCCGGTGGCATGGCGCTGGTGGTGTTCGTGTTCGCGGCGGTGCTGATGCTGGCGGCCGGGCTGCGCGCCACGCTGGTGGCCAGCGGCTCGGTCGACAACGTGCTGTTCATCGGCAAGGGCGCGCAGACCGAGGTGCAAAGTGCGGTGTCGCGTGAGCAGGCGGCGCTGATCGAGAGCCTGCCGCAGATCGCGCGTGACAGCGACGGCCAGGCGCGCGTGTCGCGCGAGGTGCTGGTGCTCAACTCGCTGACCAAGCGCGCGACCGGCACGCGCAGCAACGTGCCGATCCGCGGCGTGTTGCCGGCCGGCTGGGCCTTGCGGCCGCAAGTCGAACTCACCGCGGGGCGGATGTTCCGGCCGGGCAGCACCGAGATCGTGGTGGGCGCCAGCGTGGCGCGCCAGTTCGTCGGCGTGGAGATCGGCCGCAGCCTCACGTTTGCCCAGCGCCAGTGGCTGGTGGTGGGTTTGTTCGATGCCGACAACACCGCGTTCGATTCCGAGATCTGGGGCGACGCCGAGCAGATGATGCAGGCGTTCCGGCGGCTGAACTTCTCGTCGGTGCTAGCGCAGATGGCCGCGCCGGAAGAGTTTGCCGCACTGGAACGTGCGGTCGCTGCCGAACCGCGCTTCACCACCGAGGTGCGTACCGAGAGGCGCTTCTACGAGGACCAGTCGCGCGCGCTGGCCACCTTCATCACGTTCCTCGGCGTGTTCCTGTCGGTCATCTTCTCGCTCGGCGCGATCATCGGCGCGTCGATCACCATGTACGCCAGTGTGGCCACGCGCACCGGCGAGATCGGCACCTTGCGCGCGCTGGGCTTTCGCCGGCGCGCCATCCTGCTGGCGTTCCTGCTGGAGTCGCTGCTGCTGGCGCTGGTGGGGGGCGCGATCGGTCTGGCGGCGGCGAGCTTCCTGCAGACGATCACCATCTCGACCACCAACTTCTCGTCGTTCTCCGAGCTGGCGTTCTCGTTTTCGCTGACACCGAGCATCGTCATCAACAGCGTGATCTTCGCGCTGGTGATGGGCTTTGTCGGGGGCTTCCTGCCGGCGATCAAGGCGGCGCGGATGCAGATCGTCGACGCGTTGCGCGCCAGCTGATCGCACCCGCGCCAGCGCGCATCAGCCACGTCGCGGCGCCGTGATGGCAGCCTGCGCGTCGTTGCGCGCGAACTCATCGGCGTGCAGGGTGTGGCGATTCGCGCGCGGCATCGGCGCCAACCAGGCCACGCCGAGGAACACCAGCCCGGCGGCGATCACCGCGACGATGTTGCCGAGCTCGGCCAGTCCGCTGAAGTCCACCAGCACCACCTTGAGCGCGGCCAGCACCAGCAGCACCGCGCCGATCGACCACAGGCTGCGGCTGCCGCTGCGGCTGGCCCAGCCGGCGAGCGCGGCGCCGAGGATCGCCCACATCAGCGACACCATCGCCTTGAACTGCATCGCGGCCAGGTCGGCCAGCGTGAGCGGGTCATGCGCTGGGCCGAAGGCGCGCAGGATCATCGCCTGCACGATCAGCACCGCGCCGATCATCGCGGCGAAGGCAGCGGCCGAGGTCATGCCGCGCGCTGCGGGCGGCGCGTGGGCGGTCGGCAGCGCGGCGAGCCAGAGGGTGGCAAGGGCGGCTAGTTCGGTCGCCACCGCCACCGCAGAGCGCTCGATGTGCAGCGCGGTCAGCACCAGCAGCACCAGCGCGGCGATCGAAGCGAGCAGCGGCACCGCACCGCCATGCCAGTTGGCATCGTGCGCGGGCAGGCGGCGGCCGGTGGCGAAGCTGAGCGCCACCGCGAGGATGAACAGCAACGCCTGCGCGCTGCCGTCGCCGTCATGGCTGCCATCATTGCCAACCAGGCGCGCGACCGCGCCGAGCCAAGGCAGCGCAACGAGCACGATCAACGCCAGCGACCACACGCGCGGCGCGGCGGCCGCCAACGGCGAGCGCAGCGTGGCGAGCGCCGCCAGCACGGTCGCCGCGAGCGTCAGCGCGATGGCCGGCAGCGTGAGCGCCCCATCCGGCTGCTGCGCGGCCCACAGGCTGGCGCCGATCACCAGCGCGCCGGTGGCGCCGACCATCCAGGTGCGCGCCGCGTGGCTCGCCGCCCAGGCGGCCCAGCCCAGCTGCACGGCGAGCGCCGCGCCGAGTGCGTAGTAGGGCAGGTTCGGCAGGTCGAGCTTGGCGAGTTCGGCAGCGAGGGCGAGCAGCCAGGCGCCGACGCCGAGCACGCCGACCGTGAGCGCATGGCGGCCGCCGCGCCGGCGCGCGATCCACGCCGCACCCAGGATCAGCACGGCACCGATCAGGCGTTCACCGAAGAGGCCGTGCAGGAAGAGGACCGGGGAGGTCGGCGCCAGCACGGCGTCAATCACATGCAGCGCGCCGAGCACCGCGACCAGCAGCGTGAGCGCGTCAGTGCGGTCGGTGTCGCCGCCGAGACGCGGCGTGAGCTTCAGCAGGGCCACCGAACCACCCAGTGCGATCAGTAGCCAAGGCACGTCGGCCAGCGCGAGCAGCGCGGCAGTCACCAGCAGCAGGCCGGCCACTGCAAAGTGAGCCAACGCCGCACGGCCCGGCCGGCGCAGCAGGCACAGGCCGGCCGCGCTCCACAAAACCGACAGCAGCGCTGCACCGAGCGCGCCCTCGACGTCGGCATGCGGCGCGATGGCCAGCGTGAGGGCGATCGCCACCAGCGGCAGCAGCACGAAGTGGATGCGATCGGCGCGTAGCAGCCAGCGGCCGCGCAGCGCGCGCGCCTCCAGCAGCGGCATTGCCAGCTGGATCGCCACCAGCGCCAGCAGCAGCGGCTGCATCAGCGCGTAGTGCTGCGGTTGATAGAAGGCGCGGGTCCAGCCGAAGAACAGCGCACCGGCCAGCGTGAAGAGGAAGCTCAGGTGGATCAGCGCGCGCCAGCCGCGCAGCCGGATCATCACCGCCGCCAGCAGCGACACGGCGACGTAGTAGCCGTAGACGACGACCGGGCCGGGGTCGGTCAGCGCAAACGCCGGTGCCAGGAAGGCGCCGGTCAGCGCCAGCACCGCCACCGACATCGCCTGCGACGTCACCGCGAACACGCCGGCCACTGCCGCCACCAGCACCAGCAGCGCCAGCGCCTGCACGCTGGTGACGTAGCCGAAGAAGCCGTAGGCAGCGTAGGCGGTGAGGTAGCACACGCCCAGCGCCGCGCCGGCCAGCGCCACGTGCAGTGCGCGATGGCGCGCCGCTGCCCGCAGCGCGAACGAGGCGCTGCCCAGTGCGATCGCTGCGGCCATGCCGCTGGCGAGCTTGATGGTGGCCGGCACGTCGATGTTGAGCATCGAGTAGCGCATCAACGCGCCCACGCCGAGCATCAGCAGGCCGGCGCCGACCTTGGCCGGCCAGTTGCCGGACACGAGCCAACGCCACAGGCCGGTCTGGCGCAGCTGCGCCGCGGTGCCGCTGGGCGCCTCCCAGGCAAGCATGAGGCCGAACACGCAGGCAATCAGGACAGCGAATCCGAGGGCGACCATGGTGAACCGCAGGCGAGTGGATGACGGTCGCCATGGTCAGTCACGTGGCCGACGCACTGAAGTTCAGGCGCTCAAGTATCGAGAGCCGCTACCACGCGATGCGATCGGCGACTCTAGCGTCGAAACTGCGGAGGCACCAACGAGCAGCGCCGCGCTCCAATAGCGCGCGCGTGCTAGTCGCTTTCGAAGTAGTCGTTGTCGATGCGCTTGAGCTCGTACATGCCCATAGTCGAGACGCCGACGTTGTGGTCGATCATCAAGCTGGCGAGCTGCTCGCCGTCTATCAGCACGATCTTGGAGCTGATGACGCCCGCGTACTCGACGGCCTCGCGGCTGTAGGTGGAGGTCGTCAGGAAGACTCCCTTGCTCGCTCGTTGACCCTGCAAAGCACCTGCGAACTTCTGGATTTCCGGCCGCCCGACCGTTCCTTCCCAGCGCTTGGCTTGGATGTAGACGACATCCAGTCCGAGCTTGTCTTCCTTGATGATTCCGTCGATGCCGCCATCGCCGCTTTTGCCAATCGCGCGACCGGCGTCTTGCCGTGAGCCGCCGTAACCCATCGCCACGAGCAGATCGATTACAAGTCGTTCGAAGAAGGCTGGCGAGGCGGCCTTGATCTGCTCGATGATCTCAAGCTCGAGGTTGCTGCGCAGACGACGATAGGCGGTCGCCAGAAGATCCTCAGGCGTCTGCTGCTCGGCAGAGGCTGACGTCGCGACATTGCCGAGTTTCTGCGAAACAGGGGCATCGTCCAGGGTGTTCGTCGATGCGTCTTTTCGCCGAGAGCGGAACTGCCTGAACTCCTCGTACTGGTCGAGCACACTGATGTCAATTCGCTGCGGCTGTTGGGCGAGAAGCTTTCTGCCACGATCGTTGATTCGAAATAGGCCGCGCTTCGGGGAGTCGAGAAGTGCCGCTTGCTTCAAGTAGGTCCGTGCCCAGCCGACGCGGTTATCAAACAATGCAGCCGTGCCGCTTGGGAGCATTTCGGCTCGCTCTGCATCTGTCAGGCCGAAGTGACCGGCGAGTGCTTCTATGGCGTCTCTGAAGCGATGCTCCTTGCCGTCGGAGGCCAAACGCAGCAGCGGCAGCATCACCGACTCGTAATCGGGTATAGGCACAGCGTCTCTCTCTCTCGGGCGGTTTTCGCGCGCTGGAGTATCGCGCAGCGAGGTCCGGTTTGCTTCGATTGCGCTTATCCGCAACAGGCGGGTCGGACAGCTGAGTATCGCTGGTTGCTCCGTGCAGATGCAGACCGCGATCCGTTTGTCGTGCGCGCTAGGCAAGAACGCCGTACCGATCACACCCTGTGTTCCGTCGGCACGTGCCGGCTTCCTTGCAGAGGTTTGCGATGTCTGCTCTTTCGATTCGTTTGCTGACGAGTGCTGCCGGCGCCACTGCGGCGCTGGTGCTGTCTGCCTGCGTCATGGTTCCGATCAATCCGGACGGCAGCCTGTATCAGGGCCCGGTCACCAGTGGCGTGGCGCCGGTGGTGGTGCCCGCCGCCCCCACATCGCTCACGCTGCCGGTGCGCCTGTACCCGACCAACGAGGCGGCGGCCGCCACCGGCATGGTGAGCGGCTCGGTGACCAGCCATCTGAACGGCAAGGGTACGTTCACTCTGCACGTGGGCGGCGAGACGATGAGCGGCGAGGCCACGCGCAGCGGCAGCGGTTCCCGCCAGGGCGTGGCGAGCGCATTCGGCGCCAGGGGCAGCTACGCCAACTGCCAGTACACGATGAACACGATGTCGCAGGGCACCGGCCGCTGCGCGTTCTCCAACGGTGCGCTGTACCAGTTGCATATCGGCGCCTGAATTCAGCGGGGCACGGACGAAAACGGCGCCCACTTGGGGCGCCGTTTCGGTGTGCGTCGCTCGTCAGTCGTAGCGTTCGAAGTGATGGCGCGGTCCGCCGTGTTCCCAGTCGAACCACTTGCGCAGCGGGAACGAATCTCCGCGCGCCACGCCTTCACGGCGCGGGTCGGCGCCGCCGGCCAGGCGTTGCTTCGGATCACTGCCGCGACCGCGCGGCTGCACGGTGATCGCATGCAGGCCGCTGTTCTGGTCGTTGACCGAGACCACGTGGCCGAGTGCGCGCAGGCCGTCGGCGACGGCGGTGCTGCCGACCGGGCTGCCGCGCTCGATCGCGGTGGTGGCCGAGGCGGCGGCGCCGAAGTTGCCGAGGTTGATCGCCTGCTGCACGTCGAGGTTCCAGTCGAGCACGCCGATCAGCGTCTTGGTCACGTACTGGATGATGGTGGCGCCGCCGGGCGAGCCGGTGACCATTTTCAGCTCGTTACGCGGGTCGAGCACGATGGTGGGCGACATCGAGCTGCGCGGGCGCTTGCCCGGCTGCACGCGGTTGGCGATCGGCACGCCCTGCGCATCGGCGGCGGTGAACGAGAAGTCGGTGAGCTGGTTGTTGAGCAGGAAGCCGCGCACGAACTGGCGGCTGCCCCAGCCGGTCTCGATCGTGGTGGTCATCGACACCGCGTTGCCGCGGCGGTCGACGATCGACATGTGGCTGGTCGAGGGCAGTTCGAGCGCGTTGTCCAGGCCGCGCGCCAATTGGGCGCCGGGCGGCGTGCCTGCCTGCGGCACGCCCATCGAGCGGGTGAGGTCGATGATCTGCGCGCGCTGGTTCAGGTACGTGCGGTCGAGCAGGCCGTCGATCGGCACATAGACGAAGTCACTGTCGGCCATGTACTTGTTGCGGTCGGCGTAGGCGAGTCGATAGGCCTCGCTGATCAGGTGCACCGCCGGCACCGTCTCGGGCGTTAGCGCGGCGACGTCGAAGTTTTCCAGGATGCCCAAGGTCTGCAGCACGGTGGCGCCGCCCGAGCTGGGCATGCCCATGCCGCACACGGTCCAGGTGAGGCGGTACACGCCGCACACGGGATCGCGCTTCTTCGCCTGGTAGCCCTGCAGGTCGGTCAGGCTGAGCAGCCCGGGGTTGGTCGGATGGTTGCGCACCTGGTTGACGATGTCCTGCGCGATCGGCCCGGTGTAGAACGCGCGCGCGCCGCGACGGGCGATCTGGCGCAAGGTGTCGGCCAGCGCCGGGTTCTGCAGCAGCGTGCCCTCGGCCTTGGTGGTGCCGTCCGGATTGCAGAAGTAGTCTTTCGCGGGCACCTGCGAACAGATGTTGGCGCGATCGGCGGCGAGCGAGCTGGCCATGCGCGGCGAGATCTCGAAGCCTTCGGTGGCGAGCTTGATCGCCGGCGCAAACAGCAGTGCCCACGGCAGCCGGCCATGCTCCTGGTGCGCCAGCTCGAGCATGCGCAGCAGGCCGGGCGTGCCGACCGAGCGGCCGCCGATCACCGCCGCGGCGAAGCCCAGCGGCTGGCCATTGGGGCCGATGAACAGGTCGGGGGTGGCTTCGGCCGGCGCGGTCTCGCGACCGTCGTAGCTTTCAACGCGCTTGCGGCGCGCGTCGTAGTGAAGCAGGAAGGCGCCGCCGCCGATGCCCGAGCTTTGTGGCTCGACCAGGTTGAGCACCATCTGCACCGCGATCGCGGCGTCCATCGCCGAGCCGCCGATCGCCAGGATGAAGCGGCCGGCATCGACCGCGAGCGGATTGGCCGCCGTGATCATGTCGTGCTTGGCGTAGGCGATCTCCTTCGGCGTCCAGCCGGAAGGCAGCTCCGGGGGTGGCGGCGTCTGCGCGATCGCGCTGGTCGCCAAGCCCAGGCCGAGGGTCACCGCGGCCGCGGTGGTGCGGGCGCGCATCGCGCCAGCGTGAAACAGGTCTCGCATGCAGGTCTCCTGGAGTCTTGTCATGGCCGGTGCGTAGAGCGCGTACAGCGCCCGGCGGGGTGCCAACCTAGCAATGCCCGCTGTGCCTGACCATCGTCTGTGTGCGTCATGCGGTTGGTCACGTACCGGCTGCCGCCTTGCGCAACATTGGGCACATGACGGCACCGGTCGGACTCGCTACCCTTGCGCACCCTGCCATCCTGGTGAACTTCATGAACCGATTGCTGCCGACCGCCTTCATCACGCTTGCCCTGGTGCTGGTGCCTGCTGCGCAGGCGGCGCCTGATGCGATGCCCGCCGGCATTGCCTGGAAGCAGGCGCATGAGGTCGACGCCGCGTTCGCACAGGCGAAGAAGGAGAACAAGCCGATCTTTCTGTACTGGGGCGCGGTCTGGTGTCCGCCCTGCAACCAGGTCAAGGCGACGGTGTTTTCGCGCAGCGACTTCATCGAGCGCGCGAAGCTCTTCGTGCCGGTGTACATCGATGGCGATGCACCGACCGCGCAGGCGCTGGGCGGCCGCTTCAAGACCAGCGGCTATCCGACCATGATCCTGTTCCGCCCCGATGGCAGCGAGGTCACGCGCCTGCCCGGCGAGGTCGATGGCGCGCGTTACATGCAGGTGCTGCAAGCGGGACTGGCCGGCGGCCGCGACGTGCGCAGCCTGCTGGCGGCAGCGCGCGCCGGCAAGGCACTGAGCGCGAATGACTGGCAGCTGCTGGGCTTTTATTCGTGGGAGACCGACGAGCAGGCGCTGCTGCCGCGTGCCGATCGCGTGGCCACGCTGTGGCAGCTGGCGCAGCGCTCGTCGCGCGCGGCCCCCGAGGCGTCGGCGCGGTTGGCGCTGAAGGCGGCCGCGGTGGCTGCTTCCGACAGCAAGAGCACGCTCGACAAGGCGGCTGCGCTGCAGCGGGTGCGTGCCGCGTTGGCCGATGCGCGGGTGTCGCGCGCCAATTTCCCTGAACTGGCCTGGGGCGCCGAGCGCCTGCCCGCCTACCTGACCGAAGCAGGCACGCCGGCGCGTGCGCAGCTGCTGCGCGAGTGGGACCAGCGCCTGATGCAGTTCGCCAGCGACGGCGGGCTGTCACGGCTGGATCGGCTGGCGGCGGCGAACGGCCGCGTCGGCCTGGCGCGGGTGGAGGTGCCCACGGGCGCGCTGCCGGTGGCGTTGCAGACGGAAGTGCGGGCGGTGTCGCTGCTTGCCACGCGCGAGGTGACCGACCGCTACGAGCGCGAGGCGATCATCACCAGCGCCTCGTCGCTGCTGGCCGATGCCGGCCTGCTCGACGAGTCCGATGCCATGTTGCAGGCGGAACTCAGGCGCTCGGCCACGCCGTACTACCACATGCTTGGCCTGGCCTCGAACGCGCGCAAGCGCGGTGACAGCGCGGCCGCGGTGCGCTGGCACGAGCAGGCCTACACCACCTCGAAAGGGCCGGCCACGCGGCTGCAATGGGGGGCTTCGTATGTGCGCGCGCTGATCGACCTCACGCCCGACGATGCCGAGCGCATCGAGCGAGTGGCGCGCAGCGTCCTCGGCGAGCTGGCCGCGACCCCGGAAAGCTTCGACGGCCGCAACAGCAATGTGCTCAACCGGCTGGGCGCGCGGCTGAACGACTGGAACAAGGACGGTCGCCATGAAGCCGTGCTGGCGCGGCTGCGGCAGCAACTGGCCGGCGTGTGTGCGCAGCTGCCGGCGCAGGCGCCGGCGCGCGCCTCCTGCAGTGCTGCGCTCACACGCAGCGCGTAGCGCGGCCGCCGCGGGTGTCAGCCCGCGTACAGGAACAGCACCGCGTGGAAGCACGCGAGCAACAGCGCGCAGCCACCGGCGAAGAACGCCAGCTCGCGCGGCTGGCGAAACTGCACGCCGAGCGCGCTGCACAGCGTGCCCCAGAAGATCGCGATCAATGCCTCCGCAGCGGTGATGGCGTCGGTGCCGCCGGGCAGGTTGTCGAGCATTCCGACCAGGAACATCCAGATCAGGGTCGTGATCGCTGCTGACAAGGTCAGCGTTTGCGATGACGGTTTGCGAAGTTGCAGGCCGAGTAGCTTCATGCAGCCACAAACGAACTACCGGTAAATCTCGGCTCGCGCGTTTATGTGGTCAGCGCCGGTTTCTGCCGAAAAGATTACGAACGGTCGGGTTCACATGGTTCGGCGTCGCGGCGCTCAGGGTGTCGATCAACCCATCCTTGTCCTGCCAGAGCGTGTTGACCCAGGCCTGCACCCGCGCGCGCATGCCGGCGTCGCGCGCATAGTCGCCCTCGGTCAGTTCGGCCGGGATCGGCAACTGGCGCACTTCGACCCGAACGCGTGCCACGCGACCGGTCAGCAGTTCCCAGAACGTGGGCGAGCCGTCGGGATAGAAGAGGGTGACGTCGAGCACCGCATCGAAGCGCGCGCCCAGCGTCGCCAGCGCGACGGCAACGCCGCCCACCTTCGGCTTGAGCAGGTTGCGGTAGGGCGACTTCTGCGCGTCGTGCTTATCTTGCGTGAAGCGGGTGCCTTCGAGGAAATTGATGACCGAGGTCGGTACGCGCTTGAATTTTTCGCAGGCCTGGCGGGTGCGCTCCAGGTCATCGCGCCCGGCCGCGCCGCCCTTGCGGTGCATGAACGGGAAGTCCAGCGCCCACCACGCCAGCCCGATCACCGGCACGTAGATCAGTTCGCGCTTGAGGAAGAACTTGAGCAGCGGCACCCGGCGGCTGAACACCTTCTGCAGCACCAGAATGTCGACCCAGCTGCGATGGTTGCTGATCACCAGGTACCAGCCCTGCAGGTTCAGGTTGTCGGTACCGCGCACGTCCCAGTGGGTGCGCCCGACCAGCGCCATCCAGCCGTTGTTGATGGCGATCCAGGTCGTGGCCAAGTTGTTGAGCCAACGATCGCATATCTTGCGCACCGGCAGCCAGGGCAAGGCCAGCTTGACCAGCGCGAGCGGGATCATCAGTGAGAACAGGATGACCGTACTCAACGCCACCGTGACGGCGGCAAGGCTGCCCTTGATGGCACCGGTCACGCGGGCGGGCCAGCCGAGCCGGGCGGTGCGGGTCTGTGAATGTGTGACCATGTGGAGAAGGCGGTTCGCCGCGCGGGGACGCTAAGACGCGAAGACGCGATTAGGCCAGATTCGGCGGCGGTGATGTTCGCCTCTGCAGTGGGAGGGTCATGGAAGCCGCGCGTCTTGCGCCGAATCAAACCGCATGGCGACGCTGCCGCTACCTTCGGCAGCCCGCTCGACGCGCGGTATCCGCCGCCCGCGCGCGCAGGGGCGACCGCTTTCGATGCAGAATTGCCGTGGCGGTCGCGGCGACAGCTGGGGTGAGGGGAAAAGCATGAATGGTTTCGTCGAGCGCGGCGGCGCACTCGCATCCGGATCGGCCCCGGCGGGAGCCGGCGTTGCCCCCGGCTCGCTGGGCGCCTGGCTGATGGCGATGCGGCCGCGCACGCTGCCGATCACGGTCAGCCCGGTGATCACGGCGATCGCGCTGATCTGGTCGCGCGGCGAGGTGATTGACCTTCAGCACGCACTGCTGGTGTTCGCTGCTGCGGTCATGATGCAGTTCATCACCAACATGCAGAACGATGTCGGCTACACACTTCGTGGCGGCGAGCGGCGCGGTGATCGGGTTGGCCTGCCGCGCGCTACGGCGCTTGGCCTGCTGACCCCGCGCCAGGTGCAGTTGGCGATTGCTGCGGCGATTGCGCTGACGCTGGTGCTCGGCTGGCCGCTGGTGCAGGCGCGTGGCGTTCCGGTGATGCTGATGGGGCTGGCGTCGATCGTGGCGGCGCTCGCCTACATGGGCGGGCCGCGGCCGATCGCCTACACGCCGCTGGGTGAACTTACGGTACTCGTGTTCTTCGGCTTCATCGCGGTGGTGGGCACCGACTATGCGCTGACCGGCACGGCCGACGATCCGGCCCTGTGGCTGGCGGGCGCCGCCCTCGGCGGCATCGCGGCGGCGGCGCTGATGGTTAACAACGCGCGCGATTGGGAGCACGACCGCGACGTCGGTCGACGCACACTGGCGGTGGTGGTAGGCCGTGCGGCGATGGACCGACTGTATGCGGCGGGCGTGCTGGTGCCCATGGTGCTGCTGCTCCCGCTGGCCTGGCATGCGCAGTCGGCGTGGCTGCTGCTGCCGGCCGTGTTGCTGCCGGCGGTGCTGCGTCTGGTGCGCGACTTCGCCCGCTGTGCGCCCGGACTGGCTTACAACGGCCTGCTGTTTCGCACCTTTGTCACCGAACTGCAGTTCGCCGCACTGCTGGCGCTCGGCGCCGTGCTCGCCCGGCTGCTCTGAGGCGGCGCCGCTCGGCGCGCGTTCATTCGCCGCGTTTCCAGCCCTGCCACTTGGCTGGCGGCTCGGCGTCGCTGTCGCTGGCCGGCCGCTCGTCCTCCTTCAGCTCCACCGGCTTGCTGGTCTCGCGCGAGTACGGCGAGATCGGGTCGCTGGCGGGCATCGTCTCGGCGACGGCCTCGTCGACCAGGGCCTCGTCCACCGCGGCCTCGGCGTGCCTGCGCTCGTCGAGCGGCGGCAGCGGCTTGGGCTTGTCGCTGAGGTCTGGATCCGGTCTGTTTTTCATAGAGGTCCTCGCAGACGCCGGGTGTAACCGGCTGATCCAACCGGGTCGGCAGGCGGTGTGCCTGCACGCAAAGAGCGTCATCACTTCCCGTGCTGACGACATGCCGCGGCACGCGCCCGCGGCGTCGCTGCGAGTGTCACCATCGCGCGTCAACCGCCCTCGCGAACCTCACCTTTCCAGGAACCTTCCATGAGAGCCAACAGCATTCTCGACACCATCGGCAATACGCCGCATATCCGCGTCAACCGCCTGTTCGGCACCTCGCACGAGGTATGGATCAAGAGCGAGCGCGCCAATCCGGGCGGCTCGATAAAGGACCGCATTGCGCTGTCGATGGTCGAAGACGCCGAGCGCAGCGGCAGGTTGCAGGCAGGCGGCACCATCATCGAGCCGACGTCCGGCAACACCGGCATCGGCCTGGCGATGGTGGCCGCGGTCAAGGGCTACCCGCTGGTGCTGGTGATGCCCGAGAGCATGAGCATCGAGCGGCGCCGGCTGATGCTGGCCTACGGTGCCAAGTTCGTGCTGACGCCGCGCGAGAAGGGCATGCCAGGGGCGATTGCGCGTGCGGAGGAACTGGCGCGCGAGACCCCGGGCGCGTGGATGCCGCAGCAATTCAACAATCCTGCCAACATCGATGTACACGTGAAGACCACCGCGCAGGAAATCCTGCGTGACTTTCCGCAGGGCGTGGATGTGCTGATCACCGGGGTGGGCACCGGCGGGCACATCACCGGCGTGGCGCGCGTGCTCAAGCCGCGCTGGCCGCAGCTCAAGGTCTTCGCCGTGGAGCCGTCAGCCTCGCCGGTGATCTCCGGGGGCAAGCCCTCGCCGCACCCGATCCAGGGCATCGGCGCCGGCTTCATCCCGAAGAACCTGGATACCGCGCTGCTCGACGGCGTGATCCAGGTGGAGGCAGAAGCAGCACGCGAGATGGCGCGGCGCGCGGCGCGTGAGGAAGGCGTGCTGGTCGGGGTCTCGTCCGGTGCCTCGCTGGCGGCGATCGCGCAGAAACTGCCGGACATTGCTGCCGGCGCAACCGTACTCGGCTTCAACTACGACACCGGCGAGCGCTACCTGTCGATCGAGGGCTTTTTGCCGGCCGAGTAGTGCAACTGAGAAGTGCAACGCGAACCGCGCGGCTGATCAGCGCGACTACGTCGCGCTGTCGGCGTGCGAGGCGTGCGGTCGCGTCTGTCAACGCCGCCTGCGCGTCGCGGTCAGCCGCGGGGGGTGGCCGCGAGCAGCTGCGCGATCGCCTGCTGCGCCTGGCGGTCGTCAGCTAGCGGCGCCGCTTCAGGCGCCGCGTCCGTCCTCGGCCGCCAGGCGGGCCTTGTCTTCCAGCACGGTCCAGCGCTCCAGCAGCGTCGCCAGTTCGGTCTCGATGGCCTCGCTGCGGCGCGCATCGCCCGCCATGGCGTCGGCGCCGGCGCGGTGATAGTCGGCGCTGGCCATCTTGTCGTGCAAGGCGACCTGCTCGGCCTCGAGCCGTTCGATCTCGGCGGGCAGCGACTCGAGCGCGCGCTGCTCTTTGTAGCTGAGCTTGACGCGCTTGGCCGGGCGGGCGGCTGACGCGTCGGCCGCCGGCGCGCTCGCGGCTGTCGGCTCCGCCGGCGCCGGCCGCTGCGCGATCCAGTCGCTGTAGCCGCCGATGTACTCCTTCCAGCGGCCTTCACCCGCGGTGACCTCTTCCTTGACCAGCGACTGGGTGGCGATGGCGTCGAGGAAGGCGCGATCGTGGCTGACCAGCAGCAAGGTGCCGCGATACTCCTGCAGCGTGCTCTCCAGCAGCTCCAGGCTTTCGATGTCGAGATCGTTGGTCGGCTCGTCAAGGACGAGCAGATTGGCGGGGCGGGCGAACAGGCGCGCCAGCAGCAGCCGGTTGCGTTCGCCGCCTGACAGCGTCTTCACCGGTGCCTGCGCGCGGCGCGGCGGGAACAGGAACTCGCCGAGATAGCTCATCACGTGCTTGCGGCCGCCGCCGGTCTCGATCCAGTCCGAGCCGGGCGCGATCGTCTCCGCCACCGTCTTTTCCGGGTCGAGCTGGGCGCGCATCTGGTCGAAGTAGGCGACCTCCAGGTTGGTGCCCAGGCGCACAGTGCCGCGGTCCGGCGCGAGCTGGCCGAGAATCAGCTTGAGCAGCGTGCTCTTGCCGGCGCCGTTGGGACCGATCAGCGCCAGCCGATCGCCCCGCATCACGCGCAGGTCGAGGTCCTGCACGATCGGGCGGCCGCCGTAGGCCTTGCATACGCCTTCCAGTTCGGCGACGAGCTTGCCGCTGCGCTCGCCGGCATCGAGTGTCAGCTTCACCTTGCCCAGGCGGTCGCGCCGTTCGGCGCGCTCGCCGCGCAGCTGCTGCAGTCGGCGCACCCGGCCTTCGTTGCGCGTGCGGCGCGCCTCGATGCCCTTGCGAATCCACACCTCTTCCTGCGCCCAGAACTTGTCGAACTTGCGCCGCGATACCGCCTCGGCGGCGAGCTGCTCTTCCTTGCGCTGCTCGTAGGCGGCGAAGTTGCCGGGGTAACTTCGCAGCACGCCGCGATCGAGCTCGACGATGCGCGTGGCCACGCGATTGAGGAACGCGCGATCGTGGGTGATGACGATCGCCGCCGGCGCCTTGATCACCAGATCCTCGAGCCGCTCGATCGCCTGCACGTCAAGGTGATTGGTGGGTTCGTCCAGCAGCAGCAGGTCGGGCGACAGCGCGAAGGCCAGGGCCAGCGCGGCGCGCTTGCGCTCGCCGCCGGAGGCCGATTCGGGTACGCCGGCGCCATCGACGCCGAAGCGCTGCAGGTACTCGGTCAGGCGCGCCTCGACCCGCCAGCGCTCGCGCTCGTCGGCAATCGAAGGGATGTGGCCACGCCGCAGCAGGCTGTCGTGGATGTGCGCCGCGTGCGGCAGTTCGGGCTCCTGCTCGACGCTGATGACGCGCAGGCCGTCGCGCCGCTTCAGTTCGCCGTCGTCGAGCGCCAGGCGGCCGGCGAGCACGGCCAGCAGCGAGCTCTTGCCGGTGCCGTTGCGGCCGATCAGGCCGATGCGCTCGCCATCGTGCGCACTCAGTGCGGCACGGTCGAGCAGGGGAACATCACCGAAGGCGAGTTCGGCGTCGATCAATGAGAACAAGGTCATGCGGCGAAGATACGCGATCGCCGCAAGCGCTCAGGGCGGTGGCGCAGCCGGCGCGGTGGCGATCAACAGCACCCCGGCGGTGGCCAGCGCCAGAGCGAGCAGATGCAGCCAGGTGAACTGCTCGCCGAGCGCCAGCACGCCGACCAGCGTGGCGCTGATCGGCAGCGCCACCGTGAATACGCCCGCTTCATTTGCGCGCACGTGCTTCGTGCCGGCCATCCATAGCCAGACCGCCACCAAGCTGGCGGCGAGCGAGTAGAAGATCAGCAGGCCCCAGGTGCCGGCGCCGATCGCGGCGAACGCCTCGGCCGGCATCCGGCTCATCTGCCACAGGCCCCATGGCGCGACCAGCGCCAGTCCCCACAGATTGATCAACGCCGACACGCGCAGCGGCGAGCGCTTGCCGGCGAGCCGGCGCGCGAAGATGACGTAGGTGGCCTCGCAGGCGACGGCGCCGAGCATCAGCGCGTTGCCGAGCAGCGACGTGCTTGCCGCGCCGTCCCCTGGTGTAGCTCGCACGAGCTGCAGCACCCCGATACCTACCACCGCGAGCAGCACCGCGAGCAACGCACGCGACGACAAACGCTCGCGCAGCAGCAGCCACGACAGCAGCGCCACCACGGCGGGCAGCGTGGCGAGGATCACGCCGGCAGAGGTGGCGGTGGTGCGCGCGATGCCGTTGAGCATGGCGAGCGAGAAGAGGAAGTTGCCGAAGAACGACATCAGGAACAGCTGCAGGTGCTCGCTGTGCGTCAGCGGCGTCTCGTCGCGCGCGCGTGGCGTCCACGGCAGCATCACCACGGCGGCAATGCCGAACCGCAGCAGCGCCAGGACCAGCACCGGGAACACGACGAGCAGCGGCTTGGACAGCGCCACGTAGCTGCCGACCAGTGCCATGGACAGCGTAAGCAGTAGGTAGGAGCCGTAGCGGTTCATGCGGGGCAGGCGGCGGCGGTCGGGATCATCGGCGCGATTTTGCCCGCCGGTGCAGGCACGCGTACCGGTGGCGGGGCGACGTACGCGGTCAGTCCGGTGCGCATACCGGCATAACAAGACGATCCGTGGCCGCCACGATGGCTCCCTAGGATGAAGTCGCTGTTCACAGCCCCTCGCTGTTCACAGCCCCTGCCCAACCTGAGGTCGTTCCGATGAAACCACGCTCGCTCGTCCCGTCCGCCGCCATGTCATGCGCAATCGTGTTCTGCGGCGCCGCCGTCGCGCAGACGACGGCTTTCGAGCTGCGGGCGCAGCAGGCGCAGGTGGTCCTGAGCGAGCGTTATGCGCAGCTGTATGCCTCTCTGCCGATCGACGAGCGCCGCCAGTTCGCCAGCGTCGAGCGCCGCTGGCTCAACGACGGTCGATGGGACGAACAGCGCCGCTGCGTGCTGGCTCGCGAGAGGCAGCAGGATGTGCAGGATGCGTCCGACGCTGCCGCGCTGTGCCTGGCCGAGGTGATCGAGGCGCGCGTTCGACTCCTGGCGCCGGCGCGCGTCGCCGCAATCCGCTGAGGCAACGACCGCTTTACCGCTGGGCAGGTCGTGGGCCGTTGTTGGCGCGCCACAGGGTGTGAGCGCTCTGTTGTCTATCGGTCAACCATGTTGCCCGTTCTGCCGCCCAGCTGAATACGGCGTGAAGACGCATCGCAGTCGACAGCCACGCCGCCGCCCTGCAACGTCATCCACCCCGGTTGACCCTGGGAACCCTCAAGCCAGGCTGCCGTTGCCTCGAAATTGCCCTGTCGAATTTTCACACTCCGCCACGTGCGGATGGGTCACTTTCAGGCCCGCGGCTGCGTGCTACTAAACACGCCTGCGGTGCCGCATCGTCCACGGCGAAGAGCGGCCAGACAAGCGTGGCCCGTCAACGGGCCCAGGTTGCGGGGGGACAGTACGTGGGTAATGGTCTTGCTCAATGGCAACGCGAAAGTGCGGGCGGGGTCGGCCATGAATGACCCCGGACGCAATGGTGACGGCGTCAGCCGTCCGGCCGAGATCGAAGCGCTGGGTCGACGAATCCAGGCGCGTCGCAGCCAGCGCGGGGTCACGCTCGACGTGATGGCGGTGCGGACCGGTTTTTCCAAATGCTACCTGTCGCGCATCGAGAACGGCAAGAAGACACCGCCGCTGGACACGCTGGCCAGCATTGCTCGTGCGCTCGGGACCGACGTCAACGCGCTGTTGTCGGAGGAGCGTGCCGCCGTCGCGGAGTCGGCGCCCTTCTTCAGGGTGCTGCGGGCTGGTGCCCACAAGCGCGAGGTTCGCCCGGAATCTGCGTTCGGTTACGAGTACGACCGCCTTATCGAGGGCGAGCCGGCGATGCTGATGCATCCCTACCTGCTGCAGTTTCCCGCCGACTTCGATCCGCACGCCTTCTTCGAGCACGATGGGCAGGAGTTCGTCTACGTGCTGCGCGGCCGCGTCGAGTGGCAGGTGGGACACGAGCGCTTTGTCCTCGATGTGGGCGATTCCGTGTACCTGGATTCGCGCATTCCGCACCGCGCACGCGCGCTCGCGCCCGGCGCCACTGCTCTGCTGGTGGTCACGCCGCGCAAGGAGCCCTCCAAGCCCGGCGCCTTCGGACTGCAGTTTCCAGCAGTCTGAGTTTCCCAGGACCGCCGGCGCGATCAGCGCCGCCAGGCGGCGATCGCCAGCAGCAGCCAGCCGGCGATGAAGAGCACGCCCCCAACGGGCGTGATCGCGCCGAGCGCACGGAGGCCGCTGAGCGACAGGGCGTACAGGCTGCCGCTGAACACCACCGTTCCGGCGATGAAACACCAGCCGGCAGCGCGCGCGGACCAGCCCGGCCAGCGACTCACCGCCCAGGCTGCTGCGAGCAGCGCCAGCGCATGGAACATCTGGTAGCGCGAGGCTGTATCGAAGATTGCCAGCAGGTCGGGCGCAAGACGCAGCTTGAGCGCGTGCGCGCCGAAGGCGCCGGCCGCCACCGCCATGCCTCCGCTTAAAGCGCCGAGGAAAAAGAATGTTCGGTCCATGTGATCCAGTCAGGCCGGCGGAGGGCCGGCGCGCGGATGCGAAGATACCGGCAGCGGAGACGCGCCGATCGACGGTCGTCGACCGCGCCCCGACCGAACCATGCCGTGAAGGTGCCTGTGCCATGGCCGAGACGCGCCACAACATTCCGCCCGAGTTCCTCGATGCCGCAGACGAATTTGTCCAGCTGGCCAACAAGTTCAACGACAAGTACCCGCGCGAATGGGTGCGCGCCGTCATGATGTACGCGGCGGCCCGTTACAACGCTTTCGTGTGGGTCACACGCGACGGCGACCATGAGCAGTCGCTCGATTCAGCGGTGGCGTACTACGCGAGCGAGTACGACAAGATGCTGCGCGACAACGTCGACGAGATCGAACCCGTGTACCGCAAGTCGCGCGGTGTGCAATAGCGAGCTGCGCCCATGGGCACCGCCGTGACCACCCTGGCCGACGAGGCGCGGATCGATCTGGCCTGTGCGCTGCGTGCGGCCGACGACGCCGGCTTCGGCGAGGGCGTGTGCAACCACTTCTCGCTGGCGCTTGCCGACGCCACGTTCCTGATCAACCCGCAGGGCCTGCACTGGCGCGAGATCACGCCGGCCGACCTCGTGACCATCGACGCCGCGGGCCGCAAGCTGGCGGGCCGTCATGAGGTGGAGCCGACCGCGTTCTTCATCCACGGCTGGATCCATCGCGTGGCGCCGCAGGCGACCTGCGTCCTGCACACCCATATGCCGTACGCGACCGCGCTGTCGATGCTTGATGGCGGGCGCCTGCTGATGGCGCATCAGAACGCGCTGCGCTTTCACGATGCGGTCGCCTACGAAGATCAGTACAACGGCCTGGTACTCGATGACGCGGAGGGCGAGCGCATCGCCCGCAAGCTGTCCGGCGCGCGCGTGCTGTTTCTCGCCAACCATGGCGTGATCGTGATCGGGCCGACGGTGGCTTGGGCATTCGATGACCTGTACTACCTCGAGCGCGCCTGCATGCACCAGGTGCTGGCGATGGGCACCGGTGTGCCGCTGAAGCTGATCGCGCCGCACGTTGCGGTGCGCACTGCGCGCCAGTTGGACGGCGAACGTCAGCAGTCGGACCTGCACCTTTCGGCGTTGCGGCGACGCTATGGCTTCTGAAGCGCCGCGACGCCGCCCAGCTGGGATGCGCCGAGGTTGGGCGTCGGGCCCGGCGCGGATCATCGCCACGGTCGCCGTGGCGCTCGTGGTTCTCGCCGGGTGTGAGCGGGCATCCACGCCGCCCGCATCGATGGCGCCTCTCGGATCGCCCGTCGCGCCGCGACTCGAAGGCGTGGGCCGCAGCGACTTTCCCGTCACCACGCAGTCGCCGCAGACGCGCGCCTTCTTCAACCAGGGCCTGTCGCTGGCGTTTGCGTTCGACCATGGCGAGGCGCAACGCGCGTTCGCCGAAGCGCTGCGGCTCGACCCGGTCTGCGCGATCTGCGCTTGGGGTGTGTCCTACGTCATGGGCCCTTACGTCAACCGGCCCGAGCGCGATGACCTGGTTGCCACCCGTGCGCACATCCAGCGCGCGCTGCAACTGGCCGCAGGTGCGAGCGAGCGCGAGCGCGCGCTGATCCGTGCGCAGGCGATCCGCGTCGGGGTCGATCCGTCGCTGCCCGTGTCGGCGGCCGCGGCGAAGGCCAACGAGGTGCCGCTGCCTCCCGGCGCGATCTGCGTGACCAACGTGCCGCGCGACGCCGATCCAGCCGATATCGCGTATGCGCAGGCGATGGCGCGCGTCGCCTTCGACTATCCCGACGACGCCGACATCGCCGTGCTGCACGCCGAGGCGTTGATGATGTTGTCGCCCTGGGCCTGGTGGTCGAAGCAGGGCGAGCCCAACGAAGGCACGCGTGAGGCGATCGACCAGCTGGGGCAGGTGCTGGCGCGGGCGCCCGACCATGCCGGCGCGCTGCACTACCTGATCCACGCATATGAACAGTCGCCTACACCCGAGAAGGCGGTCGACGCTGCGCGCCGCCTGCCCGCGCTCGCGCCGCAGGCGGGGCATCTGGTGCACATGCCGTCTCACATCTGGATGCGGCAGGGTCGCTACGCCGAGGCCGTGTCAGTCAACCAGGCTGCGATCGCGGCCGATGAGGCGCTGGCCGCGCAGATGCGTGCGCAGGGCTTCGACCCCCCAGCCCCGCCGTTGCATCACCTGCACTTCTTGTGGTCGTCGGCCGTGCTGGCCGGTCAGGGCGCCACGGCGATCGGCGCCGCCGACGGCGCGGCGCTGGCGGTCGCGCGGGGCGCACGCACCTACGGCGGCGGCGACGACTACTTCGTCGCGCTCCCGCTGTTCGCGCGGGTGCGCTTCGCGCGGTGGGACGAGATCGACTCCACGCCGGCGCCCGCCGGCAGCTCGGTCTACCCGCGGGCGATCTGGCACTGGGCACGTGGCGTGGCGCAGGCGCGGCGCGGCGATGCCGCGGCGGCCGAGCGCGAGCTGGCGGCGCTGAACGCACTGATCACCGATGCAAGTCTTGACGGCCGCCGATTCAAGGGCATCGACGAGTTGCGCGCGTTGCTGGCGATCGGCGCCGCGTCGCTGAAGGGCGAGGTGCATGCCGCGCGCAAGCAGTGGCCGCAGGCGATCTCTGCGCTGACGCGCGCGATGCAGATGGAAGAAGCGCTCGAGAGCGAGGAGCCTCCGCCCTGGGCTAGTTCGACCCAGGTCGAGCTCGCCAGCGTGCAGTTGCTGGCTGGTCGTGCGCGGGACGCCGAGCAAAGCGCGCGTGCCGATCTGGCACGCCACCCGGCCAACGGCCGGGCGTTGTACGTGCTGGCGGAGAGCCTGAAGCGGCAGGGGCGCGCAGCGGAGGCGGCGCGGGTGCGCGCGCAGTTCGCGGCGGCGTGGGTCGGAGCGGACTCGGCCACGCCAGACGTTCGATATTGATCTGTTGCAAATGGAAACACACGCGATGAGTGCGTGACCTCAGTCACACGTGCCGGCCCGCTGCGGCAGCGCGCTTGACGCGGCGCAACTGTGCAGGGGCGGTGCGGGAAGACATTGGCAGCACACGAATGTTGAGTGCGCCGACATGTCTGTTCACACAAGCTCGACCGCGCCGGCGCTCTCACGCCGGCGCTTCCTGAAGATCTCCGCCAGCACCTTCGGGGCGGCTGCCGTCACCGCGTGCGACGCGCCGGGTCTGCTGGGCACGAAGCGCGCCGCCGGCGAGACCGGCATCCGCACCGTTGCCACCACCTGCGACGTCTGCTTCTGGAAGTGCGGCGTCATTGCCACCGTGCGCGACGGCAAGCTGTGGAAGCTCGAGGGCAATCCGATCGACCCGCTGTCGCGTGGCCGCCTGTGCCCGCGCGGCACCGCGGGCATCGGCATGGTCGAGGACCCACATCGACTGCGCACGCCGCTGATCCGCACCGGTGAGCGCGGCGCCGAGCAATGGAAGTCGGTGACCTGGGACGAGGCGCTGGACTTCGCCGCCGGCCGACTGAAGAAGCTGGCCGAGACGCACGGGCCCGAAACCATCGCCTTCTTCAAGCACGGCATCGGCGCCTATTACGTCGAGCACGCGTTCAAGGCGTTCGGCACGCCCAATGTGGCGGCGCCGAGCTTCGCGCAGTGCCGCGGCCCGCGCGACGTCGGCTTCAACCTGACGTTCGGCACCAACCCCGGCACGCCGGAGAACACCGACATCGCCAATGCAAAGACGATGGTGCTGATCGGCGCGCATCTGGGCGAGAACATGCACAACTCGCAGGTGCAGGAGTTCGGCGACTTCCTGCGCGCCGGCGGCACGCTGATCGTGGCCGACCCGCGCTTCTCGGCGGCGGCGAGCAAGGCGCAGCATTGGTTGCCGGTGAAGGCCGGCACCGACATCGCGCTGCTGCTGGCGTGGATGAACGTGCTCGTGCGCGAGGGCCTGTACGACCGCGAGTACGCGACCAAGTACGGCACCGGCTTCGACAAGTTCGCGCAGGCGATCGCCGACAAGACGCCCGAGTGGGCCGCCGCCGAGACCGGCCTCGACGCCGAGCAGATCCGCACCACCGCGCGCCTGATGGCGCTGACGCGGCCGGCCACGCTGATCCATCCGGGCCGGCGCACCACCTGGAACGGTGACGATGCGCAACGCGGCCGCGCGGTCGCGCTGCTGAACGCGCTGATGGGCAACTGGGGCCGCAAGGGCGGCTTCTATATCCCGCACTACATCGGGCTGGAGGACTTCCCCGGCACGCCGCCGTATCCGAAGTCGGCACGCGGCAAGGCCGACAACCCGATGATCGACGGCAAGAAGCGCTGGCCGTTTGCCGACCAGACGGTGACCACCGGCCTGCGCGAGGCCACGATCACCGGCCAGCCGTATCCGATCAAGGCGTGGGTGGTCGATGCCACCAACCTGCTTCAGGCGATCCCCGGCCAGAAGCGCACGCTGGAGGCGATCAACGCGCTCGACTTCCTGATGGTGATCGACACTGTGCCGAGCGAGATCGCCGGCTATGCCGACGTGGTGCTGCCCGAGTCGGTGTACCTGGAGCGGCACGACACGCTCAACGATGACTGCCTGAAGATGGCCTTCCTCGCGCTGCGCCAGCCGGTGGTGGCGCCGCCGCACGACCAGAAGCCCGGCTGGTGGATCGGCAAGGAACTGGGCAAGCGGCTCGGCGTCGAGAAGTACTTCCCGTGGAAGGACCTCGAGGAGTGCCTGCGCGTGCGCATCACGCAGGGCGGCTTCGACTGGAACGAGCTGAAGGTCAAGGGCATCGCGCAGGGCAAGCCGTTCCCGATGTACGAGGCCGACGGCGCCGCAGTGAGCTACGACACGCCGTCGGGCAAGGTGGAGTTCTTCAGCCAGCAACTGGCCGACAAGGGCTTCGATCCGGTGCCGAAGTACACGCCGCCCGATCCGGCGCCGCCTGGCTTCTACAAGTTGATCAGCGGCCGCGCGCCGATGCATACGTTCAGTCGTACGGTCGGCAATCCGCGCTTGCAGCAGGTGATGGCCGAGAACGAAATCTGGCTGAACGCCGCTGAAGCGAAGAAGCTGGGCCTCGCCAACGGCCAGCGGGTGAAGCTGCGCAACCAGGACGGCGTGGTCAGCGATCCGGTCAAGGTGCTGGCGACCGAGCGCATCCGCGCCGACTGCGTCTACATGGTGCACGGCTTCGGCAGCCAGTCGAAGGCGTGGAAGGGTGCGTACAAGCGCGGCGCCAGCACGGCCCAGCTGACCACCCGCGTGAAGATCGATCCGCTGATGGGCGGCACCAGCATCCACACCAATTTCGTCAGTTTCGAGAAGGTCTGAGGAACGTATGGCCCGCTTTGGCATGGTGATCGACACCAAGCTGTGTGTCGGCTGCAACGACTGCGTGGTCGCCTGCAACGCCGAGAACGACGTTCCGTCAGGCTGCTACCGCGACTGGATCACGACGGAAGTGCGCGGCACGTTTCCCAACGTGACGCTGGAGTTCCGCACTGAGCGCTGCAACCACTGCGAGAACCCGCCCTGCGTCAGCGCCTGCCCGACCCGCGCCAGCCATGTGAGCGATCTGGGCGGGATCGTGATGGTCGACCACGACAAGTGCATCGGCTGCAAGGCCTGCGTGGTGTCCTGCCCCTACGGCGCGCGCTACGTCCATCCGCAGGGCTATGCCGACAAGTGCACGTTCTGCCACCACCGCGTCAAGGAGGGCAAAGACCCGGCCTGCGTGGCGGTGTGTCCGATGCACGCGATGACGTTCGGCGACCTCGACGATCCGAAGAGCACGGTGCGCAGGCTGCTGGGCGCCCGCAAGTCGCACACGCTGCTGCCCGACGCCGGCACCAAGCCGCGCGTGTTCTACCTGACCTGATGCACGCCACTGCTGCACGCCAATGAGGAACGACCATGCGTGAACTGATTGTCAACCGCATGCAACCGGAAGTCGACCCGGTGTTGCATGCCTGGCGCTGGGAAATTCCGGTCGACCTGTTCTTCGCGGCCGTGGTGTCGGGGATGATGATCCTGTCGGGCATCGCGCTGCTGCGCGCCCTGCGCGCGGGCAGTGCCCCGGATCGCCCGCCGCTGCTCGCGGTGCACGCGCCGCTGCTCGCGTTCGCGCTGGTGCACATCTGCCTGCTGGCGCTGTTTCTCGACCTGTCGCACAAGCTCTACGTGTGGCGGCTGTACCTGACGGTGCAGCCGGCCTCGCCGATGTCGTGGGGTTCGTGGATGCTGACCGCGACCTACGTCGTATTGGCACTGACCGCGTTGACGACCTTCCCGTCGCGCTGGCCGTGGCTGGTGAAGACGCTGCCGCCGCTCGGCCGTCTGGCGACGTGGCTGTCGGCGCCGACGCGATCGAAGGCACTGGCCTGGGCCAACCTCGTGCTCGGCACTGGACTGGTGCTGTACACCGGCGTGCTGCTGGCGACGATGGTGGCGCGGCCGCTGTGGAACACGATGGTGCTGCCGCCGCTGTTCCTGGCCTCGGGCCTGGCCGGCGGCGCGGCGATGGTGGCGCTCGCTGCACGCTTCGTGCCGCAGCCAGTTGCGGCGCCGGCCGGACTGTTTGGCGGCCTGATCAACGCGCTGATTGCGCCGCTGCCGGGGCAGTCGCGCTCGGCGGCCGATGCACCGGTGTTTACGCGGCTGGCGCTGATCGGCCTGGTGGCGCAAGCGGTGCTGATCTTCCTGTTCGTGATCGGCCTAGCCACGGGCAGCGCTTCGCAGATCGAGGCGCTGAAGCTCGTGCTGTCGGGTCCGTTTGCGCTGCTGTTCTGGGTCGGCGTGGTGGCGGCCGGTGTGGTGCTGCCGCTGGCGCTGATGGCGCTCCCGGCTGGGCGCACGACGCTGGCGCCGCTGGCGCTGGTGCTGCTTCTGGCTGGAGGACTCGCTCTGCGCTGGGTCGTCGTTGATGCCGGGCAGGCCAGCCGCATGCTGCCGATGATGGGATTTGGTGGCTGACGCCGTACGGAACTGAATCGGTTCTTCTTGTTGAAAGGCAAACCATGAAACGTATGTACCTCGCCGCAGCGCTGGCGGCCTTGTCGACCGGCGCATTTGCGCAGTCGACCGCGCCGGCGGTTGCGCCTGCACCCAAGCCCGTGCAACCCGCCGTCTGCGGCACCTGCCACAAGCCCGAACCCAATACGGTCGCGGGCTACCTGGACAACGTGGCGTTCAAGTCGCAGTCGATCCAGCTCGATATGGCCGGGCCGAAGGAGATTGTCCGCTTCGATCCGAAGACACTGAAGGTGATCGACGCCGGCGATGCCAAGCCGGTCGACCAGCTGCGCGAGATGAAGAAGGGCCACGAGGCGCGCGTCCAGTACGCGATCAAGGACGGCGAGAAGTGGGCCACCGTGATCGACTTCAAGGGCCCGATCAAGACGCCGCCAGCCAAGCTGGTCAACTACGAGCAGGTCGCGAAGATCGTCGCGGACGGTGAGAAGGCCAATGCGGTCCTGATCGACTCGCGACCGCTGCCGCGCTTCCAGGAAGGCACCATCCCCGGCGCCATCAACCTGCCGTATCCGGCCTGGGACAAGTTCGTCAGCCGGCTGCCGCAGGACAAGTCCAGGCTGATCGTGTTCTTTTGCCAGGGCGTGACCTGCATGATGAGCCCGATGTCGCTGCGCAAGACGGAGGCGCTCGGCTACACCAACGTCAAGGTTTATCGCGAGGGCGTGCCCGAGTGGATGACCAAGGACTACCTGGTCACCGCGCCCGAGTTCGTCAAGGCCGCGTACGTGGACAAGGACATTCCGGTCGTCCTGATTGATGCGCGCAGCAAGGACGAGGCGGCCAGCGGCCACCTGATCGGCGCGGTCGGCGTCACGCCGGCGCAACTCAAGGGCGCGCTCAAGTCGTTCCCCGATCCGAAACTCAAGGCGCCCATCGTCGTCTACGACGGCCGCGGCCAAGGCGATGCGGTGGTGGTGGCGCGCGCCCTGATCAAGGCCGGACAGGTCAACGTGCAGGTGATGCAGGGTGGTCTGCTCGCCTGGCAGAAGGCCGGGTTCAAGATCGAATCCGGCGTGCCGGCGGCTACCCAGGTCGCCTACGTGCCGAGGCCGCGGCCCGGTTCGGTACAGGCCGACGAGTTCCGTAAGCTGGCCACCGCCACACCGGCCGACGTCGTCATCCTCGACGTGCGCAACACCGACGAAGCCAACGCCGGCATGATCAAGGGCGCGATGCTGATCCCGGACGAGGAGTTGACGGCGCGCATCGGCGAGGTGCCGAAGGACAAGCGCATCGTGACGCACTGCGCCACGGGCGTGCGAGCCGAGATGGCGTACTACAAGCTGAAGGACGCCGGCTACAAGGCAGGCTTCCTGAACGCCGACATCGAGATCGCCAAGGACGGCAGCATCAAGATGACGCCGAAGTAATGCCTTTGGCAGAGTGGACGCGGCGCGTGTACACCGGCGCCTTGAGGTCGGCGTTTGACACTGGTCACAGTCGCAGGCCGCGCAGAAAAGCTACGCTCCGCGGCCCTGCCCAGCCTTACTGAGACAGGCATCAATTGACGATCACGGGTTCCGTGACGAACTTCACTCTAAGGACTCATCAGATGAAAAAGCTTGCCGCTGCTGCCCTGACCGCGCTGTTTGCCCTCTCCGCCCCCGCCTTCGCTGCCGAAGCGAAGAAGGAAGAGAAGAAGCCGACTGCTGAGCAATGCAAGAAGGATCCGAAGTTGAAAGGCTGCGAACAGGCTCCGAAGAAAGCCAAGGGCGGCTGCTAAGTCGCTTTTAGGTTGAGCAGGCGCCGGCCAGGCGCCGGGAGCCAGAAAGAAGCGGGGCGTCGGGTTCGTGATCCGGCGCCCCGTTTTCTTTGAGCGGCCGGTCGTGCTGTCGAGCGGCTGACAGGACACCCGTGCATGGCGGCCTGAGCCGACTGAGGCCCGCCAAGCGCAGTCCGGTTCGATGTGACTTGGCGGTCGCCAGCGCGTGCCGGAGCCGATGCTGTTCCGATCACGCCGGCGTCGCCTGCATGCGTCAGCATCTGCGCAGCTGCCTTCCGCTCGATCTTGCGCCGCGGCCGGAGCGCGCCAGTGCGCTCGGCTCGCTTCGCATCGCGCCGAGGGGCGACCGTTGAGTCGTCCAGCCGCGTACAGGCGACGGGATCACACAGGCGATCTAACGCACGCGCTGCGGAGGGCCGCTGGCACAATGCAGCATGGTCTTCCGCCCTGCTTGGTCCATCGCGCTGCGCGTGCTGACGTGCACCGCGTTGCTGCCTGCCGCCACCCTGGCGCAGTCGACCGCCGAGCCGGCCGCCGAACTGGCGCGTTGCCGGTTGATCGCGGACAGCGCGCAGCGACTCGCCTGCTATGACGCCGCCGCCGAAGCGGCAGAGGCCAAGGTAGACACCTCGCCGGCGGCGCGCGCCCTGCTGCTCGACAGTCCGCGCCCGGCCTTCGAACCGCGCTCGCTGATCGGCGATCGCTGGGGCCTGGGCGCTTCGCCGGACGACAGCCGCTTCGACCTGCGTGCCCACCGGCCGAGCTACTTCCTGCTCGGTCGCTACAGCGACAACCCGAATCGCACCCCGACCTCGCCGACGCGGCTGCTCGCGGTGCCGCCCGAGAGCGCCGACATCGATGCCACGGAGGCCAAGTTTCAAGTCAGTTTCAAGGTCAAGCTGGCTGACTTCGGCAAGGAGCTCGACTGGCCACTGTCGATCTGGGCCGCGTACAGCCAGCAGAGCAGCTGGCAGATCTACAACTCGACGACGTCGCGCCCGTTTCGCGAAACCAACTACGAGCCCGAGCTGATGGTGGCGATGCATCCGGACATCGATGTCCTCGGCTGGCGCTGGCGCCTGGCCGCCGTCGGACTGAACCACCAGTCCAATGGCCGCGCCGAGCCGCTGTCGCGCAGCTGGAATCGGGTAGTCGCGCAATTCGGGCTCGAGCGCGGCAACTTCGCGCTGCTGGTGCGGCCATGGCTGCGGATCCGCGAAACCGGTAGCCGGGACGACAACCCCGATCTGACGCGCTACCTGGGGCATGGCGAGACCGTGCTCATCTGGGCGCCCGGCGCGCATCAGCTGTCGCTCACCGGCCGCGTCAACGTGGGCAGCGGCAAGGGGGCGCTGCAGGGGCACTGGACTTTTCCGCTGTCGCGGCGCGTGCGGGGCATGGTGCAGGTGTTCAGCGGCTACGGCGAGAGCCTGATCGACTACAACGTTCGTCAGAACACGATCGGCCTGGGCATCTCGCTCGCCGATCACCTCTGAGCCGTTCGAAGCGCACAGAGCGCCTGCCATGCCGCTCCCGCCCCCAACGCTTTGCCGCAGCCTCGCGATGTTCTGGTCGGCAGCGCTCGTGGCGTGTGGTGGGGTGCAGGCCGCACCGCTCGTTGCCGGCGCACAGCTGCCGGCCCTGACGCTGGAAGACGCGCACGGCAGGCCGGTCGCGACCGGCCCCGACGTGCGGTGCGTGCTGTTTGCCGCCAGCATGGCCGGCAGCGACCTGGTCGACGGCGTGCTCACGACGGAGCCCGCAGGCGTCCTGACGCGCGTTCAAGGCGTCTACGCTGCCGACATCAGCCGCATGCCCGCGCTGATCTCGCGCCTGGTGGCGGTGCCGCGCATGCGCGAGCTGCCTTTCGCCGTCGCGCTGGTGCGCGTTGACGCGGTAGCGGCCGCACCGGCCGATGTCCCGCGCGAAGCCGGTGCAGTCACGCTGATCAACCTGGATGGCGACCGTCTCGTGCGCGACATCCAGATCGTGCGCGATGCGACCGCTTTGCGCGCTGCCCTCGGGTCGGCGCCTGTATCGCTCGAGGCCGGCGTGCAGGCCTCGCCCACCCGGAGCGACGATGAAAATCGCGGTCAGTAGCCAGAACAACATCACGATCACGCCGCATGCGGGCCGCTGCCGGCGCTTCTGGATCTATGAGGTCGACGACAGCGGCATCCGCGACGGCGACATCGTCGAGATCCCGGTGGTCGATACGCTGCACGCGTGCATCCAGATGCCCCATGCGTTGCAGGGCATCGGCGTGCTGATCAGCGGCAGCATGGGGCGCGGCCTGGTTGACCGACTGGCCCATCACGGCATCCGCGGTGTGATCACGCGCGAGATCGATCCCGAGCGCGCCGTGCTTGCTTATCTGGATGGCAGCCTCGTCATGCTCGAGCCCCTGGACGAGTTGGCCTCCACCTGTTCTCCGCACCACTTCCAGCACGATCCGGACCCCGCCTGAGGCCAGGCGGGCGGCCCCGCTACTTCAGTGGCGCCGCGCAGTGCCCGGCGCCTTCCACCGCCGGCTGACGCAACGCCCAGGGTGGCGGCTCGTCAAAGCGGTTGAGCGGCGTGGCGCGCACCCAGTCGAGCGCGATGAAGCCTGCCAGCAATGCCCAGAAGGCGAGCGCGAACGCGGTGCTGCGCTTCATGCCTTGAACCCAAGCGCGGCGCGCAGTCGTACGCCGGCGAGCGATCCCGCAAACGCCGCCGCGAACCAGACCCAGCCGTGCACGCTGCCGGTGGTGATGCCGGAGAAGTAGCCGCCGACGTTGCAGCCGAACGCCAGCCGCGCGCTGTAGCCCAGCAGCAGTCCGGACACGATGCCTGCGAGCCACTGTCTGGCGCTGGCACGCGTGGTCGGGCAGGCGCTGCCGCGCCAGGTGGCGGCAACGAAGGCACCGAACAGCAGGCCCAGATTGGTGATGGAGGTGACGTCGGCCAGCAGCGACGACTCGATGTGCACCTGCTGCGCCGGTCGGCCCCAGAACGCATTGCCGGCCAGATCGACGCCGAACCAGCTCACCACCTTCGCCCCCCACAGCCCGAGGCCGTAGACGATGCCCCAGGGCTGGCCGGCGATGATCAGGTTGAGGATCGCGAACAGCGCCAGCCAGATCGCGCCGATGTAGACGGCGCGGCCACGCCAGCGAGTCTCGGTGGCGCGGCGACGCATCCAGACCCAGGCGCCGATCGCGCCCAGCACCGACAACTGCAGTGCGATGGTGAAGGTGCTGCCGATCACCTGCGGCAGCGCCACCGGATCCAGGCTGCCGAGCGCCAGCCACGCATCGAGGTGGGCGGCGCCGAGAAAGCTGCCGGCGATGAATCCGGGCAGCACCGCCAGGCTGAATACATTGCCCAGACCGGCCTTGTACAGCGTGCCCGAGCCGCAGCCGTCGGCCACCTGCATCACCGCACCGAACACGAAGGCGCCGATCACCAGGCTCACCGACAGCGGCGCCACGGCGCCGCTGAGCGCCTCGTCACCGGCAATCAGCGGAATGCTCACCACCATCGCCAGCGCAATCGCGAGGAACTGCGCCAGCAGGCCGGTCGGGTCGCGATCGTTGATCCACGCGCGCCAGCCGGTGGTGAAGCCGAACGACACCGCCGCCAGCACCGCGCCGAAGCCGATGCCGACCACGAACAGCGCGCCCTGGCGCAGGCCCACCAGCCAGGTCACCGCCGCCCACAGCGCGGCGCCGACGGCGATCCACGGCAGCAGCTGCGTGAGGGAGCGGGCAGGCGTCGCGACGTCGGGGGTAGCGGGTGGCGCGGTGATGACGCTCATCATCAAGGTCAAGCGTGCAAGTCAGGCAAGCGAGGCACGCATCGGCCGCGTGCCTCGGGACCAGTCAGGCGGCCGGGCCGCGCGCTGACTCGTGGCCTGCGCGCTGCTCGGCGCGGCGTGGCTCTACAGGTTACCGGTCGCTTCCTTGATCTGCAGCCAGAACTGGTACAGGCGGCTCGGCACGTTGTCCATTTCGCCGTCGTTGTTGGACCAGTCGACGATCGATTCCGAATACATCTTCACGTCCTTCTGGCCCAGCACTTCGCTCAGCACGAACCAGTTGGTCGCGGCCCAGTGGCCGGTGTTGCAGAACGACACGGTCGGCTGCGTGAGGTCGATGCCCTTGTCCTGCGCGATCTTCTGCACCGTGGGCGTATCGAGCACGGCAGCGCTGCCCTTGGCGAACCACACCGCGTTGTCGACGTTCTTGGCGCCGGCAATGGTGCCGGGGGTGGCGGCCGCAACATGGCGCGTCTCGCCACTGAAGAAGCGGGTCGGGCGCGCATCCAGCAGCGTGCTCTGCTTGCTGGCGACCGCCTGCTTGACCTCGTCGCGCGTGGCGACGTAACGCGGGTCCAGGCGCATCACGAAGTCGGTCTTCGCCACCTGGGGCGCGGCCGCGGTGACGAGCGGCTGGCCGCCGGCGGTCCACGCCTTGATGCCACCGTTGAGGATGGCGAGGTTCTTCACGCCGCCGGCCTTCAGTGTCCAGTAGACGCGCGCGGCGGCGCCGAAGTCGGTCGAGTTGTTGCCGGCATAGGCGATCACCACCGGCGTCTCGGCGCCGATGCCGAGCGTCTGCACGAGGCTGGTCAGCTTCTCTTCCGCCGGCAGCAGGCCGGGGTTGGACGAGGGGCCTCGCCATTGCGAATACGGGGCCGGCACGCTGCCGGCGATGTGGCCCAGCTCATACGGCGTGCGGCCGTTCTCGTCCTTGCCGTCGCGGATGTCGATCACGCGCAGTGCCGGATCGGCGAGGCGCTGGGCGAGCTGGTCGGGGGCGAGCAGCGGCGAGGCCAGCACGGCGAGCGGCAGCAGCAGGATCGCGAGGGCCGTGAGCCAGCGCCAGGAATGAAGGGTGGTACGCATCGGGAAGCTCTCCAAGAGACAGGCCGATCGCGCCAAGGCGACCGCGGGGGCGCATCGTGCCCCATCCGCGCAGCGTCGGTTAGGTGAGATGGTGATGAGCTTATGCCGCGGCGCGCAGTAGGGGCATTGCGCGGCAGCTCGCGCGTGGCCGCGGCGATCCGGGCTTGCCGGCGAACGCGCCGGCGGCGATGCTGGCGCCATCCGCTGGAGGACTCGCCATGCATGACCCTGCCCCTGCCCATCCGCACGACTGGAAGCACGACGGTGTGCGCGTCATTCGCGGCGATCAGCTCGATCCCAACACCGCGCAGACCCCGGGCATGAACCGCGCCGCAGCGATCAACGCGGCACGCGTGGGTGCGCAGAAGATCTGGGCCGGCACCGTCACCATCCACGCGAACGCGAAGACCGGCGCGCATCACCACGGCGCCCTCGAAAGCGTGATCTACATCGTCCGCGGCAAGGCGCGCATGCGCTGGGGCGAGCGGCTTGAATACGTGGCCGAAGCGAACGCTGGCGACTTCATCTTCGTGCCGCCCTATGTGCCGCACCAGGAGATCAACGCCTCGACCGACGAGGCGCTGGAGTGCGTGCTGGTGCGCTCCGACAACGAGGCGGTGGTGGTGAACCTGGACATCGAGCCGGTGGAAAAGCCGGAAGCGGTGGCCTGGGTCGATCCGATCCACCGCGCGCCCAGGTCAGGCTGATGCGGAAATCGACGCATTTGCGACGTCAGATTGCCAGGCAGCCTCTTGTAGACGCGCGCCGCCGCGCAACTTCTGCACCAGCCGCGCCGCTCATGCCGCGCTTCGGGCAGTTCGTCGCACCCAGTGCGCGTTGATCGTCGGCGCGTTGATCGCGGATCGCTTGCACCGCACGATCGGTAGTGCGCGGAAGACTTGTCCGCGGCCGCTGTCGAGCCATCAGCATGATCCTGCGCGAGCTTCCCGATGTGCCACCGCGGCCGAAGACGGCGGCCAACGCGGCGTTCCGGCGCTGGCTCTATTCGCGCTGGGGCAAGGAGAACGTGATCGTCGGCGCGCGCATGCGGGCCGGCGAGATCGGCCTCAACTGCCAGCCGATGACGATCAAGGCCGTGTGGGGCGGCGTGGCCGAGACCGCGCTCGATGGCCGTCGCCTGGTGATCGACGACGACAGCTGGCTCGTGATCAATGAAGACCGCACCTACGCCGGCACCTGGCGCAGCGCGCGGCAGATGGACGCGCTTTGCGTGTTCTTCCGCCGCGGCCTGCCGGCGGAGGTGTTCGGCGCGATGTCGATGACGCTCGATGGGGCAGCCGATGCCGGCGGCGAGCGGCCACGGCCGTTCACGCTGGCCGAACGGCTGCGGCCGCACGACAGCGCCGTGTCACCGCGGTTGCGCGAGTTGCACGCTGCAGTACGGGCCGGCCAGGGTGATCCGCTGTGGGCCGACGAAGCCTGCCAGGAACTGCTAGCCGCGGTGATCGCCGCGGAGCGGCGGCTGCTGCAGCACGCCGATGCGATCCGCTCGGTGCGGCCAGCCACGCGCAGTGAGCTGCTGCGCCGCGTGCATTGGGCGACCGACTTCATCCTGAGCAACTACGCCGAGCCGATCACGCTCGACGACATGGCCGCTGCCGCCACGCTCAGCAAGTTCCACCTGGTGCGGCTGTTCAAGCAGGTGCACCACGTCACGCCGCACGCCTACCTGCAGCGCAAGCGCGCGCAGGTGGCGCGCCGCCTGCTCGATGCCAGCGACATCGACCTCAACGACATCGCCGCCACGGTCGGCTTCGGCACGCGCTGGACCATGTACCGCCATCTGCGCCGCTGCTTCGGCGCGAGCGGCCGCTTGCTGCGGGAGGAGGCATGAGCCCGCTGGGCCGCCCCGAGGGCGAATCTCGGAGCGCGCAGCGCGAAGGTAAGCCGAGGAACCCGCTGGGCCGCCGCGAGGGCGAATCCCTGAGCGCGCAGCGCGAAGGTAAGCCGAGGAACCCGCTGGGCCGCCCCGAGGGCGAATCTCGGAGCGCGCAGCGCGAGGGTAAGCCGATGAGCCCGCTGGGCCGCCCCGAGGGCGAATCTCGGAGCGCGCAGCGCGAGGGTAAGCCGAGGAACCCGCTGGGTCGCCCCGAGGGCGAATCTCGGAGCGCGCAGCGCGAAGGCAAGCCGAGGAACCCGCCGGCGCCTCTCCACGGCGCATGCTCGAGCGCGCTGGCGGGCATCGACCTGCCCGCCGTGGTCGCCGCCACCACGTCGCCTCGTC
>JALHMQ010000016.1:109028-115863 GCA_022843955.1 Burkholderiaceae bacterium
GAGCGCGCAGCGCGAAGGCAAGCCGAGGAACCCGCCGGCGCCTCTCCACGGCGCATGCTCGAGCGCGCTGGCGGGCATCGACCTGCCCGCCGTGGTCGCCGCCACCACGTCGCCTCGTCGCCGCGTGGCGCTGGTTGCCGCCGCCCTCGGCGAGGACGAACGTGCGCTGCTGGGCATGCTCGAAGGCGGTGGCCTGCTGTGCCTGCCGGTGGAGGAGCAGGCCGAGGCGCTCGCGCGGGCGCTGCGCTGGGAGCCGGACCTCATCCTGTTTGCCAGCAAGGCGCCGCTGGCCGAGCGCGTGCGCTGGCTGGTGCTGCTGCGCGAGCGCGCGCAGTGCCCGGTGGTGATGTTGGGCGCCTGTCGCGACGACAGCGATGAACTGGTGCTGCTGGAAGCAGGCTTCGATGCGGTGTGGCGCGACGTCACGCCGGCGCGCCTGCCGGCCCGCCTGCTGCGCTCGCGGGTGGAGGCGCTGCTGCGTTCGCGCGGTGCGCCGCATCGGCGCGGCGCGCGCGTGTGGATCGGCCCGCTGGCAGTAGACAGCGAGACGATGACCGCGCGCCGCGATGGCCGCCCGCTGGCGTTGACGCGCGCCCAGGTGCAGGTGCTGCACGCGCTGGCCGGCGCGCCGCTGCAGACGCTGGCGCGCGCGCAACTTGCCGCAGTGATCGGGGTGCGCGGTGCCGATGAACCGGAGGGCGCGTCGATGTCGCTGCGGCGCGTTGACACGCTGGTGTCGCGCTTGCGCACGCGCTTGGCCGACCTTGCGCTCTGCGTCATCGACGTCGAGCCGGTGCGCGGCTATGGCTATCGGCTGCGCATCGACGAGCAGCGCGCGGCGCCAGGAACCCCGTCGCGGCGGGCGCCGCTGGCGACACGGCTGCACCCGGCGATGCCGATGGCGTGAGCGGCGTGGCGATCAGTGCACTACAGTGCGCGCCGGCCGGTGCGCGGATGTCATCCTGATCGGCCGCAGGCGACGGTTCGCCCTCAGCACGCCGCCGCCGCCGCCCGGCGGCGTGTCACCACCGGCGCCAGTTCATCGCAAGCACGCTGCAGCAGGTCCTCGGTGGTCTGCCAGTCGATGCAGGCGTCGGTCACGCTCACGCCGTAGCGCAGCTGCGCGCGATCGGCCGGGATCGGCTGGTTGCCGGCGTGAAGGTGGCTCTCGAGCATCATGCCGACGATCGCGCCGGCGCCTTCCTTCATCTGGTGCACGCAGTCCATGAACACCAGCGGCTGCAGCGACGGGTCCTTGATCGAGTTGGCGTGCGAGCAGTCGACCACGATGTTGGCCGGCAGGCCGGCGCGCTGCAGGTCACGCTCGGCCAGCCGCACACTGACCGTGTCGTAGTTCGGCCGACCGCCGCCGCCGCGCAGCACCAGGTGGCCGTAGCGGTTGCCGCGCGTGCGCACGATCGCCGTGCGGCCGGCGCTGGAAATGCCGAGAAAGCTGTGCGGATGGCGCGCCGAGCGGATCGCATTGATCGCCACCTCCAGCCCGCCGTCGGTGCCGTTCTTGAAACCCACCGGGGTCGACAGGCCGCTGGCCATCTCGCGATGCGTCTGCGACTCGGTGGTGCGCGCGCCGATCGCGTACCAGCTCACCAGATCGGCCAGGTACTGCGGCGACAGCGGGTCGAGCGCCTCGGAGCCGGTCGGCAGGCCGAGTTCGGCCAACTGTGCGAGCAGGCGACGGCCGGCGACGATGCCCTCCTCGATGTGGAAGGAGTCGTCCATCCGCGGGTCATTGATGTAGCCCTTCCAGCCCGTCACAGTGCGCGGCTTTTCGAAATACACGCGCATCACGATCAGCAGCGTGTCCGCCACCGCGTCGGCGAGTGTCTTCAGGCGCTGCGCGTACTCGGTGGCGGCGGCCGGGTCGTGAATCGAGCAGGGGCCGACGACCACGAACGGGCGCGGGTCGCGTCGTTCGAGGATGGCTTCGAGCGCGCGGCGGCCGGCGGCGACGGTGACGGCGGCGCGCTCGCTGAGCGGAATGAGGGCATGCACGTCGGCCGGCGTCGGCATCGCGTCGAAGCGGTCGACGTTGAGGTTTTCGAGAGCGATCGGATTCATGCCGCAAGCATACGAGGCGGCCGCCGCTGCGCCCTCCAGGCTCCGAGCCCCGGGCGCGACGTGCGCCCGGGGCCGGCCCGCGCTGCCTAGCGGAACTGGTAAACCGCGTTCAGGTAGAAGAACTGGCCGCGGTTGCTGTACAGCTCGGCAAAGCCCATCTGCGTGTTGGCGTTGTCGGTCAGGTTGGTGACCGAAAATGGCGGCATGTTGTCGAACAGGTTCTTCACCCCGCCCACCAGCCGCAGTCCCTTGAAGCCGGCGTACTGCACCTGCAGGTCGACTTCCTCGTGCGGGCTGACCTTGTTGGTGCCGGCAACGATCGGGTAGGACTGGCCCTGGTCCCAGTAGCCGGCGGTCGAGCGGATCGCCAGCTGCGTAGTCCAGGCGCCGGCCTCGGAGGTCAGCTGGAACGTGTTGCGCCAGCGCGGCGCCGGAATGGTGCCGTAGACGCCGTTGAACTCGGCCCAGTCCTCGCCCGGGTTGCGTGTCTTGACGTGCGTGTAATAGGTGAACAGGTTGCGCGCGCTGAGATTGCCGAACGGCGTCTTGCCGAAGCGCACCCGGCCATCGAAGTCGAAGCCCGACGACATCTGTCCGGCGACGTTCTGCAGGTTGGTGAACACCAGGAAGCGCGACGGCTGCGCTGGATCCCGCCCGTACAGGCCGTTGGCAATGGCGGTCTCGGTGGTCGGCGCGAGGATGCCGTCTTCCTTGTCGATGCGCCAGAAGTCGATGCTGCCACTGAGGACGCCCGCATCGGCGACCACGCCCAGGTTGATCGTCTGCCCTTTCTCGGGCTTCAGATCCGGGTTGGAGCCGTTCACCTGGAACGCGTTGAGCGCGCACACCGGATTGCCGATCAGGATCTGGCAACTGGCGGCGTCGACGATCGTGATCGCGCCCTGTTCCTGCGCGCCGAACAGCTGCTTGAGCGCAGGCGCCTTGAAGCTCTCGGTATACGAGCCGCGCAGCATCAGGTTCGACGTCGCCTGCCAGCGCAGCGCCACCTTCGGGCTGGTCTGCGACGCTTCCGGGTAGTTGTCATAGCGCACTGCCAGCTGCGCTTCGAGCGTCTTGAAAATGGGCACCGACAGCTCGCCGAACAGCGCCTTGGCGTTGCGGCTGGCGTTCACCGCGGCCTGGCCGATGCTGCCGACCACCAGGCCCTGCTGCGACAGCGCATCGGGCGTGTCGACCAGCTCTTCCTTCCACAGCGACGTGCCGACCGCGTACTGCAGCGGTCCCGCGGGGAGCTGCAGTGCGGTACCGCCGAACTGCGCGTTGACATACCGCACCGTCGACTCGCCCTCGCGCACCGGGTTGACCTTCAGGCTCTGCACGAAGGCCGGATCGTTGGTGAACACGGTCGGGTCGAGCTGACCGCTCACGGTGGCGGCATTCCACAGCGTGCGGTTGTAGTAGTTGCTGTCACGGTTGGTCACTTCGCTCACGCCCTGGCCGATGGCTGCTTTCCAGTCGAGGCCAAAGCTCGTGCCTTCAGCGCCGGCGACGATGTTGGTGAGGTCGGAGCGCCGCTGCGTGATGCGCGGGCCGCCCTGCATGAAGCGGCCGGCGATCACCACCGTGCCGGGCACGGTCGGATCCTCGAACGCCGCCTGCGCTGGATCGATGATCGGCACGTTGAAGAAGTCGGGCACCGGATGCGCGTCGAACTGATCTTTGGTACGCGCGAGCATGACTTCAGTGAAGGCACGGATGTCGGGCGTGACCTGGAACGACGCCAGCGCCAGGCCGCTGATGCGATCGGCGGCGTTGTACGCGGTCAGCACGGTGGCGTTGAAGTCGTAGCGGCAGACGATGTTGAAGTCCTCCGGCGCACACGGCTTGTAGGTGAGGCCGGCGAAGTTGCCGCTGACCGGATCGAGCACGTTGCCGGTCGGCGCGAAGCTGCTGCGGCCGTCGGGCGCGCCGAAGCGGCGACCGTCCACCGTGCGCGAGATGTCGCGGTCCTTGCGAAAGATCGGATCACGCTTGAAGTAGTCCAGCGCCAGCAGCACGTTGAAGCGCTGGGTGTCCAGATCGCCGAAGCCGAATGCGAGGCCGGCGGTGGTCTCCTTGCCATCGTTGCGGCTGGTCACGCCATAGCCGGCACGGGCCTCGATGCCGGCGTAGTCGCGTTTGGTGATGAAGTTGATGACGCCGGCCACCGCATCGGCGCCGTAGATGGCCGAGCCGCCGTCCTTCAGGATCTCGACCCGCTCGATCGCCGAGATCGGAATCATGTTGACGTCGACCGCCGCACCCGCACCGGACGAGTCGTACAGCGCGTTCAGGGGCAGGCGGCGGCCGTTGAGCAGGATCAGCAGCTGGGTGGAGCCCAGGCCGCGCAGCGCGAGGTTGGCCGTGCCCGAGCCGGACGGCGAGTTCGACGCCAGCTCACCTTGGTCGAACAGGTCGATCGAGGGGATCGAGCGGATCAGCTCGTTGATGCTGGTGGCGCCGCTGCGTTCGATGTCGCGGCGGTTGTAGATCTCCACCGGCGCCGGACCTTCGACCTGGGTGCGCTTGATCGACGAACCGGTGATCTCTACCCGCTCCAGTTGCGAAGCGGGCGCTGGCTGCTGTGCCAGGGTGGCAGACGCGGCCAGGCTGCCGCAGGCAAGCGCCACGGCGCGCGCGATGCGCGAAGTATCGAACATGTGAACCCCCTGAAGATTGAGATGACCGGCACGGGCCGGCTCGCCGTGCGGCGATCTCTCACGCTAGTGACGGGGGCGCGCGCATCCGTTGCAGCGATTGCGAAAAGCGGGTGCGCGGCGGCATGCGCAACGCATTGCCACGCAATTGTTACGAGATACGGTCGATGTGCGCGATCAGAACAGGGGTCTAACTCAACGTGCCTGCGTGAGCAAGCCGGGTACGTGTGCGAGGACCGAATTGAGGTGGCTGTCGTCGAGCGCGATGGACGCGGCCGCTCGTGCCTGCGCGGTCGCGTTCAGCGCGACGGAAAAACCGACAGCGGCGAACAGCGGCAGGTCCGAGCGCGCATCGCCGACGGCAAACACGTTCGACAGGTCGATGTTCCGTTCTCGGCACAGGCTGCGCGCGAACTCGACCTTGTCTTCTTCCTCGAAGTGGCGTGCCACCTCACCGGTCAGCAGACCGTTCGCGTTGGTCTGCATCGTCACGCCGCTCGCAGCGGCGAAGCCGCATCGCTGTGCCAGTACCTGCGCCGCGAACTGCCAGGCTACCGTGCAGATCACGCACTCCACGCCGAGGGCGTTGAGGCGGCGCACCGTCTCACCGATGCCGGCGAGAAGCGGCACGTCGTCGAGCAGTCGCTCGACTTCCGTCAGTGATCGACCCGCGTAGAAGCGCGCCTCGGCGTCGGCAAAGTCGCGGTTCGACAGGGTGCCGGCGTCATAGCGCCGCTCCATCTCGGCAACCTGCGCGCCGTGGCCGAGCGCGTTGGCAAGATGCTGCGACGCTGTCGTGCCTGGCACCAGCGTGCCGTCGAGGTCGAAGCAGGCGAGGCGCCAGCGCGTCGCTGCGTGCGACCTAGGTGCCGCCGATCAGCTGCGCGTAGCGCGCCAGATCGACGTTGCCGCCGCTGACGATCACGCCGACGCGCTTGCCGGCCACGGGTACCGCGCTGTCCAGTGCGGCGGCGGCGGCCAGCGCACCGGTGGGCTCGACCACCAGCTTGAGCCGCTCGGCGAAGAAGCGCATGGTTGCCACCAGCTGCGCATCGGTCACGGTGGTGATGCCGTCGACCAGCGCGCGAATCACGCGGAAGGTGAGCTGCCCGGCGTGTTGCGTCTGCGCGCCGTCGGCGATCGTCTGCGGCACGTCGATGTGCACGATCTCGCCCTGGGCCAGGCTCTGCTGCACGTCGTTGCCGGCCTCGGGCTCGACGCCGATTACCTGGCAGTCGGGCAGCATGTGGCGCGCCGCGGTGGCGCAGCCCGACAGCAGGCCGCCGCCGCCGACGCACACCAGCAGCATGTCCAGACCGCCACCGTCGAGCCCGCGCACCTGCTCGATCAGCTCCATGGCCGCGGTGCCCTGGCCCGCCATCACGTGCGCGTGGTCGTACGGCGGGATCAGCGTCATGCCGCGTTCCTGCGCGATTCTCTGGCCGAGCGCTTCGCGATCCTCGGTGTAGCGGTTGTAGAGGATCACCTCGGTGCCCTTGAGCGGCGGCAGGTACTCGCGGGTGGCGGTGATCTTCAGCGCCGGCGCATCTTGCGGCATCACGATCACCGCCGGGATGCCGAGCAGCCGCGCCGACAGCGCCACCGCCTGCGCGTGGTTGCCGCTGGAAAAGGTGAGCACACCGGCCTTGCGCTGCTCCGGCGTGAACTGCGCCAGCGCGTTGTAGGCGCCGCGGAACTTGAACGCCCCCATGCGTTGCAGGTTCTCGCACTTGAAGAAGAGCTGCGCGCCGGTGCGTTCGTCGGCGGTGCGCGAGGTGATGACGGTGGTCCGGCGCGCCACGCCGTCCAGGCGCGCGGCGGCCGCGGTGATGTCGTCGAAGCTGATGGGCAAGGGCATGTTTTCTCCTCTGCCCCGCAGTGTAGAGATTCGCGGCCGGGCGCCGCGGAGCCGCGGCGCCTTGATGCGCGTCAGTACAGCGGCGCGCCGTACTCCACCGGTCGTACGGGCTGCCCCATGGCAGGCACACGCTTGCTCAGCGCCAGCCCGACGCCGAACGCCGCGTACACCAGGACTGGCCGTGCTGGCGTTGTTGCTCACCCGGGAGCCGCGCGCTCGCGCCACGCCCCGATGAGCTACC
>JALHMQ010000016.1:115963-117174 GCA_022843955.1 Burkholderiaceae bacterium
TCTCGCGAGCCGGCGGCGCGGAGACCGATGACTTTCTCGCCACCCTGCCGCACTTCACCCGCGTGGCATCGACTGGGCCACTGACCGAGCTGGCCGCGAACGATGCCATCGGCCCCTATCGGTTGCTGAGCGAACTCGGCACCGGCGGCATGGGCGCCGTATGGCTAGCCGAGCGTTCCGACGGGACGCTCAAACGCAAGGTGGCGTTGAAGCTGCCGCGCATGGTCTGGGCCCGGGGCCTGGCCGAGCGCATGGCGCGCGAGCGCGACATCCTGGCCAGCCTTGAGCACCCCAACATCGCGCGCCTGTACGACGCCGGTGTGGATCAACACGGCCGCCCGTATCTGGCGTTGGAGTACGTCGAAGGCCAGCCGATCGACGCCTTCGCCATGCAGCGCGACCTATCCGTGCGCCAGAAGCTGGACCTGCTGCTGCAGGTATGCGCGGCGGTCGCCTTTGCCCACAGCCGGCTGGTGGTGCACCGCGACCTGAAGCCCAGCAACATCCTGGTCACCGCTGAGGGGCAAGTCCGATTACTCGACTTTGGCATCGCCAAGTTGATGGAAGGCGACATCACCAAGGAGACGCAGCTCACGCAGATGGCGGGGCGCGCGCTGACGCTGGACTACGCGAGCCCCGAGCAGATCCGGGGCGGGCCGATCGGCACCGCGAGCGACGTCTACAGCCTCGCGGTGGTTTTCTACGAACTGCTGACCGGCGGCAAGCCGTACAAGCTCAAGCGCGGGAGTGCCGCCGAGCTGGAAGAGGCGATCGCAAGCGTCGACGCAGCGAAGGCGAGCGACGCGGCCAATTCTGCGAGCAAGCGCGCGCTTCGAGGAGATCTCGACGCGATCCTCAACAAGGCGCTGAAGAAGCGACCCGAAGAGCGCTACGCCACGATCGATGCCTTGGCGCAGGACATCACCCGACACCTCAACAGCGAGCCGGTGAGCGCGCAGCCGGATGCCTTTGCGTACCGGGCCGTAAAGTTCATGTGGCGCTATCGCGTGCAGGCCAGCGCGGCGACTGCGGTGGCGTTGGTCGCGGGCGCCGGACTGTCGGCTGTGCTGTGGCAGGCGGCCGAAGTGCAGCGGCAGCGTGACCGCGCCGTGGCCTCGGCAGCGGCCGCGGACCGCAACGCCGCCCGCGCCGAAGAGGCCGCGCAGCGCGCGCTGGCCGAAGGTGCGCGTGCCGATGCCGAGCGGCAGGCT
>JALHMQ010000017.1:0-31459 GCA_022843955.1 Burkholderiaceae bacterium
GGGTCGGTTTCATCGGGCGTACCGGCGGGCGCTGCCACGTCTGCGCCGGCAGGCGTCACCGGCACCAGTGCCGTGCGCTCGCGCGGCGCCTCAACAGCGCGCGGGCCGCCGGGCGAGGCAAGTGAGACTGGCTTCGCCGAGGCATCGACGGGTCCGGTGCGCGGCACGTCGAAGGCCATGCCCTGCCCGTTTTCCCGTGCGTAGACGGCAACCACCCGGGCGATCGGCACGTAGACCTCACGCGCCACGCCGCCAAAGCGCGCCTGGAACTCGATCGCGTCGTTGCCGAGCTTGAGCCGGTTGGTGGCGAGCGACGACACGTTCAAGACGATCTCGCCGTTCTTCACGAACTCCATCGGCACGCGCACGGTCTCGTCGACGGCGACCGCGACGTACGGCGTGAAACCCGCGTCGGTGCACCAGTCGTGGATCGCCCGCAACAGGTAGGGTTTGGTCGACAGCTCCATGAAGCTCGGCGGGCCGAGGCTAGCGGCGCATCACCTTCTCGGACGGCGTGAGTGCTTCGATGTAGGCCGGGCGCGAGAAGATCCGCTCGGCGTACTTTTGCAGCGGCGCGGCGCTCTTGGGCAGGTCGATGCCATAGTGATCCAGGCGCCACAGCAGCGGGGCGATGGCGACGTCGAGCATCGAGAAATCCTCGCCCAGCATGTACTTGTTCTTGAGCAGGATCGGTGCCAGCTGCGTCAGACGATCACGGATCAGCAGCTTCGCCTTGTCGATCGCCTTCTGGTTGTTGCTGTTCTCGATCGTCTGCACGTGGACGAAAAGCTCGCGCTCGAAATTGAACAGGAACAGTCGGGTGCGGGCGCGCATCACCGGGTCGGCCGGCATCAGCTGCGGGTGCGGAAATCGCTCGTCGATGTACTCATTGATGATGTTCGACTCGTACAGCGTGAGATCGCGCTCGACCAGGATCGGCACCTGACCGTACGGATTCATCACGCTGATGTCCTCGGGCTTGTTGAACAGGTCGACGTCCTTGATCTCGAAGTCCATCCCCTTTTCGAACAGGACGAAGCGGCAGCGCTGCGAGAACGGGCAGGTGGTTCCGGAGTAGAGCACCATCATTGTGTCTTTCCTTGAAAGCGATGAGGGTGAGCACGCTCACCCTCATCGTGTCGCCGCACCCGCATTCTCATGCACCGGTGCGGCGACTTCTTGTTGTGCAACCCGACCGGAGCCTGCCCGGGCGCGTTGCTTGAGCATCTCGGCCCGCGGGCCGACTGCCGGGAGCTACTTGACGTCGCGCCAGAACTTTGAGTTCAACCACCAGGCCACAGCAGTGAAGAACAAGAGGAATACCAGCACCCAGGCACCGATGCGCACCCGCGAGGCAGCACTCGGATCGGTCACGAACGCGAGAAACGCGACCAGGTCGGCCACTTCCTCGTCGAACTGACGGGCCTTCTCCGGATCGGCCGGCTTGAAGGAAACGGCCATTCCCTCCTTGGTCGGCCCCGAGACTGGCTCGCTCGTCCTCACCTTCGAACCATCGACGCCGAAGGTCGTCACCGTACGAACCAGCCCCTTGTCGGACGGTGCAATCTGCGTGATCGTCGCTTCGCGGGCACCCTGCCGCTCCCACAGGATGTGCGGCATGCCGATGTTGGGATAAACGATGTTGTTCCAGCCGGTGACCGTGGTCTGGTCACGGTAGTAGCCACGCAGCAGCGTGTAGAGGTAGTCGACGCCCTTGTAGTCGAAAGACGTCCGGGCCCGCACGATCACCGACAGATCGGGCGGCGCCTTGCCGAACCAGGCCTTGCCGTCCTTGACAGGGGTGGCGATCGTCATCGTGTCGCCGACTTTCTGGTCGCCGAAAATCAAGAATTCCTTGATCTGACTCTCGTTCAACCCGATGTCCTGCAGCCGGTTCCAGCGCATCAGCGTGGCCGAGTGGCAGTTCAGGCAGTGATTGGCGAACAGCTTCGCCCCGTTTTGGAGCGCCGCGAGATCTTTGGTCTTGGCAGCCGGAAATGTGTCCATTGGAATCGCAGGACCACCCGCGGCCTGCGCCGTGGCGGAAAGCAGCGTTCCCGCCAACACGACCAGGCTACCGATCAGCTTGTTCATTCTTGTCTCGTCCTTGCAGTATCGGGCTCAGTGCGCCGTGAAAGTCACGCGCTCGGGCACGGGCTTGGGCTCGCCCATCCGGCTCCACCAGGGCATCAGCAGGAAGAAGCCGAAGTACAGGATGGTGCAGATCTGCGACGTCATCAGATTGACAGGCGACGGCGCCTGCGTGCCGAAGTAACCGAGGATCAGGAACACCGCGGCGAAGCCCATCAGCACCCAGAAGTGCCAGCTCGGGCGATATCGCATCGATCGCGCCGGCGACTGATCGAGCCACGGCATGCCGAAGAAAATCATGACCGCGGCACCCATCGCCACCACGCCCCACAGCTTGGGATCGAGCGCCACCGGCGACAGCGGGAGCATCAGCAGCGCCAGGACTACGGCAGCGCCGAGTCCGGCATAGCGCGCCATCGGCGCCCGCAGCGCGAAGAACAGGAGGACGCCGTAAGCGAGCACACCGATCGCCAGCACGTACATGTACTCGGTCGTCACCGCGCGCAGTACCGAGTAATACGGCGTGAAGTACCAGACTGGCGCGATGTGCGCCGGCGTGGTCAGCGGATCGGCCGGGATGAAGTTGTTCCACTCGATGAAGTAGCCGCCCATTTCCGGGAAGAAGAAGAGCACGCCGAAAAAGGCCATGGCGAAAATGCCGAACCCGAAGATGTCGTGCACCGTGTAGTACGGATGAAACGGAATGCCGTCGAGCGGACGCCCCGACGCATCGAGCTTGTCCTTGATCTCGACACCATCCGGATTGTTGGAACCAACATCGTGCAGCGCGAGCAAATGCGCCACCACGAGACCGATCAGCACAAGCGGGATGGCGATGACGTGGAACGCGAAGAAGCGGTTCAACGTGGCGTCACTGACCACGTAATCGCCCCGGATCAGCAGAGAGATGTCAGGGCCGATCACCGGTATGGCGGAGAACAGGTTGACGATGACCTGCGCCCCCCAGTAGCTCATCTGGCCCCAGGGCAGCAGGTAGCCGAAAAAGCCCTCGCCCATCATGCACAGGAAGATCAGGCAGCCGAAGATCCAGATCAGTTCACGCGGCTTGCGATAGCTGCCGTACAGCAGCGCCCGGAACATGTGCAGGTAGACCAGGATGAAAAATGCGCTCGCTCCGGTGGAGTGCATGTAGCGGATGAACCAGCCGCCGGGCACCTCGCGCATGATGTACTCGACCGACTCGAACGCGTAGCGCGCGTCCGGCTTGTAGTGCATGGTGAGGAAGATGCCGGTGATGATCTGGATCGCCAGAACCACGATCGACAGGCTGCCGAAGATGTACCAGAAGTTCAGGTTCTTCGGCGCGTAGTACTCGGACAGATGCTTCTTGTACTCCTGCATCACCGTCGGCATACGAGCATCAAACCAGCCGGCTAGGCCCTTGTATTGCGTCTTGTGCAGTCCCATCGTTGCTTGCCTCGGGTGAATTGCCGTTACGTTCGTTCCGGTCTGGCGCTGATCAGGCTTTGGAGTCGTCGCCGACGACGACCACCGTCTCGGACAGATACTTGTGCGGCGGCACCTCAAGGTTGTCGGGCGCCGGCATGTTCTTGAACACCCGGCCGGCCAGATCGAATGCCGAGCCGTGGCAAGGGCAGAAGAAACCAGATTCGCCACCGAGCGTCAGGTTGCTTCCAGGGGCAAGCGGGCCGACCGGCGAGCAGCCCAGGTGGGTGCAGATGCCGACGGCGATCAGGTACTCGGGCTTGATGGAACGCAGTTCGTTGCGGGCGTACTCCGGGGTCGGGTAGGCGGTGCGCTTGGACTCTGGATCGATCAGCCGATCAGTCATCTTCTTGGTCGCCTCGATCATTTCCGGCGTGCGACGCAGCACCCAGACCGGCTTGCCGCGCCACTCGAAGGTCCGCATCTCGCCCGGCGCAATTCCACCGAGGTCGACCTGGATCGGCGCGCCGGCCGCCTTGGCTCGCTCCGACGGCGTGAGCGACGCCACGAACGGGATCGCGGCGGCAACGGCGCCAGCTCCGCCAACGGCGCAAGTCACGGCGATCGCGGTGCGGCGGTCGGCATTGACCGGCGCGGGTGCGGTGGAATTGGTGGACATGTCTGGATCCTGGAGTGGGAAAAGGCGCGTGCGACCTGCCACCGATCGGCCGGCGCGGACACGCGCATGGCGCACCCGCGGCAGATTGCGGCATAGACGTCCGGCAAAACAGCGCGGGATTTTACTGCAAGCGCACGAATCGCCCGTTTGCGGTCCTGCTCGCCGTGGTGGAAGGCCGACACGTCGGCCAAACGCACGCGGCCTCACGCATGCGGGTATCGCCCTTTTACTGCCCGCGCGCAGCAGCAGTACTTGGCACAATGCTGGCCGCGTGCGCGCGCCAAGAACGAACACAAACAAAAGAAACAAGGAGAAGTCGGATGGGAATGCTCAAGGAGTTTCGGGAATTTGCGGTCAAGGGCAATGTGATCGACCTCGCCGTCGGCGTGATCATCGGTGCGGCGTTCGGCAAGATCGTCGACTCGATCGTCAAGGACGTGATCATGCCGATCGTCAATTTCATCGCCGGCGGTCAGATCGACCTCAGCAACAAGTACTGGGTTCTGCGCGGTGACGTCCCGGCCGGCACGGCGCTGATTGAGGCGCAAAAGGCCGCCGTGGTGTTCGCCTGGGGTAGCTTTGTCACCGTGCTCATCAATTTCGTGATCCTCGCGTTCATCATCTTCTGGATGGTCAAAGTCGTGAACCGGGTCAAGTCGGCGGCCGCCGAACCGGCCGCAGCGGCACCCACGGCTCCGCCCGAAGACGTGGTTTTGCTGCGCGAGATTCGCGACGCACTCAAGCGCTGAGCTACGGCCGCTGAGGCGACCGCGCCAGCAGCGCGGCGCCTCGGGCTGGCCTCGGGCGCAGGCTTCGCCTTCCCTGCTCCACTAGAATCGGCTGTCGCTTTTCCGCTGTTGCCCATGCTGCGCCGACTCTGGTTGTTGTTCGCCCAAGCCACCACCGTGGGGCTGGCGCTGCTGTTCATCGTCAGCACGCTCAAGCCGGACTGGTTGCGCGCCACTGTCGCGGTGGTGCCAACGCCGGTCTCCAGCGGCGTGTCGATCCAGCAGGTGGTGGCTCCGCCGGCGGGGACCAGCCACGACGCGGTTGCCTCCTTCGGCGAGGCGGCGCGCCTTGCGATGCCGGCAGTGGTGAGCGTTTACTCGACCAAGGAAAGCCGTCGGTCCGATGATCCGGTGTTCGAACGGTTCTTCGGCATGGACCGGCCGCGCGGCGGAAGCGAACGCGTGGCGAGCCTGGGCTCGGGCGTGGTGGCCACCCGTGACGGCTATGTGCTCACTAACAACCATGTCGTGCAAGCCGCCGATGAAATAGCGGTTGCCTTGGCTGACGGTCGCAAGCTGACTGCGCAACTGATCGGTTCGGACCCGGAGACCGATCTCGCCGTACTGCGGGTGGCGGCGGACAACCTGCCGGCGGTCACTTTCGGCCGCTCCGAGAATCTTGCCATCGGCGACGTGGTCCTTGCGATCGGCAACCCGTTCGACGTCGGGCAGACCGTCACCATGGGCATCGTCTCCGCTCTGGGACGCAACAACCTCGGCATCAATCGCTACGAGAACTTCATCCAGACCGATGCCGCGATCAACCAGGGCAATTCGGGGGGTGCGCTGGTCGACGCACGCGGCAATTTGGTGGGTATCAACACCGCGATCTACTCGCGCACCGGCGGTTCGATCGGGATTGGCTTTGCCATTCCCACCTCCATCGTCACCGACGTGCTGGATCAGTTGATCAAGAACGGCAAGGTGGTGCGCGGCTACTTCGGCATCGAGCCGGAAGACATCACGCCGGAAGTGGCGCAAGCCTTCAAGTTGCCGCGCGCCGGCGGCGTGTTTGTCCGCGGCGTGGTCCGCGATGATCCGGCTCAGCGCGCTGGCATGGAGCCGGGCGACATTATTCTGTCCATCAACGAAGCCCGGGTGCAGAACACCCCGGGCATGCTGGAGCAGATCGCGCGCCTCGTACCGGGCGCGCCGGCGAAAGTGCTCGTGTTGCGCAATGCGAAGGAAGTTGGCCTGACGGTGACCGTGGGGGAACGTCCGTCGGTGCAGCCCGAGAGGCGATGAGCGCCAAGCCCGGCTGAAACAGCGGCTGCTCAGTTGCCGCGCAGCTTGGCAAGAATCTCGCGCGCCTTCAGCTCCGCAGTGCGATCGCCCAGCGACGACGCCTGCGCGTACCAGTAGTAGGCCAGCGGCAGGTCGATCGCAACACCGTCGCCGCGCTCATACATGCTGGCGACGATGTAACAGGCGCCCTCATCGCCCTGCTCAGCGGCCTTTTCGTACCAGCGCGCCGCCTGCGCCAGGTCGCGAACGGTGCCGCGTCCCAGGAAGTACTGCGTCGCCAAATTGACTTGCGCATCGCGCCAGCCCTGCTCGGCGGCCTTGCGATACCACTCGGTGGCCTGGGCGACGGACTTGGGCACGTGTTCGCCCCGATCGAACAGCAGCGCCAACGCATGTTGCGCGCGCGGCATGCCGTTGTCGGCCGCCTTGCGCAGCCAGTGCAAGCCGGCCTGCGGATCGACCGCCACGCCATCGCCGGCGAAGTACATCACGGCAAGGTTGAACTGCGCGGTACGTTGATTGCGCTCGGCGGCCTTGCGAAACGCCGCGGCGGCGCGCGCCACGTCACGCGCCTCGTAGGCGCTCACGCCTGCGGCGAGGTCGGCATCGTCATCCGGCGTCAGATGGAGGCGATCATTCGCCGCCGCGCTCGCCAGCAGGCACGCGAGCAAAGCGCCAAACAGTGACACGGTGTATGGGTGCATCGGCATCGGCAAACTTTGTTTTCGATGCCCCGATCGCAGCGGGCTTAGGCAGCGGTACTGGTGGACTCTTCGTCGACCTTTGGCTTGGCGACGAAGCGTGCAATCTGCAGACCGAGTTCGTACAGCAGACACAGCGGAATCGCCAGCAGCAGCTGCGACAGTACATCGGGGGGCGTGACCACCGCCGCCACGATGAACGAGCCGACAATCACGTACGGCCGCGCCGCCCTGAGCTTGTCGACCGAAGCGATGCCGAAGCGCGCCAGCAGCACCACCGCGATCGGCGTCTCGAACGCGAGCCCGAACGCGAGGAACATGCCGAGCACAAAGCTGAAGTACTGCTCGATGTCGGGGGCAACCGCCACGGATATGGGAGCAAAGCCGGCAATGAACTTGAACACGAAGGCGAACACGACGAAGTAGCAGTAGGTCATGCCCAGGAAGAACATGAAAATGCTGGTGGCGATGATCGGCAGAGCCAGTCGCTTCTCGTGCCGGTACAGCCCGGGCGCCACGAACGACCAGACCTGGAACAGCACATAGGGCAGCGCCAGCAGGAAGGCGGTGAACAACGTCACCTTCAGCGGCACCATGAAGGGCGTGATGACCCCCGTGGCGAGCAGCTTGGTGCCGACCGGCAGCGCGACCATCAGCGGCCGCGACAGCAGGTCGAAGATGTCCTTCATGAACGGCGACAGCGCCAGGAAGATCACGAGAATCGACAGCGCCGCGCGCACCAGCCGTTGGCGCAGCTCGATCAGGTGCGAGACGAAGCTTTGTTCGCCCTCAGGCGGGGTTTCTGATGTCGTCATGGCGACCGCTACCGGCGAATGCGGGGCCGGTTGACCCGGGCGCGCGGCGCGAACTTGCGGCGCGACGCGGAATGCGAATCCGGCATCGCCAGTTCACGCTTGAGACGCGCGATTTCCTCTGCCAGATCATCGACCGACGGTCCGGCCTTGTAGCGACGCGCGAACGTATGGCGTCGCCAGCTATCGTCGGCGCCCTCCCACGCATAGTCCGTCGAGGATGTCGTCGACTCACCCTCGATTGGCGTGGAGCCGAGCGAGGTCAGGTCGGACGTCGCCTTGTTCAGATCGCTCTGCAGGTCGGTGAAAGTCGACTTCACCGATTGCGCCGCGTTGCGCGCTTCTTCCTGCAGTTTCTTGAGCTCGGAGAGCTCCATCTCGCGATTGATGTCGCTTTTCACCTGGCTCACGTAGCGCTGTGCCTTGCCCATCCACTCGCCGGCGGTGCGAGCGACCTTGGGCAGTCGCTCGGGGCCGAGGACCACGAGCGCGACCGCGCCGATCAGGGCGATTTCGGCAAAGCTGAAGTCGAACATGGGGCAGGTTGGAGCCGACGGCGCGCCGCCTGATGCCCGTGGCACCAGGGGCAGTCACCGCGACTGCACGAAGATCAGGACTTTTCTTTGGCCTGGACGTCGATGGTCTGACCAGCAACGTGCTTCGGCTCTTCGACCTTGCCCGTGGCAGCGCTGCCGCTGGCCGCGGCGTCGCCTTCCTTGATGCCTTCCTTGAACCCCTTGATCGCGCCGCCCAGGTCCTTGCCCATGTTCTTCAGCTTGCTGGTGCCGAAGACCAGGATGATGACCACCAGGACGATCAGCCAATGCCAAATCGAGAACGATCCCATCACGAACTCCTGAGAAATTTCGTCTACAAACGCTTCCACGGGCGCGGACCGCCCAGCACATGCATGTGCAAGTGATAAACCTCTTGTCCGCCGTCCGGGCCGTTATTGATGACGATGCGGAATCCGTCCGTAGCGCCTTGTTCTCGTGCCAGCCGGGGTGCGAGAGCCAGCATCTTACCCAAGAGCGCGGTGTGGCGTGGCTCGACCGCCAGGAGGTTGTCCACGTGCTCCTTGGGGATCATCAACAGATGGACCGGGGCGGCCGGGTTGATGTCATGAAAAACCAGTACCTCCTCGTCCTCGTACGCCTTCTTGCTGGGGATCTCGCCCTGGGCGATGCGGCAGAACAGGCAGGTCGACATGGATCAATCACCGGAAGAAGGCTGGAAGGGTCAATCGGGACAGTGAGGATGGGGCAATCAAGGCGCCTCGCCCCGCTCGCGGGCGATCGCCTTGCGCGCCGCCTTTTCCTCGATGCCGCTGGTGCCAGCGCGTCGCTGCAGTTCGGCGAGCACCTGCTCGGGCCGCAGTCCGTACTGAGCGAGCATCACCAGGCAATGAAACCAGAGGTCCGCCGTTTCGGCGATCAGCCGCGGGGTGGCGCCCGGGTCCTGGCTGGCGTCCTTGGCGGCCATCACGGTTTCGGTCGCCTCTTCGCCGATCTTCTTGAGGACGCCGTCCGGCGCCTTGGCCAGCAGGCGCGCGACATACGACGAATCGGGATCGGCACCGCGCCGGCTCTCGATAACGTCGGCGAGTGCGGCGAGTACGCGGTCGTCGCTCATGCGTCGTCCATTCATTTCCGGTAGATCAGTTCGGGATCCTTGAGCACCGGATCCACGGTCAGCCAACGATCGCCGTCGAGCTTGCGGAAAAAGCAGCTCTGGCGCCCCGTATGGCAGGCAATGCCACCTGACTGCTCAACGACGAACAACACCACGTCGCCGTCGCAATCGAGCCGGATCTCACTCAGCGCCTGCCGATGCCCGCTGTCTTCACCCTTGCGCCACAGGCGGCCGCGCGAGCGCGACCAGTAGACCGCCCGGCCCGTTGCGGCGGCTTCCTGCAGCGCCTCGGCGTTGGCCCAGGCGACCATCAGCACCCGGTGGGTGGTCGCATCCTGGGCGATCACCGTCACCAAGCCCTGCGCATCGAAGCGGACCTCGGCCAGCCAGTTCGGCGGGACCTGCATCAGTCGATCCTCATGGTGATGCCCTGCGCCGCGAGATAGTCCTTCGCCTGACGCACCGTGAACTCGCCGTAGTGGAAGATCGACGCTGCCAGCACGGCATCGGCGCGCCCCTCGGTGATGCCGTCGGCCAGGTGCTGCAGGTTGCCGACACCGCCGGACGCGATCACCGGCACCGCGACCGCGTCGGCGACTGCCCGCGTCAGTTCGAGGTCGAAGCCGGCCTTGGTGCCGTCGCGGTCCATGCTGGTCAGCAGGATCTCGCCGGCGCCGAGGTCGGCGACCTGGCGCGCCCAGGCGACCGCGTCGAGTCCGGTCGGAGTACGGCCACCATGGGTGAACACCTCCCAACCTGCACCGGCATCGTCGCGGTCGCGCCGACGTGCATCGACCGCAACCACAATGCACTGCGATCCAAAGCGCGAGGCCGCCTCCGCCACCAGCGACGGGTTCTGCACTGCCGACGTGTTGATCGAGATCTTGTCGGCGCCGGCATTGAGCAGGCGCCGCACGTCATCGACCTTGCGCACGCCGCCGCCCACCGTCAGCGGAATGAACACTTGTGCCGCCACCGCCTCGATGACGTGCAGGATCATGTCCCGCGCATCCGACGAGGCGGTGATGTCGAGGAACGTCAGTTCATCGGCGCCTTGATCGTCATAGCGACGCGCGATCTCCACCGGATCGCCGGCATCGCGCAGCTCGACGAAGTTGACGCCCTTGACCACGCGGCCGGCGGTGACGTCCAAGCAGGGAATGATGCGTTTGGCAAGCATGGCGGCGAGGATACCGCCGCCAATGCGAATCACGCAGGCTGCACGGCGTACCTGCGGCGGCGTGCGGCACCGCTGTTTTTGTCGGACACTGCCCTCCCCGTTCAGCCTGAACCGTTGCGACGTGCCCCCTGCCCCTGCCCAGCCCATATCCCGCCGCCGCCCGCCCCGCCTGGCCGGTCGTAGCCGGCGCAGGCTGGTCCTGGCATCGCTGGCGACGGTCGTGGCGATCCTGGTTGCGGTGGCGACCGCGATCGAGCAGGTCGGCGTCTCGCCGCGGCTGCTCGGGCCCTACCTCGAACGTCGCAGCAGCGGGCACAACGCGATCATCGAGACCATCGGCCAGCGTGTGGCAACGCTGCTGGTGCACATCGACCGCGGACGACCGGAGCCGCAGTTGGGCTTTCCAGCCTGGCTTCCAGCCGCGGCGGCGCCCGCCCAAGTCAGCGCCAGCGCGCAGCGGCCGCCCATCATGATCGTCGATGCGTCGCAACTGCAGGGCGCACTCGACCAGGCCCAGCCGGGGGACGTGATCGCCTTCGCGCCCGGCCGCTATCAGTTCAGCGGCACCAGCCTGGGTGTGCGGCGCGCCGGCCGCGCCGACGCACCAATCACGGTCCGCGCCCTGCAGCCCGGCACGGTCACCCTCGAGTTCAACTTGCTGGAGGGGTTTCTCGTCGATGCGCCGCACTGGATCTTCGAGCATCTGACGATCGTCGGGACCTGCCGCGACCACAGCGACTGCGAGCATGCGTTCCATGTGGTGGGCAACGGCCAGCACACCGTGATCCGCGACAACGAGATGCGCGAGTTCAATGCCCACCTGAAGATCAACGGCGTCCGTGGCCGGTTCCCGGACCACGGACAGGTGATCGGCAATCGCCTGTTCAACACCACCGCCCGTCGCACCGACAATCCGGTGACGCTCGTCGATCTGGTCGCCGCGAGCGGCTGGCTGATCGAAGGCAACCTGATCGCCGACTTCGTCAAGGACGGCGGCGACTTCACCAGCTATGGCGCCTTCGCCAAGGGCGGCGGCAAAGGCAATCGCTTCGAGCGCAACCTGGTGCTGTGCGAACACCGGCTGCGCGGCGCGGCGGGACGGCGCATCGGCCTGTCGTTCGGCGGCGGCGGGACCGGCGCACCGGCATGCCGGGACGGCCGCTGCGTGGTCGAACACGACGAAGGCACGATGCACAGCAATCTCATCGCTGCCTGCTCCGACAACGGCATCTACATCAACCGTGGCGCGCAGAGCCGGCTGCTGCACAACACGCTGATCGATACCGCCGGCATCAACGTGCGCTTCGCCGACAGCGCCGCGCACGTCGAAGGAAACCTCAGCGATGGGCCGATTCGCGCCCGCGATAGCGCCTCGCTGCAGGACGTCGACAACCGCGTAACGCCGCTGCTGTGGCGCTACCTGGGGTTGAGCGGCGAGGGCGATTTGTTTGCTGATGCGACGACGGTGGACCTGCATTGGCACGGCCCGGCGCCACGGCGCCGCAGCGCTGCTGTGCCGGTGTCCGACCTGTGCGGCACGCCGCGCCCAGCGCAGCCGGTGTACGGCGCATTCGAGGACATCGGACGCTGCCCGCCCGTTGCCCGCTAGCGGCATCCGGGCATCAGCGCGGGGCTCAGGCGCGCAAGGCGTCGGCGCGGGCCTGCGCTTCGCGAAAGTCGAGCGTGCCTTCGTACAGCGCACGGCCGAGGATCGCGCCCTCCACACCTTCGTCTTCCACCGCGCACAGCCGCTCGATGTCGCCGATGTCGCGAATACCGCCGCTGGCGAGCACCGGTATCTTTACCGCGCGCGCCAGTTCGACGGTGGCTTCGATGTTCACGCCGGTGAGCATGCCGTCGCGGCCAATGTCGGTGTACAGAATGGCGTCGACGCCGTAGTCCTCGAACTTCTTGGCGAGATCAATCACGTCATGCCCGGTGAGCTTGCTCCAGCCATCGGTGGCGACCTTGCCGCCGCGCGCGTCGAGTGCCACCACCACATGTCCGCCGAAGGCACTGCAGGCGTCCTGCAGAAAGCCGGGGTTCTTCACTGCGGCGGTGCCGATCACCACGTAGCGCACGCCGTCATCGATGTAGCGCTCGATGAGATCCAGGTCGCGCAGGCCGCCGCCCAGTTGCACCGGCACGTCTTCGCCGACCGCGGCGATGATCTTGCGGATCACCGGCTCGTTGACCGGCTTGCCCGAGCGCGCGCCGTTCAGGTCGACGATATGGAGCCGCCGCGCCCCCTGCGCCACCCAGTTGCGCGCCATCGCGACCGGGTCTTCGGAAAAGACGGTGGCGCTTTGCATGTCGCCCTGACGCAAGCGCACGCAATGGCCGTCCTTGAGGTCAATGGCCGGAATGAGCAGCATGAGGAGATCAGGATCGAAGGAAACAGCAGGACGCAGTTGGCGCGGGCGGATGGGGCGGTGACGGTGCGTGCAGTGTGGCCAAACGGGGCCGACGTCAGTATCAGGGTTTCCAGCGCGTGAAGTTCTCGTAAATCGCCAGTCCCGCGGCCGCGCTCTTTTCTGGATGAAACTGCGTGGCGAAAATATTATCCGCCGCCACCACGCAGGTAAAGGCTTGTCCGTACTCGGCGGTGCCTGCGGTGAGATGCACATCGTCTGGCACCACGTAGTAGCTGTGCACGAAATAGAACCAGCTGTCATCGGCCACGCCCTGCCACAGCGGGTGCGGCATGCCCTGCCGCACGCGGTTCCAGCCCATGTGCGGCACCTTCAGGCGCCGCCCGTCGGGTTGCTGCAGGTCCGCGTCACGGAAACGCACCACGCCGCCGCGAAACAGGCCCAATCCGGGCGTTCGCTCACCGGGCACGCGGCTTTCTTCCGACCAGTCGAACAGCATCTGTTCACCCACGCACACCGCCAGCAGCGGCTTGGCGGCGGCGGCCGCGCGGACCACCTCGTCGAGCCCGGAGTCGCGCAGGTACTGCATGCAGTCAGGCATCGCGCCCTGGCCCGGAAAGACCACGCGGTCGGCCGCGCGGATCTCGGCCGCGCTCGAACTGATGCGCACCGTCTCCTTGGGCGCAACGTGCTCCAGCGCCTTCGCCACTGAGCGCAGGTTGCCCATGCCGTAGTCGACGATGGCAATCATTGCTGGGGCGCTTTGCGTGTACGCGACCCTGCGGGTCGCACGTGCACGCAAAGCGATTGATCAGAGGGCTCGCTCCGGAGCGGCCGAGCGCTCGCCCTGTGACAGAGGCAACGAAAAACCATGGACATCGCTACAGACTGCCTTTGGTCGAGGGGATCGTGCCGGCCGCCCTGGGATCGAGTTCGACGGCCATGCGAAGCGCGCGCGCGAAGGCTTTGAACACGGTCTCGCACTGGTGATGGGCGTTGTCGCCGCGCAGGCTATCGATGTGCAGCGTGACCAACGCATGGTTGACGAAGCCCTGGAAGAACTCGTGCGCCAGATCGACATCGAACTCGCCGATCATTGCGCGCGTGAACGGCACGTGCATCTGCAGCCCCGGGCGGCCGGAGAAGTCGATCACCACGCGCGACAGCGCCTCGTCCAGCGGCACATAGGCATGGCCGTAGCGCCGGATGCCCTTCTTGTCGCCGATCGCCTGGGCGACCGCCTGACCCAGCGTGATGCCGACGTCTTCCACCGTGTGGTGACCGTCGATGTGCAGGTCGCCCTGGGCCTCGACCACGAGATCGATGGCGCCATGGCGGGCGATCTGGTCGAGCATGTGGTCGAAGAAGCCGATCCCGGTGGCCAGCCGGCTGGTGCCGCTGCCGTCGAGGTTCACGGCAACACGGATCTTCGTCTCGGCGGTGTTGCGGACGACTTCAGCAGTACGGGGGGTCATGGTTCAGCTCGAGGTCAGCGCGGCCGTCAAGGCCGCGACAAAGGCATCGTTCTCCGACGGCGCGCCGACCGTGCTGCGCAGGCAGCCCGCCAGCAGCGGATGCATGCGCGACACGTTCTTGATCAGTATGCCCTGCTGCTTCAGGTGCGCAAACACGCGATCCGGATCGCTCACCCGCAGCAGGATGAAGTTGGCCGCGGTGTCGAATGCCGTCACGCCGGTCAAGCCGCGCAGCGCAGCGAGCACGCGGGCACGCTCGGCCCGCAGCTGCGCAGCCTGGGCGTCGAGCACGTCGAGGTGATCGAGCAGCAGATCTGCGGTGGCCAGCGTCAGCACGTTGACGTTGTAGGGCGGTCGCAACTTGTCGAACTCGCCGATCCAGGCCGGGTCGCCGCACAGGTAGCCCAGGCGAATCCCCGCCAGCCCGAGCTTGGACAGCGTGCGCAGCACCAGCAGATTGGGCCGCGCCGCCAGTTGCGGCAGCCAGGTGTCCTGTGCGAACGGCAGGTAGGCCTCGTCGAGCACCACCAGGCCGGGGGCGGCGTCGATGATCGCCTCAACCGTTGCGCGATCGAACAGGTTGCCGGTCGGATTGTTGGGCCAGGCGATGAAGATAACCGCCGGCCGATGCTCGGTGATGGCAGCGAGCATGGCAGCGCGATCGAGCGCGAAGTCGGCCGTCAGCGGCACGCCGACAAAGCCGCAGCCGTCGAAGCGCGCGCTCATGTCGTACATCACGAAGCTTGGCCACGGCGACAGCACGCTGGCACCGGGCTTGGCACAGCCCTGGATCACCAGGTGGATCAGTTCGTCGGAGCCGTTGCCGAGCATCAGTGCCATGCCGGCCGGCAGCGACACCGCCTGCGCAAGCCGGCGCTTGAACGCCGCCGGGTCGGCCGGCGGATAGCGGTTCAGCGCAACCGCAGCCAGCCGCTCGCCGAGTTGTCGCGCCAGCGCCGGCGGCAGCGGGAACGGGTTCTCCATCGCGTCGAGCTTGACCATGCCGTCGGCCGACGGCACGTGGTACGCGCTCATCGCGCGCACCTCGTCGCGGATCAGTGACAGGTCGGGACCGATGCGGTTCGGGGCGTTCATCGCGGCCTCACATCCGCAGTTCGGCACTCATCGCATGCGCGATCAGGTGCTCGCCGCGCGCCAGCACCGAGGCAATCGGTCCGAGCGTCTTCGCCCCGGCCGCCGACACGTTGATCACGTTCGAGCGCTTGATGAAGTCGTAGACACCCAGCGGCGACGAAAAGCGCGCGGTACGCACCGTGGGCAGCACATGGTTCGGCCCGGCGCAGTAGTCGCCCAGCGACTCCGACGAGTAATGGCCGATGAAAATGGCGCCGGCATGCCGCACCTTGGCCAGCAGCGACTCGGCGTCGGCGGCGAGGATCTCCATGTGTTCCGGTGCCACGCGGTTGCACAGGGCAAAGGCCTCGTCGAGATCGCGCGTCACCACCAGCGCGCCGCGGTTGGCGAACGACGCGGCGATGATGTCCTTGCGCGGCTGCGCCGGCAGCAGACGCTCGATCGACGCCGCCACCGCCTGCACGAACGCATGGTCCGGGCAGGCCAGCACCGCCTGTGCGAGCTCGTCGTGCTCGGCCTGAGAGAACAGGTCCATCGCCACCCAGTCCGGATTGCCGTGGCCGTCGCTGATGACGAAAATCTCGGTCGGCCCGGCGATCATGTCGATGCCCACCACGCCGAACACGCGCCGCTTGGCCGCGGCGACATAGGCGTTGCCGGGACCGACGATCTTGTCCACCGCCGGGATCGTTGCGGTGCCGTACGCCAGCGCGGCCACCGCCTGCGCCCCGCCCACCGCGAACGCACGCGACACGCCGGCCAGGTGGGCGGCCGCCAGCACCAGCGCATTGCGCTCGCCGTCCGGCGTCGGCACCACCATGATCAGCTGCGGCACGCCCGCCACGTGCGCCGGGATCGCGTTCATCAGCACCGACGATGGATACGCCGCCTTGCCGCCCGGCACGTAGAGCCCCACGCGGTCCAGCGGCGTGATGCGCTGGCCGGTCACGGTGCCATCGGCTTCGGTGTCGGTCCAGTCGGCCGCCAGCACGCGGGCATGCTGGCGCTCATGGAACGCGCGCACACGCGCGGCAGCGGCCTGCAGGGCGTCGCGCTGCGCCGCCGGCAGGCCATCGAACGCCGCGCGCATCTGCGCCTGGGTGATCTCCAGCGCGGCCACCGACGGCGCCTGCATGCGGTCGAAGCGGTTGGTGTACTCCAGCAGTGCCGCATCGCCGCGCGCGCGCACGTCGTCGACGATCGCATCGGCGCGCGCCTCGATCGACTTGTCGACCGCGGAGTCCACCGCGACGAGCGGGCCGAACGCGGCCTCGAAGTCAGGCTCACGGGTATCGAGGATGCGCAGCGTCAGCATGTCGGCACCTGCACTACGCAGCGGCGGCGGCGACTGCCGCCTCCAGCTTGTCGATCAGCGGCATCAGCGCCTCGCGCCGCGTCTTCAGCGACGCCTGGTTGACGATCAGGCGCGAGGAGATCGGCGCAATCTCCTCCACCTCGACCAGGTTGTTGGCCTTGAGCGTGCTGCCCGACGACACCAGGTCGACGATCGCATCCGCGAGCCCCGCCAGCGGCGCCAGTTCCATCGAGCCGTACAGCTTGATGAGATCGACGTGCACGCCCTTGGAAGCAAAATGGTCGCGCGCGGCCTGCACGTACTTGGTGGCGATGCGCAGGCGCGCGCCGCGCCGCACCGCGCTGGCGTAGTCGAAACCCCTGGGCGCGGCCACGCACAGCCGGCAGCGACCGATGCCCAGGTCCACCGGCACGTAGAGGCCGTCGCCACCGTGCTCGATCAGCACGTCCTTGCCGGCCACGCCGATCTCGGCGGCACCGTACTGGACATAGGTCGGCACGTCCGACGCCCGCACCACCACGATGCGCAGTTGCGGATCGGAGGTGCCGATCATCAGCTTGCGCGACTTCTCCGGATCCTCGGCCGGCACGATGCCGGCGCGCGCGAGCAGCGGCACCGTTTCCTCGAAGATGCGTCCTTTGGACAGGGCCAGCGTGATCATCGGTGCGTCAGCCGCTCACTTGATGCGTTCGATCCGCGCGCCCAATGCCTGCAGGCGCGCCTCCATCCGATCGTAGCCGCGATCCAGGTGGTAGATGCGGTCGACCAGCGTCTCGCCCTCGGCCACCAGGCCGGCGATCACGAGGCTGGCCGAGGCGCGCAGGTCGGTGGCCATCACCTTTGCGCCCGACAGGCGGGGCACGCCCTGCACTACCGCGGTATTGCCCTCGATCGCGATGTTGGCGCCCAGGCGCTGCAGTTCGAGGACGTGCATGAAGCGGTTCTCGAAGATGGTCTCGGTGATGCGACCCACGCCGTCGGCCACGCAATCCAGCGCCATCAGCTGGGCCTGCATGTCGGTCGGAAAAGCCGGGTACGGCGCGGTGCGCAAGCTGACCGCCTTCGGCCGATGCTGGGCGCGCACGCGGATCCAGTCGTCACCGACGTCGATGGTGGCGCCGGCTTCGCGCAGCTTGGCCAGCACCGCGTCCAGCGCGTGCGCCGCCGCGCCGGTGAGCATGACGTCGGCCGCTCCGAAGACACCGCTGGCTACCGCGGCGGCAATGAAAGTACCGGTCTCGATGCGATCGGCCATCACGCGATGCTCGGCGCCGTGGAGGCGTTCTACGCCCTGCACCACGATGCGATCGGTGCCAGCGCCCTGAATCTGTGCGCCCATTTTCATCAGCAAATTCGCCAGGTCCACCACCTCGGGCTCGCGCGCGGCGTTCTCGATCACCGTTTCGCCGTCGGCCAAGGTCGCGGCCATCATCAGATTCTCGGTGCCCGTCACGGTCACCATGTCGGTGACGATGCGCGCGCCCTTCAGTCGCGCGTTCTGCCCTGAGAGCTTGGCGACCATGAAGCCCTGCTCGATGGTGATCTGCGCGCCGAGAGCCTGCAGGCCCTTGATGTGCTGATCCACCGGACGCGCGCCGATCGCGCAGCCGCCCGGCAGCGACACGCGCGCCTGCCCCTCGCGCGCCACCAGCGGCCCCAGCACCAGCACCGAGGCGCGCATCGTCTTCACCAGCTCGTACGGGGCCTCGGTCGAGGTCAGCGCCATGGCGCGCACCGTCACGTCGGTGCCATCGCGCTCGACGGCGGCACCCATGCCGCGCAACAGCTTGCCCATGGTGCTGACGTCGGCCAGCTGCGGCACGTTCGACAGGCGCAGTTCGTCACGCGTCAGCAGCGCCGCCGCGAGGATGGGCAGCGCGGCGTTCTTGGCGCCGGCCATTGCCACCCGGCCTTGCAGCGGCACGCCGCCGGTGATCTTCAGTTTGTCCATGAGCAGTTCGGCGCGCGGGTCATTGGAGGCCGGCAGCGGAAGGAAAAAGCGGGGGGCGCGCAGCGCCGGGTCGAGTCGCATCGTCTGGCTCCGTCAGGCGGCCGGGGAGTCGGCCGAACGACGGCACGATCGCGCGTCGGGATGAAGCGACGATCAAGCGCGTGCGAAGCCTGCGTGAACTCATTGACCTTGGGCCGCGAACTCGGCCGGCGTGAGCGTCTTCATCGACAGCGCGTGTACTTCCTCGCGCATGCGCTCGCCCAGCGCGGCGTAGACGAGCTGGTGACGCTGCACGCGGCTCTTGCCCTCGAATGCCACGCTCACGATCAACGCCTGGAAGTGGCGGCCGTCGCCGTCGACTTCCAGCGTCTCGCAGGCGAGACCCTGTTCGATGTAGCGCCGCACTTCGGCGGGAGAGGGTTCCATGGTTCAGTGCCTGATCTTGTAGCCGCGCGCCAGCATGCCCAGCGCGACGGCGGAAGCCACGGCCAGTGCCAGCAGCACCACGCCGAACGAAATCCACGGCGACACATCGGCCTGGGCGAAAAAGCCGTAGCGGAAGCCGTCGACGATGTAGAAAAACGGGTTGAAGTGCGAGACGGTCTGCCAGAACGATGGCAGGCCGTGCACCGAGTAGAAGACGCCGGACAGGAAGGTCGCCGGCATGATGATGAAGTTCTGGAACGCCGCCAACTGGTCGAACTTGTCTGAGACGATGCCGGCGATCAGGCCCAGCACGCCCAGCAACGCACTGCCGGCGAGCGCAAACACCAAAATCCACACCGGCGCCTTGGCATCCAGCAGCGGCTCCGGGGCGAACCACAGCGTCACCGCATAGACGCCGACGCCGACCAGCAGGCCGCGCACGATCGCGCCGATCACATAGGCGCCGAAAAACTGGGCGTGCGACAGCGGCGGCAGCAACATGAACACCAGGTTGCCGGTGATCTTCGACTGGATCAGCGACGACGACGAGTTGGCAAAGCTGTTCTGCAGCACGCTCATCATCACCAGCCCCGGCACCAGGAACGCGGTGTAGCTCACACCCGGGAACGCCTCGACCCGGTCTTCCAGCACATGCCCGAAGACCAGCAGGTAAAGCACGCCCGTCAGCACGGGTGCGGCGACGGTCTGGAAGCTCACCTTCCAGAACCGCAGCACCTCCTTGTAGAGCAGCGTGCGAAAACCGATCCAAGCCGCCGGTGTGGATCGCCCCGGCGCAGGCCGGGGCCCAAGTGTCGCGGCCGGCGCAACATCCCGACCATCCCCGGGTCGACGCTCGACGGACGGCACCCCGCTCATGCTGCCACCTTCGCCTGCTCGTCCTGCATCAGTTGCAGGAACACATCCTCGAGATCGGCGTGGCCGACCTCGATCTCTTCGACACTGCAGCCAGCGAGACGACAGGCCGCAAGCACGCCTTCGACATCAGCCGCTTGCGCCAGGCGCAGCGTGATGCGGCCAGCCCGCTGCTCGATCACCTGCGGCTGCAGCACCGCCGGCAGGTCGCCCTCCTGCAGGCGCAACGACATCTGCACCCCCGCCAGGCGGTCGATCAGCGCGCGGGTGCGATCCAGCGCCACCAGCTTGCCGCCCTTGAGCATGCCGATGCGGCCGCACAACTCCTGCGCTTCTTCCAGATAGTGCGTGGTCAGCACGATGGTGTGGCCCTCTTCATTCAGGCGCCGCACGAACGCCCATAGGCCCTGCCGCAATTCGACGTCGACGCCCGCGGTGGGCTCGTCCAGCACGATCACCGGCGGCCGGTGGACCAGCGCCTGCGCCACCAGCACGCGCCGCTTCATGCCGCCTGACAGCGCGCGCATGTTGGCGTCGGCCTTGCTGGTGAGGTCCAGGTGATGCATCACCTCATCGATCCAGGCGTCGTTATGCTGCAGGCCGAAGTAGCCCGACTGGTTGCGCAGCGTCTCGCGCACCGAAAAGAACGGGTCGAACACCAGTTCCTGCGGCACCACGCCGAGCGCGCGGCGGGCGGCCCGGTAATCGTTCACGACGTCGTGTCCCATCACGGTCACGCGCCCGCTGGTGGCACGCGCAAGACCGGCGACGATCGAGATGAGCGTGGTCTTGCCGGCGCCGTTGGGGCCGAGCAGGCCGAAGAACTCGCCCGGCTCGATCCGCAGGCTCACACCATCGAGCGCCATCACGCCGCCCCGCGCACTGGCGTAGCGCTTGACGACGTCGGTCGCCTCGATGGCAGCGATAGGGAGGTTGGATGCAGACATGAAAATGACGCCGCCCCGGGGCGGGCGTCCCGGGGCGGTCGTGGAAACGCGAATTCTAAGGGAGCCGCCCTAGGTGGGGCGGTGATGCGGGCAGCCGAGCAGGCCATCGACGCCGTAGAGCGACGCCAGACTGGTCAACGCGGGCGGGACATTGGTGAGGACGATGCGGGAGTTTGCCGCCTGCGCTTCGCGCTGCCAGGCAAGCAGCAGCGCCACCGCGGCCGAGTCGACCTGCTTGACCGCAGCGAGGTCGAAGGCGACATCACCACCACGGATCGCCGCGCGCCCGGCCTCGAGCAGCGCGGAAGCCGTGTCGTTGGTCATGTCGGTGGCGGGGAGCTTCATGCCGGGCGTCAGGCCTTCTTGGTATCGAAGGACTTGTTGCGCTCGACGAGCGACTTGATCAGGCCATCGATGCCGCCCTGGTTCACCTCGCTGGCAAACGTATTGCGATAGTTCTCGACCAGCCAGACACCCAGGACATTGACGTCGTAGATTTTCCAGCCGGCGTCGGTCTTCTCCAGCCGGTAATCAAGCTGCAGCGGATCGCCGCGCGAGGGCACGGCGTTGGTCCGCACCACCACGTCGGTTTCATTCGCGGCTGCGCGGAACGGCCGCAGTTGCACCTTGTGATCGCTGACTTGGGACACGGCACCGCTGTAGGTGCGCACCAGCAGCGTGCGGAACTCGCGCGTGAGCGCCTGCCGCTGCTCGGCGGACGCCTGGCGCCAGCCACGGCCCACCGCCAGACGGGTCATCTTTTCGAAGTCGACGTGCGGGAGAATCTTCTCGTCGACCAACTGGTTGAGCCGGGTGGGGTCGCCACTTTGCAGCGACTTGTCCTTGCGGATCGAGTCGAGCACGTCATTGGACAGATCGCGCACCAGCACGTCCGGTGCTGCCTTCTGGGTCGACGCGGCAGCCGCCGGTTGCTGCGCGAACGCTGGTGTGACGACGAATACAGCCACCGCAGAGAGGCCGGCAAGAATCGAGTGCTTCAGTGTCTTCATCAGTTCAGTTCCGTCAGTTGGTGCTGGTGCCGACTCGTCGGACCGCCCGGGCGGCAGATCGTTCAGCCGGCACCGCCTTAACGCGCGGGAGCGGGTGATGGTTTATTGGCTGGCGCTTCCACGCGTTTGTCCGTTTCGGGTACGCTGCCCTCACCCGGCTTGGCAGACGCCGCTGGCGCCGGCTTGGCGGGCGGGTCGACGTCATCTTCGTCGTCGTAATCCTTCGGCCGCGGCGGGTTGCCGTCATGAATCTGGTTGTTACGACGCTGCAGGTAGCCGTCACGGATGAACTGGTACCTGTCGAGAGCCGCGCCCTCGATCAAGCGCTCGGCAGGCAGCAACGAAGCGCGCGTATCGACCAGTCGCGTGCCCAGCATCGAATTGCGCAGCCGCACCGGCTCCAGGTAGTCGACCGGATCGGTGTAGAACCCGACCACGCGACCGACACTGTCGCGCACCGTGCTCGGCCCGAGAAACGGCCAGACGAAGTACGGGCCGGGGCCGCTGCCCCATTTGCCGAGCGTTTGCCCGAAGTCCTCGTCACTGCGCTGCAAGCCCATGCGGCTGGCGACATCGAAGCAGCCAGCCAGTCCGACCGTGCTGTTGATCACCACGCGGCAGATGTCGGACACCGCCTCCACCGGCTTGCCCTGCAGCAGGTTATTGAGCGCGTTGGGGACATCGTAGAAATTGGCGAAAACGTTGCCTACGCAGTCGCGGATCGGCTCGGGCACGTAGTCGCTGTAGCCCTGCGCCACCGGCTTGAGCACGGCCCGGTCGATCCGATCGTTGAACTCGGACGCATGGCGGTTGTAGCGCTCCCAGGGATCAGCAGGGTTCTGCCCGACGTTGGGCGGAATCGTCGCGCAACCGGCCACGATCAGCGCGATCACCGTGAGCAGGAGGGTGCGCGCGCTATGCATGTGGTAAGCGCAGCCAAACATCACTTGCCGTTGCCATCGCCACCGCCACCGCCACCGCCATTGGGCGCTTCGGCGGCCTTGTTGTAGAGAAAGCCGCTGATCAGATTCTCGAGCACCACGGCCGACTGCGTCATCCGGATCGTGTCGCCCTGACCGAGGTTCGCATCGTCGCCGCCGGGATTCAGACCAACGTACTGATCGCCGAGCAGCCCCGCGGTGAGGATCGCGGCCGAGGTGTCCTTCGGGAACGCGTAGCGCTTCTCCAGCTCGATCGTGACCAGACCCTGGAATGTCTTGCTGTCGAGCGAGATGGAGCCGATCCGACCGACCGTGACGCCGGCACTCTTGACCGGCGCGCGTGGCTTGAGCCCGCCGATGTTGTCGAAGCGGGCTGTGACCATATAGGTCTCGCCCACCGTCATCGCCGAGAGATTGGCGGCCTTCAGCGCGAGGTAGCCGATCGCCACGAAGCCGAGCAGCACGAACAGCCCGACCATGGTTTCAATTCCGCGTTTGGTCATCTTCGTATCCTGTTTGCTCGCGCGCGGGAAAGCGGTTCAGCGCGGCGTGGAAAACATCACGGCGGTGAGCACGAAGTCCAGCAGCAGCACCGCCAGCGACGAGATCACCACCGTTCGGGTGGTCGCCTGCGCCACGCCTTCGGGCGTCGCTTTGGCTTCATACCCCTGGTAGAGCGCGACGAAGGTGCAGGCAATACCGAACACCAGGCTCTTGATCATGCCGTTGCCGACATCGTCCCAGACATCGACCCCGCCCTGCATCTGCGACCAGAACTGCCCAGGATCGATGCCGATCATCAGCACGCCGACCACGTAGCCGCCAAAGATGCCGACCGCCGAGAACATGGCCGCCAGCAGCGGCATGGCGATGATGCCTCCAAGAAAGCGCGGAGCGAGTACCCGCTGCTTGGGATCGATCGCCATCAGCTCCATCGCAGCAAGCTGCTCGCCCGCCTTCATCAGACCAATTTCTGCCGTGAGCGAGGTGCCAGCGCGACCTGCGAACAACAGCGCCGTCACCACCGGCCCAAGCTCGCGCACCAGCGACAGCGCCACCAGCAGACCGAGCGACTCGGCAGCGCCATATCGCGTCAGCGTGTAATAGCCCTGCAGCGCCAGCACGAATCCGACCGCCAGCCCGGAGGAGACGATGATCACCATCGAGTTCACGCCGATGGCGTTGAGCTGCACCACCACCAGGTAGAAGCGCCGGAACGCTGCTGGCAAGACACGCAGCAGTTCGACCATGAAGTAGGCGTTGCGGCCCAGGCCGCGCAGCATGCCCAGCGCCCATACGCCGAGACGCGCGAGGAGGTCGAGCGGATTCACCCACGCACCCCGAGTTCCTCCTCGATCGGTGCGGCCGGATAGTGGAACTTGACCGGGCCGTCGGGCTCGCCGTTGATGAACTGCCGGACCTCCGGCTCGTCGGACGAGCGCAGCTCATCGGGCGTGCCATGCGCGACGATGCGTCCACCGCTGATCAGGTAGGCGTAGTCGCAGATGAGAAAGCACTCGTGCACGTCATGCGACACGATGAGCGAGGTGGCGCCCGTGGCGTCGTTCAGGCGCCGGATCAGGTTGGCGGTCATCCCCATGCTGATCGGGTCGAGGCCGGCGAACGGCTCGTCGTACATGATCAGCTCGGGGTCGAGTGCGATGGCGCGTGCCAGCGCGATCCGCCGCATCATGCCGCCCGACACTTCCGAAATGCGCAGCTTGGCCGCGCCGCGCAGCCCGACCGCGTTGAGCTTCATCAGCACGATGTCGCGGATCATCGCGTCAGGCAGATTGGAATGCTCGCGCAGCGGGAAGGCGACGTTCTCGTACACCGTCAGGTCGGTGAACAGCGCGCCGAACTGGAACAGCATGCCCAGACGACGGCGGATGCGGAACATCTGCGCCTTGTCGCGCGGATTGATCACTTCCCCGTCGAAGGTGAGCGAGCCCTTGTTCGCGGCGTAGACACCGCCGATCAGCCGCAACAGCGTCGTCTTGCCGCAGCCCGATCCGCCCATGATGGCCGAGACCTTGCCCCGCTTGAAGCTGGCGGTGATGTCGCTCAGGATCATCCGGCTCGCGTCGTAGCCGAACGTCACGTTATCAACGGTGATGAAATCGTCAGAGGCCAAGGGGAGGGTGCGGCGACAGCTCGCACGAATGTGGTTGGGTCGGTCCGGGCCGGTGTGGGCAGTGCGCCGGAACCGTCAATGCGGCAGCGCAAAGATTGTCGCATAGCGCCATCGGGCGTTTTGTTGCCGATTGTTGCGCGCCCGCCCGCGCAGCGGAGTGGGACGGCCGCGGATCGGCACGACGGCGCAACGACCGCAAGATCAGGTGGTCGGCGGTCCGTTCGGCGCGACCGGAACCGCAGGCGCCGGCTCGTGCTTGGCCGCTGCAGGAACGGCGGTCTCGGTGGCAGCAGCCGCCACCGGCGCAGCGGCGTTCTCGGCCACGACCACCGACGGCGCCGCCCCCAGGGCGGCGGCAGTCGGTGGCACGTACAGCCCTGCCCACGCCTCGAACAGGCGCCAGGTGACCGCAAGCACCACCGGTCCGACAAATAGTCCTACCAGGCCCATGGTCAGCATGCCGCCGATCACGCCAGCAAAGATCAGCAACAGCGGCAGATCCGCACCGAACCGCACCAGCACCGGCCGCACGAAGTTGTCGACCGTCATCGCAATGACGCTCCACACCAGAAGGAACGTGCCCCAGCCGGTCTCGCCGCTCCAGTACAGCCAGACAACCGCCGGGATGAGGACCAGTCCGGGTCCCGCCTGCGCGATGCACAGGATCAACGCCGCCGCCGTCAGAAGGCCGACGAAAGGCACGCCCGCCACGGCCAGGCCGATACCAGCGAGCAGCGTCTGGATCAGCGCGGTACCGACGACACTGATGGCGACCCCGCGGATCGCCGCGGCCGCCAGGCGCACCGACGCCCGGCCGCGCTCGCCACCCACGCGGTCGGCCAGCGCCAGCACGCGCTGCGAGCCTTCCTCGCCCTGCGCGAACATCACCGCGGCAATCAACACTGTCAGCAGGAAGTGAATGACCAGCATGCCGAGATTGCCGGCCTGCGCCGCCACCAGCTGGGCGCCCTTGCCCGCATACGGTGCGGCGCTCTGCACCAGGCTCGACAAGCCGGCTTCGTGCAGGCTGCTCCACAGATCGCTCAGCCGGGTGCCGACGACCGGGATCTGCGCCACCCACGCCGGCGGATGCGGCACCTCGAAGCTCGATGCCATTTTTGCCCAGCGCAGCAGCGTGTCGACGTTGTCGACGATCGTGTTCACCGCCAGCAGCACCGGCACGATAAACAACGCCAGCATCAGCAGCGTCATCGCGATCACCGCGAGCGATCGCCGGCCGTTCAGCATCACCTGCACCCTGAGCATCAGCGGCCAGCATGACACCACGATCATCGTTGCCCAGATGATGGCGGTGAAAAACGGGCTGACGATCCACAGCGAGGCCAGCATCAGCCCGACGATGGCAAGGATGGCGAGGATCAGGCGAGCGAGATCGAGCGGCATGTCAGTTCGCAATCAGGGCGTCTAGCGGGTGGCCGTTTCGAGATCGCCCCGGTGCACGAGGAAGCTCGACGGCTGCAGCTTGAAGCGCCACCCCAGCCGGCGCAGCAGCTCGCGCGTCTGAATGAAGACGATGCCACGCGCGCGCAACGCCATCCACAGCGCCAGCGCGAAGCTGACGTCCAAGTTGGTGAGGCCGATCAGTGCCACGCCGAGCGCCGCCCATGCCACGGCCTGCCAAGGCAGCGCGAATTCCAGCACGACGAGGGCGTAGCCGCCCAGTTGCAGGCAGGCGCGCTGCGCCTCGGCCAGCCTCATGACACTGGTCGACCATCACCAGCAGCTCCGCCTCATCGGCACACCGCCTCCAAGCAGTAGCGCCCGCCGCCCCGTGAGCCTCTGGTTCATGTCTTTCTCCGTCAATGGGGCTGCGTCGCCCGCTGAAACGCGAGCGCACGATATACCGCAGCGACGACCGTTGCAGCCTGAGCGGGCATCAAGCGCAGCGCTGTGCAATACGCGGTGAACCGTGGCCGACCGTCGCCAACTGCGCAGTGAATCAGCGCGCCGAACCGGCAAAGCGCGCAAGCGACGCGCCGCCGCCGTCGAGCAGGTCGAGCCGGGCGCCGATGATGCGATACGCACGCGTGGCGTCCAGCGCTGCGAGCAGGCTGCGCTCGACCGCCATGGCCGGTAGCGGCCCGGCGCGGCGACTGGAGGCGATGGCGCTGAAGCTCAGCGCGGTGGTGTCGAAAGTCGCACCGCCCATGTACCGGTTGACCCCGGTGGAGCCAACGACGCGGCGCTCGGCTGCATCGATCTGCAGCGTCGGGCCGACGCCAGCCTCCTGCGCCGGCACCGGCATGCCGGTCAGTTCCTGCAGCGTCCACAGGGTGCCGGCCAGCGGCAGCGGCGGTGCGGGTGGGTTCATCGACGTGCAGCCTGACACGACCCAGGCAAGCGCGGCAGCCAGCACGCTGCGGCGGCGCACCTGTTCATTGATCCTCACCATCCCGGCCTCCGTGTGGCATCAGCAGCTTGGACTCGCACGAGTCTCGGGAGCGAAGTGTGATCGACATGATCGATGCAACTGTCGCCGCCCTCAGCATGACGTTGCGGAGAGGCTACATGGACCCCCGCGTGGTCACAGGGCCTGACGGCGCCCGCTGCGCGTTCGGCGGACACCTCGGTTCGTTCGGCTGGTCCGCGTCGCGGCCGCGCCCTGCCCCCGCCTCCCTATCTAGAATGCCGGTCCATGACCGATGATCGCGTTCTCGCCACCTACCGCCTGCGGGTGCCGGCCGACCAGGCCGCCGGGCGCGCCGAAGCACTGGCGCTCGAGCAGAGCATCGAGATGCCGGCCGCGGCCGTGCTCGACGAGCGGGTGTTGCGCGAGGTCGTGGCGCGGGTCGACCGGGTGGAGCCGCAGCCCGATGGCAGCAGCCTGGCGCACCTGGCGCTGAGCGCCGAGTCGATCGGCAGCGACGCCGGGCAACTGCTCAACATGCTGTTTGGCAACAGTTCGCTGCACACCGACGTGACCCTCGAGCAGGTGGCGCTGCCGCCGGCGCTCGCGCAGCGCTTCGGCGGACCGAACCACGGCGTGGCCGGGGTGCGCGCGCTCACCGGCGCGCACGGGCGGGCGCTGACCTGCACCGCGCTCAAGCCGATCGGCAGCACGGTGGACGCCCTGGCGGCCCTCACGCGAACGGCGGCCGGCGCCGGCCTCGATCTTGTGAAGGACGACCATGGCTGGGCCGACCAGACCAGTGCCCCGTTCGACGCACGGGTGACCGCCTGCCAGACCGCAGTGGACGACGCCAACGTCCGGCGCCGCGATGGCGGCCGCACGCTGTACCTGCCGAGCCTGTCGGGCCATCACGGGCAGATGCAACGGCAGATCGAGTTTGCCCGCCAACGCGGCGTGCAGGGCTTCCTGGTGGCGCCGATGGTGTGCGGCGTGGCGACCTTCAACGCACTGGCGCGCGAACATCGCGACTGCGTGTTCATGGCGCACCCCGCGCTGGCCGGCGCCGGCGCACTGGCCCCACCGATGCTGCTGGGCACGCTGCTGCGCTCCTTCGGCGCCGATGCGGTGATCTTTCCCAACCACGGCGGCCGCTTCTCTTACGCACAACAGACCTGCCAGGCGATCGCCGAGGCGGCGCGCCGGCCGATGGCGGGCATCCGGCCGGCCCTGCCGGTGCCGGCCGGCGGCATGAGCGTGGAACGCGTGACGGAGATCGTGCACGAGTACGGCACCGACACGGTGCTCTTGATCGGCGGCTCGCTGCTGATCGCGCGTGATCAACTGGCGCAGCGCGCCGAGGCCTTTGTCGCCGCCGTACATGCGGCCGGCAACGCAAGCGCGGTGGCCGCATGAGCAGCGTGCGCCGCTTTGCACCTGACGAGCAGGGCGACTACCGCTGGAGCGAGGTGGAGCGCCTGCGCTACAAGGACGAGGGCAGCGCGCCGTTCAAGGACATCACGCGTCAGGTGCTGTTCGCGCAGGCCGATCAGGGCTGCGAACTGCGCTACTTCGAAGTGGCACCCGGCGGCTACTCGACGCTCGAGCGGCACGAACACACGCACGCGGTGATGATCCTGCGCGGTCACGGCACGGTGCGCCTGGGCAGCGCGTCACAGCCGGTGGCCGAGCGCGACCTGGTGACGATCGATCCGCTCACCTGGCATCAGTTTCATGCGGCCGACGACTGCGCGCTGGGTTTCCTGTGTCTGGTGAGCAAGACGCGCGACAAGCCGCAACTGCCGAGCGACGCAGATCTGGCGGCGCTGCGCGGCGTGTAGTCGACTGCTGCGCGGCGGGCATCGGTGGCGATCGATGGAGTCTTGCTGTGGCATGCCGGGCGATCGCATCGTGGCCTGGCCACGCCAGCTGGGCGTGCAGGCGCAGCAGCGGTACCGCGCCAAAGGCTCAGCGCGCGGCGACTGGCGTTCGATCGAACTTGGCGATCTCCTGCGCGCGCGCAATCAACCGCCACCCGCCGCGGACGCGGTTGCCGCCGCGCTGCACTCGCGGCTGCGCTCAGCGCTGCAGCGTTCGCAGATACTCGGTGAGCGCGTCGACACGCTGCTGCACGGCCGCCTCGGACGCCGCGCCTTCAGCGCGCGCATAGCGCTGTCCCCACAGCGGCATCTGGCGCCCGGCGTGGCCCTTGATGTCCTGGCGACCGTCGATCACGCGGCGCACCTGGTCGGTTGGAAAGCTACCACCGTGCCGCTGCGCCAGCGTGCCCAGATCGGGAATGGGCAGCTTCAATTCGCGCGACTGCGGGCCGTCGCCGCGGCCGCCCGCGCCGTGACAGGTGGCGCACTGCGTTTCGTACTCGGTACGTCCGAGCGACTCGCCGGCCTGCGCACCGGCATCGGTCAGGGCGAAGGCGGCAGTGACGGCAACCAGCAGGCAAAGAAGCTTCATCGCGGCTCCACGGTGCGAGCGACGGATCGCTCCAGTGCGTCCACACTGCCCGCACCGGGCCGCGCCGGGTTGATCCGCCGCAAGCCGGTCGATCAATGCCTGCGATGCAGCGGCGCCGGCCCGCATTCGCTTCGGTTCGCTTCGGTTCGCTTCGATCAGCGCATGCATGCGCCGTGCATCGACACAACGCCCGCCCGCGCCGCAAGCCACCCGCGTACGTGACGGCGCATACGGGCCGGCTGGAGCGGTTCAGGCGCTGCGCCGAAGCAGGCGCCGCGCCGGGCCGATCACGTCGAGCCGTGCATCGTCGTCTCCGACCACGTCGAACGCGGCGGCCACGTCGGCCGGCACCGGCACGCTGCGACCGGTTGCGAGGTCGATGAACGCCCATACAGTCTGCCCCATCGCGAGCGCCTTGCCGTCGCCGGCGCGGGTCACGAGATAGCGGCGGCTTGAGGTCTTCGCCTGCAGTTCGGCGATCCAGGTCCACACCGTGAGCGCCTCGCCGAGGAACGCGGGACGCAGGTAATCAAGACGATGCGAGGCGGCCACCCAGCTCGCACCGCCGGCGAGGTAGCGCTCGGTGGTCCAGCCGCGCGCATCGGAGTGGGCGACCGCGGCTTCTTCCATCCAGCGCAGGAACTCGCGGTTATTGGCGTGGTTGAGTGCGTCGATCGACGTCGCGCCGACGACAACGTCGTAACGAAAGACGGTGGCCAAGGGAGGGCCGCGAGCCGACCTAGCGACGGTAACGTTCGCGCGCCTGAAACGCTGCCACGCACTCGGGCAGGTCGTAGTACAGCCCGGCGCGCGCGCGTCCGCCGGCGATTGCCCGCGTATCGCCCCAACGGGCGTACTCCGACTCGCAATCGGCTCGCGGGCGGCGCTCGTCGCGCACGCACCGCTCAGTACGCTCGGCCCGCAGCGGCGCCAGCCTCTTCTCGCGCACGACCTCGCAGACGCGATCGAGTTCGTCCATTCGCTTCATCTCGGGCTCCGTCTGCGCGTGGGCGAGCCCCGGCGACGACAAGGTGGCGGCGACACCGAGCGAGGCGACGAGCGCGCGGAGAGGCTTCATCACGGATCCTGGGAGTGAACTCGATAGCCGATCGTAGCGCTGCAATCACGCCACCCATGCCACAGCACGCGGCCGCCCGGCGCGCCGGGTCGGCCACGCGACGCATCACACACCGACTTGTCCAAAAACACTGGGCGCTCATCGACTGGGCGAGCGCCCTGGCGACCTTCCCGCAAGCACGCGGCCGCGTGCGTTCCACCATCAACCCAGGGCGGCGGCGGCGCCGCCGCTGGGCGGTTCGGAAGGGGTGCTTCAGCGTGGGAGGGTGGATCGACCCATCAGGTACTCGTCAACCGCACGGGCGCATTGGCGACCTTCGCGCAATGCACGCGGCCGCGTGCGTTCCACCATCAACCCAGGGCGGCGGCGGCGCCGCCGCTGGGCGGTTCGGGAACGGTGCTTCAGCGTGGGAGGGTGGATCGACCCATCAGGTATTCGTCAACCGCACGGGCGCATTGGCGACCTTC
>JALHMQ010000017.1:31469-107357 GCA_022843955.1 Burkholderiaceae bacterium
CATCAACCCAGGGCGGCGGCGGCGCCGCCGCTGGGCGGTTCGGGAACGGTGCTTCAGCGTGGGAGGGTGGATCGACCCATCAGGTATTCGTCAACCGCACGGGCGCATTGGCGACCTTCGCGCAATGCACGCGGCCGCGTGCGTTCCACCATCAACCCAGGGCGGCGGCGGCGCCGCCGCTGGGCGGTTCGGGAACGGTGCTTCAGCGTGGGAGGGTGGATCGACCCATCAGGTATTCGTCAACCGCACGGGCGCATTGGCGACCTTCCCGAATCGCCCAGACGACCAAGCTCTGACCGCGCCGCATATCGCCCGCCGCGAACACCTTGTCGACGTTGGTCCGGTAGCAGCCGTCGCCATCGGTGGTCGCGCGCGCGTTACCGCGCATGTCCTTGTCGACGCCGAAGCCCTCCAGCACGGCACCGATCGGCGAGACGAAACCCATCGCAAACAGCACGAGGTCGGCCGGCACCTCGAACTCGGAGCCGGCCACTTCGACCATCTTCATCTGGCCCGTCATCGGATCCTTCTGCCACTCCACGCGCGCGGCGGTGAGCGACTTGACGTTGCCGCTTTTTCCACCCTCAGCGTCGCCGTTGAAACGCTTGGTGGTCACCGCCCAGTCACGCGCCACGCCCTCTTCATGTGACGACGAGGTGCGCAGCTTGACCGGCCAGTATGGCCAGGTCAGCTCCTTGTTCTCGCTCGCCGGCGGCTGCGGCAGCAGCTCCCACTGCGTGACGCTCTTGGCGCCGTGGCGATTGCTGGTGCCGACGCAGTCCGATCCGGTATCGCCGCCGCCGATCACCACGACGTGCTTGCCGGTGGCCATGATCTGCCCGGATACCGTGTCGCCTGCCACCACCTTGTTCTGCAGCGGCAGGAAGTCCATCGCGAAGTGCACGCCATTCAACTGGCGGCCAGGAACGGGCAGATCGCGCGGCTGCTCGGCGCCGCCCGTCAGCAGCACGGCATCGAACTCGGCCAGCAGCGCCTGCGGCTCGACCGTCTGCGTGGCCCAGTTGGTGACCCCGCCCGCTTGACCACTCAGCGGCTTGGACGCCACCAGCACGCCGGTACGGAACGTGATGCCCTCGGCCCGCATCTGCGTCACACGGCGGTCGATGTGCGACTTCTCCATCTTGAAGTCGGGAATGCCATAACGCAGCAGGCCGCCGACGCGATCGTTCTTCTCGAACACCGTGACGTCGTGGCCGGCGCGCGCCAGCTGCTGCGCCGCGGCCATGCCGGCCGGACCGCTGCCGACGACCGCCACCTTCTTGCCCGTCTTCGCCTTGGGCGGCTGCGGCACGACCCAGCCTTCTTCCCAGCCCTTGTCGATGATCTTGTGCTCGATCGACTTGATGCCGACCGGATCATTGTTGATGTTCAGCGTGCACGCGGCCTCGCACGGCGCTGGGCAGACACGGCCGGTGAACTCGGGAAAGTTGTTGGTGCTGTGCAGGACGTCGAGCGCGTTCTTCCAGTCCTGCCGGAAGACGAGGTCGTTGAAGTCCGGAATGATGTTGTTGACCGGGCAGCCGCTGTTGCAGAAGGGAATACCGCAGTCCATGCAGCGCGCGCCCTGGATGCTGGCCTGCTCGTCGCTCAGGTGGACGACGAACTCCTTCCAATGCTTCTTGCGCGCCTCGGGTGCCTCGGCGGCTTCTTCCAGCCGTGTGTATTCGAGAAAGCCGGTTACCTTGCCCATCGCTATCGCCCACCCATCGGTTTGATTGTCATTCGCGGGACCGCGAGGTCCGACGCAGGTACTCGCCCAGCCCCGGCTGCGGCGGCGTGCGCGGCCGCCGCCACCACGCCAGCAGCAGCCAGGCGTTGATCTGCACGCCGATCGCAATTGCCAGCATCACCACGCTGCCCAGCCACACGTCGAGCGGCGGCGCCAGCATCAGCGGGTGCAGCGCCATGTACAGCGGCGACGACAGCACGGCCAGCACCATCAGCACGACCACGATCCATGGCAAGGCCAGCACACACAACGCGGCCGACAGACTCGTTCCGACCATCTCGCCGCGCGTGGCCACCAGCAATGTCGCAAGTGCAACGCCCAACGGGAGCACCGCCCACTGCGATGACCGCGCGATGCGCTGCTGCGGTGTCATGGCGATCACTCCCGTGTTGCGCCGTCATTCGGCCGCGAGCTTGTGCGGCTCGGCGCGCAGTTGCGCGTCGTTCATTTGCTTGAGCGCACGCCGGTACTCGTTCGGGAACACCTTGACGAAGCGCGCGCGCATGCTGGTCCAGTTGTCGAGGATCATCCGCGCGCGCAGGCTGCCGGTGTGGCGAAAGTGCCTCTCGACCAGATCACGCAGCAGGAACTCGTCGGTCTCTCCCAGGTGCCAGATCGCTTCGTCGACCTGCTCCTGCTGCTCCTGGCTTGGCAGCACGCGCTCGAGCGTCACCATCGCGGTGTTGCAGCGGGCGGCAAAGTCGCCATGCTCGTCGAACACATAGGCGATACCGCCGGACATGCCCGCTGCGAAGTTGCGTCCGGTGTGCCCGAGCACGACCGCCGTGCCCTTGGTCATGTATTCGCAGCCGTGGTCGCCGGTGCCTTCGACCACCGCGGTGGCACCTGACAGACGCACCGCAAAGCGCTCGCCGGCGACGCCGTTGAAGAACGCCTCGCCGGCGATGGCGCCATAGAGCGCCGTGTTGCCGATGATGATGTTCTCGGTGCCGGCGCCGCGAAAGTCGTTCGGGCAGCGCACTATCACACGGCCGCCCGACAGGCCCTTGCCGGTGTAGTCGTTGGCGTCGCCCACCAGATCCAGCGTGATGCCGTGAGCAAGGAAGGCACCGAAGCTCTGACCAGCAGTGCCATTGAGCTGGATGTGGATGGTGTCGTCGGGCAGCCCGGCATGGCCGTACTTGCGCGCGATCTCCGAACTGAGCATCGCACCGACGGTACGGTTGACGTTGCGGATCGGCGTGATGAACGACACGCGCTCGCCGCGCTCGATCGACGGGCGGCTCTGTTCGATCAGCTTGTGGTCAAGCGCGCGGGCCAGGCCGTGGTCCTGCACCTCGTTGTGCTTGCGCGAGACATCAGCCGGCATCGGCGGCTGGTAAAAGATGCGGCTGAAGTCCAGACCGCGTGCCTTCCAGTGCTCGATGCCGCGCTTGGTGTCGAGCAGGTCGGCCCGGCCGATCAGCTCTTCGAACTTGCGGATGCCCAGTTGCGCCATCAGTTCGCGTACCTCTTCGGCAACAAAAAAGAAGAAGTTGACGACGTGCTCGGGCTGCCCCTTGAACTTGGCGCGCAGCAGCGGATCCTGCGTCGCCACGCCGACCGGGCAGGTATTCAGATGGCACTTGCGCATCATGATGCAGCCTTCGACCACCAGCGGCGCGGTGGCGAAGCCGAACTCGTCGGCGCCCAGCATGGCGCCGATCACGACATCGCGTCCGGTCTTCATCTGACCATCCACCTGTACCGCGATGCGGCCGCGCAGGCGGTTGAGCACCAGGGTCTGCTGCGTCTCGGCCAGCCCCAGCTCCCATGGGGTGCCGGCATGCTTGATCGATGACACCGGCGAGGCGCCGGTGCCGCCGTCATGGCCGGCAATGGTCACGTGATCGGCCTTGGCCTTGGCCACGCCGGCCGCGACCGTGCCCACGCCGACTTCGGACACCAGCTTGACGCTGATGCTGGCGCGTGGGTTGGCGTTCTTGAGGTCGTGGATCAGCTGAGCGAGATCCTCGATCGAGTAGATGTCATGGTGCGGCGGCGGGCTGATCAGACCCACGCCCGGCACCGAGAAGCGCAGCTGCGCGATGTAGTCGCTGACCTTGTGGCCGGGCAACTGACCGCCTTCACCCGGCTTGGCCCCCTGGGCCATCTTGATCTGGATCTGGTCGGCGCTGACCAGGTACTCGGTGGTGACGCCGAACCGCCCCGAGGCCACCTGCTTGATCTTCGAGCGCAGCGAGTCGCCCGTCTTGAGCGGGATGTCGGCGACGATGCGGTCCCTGCCGAGCACGCTGGCGAGCGTGTCCCCATCCTGGATCGCCGGTTTCGCGCCGGCCGGTGCGCGCAGCTCCTGGACGTAGCGCAGCGGGTCTTCGCCGCCTTCGCCGGTGTTGCTCTTGCCGCCGATGCGGTTCATCGCGATGGCGAGCGTGGCGTGCGCCTCGGTGGAGATGGAGCCGAGCGACATCGCGCCGGTGGCGAAGCGCTTGACGATCTCCTTGGCGGGCTCGACCTCGTCGAGTGCGATCGCCTTCTTCGGATCGACCTTGAATGCGAACAGCCCGCGCAGCGTCATGTGGCGGCGGCTCTGGTCGTTGATCAGCTGTGCATAGTCCTTGTACGTGGTGTAGCTGTTGGCGCGCGATGCATGTTGCAGCTTGGCGATCGCGTCCGGCGTCCACATGTGCTCCTCGCCGCGCACCCGCCAGGCATACTCGCCGCCGGCATCCAGCATGTTGGCGAGCACCGGGTCGTCACCGAACGCAGCCTGGTGCATGCGCACGGCTTCCTGCATCGCCTCGAACAGGCCGATACCGCCGACATTGCTGGCGGTGCCGCGAAAGTACTTGTCGACCAAGGTCTTCGACAGTCCCACCGCCTCGAAGATCTGGGCACCGCAGTAGCTCATGTAGGTGCTGATGCCCATCTTCGACATGACCTTGTTCAGGCCCTTGCCGATCGCCTTGATGTAGTTCTTGATCGCCTGGTCGGCGGCGCTGGCGTGGCCCGCTTTGTGGTCGCCCTGGAGCGGCTTGCCGGCGTTGAGTGCGACCAGCGTCTCGAGCGCGAGGTAGGGATGGATCGCCTCCGCACCATAGCCGGCCAACAGGGCGAAGTGGTGGACTTCGCGCGCCGATCCGGTCTCGACCACGAGTCCGGTGCTGGTTCGCAGGCCGGCGGCGATCAGGTGCTGGTGCACTGCGCTGGTGGCGAGCAGGGCCGGGATCGCGCAGTGATCGGCATCGAGCCTGCGGTCGGAGACGATGAGCACGTTGTGGCCGCCGCGAACAGCGTCGACCGCCTCGGCGCACAGCGAAGCCAGGCGCGCTTCGACACCCTCCTGGCCCCACGCGACCGGATAGCAGATGTCCAGTTCAAAGCTGCGGAACTTGGCGCTGGCGTGATCTTCGATGTGGCGGACCTTCGCCATGTCGTTGAAGTCGAGCACGGGCTGGCTGACTTCGAGCCGCATCGGCGGATTGATGTTGTTGATGTCGAGCAGGTTCGGCTTGGGACCGACGAAGCTCACCAGCGACATCACCATCTGTTCGCGGATCGGGTCGATCGGCGGGTTGGTGACCTGCGCGAACAACTGCTTGAAGTAGTTGTAAAGCGGCTTGTTCTTGCTCGACAGCACCGGCAGCGCGCTGTCATTGCCCATCGACCCGGTCGGCTCCTCGCCGTCGGTCGCCATCGGCGTCATCAGGACCTTGATGTCCTCCTGCGTGTAGCCGAAGGCCTGCTGCCGATCGAGCAGCGGCACCTCGGTGCAGGCGGCCGACCCCGCGGTTTCCTCGCTGGGCAGGTCATCCAGGCGGATGCGGATGCGCTTGATCCACTCCTTGTACGGCTGGCTCTTGGCAAGCTGCTCCTTGAGTTCGCGGTCGTCGATGATGCGACCCTGTTCGGTGTCGATCAGGAACATCTTGCCGGGCTGCAGGCGCCACTTCTTGACGATGCGGCTCTCGGGGATCGGCAGCACGCCGACCTCTGAGGCCATGATGACGAGGTCATCGTCGGTCACGATGTAGCGGGCTGGCCGCAGACCGTTGCGGTCCAGAGTGGCGCCGATGCGCACGCCGTCAGTGAAGGCGATTGCGGCGGGGCCGTCCCAAGGTTCCATCATGGCCGCGTGGTACTCGTAGAACGCGCGCCGGTTGGCATCCATCAGCGTGTGCTGTTCCCACGCCTCGGGGATCATCATCATCACCGCATGCGACAGCGGATAGCCGGCCATCGTCAGCAGTTCGAGGCAGTTGTCGAAGCAGGCGGTGTCCGACTGGCCGTCATAGATCAGCGGCCAAAGCTTGCGCAGATCGTCCTTCAGCACCGGCGAGGACATCACGCCCTCGCGCGCGCGCATCCAGTTGAAATTGCCCTTGACCGTGTTGATCTCGCCGTTGTGGGCGACCATGCGGTACGGATGCGCCAGTTCCCACGACGGGAACGTGTTGGTCGAGAAGCGCTGGTGCACCAGTGCAATGGCGGAGACCACGCGCGGGTCGCTCAGATCAACGTAGTAGCGGCCAACCTGGTCGGCAAGCAGCAGGCCCTTGTAAACCACGGTGCGCGCCGACATGGAGGGGACGAAGTACTCCTTGCCATGCTGCAGCTTGAGCGCCTGGATCTTGTGGCTGGCGGTCTTGCGGATGACGTATAGCTTGCGCTCGAGCGTGTCGGGCACCATGACATCTGCGCCGCGGCCGATGAAGATCTGGCGGATCACCGGTTCCCGGTCGCGCACCAGCGGCGACATCGGCATTTCGCGATCGACCGGCACGTCACGCCAGCCGAGTACGACCTGCCCTTCCGCGCGCACCGTGCGTTCGAGTTCCTGTTCGCAGGCCAATCGCGACGCGTGCTCGCGCGGAAGAAAGATCATGCCAACGCCGTACTCGCCCGGCGGCGGCAGCGTCACGTTTCGCGCCGCCATCTCCTCGCGATAGAACGCGTCGGGGATCTGCATCAGGATGCCCGCGCCGTCGCCACACAGCGGATCCGCGCCGACCGCGCCCCGGTGATCGAGGTTATGGAGGATCAGCAGGGCCTGCTGGACCAGGGCATGGCTCGCCTTGCCCTTGATGTGCGCCACGAAGCCGACGCCGCAGGCGTCATGCTCATTCGACGGCGAGTACAACCCAAGGTCAGCCGCCTGTTGATTGACCTTGTCCTGCGCGTGCTTGTCCATCGACCCCTCCGCTCTGATTGGCGAATGTAATGCGATGCACAAACCGCCTCAACCACAAAAAACGGGGTCAGATTCAATTTAATCGCGGGTCATCCAACCACCGGATTAATCGGGGCCAGATTGATCTGAGCGAGACTTTGCTGGGCGGCCAGGTCGCCTCGGCAGCACGCGGCGATTGCAATCTTCTTGCACCGATTGGGCGAACGCCGGCCGCCCCACCACCCATCCGCCCTGGATCGAGGCACGGAAGGTTTCAGTGTCATCTTCCGCGCTGGCGGTGTCGAACAGTCGCCGATAAGCCGCCTGCCGCTCGAAAGGCGTATTGCCCAGCGACCAGATCAGCGGATGTTCGGCGATCAGGGGTTCGGGCCGCAGGCCGATATGGTGCGCGTAGCTGGACCAGCGATACTCGGCCGGGTCTGCCACCAAGCCGGCCCGAACCGGGTTCATCTCGATATAGCGTGAGCAGGCGAAGAGGTAGTGCTCGCTTTCAACGATGCACGCGCGATAGCGCCCCTCCCAGAGCGTGCCGCTGCGGGCATGCCGGCGGTTGAACCCCATGACGTAGCGTCGGCCCAGCGCCTGCATCAAGCGGCCCAGCGCCAGCGGCTCGGTCGGCGTCAGCAGCAGATGAACGTGATTCGGCATGAGAACGTACGCGTGCACCGCCGCGCTCATGCCCACGGACAACTCCGTCAACAGCGATAGATACCGTTCGCAGTCGGCTGCGTCGCGAAAGACCTCCTGTCGATTGTTCCCGCGTTGGACGACGTGATGCGGGTATCCGGGCGCGTCAAGACGCGGCTGCCGAGCCATGCGAACTCGCTGGGGAACGAACCTGACCCTGATTCTCGGTCAGGACTCGCCAATCGCAAACAGGCGCCGATGTTCCTTGATGGCGTAACGATCGGTCATGCCGGCCACATAGTCCGCGATCCCGCGTGGGGCGTGGGCGGTGACACGCGCCTGGTGGTCAAGGGGCAACAGGCGCGGTTCGTCCAGGAATGCGCGAAACAAGTCGGCAACGATGCGCCGTGCCTTGGCGGTCATGCGCATCACCTGATAGTGCCGGTACAGATTTTGGTGGAGAAATCGCTTCAGGTCGTCGGCCTCGGCACGCAACGCAGGGCTGAAGCCAACCAGGACCGGCGCGCGGCGCACGTCTTCGATGCTCGCGACTGCAGCGTCCGCAATGCGGCGCGACGTCTCCGCCTGCAGGTCGGTGACCAGTGTGTTGATCATTCGACGCACGGTCTCGTGCGTGAGGCGGCGCTCGGGCAGCTCCGGATACTCGGTCTCGACCGATCGGGCGTGTCGGGCGAACAGGGGTACGTCAGCAAGTTGACGCAGCGTCAGCAACCCCGAGCGCAGGCCGTCATCGATGTCGTGATTGTTGTAGGCAATCTCGTCGGCGAGGTTGGCCAACTGCGCCTCGATCGACGGCTGCTGACGCTGGATGAAACGCGCGCCGACATCGCCCAGCTTGCGCGCGTTCTCCAACGAACAGTGCTTGAGGATGCCCTCGCGTGTCTCGAAACACAGGTTGAGACCATCGAACGCGGCATACCGTTCTTCCAGCTCGTCGACGACCCGCAGCGACTGCAGGTTGTGCTCGAACCCGCCGTGTTCGCGCATGCACTCGTTCAACGCGTCCTGGCCGGCATGGCCGAACGGCGTATGGCCCAGGTCGTGCGCCAGTGAGATCGCTTCGGTCAGATCCTCGTTGAGGCGAAGACTGCGCGCCACCGAGCGCGCAATCTGCGCAACTTCCAGCGAGTGGGTAAGGCGCGTGCGAAACAGATCGCCTTCGTGATTGACGAAGACCTGGGTCTTGTACTCGAGCCGGCGAAACGCGGCGGAGTGAACAATGCGGTCACGATCGCGCTGGAACGGACTGCGTGAAGTGGCCTCGGGCTCGGCGTGCTGCCGGCCGCGCGACCGCGCTTCCTGCGCGGCGTAGGGGGCAAGATCGGCGCGCACCACTAGCAGTACCCGCCAGCGCTCAAGGTGGCATCGAGTGCATCGGCTGGGACGGTGCGCTGGATCGCTTTGCCGATGCGCTCCAGCAGGATGAAACGGATCTTGCCGCCTTCGGCTTTCTTGTCGCCCGCCATGGCGTGCAGTGCGTCCTGCCGGGACAGCCCCGGGATGCGCACCGGAAGATTCGCGCGCTTGACGGCGTCCCGGACGCGGTCGACATCCGAGGCAGCCAGCAAGCCAAGCCGCTGCGACAGGTCCGCCGCCAGGCACAAACCACAGCCGACCGCCTCGCCGTGCAACCAGTGTCCGTAGCCTGCCAGCGACTCGATCGCATGGCCGAAAGTGTGGCCGAGATTGAGCAGCGCCCGCTCGCCGGATTCCTTCTCGTCACGGCCGACCACGCCCGCCTTGATCTCGCATGAGCGCGCGACCGCATGCGCCATCGCCTGCGCGTCACATGCCAGCAGCAGCGGAAGGTTGTTTTCGACCTCGGCGAAGTAGTCAGCATCGGCCAATAGCCCATGCTTGAGGACCTCCGCCAACCCGGCCGACAGCTCGCGCGGCGGCAGGCTGCGCAGCACGTCGGCATCGGCCACCACGAGCGAAGGCTGGTGGAAAGCACCGATCAGGTTCTTGCCGTGCCGGTGATTGACGCCCGTCTTGCCGCCAACAGACGAATCAACCTGCGCGAGCAACGTTGTCGGCACCTGCACGAAGCGTATCCCGCGCATGAAAATGCTGGCGGCGAACCCGGCAATGTCGCCGACCACGCCGCCGCCGACCACCACCACGATCGATCGCCGATCGGCGCGATGCGCGACAAGGGCATCGAGCACATTCTCGACAGCCGTCATCGTCTTGCCGGTCTCGCCCTCGCCCAGCGTAAACATCGCGGTCGGCGCGACCTTCTCAAGCGCCGCGGCGACCGCCGTGCCATACAGGGGCGCGACATTGCGATCGGTGACAACGAGCAAACGCGTAGGAGCCAGTGGTGCCAGGAGCTGCGGCAGTGCCGCCAGCAGGTCTGCTCCGATCAGGATCTCGTATGAACCACCGGGGGCAGAGACTCGAACGCGTCGCATGCCATCGATTCTATGCGGACAGCAGTGCGCCGCGCTCGGCAACGCGCGCGAAGCGCTAAGCCCGGTCGATCCAGGCCTTCACGCGCGGGTCATCGAGGATGCGCTTCACCAGGCGCCGCGGGTTCGCAGAGGGCGACGGGAAGCTCAGATGCGCTGCCTGCAGGTAGAGCGGTTCGCGCTCGCGAAGCAGTTCGACGATCCGCGCGCGAGGATCTGCAGTTTGGAGCAACGGTCGATCGCGGTCGTTCGAGGTGCGGCGCGCGATCTCATCGGCGGTCGCTTGCAGGTAGATGACCAGTCCGCGCTCGTGCAATCGCCTGCGGTTGTCTTCGCAAAGCACCACGCCGCCGCCGGTGGCCAGCACTGCGCCGGCACGCCGCGACAGTTCATCGATCATCGCCGCTTCACGCTTGCGAAAACCGGCTTCGCCTTCCAGTTCGAAGATGGTGGAAATCGAGACACCGCTACGCGCCTCGATTTCCCGGTCTGCGTCGACGAACTCGCAGCCGAGGGCCCGCGCAAGCAGTCGACCAACCGTCGACTTGCCCGCCCCCATCATGCCGATGAGGATCAGAAGGCCTGCGGATGCCTCGGACGAGCCCGACTCCGGTGGCAAGCCCGGGGCGGGCGCCATGACGGAACCGGGCTTGATTCGGCCGGAAGGGGCTGTGCCGCCGCTAGCGGACAGCCGCCGCAACGCGCTCGGAGACCACGCGCGGCGTAATGAAGATCAGCAGTTCCGAACGATCGTTGGTGCGCTGCCGATTGCGGAATAGGGCGCCAACGATCGGCACGTCACCCAACACGGGGACCTTGGTGATTGTGGTGCGCTCCAGTTGCTCGTAGATACCACCCAATACCACCGTGCCACCGTTTTCCACCAGCACCTGCGTCTGCACGTTCTTCGTGTCGATCGCCGGACCGGCCGCCGTGTCCTGACCGCGGCTGTCCTTGTTCACTCGCACGTCCAGGAAGATCGCGCCTTCGGGTGTGATCTGGGGCGTCACTTCGAGCTTCAGCGTCGCCTTACGGAACGAAATGCTGGTCGCGCCGCTGGAGGTTGCCTGCTGGTACGGGATCTCTGTGCCCTGCTCGATCGTTGCCTTCACCTTGTCGGCCGTGACGACACGTGGACTTGAGACGATCTTGCCGCGACCGTCGGCTTCCAGGGCCGAAACTTCCAGGTTGAGCAACGAACTCAGGCTGCTGTTTACCAGCGTAAGCGCGAAGTTTCCTGGCTGGAAGCCTCCAATGCTGCTGGCCGGCAGATTCACGAAGTTCACCGCAGACAGACCCACGCCCGACAGGGAGCCAGTGGCAGGCCCGATACCCGTGCCAGCGCCGCCTGTGCCGCCTGAACTCGACCCACTCGAAATGACGCCGGTTCCGCCACCGAAGGCAGAAGAGTTGGTGATACGCGCGACGCCGAAGCGGACGCCCAAATTCTGGCTGAACGTGTCCGACGCTTCGACGATCCGTGCCTCGATCAACACCTGCGGCACCGGCACATCAATCCGCTGCAGCAGACGACGCACTTCCTCGAGGCGGGCCGTCGTATCCTGCACGAACAACTGATTGGTGCGCGGATCGACCACCACGCTGCCGCGCTTGGACAGCAGACGCTGCTTGTCGTCGGTCAGCAGCTTGCGGACGTCTTCGGCCTTCTGATAGTTGACGACGAAGTTCTCGGTACGCGTGGGTTCCAGATCGGCGAGCTGGTTACGCGCTTCGAGTTCCAGTTTTTCCTTGGTGGCCAGTTCCTCGCGCGGCGCAACGATCATCACGTTGCCGTTCTTGCGCATGTCCAGGCCCTTGCTCTGGAGAATGATGTCGAGCGCCTGATCCCACGGCACGTCTTTCAGGCGCAGCGTGATCGATCCCTGCACCGAATCGCTGGTGATGATGTTCAGGTTGGTGAAGTCGGCGATCACCTGCAGCAGTGACCGCACGTCGACATTCTGGAAGTTGAGTGACAGACGCTCGCCTTGGTAGCCCTGGCGCGTGCCCTGGAACAGGCGTGATGGGTCTTCCTTGACCGGCTTGACCTCGACCACGAAGCGCGTGTCGCTCTGGTAGGCGTTCTGTTCCCACAGACCGCGCGGTTCGATTGTCACCCGCACGTTCGGACCCTGTTGCACGGCGTTGACCATCGCCACCGGCGTGCCAAAGTCACTCACGTCGAGCCGCCGACGCAACGCATCGGGCAGCACGGTGTTGAGGAAGTCGACCACGATCTGCGCGCCCTGCTGGCGAATGTCGACGCTGGTGTTGGGATCGGACAGGTCGACGACGACACGCCCCTCCCCCTCACTGCCGCGACGGAAATCAACGGCGCGCAAAGAGCGCGGCCCTTCAGCAACTGCCTGACGTGCGGTCGGCGCCGGTGCAGTGGCGGGCGCGGTCGTGGCTGCGGTCTCTGCGCGGAACGACGTGTCGGCATTGGCGCCGAGCGCGACGGTGATCACGTTGCCGTCGACACTGATCGCGTGGGTGACGGGGCGCCGCAGGTTGAGCACCACCCGCGCGCGGCCTTGAGCCTGGACCACATTGACTGAGCGCAGGTCGCCCTGGTTCACGTCGACCAGGTTGCGCCCGAGATTATTGGTGGTCTGCGGCAGGTCGATCGCGATTCGCGCGGGATTCGCCACCGAAAAGCTGGGTGGCACGCTACCCGCCGCACCCTTGAGCTGGATCGTCAGGACCGTATTGGTGCCAGTCTGCGCAGCATCGATCCGCTCGATGCTGTTGCCGGCCTCGCTCGCTCCGGTAGCCGCCTGGGCCAGCGCCGCAGCGGGCAACGTCAACAGTAGCGCCGGAGCGCAAGCCACCACCGCGACTGCGGCCACATACTTCCACGCTGACTTCATCGCTTGCTCCCTTGCTGACGTGCCGGCCCTTCCTGCAGTTCAAGACGTGCAGGTCGTTCGACCCACTCGCCGGCGGCGTCCTGCACGATTTCCTTCAACTGCAGCTCCGTTTCGGAGATGCGCGTGATCAGGCCAAAGTTCTGGCCAACGTAATTGCCGACTCGCACCATGTGCGTCGAGCCGTTGCTTTCAAGAAGCGCGACGTTCGACCCGGACTGTCGCATCATCCCGACCATCCGCACCTGGTCGAGCGGAAAGCCCTCGAGCGTCTCACGCCGGCGATCAAGATCCGGCTTGATGTTGGATGCTGATGCGCGCGCCTGCTGCTGGCGGGCGACCGCCATGACGATCTTTTGGCCGTCGAAAGGATCGACCTGGGCCTTGCTGTCGTAGGCCTGCGGCGTGAATTCCTTGGGCTCGGGGACCGGCTGCACGTTCGGCTTGAGGTTCTGCCGGGTGTCGTTCATCCACTGCTGGATCTCGGTCTGGCTTGACCAGCCGCAGCCAGCCAAGGCAGCAAGGAGTCCGAGCGCGGTCATGCATCGAATCAGGTTCATGGCCGGCTCCTACTTCTTCGCCTTGGCCGCCTGCTGCGCCTTGCGCTGCGCAGCGACTTCTTCGTCGTCGAGATAGCGGAAAGTCTTGGCCGTGGTGTCGAGCGTCAGCACCCCGTCCTTGGCGGTGATGATCGACAGGTTGTTGAGGGTGACGATCCGCGGCAAATTGGCGATGTCGCCGGTGAAGGCGCCAAGATCGTGATAGCGGCCAGAGATCTTCACCGCGATGGGCAATTCGGCGTAGTAGTCCTTGACATTCACCTGGCCCGGGCGGAACAACTCGAACTGCAGACCGCGACCGACGCCGGCCTGGTTAATGTCCGACAGCAGCGCATCCATCTCGGCCTTGCTAGGCAGCTGTTTCTCGAGCGTCAAGACGTACTGGCTGACCTGTTCCTTCTGGCGCCGCAACTCGTCCAGGTTCACCGCCTGCTGCAGCTTCTGTTGGTATTGCGTCTTGAGATCCGCCTCCTGCTGGCGCAGGCCATCGAGCTCGTCGACCTGCGACTTCCACACGGCAAACCAGCCGATCGCAGCGCAAGCCGCGATGATGAAGGCCCACAAGGTGACGCGCGGAAGCATCGGCCAGACGCCGACATTCTCAAGCGTGAGCCCCTTGAACTGCGACGCAATGTCGCGCGATGAACTGGCCATGGGTCAGACTTCCCTCGAATCCATCACTTCGTCGCGGCCACTGCCGCCGGCGAACCGCCCGCACCAGCCGTTGGCGCCACGCGCGGCGCCGTCTTGCCCGACTGCAGTTGCGCCCGCTCTGGCGTCGGGCGCATGTGGAAGTTCAGCGAAAACTCGAACAGCCGACGCTGAACGTTCTGCGGCGTCTGCGCCGCCACCTTGATCTCGATGAGTTCCGGACGCTCGACGAACTGCGAGTTGTTCTGCAGGTTGCGCAAATACTCGGACACGCGCTCGTTCGAGGCGGCCCAACCCGCCACGTTGACCTTCGCGCCCTCCTGCTTGATGGCGCGCAGATAGATCCCCTCGGGCGTCTGCCGCGTCAGCTCGGCCAGCATATGGACCGGTTGGTTGCGATCGGCCTGCAGATCCTCCACTGCGCGTTGACGCGCCCGCAAGGCGTCGATTTCCTGGCGCAGTGTTGCGATTTCCTTGATCTGATTGTCGAGCTTGCGGTTCTCTGCCGCGATGAAATCGTTGCGCTCGATCTGGGTGCCGATGTAGCCCTGCAGCACGGTCCAGACCATGCCGACCAGCAATGCGCCGGCGACGATGCTGACCCCAGTGAAGAACCAGAAAAGCTTCTTCTGCCGTTCGCGACGAGCCTCGCGATGCGGCAGCAGGTTGATGCGGATTGCCATTAGTCGAACCTCCGCATGGCGAGCCCGCAGGGCGTAAGCAGGGCAGGCGCATCGAGGCGCAACTGCTTCTCGCGCACGCTCGGCGCGATCTCCATGCCCTTGAAGGGCGAGATCACGGACGTAGGCACCTGCGCGCGCTCCATCAGCGCTTCAGGCAGCCCCGTCAAGACGGCCGAGCCGCCAGCCAGCATGATCTGGTCGACCCGCGTGTACGGCGTCGAAGTAAAAAAGAACTGGAGCGCGCGCGTGATCTCGGTCGCTGCACTGTCGATGAACGGGCGCAGCACTTCGTTTTCATAGTTGACGGGCAGATCACCACTGCGTTTCTTCTGCTCGGCCTCTTCCGCCGGAATGCCATAAGCGCGTGCGATGTCGCCCGTCAATTGCTGGCCGCCGAACGGTTGCTCACGCTCGTAGATCGCCTCACCGTCGTGGATGACGGTCACGCTCGTGGTGTTCGCGCCCACGTAGAAGACGGCGATCACCAGACCGTCACCCGCGCTAGGCAGCTGCGCGATCAGCCGCTGCAGCGCGGAGCGCATTGCGTACGACTCGACATCGACCACGACAGGCTTGAGGCCTGCTGCCTGCACCACAGCCATTCGGTCTTCGACCTTTTCCTTGCGCGAGGCTGCAATCAGCACCTCGACATCGTCGGGCGCATTCGGAATGGGGCCGAGAACCTGGAAATCCAGGCTCACTTCGTCCAACGCAAACGGGATGTACTGGTTGGCCTCGCTTTCGACCTGCATCTCGAGCTCTTCTTCGCGCAGGTTGGCGGGCAACGCTATCCGCTTGGTAATGACGGCGGAAGCCGGCAGGGCCATCGCGACGTTCTTGACCCGAGAACCGGCGCGGCGCCAAGCGCGGCGAACGGCTTCAGCGACTACGTCGATCTTGTCGATGTTGCCGTCGACAACGGCGCCGCGGGCCAGCGGCTCGATCGCGTAGCGCTCAAGCCTGAGCGCGCCGCCGATCGATTGCGACAGTTCGACCAGTTTGACGCTGGACGAACCGATGTCGAGACCCACCAGGGGAGGCGTCTTCGACGAGAACGGCATTTCGAACGGCAAGGCAGCGCTCCCGAAGGACGCGGGTCAGATCGCTAGCGGAACTAAAGGAACCGCAGAAGGGCGGGGACTGCAGGCGGTCAGGCACGTACGGAGCCGGATTTGCCGCAGTAATTTCCTTATATTTCGAGCGTTTACCGCAGTTTTGTTAAATGCTACTTCAAATGCTATCAACACATTACATGGCCGCACAAGACAGCCGATCCGTCGAACACTGGCAGTTTTGAGGGATTCCCGCGCCATTCGTTGGGGTGGGGGGCACCAAGCACGCGCTTTGCGGTCAATTTCCGGCCCGCCTGCGGAACTGTCAGAACATGCCTTACCAGTGCACTCGACCGTACGAACTCGCCTTATTGCGAGGTCGGGAGCGTACGTCTGGCCTCTGAGCGCTTCCTATAATCCAGACGACTTCCCACACTGGCGCCTTAGCACGCCGGTGCCGCCCGCCAACCCGGCGCCAGCTCGTTTTCGTTTTCTGCCGAAGTGCCCCCCGTGCCCCCTGATTCCGACGCTCAATCAACCTCCCGCATCGGCCGCTGGCTCACCACACGAGCCGGGCGCATTGCTCTCAACGCGCTCGCCCTGGGAGCGGGCGCTGCGGCTGGCTCGGCGCTACTCCTGGTTTTCGTCTTCGCCATTGCCTACTCGAACCTGCCTCCGATCGATTCGCTGACGGACTATCGACCCAAAATTCCGCTGCGCGTGTGGAGCGCAGACGGGATCTTGATCGGCGAATTCGGCGAAGAACGGCGAGAGTACGTCAATATCGCCGAGGTTCCACTTCAACTGAAGCAGGCGATCCTCGCCGCAGAAGACGATCGCTTCTACCAGCACAGTGGCGTTGATCCCCTCGGCCTCGTGCGCGCCGTGCTGGCCAACTTTGTCAGCGGCCGCCGTGGTCAGGGCGGCAGCACCATCACGATGCAGATTGCACGCACCTTCTACCTGCCAACGGAGAAGCTCTACACGCGCAAGATCTACGAGATCGCGCTCGCGTTCAAGATCGAGGCCGAGCTGTCCAAGGACAGGATCCTGGAGGTCTACATCAATCAGATCTTCCTGGGTCAGCGAGCCTATGGGTTCGGAGCAGCCGCGCAAACCTACTTTGGCAAGCGTCTGCAGCATCTGAGCGTGGCAGAAACTGCCACGCTGGCCGGCATCCCCGTGGCACCCAGCGCCTTTAACCCACGCGTCAATCCGAAGCGGGCCAAGACCCGTCAGCAGTATGTGTTGGGTCGCATGCTGCAGCTGGGGTACATCGACGCTGCGACCCATGAGAAGGCGGTCGCTGAAGTTCTCAACGTGAGAGGCGGAGGCGTAGCAGCCGTCTCGGGAGCGTCGAACAGCGCTCGTCCGCGTGTGCACGCGGAGTTCGCCGCGGAGACTGCGCGCCAACTGATGTTCGACATCTTCAAGGAAGAGACCTATAGCCGAGGTCTCAACGTTCACACCACGATTTTGGCCGCTGACCAGCAGGCCGCTTGGTCAGCATTGCGCGAGCAGATCCTCAGTTACGACCGCCGCTACGGCTATCGAGGTCCGGAAGCATTCATCGAACTCGGGACGGACTCCGTGGTGCGCGAGCAACGGATCGAGGACGCACTGCTCGAAGCAATCGACAGCCCCGACCTCATCCCAGCTGTCGTGCTCGAAGCCTCGCCCAAGGCAGTACGCGCAGTGATGGACGGGGGGACCGAAGTGGAAATCAAGGGACCAGGGTTGCGCTTTGCGGCCCGCGCGCTCGACCCTAAGGCGCAGCCCACGCGACGCATCGTTCCGGGCGCGGTCGTGCGGCTGAAGGTTGTCACCGGCAAGACGCCAGGCTGGGAGATCATCCAGCTGCCTCAGGTCGAAGGCGCTTTCGTCGCAGCGAACGCCAGCGACGGCGCGGTCCGCGCGCTGATCGGCGGATTCGACTTCAATCTGAACAAGTTCAACCACGTCACTCAGGCTTGGCGCCAACCAGGCTCGAGCTTCAAGCCGTTCATCTACTCGGCCGCGCTGGAAAAAGGGTTCATGCCCAGCACTTTGATCAACGATGCACCGTTGATCATCGACCCGAACCTCACGGGTGGCCAAGTATGGGAACCGAAGAACTACGACGCCAAGTTCGACGGGCCGCTGCGTATGAGGCAAGGGCTGGCCAGATCGAAGAACCTCGTGTCGATCCGGATCATCCAGGCCATCACGCCGCAGTTTGCGCAGTCACACATCAAGCGCTTTGGCTTCGATCCCGCTCGGCACCCGGCCTTCCTCACGATGGCGCTCGGAGCTGGGTCGGTGACACCGTGGCAACTGCTCAGCGGGTACGCGGTCTTCGCCACGGGGGGCTATCGAGTCAACCCTTATCTCATCAGCAAAGTGACCGACGCCAGCGGTCGCGCGTTGATGGAAGCGCAACCGCTGAAGGCTGGAGGGGACGGCAACCGCGTGATCTCCGAACGCAACGCGTACATGATGGACAGTCTGCTGAGAGACGTGACCCGCGTCGGCACGGCCGCTCGGGCGAGCTTGCTCAGGCGCGCGGACATCGCGGGCAAGACTGGCACGACCAACGATTCGCATGACGCCTGGTTCGCTGGTTATGGCGGCGGCTTGGTGGCAGTCGGCTGGATGGGTTTCGATCAGCCCCGTCCCTTGGGCGAACGGGAAACAGGAGGCGGCCTCGCGTTGCCGATCTGGATGGGCTACATGTCAACCGCGTTGCAGGGGCGCCCAGAAATTCTGACCGCACCGCCTGATGGCATCGTGAGCATCGGCGGCGAGATCTTCTATTCAGAGTTTCCGCCTGGTGCGGGCGTGGCCAGCCTAGGGCTCGACGATGGACTGCCGCCGGAGGAGCAGAAGAAGGCTGAAACGGTGCGCGATCAGATCTTCTAGACAGTCATCTCGGGCCAACCGGGAGCCGCCCACGCGACTTACTGGCTGGCGCGCAGCACGACCAGTTCATCACCCTGAGCTGAAACTACGCGCGACAGCGCCGCGAACAGCTCGCTGCCGTCCCGTGTGTCGCGCCACTGGCCGTCGTGCAGCGCGAAGTGGAAGCCGCCACTTTTTGCCGCTACCCAGATCTGCTGCATCGGCGATTGGCTGTTCACCACCACCTTGGATCGGTCTGCCAGTTCAAGCGTGAGGACATTGCCGGCGCGCGTCGCTTCGATGTCGGCCCCAGTGGCCTCGATGGCCGCTTCGACGGCGTCCAGGATCGACTCGGCCAGATCATTGAATTCGGTCTCGGTCATCGCGGCAGGCAGCCCAATCGTGCGTGATAGATTGGCTTCATGTTGATCAGAGTTGCACTCATTCTAGTGGCCACATCCCTCGCGGCGCTCGCGGGCTGCGGCCAGAAGGCACCGCTTTATGTGCCTGGCGTTTCGAAGGATGCGCCCTGGCCCTATCCCGACCCGCCGCGCAAGGCACCGCCGCCTGAGCGAAAGGTGCCGGACTTGCCCGGTACCAGCGACGAACGCAAATGAGTTCTGGCGATCTGGCGGCTGCTGCGTTCAGCCGGCGCAGCGGCGTACTTCACTGCGAGTCGGTGCCGCTTCAAAGCATCGCCGCGCAGTTCGGTACGCCAACCTATGTGTATTCGCGCCGCGCGATCGTCGATGCGTATCAGGCCTATGCGCGCGCCCTCGCCGGTCGGCCGTCGCTCGTCTGCTATGCGATGAAGGCCAATTCCAATCTCGCTGTGCTGAACCTGCTGGCGCGCGCCGGCGCTGGCTTCGACATCGTCTCCGGAGGTGAACTGGCGCGCGTGCTTGCCGCCGGCGGGGAACCGGGCAAGGTCGTGTTCTCCGGCGTGGGCAAGAGCGCGGACGAGATCCGCGCGGCGCTTGCCGCAGAGATCCTCTGCTTCAACCTGGAATCGACGGAAGAGCTCGAGCGGCTCCAGCAGGTGGCAAGTGACGCGGGCGTGCGTGCGCGCATCTCGGTCCGCACTAACCCCGATGTCGATGCCAAGACACATCCGTACATCACCACCGGACTGAAGCAAAACAAGTTCGGCGTCGCGCTGGACGACACCCTGGCGCTTTATCGGCGTGCGGCGCACCTGCCTAACATCGAAATCGTCGGCATCGACTGCCATATCGGCTCGCAGATCACTGAGGTCGCCCCGTATGTCGACGCCGCCGACAAGGTTCTGGACTTGGTCGATGCCCTCGAACGCGAAGGCATCGTGCTCAGGCACATCGACTTTGGCGGGGGCCTGGGCATCGCCTACCGTGACGAGACACCGCCGACGGCCGGCGCGCTGATCGCCGCCATGCTGGCGCGCGTTGACCAGCGTGGTCATGCAGGCAAGCACATCCTGGTCGAGCCGGGCCGATCGATCGTCGGTGCCGCCGGCGCCCTGCTGACACGCGTGAACCTCGTCAAGGCGGGGGCAGAGAAGAACTTCGCGATCGTCGATGCGGCGATGAATGATCTGATGCGCCCCGCCCTCTACCAAGCGTGGATGGATGTGCAACCGGTGCGACAGCGCGACGAGCCCAGCAAGCGCTATGACATCGTCGGACCGGTATGTGAGTCGGGTGACTGGCTGGCACGCGAGCGCGACATTGCGCTGCGCAGTGACGATCTCCTGGCGGTACTCGGCGCCGGCGCGTATGGCATGAGCATGGCAAGCAACTACAACTCGCGCCCGCGCGCCGCCGAGGTTATGGTCGACGGGGATCGGGTCCATCGGATCCGGCAGCGCGAAACCGTGGCGCAGCTTTTCGCCGACGAGTCCGTGCTGCCCGACTAGATGTCGGTCAGCGGGCGCTCCACCAGCGCACCACACGAACGCCAAGCAGTGCGCCGACGATCAACGCGTAGACCGTTGGCTCGGCAAAGTCATTCTTGCCCGCCTTGTGCCACCAGAAGTGCAGGATCGCGATCGGCGCGATCACGTAGATGAGCCTGTGAAGTCGCTGCCAGTTGCGTCCGCCCAGGCGCTTGACCATTGCGTTGGTCGATGTCGCTGCCAGCGGCAGCAACAAAACGAAGGCCCCAAAGCCAGCGGTGATGAATGGCCGCTTGATGACGTCGGACAGGATCGCCGCGACATCGAGCCAGTGATCGAGCACCGCGTAGGCAAGTAGGTGCAGGCACGCGTAGAAGAAGCAGAACAGCCCGGCCATGCGCCGCAGTCGGGCAAGCCATGCCCAGTGGGTGACCGAGCGCAGCGGCGTGATGGACAGCGTCACGCAAAGCATCACCAACGCCCAGGTGCCCAGCGAGCGCGCGACGAATTCCACGGGGTTGGCGCCGAGCCCATCGGCGAACCCGAGATAGATGAGTCGAGCCAGCGGTAACACAGCAAGCATGAACATCGCCGCGCGCAACCGCGCGAACTGCTTGGATGGCAAGGCGGCCGGCACCCTGGCGAGCCATTGCTTTGGACCGCTGGCCGCCATCCTCAGAAGTTCATCCGCAGATCCATGCCGCTGTAAAGCGAGGCGACCTGTTCGGCATAGCCGTTGAACATCAGGGTCGGACGACGCTTCGCAAAGAGCCCGTCCTCCCCCAGCCGCCGCTCGCTCGCCTGACTCCAGCGGGCATGGTCGACATCGGGATTCACGTTCGAATAGAAGCCGTACTCGTGCGGCGCCGACGCTTTCCAGCTGTTGACCGGCTGCTTCTCGACGAAGCGAATTCGCACGAGTGATTTGGCACTTTTGAAACCGTACTTCCAGGGCACGACCAGTCGCACCGGTGCGCCGTTCTGGTTCGGCAGCACCTCGCCGTACATCCCAAAAGCAAGAAGTGTGAGCGGATGCATGGCCTCATCCATGCGCAGCCCCTCGGTATAGGGCCAGCGCAGCACGTCGGACCGCAATCCGGGCATCTGCTTGGGATCTGCCAGGGTGATGAACTCGACGAACTTGGCATTGCCGGTCGGCGCGACCGTCTTGATCAGTTCTGCCAGCGGAAAACCGACCCAGGGCACGACCGCCGACCAGGCTTCCACGCAACGCAGTCGATACGTGCGCTCTTCCATGGGCGCCAACTTCATCAGATCTTCAATGCCGAAGCTGCGAGCGCGCTGCACCTCGCCATCCACTTGGACCGTCCAGGGGCGCGGTTTGAGCATCTTCGGCGCCAGGCGCGCTGGATCCTCCTTATCAGTGCCGAACTCGAAGTAGTTGCAGTACTCGGTCACCAGCTTGTAGGGCGTGGCCCGCTCCACGGTCGACAACGGACTGGGGCGACCCGCCAGCTTCGGCGCAGCGGCGTTCTGCGCTGCGCTCGTGCCGACGACCCCGACCAGCCCCGCGGCTGCGGCCGCCTGCAATAGGGTGCGCCGTTCACGCCAAACCGCCGGGGGGGTGATTTCTGAGGGCGCCACATCGGGCGCGCGGTGGATCAACATGCAGGACTCCTGGATCGTGAACGGGGCAGACGAGTGATACTGCGGCGCGACTGTCATTCGGATGGGGCAAGTCGCTTGTTACACATGCCAGCGCCGCGCGGTGCAGCACCGGAACCAATTTCGACCAGCGCGTACCGGGATGGTTGCCCTGCTTCAACATCGTCCTGGGGTCGTCCTGCTCGTCTGGCGCAGGTCAACGCGCCATTATGTCGAGCGTAGACTCCATCAACGCTGGCGCTCACCCGGGGACGCCGGCGCTTTTTTTGCCCGTCGCACGAACGGAGAGGGTGGCATGCACATCGAGCACGAACTCAAACTGGACTTCAAAGACGTACTGATCCGTCCGAAGCGGTCCACCCTGACGTCCCGCTCAAACGTCGACATCGCGCGGCAGTTCGCCTTTCGTCACGGCAAAGATGCATATGACGGCATCCCGATCATTGCCGCCAACATGGACAGCACCGGCACCTTCGATATGGCGCGGGCGCTGCAACCCGTCGGACTCTCGGTCGCCTTGCACAAGCACTATGCGGTCGAAGAGTATGCAGCCTACTTCAACGGGCTCGAACGCAAGTCAGCCGCCTTCTATTCCATCGGCATCACTCGAGCCGACGAAGAGAAGTTCGACAAGGTAATGGCTGCCGCCGGTGGCAGGATCGGCTATGCCTGCATCGATGTCGCCAACGGCTATCACGAGAATTTCGTCACGTTCATTGCCCGCATCCGCACTGCGTGGCCCGAACTGGTAATCATGGCCGGCAACGTGGTCACCGGCGAGATGACCGAGCAACTGATCCTCTCGGGCGCGGACATCGTCAAAGTCGGCATCGGACCGGGATCGGTATGCACGACGCGCAAGATGACCGGCGTTGGCTATCCGCAACTGTCGGCCATCATCGAATGCGCTGACGCCGCCCATGGGCTGGGCGGACTGATCTGCGCCGACGGCGGTTGCGCCACCCCGGGCGATGTCGCCAAAGCCTTCGGCGGCGGCGCCGACTTTGTCATGTTGGGAGGCATGCTGGCCGGGCATAACGAGTCTGGCGGCGAGCGCATCGAACGTGACGGCCAGGCGTTCCGGCGTTTCTATGGGATGAGCAGCAAGGCGGCGATGGACAAGTACGCCGGCGGCGTGGCCGGCTACCGCGCCGCCGAAGGCAAGGAGGTGCTGATTCCCGACCGCGGCCCAGTCGAAGTCACGGTGCATGAGATCCTGGGCGGTGTGCGCTCAGCCTGCACTTACGTGGGCGCGCGCCGTCTGAAAGAGTTGACCAAACGGACCACGTTCGTCCGGGTGACGCAGCAACTGAACGAAGTGTTTGGCAAGGGATGAACCGCGCGGGGCGCACTCATCCGCCGCCAACGCCGCAGAATGAAAACGGGGCGCCGCAGCGCCCCGTTCATGCTCGATCTCGCGCTACCGCAGGCCGGCGATGAAGTCGGAGACGGCCTTCATCTCCGCGTCCGACATGCGATTGGCGATCTGTTCCATCGCCAAGTTGTTGCGCCGAGTGCCGTCGCGAAACGCTTTGAGTTGCAGTTCTGAGTAATCGGCATGCTGTCCCGCCAGACGCGGGTACTGCGAGGGCATGCCGGCGCCGGTCGGCAGATGACAGCCGGCACACGCCGGGATGTTCTTCTCCGGAATGCCGGCGCGGAAGATGCGCTGCCCGAAAGCAAGCGTGTCCTTGTTTGTGGCTGTTCCAGTCCCGGGCTTCTGTGAGGCATACCAGGCCGCCACGTGACGCTTGTCGTCGGCCGACAGGGTGGTGGCAAAGCCGGTCATCACGGCGTTGACGCGCGCGTCCTTGGCAGTCGCCGGCTTGGTGTAGTCGACGAGTTGCTTGATCAGGTACTCAGCGTGCTGACCGCCAAGCTTCGGGTTGGCCGCGATCACCGAGTTGCCATCGGCACCATGGCAGGCAATGCAGACCGTGGAAGCGATCTGCTGCCCTTTCGCCGGGTCCGGCTTGGCGGCAGCGGGCGCCTGGGCCTGTGCCCCGATGCCATACGAACAGAGCGCGAGCAGCACTACGCGACGGCCGAACTGGTAGATCATCGACTAGCCCCTGCAATTTTTTTGAAAGGTTTCTGGGTCGGTGCTGCGGGACCAGGATCTGAACGCTCCGTCCCGCTCAGGCATCAGACCGAAAGCTGCCCGCACGCCCGTTAAGCTGTCGCATTTTACTCGACCGCCGAAAACCTCCGGTCGCCACGTTTCCCTGTTGCTAAATTGTCTGCGCCGCCCCGGTCCCCGGTGCACTCGCCGCGCACTGAAAGTACCCCGCCTTGAGCCCGTACACCGGCCTGTTCCACTCTGCCCGTTTCGTCACCTCGGTCGCCGAGCCGGAGCAACTCAATGACGCCGCAGTCGAGCTGTTGCCGGAGATCGCCTTCGTCGGTCGATCCAACGCCGGCAAATCGACCGCGATCAACACGCTGACGCAGCAGCGTCAACTGGCATTTGCCTCCAAGACGCCTGGGCGGACGCAAATGCTCAACTTCTTCGGCCTGAGCAGCAAGGCGGACGACGGCCGGTCGGTGACGCGCGCCTACCTGGTCGACCTGCCGGGATACGGCTTCGCCAAGGTCGACGACGCCACCCGCAGCCGGTGGGACACGCTGGTCGGCGGCTACCTGCAGTCGCGCCGGATGCTCAGCGGTGTGGTGCTCGTGATGGACGCGCGTCGACCGCTCATGCCCGCCGACCACGAATTGATGCAGTGGCTACGCCTGCGCGACGACCCCGTCAAGCTGCGCCTGCACCTGTTGCTGTCCAAGGCCGATCAGCTGGGCACGATGGAAAAACGCCGCGCCCTGGCGCAAGTCGAAACGTTTGCCGCCGACCTGCCGATGCCCACCTCGGTCCAGCTTTTCTCGGCGCTCAAGCGCGATGGGTTCGACGAACTTCAGGACACGCTGGGCCAGTTGCTCGGCGGCTGAGAGCAGCCGCCGCGCGCCTGTTCCGCGAAGTCGCAGGGCTATCATCGCCGGGCCGCATTGCCCCGCTCACCCCCTTGCAGCGCCAGCGCAGTGAAAAAGACCCCGAGCCGTGGCTCGGGGTCGCAAATGCCTCTTGATTGAAGGCATCCCGCTCAGGGAGTAGAAGCGGGGGACAACAGAAGATTCAAAGAAAGATCCGCCATCCGCAATGGAATCTAATCACCGCGTGTCCGTACCCAAGTGGGATTTTCCCGAATGAACGCTCTCGGCTCGTTTCCTGGCGTGCGCATGCGTCGCATGCGACGCGATGACTTCTCTCGTCGACTGATGCGCGAGCATCGACTTGGCGTCGACGATCTCATTTATCCCGTGTTCGTGCTCGATGGCAAGAACCGGCGCGAGGACGTGGGGTCGATGCCCGGCGTACAGCGACTGTCGCTCGACCTGTTGCTGCCGGTGGCGCAAGAGTGCGTCCAGTTGGGCATTCCGGTGATGGCGCTGTTTCCGGTGATCGATGGCGCACTCAAGTCGCCCGACGGCCGCGAGGCGACCAACGCCGATGGCCTGGTGCCGCGCGTGGTGCGCGAACTCAAGCGCGAGTTTCCCGATCTGGGCGTGATGACGGATGTGGCGCTCGATCCGTTCACCACCCACGGGCAGGACGGCCTGATCGACGACAACGGCTATGTCCTGAACGACGAGACCGTCGAAGTGCTGAAGCTGCAGGCGCTCACGCAGGCGAACGCCGGCGTCGACATCGTCGCGCCTAGCGACATGATGGACGGCCGCATCGGCGCCATTCGCCGGACTCTTGAGTCCCACGGCCACATCCACACGAGGATCATGGCCTACTCGGCCAAGTATGCGAGCGCGTTTTACGGACCGTTCCGCGACGCCGTCGGCTCCAGCGGCAACTTGGGCAAGAGCAACAAGGCCGTCTACCAGATGGACCCGGCCAACAGCGATGAGGCGCTGTGGGAGGTTGCTCTGGACCTGCAGGAAGGCGCCGACATGGTGATGGTCAAGCCTGGCATGCCGTACCTGGACATCGTGCGCCGCGTGAAGGACGAGTTTCGCGCGCCCACCTACGTGTACCAGGTCAGCGGCGAGTACGCGATGCTGATGGCTGCGATCCGCAACGGCTGGCTCGACGAGAAGAAAGTCATCCTGGAAGCGTTGCTCGCCTTCAAGCGCGCTGGTGCCGATGGCGTCTTGACCTACTTCGCGCTGCAAGTGGCGCGTTGGCTGCGCGACGCGCGCTGACCCGCCGGCGAACTTGGCCGTGCTGGCGGTTCACGTCCATCCCGACAGATGCACTGAGATGCAGGCTGGCGCTGCTTGCCCGGCTGCCGGCTTCGTCTGGCTCGACGTCCTGCACGGCGAAGTGATCGCCGACCCTGAATCTTTCCGAACGCAGGTGGAGCGGCTGGCTGGCGCGCGTCTGTTCGACCTCCATCTGCAGGACGCCATCAACCTGCATCACCCGTCGTACTTCGACGGCACGCAGCAGTACGACATGCTGGTGTTCCGCAAGCTCGCGCCGGGCGAGGCGGCACCGCTGGATGACGTCAGCCGGCATGACCGAGCGCGTGCGCTGCAGGAGATCGTCACTCGGCCGATCACGTTCTTCGTGTTCGATCGGGTGCTTGTCACGGTGCGCAACGAGCACAGCAAGACGATCGAGCAGATGCATCAGCGCTTACTGGCAGAGCGGGGGCCGCGACCTGCCCCGAACGGCGAGCGTGGGCCCGACAAGCAGCGCCTCCCGACCCGGCCCGATGAGCTGATGCTTCGCCTTCTCAACATGATGGTGGACCGCTACCTTGACCTGCGGCAGCCGTTCACCGAGCGCCTGGAGCGGTGGCAGCGAGAGTTGCTCGACCCACGTCGGCCGTTTTCCGACTGGCAGGTGCTGCTCGACGCGCGCATCGAGATCCGCCGCCTGGAGAACCTGTGCGAGGAACAGCTCGACGCGCTGCAGGAACTGCGCGATGCCTACCTTGATGACACGCCCGAGCCACAGCAAAGCGACGCCTACCTGGTGCGCGTGGCCGACGTGATCGAGCACATCAAGCGCGTTCTCACCCATGCGCAGCGGCTGGAGAACACGATCGAGACCGCGGTGCAGCTGCACTTCTCGGCGATGACCCACCGTACCAACCAGATCGTGCGCCTGTTGACGGTGATCACGGCGGTGTTCGCGCCGTTGACGCTGCTGGCCGGCATCCTCGGCATGAACTTCGATCGCATTCCGCTGGCGCACCACCCCCAGGGCTTCAACATCACCGTCGCCGGCATGGTTGGAATCGGCCTGCTGCTGTGGCTGTTCTTCTGGATCAATCGCTATCTGTCCGATGCGCCGTCGCAAACTGCGCGGCGCTGGCGCCATTTGAAGGCCCGCATCGTCGGCCGCAACAATGCGCGCTGAGCTGGCTAGGCATCGTTCAATCGGCGTAGCGCGCGCCCTTCGCGCTTGGTAGGTCGTCCGCGCAATTGGCGCGTCGGTTCGGGTGCATCCCGCCGCGCCTCCTCGCGTGCCTGGCGGCGCGCCGCCGACGCCGGCGTCTCTTCGTACAAAAGTTGCGCCTGCGGCGCCGGGCCGCGTACAGCCGATAGGGCAACAACCACGACGTCGATCCGGCTTTCGCCCAGCTGGATCTCGATCATCTCGCCGATTCGCAACGCATGCGCCGGCTTCACGCGCATGCCCTCCGCGCGCACCCGTCCCAGATCGACTGCTTGCGCAGCCAGCGTGCGCGTCTTGAAAAGCCGCGCCGCCCAAAGCCACTTGTCGATGCGCAGGCGCAACGTGCTGGCCGGCTGCGCGGATTCACCCGTGCGATCCGTCATCGGTTCACCCTGTGTTGCCGTCATGGTCTTGGCGGACGGGACGACGCTGCGTCCAGCCGATGCTGTCGATTAGACTGCATCGTCGCTGGACGCCGTCTCGCTTCTCGCTGCCTGAGCGTCTCGTCCTGCCGCATTCCGTGCTCCGTGCGAGCCACATTGTCCATCGTCGCCACATGCCGCCATGCCTCGGCCGCCATGCGCGCCGTGGATTTATCAACGGAGAAGATCGCCATGTCGTCAACTCGTCGCCATGCACTGGTTCGCTCGTTCCTTGCGACCGCCTTGCTGTCGCTGTCCTCACTTCTGCCAGCGCAAGCGCAGCAGGTGCTAAAGGTCACGACGATTCCCGAAGAAGCCGCCACCGAGCAGATGCGCAAGTTCGGCCCACTGGTGAAATACCTGGAGCGCACGCTCGGCATGAAGGTCGAGTTCACGCCCGTCAACGACTATCCGGCAGCAGTCGAAGCGCTGGTCAACAAGCAAGTGGACCTGGTCTGGTTCGGCGGCTTCACCCATGTCCAGGCGCAGATCCGATCTGGTGGCAAGGTGATTCCAATCGCCCAGCGTGAGGAAGATACGCAGTTCCGCTCGGTCTTCATCACCCAAGTCGATTCGGGGATCAAACAACTGTCCGACCTGAAGGGCAAGCAGGTGAGTTTCGGCTCGGCGTCATCAACCTCGGGCCATCTGATGCCGCGCAGCTTCCTGCTGCAGGCGGGCATCGAACCCGAGCGCGATTTCAAGCGTGTGGCGTTCTCCGGTGCGCACGACGCCACCATCGCATCGGTGGTCAGCGGCCGGGTCGATGCCGCTGCGCTCGACATCACCGTCTGGCGCAAGTTTGTCAGCGACAAGAGGGTCGACACCAGCAAGGTCGATGTGTTCTTCACGACGCCGCCTTACTTCAACTACAACTGGACGGTGCATGCGGATATGCCGGCGGCGCTGCGAGAGCGCATTACCAAGGTGCTGCTCGACTTGAGCGTGGACAACGCCGAAGGCAAGGAGATCCTCACGCTCAATCGCGCCACCAAGTACATCCCGACCCGTGCCGAGAACTACAAGGGCCTGGAGACCGCCGGGCGCAGCGCCGGACTGATCAAGTAGACGGCTGATCAACCACAGGCGGCTTGCGATGCAGATCGTGCTCGAGGGCCTGGCTGCCCGCCACCCGGCGGCGGCCGCCGCTGCACCACCCGCGCTGCGACCGCTGTCGATCACGATCGCGGCGGGCGAGCAGGTGGCGGTGATCGGCCCGTCGGGCGCGGGCAAGACGACCCTGCTGCACGCGCTGGCCTGCGCCCTGAAGCCAGCGGCCGGTCATCTTCAGCTCGACGGCATCGACCCCTGGCGCCTGCCGGTGCGCGGCCTGCAGCGGCTGCGCGGGCGCCTTTTCCTTGCGCCGCAGACGCCACCCCTGCCACCGCGACAGCGGGTGATCACCGCGGTGCTGGCCGCTCGGCTGCCAGCGCAATCGCTGTGGTCCAGCCTGCGGTCGCTGGTCTATCCGATCGATATCCGCGGCGCGCACGCGGCTCTGACGCAGTTCGACCTCGGCGGCAAACTGTGGGATCGGGTGGATCGATTGTCCGGTGGCGAGCGACAGCGTGTCGGCCTATGCCGCGCGCTGCTTGCCCCCGCCTCCCTGTGGCTGGTGGATGAGCCGTTGTCGGCGCTTGATCCCACCCGCGCGCGGCAGGCAATCGATACGCTGACGCAATCCGCCCAGGCGAGCGGGGTGACGCTGGTGGCGTCGTTGCATCAGGTGGACGTCGCCACGCGCTTTGCGCGCGTGATCGGTCTGCGTGACGGCGCGCTCGCTTTCGATCTGCCAGGTCGCGAGGTGACCCGCGAGCGCCTGGCACAGTTGTACGCGCAACATGAGCACGAACTGACCGGACCACCTCCGGTAGACGAAGCGGCGCCGGTCGCGCCGCAGCCCGCCGTGATGATCTGTCGGTAGTCACGAGCACGATGAGTGCGACCGCCGACCCCGCCTCTGCCCGGGCGCCTGCCGCGCGCGACCCGGCCTGGGCCGGGCGGGTGCTGTGGTTGTCGCTGGGCGTGGTGCTGCTGGTGCCGATGCTGGTGGCCACGGAGTTCAAGCCCTGGCTGCTGCTGGCGCCGGAGAATCTCAAGGTCACGCTGAACTTCCTCGGCGACTTCCTGCCGCCACGCGTCGACGCTGAGTTCCTGGCGCTGGTGGCGCGCGAAGCGTGGCGTACCGTGGCGATCGCCACCGCAGGCGTCGCGCTCGCCTTGCTGGTGGCCGTGCCGTTGACCCTGCTGTCGACCGCCACGCTGTCGGTCTCGGCACTCGGCGGGCGCATGCACCTGGTGCCGCTGGCCGTTCGCCAAGCGATCCGCGTTCTGCTGATCCTGCTGCGAAGTGTGCCGGAACTGGTGTGGGCCCTGGTCTTCGTCCGCGTGGTCGGCCTCGGTCCGACGGCGGGCGTGCTGGCCATCGCCCTCACATATAGCGGCATGCTGGGCAAGGTCTATGGCGACATTTTGGAAAGCGGCGAGACGCATGCCACCACCTCGCTGCTGCGCAACGGCGCCGGCCGTCTGCAGGCCTTCTTTTTCGGGCTGCTGCCGCAGAACGCGGCGGAGCTGACGAGCTACACCGTGTATCGCTGGGAGTGCGCGATCCGCTCGTCCGCCGTGCTCGGGTTTGTCGGCGCCGGCGGGCTCGGGCAGCAGATGGACACGTCGATGAAGATGTTCGCCGGCAGTGAGGTGGCCACCATGCTGGTCGTCTTCGTGGTACTGGTCTGGCTGGCCGACCTGGCGAGCACCGGCCTGCGCCGCGCGTTGGGATGACGATGCGTGTCCCGGTCGCCGCACCACCGATACCACCACCGTTCTTCTCGGCGCGCTGTCTTGCGTGCTGGATCATGCTGTGCGTGCTCGCGCTGATCGCCGCCAGCTTCGCCACGCTCGATCTGAAGTGGGCCCAGTTCTTCTCGCTCGACGCGGCCGCAAGGATGGGACGCTTTCTCGGCGAGTTGCTAGAGCCGAATCTGGCGCCTGCGTTTCTCGGCAAACTCGCCGCGGCGAGCCTTGAGACCCTCGCGATGTCCGCGCTCGGCACGCTGATCGCCGCAGCGCTAGGTCTGCTGCTGGCGCTGCCGGCGAGCCGCACTCATCGCGAGGATCGAGCTTTGTGGCGGCAGCCGACGCGCCTCGTTCTCAATGTGCTGCGATCGATACCAGAACTGGTGTGGGCGGCATTGCTGCTGATCTCGGCCGGGCTGGGACCATTTGCCGGCACCATGGCGCTCGGCATGCACACGACGGGTGTGCTCGGGCGACTGTTCGCCGAGGCGATCGAGAACGCGCCGCCGGGACCCGCCTTCGCGTTGCGTGCGCAAGGTGTCGCAGAAGGTCGCGTGTTTCTTTATGCAACACTGCCGCAGCTGCTGCCGCAGCTGCTCTCCTACACGCTGTACCGATGGGAGAACAACATTCGTGCGGCGGCGGTGCTCGGCGTGGTTGGCGCCGGCGGGCTCGGGCAGATGCTGTCGTTCCACATGGGCTTGTTCCAGATGCGCGAAACAAGCTCGATCCTGATCGCCATGATCTCGCTGGTGGCCTTGGTAGATCTGCTGTCTTACGTGATGCGGCGCGCCTTGTCGCGCTAGAGGGGATGACATTGGAATCGGGCGCGAAGTGGGCATCGTTCATCACGGGTGTGGCGCTGCTGGCGATCGCCGCGGTGATGCTCGTGCACGACTGGTACGCCGGTGGCGCCATCGGCTTCGCGGTGCCGGTGGTGCTTGGCCTGCTCGGCGCCATGGCGCTCACGGTGGGAATGAGCCGCGCACCGTTGGATCCGCGTGAGGCACGGGAGATGCGCCAAGACAATCTCGCCGCTGAAAGCGATCGAGACGGTGAACCTCCACCGCGTTGACAGCGCGGTACAGCGCGATCAAGCCACCAAGGGCGGCTGCGTCTCGTCGTCGACCCAGCGCAGGTAGGGACCGAAGCCTGCTACGACCGGCAGTGCGATGATTTCCGGCACATCGTAGGGATGCACTTGGCGGATTGCCTCTTCGACCTGCGCGTAGCGGTCGCGTGTGCACTTGATCAGCAAGGGAATCTCGCTCGCCGTTTCGACCGCGCCACGCCACCGATAGGTGGAAGCGACCGGCGGCAGCTGATTGACGCAGGCAGCCAGCCCGTTGTGCACCAGGGCCTGTGCGATTCGCTGCGCGGTGGTCGGGTCGGGACAGTTGGTCAGGACGAGCAGGACATCTGCCATGGACGGCTCCCGCAAAGAAAAGGGCCCGCACGTTGCGGGCCCTTCAGGGTACTGCGCCGGGCTTAGCCAGGGCATGCGGCGGGCTTCACCGCCGCACGGCCGTGCTTAGCTGGCGTCCGACGCCGCTGTCTCGGTCGGGGCGGGCTCGGGTCGATCCAGCAGTTCGACGATCGCCATCGGTGCGTTGTCGCCAACGCGAAAGCCGAATTTCAGAATGCGCAGGTAGCCGCCCGGACGCGCCTTGTAGCGCGGACCGAGTTCATTGAACAGCTTGACCACGACGTCGCGGTCGCGCAAACGATTGAAGGCGAGGCGGCGGTTGGCAACCGTCGGCTCCTTGGCCAGCGTGATCAGCGGCTCGACCACGCGCCGCAGTTCCTTCGCTTTGGGAAGCGTGGTCTTGATGAGTTCGTGCGTGAGCAGCGAGTTGGACATGTTGCGCAGCATCGCCAGGCGATGACTGCTGGTGCGGTTCAGCTTCCGCAAACCGTTACGGTGACGCATATCGTTCTTCCTTTCAGTCTTCGGTGGCCGACTCTTCTATCTCCGACATGCGGAGCGGTTCGGTGAGGTGTTGCACGCGTTCAGCGGCACGGATATCCGCTGAACGCGCGCCAGTCGATGCCGGCGCAAGCGCCCGGCATGGGCTATTTCTCGAGGCCGGCAGGCGGCCAGTTTTCCAGTTTCATGCCAAGCGTGAGTCCACGTGCTGCGAGCACTTCCTTGATCTCATTGAGTGACTTGCGACCGAGGTTCGGCGTCTTCAGCAGTTCGTTCTCGGTGCGCTGGATCAGGTCGCCGATGTAGTAGATGTTCTCGGCCTTCAGACAGTTGGCCGAACGCACCGTCAATTCCAGGTCGTCGACCGGACGCAACAGGATCGGATCGACCGTCGGCGAGCTGCGCGCAGCCAACAGCGGCTCGGCCGTGCCTTCCAGCGCGGCGAACACGGACAGCTGCTCGACCAGAATGCGAGCGCTTTGACGCACGGCCTCCTCAGGCGTGATCGCGCCGTTGGTCTCTATCGTCATGACCAGCTTGTCGAGGTCGGTGCGCTGCTCGACGCGCGCGCTCTCGACCGTGTAGGACACCCGCCTGATCGGCGAGAACGACGCGTCCATTACGATGCGACCGATGGTCTTGCTGTGGTCCTCGCGGAACGCGCGGACATTGCCCGGCACATAGCCACGGCCCTTCTCGACCTTGACCTGCATCTCCAGGCGGCCACCGGCCGACAGGTGAGCGATCACGTGCTCGGGATTGATGATCTCGACATCGTGCGGCAACTCGATGTCGCCGGCGGTAACCACGCCCTCGCCTTCCTTCTTCAGATGCAACGTGACTTCGTCGCGGTTATGCAGCTTGAAGGTGATGCCCTTCAGGTTCAGCAGGATGTCGACGACATCCTCGCGCACGCCGTCAACGGTGGAGTACTCGTGCACGACGCCGGCCATCTGCGCTTCGGTCGGCGCGTAGCCCGTCATCGACGACAAGAGGATCCGACGCAGCGCGTTGCCGAGCGTGTGGCCGTAGCCGCGCTCGAAAGGCTCCATCGTCACGATGGCGGAGTTGTGGCCGATCGATTCAACCTCGATCGCCCGCGGTTTTAGCATGGTGGTAGATGACATCAACTATCCCTCTTCAATACCCTCGGCTCGTTACGCCGATAAGGCTGATGGGTGAGATGGGGCGGAAAACGCAGGTCAGCGCGCCCCGAAGCCGACCGACAGCACGTGGAGTCGGTGCGGCTCGACCGCACCGACGTTCGTTGGTATCGCGCAGCGATCTATCGCGAGTACAGCTCGACAACCAGCGACTCGTTGACGTCCTGGGCGACGTCGGACCGGTCGGGAAGCGCCTTGAACTTGCCCTCGAGCTTGTCCTTGTTCACATCGACCCAGTTCGGAAAGCCCGATTGCTCGGCGAGCGACAGCGCCTCGGCGATTCGCGCCTGTTTCTTGGCCTTGTCGCGCACCGTGATGACGTCGCCCGGCTTGACCAGCATCGACGGGATGTTGGCCGTCTCGCCGTTCAGCGAGATCGAGCAGTGCGACACCAACTGGCGAGCCTCGGCACGCGTCGAGCCAAAGCCCATGCGGTAGACAACATTGTCCAGGCGTGACTCGAGCAACTCGATCAGGCGCGCACCCGTGTTGCCCTTGCGCCGCGAGGCTTCAGCGAAGTAGCGGCGGAACTGACGTTCCAACACGCCGTACATGCGCTTGACCTTCTGCTTCTCGCGCAGTTGCAGGCCATAGTCGGACGTACGCACGCCCGAAATGCGGCCGTGCTGGCCAGGCTTGGAGTCGGCCTTGCACTTGGAGTCGAGCGCGCGGCGCGCGCTCTTGAGCATGAGGTCCGTCCCCTCACGGCGGGACAGCTTCAGTTTCGGACCGGTATAGCGGGCCATGTCTTCTTCCTATCCTGCGATCAGATCGCATTAAGTTCGCGCGTGGCTGGCACGAACACGTTGATGATGTAACGACTTAAAGATTGTCGAGACCCATGGTCTGTCATCCTCCGGTGTCGTTGTCAGGGGCGCTCTGACGTCGCCTTTTGTTGTTGCCTTCACTGCAAAGGGACCGCATGGCAAGCCAGCGATCCCCAGACCTACGCGCGCAAGGCGGACATCGCCTTGCGCGGGACTTAAACGCGCCGCTTCTTGGGCGGCCGGCAGCCGTTGTGTGGCACTGGCGTGATGTCCTGAATGCTGGTGATGCGAAAGCCAACGGCGTTGAGCGCGCGCACCGACGACTCGCGGCCCGGCCCCGGCCCCTTGATGCGAACTTCAAGGTTCTTGACGCCGTACTCGAGCGCGGCACGTCCGGCGTTCTCAGCCGCCACCTGGGCGGCAAACGGCGTCGACTTGCGCGAACCCTTGAAACCCTGGCCACCCGACGACGCCCACGACAGTGCATTGCCCTGCCGGTCGGTGATCGTGATGATCGTGTTGTTGAACGACGCGTGCACGTGGGCAATGCCCTCGGCGACGGACTTCTTGACCTTCTTGCGCACGCGCTGTGAAGCAGACTGTTGCGCAGAGGGGTTCTTGGCCATATGGAATCCTTTCAGTCAGCAGCTCGGATCAGATGTGATCAAGCCGCCGATCAGCCTTTCTTCATCGAGACGCCGGACTTCTTCGGGCCTTTGCGCGTACGGGCGTTGGTGCGCGTGCGCTGGCCACGGACCGGCAAACCGCGACGGTGACGCATGCCGCGGTAGGAGCCGAGGTCGATCAGACGCTTGATCGACAACTGGATCTCGCGGCGCAGGTCTCCCTCAACCGTCACCTTGCTCAGCGCATCGCGGATGCGCTCGAGTTCGGCGTCGTTGAGCTCCTTCACTTTCTTGGTGAAGGGGACGTTGATCGCCTCGAGAATGGCACGCGAGCGAGCGCGACCGATGCCATAAATGGCAGTCAGGCCGATCTCGGCGTGCTGGTTGGGCGGAATGTTGATACCGGCGATACGAGCCATGTCGTTACCTCAATGAACCTGGGGCAGGTCTGACCTATCAGCCCTGACGCTGCTTATGACGCGGGTCGGTGCAGATCACGCGCACGACGCGCTTGCGCTTGATGATCTTGCACTTGCGGCACATCTTCTTGACCGACGCGTTGACTTTCATTGCGCTTCTCCACCGCGCCTACTTGGCGCGGAAAACGATTCGAGCCCGGCTCAAGTCGTACGGCGTCAGTTCCACCGTGACCTTGTCGCCCGGAAATATCTTGATGTAATGCATCCGCATCTTTCCGGAGATATGGCCGAGCACCACATAGCCGTTCTCCAACTTCACGCGGAATGTAGCGTTCGGGAGCTTCTCGAGAATCTCCCCTTGCATCTGGATAACGTCGTCTTTCGACATGCGCCCCGATCGTCTGCTGCCTGAATGCCCTAGCGGGGCATACCCGGGCCGAAGCCCTTGAAGTTCGCCTTCTTGAGCAGCGACTCGTACTGGTGCGTCATCAGGTAAGCCTGCACCTGCGACATGAAATCCATGGTCACGACAACCACGATCAGCAGCGAGGTACCGCCGAAATAGAACGGCACATTGAAGCGCAGGTTCAAGAATTCGGGGACCAAGCAGACGAACGTGATGTAGATCGCGCCAGCCAGCGTCAGGCGCATCAGGATCTTGTCGATGTAGCGGGCCGTCTGGTCGCCGGGACGTATCCCTGGCACGAACGCACCGCTCTTCTTCAGATTGTCTGCCGTCTCCTTGCTGTTGAACACCAAGGCCGTGTAGAAAAAGCAAAAGAAGATGATCAGTCCAGCGTACAGCAGGATGTAGAGCGGCTGCCCCGGCGAAAGCGACGAGGCGAGGTCGCGGATCCAGCGCGTGGCATCGCCGGTGGTGAACCAGCTCGCCAGGGTGGCGGGGAACAGGATCAGCGACGAGGCAAAGATCGGCGGGATCACGCCCGACATGTTGAGTTTGAGCGGCAGGTGCGAGCTCTGTCCGCCGTAGATCTTGTTGCCGACCTGGCGCTTGGCGTAGTTGACGAGGATCTTGCGCTGGCCGCGCTCGACGAAAACGACGAACGCCGTAACGAGCAGGATCAGAGCAATGATGAAGATCGCCGCCAGCGGACCGATTGCGCCCGTGCGCACCAACTCAAACAGGCCGCCGATCGCCGAGGGTAGGCCTGCCACGATGCCGGCAAAGATAAGAATCGAGATGCCGTTGCCGAGTCCGCGTTCGGTGATCTGCTCGCCCAGCCACATCAGGAACATCGTTCCGGTGACGAGCGAAACGACGCAGATAAAGCGGAACATCAGGCCCGGATCGATCACCAGGCCCTGCTGCGATTCCAGTGCCACCGAGATGCCGATCGCCTGGAAGATCGCCAACGCCAACGTGCCATAGCGAGTGAACTGGGTAATCTTGCGGCGGCCCGATTCGCCTTCCTTGCGCAATTGCTCCAGTGACGGCACCACGTAGGTCAGCATCTGCGCGATGATCGACGCGGAGATGTACGGCATGATGCCGAGCGCGAACACGGAGAACCGCGACAGCGCGCCACCAGAGAACATGTTGAACAGGCCGAGGATGCCGCCGGACTGCGAGTTGAACAGCGCGCGCAACTGATCCGGGTCGATGCCCGGCACGGGAATGTGCGTTCCCAGGCGATAGACGACCAGCGCCATCAACAGGAAAAGCAGGCGACGCTTGAGGTCACCGTACTTTCCGGTCTTGCCGATCGTGCCGGGCAAAGATGCAGCCACTGCGCTTGCTTCCCTGTTCTCTTGCGATTACTTCTGCTTGGCGACGAGCTTGCCCGCCGGCTTGACCGCTTCGACGACTGCGACAGCGCCGCCCGCCGCTTCGATGACGGCCTTGGCGCCAGCGGTCACGCCGATGCCGCGCACGTTCACTTTGCGCGTGAGTTCACCCGACTTGATCACGCGCGCATCGACCGCGAGCGTCGACACGATGCCCGCCTGTTTGAGCACCATCAGGTCGATTTCGTCCACACCCAGCTTCTGCAGCTCAGACAGACGCACGACCTCGACGTAGCGACGCGTCAGCGAGGTGAAGCCACGCTTGGGCAAGCGACGATGCAGCGGCATCTGGCCACCCTCGAAGCCAACCTTGTGGAAGCCTCCCGCGCGCGACTTCTGGCCCTTGTGGCCGCGGCCAGCGGTCTTGCCCCAGCCAGAGCCGATACCCCGCCCGACGCGATGGCGATCGCTCTTGGAGCCGTCGGCCGGTTTCAGATTGTTCAGACGCATGATTGATTCCTGCACTCGTTCAGTCGGGAACTGATCAGCCGACGCGGACCAGGTACTGGACCCGCGTGATCATCCCGCGCACGGCCGGGGTGTCTTCCAGCTCGCGCGTCTGGTTCATCTTCTTGAGTCCGAGACCGAGCACCGTCGCACGGTGACCGACCTTGCACCCGATCGGGCTCTTGACGAGCGTGACCTTCAAGGTTTTTTTGCTCATTGCCGCCTCAGCCGAGCAATTCTTCGACCGTCTTGCCGCGCTTGGCCGCGATCTCAGACGGCGTACGCAGCAGTTCCAGCGCCTTGATCGTGGCGCGGACCATGTTGTAAGCGTTGGTCGAACCGTGCGACTTCGCAACGATGTTGCGAACACCCATGACATCAAAGATCGCGCGCATTGGACCACCGGCGATCACGCCGGTACCTTCTTGTGCCGGCGCCAGGATCACCTTCGCCGCGCCATGCTTGGCGTGGACCGTGTGGTGCACGGTGCCGTTCTTCAGCGGGATGCGCGACATGCCGCGGCGAGCCTTCTCCATCGCCTTCTGCATGGCGACCGGCACCTCGCGCGCCTTGCCTTTGCCCATGCCGATGCGGCCATCGCCGTCACCCACCACGGTCAGCGCGGCAAAGCCGATGATGCGGCCTCCCTTGACCACCTTGGTGACGCGGTTGACCGCGATCGATTTCTCTTTGAGGCCGTCGTCGCGCTCTTCCGACTGCATGCCCTTGGCTTGGATCTTCGCCATGTCGCTTCCTTAGAACTTCAGGCCGGCTTCACGCGCGGCTTCGGCCAACGCCTTGACGCGGCCGTGATAGAGGAAACCGCTGCGGTCGAAGGCCACCGCCTCGACACCCGCCGCGCGTGCCTTCTGCGCGATACGCTCGCCGATGAGCTTGGCGGCAGCAGCGTTGCCGCCCTTGCCCTTCGTTGCCAGCTGGTTGCGCACTTCAGGCTCTACCGTGGAAGCGGACGCCAGCACCTTGCCGCCATCCGGCGAAATCACGCTGGCGTAGATGTGCAGGTTGGTGCGGAACACGGTCAGTCGATTGACCTTCTGCAGGGCAATGCGGGCGCGCGTGGCGCGGGCCCGGCGCAGACGAGATTCTTTCTTGTCGATCATTTCTGGCTCCGGCCCGCGTTACTTCTTCTTGGTCTCTTTGATAATCACGACTTCGTCGGCATAGCGCACGCCCTTGCCCTTGTAGGGCTCCGGCGGGCGATAACCGCGAACCTCTGCGGCAACCTGACCCACGCGCTGCTTGTCAACACCCTTGATCAAGATCTCGGTCTGCGTCGGCGTCGTGCAAGTGATACCGGCCGGCATCTGGTGCACCACCGGGTGCGAGAAGCCCACCGAAAGATTCAACTTGTCGCCCTGCGCCTGGGCGCGATAGCCGACGCCCACCAGGTTCAGCTTGCGCTCGAAGCCCTTGGAGACGCCCTGCACCATGCCTGCAACCAGCGCGCGCAGGGTGCCACTCATGGCATTGGCCTCACGCGTCTCGTCAGCGGCGGCAAACGACACCTCGCCGTTGGCGATCTCAATCTTGACGTTGGGCGTTGTGAACTGCTTGAGCGTGCCAAGCGGCCCCTTGACCGTGATCTCACCAGCGCCGAGGGTCGCCTCGACACCCTTGACCAGTGGCACCGGAATTCGTGCAACTCGCGACATGTCAGTCCTTCCGTTCCTCAGGCGACGTAGCAGAGCACTTCGCCGCCGACACCGGCAGCGCGCGCCTTGCGATCGGTCATCACGCCGCGAGGCGTCGAGACGATCGCAACTCCCAGGCCATTCATGACCTCTGGAATCGAATCGCGTCCCTTGTAGACACGCAAGCCGGGGCGCGAGACGCGCTCGAGGCGCTCGATCACCGGACGGCCGGCGTAGTACTTGAGGCCGATCCGCAGTTCCGGCTTGCCATCGTTGGCCGCAACCTGGAAACCGTCGATATAGCCCTCGTCCTTCAATACGCCGGCAATCGCCACTTTCAGCTTCGACGACGGCATCACCACATCAGTCTTCTCCACACCCTGCGCATTGCGGATGCGGGTCAGCATGTCGGCGATCGGATCACTCATGCTCATGGTCTGATCTCCTCGCTTACCAGCTTGCCTTGACCAGGCCCGGGATGTCCCCGCGCATGGCCGCTTCACGAATCTTGGTGCGCGCCAGTCCGAACTTGCGGAACGTGCCGCGCGGACGGCCGGTGATCGAGCAACGATTACGCAACCTGGTCGGGCTGGCGTTTCGCGGCAGCGACTGCAGCTTCGCCTGGGCGTCCATGCGCTCTTCCATCGAGCGGGTGGAGTCGGCGATGGTCGCCTTCAGGTCCTTGCGCTTGGCCTCGAACTTCTTGACGAGCGCCTCGCGTTTGGCTTCGCGGTTCTTCAGTGAGAGCTTTGCCATGTGTGTCGTTCGGCCGATTAGTTGCGGAACGGGAACCGGAACGCGGCGAGAAGCGCCTTAGCTTCGTCGTCGGTCTTCGCGGTCGTGGTGATGCTGATGTTCATACCCCGCAGCTTGTCGATCTTGTCGTACTCGATCTCGGGGAAGATGATCTGTTCTTTCAGGCCGATGTTGTAGTTGCCACGGCCGTCAAAAGCGCGCCCCGACACACCGCGGAAATCACGCACGCGAGGGAAGGCAACGGTAATCAGGCGGTCAAGGAACTCGTACATCCGCTCGCCGCGCAGGGTCACCATGCAACCGATGGCCAGGCCCTCACGGATCTTGAAGTTTGCGATCGCCTTGCGCGTCTTGGTGATCACCGGCTTTTGACCGGCGATCTTGACCATGTCGCCTACGGCCATCTCGATGTTCTTCTTGTCATTGACCGCTTCGCCGACACCCATGTTCAGGGTGATCTTGGTGATGCGAGGCACCTGCATGATCGACTTGTAGCCGAACTTGCTCACCAATTCAGGAACGACTTTCTCGCGGTACTGATCGTGCAATCGAGCCATCATCGCCCCTTACTTCGCGCCCACCGTGGCGCCGTTGCTCTTGAACACACGAACCTTCTTGCCGTCGATTTCCTTGAAGCCGACACGGTCGCCCTTGCTCTTGGCAGGGTTCCACAGCATCACGTTCGAGACGTCGATCGGCATGGTCTTATCGATGATGCCGCCGGTGACGCCCTTCATCGGGTTCGGGCGAACGTGCTTCTTGACCACGTTGACACCTTCGACCGTCAGGTGACGCTCATCGACGCGCGCCACCACGGTGCCGCGCTTTCCTTTGTCTCGGCCAGCGATCACGACCACTTCATCGCCCTTGCGGATGCGTTCCATCGCAGGCTCCTTAGAGGACTTCCGGCGCCAGGGACACGATCTTCATGAAGCGCTCGGTCCGCAATTCACGCGTGACCGGCCCGAAGATGCGAGTGCCGATGGGCTCAAGCTTGTTGTTCAACAGAACGGCGGCGTTGTTGTCGAACTTGATCGCCGATCCGTCCGCGCGACGCAGGCCGTGGGCGGTACGCACCACGACGGCGTTGTAGACCTCGCCCTTTTTGACCCGGCCACGCGGGGCGGCATCCTTGACCGTCACCTTGATGACGTCACCGATGCCCGCATAGCGACGCTTGGAGCCGCCAAGGACCTTGATACACATCACTGAGCGTGCGCCGGTGTTATCGGCGACGTCCAGCATCGTCTGCATCTGAATCATCTTTTCCGCCCCAACTTTTCCCGCCACCCGAAGATCGGATACGGTCAGTCTTGGTCCCGTCCGGGGAGATGAGTCGCCCGCGCCGCCCGCTGCGAGCCCGCCTGTGCGGCGGTGCTGCAGGTGGCGCTGACGCCTCCGAAATTGCCCACAACTGAAAACTTTTTACTGCCTGCGCTTGCCTGACGATGCACTGCCAGCCGGCCCGTCTGTCTTGCTCACCAACTCAAACTGCGAGTCAGCGCAGAGAAATTTGGCTGAAAACGCGAAGCCCGTGATTGTAGTCGAGTGGCTCGCCTCAAAGCAAGAAGACTTGGCAATCGTCCGTATCAGATCGCCTGAGCGGACTGCACTACCCGGAGCACCGCCCAGGTCTTGGTCCGGGACATGGGTCGCGTCTCCGCGATCTCGACCATGTCGCCTTCATTGATCTGGTTGGTCTCGTCGTGGGCATGCAGCTTGGTCGACCGCACCACGTACTTGCCATAAACCGGATGCTTGACTTTGCGCTCGACGAGCACGGTCACTGTTTTGTCCATCTTGTTGCTTACTACACGACCCACGAGGGTCCGTTTCAGCGCCTGCTTTTCCGCGTTCATTTCGACGCCGCCTTCTGGGTGAGCACGGTGCGAACGCGGGCGATGTCTCGCCGCACGTTGCGCAGTTGCGTCGTGTTGGTCAGTTGCTGCGTGGCCTTCTGCATACGCAACGAAAAGTGCGCTCGCAGGAGATCCTGCAGTTCCTTGGTCAGCGCCGCTGTGTCCTTGGCGCGCAATTCCTTGGCTTCCATCGCGATCTCCTTACAGGCCAAGCTGGCGGGCGACGACAATCGTCTTCAGCGGCAGCTTGGCGGCGGCGAGGGCAAACGCCTCACGCGCGATCACTTCGTCCACGCCATCCATCTCGTACAGCACCTTGCCGGGCTGAATCTCGGCCACCCAGTACTCCGGGTTGCCCTTGCCATTGCCCATCCGAACTTCAGCGGGCTTGGTCGAGATCGGCTTGTCCGGAAAGATGCGGATCCAAACCCGGCCGCCCCGCTTGATGTGGCGACTGATGGCACGTCGAGCGGCCTCGATCTGGCGGGCGGTCAGACGGCCGCGTTCGGTGGCCTTCAAGCCGAACTCACCGAAAGAGACGTTCGCGCCGCGCAGCGCCAGGCCGCGGTTGCGACCTTTCTGCTCCTTGCGGTACTTGCGTCGGGCGGGTTGCAGCATGCTTATTCTCCGTCTTTGCCACCGCTCTTGGCGGGAGCGTCAGTCTTTGTCGCAGTCTTGCGCACGCGCTTGACGGCTGGCTTGGCAGCGTCGTCCTTCGGCGCATCTGCGGGTGCAGCGTTCGCAACGTCCGGCTTCGCCTCGGCGGCGGCGCGACGCGGCGCACCCGCACCGCCCGCACCTGGCGCACGACGCGGGGGAGCACCGCGGCCCGGTCCGGGCCGGTCGCCAGCGGGGCGATCGGTACGGCGCGGGCGACGGTCGTCACGATCTGGGGCGGGCGTCTCAGCTGCGGGCGCATCGTTGCGGCCGAGGGTGTCGCCCTTGTAGACCCACACCTTGACGCCGATGATGCCGTAGGTGGTCTTCGCTTCCGAGACGCCATAGTCGATGTCTGCGCGCAGCGTATGCAGCGGCACGCGACCTTCGCGGTACCACTCGGTCCGCGCAATTTCCGCGCCATTGAGCCGGCCGGCGCTCATGATCTTCACGCCCAAGGCGCCCAGGCGCATGGCGTTCTGCATCGCCCGCTTCATCGCCCGGCGGAACATGATCCGCTTCTCGAGCTGCTGCGTGATCGAATCAGCGATGAGTTGCGCATCGACTTCCGGTTTGCGGATCTCGTCGATGTTCACGTGCACCGGCACGCCCATCATCTTCTGCAGCGTGACCTTGAGGTTCTCGATGTCCTCGCCCTTCTTGCCGATGACGACACCGGGGCGCGCCGAGAAGATCGTGATGCGCGCGTTCTTGGCTGGGCGCTCAATCAGAATGCGTCCAACCGAGGCAGCACGCAGTTTCTTCTTCAGGTACTCGCGGACCTTCAGGTCTTCAGCGAGCATGCGGCGAAAGTCATCGCCCGTAGCGAACCAGCGCGAGTTCCAGTTGCGCGAGACCGCGAGGCGAAAACCGGTGGGATTGATCTTTTGACCCATGTATCACCTATTTCGCTTTGCCGTCGCCGACGGAGACGAAGATGTGGCAGGTTTGCTTGCCGATCCGGGTGCCGCGACCCTTTGCGCGCGCCGAAAAACGGCGCAGCGTGGCGGCTTTCTCGACGAAGATCTTGGTGACCTTCAGTTCGTCGATATCGGCACCGTCGTTGTGTTCGGCATTGGCAATCGCCGACTCCAGCGCCTTCTTGATGATGCCGGCCGCCTTCTTCTGGGTGAAGCCGAGGATGTTCAGCGCCTTGTCCACCGGCTTGCCGCGAACCAGATCAGCCACCAGCCGCCCCTTCTGGGCTGACAGGCGTACGCCGCGTACGGATGCAGTCGTTTCCATGGCTTCCTCTTACCTCTTGCCCGGCGACGCTTTTTTGTCGGCGGCGTGGCCCTTGAAGGTCCGGGTCAGGGCGAACTCGCCCAGCTTGTGTCCGACCATCTGCTCGGAGATGTAGACCGGCACATGCGCCTTGCCGTTGTGCACGGCGATCGTCAGGCCGATGAAATCGGGCAGGATCGTCGAGCGACGCGACCAGGTCTTGATCGGCTTCTTGTCCTTGTTGGCCTGTGCTTTGTCGATCTTGGCCTGCAGATGGCCATCGACGAAGGGGCCCTTCTTGAGTGAGCGAGACATTGTCGGCTCCCTTTACTTGCGTTTGCGGCGCTGGACGATCATCGTGTCCGTGCGCTTGTTGTTGCGCGTGCGGTAGCCCTTGGTGAGGGTGCCCCACGGACTGACCGGGTCGCGCTTGGTGCCGGTGCGGCCTTCGCCGCCCCCATGCGGGTGATCCACCGGGTTCATTGCGACGCCGCGAACTGTCGGACGCACGCCGCGCCAGCGAACCGCCCCGGCCTTGCCATATTGGCGCAGGCTATTTTCTTCGTTGCCGACTTCACCGATGGTGGCGCGGCACTCGATCAGCACCTTGCGAATCTCGCCTGAGCGCAGCCGCAACTGCGCATAACTGCCTTCACGCGCCAAAAGCTGTACACCTGTGCCGGCAGCACGCGCCATTTGCGCACCTTTGCCCGGCAGCATCTCGATGCAATGGATCGTCGAGCCGACCGGAATGTTGCGCAAGGGCAGGGTGTTGCCGACCTTGATGGGCGCATCCTGGCCGCTCATCAGTTGCGTGCCGACCGTCAGGCCCTTGGGCGCAATGATGTAACGGCGCTCGCCATCCGCGTAGCACAGCAGCGCAATGTGCGCGCTGCGGTTGGGGTCGTACTCCAGGCGCTCGACTTTCGCCGGGACGCCATCCTTGTCACGCTTGAAGTCGATCAGGCGGTAGTGCTGCTTGTGGCCGCCGCCCTTGTGACGCACGGTGATCCGACCGCTGTTGTTGCGACCCGACCCTCGCTTCTGGTGCTCCGTGAGGGCAGCCAGTGGCTTGCCCTTGTGGAGGTTCGGATGGACGACCTTGACGAGCGAGCGCCGGCCGGCCGAGGTTGGTTTAACTTTGACCAGCGGCATCACTTCACCTCTTGCGCGAAGTTGATTTCCTGACCGGGCTTCAGGCACACGTACGCCTTGCGCACGTTGCTGCGACGACCGTCAAAACGGCCGAAGCGTTTCTCCTTGCCCTTCGTATTCAGGATGGAGACCTTCTCGACCTGCACCTTGAACAGCAGTTCGACGGCCGCCTTGACTTCTTGCTTGGTGGCATCCGGACGCACGCGGAATGCCACCTGCTCATGCTTGTCGGCGATCATCGTGCTCTTCTCGGAGACGATCGGCGCCATCAGCACATTGAACAGGCGCTCTTGCTTTGTCGCGCTCATGCTTGACCCCACATCTCTTCGAGCTTGGCCATCGCCGACTTCGTGACCACCACCTTCTTGTAGTGGATGAGCGAAAGCGGATCGGCATAACGCGGCTCGACAACCAGCACGTTCTTCAGGTTGCGCGAAGCCAGGTACAGGTTGTCGTCCATCGCGTCGGTGATGATCAGCGCGGATTCCAGGCCCATGGCCTTGAGTTTCTCCGCCAGCAGCTTGGTCTTCGGCGCATCGATGGACAGGCCATCGATCACGACGATGCGGTCGTCCTGCGCGAGCTTGCTGAAGATCGAGCAGACACCGGCCCGGAACATCTTTTTGTTGACCTTGTGCGAGAAATTCTCGTCAGGTGAGTTGGGGAAAGTGCGACCACCGCCACGCCAGATCGGCGACGAGGTGCTGCCGGCGCGGGCGCGACCGGTGCCCTTCTGGCGCCAAGGCTTCTTGGTGGAGTGCTTGACTTCTTGCCGATCCTTTTGCGCCCGCGTGCCCTGGCGCGCATTCGCCTGGTAGGCGACGACGATCTGGTGGATCAGCGCTTCGTTGTAGTCACGGCCAAACAGCGCCGCAGGCGCCGGTGTCGTGCCGGCAGCCTCACCTTGCGAATTCATCATCTTGAGTTCCATCGCGCGCTCCTCAGGCTTTCACCGCAGGACGGACGATCACCTGGCCACCCTTGGATCCGGGTACCGCACCCTTGATCAGCAGGAGGCCGCGCTCCTTGTCGATGCGCGCAATCACCAGGTTCTGCGTAGTGCGCTGCTTGTCGCCCAAATGGCCAGCCATCCGCTTGCCAGGCATCACACGGCCCGGATCCTGACGCATGCCGATCGAGCCGGGTGCGTTGGTCGAGACCGAGTTGCCGTGGGTGGCGCGGTTGGAAGAAAAGTGATGGCGCTTGATCGCGCCGGCGAAGCCTTTTCCGATCGTCACGCCGGTGACATCGACTTTCTGGCCGACATCGAACAACTCGACGCTCAGCGGCGCACCCGACGTGTACTCGGCGGCCTTGGCAGCATCGACGCGGAACTCGTGCATGCCGGCCGCGGGCTCGACACCCATTTTCGCCAAGTGACCTGCGACCGGCTTGACGATGCGCGAGGCGCGGCGCGTACCAAAGGCGACCTGGACGGCGTGATAGCCGTCAGTCGCTGCCGTCTTGACTTGCGCGACGCGATTGTTCGATACGTCGAGCACGGTGACGGGCACCGTCTCGCCATCGTCCGTGAAGATCCGGGTCATGCCGACCTTGCGGCCGACCAGACCCATACGAACGGGCGAGCCTGAAGCTTTCTGTGCTTCACTCATTGAATTCTCCAAACCCCGGCTGCGATTGGCCAGGACCGATAACAGGCGCCTCGGATCACTCGCGAAAGTGATGTCCCGGGCGCGGAAAGCCGGCGATTCTATCCTCGACCGGCTAGGTAGTGCAAATCAGGTAGCGACTGTCCTACTGGACCTTGATCTCCACATCAACGCCGGCAGGCAGGTCGAGCTTCATCAGCGCGTCCACGGTCTTGTCGGTCGGGTCAATGATGTCCATCAAGCGCTGGTGCGTGCGCATCTCGAACTGGTCGCGCGACGTTTTGTTCACGTGGGGCGAGCGCAGGATGTCGAAGCGTTGGATACGTGTCGGCAGGGGCACGGGTCCGCGTACGACGGCGCCCGTGCGCTTGGCCGTGTCGACGATCTCAAGCGCCGACTGGTCGATCAGTTTGTAGTCGAACGCCTTAAGGCGGATGCGGATTCGCTGGCTTTGCATGGCAATTCCCTAAAGAGCGAGGGCCGTCGCGGCTGCCACGGCCCGATTCATGAGTTGCGAGGTCCTGCTTACTGGATGACCTTAGCGACGACGCCGGCGCCGACGGTTTTACCGCCTTCGCGGATGGCAAAGCGCAGCCCCTGGTCCATCGCGATCGGGGCGATCAGCGTCACCACCATCTTGATGTTGTCGCCCGGCATGACCATCTCCGTGCCCTCGGGCAACTGCACCGAGCCGGTCACGTCGGTCGTGCGGAAGTAAAACTGCGGCCGATAGCCCTGGAAGAACGGCGTGTGACGACCACCCTCTTCCTTGCTCAGCACATAGACCTCGGCTTCAAACTTGGTGTGCGGCGTGATCGAGCCGGGCTTGGCCAGCACCTGACCACGCTCGACGTCTTCACGCTTGGTGCCACGCAGCAGCACCCCGACGTTGTCGCCCGCCTGGCCCTGATCGAGCAGCTTGCGGAACATCTCGACGCCCGTGCAGGTGGTCTTGACGGTGGCCTTGATGCCAATAATCTCGATCTCTTCGCCAACCCGCACGATGCCGCGCTCGATGCGGCCGGTAACAACCGTGCCGCGACCGGAAATGGAGAACACGTCTTCGATGGGCAGCAGGAACGGCTGGTCGATCGCCCGCTCGGGCGTGGGGATGTAGCTGTCGAGCGCGTCGGCCAGCTTCATGATCGATTGCTCGCCCAGTTCGCCCTTGTCGCCTTCGAGGGCAAGCTTGGCCGAACCCTTGACAATGGGAATGTCGTCGCCGGGAAACTCGTACTTGGACAGCAGCTCGCGCACTTCCATCTCGACGAGCTCGAGCAGCTCGGCATCGTCGACCATGTCGCACTTGTTCATGTAGACGATGATGTAGGGCACACCGACCTGACGGGCCAGCAGGATGTGCTCGCGGGTCTGCGGCATCGGGCCGTCAGCGGCGGACACCACCAGGATCGCGCCGTCCATCTGCGCGGCACCGGTGATCATGTTCTTCACGTAGTCGGCATGCCCGGGGCAGTCGACGTGAGCATAGTGCCGCTTGCTGGTCTCGTACTCGACGTGCGCGGTGTTGATCGTGATGCCACGCGCCTTCTCTTCGGGTGCCGCATCAATGTCGTCGTACTTCTTGGCCTCGCCTCCAAACTTGGCCGACAACACCGTGGTGATCGCCGCCGTCAACGTGGTCTTGCCATGATCCACGTGACCAATCGTCCCCACGTTCACGTGCGGCTTGGTCCGCTCAAATTTGCCCTTGGCCATCTTTAGTCCTCAATGAAACGGAGGTTGTTTTCAACGATTCGTTTTCGATAACTGCGATCTACTTGGTCTTCGCACTGATCACTGCCTCGGCGACGTTGCGCGGCGCTTCTGCGTAGTGCTTGAACTCCATCGTGTACGTGGCACGTCCTTGCGTCAGCGAACGCAGCGTCGTCGAGTACCCGAACATCTCGGCAAGCGGCACCTCGGCCTTGACGGCCTTGCCACCGCCGCCGGCGATGTCGTCCATGCCTTGGATCACACCCCGGCGGGAAGACAGGTCGCCCATCACGTCGCCCATCTTCTCTTCCGGCGTCTCCACTTCGACGGCCATGATCGGCTCGAGCAGCACCGGGCTGGCGGCGCGCATGCCGTCCTTGAAGCCCATCGACGCGGCCATCTTGAAGGCGTTCTCGTTCGAGTCGACCTCGTGGTACGAGCCAAAGTGCAGCGTCACCTTGACGTCGACCACCGGATAGCCCGCCAGCACACCGGCCTTGAGCGTCTCTTCGACCCCCTTGTTCACTGCCGGGATGTACTCGCGCGGAACGACCCCGCCCTTGATGGCGTCGACAAACTCGAATCCTTTGCCTGGGGCTTGAGGCTCGATCTTGAGCACCACGTGGCCATATTGGCCGCGACCGCCCGACTGTTTGATGAACTTGCCTTCCGCGTTCTCCACGGATTTGCGGATCGTCTCGCGATAGGCGACCTGCGGCTTACCTACCGACGCCTCGACGGAGAACTCTCGCTTCATGCGGTCGACCAGAATCTCCAGGTGCAATTCACCCATGCCGGAGATGATCGTTTGGCCCGACTCCTCGTCGGTGTGCACGCGGAAAGACGGGTCCTCCTGCGCCAGGCGGTTGAGCGCAATGCCCATCTTCTCCTGGTCGGCCTTGGTCTTCGGCTCCACTGCCTGCGAGATGACCGGCTCGGGAAAGATCATGCGTTCAAGCGTGATCACTCGATCCGGATCGCACAGCGTGTCGCCGGTGGTCACGTCCTTCATGCCCACAGCAGCGGCAATGTCACCTGCCAGCACTTCCTTGATCTCGTCGCGCTGGTTGGCATGCATCTGCAGCAAGCGGCCAACGCGCTCCTTGCGGCTCTTGACAGAGTTGATCACCGTGTCGCCGGACTTGAGGACGCCGGAGTACACGCGCAAGAAGGTCAGCTGGCCGACATAAGGGTCAGTCATGATCTTGAACGCCAACGCGGCGAACGGCGCATCGTCGCCGGCCGCACGGAACTCCTCCTGGTCTTTCTCGTTGATTCCCCTTACCGGCGGTCTGTCCGCCGGCGATGGCAAAAACTCGATGACCGCATCGAGCATCCGTTGCACGCCCTTGTTCTTGAAGGCGCTGCCGCACAGCATCGGATGGATCTCTCCGGCGAGCGTTCGCGTGCGAATGCCCTGCTTGATCTCCTGCTCCGACAGTTCGCCCGTCTCGAGGTACTTGTTCATCAGTTCTTCGGAGGCCTCGGCTGCGCTCTCGACCATCTTCTCGCGCCACTCCCTGGCCGTCTCGAGCAACTCCGCGGGTACCTCGCGGTACTCGAACTTCATCCCCTGAGACGCCTCGTCCCAGTAGATCGCCTGCATCTTGACAAGGTCGACCACGCCCTTGAAGTTCTCTTCGACGCCGATCGGCACGACGATAGGCACCGGGTTCGCCTTTAGGCGCGCCCGCATCTGCTCGTAGACCTTGAAAAAGTTGGCGCCGGTGCGGTCCATCTTGTTGACGAACGCCAACCGCGGCACGCCGTACTTGTTGGCTTGGCGCCAGACCGTTTCTGACTGCGGCTGAACCCCGCCGACGGCGCAATACACCATGCACGCGCCATCGAGCACGCGCATCGAACGCTCGACCTCAATCGTGAAGTCGACGTGGCCCGGCGTATCGATAATGTTGATCCGGTGCTCTGGGAACGACAGATCCATACCCTTCCAGAACGTCGTGGTCGCAGCGGACGTGATCGTGATGCCCCGTTCCTGCTCCTGCTCCATCCAGTCCATCGTGGCGGCGCCGTCGTGCACCTCACCGATTTTGTGATTGACGCCCGTGTAAAACAGGATGCGCTCTGTCGTCGTCGTCTTACCGGCGTCGATGTGCGCTGAGATACCGATGTTCCGGTACCGCTCGATGGGCGTTTTGCGTGCCATAAGAAACTTTCGGGAGTTGCGTGATCAGCGTTGCAGGCGGCGCCGCTCAAAGCGCCCCGTTGCAACGCCAAACAGTCAGTCAGCGAACGCGGTTAGAACCTGAAGTGAGCGAAAGCTTTGTTGGCGTCAGCCATGCGGTGTACCTCTTCGCGCTTCTTCATTGCGCCACCACGACCCTCGGACGCCTCTAGCAGTTCGCCCGCCAAGCGCTGGGTCATGGACTTCTCGCCGCGCTTCTTTGCGGCTTCACGCAGCCAACGCATCGCCAGAGCCATGCGGCGAACCGGCCGCACTTCAACCGGCACCTGATAGTTCGCGCCGCCGACGCGACGGCTCTTGACCTCGACCATCGGCTTGACGTTGTTCAGCGCCTGTGCGAAGACTTCGATCGGGTTTTTGCCGCCCTTGCCTTCGATCTGGGCGAAGGCGCCGTAGACAATCCGCTCGGCAACGGCCTTCTTGCCGTCGAGCATGATGACGTTGACGAACTTGGTCACATCCGGGCTGGCGAACTTGGGATCCGGGAGGATCTCGCGTTTCGGTACTTCACGACGACGGGGCATTTCTTTCTCCTGGCTTCAGTCGTAGGTAGCGGCGCGCAGCTCACTGAAGACAACACGCAGCGACGAAAGCAGCCCCATGAAGACGGGCCGCGACTTACTCGATCGCCGAGAGGCGATCGAAACAATGATTTACTTGGCTTTCGGGCGCTTGGCGCCGTACTTCGAGCGAGACTGCTTGCGGTCCTTGACGCCCTGCGTGTCGAGCGAGCCACGCACGATGTGGTAACGCACACCGGGAAGGTCTTTGACGCGACCACCGCGAATCAGAACGACCGAGTGCTCCTGAAGGTTGTGGCCTTCACCGCCAATGTACGAGATCACCTCGTAGCCATTGACTAGGCGAACTTTGGCCACCTTGCGCAACGCCGAATTCGGCTTCTTCGGCGTCGTGGTGTAGACCTTGGTGCACACGCCGCGTTTCTGCGGGCTGTTCTTCAGCGCCGGGCTCTTGCTTTTGACGCCCGCCGAGACCCGCGGCTTGCGCACCAGTTGATTGACGGTCGGCATGTCGATTCCGCTCAGTTCTGCTCAATGAAACAGCCTAGGCGCGCCCGATGTACGCGGTACAAACGCTTGGGCCCTTCAGGATTTCTGGGGACTCGCGGGGCACAGGCAATGCGCACCCGGGGCGACCACCCCACCGCGCACAAGTCGGCGGGCGTAGTCGAGCAAAGAGCGCAAAGTCGCGTACTGACTCGCGAGAGCCGGCGATTATGCCCGAATCCGTCTTGTCCGGTCAAACAGCCAGCGGTGAATTGACAGGGCGCAATCCAGAGTCGTCGCAGCAAGAAAGAGGGGCTGGTCCGCTTGCGGCACCAGCCCCGAGATGCGGACGCTCTCGTGATCCCGCTACTGTTCGGACGCCTCTTCCGTGCTGTCGCCAGCGGCAGCATCTAGCTCGAGTGCCTCCGCTGAACGGCCTTGTGCCTCGATGGCTGCCAGCGCCTCGCGCTCGCGCGCCTCGATCTCTTCCTTTTCCTTGCGGGCGCGATGGAACGCCATGCCTGTCCCGGCCGGGATCAGACGGCCGACGATAACGTTCTCCTTCAGTCCCCGCAGATCGTCCTTCTTGCCCATGATCGCCGCTTCGGTCAGCACGCGCGTCGTCTCCTGGAACGAGGCCGCGGAGATGAACGAGTCGGTGGACAGGGATGCCTTGGTGATGCCCAGCAGCACGTTGTCGTACAGCGCCGGACGCCCGCCCTTGGCGATCGCCTTGTCGTTCTCGTCCAGCAGTTCCGAGCGCTCGACCTGCTCGCCGGTGATGAACGGCGCATCGCCTGGGTCGGTGATCTGCACCCGGCGCAGCATCTGCCGGACGATCACTTCAATGTGCTTGTCATTGATCTTCACGCCCTGCAGTCGGTAGACGTCCTGCACCTCGTCGACGATGTAACGCGACAGCGCTTCAATGCCCAGAAGGCGCAGGATGTCATGCGGATCCGCGGCGCCGTCGACGATGAGTTCGCCGCGGTTCACTACCTGACCGTCGTGCACCAGCATGTGCTTGTCTTTCGGAATCAGGAACTCGTGTTCCTTACCCTCCATGTCGGTGATGATGAGACGCTGCTTGCCCTTCGTCTCCTTGCCGAAGGTGACCGTGCCGGTGACCTCCGCCAGCACGCCGATGTCTTTCGGCGAGCGCGCCTCGAACAGCTCTGCCACACGCGGCAGACCGCCGGTGATGTCGCGCGTCTTCTGGGACTCCGTGGGAATCCTCGCGAGCACCTCGCCGACGCCAACTTGCTGCGCATCGCGCACCACGATCAGCGCGCCGACCGGGAAGCTGATCGTCACCGAGTGCTCGGTGCCCGGGATCTTCACTTCCTGACCCGCCGCGTTCATCAGCTTGACCTGCGGACGAACGCCCTTGGTCGCGGTGCTACGGCGCTTGGCATCGATCACAACCAGCGTTGACAGGCCGGTGACCTCGTCGATCTGTTTGGCGACTGTGGAGCCCTCTTCGACGTTCTCGAACTTCACCGTTCCGGCGTATTCGGTGATGATCGGACGGGTCAGCGGATCCCAACTGGCGATCTGCGTGCCAGCCTTGATGGCCTTGCCGTCGGCCGCCTGCAGCGTGGCTCCATACGGCACCTTGTGGCGCTCGCGCTCGCGGCCGTTGTCGTCGACGATCGTCACTTCGCCGGAGCGAGAAATCACCACCTGCTCGTTCTTGGCGTTGGTGACATAGCGCATCGTCGCGGTGAATCGCACCGTGCCGTTGCTCTTGGCTTCGACCATCGAGGCGACCGCCGCACGTGAGGCCGCACCACCGATGTGGAAAGTCCGCATCGTCAGCTGCGTGCCGGGTTCGCCGATCGACTGAGCGGCAATCACGCCCACCGCTTCGCCCGTATTCACCAGCGAGCCGCGGCCCAGGTCACGGCCGTAGCACTTGGCGCACAGGCCATAGCGGGTCTCGCAAGTGAGCGGGGTGCGCACCTTGACCTCGTCGATGCCCAGGCGCTCGATCTCTTCGACCGCGTCCTCGTCCAGCAGCGTTCCAGCCGGGTAGAGAACTTCCTGCGTATCCGGGTTGATCGCGTCGAGTGCCGTAACGCGACCGAGAATGCGGTCGCGCAGCGCCTCGATCACCTCGCCGCCTTCGACGAGTGCCCGCATGTTGACGCCATTGGCGGTTCCACAGTCGTCTTCGGTCACGACCAAGTCTTGCGTCACGTCCACCAGACGACGCGTCAGATAGCCCGAGTTGGCCGTCTTCAGCGCCGTGTCCGCCAGGCCTTTGCGCGCGCCGTGGGTCGAGATGAAGTACTGCAGGACGTTCAAGCCCTCGCGGAAGTTCGCGGTGATCGGCGTCTCGATGATCGAGCCATCCGGCTTGGCCATCAGGCCGCGCATGCCGGCGAGCTGGCGAATCTGTGCGACCGAACCCCGTGCACCCGAGTCGGCCATCATGTAGATCGAATTGAGCGAGTCCTGCTTGACGTCGACACCGTGCCGATTCTTGGTCACCTCAGTGGCGAGCTGCTCCATCATGACCTTGCCCACCTGGTCGCCAGCGCGGCCCCAGATGTCAACCACCTTGTTGTAGCGCTCGCCCTGCGTGACCAGACCCGAGGTGTACTGCGCCTCGATCTCTTTCACTTCCTTCTCGGCGGCACGGATGATCTCGCCCTTTTGCACCGGCACCAGCATGTCGTCGATTGCGATCGACAGTCCGGCGCGGGTCGCCAGCGCGAAGCCCGACTGCAGCAGCTTGTCGGCGAAGATGACCGTCTCGCGCAGGCCGCAACGACGGAACGAGGTGTTGATCAGACGGCTGATCTCCTTCTTCTTCAGCGGCTTGTTCAGCACGCTGAAGGGGAGGCCGGCCGGCAGGATCTCCGACAGCAGCGCGCGCCCGACCGTGGTTTCATACCGGGTGACCCTCTCGGTCTTCTCGCCGGTAGCCTTGTTGACGTCGTACTCCTTGATCCGCACGGTGATGCGAGTCTGAAGTTCGACCTGCTTGTTCTCGTAGGCGCGATGCACCTCGGAGACGTCGACCAGCATCACACCTTCGTTCTTGGCGCCGATCTTCTCGCGCGTGGCGTAATACAGGCCCAGCACGACGTCCTGCGACGGCACGATCGACGGATCGCCGTTCGACGGGAAGAGAATGTTGTTCGATGAAAGCATCAGCGAGCGCGCTTCCAGCTGCGCCTCCAGCGACAACGGCACGTGCACCGCCATCTGGTCGCCGTCGAAGTCGGCGTTGAACGCCGCGCACACCAGCGGATGCAGTTGGATTGCCTTGCCTTCGATCAGTACCGGCTCGAAGGCCTGGATGCCCAGACGGTGCAGCGTCGGTGCGCGGTTCAGCAGCACCGGATGCTGGCGGATCACATCCTCGAGGATGTCCCATACCACCGGCTCTTGGCCGTCGACCATCTTTTTGGCGGCCTTGATCGTGGTCGCCAGGCCCATCAGTTCGAGCTTGTTGAAGATGAACGGCTTGAACAGCTCCAGCGCCATCAGCTTGGGCAGGCCGCACTGATGCAGCTTCAGCTGCGGACCGACCACGATGACCGAGCGGCCCGAGTAGTCAACACGCTTGCCGAGCAGGTTCTGCCGGAAGCGGCCTCCCTTGCCCTTGATCATGTCGGCCAGCGACTTCAGCGGACGCTTGTTCGCACCCGTCATCGCCTTGCCGCGGCGGCCGTTGTCGAGCAGCGAGTCGACCGCTTCCTGCAGCATCCGCTTCTCATTGCGCACGATGATCTCGGGCGCCTTGAGTTCGAGCAGTCGCTTCAACCGATTGTTTCGGTTGATTACACGGCGGTAAAGGTCGTTCAAGTCGGAGGTCGCAAAGCGGCCGCCATCCAGCGGCACCAGCGGCCGCAGTTCCGGCGGCAGCACGGGCAGCACTTCGAGGATCATGAACTCGGGCTTGATGCCGGAGCGCTGGAACCCCTCAAGCGTCTTCAGGCGCTTGGAAAACTTCTTGATCTTGGCGTCGGACCCTGTCTCCGACAGATCCTTGCGCAGCGTCTCGATCTCTTTCTCGACGTCAATGCCACGCAGCAGTTCGCGAATCGCCTCGGCGCCCATCAGCGCGCGGAATTCATCGCCGTACTCCTCTGTCTTGGCGATGAACTGGTCTTCCGTCAGCAGTTCACCCTTCTTGAGCGGAGTGAAGCCAGGGTCGGTGACACAGAAACCTTCGAAGTACAGCACGCGCTCGATATCGCGCAACGTCATGTCCAGCACCATGCCCATCCGGCTCGGCAGGCTCTTCAGGAACCAGATGTGCGCGACCGGGCTGGCCAGCTCGATATGGCCCATGCGCTCGCGGCGCACCTTGGCCAGCGTCACTTCGACGCCGCACTTCTCGCAGATCACGCCGCGGTGCTTCAGACGCTTGTACTTGCCGCACAAGCATTCGTAGTCCTTGATCGGCCCGAAGATCTTGGCGCAGAAAAGGCCGTCGCGCTCGGGCTTGAACGTGCGGTAATTGATGGTCTCGGGCTTTTTCACTTCGCCGAACGACCAGGAGCGAATCTTCTCGGGCGAGGCGATGCCAATCTTGATGGCGTCGAACTGCTCGTCCTGCTGAACCTGCCGGAAGAGATCGAGTAGCGCTTTCATGCGTACCTCTCAGAAATATCGGGTGCGGTGCCAGCCGCAAGCAACCTAATCTGGACTACCGAGGGAGCAGGGCGACTCCCTCGGACGACCTCACACCGTGAGGTCGCCGACCGAAAACTGCGTCAGATGCGCTCGAGATCGATGTCGATGCCGAGCGACCGGATCTCCTTGACCAGCACGTTGAACGACTCCGGCATGCCGGCATCGATCGAGTGCTCGCCCTTGACGATGTTCTCGTAGACCTTGGTACGTCCCTGCACGTCGTCGCTCTTGACCGTGAGCATTTCCTGCAACGTGTAGGCGGCACCGTAGGCCTCGAGCGCCCACACCTCCATCTCGCCGAAGCGCTGACCGCCGAACTGCGCCTTGCCGCCGAGCGGCTGCTGCGTGACCAGCGAGTAAGGCCCAGTGGAGCGCGCATGCATCTTGTCGTCGACCAGATGGTGCAGCTTGAGCACGTGCATGTAGCCGACGGTCACCGGGCGCTCGAAGATCTCGCCAGTGCGCCCATCGAACAGGCGCGTCTGCGTACGGCTTTGCGTCAGTTGCAGGCGCTGGGCGATGTCGTCCGGGTAGGCCATCTCGAGCATCGCGCGGATCTCGGTCTCGGCGGCACCGTCGAACACCGGCGTCGCGAATGGCACGCCCTGCGACAAGTGCTGCGCAAGCTCGACGATCTCGGCATCGGTCATCGAATCGATGTCTTCGACCTTGCCCGACTTGTTGTACAAGTTGCGCAGAAAGACGCGCAGCTTGCCCGCGGCGTCACTGCGGGCGCCGTTGACCATGTCGCCGATACGTTGCCCCAGGCCTTTGGCAGCCCAGCCCAAGTGAGTCTCAAGGATCTGGCCGACGTTCATCCGCGACGGCACGCCGAGCGGATTGAGCACGACGTCAACCGGCGTGCCATCGGCCATGTACGGCATGTCTTCAACCGGCACGATGCGCGAGACCACACCCTTGTTGCCGTGGCGGCCCGCCATCTTGTCGCCCGGCTGCAGGCGCCGCTTGACGGCCAGGTAGACCTTGACCATCTTCAGCACGCCCGGCTGCAGATCATCGCCCTGCGTGAGTTTCTTGCGCTTGTCTTCGAAAGCCTGGTCGAACGATCGACGCTTGGCTTCGATTGACTCCTTGAGGCTCTCCAACTGGCCCTGCGCAACGTCGTCGGACAGGCGAATGTCGAACCAGTGGTACTTCTCGAGCGAGTCGAGGTAGTCCTTGGTGATCGGCGTGCCCTTCTTGATGCCGCGCGGACCACCGGTCGCCTCTTTCTTCATCAGCAGGCGCTCGATACGCGCGAACGCGTCGCCTTCGACGATGCGCAGCTGGTCGTTCAGATCCTGGCGATAGCGCTTGAGCGCATCGTCGATGATCTGCTGGGCGCGCTTGTCGCGCGGAATCCCTTCGCGCGTGAACACCTGCACGTCGATCACGGTGCCGTTCATGCCCGAAGGCACGCGCAACGAGGTGTCCTTCACGTCGGACGCCTTCTCGCCGAAGATCGCGCGCAACAGCTTCTCTTCGGGCGTGAGCTGCGTCTCACCCTTCGGCGTGACCTTGCCCACCAGCGTGTCGCCAGCGGCCACTTCGGCGCCGATGTAGACAATGCCGGAGTCATCGAGCCGCGCGAGCTGGTTTTCGGAGAGATTGCTGATGTCGCGCGTGATCTCTTCGGGTCCGAGCTTGGTGTCGCGCGCGACGACGTTCAGTTCCTCGATATGGATCGAGGTGTAGCGGTCTTCTGCGACAACCCGCTCAGAAATGAGGATCGAGTCCTCGAAGTTGTAGCCGTTCCACGGCATGAACGCGACCAGCATGTTCTGGCCAAGCGCGAGTTCGCCCAGGTCGGTGGAGGCACCATCGGCAATGACGTCGCCTTTGCCGATGATGTCGCCTTTCTTGACGATCGGCGTCTGGTTGATGTTCGTGTTCTGGTTCGAACGCGTGTACTTCACCAGGTTGTAGATGTCGACGCCAACTTCGCCCTCGACGTTCTCGTCGTCGTTGACACGCACGACGATCCGGTTCGCATCGATGAAGTCGACCACGCCGCCGCGCAGCGCCTGCACGGTGGTGCCCGAGTCGACCGCCACGGTGCGCTCGACGCCCGTGCCGACGAATGGCTTCTCCGGTCGCAGGCAAGGCACCGCCTGGCGTTGCATGTTCGAGCCCATCAACGCGCGGTTGGCGTCGTCATGCTCGAGGAACGGGATCAGCGAAGCGGCGACCGAGACGATCTGCGACGGCGCAACGTCCATGTACTGCACGCGCTCCGGGCTCATCAGCACGAACTCGCCGACTTCGCGGCAGCTCACCAGTTCATCGGTGAACTTGCCGGTCTTGTCTAGCGGGGCATTGGCCTGAGCAATGACGTACTTGCCCTCCTCGATCGCCGACAGATAGACGATCTCGTTGGACACGCGGCCGTCAACAACCTTGCGATAGGGCGTTTCGAGGAAGCCATACTCGTTCAGGCGCGCATACAGCGCCATCGAGTTGATCAGGCCGATGTTCGGACCTTCCGGTGTCTCGATCGGGCAGACCCGTCCGTAGTGGGTCGGGTGTACGTCGCGCACCTCAAATCCCGCACGCTCACGCGTCAGACCGCCCGGTCCAAGGGCGGAGACTCGCCGCTTGTGGGTGATCTCCGACAGCGGGTTGGTCTGGTCCATGAACTGCGACAACTGCGACGAACCGAAGAACTCACGGATCGACGCGCTGATCGGCTTGCTGTTGATCAGGTCGTGCGGCATCAGGTTCTCGGTCTCGGCCTGCCCCAGACGCTCGCGCACCGCGCGCTCGACGCGCACCAGACCGGCACGGAACTGATTCTCCGCAAGTTCGCCGACGCAACGGACACGTCGATTGCCCAGATGGTCGATGTCATCGATCTCACCGCGACCGTTGCGAAGTTCGACGAGCACCTTCATCGTATCGATGATGTCCTCGTTGGTGAGCACCATCGGGCCGGTGATCTCGCCACGCTGGAAGCGGGAGTTGACCTTCATGCGGCCGACGCGCGACAGGTCGTACGTCTCGTCATCGAAGAACAGACGACGGAACAGCGTTTCGACGGCATCTTCGGTGGGCGGCTCGCCGGGACGCATCATCCGGTAGATCGCGATGCGGGCAGCCAGCTGATCCGGCGTTTCATCCAGGCGCAGGGTGTTGCTGATGAACGGCCCCTGGTCCAGGTCGTTCGTGTACAGCGTGCGCACTTCCTTGATGTTGGCGACCCGCAGTTTCGTGAGCGTGTCTTCCGTCACTTCGTCGTTGGCATCGGCTACGATCTCACCGGTTTCCGGATCCACCGCCGCTGAAGCCAGCACGCGCCCGAGCAGGTAGTCGTCCGGAACCTCGATGCGCTTCATGCCCGCCGCTTCCATGTCGCGGATGTGCTTGGCGTTGATGCGCTTGTCTTTGGCGACCAGCACCTTGCCGGTTTTGTCCGCGATGTCGAAGCGCGCGATCTCACCACGCAGGCGCTCGGGCACGAGTTCCATGTAGCCACCGGTGTTGCTGGCAATCTGGAACGTATCGGCGTTAAAGAAATGCGCCAGGATCTGCTCGCTGTTCAGGCCGATGGCCTTGAGCAGAATCGTCGCAGGCATCTTGCGGCGACGGTCGACGCGGAAGTAGAGAATGTCCTTCGGGTCGAACTCGAAGTCGAGCCACGAGCCGCGGTAGGGAATCACCCGCGCAGAGAACAGCAGCTTGCCGGAGCTGTGCGTCTTGCCCCGGTCATGTTCAAAGAACACGCCCGGCGAGCGGTGCAGCTGGCTCACGACCACGCGCTCCGTACCACTGATCACGAACGAGCCGGTGGTGGTCATGAGCGGGATCTCGCCCATATAGACCTCCTGCTCCTTGACCTCCTTGATGGTCGGCTTGGTCGCTTCGCGATCCATGATCACCAGGCGGACCTTGGCGCGCAGGGGCGACGCATAGGTCAGGCCGCGCTGCTGGCACTCCTTCACGTCGAACGGAGGATCGCCCATGTTGTAGCCGGCGAACTCGAGCCGCGCCATGCCGTTGTGGCTGCTGATCGGGAAGATCGAGTTGAACGCCGCCTGCAGGCCCTCGCTCTTGCGCTGCAGGGAGCCGGTGTCCGCCTGCAGGAACTGCATGTACGACTCAAGCTGGGTGGCCAGCAGAAACGGTACGGACTGCACCGCAGGACGCTTGGCAAAGCTCTTGCGGATACGCTTTTTTTCAGTGAACGAGTACGGCATGGACGCTCCGTTCGGAACAACTAGCGGCGACAAGAGAGCACGGCAACGGCGCAGGGAACGCGAAAAGCTACGCAGGCGGGAAAGCCTGCGCAGCCGATTGCGGTGCGCATCGTGTCTCTCATCAGGGGGAAGTCTTGGATTCGAGCTCGGCCAGTTGCATCGGTTCCGCGCTTTCGCTTTCCGTTCACGCTGAACAGCAAAACTCGTATCGAAGCCCTCCCCCATTGGGGGGCTTCAAGGTGGCGGCAAGCCGCCACCTCACTGCAACTACTTGACCTGCACTTTCGCGCCGGCGTCTTCCAGTTTCTTCTTGGCGGCCTCGGAGTCCGCCTTGTTGACGCTTTCCTTCACGGCCTTAGGTGCGCCATCGACGAGGTCTTTGGCTTCCTTCAGGCCCAGGCCGGTCAGCTCGCGCACGGCCTTGATGACGTTGACCTTGTTCGGTCCTGCCTCAAGCAGCATCACGGTGAATTCGGTCTGCTCTTCGACGACTGCGGCAGCAGCCGCCGGGCCCGCTGCAACAGCGACAGCGGCAGCAGCGGCAGAGACGCCAAACTTCTCTTCCATCATCTTGATCAGCTCGCTGATCTCGAGGACCGACTTGGCGGCGATGGCGTCGAGGATTTCTTGATTTGACAGTGCCATTTTCTAAACTCCTGGATACGTTGTGTGAGCGTTGACTGTGTTCGGAATGGGATCAGGCGACCGCCTTCTCCTTCGCATCGCGCACGGCGGCGACGGTGCGAACGAGACGGGCCGGAACTTCGTTGAGCGTGCGGACGAACTGGCCGATCGGCGCGTTCATCGTTGCCATCAGCTTGGCCAACAACTCCTCGCGGCTCGGCAGGGTGGCCAGTGCCTTGACGCCCGCCTCGTCCATGACGACGTTGGGCATCGCACCGGCCTTGACGACCAGCTTGTCGTTGCCTTTAGCAAAGGCGGACAGCACCTTGGCCGCGCTCACCGGATCCGACGAGAAACCGTAGACCAGCGGACCGACGAGCTTGTCGGCCAGACCGGCATACGGCGTGTCGTTCACGGCGCGGCGCGCCAACGTGTTCTTGAGCACGTGCAACTGCACACCCTGGCTGCGCGCTTCCTTGCGCAGGCGGGTGACTGATTCCACATTCAGACCACGGTACTCGGCGACGATGATCGACTTTGCCTTCGCGACGAGCGCGGAGACCTCCTCGATCTGGGCCGCCTTTTCTTGACGATTGAGTGCCACGGACTGACTCCAAAAAAGGTGCTCAGCGTTTGCCTCGCACCGGTCCCATTGACTACAACTGCAAACCGGCGACCAAACGAGAGCCCTTCCTTGTCATCCGGCTCCGCTCATCAGGAACCGCACAACGCGAGAATCTCTCTTCGGGTGCGCCATCTGCGCTGGGAAGTGGCCGGCCAACCGGCCACTGGCTTAAGTCTCGTACCGAGGCAACCATGAGCGCTTGCGCGCGCGATTGCCAAGGGCAGTTGACCCCAGCGGTCTTTGACGGCAGTGCACTTCGTCGCGGCAGCGATCTTTCCTGCCCTCCTTTGTGCACAGCCCAAAGCTCTTTGTGCCCGGCACTCGCCGGGCCGCAATCCTTATCCGTTCAGCGTGCTGGTATCGACGCGTACGCCGATGCCCATGGTCGAAGACAACGCGATCTTGCGCAGATAGATACCTTTGGATGAAGCCGGCTTCGCCTTGTTCAGCGCCTCGATCAGCGCCGTCATGTTCCCCTTCAGGCGCTCCGCGTCGAACGAGGCGCGGCCGATCGTGCAGTGAATGATTCCCGCCTTGTCGGCGCGGAACTGCACCTGGCCGGCTTTCGCGTTCTTTACTGCCCCCACCACATCGGGCGTCACGGTGCCGACTTTGGGGTTCGGCATCAATCCACGCGGGCCGAGAATCTGACCGAGCTGACCGACGATTCGCATGGCGTCCGGCGAGGCAATCACGACATCGAAGTCCATGAAACCTTCCTTCACGCGCGCGGCCAGATCTTCGAAACCGACGATATCTGCCCCCGCTGCCTTGGCCTCTTCAGCCTTTGGACCCTGGGTGAATACCGCGACACGCACCGACTTGCCCGTACCGCCCGGCAGAACCACCGACCCGCGAACTGCCTGATCAGACTTCTTGGCATCGATGCCGAGCACCACGGCAATATCGACCGACTCGTCAAACTTCGCGTTTGCCGTTTCTTTCACCAGCGCCAGAGCTTCGTTCAGCGCATAGCTGGTGTTCGCCTTGACCTTGGCGCGGATTGCCGCGGTCCGCTTGGAGAGCTTTGCCATTTAAAGACCCTCCACCGTGATTCCCATCGATCGGGCCGAGCCCGCGATGGTGCGAACGGCCGCTTCAAGGCTTGCTGCCGTCAGGTCAGGCATCTTTGCTTTGGCGATGTCTTCCGCCTGAGCCCGCGTGATCTTGCCCACCTTGTCGGTGTGCGGCCGAGCCGACCCTTTCTCGATCTTTGCCGCCTTCTTGATGAGAATGGTCGCCGGAGGCGTCTTCATCACGAAGGTGAAGCTCTTGTCCGCGAACGCCGTAATCACCACTGGAATCGGCAGACCCGGCTCGACACCCTGCGTCTGCGCATTGAACGCCTTGCAGAACTCCATGATGTTCAGGCCACGCTGCCCGAGCGCCGGCCCAATTGGAGGCGACGGATTGGCTTTACCCGCTGGCACTTGCAGCTTGATAAAGCCGATGATCTTCTTTGCCATATCGGCTTCCTTCCGGGTTCAAACGCACGGTCGCTCGACTGAGCTACTGGTGCTCCCCATCAGTTATGGCCCGTGTCGCCGGCCGTGACGCGGCCCCTTGCGGGGCGTCTACTCAAACCTTTTCGACCTGCGCGAACTCCAAGTCCACCGGGGTCGAGCGACCGAAGATCGTGACCGAAACACGGACGCGATTCTTGTCGTAGTTGACCTCTTCGACGTTGCCATTGAAGTCTGTGAACGGCCCATCCTTGACGCGAACCATTTCGCCCACCTCGAACAGCACCTTGGGACGAGGCTTCTCGTAACCCTCCTGCATGCGCATCAGGATCTCATCGACCTCTTTCTGCGGCAGTGGCGCAGGCTTGTTGGCCGTGCCACCCAGAAAGCCAGTCACCTTCGGCGTGCTTTTGACTAGGTGCCAGGCCTCGTCAGCCATCTCCATTTCAACCAAAACGTAGCCGGAATACAGGCGACGCTCGGTGATCGACTTCTTGCCGCCCTTGATTTCAACGACCTCTTCCGTCGGGACGAGAATCCGACCGAACTGCGCCTGAAGCCCATCGCGCGTGACGCGTTCCTGCAACGCCTTGGCGACGCTCTTTTCCATGCCGGAATAGGCGTGCACAACGTACCAGCGCTTGTTGCCGCTGGGCTTGAGGCTAGCCGCCGACGCTGCGTCGGGAATGCCGATCTCGCTCATTATCTCCACCGCAGCAAGAGGTCGTACAGGACCCATTCGAGCCCCTTGTCGACGAGAAACAGGAAGATCGCCATCACCACGACGAAGGCGAAGACGATCCCTGTGGTGTTGACCGTTTCCTTGCGCGGCGGCCACGTCACACGACGGGTTTCGTCATACGCCTCGCGTGCAAATCCCAAGAACTGTTTGCCAGGCACCGAAAACCAGGCCAACAGCAGGCCGCCGGCCAAGCCCGCCGCGAGCAGACCGATGCGCACTAGCAAAGGTTGCTCAGATAGCAGGCTGAAGCCGAGCACGCCGGCGAGTACGGCCAACACGGCGAGCGCGACGAGCAGCATGTCGAGCTTGCTGTTGACGGTCTGGATGTCCTGCGTGCTCATCAAAGGCCTTCACATGTCCGCGAACCGCGGTCACACGTCGTTGGTTGGCAGGGGCAGAGGGAATCGAACCCCCAACCTTCGGTTTTGGAGACCGACGCTCTGCCAGTTGAGCTATACCCCTGCGGGAACTGGCAAGCGGGGCGCGTGCGCCCCGCCGGTTCGAGGCTCGTCCTTACTGGATGACCTTAGCGACGACGCCGGCGCCGACGGTTTTACCGCCTTCGCGGATGGCAAAGCGCAGCCCCTGGTCCATCGCGATCGGGGCGATCAGCGTCACCACCATCTTGATGTTGTCGCCCGGCATGACCATCTCCGTGCCCTCGGGCAACTGCACCGAGCCGGTCACGTCGGTCGTGCGGAAGTAAAACTGCGGCCGATAGCCCTGGAAGAACGGCGTGTGACGACCACCCTCTTCCTTGCTCAGCACATAGACCTCGGCTTCAAACTTGGTGTGCGGCGTGATCGAGCCGGGCTTGGCCAGCACCTGACCACGCTCGACGTCTTCACGCTTGGTGCCACGCAGCAGCACCCCGACGTTGTCGCCCGCCTGGCCCTGATCGAGCAGCTTGCGGAACATCTCGACGCCCGTGCAGGTGGTCTTGACGGTGGCCTTGATGCCAATAATCTCGATCTCTTCGCCAACCCGCACGATGCCGCGCTCGATGCGGCCGGTAACAACCGTGCCGCGACCGGAAATGGAGAACACGTCTTCGATGGGCAGCAGGAACGGCTGGTCGATCGCCCGCTCGGGCGTGGGGATGTAGCTGTCGAGCGCGTCGGCCAGCTTCATGATCGATTGCTCGCCCAGTTCGCCCTTGTCGCCTTCGAGGGCAAGCTTGGCCGAACCCTTGACAATGGGAATGTCGTCGCCGGGAAACTCGTACTTGGACAGCAGCTCGCGCACTTCCATCTCGACGAGCTCGAGCAGCTCGGCATCGTCGACCATGTCGCACTTGTTCATGTAGACGATGATGTAGGGCACACCGACCTGACGGGCCAGCAGGATGTGCTCGCGGGTCTGCGGCATCGGGCCGTCAGCGGCGGACACCACCAGGATCGCGCCGTCCATCTGCGCGGCACCGGTGATCATGTTCTTCACGTAGTCGGCATGCCCGGGGCAGTCGACGTGAGCATAGTGCCGCTTGCTGGTCTCGTACTCGACGTGCGCGGTGTTGATCGTGATGCCACGCGCCTTCTCTTCGGGTGCCGCATCAATGTCGTCGTACTTCTTGGCCTCGCCTCCAAACTTGGCCGACAACACCGTGGTGATCGCCGCCGTCAACGTGGTCTTGCCATGATCCACGTGACCAATCGTCCCCACGTTCACGTGCGGCTTGGTCCGCTCAAATTTGCCCTTGGCCATTACCGACTCCTGAGTTCTTCCGATTAGCTTCTGTTTTGCTTCGCCTGCACGGCATTTTCGCTCGCGCATGTGGCCCGTGCTCGACCGTACTGCTGCAATACCGTGGTGCCCATGACGCGGATCGAACGCGTGACCTCTCCCTTACCAAGGGAGTGCTCTACCACTGAGCCACATGGGCGCAAGGCGCGCCGTAGAACGCCTTGCACTTCAAAATCTGGAGCGGGTGAAGGGAATCGAACCCTCGTCTTAAGCTTGGAAGGCTTCAGCTCTACCATTGAGCTACACCCGCCTGCCGGACGCCGCCGTCGCTTCGCCCGCTAAAACCCCAACGCTCCCCACCACCAAAACTGCCTCAAACACGCCGACCACACGCGCCTCGATAAGCGGGCTTGGTGGAGGAGGTTGGATTCGAACCAACGTAGGCGTAAGCCAACAGATTTACAGTCTGCCCCCTTTAGCCACTCGGGCACCCCTCCAGGCGGAGAACCGCAAATTATGGTGGGCGCCCCTGCGCTTGTCAAACCAGCTACGAAGGAGTAAGGACCGGGGGCTCTCAGCAGAGCCGGCTCGAGAGCGAGCGGCGCGCCGAAGCCACGCTACATCTGCTTGAACAGGTGCGTGTAATTGCGGCTGACTTCAAGCTTCTCGGAGTGGTTCTTCAACTGCACGAGTTGGCGGCCACGGAAATCTCGTGTGATGCCAGCAATGGCCTTGACGTTGACGATCGTTGCACGGTGGATCTGCCAGAACTGATCTGGATCGAGTTCATCCACCAACTCCTTGATCGGCTTGCGAATCAATGCCTCAAAACCGTTCGCCTGGACGCGGGTGTACTTCTCGTCAGAGGTGAAAAAGAGCACGTCTTCTACTGCAATGAGACGAATCTGCTGGCCCATGGAGGCCTGAATCCACTGCAGGTATTGCGGACCTGATCCAACCGGAGCCGGCCCGCCCCCCGGTGTATCAAGCTTGGCTGCGAGTCGCTCCAGCAGCCCGCTGATGTCGGCAGGACGGGTTCCCATCCGCTTCTTCAGACGCGCCACAGTCAGCTCGAGTCGATCGCGCTCGGCCGGCTTGAGTACGTAGTCGACTGCACCTTGCTCGAACGCCTCGACTGCGTACTCGCTGTAAGCGGTGATGAAGACGACATGGCAGGCATCCCCGATCTCGCGCGCTGCCTCGACCCCGGTCTTGCCCGGCATCCGGATATCCAGAAAGATCAAGTCCGGCCGATGTTCGGCCACGGCCGCAACAGCTTCATCACCATTGCGAGCCTCGGCAACGACCGTCAGGTCCGGCCAGACCTCGGCCAACCGAGCGCGCAACTGATCGCGCATCAGGCGTTCGTCGTCGGCGATGACGGCTTTTACGGTGGACATGTGTCGAATGCTAGCGCGGGGCGGAGGTCACAAAGCGGTCAGACGGGCCACGACCGGACCGGGGCGAACTCCAGCCGCCCGGTGTTAGGCCGGCCGCGGGATCGGACCGGAGCCCGCAGGGGTAGCGCTGCTGTCGAGGACGTACGGCACTTCGATCGTCGCGATGGTCCCGGAAGGCGTGTTCGCTTCGACCAACAAGCGCGCCTGACCGCCGTACAACGCCACCAGACGCTCACGCACATTGCCCAGCCCCACGCCGGTGCCGGCGGTCGTTGCGCCTCCGAAACCAAGGCCTGTATCGGCGACCGTCACGCGCAGCAGGCCGTGAGACACATTGGCGGTGAGCGTCAACGAACCGCCTTCGGGCTTGGGTTCGAGGCCATGCTTGATCGCGTTCTCCACCAGGGACTGCAGCATCATCGGCGGAAACCGTGCCGAGGAGAGCCCTTGCGGCACCGTGATGGCGAACTGCAGTCGATCTTCCATCCGAACCTTGAGGATCTCGAGATAAGCACGGCACAGCGATACCTCCTTGCCGAGCGTGGTCGATCCTTCTCGCATTTGTGGCAGCGCGGCACGCAGGTACTGAATGAGGTTCTTCTGCATGGTGGATGCGCGCGAAGGATCCGTCTCGATGAGATAGTCCACCGACGCGAGCGTATTGAAGAGGAAGTGCGGCTCCACCTGCGCCTGCATCATCTTCAGTTGCGCTTCGGCAAGTTGACGCTTCAGGCCCTCTTCGGCCGCAGTTGCAGTTGCCGCCTGAGCGCGCACTTCGGCTTTGCGCTTGGAGCCAAGAACAATCTTCATGATGATGCCGGTTAGGATCAGCAACGCGATGAAGCTCATGAACCAGTCGCTCGACTTCTCTTGGTAGACGCGGGTACGGCGGGCAACCTGCTGCTTGACCTGGTCGCTGACGATCTCCTCGATCTTGCTGCGCGCGCCCTCGATCGCCTCGGCGAGTTTTTCCGGATCGCCTGAGACGTTGGCGTCGATCACGACGGCGCCGTCTTCACGACGCGCGCCCGGTGCAGCGCCCGCTTCGCTGATCCTGATGCCCTTGCCGTCAATCTGGATCGCGACCTGCCGACCGTCCTTGTTGGCCAGGATCCGCACACCGTTCTCGTCAACCACCACACCACCAGGCGCTACCGACGCATCAGGCGCGGAGGGAGCACTCGGTGAAACGGGCGGAACCGGGGGGCGTGGTGGCTTCGGCACAGCGCCGGCGCGCCCTGGCGCAATACGCACGCCGTCGCCGGAGACGTCGACCGAAACAGTCACTTCGGTTTCTCCCCCATGGTCGACGACGACGGCCGGCTGACGCTCGAACAGGGCAGAAGACAACAGGCCACCGAACATCAGCAACAAGATCGCCAGCAAGAAGAACTTTCCCCAGCCGACCTGGGCCAGCCAATCACCCAGTCGGCCGCCTGCTTGCTTGAGTACCGGTGCAGAGGCGCGCGCGCCCGAACCGACATCGCGCGCAACGCGGCGCAGTACGCCAGCCGCACGGCCACGCCGACTGCCACCTTCCGCATCAGGCTGCGGCGGCAGGCCTTTACGAGCCTCGCCATCGGGCGGCGACTGTCCGCTCTCGCTCATTCGTTGGTTCCTCGCGGTCGCCCGCTCTTCCTCGCCCAAACCGTCCGCTCGATGCGGTAAGTTGGAACTCTAGGATCAAGCGCAAGGCGCTGGAAGGTGGCTGCGACGGAATGCAGAAACGGCAGATCAGCCGGTAAGCGACCACCACAACGCTATGCAGCCGCACGGAAGGATGGCCCAGCCCTTGACGATGGAGCCTGACTAGCAGCGCTGACGGCTTGCCTATTCCATTCCGGTGACGCGCAGGAACAGCGAACAGAGCAGGAGAATCCAGCCAAGGTTGCTCAACCGCTCGACCCACGGGTTCTCTGCACGCAGCCGCTCCGCCTCGCGTTGCAGCGCCTCACCGGACTTGTCGGAAGCGCCGCTGCTGCCCCGTTCAAGCACGGCCCGCACGAAGGGAAACTGCGTCATCAAGGACAGCATGAGGCAGGCGATGCCGGCGTCGCCCAAGCCCAGTGCGAAGCGCCCGGCACTGAAGTCGACAAGTGCAAGCGCACCCATCAATGCACTGAAGTAGAAGAACGAGTTGCGCCAGACCCTTTCGCCCTGTGTTGGCTGCGTCGGGTTGCGCGGTCCTCCAGGAGGCCGTTCGGGTGGTCGAATACGATTCGGCGATGGTGTCATCAGACGACACTCCTCCTATATGAATGGCATCTGGGTACGACTTGGTCGCCTTCAAGTGCCGGTCAGATGCTTCAACGGCAGCGCAGTCGTTTCCTTGATGCGATCGAGCGCAAAGCTCGACTTCACGTCCACGACACCGGGCTGCTTCAGAAGCTGGGTCATGACGAGTCGCGAGAAATGTTCGAGATCTTCGACGTGCACGCGCAGCAGGTAGTCCATGTCGCCGGTCATCGCGTAGCAGGCCAGCACTTCCGGCCAAGTCTGAACACGCGCCCGGAACTCCTCCATGGGCATCTTCCCGCGTTTCTCCAGCTTGACTGTGACGTAGGCCAGCATTCCTAGGCCGATGCGCCGGGGATCAACCAGCGCGACGTACTGGCGGATCACGCCCAGTTCCTCGAGCCGCCGGATGCGACGCAGGCAGGGCGACGGCGATAGCGACACCCGCTCGGCGATCTCCTGATTCGACAGCCGACCGTCGTGCTGCAGGATGTCGAGGATGCGCAAGTCGGTACGGTCGAGCGCGACGGCAGGCATGTCATTGCTCAGTTCAGTAATGTGACCGGCAAATTATTGCGCAACAGCCGACCCTAAGGTCGCTTTTCGCAATTTTCTGCGCTACCCCTTGGCAGATACTTCGCAGACATTGCGCTTGCCACCAGCGCCGTAACACGAAGGAGACAGCGCCATGAAGTTCACGCCTTGGGACAACCCGATGGGAACCGACGGCTTCGAGTTCATCGAGTACGCGGCACCTGATCCAGTTGCGCTTGGCCGCCTGTTCGAGAGCATGGGCTTCGTCGCTATTGCCCGTCACCGGCACAAGAACGTGACGCTGTATCGGCAAGGCGAAATCAACTTCATCATCAACGGCGAACCGGACTCCTTCGCCCAGCGCTTTGCTCGCCTGCACGGCCCCTCGATCTGCGCCATCGCATTCCGTGTGGACGACGCTGCCTACGCCTATCGACGCGCAATCGAACTCGGTGCCTGGGGCTTTGACTCGAAAAGCGGGCCGATGGAGCTGAACATCCCCGCGATCAAGGGGATCGGTGACAGCGTCATCTACTTCGTGGATCGCTGGCGCGGCAAAGGCGCAGCGGCGCCCGGCGTCATTGGCGACATCAGCATCTATGACGTCGACTTCGTCGCGTTGCCCGGCGCCGAACTGGTGCCGGCGGGATTCGGCCTGACCACGCTCGACCACCTCACTCACAACGTGCATCGGGGCCGCATGAAAGAGTGGGCCGAGTTCTACGAGCGGCTTTTCAACTTCCGCGAGGTTCGCTACTTCGACATCGAGGGCAAGCTGACCGGACTCAAGTCGAAGGCGATGACAAGCCCCTGCGGGAAGATCCGTATCCCGATCAACGAGAGCTCGGACGACAAGAGCCAGATCGCCGAGTACCTCGACCAGTACCACGGCGAAGGCATCCAGCATGTTGCGCTCGGTACCCAGGACATTTACCGCACGGTCGAGCGCATGCAGTCCAATGGCGTCTCTTTTCAGGACACCATCGAAACGTACTTCGACCTGCTCGACCAGCGACTGCCGAATCATGGCGAAGACGCTGCTGAACTGAGGCGCCTGCGCATCTTGATCGACGGCGCGACCCATCAGGGCGCGCCCAACGAACTTCTGCTGCAGATCTTCACCAAGACCGTGATCGGTCCGATCTTTTTCGAGATCATCCAGCGCAAAGGGGACGAGGGCTTCGGCGAAGGCAATTTCCGCGCGCTGTTCGAGTCGATCGAACTCGACCAGATCAGGCGAGGCGTGTTGAAACCGGCAGACATCACGGTCTGAGAGGCGATTGTGGCGGTGCAACCGGTCGTCTACGGCAGCAGTGATCGCCCGCCTCGCGGTAACTACGCCATCGCAGCGGACGACTACACCTGCGACCAGGATTGGGGGGCCATCTCGGTCGAGCAGCACGCGCTGTTCGAACGCCTGTTTCAGCGGCAGATCCGGCAGATGCCGGGGCATGCCTGTGACGAGTTCATTCACGCGCTGGCGCGACTGGGCATGGAGACCCGGATACCGCGCTTCGAGGAGATCAGCCGAAAACTGCGCCGCGCGACCGGGTGGGAGATCGTCGCGGTTCCCGGCCTGATCCCTGAACGCCCGTTCTTCTCACTGCTGGCGAACCGGCGTTTTCCGGTGACGGTGTGGCTGCGCGAGCCTCACGAGTTCGACTACATCGTCGAACCTGACGTTTTTCACGACCTTTTCGGCCATGTGCCGCTGCTGTTCAATCCGGTGTTCGCGGACTACATGCAGGCGTTCGGCGCCGGCGGCCTGAAGGCCGAAGGGCTCAATGCCCTTGAGTACCTCGCGCGCCTGTACTGGTACACGGTGGAGTTCGGACTGCTCACGACTCGGGACGGCTTGCGGGTGTACGGCGCCGGCATCCTGTCATCGGGCGGCGAGACGGTGCATGCATTGACCAGTGACACGCCGCAGCGGCTCGGGTTCGACCTCGAGCGCGTGATGAGAACGCCCTACCGGATCGACGACTACCAGGACACCTACTTCGTGATCCGCAGCTTTGCCCAGCTGTTCGACGCGACCGCACCCGACTTTACGCAGCTTTACACGCGCGTTGCGGCACTCGACACCCTGCCACTGAACGCCCGCCTGCGGGGCGAACTGACGTATTCGCCCAACCCGCTCGATCCAGACGCCACGACGGGCGACCAGTCCTGATCCGCTAATCGTCCTGCTTTGCAGACTGGCCTCCCGGCGGCGGGGGCTGCCCCGGGACGACGGCATCGCTTGGTGCCCGCAGAGGGACGCCGGGCTGCGCCGCCGGTTGCGGCGCAGGCTGTATGACCGCTGCCGAGCCAGCGCCCGGCGGCGCGCCAGTTCCCGAGGGCGACAGCGTGTTGCCATCCATCACGTAGGCGCGTGCCGGTGCGCCATTGGCCAGACTGGCCACAGGGCGCGGCGGCGGCACTCGCAACTCCTGCCGGCCACCCTGCGTCTCGAGCACGACATGCTCGGCCGTCACTTCAGCCAGGCGATTCCCGGCCGTGACTTCCTGGCCGAGGACAAACACCCGTGGCGGCTTGCCATCGATGGTCAACACTGCGGCGGATTGCTCACCCGCAGCGAAGATGCCAGCGACCTGAATGTTGGTGGCGACCCGCGCCTGCGCCTGCTGCACCAGGCCGAACATGCGAGCCGCCAGCGTTGGGTCAGGCGACCGCGGCGGCGGCGCAGCCAGGGGCGGCGGCGCCGCTGTCGGCTGCGGCGTGAGAATCCGAACGCCCCAATAGGCGCCAATGGCGCACACCACCGCGAGCATTGCGATATGGATGAGGCTGGAAGTGATCTTGTTCGCCATGCACGTGACCCAGGACGCCCGGTCGGTAGTGTGGATTGCCAGCTAAGTTGATGCTTCGCAGATCTTGCCCGCGTTACGGCTGATCAGGCCGGCGCATGATCAGGATCAGCGGCCATCCCGACGCATGAGCCGAAGCTCCCGCGCGGCAGGTGGATCGCCCGAACGGGCTGCCCGCAGCGCCACGCGCGGTTGATATTATGCCCGTCCGGGTTGGCGCAGCCGGTAAAAACGCTTGTCTTTCAAGTATTTCCGCGCGCAACCTCGATTCGATTCCTTCTCAGCAGCCGACGCCCATGACGCCAGTCCAGCAAGCCCACAGGTCACCCCTCCCAGCCCGCCGCGCGCGCGGCTTCACGCTGATCGAGATCATGGTCGTGATCACGATCCTCGGCATCCTCGCCGCGCTGATCGTGCCACGCGTGGTCGGTCGCACCGATGACGCGCGGATCGCCGCTGCCAAGCAGGACATCGCGCAGATCATGGGCGCGCTCAAACTCTACCGGCTCGACAACAGCCGCTATCCGACCACCGAGCAGGGCCTGCGCGCGCTGATCGAACGGCCCACCGCCGAGCCGCTGGCCAACAACTGGAAGCAGGGCGGATATCTCGAGCGCAGCTCGGTGCCCAAGGACCCATGGGGCCACGAGTATCAGTACCTGAGCCCGGGCCTGCGCGGCGAAATCGATGTCTTCAGCTTCGGCCGCGATGGCCAGTCGGGCGGCGAAGGTCCGGACGCCGAGATCGGTTCCTGGAGCCTGTAGGCGCCAGTGACCGTACCGCCCGCAGGCGCAGCATCGGGCAGACAGAGCAACCGCAAGCAAGGTGAAATCGGCGCCGATGATGACTCATGCTTCACATGTCAGATCGCCCTGCCGCGGCTTCACGCTGCTGGAGATGCTCGTCGTCATCGTGCTGGCGGGCATCCTGGTGTCGATCGTCACCATCAGCGTCACGCCCGATCCGCGCCAGCAGTTGCAGCGCGAGGCGGCGCGCATCGGGCAACTGTTCGCCATCGCCGCCGACGAGTCGCGCATTCGCCAGGAGACCATCGTCTGGGAAGGTGATCTCGTCGGCTACCGGTTCGTCACCCAGGTCGATGGCGAACGGCGGCTGATCACCGGCGATGACCTGCTGCGCGAGCGCACCTGGGAACGACCGCTCGGGCGCCTGGCGGTCTACGAGGCCGCCAATGACACCACCGCATCGCAAGTCGTGCTCGGACTCGGCGCGCCGCCCGTGCGGGTGCCGATCGTGCGCGAATGGGTGCAGCCGCGCTGGCGCCTGGAACTGACCAACGACATCGCCGCCGCCAGCGTGGCGTTCGACGAGACCGGGCGCAGCAATGTCGCCGTCCGTTAACCGCCGCGCCGGCCAGCCGCCGCGCCCACGGGGGTTCACCCTCCTCGAGGTGCTGGTGGCGCTGGTGATCATCGGCGTGGCGCTGGCCGCCGCAATGCGCGGCGCAATGACGCTGATCGCCACGGCGGAGGACACGCGCTACCGCCTGCTCGCCACGCTGGCCGCCGAGAACCGCCTGATCGAGCTGCGCCTGGCGCGCCAGCGGCTGGAAGTCGGACAGTCGACCACGGACTGCGCCGAGGGCGGCACCACCTTTTCCTGCGAACAGATCATCCGCTCCACACCCAATCCGTTCTTCCGGCGGGTCGAGTTGCGGGTGTCGCGCGCCGATCAGGACTCGCGCCGGCAGTACGCTGAGATCATGACCGTCCTGCCGACCACCCAATGACGCGCACGCCCGCCTCCACCCCGGCCGATCGCTGGTCTCGTCGCAACGCGCGGCGCGGCTTCACGCTGCTTGAGCTGCTGGTGGCCATTTCGGTGCTGGCGATCGTTTCGATGATCTCCTGGCGTGGCCTCGATTCGCTGTTGGCGATCCGCGAACGCCTGGAGCCGGAAGGCAACGAGGTGCGCGCGATTCTCACCACCTTCGGCCAACTCGAACGCGACCTGGCCCAGGTCACCACGCCCGCTGTCTTCAACCTGCGCGTCAGCCCGGTCAGCGTGCGCGCCAGTTCGCAGGGGCCAGTTCTGGAGATCCTGCGCATCGCACCCACCACAGTGGTTGCCCCGACGTCGGTGCAGACGGTGTTCTGGCGGGTCGGTGACGGCGTTCTCATTCGTCAGGTATCGCCGCCGCGCCGCACCTTCGAGGCGCCGGAAGCCGAGCAGTTGTCCAGCGCCCGCCTGCTCGGCGATGTCGCTTCCATCCGCATCCGCCTGTGGCGCGACGTCGCCTGGGTCGATCCGTTGGTAGCAGGCGCCGCTGAACCGCCGACCGTGGCACCGCCCGGTGCCCAGGTGCAGGTGCCGCAGGGCATCGAGATCACGATCGAGCGCACGGACGGCCGCAGCTTCAAGCGCGTGCTGCTGGTGGGCTGACGATGCATCCCCTACCTTGCCACGGCTCCCCACGATCGACAGCGGTCGGACGCGGCGCGAGCACGCCCGCGCGCCCGCATCGCCAGCGCGGTGCGGCGGTGCTGATGGCACTTTTCATCGCGACGCTGGCCACGCTGATCGTGTCGGGCCTCTTTTGGAACCAGTTCGTGCTGTTGCGCACGATCGAGAACCAGCAGCTCGTCACCCAAAGCCGGCTGTTGCTGCGCGGCGCGCTCGACTGGGCGCGCGCCATCTTGCGCGACGACCAGCGCAACCAGACCGACAACCTCGACGAACCCTGGGCCAAGGGTCTGGCCGAGACGCGCCTGGACCAACTTGGCGAGACCTCAGCGCTGGCATCGCGCGCCACCATGTCCGGCGCGATCGAAGATGCGCAGTCGCGCCTGAATTTGCGCAACCTGGTGCGCGCCGACAACTTCGAGATCGACGAGTTCGAGCGGACCTCGCTGCGCAAGCTGTGCAGCCTGCTGGGGCTGCCTGAGGCGATCGCCGATCTCATCGCGGTACAGATGCAGGCGGCGTTGATGCCGGCACCGGCCGCCGACGCCGAGCGCAGCACGCAGCCGCGCGAGCCGCGCCCGATCCCGCTGGTGCTGCCCGATGACCTGCTGGCCGTGCCGGGGATCGATCCGGCGCATGCCGCCAAGCTGGCGCCGTATATCGTGGTGCTCGACCAGGCGACGCCGGTGAACATCAATACGGCGCGCGAAGAGGTGATCGCCGCCCGTTT
>JALHMQ010000018.1 GCA_022843955.1 Burkholderiaceae bacterium
GGGTTTACGTCCCGCCAACAGGTGCCAACGACGTCGGCTTACCCCCTGTTCCCGATCAATTCAGGTGGGGGAGTTTGAAGTGGCCATACCCGGGGGAATTTGGGTGGCCATCGGGGCTTCCTGCCGCTCGAAGCAAAACGCCCCGCGACTGCGGGGCGTTTTGCTTCCGCACCGACCGCGGCCGCTGGCCGCGGTTGCGCCCGACTACAGCTTCTGCTGCTGCATGAAGTCGTCGAACGAAGCCTCGGAGAAGCGGAACCACAGGTTCGCGTCACGACGGAATGCCATGTAGTCGTCGTGGATCTTCTTGAACGCCGCGTTCTTGGCGCCGATCTCCGCATACAGGTCTTGCGAAGCCTTGAACGCCGCGTCCATCACGTCCTTCGGGAAGCGGAACAGGCGGGTGCCACCGGCGACCAGCTTCTTCAGCGCGGCCGGGTTGCGGGCATCGTAACGGGCCTGCATTTCGAGCGCCGCATGGATCGCCGCACTCTCGACGATGGCCTTGTAGTCGGCCGACAGTCCCTCGAATGCCTTTTGGTTGATCCAGAACTCGAGATTGGCGCCGCCTTCCCAGAAGCCCGGGTAAGCGTAGTTTGGGGCCACCTTGTTGAGGCCCAGCTTTTCGTCATCGTAGGGGCCGACCCACTCCGCGGCATCGATCGTGCCCTTCTCCAGCGCCGTGTAGATCTCGCCACCCGGAATCATCTGCGGCACCAGGCCGATACGCTCCATCACCCGACCACCGAAGCCGCCGATGCGCATCTTCTGGCCCTTCAGGTCGGCCAGCGATTTGATCTCGCGCCGCCAGAAGCCTCCCATTTGCGAGCCGGTGTTGCCGCCGATGAAGTTGACGAAGTTGTAGTTCGAGTAGAACTCGCGCAGCAGCTTCATGCCGTTGCCTTCCATCACCCAGCCCTGGATCTGGCGCGAGTTCAGGCCGAACGGGACCGCGGTGCCGAAAGCGAAGGCCTCGTTCTTGCCGACGAAGTAGTACGGGGCGGTATGGCACATCTCTACCGTGCCATTGCGCACGGCATCGTCCACACCGAACGCGGGCACGATCTCGCCAGGCGCAGCCACCGAGATCTGGAACCGGCCGCCGGTCATCAAACGGACCTGGTTGGAGAACACCTCGGCGGCGCCGTAAATGGTGTCGAGCGACTTCGGAAAACTGGAGGCGAGGCGCCAGCGGATGGCCTGCTGGGCTTGCGTAACCGCAGGGGCGGCGATGACTGCAGTGGCGACGGCACCCGCGGCCGCGCGCCCAATAAAGGAACGGCGTTGCATTGAGTCTCCTTGAAAATTTTTCGGACGGCCCTATCGGTCGGTATGACGACCCGGGGTAAGCGACCGCTTGCACCTTGGTCCTGCCCGGCGTTCGCTGGGCGGCGATTGTAGTGGTCTGAGCCAACTCGGCAATGCGGTCCAACCCAACTTGTCGCTAGCCCTACAACAGACCGCTCGCCTTAGCTGCCGCCGATCGTCATGTTCTCGAGCAGCACCGAGCCCGACACCTTGCTGCCGCGGATCACCGTGTCGGCGCCGACCGCGGCGATCTTGCCGAACATGTCGCGCAGGTTGCCAGCGATCGTGATCTCCTCGACCGGGAACTGGATCTCGCCCTGCTCGACCCAGTAGCCAGCGGCGCCCCGTGAGTAGTCGCCAGTCACGTAGTTGACCCCCTGGCCGATCAGTTCGGTCACCAGCAGGCCGGTGCCCAGCTTGCGCAGCATGGCGGCGAAGTCATCCTGCGGCCGACGCAGGCTCGAATCCAGGGTCAGGTTGTAGGAGCCGCCGGCGTTGCCGGTGCTCTTCATGCCGAGCTTGCGCGCCGAGTAGGTCGACAGGAAATAGCCTTCGAGCACGCCCTCTGAGACAACATCGCGCTCGATGCCGCGCACGCCCTCCTCGTCGAACGGGCTGGAGCCGCCGGCCCGCGGCACGTGTGGCGCCTCATGCACGCTGATGTGTGGGGCAAACAGGGGTTTGCCCAGTGAATCCACCAGAAAGGACGCCTTGCGATAGAGCGCGCCACCGCTGGCCGCCTGCACCAGGTTGCCGAGCAGTCCGGTGGCCAGCGGCGCCTCAAACAGCACCGGGCAGGTACGGGTGCCGAGCTTGTGCGCCGACAGGCGCGCCAGTGCGCGCTGCGCCGCATAGCGGCCCACGTCTTCGGGCGAGGCCAGTTCGCCGTGCAGGCGCGACGAGGTGTACCAGTCGTCGCGCTGCATGCCGCGGCGATCGCGGGCGATCGGCGCCACCGACACCGAGTGGCGCGAGTAGGCATACCCGGCGTCGAAGCCCAGCGTGTTGACGAGCACGAAGTGGCCCGACGAGGTGTAGACGTTGGCGCCCTCCGAATTGACGATCTGGCGGCTGACGTCGAAGGCGGCCTGCTCGCCGCGGCGCGCCAGGTCGATTGCGGTGTCGGTGCTGAGGTCCCATGGATGGAACAGATCGAGGTCGCGCGGGGCGCGTTCAAGCGTGTCGGGGTCGGGCAACCCGGCGGCATCGTCTTCCGCGGTGAAGCGGGCGATGTTGTAGGCGGCGTCGACCACCTCGCGGATCGCCTGCATGGAAAAGTCCGAGGTCGACGCATGACCGCGGCGCTGGCCGATGTAGATCGACACCGCGAGTCCCTTGTCGCGCGTGTGCTCGATGGTCTCGACCTTCATCTTGCGGGTGCTGACCGACAGGCCGGTGGATTCGCTCACCTCGGCCAGCGCATTGCTGGCGCCCAGCGTGCGCGCGTGGCCGAGCGCGGCATGCGCAAGTTCACGCAGCTGATCCTTGGTGAAGGCGAAGGGAGTGTTCATGGGCAGCGGTTGCGCCGCGCAGGCAAGGTGCGCAACGGCATAAGGGAGCGGTCGCTATCATAGCCAGCGATGAATCCCGAACCCACAGATGATGATGTTGCCGCAGGCGGCGACGAGCGGCCGAGCAAGACCCAGCGCAAGAAAGAGATGACAGCGCTGCAGGTGCTGGGCACCAAACTCGTCGGCCTGAACGCCGCGCAACTGCAGCAGATCGACCTGCCCGAGCGACTGCGCGAGGCCATTGTTGCCGCGCAAAAGATCACCGCCCACGAGGGCCGGCGGCGCCAGATCCAGTTCATCGGCAAGTTGATGCGGCAGGTCGAGCCGGAGCCGATCGAGCGCGCGCTCGACGACCTCACCGGCGACTCGCGCGCCTCGGTCGCGCTGATGCACCGTTGCGAGCGCTGGCGCGAACGTCTGCTCGATGATGATGCGGCGCTGACCGAGCTGCTGCAGGCTCATCCCGGCTTCGACGTGCAGGCCCTGCGGGCGCTGATCCGCAGCGCCCGTCGCGAACGCGACAAGCAACTGGCGCCCCGCCACGGACGCGAGCTGTACCGCCTGCTGCACGACACCTTGCGCGACGACGCCGCCCACGCGGCCCCATCCAACCCATGAGCCTCCGCCGCAGTCACCCCGATGAACTGATCGTCGGCCTGGTCTCCGTCTCCGACCGCGCCTCCGCCGGCGTCTACACCGACCAGGGACTGCCCGGGTTGAAGGACTGGCTTGGCCGGGCGCTCGCCACGCCCTGGCAGGCGCACGAACGGCTGATCGCCGATGAGCGCGCCGTGATCGAACGCACCTTGGTGGAACTGGTCGACGAGGTCGGCTGCGACCTGGTGCTGACCACCGGCGGCACCGGACCGGCGCGACGGGACGTCACCCCCGAGGCCACGCTCGCCGTTGCCACGCGTGAGATGCCCGGGTTTGGCGAGCAGATGCGGCGCATTTCCCTGGCGTTCGTGCCGACGGCCATCCTGTCACGCCAGGTCGGCGTGCTGCGCGAGACCGACGAGCATGCGGCGCTGATCCTCAACCTGCCGGGCCAGCCGAAAGCGATCGCGGAGACGCTCGAGGGCCTCAAAGGCGCCGAAGGCTCGCCCCAGGTGCCGGGCATCTTCGCTGCCGTGCCCTACTGCATCCAGTTGATCGGGGGCCCGTACATCGAGACCCACACCGCGGTGGTCAAGGCGTTCCGCCCGAAAACCGCGATTCGTTCCCAACCCTGACCGGCGCAAGGCCCGCCCCATGCTCGACTGCATCGAACTGCAAACCCGCGACCAGCCGAGCGCCTCGGTGATCTGGCTGCATGGCCTCGGCGCCGACGGCTACGACTTCGTGCCAGTGGTCAAGGAGCTGGAGGCGCTCGGTGCACCCGCCGCGCGCTATGTGTTCCCGCATGCACCGCAGATCCCGGTATCGATCAACAACGGCTACGTGATGCGGGCCTGGTACGACATCCTGGGCACCGATCTCGTGCGCCGCGAGGACGAAGCCGGGCTGCGCCGATCACAGGCGCAGGTCGAGCAGCTGATCGACCGCGAAGTGGCGCGCGGCATGCCACGCGCGCGCATCGTGCTTGCCGGCTTCTCGCAAGGCGGCGCGATCACGCTGCAGACCGGTCTGCGCCAGGCCGAGCCGCTGGCCGGACTGGTTGCGCTGTCGTGCTACCTGCCGCTGGCGCCGCTGTTCGCGGCGGAGCGGGCGGCTGGCAGCGCAGCGGTGCCGATCCTGCTCGCCCACGGCAGTTCCGACCCGGTGGTGCCCCTAGCGCGCGGCACCGCCGCCCGGGAGCAACTGCAACAGCTTGGCTACGCAGTGCAATGGCACGAGTATCCGATGCCGCACAGCGTGTGCGGCGAGGAGATCGAAGACATCGCCGCCTTCCTGAAACGCGTCCTGGCCTAGGGTCGACGCACCGGGTCGACCCCAGGCGACATGTAGGAAGGCGGCCGACATTCGGCCCGATAAACGCGGCCGAAATCCCCTGTATTCAAGTGCTTGGGCGCGAGTCTTTGCGCGAGACTTCCACTGTCGATGCCCTCCGGCGTCGCCTCGCAGTGGAACAAAGTGATCACCATGGATACGCGCAGCCGCATCGTCGCCTCGCCTGCACGCCGCGTCGTGCAGTTGCCTCGCTTCTTCCGCTGGTTCTCCAACCAGTGCGTGCTGCGCCAGGTCGACGTGTCCGACGTGCCGCGCATCTGGAAAGCCGTGCTCTACCCGGAATACGAAAGCTGCTGGTCCAGTGCCATGGCCTGCAGCGAGCGCGAGGTCGCCGACCTCGTGCATGCCGCGCAGTCGGACTGGCAGCGCGGCACCCGCTACATGATGGCGGCGCATCGCAAGCAGACCCAGGAGTTCGTCGGCTGGATCTCGGCGCGCGCGCCGCACGATGCCACCAAGCATGGCGTGTGGTCGCTCGAGTGGTTCATTCACCCGGAGTTCATCACCAGCTCGCTGACGCTCGAAGTGATTGCCGCCGGCACCGACCTGCTGATGAACGTGCTCGATGCGCGCGTACTGCGCGCCGACTGCCCCGCCGGCCACACCCATTTCGAAGAAGTGCTGCAGGCCGCCGGCTTCGCGCCGCATGTGCCCGCCGGCAGCCTGGACCCGGCCACCGGCCGCGCGCGCGCACAGGCGCTGTACGTCCTCACGCAGCGCGACTGGCAACTGGCGCACGGCGCACAGAACACGATCGGCCCCACCACCCTCGGCGGCTACACGCAGCCCAAGCTGGAACTGTCGCTGCTTTAGCTCGCAGGGCACAGTCCAGCGCAAGCGATCGGGCCGGCCATGCCGGCCCGCTGCATTTCCGGCCCGCGTTGGAGACGCCGGGACGAAGCGCCTAGCGGCGCAGTTCATCCACGCTGAAGCGCCCGGCGCCCAGCGCGAACACCATCAGCAAGCCACCCGTGACGGCCATGTTCTTCATGAACATCAGTTGCTGAATGTTCTGCTGCTCCACCGGCATGGCCCAGAACGCATGGAAGATGACGCTGGCGATGACCGTGAACACCGCCAGTGCGAGCGCCGCCCAGCGCGCCTGCCAGCCGACGATCAGCGCCAGTCCACCCGCGATCTCCAGCAGCACGGTACCGGCCGCCAGCACCATGGGCAGCGGCAAGCCCTTGGACGCAATGTAGGCCGCGGTGCCGTCGAATCCGCCGATCTTGGAGATGCCGGCCAGCACGAACATGGCCGCCAACAGAATGCGCCCGACCAGCGCGGCGAACGAATGAAGACCGGTGTTCATGCGGTGACTCTCAAGAGGGTGAGCAGGGTTCAGGGCAGATCGAACAGCAGCACTTCGGCGCCACGGCCATCGCGCAGCGTGAGGTTGACTTCGTTTTGGAGGAGCAGCGCGTCACCCGCCCTCAGGTGAGTGCCGTTGGCCACGATTTCGCCCCGCGCAACGTGCAGGTAGCCGTGACGATTCGAGGCAAACACGTGGTCGGCCTGCTCGTCGGCGTCGAACAGGCCGACGTACAGGCGAGCGTCCTGGTGCACGGTGACCGAACCCTCGGCGCCGTCGGGCGAAGCGACCAACCGCAGGCGTGCGCGCTTGTCGTGCGCGGCGAAGTGCTTTTCCTCGTAGCTCGGTGCGATGCCGGTGCGCGTCGGCTCGATCCAGATCTGCAGGAAGTGGGTGGTGGCGTCGGTGGCGTGGTTGAACTCCGAATGGCGCACGCCGGTGCCGGCCGACATCCGCTGCACGTCGCCCGGTCGGATCACCGAGCCGTTGCCCATGCTGTCCTTGTGTGCGAGTTCGCCGTCGAGGACGTAGCTGATGATCTCCATGTCGCGGTGGCCGTGGGTGCCAAAGCCGGCGCCCGGCGCCACGCGGTCCTCGTTGATCACGCGCAGCGCCGAGAACCCCATCCAGCGCGGGTCGTGGTAGTCGGCAAAGGAAAAACTGTGAAAAGAGCGCAGCCAGCCGTGGTCGGCCAGACCGCGTTCATTGCTGCGACGTACGGTGACCATGTGTCGAACCTCTCATCGATGAAGTGCAGTCCTGAAGAACGTCTCGAACCAGCACGCTGCTTGCGCTTTCTGTTGCAGAAGTCGCATGATGACGACTAGGCCCAGGCAAGTCATCGAGCGAAAACTGACGAACTCGTTCTAATTGATTCAATGAAAACGAAGAAACGTGCCGTGGCACGTCCGCACAGCGGCTCTGCTGCGCACCCGGCCCCGGCCCCCGTGCACACGGCGTTCCCGTTGACGCTCGACAGCCTGCAACTGGTCGACGCCATCGCTCGCAATGGCAGCTTCGCGGCCGCTGCGGCGGCGCTCGATCGCGTGCCTTCTGCAGTCACGTATGCGGTGCGCAAGCTGGAAGACGATCTGGATGTTTTGCTGTTCGACCGCAGCGGCTACCGGGCGCGCCTGACGCCCGCCGGCGAAGAACTGCTGCGCGAGGGCCGTCACCTGCTGGCCGCCACCGCCGACCTGGCGCGCCGGGTGCAGCGCGTGGCGGAAGGCTGGGAGCGCGAACTGCGCATTGCTCTGGACACGATCATCCCGTTCGAGCGCCTGCTGCCGCTGCTCGCCCGCTTCTGCGGCGTGGCGCCGACGCAGGTCCGCATCAGCAGCGAAGTGCTGACCGGCAGCTGGGACGCGCTGGTCGCCGGCCGGGCCGACCTCGTGATCGGCGCGGCGACCGATATGCCGGACGCCAGTCGCCTGGGCAGCGGCTACCGCACCATGCCACTCGGTCCGGTCGAGCTGGTGTTCGCAGTGGCCGCCACCCATCCGCTGGCGGCGGTGCCGGCACCGCTGCCGCTGGCGCAACTGCGGCGCCATCGGCAGATCGTGGTGGACGACACGTCGCGCGAGCTGGCCGCGCGCGGCGTCGGGCTGATCGGCGCGCCCGACATGCTCGCGGTGCCATCGATGGAAGCCAAGCTGGCGGCGCAGGTCGCCGGGCTGGGTGTCGGCTTCGTGCCGTATGCGCTCGCGCAGCTGGCGATCGAACGCGGCGACCTGGTGGTCAAGAGCACGCAGGGCGTGCGCCAGGGCAGCGCGCACGCCCCGACGCCGCAGGTCGCCTGGCGTGCGGACGACCGCGGCAAGGCGCTCGCCTGGTGGCTGGACGAACTCAGGAAGCCTGCGACGCGCGCGGCGCTGCTGGGCTCGTGCTGACGCCGATCATGCGGGCGAACGCATAGCGGTTCTTGCCCTTGAGCTTGGCCTCGTACATCGCCAGGTCAGCCAATTGCAGCAGGCGGTCGAGATCGCGGCCATGGTCGGGCGCCAGCGCGACGCCGACGCTGGCCGACAGATGCGCCTGCTTGTCGGCGCTCACCGGTACCGGCTGCTCGATCGCCTGCAGCAGGCGCACGGCGATCCGCTCCACATCGGCGCGGCCCTGCACATCGGGCACCATCATCGTGAACTCGTCGCCGCCGCGGCGCGCCACCGTGTCCTGCGGCCGCAGCATCTTGCCCAGACGCTGCGCGATCTCACGCAGCACCTGATCGCCGCGCTCGTGACCGTACAGGTCGTTGATCTCCTTGAAGCCGTCCAGGTCGATCGCGAACACGGCACAGGCGCTGTTGCGCAGGCCGCTGGCGGCCAGCGTGGCTGTGCCGCGCATCGTCAGCAGGCGGCGATTGGGCAGGCCGGTAAGGTCGTCGTGATGCGCGTGGTGCAGCGCCTCCGCCTCGCGGTTGCGGATCTGGTCGATGTCGGCCAGCACCAGCACGTACTCGCCGGCGGCGATCCAGCGCGCGGTGATCTGGCACCACATCGATTCGGCAGTCGCGGTGCGGCCACCGCGCTTGATCTGTACCTCGCGGCTGGCGGCGCGGTCGTCACTGCGGCCCGCATCGGCCGCGTTCATCAGCGCCGGCCAATCTTCGGTGCTGCTGAAGAAGTCGCCCACCGGCGTGCGTTGCAGCGACACCGGTTCGGCCTGCAGCAGGCGCAGGAAGGCCTCGTTGCAACGTGCCACGCGCCCATCCTTGACCACTGCGATGGCCTGGCCGGCTGCGTCGAGCACTGTCCGCTCGATGCGCAGCGCTTCGACCAGCCGGCGCTCGCGCTGCTTGAGCATCGTCATGTCGGCATTCATGCCGATCGCACCGGCGAAGACGCGATCGCTGCCGATCAACGGCACCGCGTCGACCGAGACGATGACGCGTCGGCCATCGCGCGCCCGCTGCACCATCTCCACGTTGCGCAGCGCCCGCCGCTCGCGCAGGCCGGCGAACGCTTCGCGCGCGGCATCGTTCTCGGCGCCCTCGCCGAGCAGCGACAGCAGCGACTGGCCCAACAGTTCCTGGCGATCGCAGCCATACATTTCACGCGCAGCACGGCGGCTGACGAAAGTGAAATTGAAGTCGGCATCGCAGGCCCAGATCAGGCTGGTGGAGGCCTCGACCAGCTCCTTGTAGTGATTGCGCGCACGGCGCAGGCGATCGATCTCCGACAGTTGCTTGGGTGACGCCACCGTATCGGTCACCAGCACCCCGGGCTGCCCGTCGGCGCCGGCAAACGGCACCATGTAACTGCGCACCGCAAGCTTGGCACCGCGGGTGGTGGTGCGCACGTTGAGCACATCGAAACTGGATCGACCCGACAGCGCGCCCTGCAGGCCGGACAGCATCGCGGCCCGATCGGCCGGATCGAACTCGAAGGCCTCCGACCAGCGCACGCCGGTAGCCTGCTCGTCGAACCGCATGCCCCAGCGCCAGGTGTCGCGCCCATGGACCCGCTCGACCAGGCCGGCGGCATCGACCCACCAGACCAGCACCGGCAACGCCTGCACCCACTCTCCCAGCGCAGCGGTGTGATGCTGGTCCGCGCCATAGGGAAGCGGGGCCAGCATGCCGATCACCGGCGGGCGCGCCGGCACGTCGTCGGCCGCCGGCATGCGCGTCAGGCAGACCAACCGCACGCGGCGCGCACGTCCGTTGCGGTCAATCAGGTGGGCAGCACGATCAAAGATCCGACCGTGCTTGACGGCGTTGCGGTAATCGCTGTCGACCCGCTCGCGTTCGTCCGCGGCGATCCAGGGCGCCAACGGAAAGACATAGCTGCCGGCATCGACGGGCATCGACGAGTCGAACTGCGGCGGCAACACGACGCGCCCGGTCTCGTCGCGGTACCAGGGCTGCCCGGCGTGATCGCCGAACCAGCGGATCAGGCGGCGCGCATCCTCGGCAAACGAGTCGGCGGCACCGGCCGGCGGCGCCAAAGCCACCACCACCGCGGAGTCGAGCCGGCCCGGGTTGAGCACCCGCACCCGTCCCGGCCAGGTGGGCGGCTGCCCTCCTTCGTTCACCAATGGCGTGATGCGCACGTTGCGCGATGACTTGTCACCGACCATCGGGTCGAGCGCAAAGGCAGGGTCGGCTCGCAGGCAGTGCTCGACCCGCTGGCCGGCCAGGCCCTGCGGCGAGTGGCCGAGGAACTTGGCCGCGGCGTTGTTCACGTCGATCAGCTTGCCGCGGCGCAGGACCAGAATCGGCGCCGGCATCGCCTGCACCGCGGCGATCCAGCCGGCACGCCCGCGCGTGTCCTGCACCGGCGCCGGGGCGCTGTGCTGAGCACGGCCCAGCCACCACATGGCGGCGAGCCAGAGCGGGAACGCCAAGGTAAACGGCGTCATGCCGGTGTCGGCACGCACCAGCAGCCACACGTACAGTCCGACCCAACCCGTCACCCAGGGATTCCACATGCCCGGCCAACGCCCCAGCGTGAGGGCTGCCAGCAACACAACGCCTGCGCCGGCGTACCCAAGCGCGCCCTGTGTCACCTGCGTCGGCGTGCACAGCCAGCCCAGCCAAAGCGCCCACAGCAGCAAGTCGCCCGCCCAGGACAGCGCATACAGGCGAGCGGCCGTCTGCACCGGCGTCACCGGCATGCGGTCATGCTCGTGGTTGGTCGCCAGCATGAAACGGACGGCGGCGTTGAACACGACGGCCACCAGCCAGACCAGGGCGACGGCGGCGGTCACCCGGGTTGCCGTGAGCGCAGCAAAAACAGCAAGCAGGAACAGGGCGGGCGTGATGCGCCGCTCGAGCGCGAACGCGGCGCGCAGGTCAGGGGTCCCATCGACCGGCGAGGTCGATGCGCCGCCAAACGAATGTGGCTCGCCGCGTATGGCGGTTCTCAATTTCCCTCCTGACTACAAGCGGAGCGGTCCCGGCGCCGCACCCGTTCCGGAAGGAACGTCGTTAATGGCGTCTTTATGGTATGGATCGTACGCGGCGACACGTAGGCCAGCAATCAAATGAGTTACGACTTATGGATGACCCGGCCGACTCAAGGGGGCAGACGGCCGTGAAAGGCCGCGCAACGGTCGTTCAGCGCGGCACATCGACGCCATTGTGCGTGGTTCGCATGCAACGACGACAGCACAAACGTTCGGACTTGAGATGACCGCCTCGTCTCGTTCCTATCGCGGCCGCTTCGCCCCGTCGCCCACCGGACCGCTGCATCTGGGGTCCCTGGTCGCGGCACTGGGCAGCTGGCTGGATGCGCGTGCGCACCGGGGCACCTGGCTGCTGCGCATCGAGGACATCGATCCACCGCGCGAGGTCCCGGGAGCTGCCACCGGGATCATTGCAAACCTCGCGACGTTTGGCCTGCACAGCGATGAGCCGGTGCTGTGGCAGCACGACCGCGACGCCGCCTACGAGGCGGCGCTCGCACAGTTGACCGCAGCATGCAGGGCCTATGGCTGCGCCTGCTCGCGCACGGAGGCGGACGACGCCGCGGCAGCCGCCGGCCTGCCATCCGGCGTGTACGCCGGCACCTGTCGCGCCGGGACTGGCAGACGTGAGCCGCGCTCCGTGCGCCTGCGCGTGCCGGATCCGCCCGCCGATGCGGTGACGTTCGACGATCGAGCCGCCGGATCGGTCTCGCAGCATCTGGCGCGCGAGGTCGGCGATGTCGTGCTGCGGCGGGCCGACGGTTTGTGGGCGTACCAGCTCGCGGTCGTGGTGGACGATGCCGCGCAAGGCATCACCGATGTCGTGCGCGGGGCGGATCTGCTTGACAACACACCGCGGCAGATCTGGCTGCAGCAGGCATTGGGGCTGCCGACGCCGCGCTACCTTCATCTGCCGGTCGTGGTCAACGCGCACGGAGAGAAACTCTCCAAGCAGACCGGCGCCACCGCGATCGATACAGCCGACCCGCTGCGCGAGTTGGAGCGCGCCTGGCAGCACCTGGGCTTCACGCGACTCGGGGCTGACGACCGCGCCACGTTCCTGCGCCAGGCAACACAATTGTGGTCACAGCGCTGGCACGACTGAGCCGCGAACAAACGTTGGCACTGCGTCTGCAGTGCCTCCCTACAATCTGTGCAACCCCTTCCGGACAAGTTGACGATGGCCGATGACACCGACATCAACACGCTGCGACGCATCCTGCACGACTGCCGGCGCATCGCCGTGGTCGGCATCTCGGCCGAGTGGCACCGGCCGAGCTACTTCGTCGGCAAGTACCTGCTCGAGCACGGCTACACGATGATTCCGGTGAACCCCAAGTACCGCGAAGTGCTGGGGCAGGCCTGTCATCCCGACCTGGCGAGCGCCGCTGCCACCGGACGGATCGACATGGTCGACTGCTTCCGCAAGAGCGAGGACATCGGACCCTTGGCCGATCAGGCGATCGTCATCGGCGCGCGCTGTCTGTGGCTGCAACTGGGCGTGGTGAACGACGCCGCGCGCGATCGCGCCCGCGCCGCCGGCATTGATGTTGTGATGGATCGATGCGTGAAGATCGAACATGGCCGGCTGTTCGGCGGCCTGAACTGGGCGGGCGTCAACACCCGCATCATTTCCAGCAAACGGCCGCGCCAGCTGCCGTACTAGCCGCGGGCGGGCGGCCGCTTGTCCTGAGGCGAAGCCGCGCTGCGCAGCCCAACCATCGAAGGCACCGAGACACACCATGAGCGACCGCCACTTCGGCATTGAGACCCTCTGCCTGCACGCCGGCCAGTTGCCCGATCCGGTCACCGGCAGTCGTGCGCAACCGATCTACCAGACCACGAGCTACGTGTTCGACTCGGCCGACCATGCTGCGAGCCTGTTCAACCTGCAGACCTTCGGCAACGTCTACTCGCGTATTTCCAACCCGACGGTGGCGGTGTTCGAGGAACGCGTTGCCGCACTTGAAGATGGCCGCGCCGCGCTGGCCACCGCCAGCGGCATGGCCGCGCAGCTGACGGCGATCCTGACGATCCTGCAGCCGGGCGACCACATCGTGGCGTCATCTCTGCTCTATGGCGGCACCTACTCGCAGTTCGCCGTGACGCTGCCGAAAATGGGTATCACCACCACCTTCGTCGACCCCGACAACGTGGAGAACTTTCGGCGCGCGATCCAGCCGAACACGCGGCTCGTCTATGGCGAGACGCTCGGCAATCCGAAAATCAACGTGCTCGACATCGAGCAGGTGGCGAACATTGCGCACGACGCGCAGCTGCCGCTGATGATCGACAACACCATGGCCTCACCCTACCTGTGCCGGCCGTTCGACTGGGGCGCCGACATCGTGGTGCACTCGGCCACCAAGTACATGGGCGGCCACGGCACCACGATCGGCGGTGTTCTGGTCGAGCGCGGCAAGTTCGATTGGGGCAACGGCAAGTTCCCCGACATGGTGCTGCCATCCAAGGGCTATCACGGCGTCAAGTTCTGGGAGACCTTCGGCGACTTCGCCTTCACGATGAAGGCGCGCATGGAAGTGCTGCGCGTGCATGGTGCCTCGCTCGCGCCGATGAGCGCCTGGATGCTGCTGCAGGGACTGGAGACGCTGCACGTCCGCATGGACCGACACGTGCAGAACGCGCGCCGCGTGGCGCAATTCCTGTCCGCCCATCCGCGCGTGCAGTGGGTCAACTGGCCTGGACTCGAATCGAGCCCCTACTACGCACTGGCAAAGAAGTACCTGAAGCCGATCGATGGCACGCCCGGCGCATCCAGCGTGATGACCTTCGGCATCGCCGGCGGCGCCGCTGCCGGCGAGCGCTTCATCGATGCGCTGCAGTTCCTGTCGCACCTGGCCAACATCGGCGACGCCAAGTCGCTGGTGATCCACCCGGCATCCACCACGCACCGGCAGTTGTCCGAGGACGAGCAGCATGCCGCCGGCGTGCTGCCCGAGATGGTGCGGCTGTCAATCGGCATCGAGTCGATCGACGACATCCTGTGGGATCTCGACCAGGCGTTGGACAAAAGCGCCGATTGAGACGGGCCGCCGCGTCTGGCCATCGCTCCAGAACGCCGCAGCGCAGTTGTAACAAGGGCCGCTTGGCGCGGCCCCATGAGCTTGCAGAACGGCGAAACGCTGATCAACGCTTCGAGCCGCCCAACAGCGCAGCGACTCGGCTGCGCGGTTCCGCCTTCGATGTCGCCGCGGCGTTGGACGCGGCAGCTTCGTTCTCCGCCTTGACGGCCGCGTCGTTCGGTTGGTACGGCTTCGAGAAGAAGTCGTCGACAGGTTGCGCAGCAGGCTGATAGGAGCGCCCGGCGTCGCGCTCGGTACGTTCGCCTCGCGGCGGACGCTCAGCGCGATCGCCCCGGTCACGCCCGCCTCGGTCGCCGCGCCCGCGCTCCGCAGGCCGGTCTGCTCGATCAACACGCCCGCTGCGCTCCATCTCCAGTGTTGTCGGAGTGAACTGCTGCTTGATCAGCCGCTCGATCGCTTGCACGCCGCGCTCATCGGCTCCAGTCATCAGCATGATCGCCACACCGGTTGCGCCGGCACGACCGGTGCGGCCAATGCGATGGACATAATCTTCGGCGTTGAACGGGACGTCGTAGTTGATGACGAACGGCAGATCGACAATGTCGAGTCCGCGCGCCGCCACATCGGTGGCCACCAGCACCTCGATCTCGCCCTTCTTGAAGCCGTCGAGCGCCTTCATGCGCTCGTCTTGCGTCTTGTCGCCATGGATCGCGTCGGCATTCACGCCTGCCTTCTGCAACTGGCGCGCAAGCCGGCGGCACTCGATCTTGGCGTTGACGAATACCAGCACCTGCTTGATCGGACCGCCGTCGTGACCGCCCGATTTCAGCAGCGTGAGCAGCGCATCGGTCTTCTCGGAATCGTGCAGCTTGATGACATCCTGCCGAATCAACTCGGCGGTGGCATTGCGGCGGGCCACTTCGAGCAGTTGCGGATCGCGCAGGAAGTTGGCCGCGAGCCGCTTGATTTCCTCGGAGAACGTGGCCGAGAACATCAGGCTCTGCCGTTCCTTCGGCAGCAGGTTCAGGATGCGCGAGATATCGGGCAAAAAGCCCATGTCGAGCATGCGGTCCGCTTCGTCGAGCACCACCATCTGCACTTGCGACAGCGAGGTGTTCTTCATCTGCAGGTGATCGAGCAACCGGCCCGGCGTTGCCACGATGATCTCCACGCCTGCACGCAGCGCCTGCGTCTGCGGATCCATGTCCACGCCGCCGTACACCGTTGCACATTTCAGCGGTGTCTTGGCGATGTACTTCTTGACGTTCTCGGCCACCTGATCGGCCAGTTCTCGCGTCGGCGCAAGCACCAATGCTCGCACCGCGTGCCGTGCCGGCGACATGCTGGTATTGGCGTGCGGCAACAGGCGCTGGATGATCGGCAGCGCGAAGCCCGCCGTCTTTCCGGTGCCGGTCTGGGCCGCGCCCATCACGTCCTTGCCCTGCATGACGATGGGAATCGCCTTGGACTGGATCGGCGTGGGCGTCGTGTAGCCCATTTCCTTGACGGCATCGACGATGCGCTGGTCAAGGCCAAAGTGGTCGAAATCGGTGTAGTCGGACAATGGGTGCTTCTAGGTTCTGTTCGGAGTTGATATTGGTGGGCCGTGTTGGACTTGAACCAACGACCAAAGGATTATGAGTCCTCTGCTCTGACCAACTGAGCTAACGGCCCGGCCTGAAACGACACAGGGCCGCAACCTGTCGGCGCGGCCCTGTCGGGTTACAGCGGTCGCGGCGCAGGCCGCATCATGGCCGGGGTTCCGGCTCGGTTGTTTGACCTCATTCGAGAAAGCTCTTCAACTTGTCGGAACGGCTCGGGTGTCGCAGCTTGCGCAGCGCCTTGGCTTCGATCTGGCGGATCCGCTCGCGGGTGACGTCGAACTGCTTGCCCACTTCCTCAAGCGTGTGGTCGGTGGACATCTCGATGCCGAAGCGCATCCGCAGCACCTTGGCCTCGCGCGGCGTGAGTGAATCCAGCACTTCCTTGGTCACACCCGACAGCGAGTTGTACTGCGCGGCATCCACCGGGGCCACCGTGGTGGTGTCTTCGATGAAGTCGCCCAGGTGCGAGTCGTCGTCGTCTCCGATCGGCGACTCCATGCTGATTGGTTCTTTCGCGATCTTCAAGATCTTGCGGATCTTGTCTTCCGGCATCTCCATTTTGACCGCGAGCGTGGCGGGATCGGGCTCGCTGCCGGTCTCCTGCAGGATCTGGCGGCTGATCCGGTTCATCTTGTTGATCGTCTCGATCATGTGGACCGGGATGCGGATGGTGCGCGCCTGATCGGCGATCGAACGCGTGATGGCCTGGCGGATCCACCACGTGGCGTAGGTCGAGAACTTGTAGCCGCGGCGGTATTCGAACTTGTCGACCGCCTTCATCAGGCCGATGTTCCCCTCCTGGATCAGGTCGAGGAACTGCAGGCCGCGGTTGGTGTACTTCTTGGCGATAGAAATCACCAAGCGCAAATTGGCCTCGGTCATCTCGCGCTTGGCCTTGCGCGCCTTCGCCTCGCCGGTGGCCATCTGCTTGTAGACCTCGCGCAGGTCTTTTAGCGGCAGCACGACGCGCTTCTGCAGGTCGGACAGCTTGCCCTGCAACTCGTGCACGGCGGGCAGGTTGCGGATCAGCACTTCCGAATACGGGTGGCCGCCCTCGGCCTCGCGCGAAGCCCAGCGCTGATTGGTCTCGTTGCCGGGGAAGTGCTTGAGGAAGTGCGGACGCGCCATGCCGCACTTGTTCACCATGATCTCGTAGATCTGCTTTTCCATGCTGCGCACTTCCTCGACCTGCGCGCGCAAGGAGTCGCACAGCCGCTCAACCATCTTGGCGGTGAAGCGCAGGCTCATCAGCTCATCAAGGATCTTCTGCTGCGACTTGACGTAGGCGGGCGACTTGTAACCTTCCTTCTGGAAGGCGACATACATCTTGTCGAACAACTTGCGTACGTGGTCGAACTTCTCCAGCGCGGTCGCCTTGAGCTCGTCGAGCTGCGCGGCGGTCATGCCGGAGGCGCCGATGTCGGTGTTCTCCTCCTCGGCGTCCTCGTCTTCGTCGGCGTCGCGCACGGACGCCTTGGCAGGCGCCGGCTCCGAGTCGTCGACCAGGCCGTCGACCACCTCGTCGATCGAAAATTCGGCACTGCGAATCTTGTCGCCGTGGACAAGGATTTCGGCGATGGTGGTCGGGCACGCTGAGATCGCCATCACCATGTGCTTGAGACCGTCTTCGATCCGTTTGGCGATCTCGATCTCGCCCTCGCGGGTGAGCAATTCCACCGAACCCATCTCGCGCATGTACATGCGCACCGGATCCGTGGTGCGGCCAAACTCGGCATCCACCGTGGACAGCGCTGCTTCAGCTTCTTCCTCTGCGTCATCGTCGGTCGTGGCCGCCGGCGCATTCGGATTCATCAGCAGCGTTTCGGCATCGGGAGCCTGATCGAAGATCTGGATCCCCATGTCGCCGAAGGTGCTCACCACCTGATCGATCGCCTCGGCATCGACCAGACTCTCGGGCAGGTGATCGTTGATCTCGGCGTAGGTCAAGAAGCCGCGTTCCTTGCCCAGCTTGATGAGCGCCTTCAGCTTGTTGCGCCGTGCTTCGAGGTCTTCCTCGGTGCCGTGGTAGCTGCGCTCGAGCGCCTCTTTCAGCGCCTTTTCCTTGGCGCGACGGTCCTTTGCGCTCTTCTTGGTGGAGAGCTTCTCCACCACCTGAACACTGGGGTCGACGCTGTCGTCACTGGCCTCGGGCACGGCGTCAGCGCCATCACTTGCCATCGCCTCCTCGGTCTGCGCCTTGGGCTTGCGACCGGGCTTGCCCTTGGCGACGGCGGGCGGCGCGAGTCGCGCGGGTGCAGCCGACGCAACCACCTTGCGCACCGCGGCGGGCTTGACCACCACCACATCCTTCACGGCGGGTTTGGGCGCGGAACCCTTTTTCTCTACCGGGCTCGCCTTGGCACCCTTGGCGACCGTCTTCAGTTTGTCGCTCGCCGCCTTGGCCTTGGTCGCGCCGGTTGTCGCCTTCTTTACCGCTGCAACCTTCTTCGTCACCATGCTTGTGCCTGCCTTACGCCCGCTTCGGGCTACTCGCCGTGCCGGCCAGAGCGCCGGTGGCTTCAGTTAATTGGAGTGCTCACTTTGTCGCCGGTTCTACCGGCTCGCTCAGCGCTTCCTTACCCAACGGGACATCGGGCTTATCGCCCACTCACCCAGTGACTTGGGGGCTAAGCGCTGCCGGACAACCGGTGGGTGCCGCTCGATCAAGACAGCAGAAAATCGCGTCAGCCTGCCAGCCCGGAACAAGCGCGACGAGAACGGCAACTGGCCCGCATGGCGGCCGCACGTTAACGTTGGAACACTCGATCAAGCTGACCACACTTGCGCAAGTCGACTGCAATGCTTGGGCGTACTACCGTCAGAAGCGCCTTTCTTGCGGTGTCTTGCCATCGTCAACGAGTGGCCCCGCGGCGCCGATGCTGCCTCGTCGTTGGATGCGCTCGGATCTACGAGTCGCCGACCGGCAGCCTGTGCTGAGCACCCAATCAGGTACTTTTTTCAGCAAGCCGTGCATTCTAGCAGCGGAATGACAAAAGGCCAGTCCATTCAGTGACTTGCCCGTCCATCCGCATCGCTCCGCGGCAGCTTCAAGCGAACTCGCCGTTCCGACAGTTCTCGAATGCGCGATTTCACTTCCTCGTTCAACTCCAGTTGCATGAGCCGGCCAAGCTCCGCCTCCAACCTGCGCAGTTCGAGCTTCGTGAACCCCTCCACCAAGTCCTCCCGCGCCGCCGCGGGGTCATCGGCCATGGCCATGTCCCGGGCCGCAAGTTCGCGGTAGACCTCGGCAAACTCGCTGTCGGCCAGCGCTTCGACCAATGCACCGCTCGAGGTGCCGGCGCCGCCGGTGGACGCGCGCCACACTTCAGCAATTTGGCGGTCAATCACCTCCGTACTTTCCAATGACTCATCGGCGATCTGGGCATTGAACTCCCGGGCGAGTTCCGGAAACGAAATGAGCCGCCGCAAGATGTGTGCCTTCAAATCGCCTGCATCGCGGGGGGCTCGATCCCGGCTGCGGGAGTCCTGCCTCTGCGACGGAAGGCGCCGCCACTTCTTGAGGCCAAAGAGGGTCTCGATGTCCTCCATCGCCGTTCGTGCAGCGTCTGCCAATTCACGCGCAAGCTGCAACCGAAGTGCCCCGGCGGGCATCGATTCGAGCAGCGGCTGCGCCTCGGCCAGCATCGCCGCCCGATCTTCTGCCTCATCCAGGTTGCGCCCTTCGCCCAGCGTGCGCACAAACCAGCGCGACAGGGGCAGCGCCCGGCTGAGTTCGTCCTCGAAGGCGCCGGCGCCATGCGCCCTGATCAGACTGTCCGGGTCTTCTCCCTGGGGCAGCAGGACAAAGCTGGCGCGTTTGGAATCCGCAATCACAGGGAGACACGCTTCCAGCGCACGGCGCGCCGCCTTGCGTCCGGCGGCGTCGCCATCGAACGCGAAGTACACGTGGTCAGTCAAGCGGAAGAGGATCGCCACATGCTGGGCGGTCACCGCTGTACCGAGCGCCGCAAGCGACTCGCCGAAACCAGCTTGGGCGAGCTGGATGACGTCCATGTAGCCCTCGCAGACGATGGCCCGCTTGCGCGTTCGAACTGCCTCCTGGGCCTCGAACACGCCATACAGTTCCTGTCCCTTGTGAAACACCGGCGTCTCGGGGGAATTCAGGTACTTCGGTTCCCCCGCACCGAGGATGCGCGCGCCAAAACCGATCACCGCGCCGCGGCGGTTGCGGATCGGGAACATGATCCGGCCGCGGAAGCGGTCGTAGCGCTTACCTTCGTCTCCGACGATCACGAGTCCGGCCTCGGCCAGGCGGGGATCGTCGTAGCTTTCTAGCGTTGTCTTCAGCGGCTGCCAGGTGTCAGGCGCGAATCCGAGCGCGAAGCGCGCAGCGGTCTGCCCAGTCACGCCTCGACCCTTGAGATACTCGATGGCCACTTCGCTCGTCTTGAGCTCACGGCGATAGAACTCCGCAGCCTTGCCGAGCAACTCGCTGAGCCCGCGGCTTCGATGCGCAAGCTCGCTATCCGAGCGGACGGCCTCCGGAACCGTGAGGCCGGCTTGCTGCGCCAGTTCGTGAATCGCCTCGACATAAGACAACCCGCGCTGATCCATCAAGAAGCCGATGGCGCTGCCATGCGCACCGCAGCCGAAGCAGTGATAAAACTGCTTGGATGGGCTGACTGTGAACGATGGCGACTTCTCGCCATGGAACGGACACAGCCCAAGGAAGTTCTGGCCGGCTTTCTTCAGCTGAACGTGACGTCCGACGACATCGACGATGTCGATGCGCGCGATCAGGTCTTGAATGAAGCCCTGCGGGATCATGCAGGCGCTCGCGCGGGGATCAGCCGGCGAGTCTTTGCTTGACCAGGGCAGACGCGTGACCGAGGTCAGCGCGTCCGGCGATGCGCGGCTTGAGCGCGGCCATGACCTTGCCCATCGCCGCCGAGCTGCGGTCGCCCGCCGCTGCTTGCGCAATTGCCGCATCCACGGCCGCCATCAGTTCGGCCTCATCCAGTTGCTGCGGCAGATAGGACGAAAGCAACTGGAGTTCTGCTTTCTCCTTGTCGGCCAGATCCGTCCGACCTGCCTGCTCGAACTGGGTGATGGAATCGCGCCGTTGCTTGATCAGCTTCTCGATGATGGCCACGATCGCCGTGTCATCGGCAACGAGTCGCTCGTCGACTTCCTTCTGCTTGATCGATGCCTGGAGATAGCGAATCGCACCGAGCCGAGGCGCATCCTTCGCGCGCATGGCCGATTTCATGTCTTCGTTGATCCGGTCTTTTAATGACATGGGCGCTCCAGAAAGCGAAAGCGCGCCGGGAGGCGCGCTTTGGAACTCCGCTTGCAATGCAGCGGTCAGTACATTTTCTTCGGCAGCATCTGACTGCGCAGACGCTTGTAATGCCGCTTGACCGCAGCGGACTTCTTGCGTTTGCGTTCGGCCGTAGGCTTTTCATAGAACTCGCGCGCGCGCAACTCGGTCAGCAGACCGCTTTTCTCGATGGTGCGCTTGAAGCGCCGCAGGGCGACTTCAAATGGCTCGTTTTCCTTGACGCGAACGGTGGGCATGAAATTCCTAAACTCCTGTTAAGTCGATGCAGCTCGTGGGGGGCCGAAAAAGCGAGCTGCCGGCGGAAAGCGCGGGATTGTAGTCGACCTGGCGCGTCCGCGGCAAGCCACCCTCTGCCGGCCGCAAACCGCATCGGGCGGCGCCTAAACTGGTTGCCTTGCCAGTGCCTCACCCACCGCCCACCCCATGCTGATTCTCGGAATCGAGACCTCCTGCGATGAGACGGGACTTGCGCTCTTTGACAGCGAGGCCGGGTTGCTGTCGCACGCGCTTCACTCGCAAGTCGACATGCACCGTGCCTATGGAGGCGTGGTTCCGGAACTCGCCTCGCGCGACCACATTCGTCGTGTACTTCCGCTGCTCGACGAGTGCCTGCGCCAGGCCGACCGGACCAAGGGCGATATCGATGCGATCGCCGTCACAGTCGGCCCGGGGCTGGCCGGCGCGCTGCTGGTGGGTGCCAGCATCGGATACGCGCTGGGCTGGGCACTCAACAGGCCCGTGGTGGGCGTCCACCACCTTGAAGGTCACTTGCTGTCGCCGCTGCTCGCCGATCCAGCCCCGGCGTTTCCGTTCGTGGCCTTGCTCGTCTCCGGCGGCCACACCCAACTGATGCGGGTCGACGGACTGGGCGACTACGCCCTGCTGGGCGAAACGCTGGACGACGCGGCGGGCGAAGCCTTCGACAAGACGGCGCAGTTGCTTGGCCTCGGCTATCCCGGCGGACCGGCGGTCTCCCGCTTGGCCGACTTTGGAACAGCCGGCGCGGTCACCCTGCCGCGCCCGCTCTTGCACAGCAAGGACCTGAATTTCAGCTTCAGCGGGCTGAAGACCGCTGTGCTGACCGCCGTGCGCCGCATCGACAACACCTGCGAGCAGGCCAAGGCAGATATCGCGCTGGGCTTCGTGCAGGCACTGGTGGATGTCGTCGCCGCGAAGTCGTTCGCGGCACTCGCCAGCACGGGACTGCGGCGATTGGTCGTGGCCGGCGGCGTCGGCGCGAACCGCCAGTTGCGTGAGAGGCTGACCGACATGGCCCGGCGCCATGACGTGGAACTCTTCTTTCCCCCAATGGCGCTCTGCACGGACAACGGCGCCATGATCGCTCGCGCTGGTCTCGCCCGCATCGAGAAGAGCGCTGCGGCAACGTCGTCGTTTGCCGTGCGCCCCCGCTGGAGCCTGACCGACGCTGGTCGGACTGAATGAGCGGGGGATCGCTCGCCTCAATGGCGTGCGGCGGCTGACTTTGCGCCGATCTTGCGCTCTTTGCCGTTCAACAAGTTGGCGATGTTCTGCTGGTGGCGAAACACCAAAAGCAGGGCCATCAAAGCAATCGCTCCAAGAGTGGCATTGAATCCCCAGATAAACGCCTGGATGAAGGGCGCAGCAATGGCAGCGACGATCGACGCCGCCGACGAATAGCGGAAGAAGAATGCCACCAGGAGCCAAAGCACGCAGGTCGCCAGGCCGAGCCAAGGATTGACGATCAGCACCACGCCGATGAACGTGGCGACGCCCTTGCCACCCTGAAAGCGGAAGAACACCGGGAACAGATGACCGACGAACGCCGCCGCACCGGCCCAGGCCGCCGTCGCCTCACCGAGCCCGAAGCTCGGGCCGAACCGCCAGACGAGCCAAACGGCAATCACACCCTTGATCGCGTCGCCCAGCAGCGTCAGGACCGCCGCCGGCTTGCTGCCACTGCGCAGCACGTTAGTCGCGCCCGGGTTGCCTGAACCATAGCTCCGCGGATCGGCGAGCCCGAAGAGTCGACTGATGACGACGGCGAACGAGATCGATCCCAGCAGGTAGCCAGCCGCGAGGGCAAAGACGACGTAGGCGGTGTCCATAGATAGGAGCTTTCAGTCTTCCAGGGCGCAGTCGACCGGCACCGCCCGCAGGCTCTCGGTCAGCACGATGGGGTCGACACTCACGAGATAGCCTCGGCGACCGCCGTTGATGTAGATCCGCGGCAACGCCAGGACAGTACGCTCAACGAAGACCGGCATGGACTTGCGCGTGCCGAAGGGTGAGGTGCCGCCCACCTGGTAGCCGCTATGGCGCTGAGCCATCTCCGGCGGACAGGGTTCGATGCGCTTGCGACTCGTCTGGCGCGCCAGGTTCTTGGTCGATACGATGCGATCGCCGTGCATGAGAACGATGAGCGGCTTGTTCGACTCATCGGCCATCACCAGGGTCTTGACCACCGCGTGCTCGTCGACCCCAAGTGCGGCCGCCGACACGGCCGTTCCACCATGTTCCACGTACTCGTAGACATGCTCGCCGAAGGGCACGCCTTGGCGCTTGAGCCATTGCGTCGCCGGCGTTTCCGAAACGTGGGGCGTCTTCGCCATCGCTGTCAACCGCGCGGGTGATGTCGGGCGTGCAGCGACTTCAATCGTTCACGTGCGACATGGGTGTAGATCTGCGTGGTGGAAATGTCGGCGTGGCCAAGCAGCATCTGAACGACGCGCAAGTCTGCGCCGTGGTTGAGCAGATGCGTAGCAAAGGCATGGCGCAATCCATGCGGAGACAGCGGCGCCGTGATACCGGCGACCAGTGCGTAGCGCTTGATGAGCTTCCAAAACATCTGCCGTGACATCGCCGACCCCTGCTGAGTCACGAAAACCGCGTCCGAACTGCGCCCCGCCAGCACCGCCTGCCGTCCCGCCGTGAGGTAACTCTGCATCCAGTCGCGCGCTTGTTCTCCCATGGGCACCACGCGCTCCTTCGACCCCTTCCCCATGACACGCACCAGGCCTTCGTTGAGCGACAGCTCGATCATGCGCAGATTGACCAGTTCTGACACTCGCAATCCGGTGGCGTACAGGAGTTCGACCATGGCGCGGTCACGCAATCCAAGGGTCGTCGCCGTATCCGGAGCGGCAAGCAAAGCCTCGACATGATCCTGGCTCAAAGCAATCGGAAAACGCGCTGGCTGCCGCGAAGCAGCCAGCCGAAGCGTCGGATCGGCCGCGATATGCGCTTCGCGCAGAGCCCATCGATAGAAACGTCGAAAGGTCGCCAAGCGTCGATTGGCCGTCGATGCGCGAGAGAAGTCATGCTGCGCCGAGAAATAAGCCTGCAGATCTGCTTCGCCCAATGCGATCAGCGAGCGTCCGGGATACGTCCCGGACAGCGCGTCGAGATCGCGCCGATAGGCGGCAAGCGAGTTGGGCGCGAGCCCGTCTTCCAGCCACAGACTGTCGATGAAAGCGTCAACCAGCGGATCCGAGTTGGCCTTTGCCGATTCACTCGGCCCCGCTGCGCGCTGCGCCGACGTTCGCCTCGCACTTGCTCCGGTCCGTGGAACGCCTGCGCGCGGCGCTCGCGGCATCGCCTGCATCGCCCCTCGGATCATCACCCTTAGCCGGATCAGGCGCCAACCAGGCCTTTTTTCAGATCGCCATCGACGGGCTTGTCGCCGATCCAGATGCGCAGTACGGCAGCAAAGAAGTCGTCTCCCGGAATCACCGTGCCCTTGGATTGGCCGTTGACCACCACGCGCGTACCGGCATCGGGAGTGAACTCGAAGTGGATGACGTCGCCCTTCTTCGTTTCGCCTACCACCTTCAAATTGGCGTTCAAGGCATCGATCTGCGCCTTGAAGCCCGCCAGTTGCTGCTCAGTCAGATTGGCACGCAATCCATCGTTGAGCGCTCCGCTGAAGGAGTCAGCGTCGACATTGCGCAACATCGAGATCGCCATGCGGCGCGGTCCTTTCTGCGCCAGCAGCGCGGAAGCCGACGTCGCCTTTTGTGGGACATACAGCCCGGCCACGTAGACCTTGAAGATCGCGCGCTTGCGTAGACCGACGCCGTTGAGTTGGAGCGCAGTGTTGCCAACCTGCGCCGTCGGTTCGAACTTCACTCCCTCGAGTTCCACTGTCTGAGCGGCCGCGCCACCCACCAGCGCGGCGAAGGCGGCAGCCAAAAACAGGCGCAGAAACTGAATGCGTTGCATGGTGTGTCTCCCAGTTGTTATTGAATCAATGAAACAAGAATCAGTCGAGAACTGCCAAGCTTCCTCACAGACCCAGCACACCCTTTTTCAATCCCTCGTCGGCCGGGTAGGCACCGAGCCAGACTCGCAACACGGCGTTGTAGAACGCTTCACCGCGCATCGAAGGAACCCTCGCAACCGAATTCTGCATGACCCTCGCACCGTCTTCCGGCGTGTAATCCCAGGTCACTTGGTCCGCACGGCGGGCCTGCACCATGGTGCCGATCACCTTTGATAGCGTCTGCCACTGGTCCTTCCAGGCGTCCAACTGCTGGTTGGTGTAGTGCTTGCGCATCCCGGCATCGAGCGACGTCATGAAAAGCTCGGCCTCGACATCACGGACGAAGCGCAGCGCCATCCTGCGAGGCCCGCGCTGAGACAGCAGCATCTCAGCATCCGAGCTACGGGTGGGAACATACAGCGCTGCGACGTAAACCGGAATGAATAGCCGCGTACGCACGCCCACGCCGTTGAGCAGCAAGTCGACACCACCGAGCCGTACCGTTGGCTCGAACCGGAACCCTCCTGCCTCCACCACCTGGGCGAACGTCTCGCCAGCGAGTCCGGCCGCGGCAGCGCCCAGCATGCCCGTCATTACCCGGCGCCTCGAGAAGCATGCACCTGGTTGGTCGCGATCGACGTCGCTCATTGCACGGCCGTCGTCTTTCCCAGGCCACGCGGCAGTGGAAACACGACGTGCTCTTCTACCCCCTTCAGCGTGCGTACGCTGCGCGCGCCGAGCGACTTGAGGCGGTCGAGCAGCTGCTGAACCAGCAACTCGGGCGCCGATGCGCCCGCGGTCACGCCCACGCGATCCCGACCAGACAGCCACGACGGATCGAGGTCAGCCGCCGTATCGACCAGATAGGCCGGCACGCCGAATCGCTCGGCGACTTCGCGCAATCGATTGGAGTTGGAACTGGTTTCGCTGCCGATCACGATTACAAGATCGACCTGTGGCGCCATGAACTTGACGGCATCCTGCCGGTTCTGCGTCGCGTAGCAGATGTCCGCCTTCTTTGGTCCCTCGATCGACGGAAAGCGAGCCTCGAGTGCCGCCACCACGGCCGCCGCATCATCGAGTGACAGGGTGGTCTGCGTCACGAACGCGAGGCGGTCCGGATCGCGCACCTTCAGTCGCGCCACGTCATCGACCGTCTCCACGAGGTGCATGCCCTGATCGGCCTGGCCCATTGTTCCTTCAACTTCGGGGTGGCCGGCGTGTCCGACCATCACGATCTCGAGTCCTTGCGCGCGCATCTTCGCGACTTCGACGTGGACCTTGGTCACGAGCGGGCATGTGGCATCAAAGACATTCAAGCCGAGTGCCTTTGCTTCGTCCTGCACCGCTCGGGAGACCCCATGTGCGGAGAAGATCACCGTGCTGCCCGTCGGAACATCGGACAGCTGCTCGACGAACACCGCACCTTTCGCACGCAGGTCGCTCACGACGTAAGTGTTATGGACGATCTCGTGTTTCACGTAGATGGGCGCACCGTGCAGCGCGAGCGCACGCTCCACGATCTCGATCGCCCGATCAACACCCGCGCAGAATCCGCGCGGCTGGGCCAACAGGATATCCATCAAAGAACTCCGATCACCTGCACGGAAAACCGCAACGGCATGCCAGCAAGTGGGTGATTGAAATCGACAACGACCTGCGCTTCGCCAAACGACTTGATCACACCCGAGAAACGGCCCCCGTCGGCAGCGCGAAACTCGACCAGATCGCCGGCCACATACTCTGATTGCGGATCGGCATTCGCATCAAAGGTCGCGCGGGCCAAGGTCTGAACCAGATCCGGATGGCGCCGTCCATAGGCTTCGTCGGCTGCGAGATCGAAACAGCGCCGCTCGCCCTCGGCCAAACCGAGCAACCGCTCTTCGAGCACCGGCGTCAGCTGGCCAGCGCCCAGCTGCAGCGTGGCAGGCTTCAACGCGAGCGTGCTGACGATCTCGCGCTCCTCATCGTCGGCGAGGACGGCGAGTCGATAATGAAGCGTGACGTGGGAGTCCGGGCCGATCTGGGCCATGGGTGCCTTACCAAAGCGAGAATTCTAACGAAGGGACCCTCGATGGCGATCAAGGACTGGCCCGAATCAGAACGACCGAGAGAACGACTTCTTGCCCAGGGTGCTGCGGCCCTGTCGGACGCAGAACTGTTGGCGATATTCTTGCGCGTGGGCGTAACCGGACGCTCCGCGCTCGATCTGGCGACAGAATTGCTGAGCGAGTTTGGCAGCATCACAGGTCTGTTCGCGGCTCCGCTCGATGAGTTCGCGAAAATCAAGGGGCTGGGGCAGGCGAAGTACGTCCAACTCATGGCTGTACACGAGCTGGCCAAGCGCGCGCTGCACGAGGAGATCAAGCGCGACACGGTGCTCAACTCCCCGGACAAGGTTCGTGACTATCTGCGGCTGAGACTCGGCCCTCTGCAGCACGAGGTCTTCATGGCGCTGTTTCTCGATGCGCAGAATCGCCTGGTCTCCTCAGAAGAACTGTTCCGCGGAACCCTGACCCAAACGAGTGTCTACCCCCGCGAAGTCGTCAAGCGAGCGCTGGCCAACAATGCAGCCGCCGTGGTCTTTGCCCACAACCACCCGTCTGGCATCGCCGAACCGAGTCGGGCGGACGAGATGCTGACGCAGGCTCTCAAAAGCGCACTGCAGTTGGTGGACGTTCGGGTGCTCGATCACCTGGTCGTGGCGCAGTCGGGCGTGACGTCTTTCGCAGAGCGCGGACTGCTCTAGGCTTGAGCCAGGGAACAGGACCGGCGGGCGACTTGGCCCAGACGGTGCTTTCTGCCTATAATCCGCGGCTTTGCGTTTACTGGCGGCCGGGTGTCTTGGTCGGTTTCCAATGGGAACGCAGCGAATTCAACGAATTAGGAGTCATGCGATGGCACGTGTGTGTCAAGTCACCGGCAAGGGGCCGATGGTCGGCAACAACGTCTCGCACGCCAATAACAAGACGAAGCGCCGCTTCCTGCCCAACCTGCAATACCGGCGCTTCTGGGTCGAGAGTGAAAATCGCTGGGTGCGCCTGCGCATCAGCAATGCGGCGCTGCGCACGATCGACAAGAACGGCATTGACGTCGTGCTGGCCGACCTTCGCGCACGCGGCGAAGTCTGAACCGGCTATTGAAGGAGCAAAAACATGGCCAAGGGCGCGCGCGAAAAGATCAAGCTTGAATCAACGGCCGGCACCGGCCATTTCTACACGACGACGAAGAACAAGAAGACCACGCCCGACAAGCTGGCCTTCATGAAGTTCGACCCCGTCGCTCGTAAGCACGTTGAGTACAAGGAGATCAAGCTCAAGTAGCTTGTGTCCCTGACTCAAGAAAAAAGCCCGGCGATGCCGGGCTTTTTTTTGTCCGCAGCGCGTTGAACTCACGCCGTCCCGTGTGAATGCGTAGTCGGCGCGTAACTGCGAATGCGCAGCGCTGCATTTTGCAGCGCCGCAATGCCGCTCGCTTCAGCGCGGGCGATCCAGTCCTGCAGATGTTCCAGCATTTGTTCACGCGAAACGCCTGTCCGGTCCCAGGTAGCGAGGAGTTCCGTACGCATCTCGACCATGGTACTGAGCATGCGACTCTGCGTCAGGACGTCACGAAATGTCTGCTGCTGGGCTGCCGGCAGCATGGACACGTCGCCTTTTCGAAGCCAACGGCGCAGGGCGGCAAACCGTTGCTGGTCGTCCGTCGAAAGGCGCATCTTTGCCAGTTCCTCTGAGTAGGCGCGTCGCAGGTCGCGCGAGTAGCGGGCGAGCAAGTCATAGCGGTACGCGATCACCGCCTGCAGCGTTTCGCCATCGACGCGTTGCTTGGGGGTACCGAGCTTCTTGGGTACGGGCGCCACGCGCAGCACCTTGGCCAGCCCGACCATCTCCATCAGACGAATGTACATCCAGCCGATGTCGAACTCGTACCACTTGGCCGACAGCTTGGCCGACGTCGGGAACGTATGGTGGTTGTTATGCAGTTCTTCCCCGCCGATGAGGATGCCCCAGGGGGAGATGTTGGTGCTGGCGTCTGCTGAATCGAAATTGCGGTAACCCCAGAAGTGTCCGATGCCATTGATCACGCCAGCCGCGAAGAACGGAATCCACATCATCTGCACGCCCCACACTGCCAGCCCGGACCAGCCGAACAGGACGAGGTCGAGGCCGACCATGATGCCGCAGCCGTGCCACGTGAAACGCGAATACAGATTGCGCTCAAGCCAGTCGTTCGGCGTGCCATGGCCATACTTGGCGAGGGTTTCCTTGTTATCCGCCTCCGCCTTGTACAGCTCTGCACCCTCCCACAGGACCTTCTTCAGCCCGCGGGTCTGCGGGCTGTGCGGATCGTCTGGTGTCTCGCACTTCGCATGGTGCTTACGATGGATCGACACCCACTCCTTGGTCTGCATGCCGGTGGTAAGCCAAAGCCACACCCGGAAGAAGTGACTGGGGAGCGGATGCAAATCCAGGCCGCGATGCGCCTGAGACCGATGCAGGAAGATAGTCACGCCGGCGATCGTGACGTGGGTCATCAGCAGCGTCGCGAGCACGACCTGCCACCAGGCCAGGTCGAGCACGCCACCGTCGAGGAACTCAAACAGGTACATGCAATCTCCATTGACACGGCGTCACGGCGCCGCTGCTCGATATCGGTGCGAAAGTATGGAAGCGCGGCTCCTCAGCCGTGCCTCCAATTGTACGGATCGAAACAGCTGCCGCCCATCCCTGACTGGCAACCCCGAGGCCGTTCATGGCTCGTGCCAGGGTACCCAAGTGCAGCGGAACGCTGCATTCCGATGCTTGTCCTAGGCAGCACGTCCTGCCACGACGTCGGCGCGTCCGATGGATGTCCGCATCGCTCCGAGTCCGCTCGCCGCAACATCATCGTGCACGTGCGGCAAGGCCACACCGGCCGCCTTGAGTCGCTTGAAAAGCGACAATGCCAACGCTGATTGCACCGCCTGGCGCCCCGCATCGACATCGCCCACCCACAAGGCGACTTCGAACTCGAGGCCGTTCGCACCGAAGCCAAGCAGCGCCACGAAAGGCGCCGGTTCGGACAGCACGTTCGGCTGCTCGCGTGCCGCTTCTTGCATCAGGCTCATCGCCAGGTTCACGTCAGCGTCGTCTCTGATCGACACCTTGACAGCGACACGCTGCTTCTTGTCGCTGAAGGTGTGATTCGTCACCGCCTGCGCCACCAGCATTTCGTTCGGCACCACCGCTTCAGTGCCGTCCACGGAGCGCAGCACCGTATAACGCGTCTTGATCTGCGTGACCGTACCTTGGTACTTGTCGACTGTGATGAGGTCGCCAATCCGCAGGCTCCGATCGAGCAGGATGATGAAGCCGCTCACGTAGTTGCTTGCAATACGCTGCAGGCCCAGACCGAGTCCCACGCCGAGTGCGCCTCCGAACACCGAGAGCACCGTCAGATCGATGCCCACCAGCGACAGTGCGACCAGCACACCGAGCAGGACCAGGATCGCCTGCAGCAGCCGCGACAGCACCGCGCGCACGTTGGTGTCGATGGTCGTCGCGCGCGCCAGGCGCGCCTCGATCACGGAACCCAGCCAAAGTGCGCCAAGCAGCGTCACCACCACCGACACGGCACCGCTCAGGACGACCCAGAGCGACACTCTGCTGGCGCCCAGCGGCAGCGTGGTGTGCTCCAGCCAGGCAATCACTGCACCAAGCCATCCCACTGCGTGCAGTGCGACAAGCAGCCAGATCGAAACGGCGATGCCGCGCTCGAAGGCAGCGATCATGGTGAGGCTCTTGAACACGCGACGCAGCACGTAAACCAAGAGCCTGATCACTGCCATGGCGGCGAACAAGGTCATCGCCAGCCGCAGCAACCGCGCGTCAGTGCTCGATGTCATCAGTCCAGTCAGACGCAGGCCGGCTTCTCCCAACCAGAGGATCGCCTGACCAGCCAGCGGAAAAGCCAGCCGGCGCACGCCCTCGATGGAAAACTGCAGCGCATCGACCGTCGGATTGACAGCGCGGCGCTGTCGATCGAGCCGGTCCTGGGTGCGCGCCCGCACGAGTCGGGACACCACCTGCGCACCAGCAATCGCGGCCACCACAACGATCAGCGTCCAGAAGTGGTAGGGGCGGCCCAGCCCTTCGCTGACCGCCGCGACCAGTTCGCTCAATGGCGTGTCTGTCATCTTCCGCTCCTACCCGACTCAGTCGCGGCGCCGCTCCAGAACGGCAGCGAAGAAGCCGTCGGTGCCATGCAGGTGCGGCAGCATCACGAAGTACGGCGCGAAACGGGCTGCCTGATCGATCTCGATGCCCTGCAGTGCGAGTACCTCTGCCGCATCGATCGCGGTGAACTGTGGAGCATCGCGCAGGAAGGCGGCGATCACGTCCTGGTTCTCGCAAGTGAGCAGCGAACAGGTGGCATACACCAACCGACCTCCGGGCTTGACCAGGCGGGCGGCCGCCCGCAGCACACTGGCCTGGACCTCGTTGACGCGCGCCAGTTCCGTTTCATCGAAGCGCCACTTCAGATCGGGATTCCGACGCAGCGTGCCACTGCCCGAACACGGCGCATCGACCAGCACCCGGTCGATCTTGCCGGCCAGTCGCTTCACTTTCGGATCGTTCTCGCTGTGAATGGCGGCCGGATGCACGTTCGACAGACCACTGCGCTTCAGACGCGGCCCGAAACCAGCGAGACGCTTGGCATTGATGTCGAACGCATAGATGCGCCCGCTGGAGCGCATCAGGCTGCCCAGCGCGAGCGTCTTGCCCCCGGCACCGGCGCAGAAGTCGACCACCATTTCGCCCCGTCTCGGCGCGACCAGGCGCGCGATCAACTGGCTGCCCTCGTCCTGCACTTCGATCTGGCCGTCGCGATACAGGCTCCAGCGCGTCAGAGCCGGCTTCTCGTGCAGCCGGATACCCTCCGGTGAGAAGCGCGTGGCCTGCGCATCGGTCGGCGCGTGCTCGCGAGTGGCCGCACTCAGGTCAGCGAGCACATCGTCGCGATCAGCCTTCATGCCATTGACGCGCAAGTCCAGCGGCGCCGGCAGCGTCATCGCGGCAAACAGCGCCTCGGCGTCCACGTACTGGGCCTGCACGCGGGTGTACAGCCACAGCGGCAGCTCGGCCCGGATCGCGCCGGGTGCGGTAGAAAGATCCAGGGCGAGCGAGTTGCGCACCGCGCGCTCGTCGCCGCGCAGTTCGCGCGGACTGATGGCGGCGATGCCGAACTGGCGAGCGAGCGTCACCAATGCCGCCAGTCGTGGCGCACGCGCCGCAACCGCAGGCTGCAGCAGCCACTTGAGCGTCGCATAGCGGCGCAGCGCGTGAAAGCAAGCTTCCGCAATCACGCTGCGGTCACGACTGCCGAGCAGCGCGTGCTGCTTGAAAAAGCGCGACATGATGGCGTCGGCCGGTCCGTCAAAGCGAAGCACGAGGCCCAGCAGCCAGCTCAGGTGATCGACGACCACATCGGTGATACGCGGCTCGTTGGGATTGCGCAGCGGATCGTCGTCCTCGCGCGGGCGGGGGCGCACTGAACGCGGCGGCGGCGCGCCCTGCGGGCGGCGCGCTTCGCGTGAAGGCGGCTCACCTCGCGACGGCCGCGGGCCTGTGCGCGACGGACGTGACTTGCTCGGCGCCCGCAGCGGGCTCTTGCGCGTCACCATGCCGCCACTGCAACTTCCTGGTCATGGCCGGCCTGCACATGAACCCTGCCGTCGCGCAGGCTGACTGCGCCCTGCAGCAGCAGCCGCACGCAGCGCGGCAGGAGCACATGCTCCTGCACCAGCACCCGCTCTGCGAGCGTCTCCTCGGTGTCATCTGCGCGCACTGGAACCACGCTCTGGCCGATGATGGCGCCGCCATCGACCTCATGAGAAACGAAGTGCACCGTCGCCCCGTGAACGCGCACGCCGCTGGCCAGCGCCTGGCGGTGAGTGGCCAGTCCCGGAAACGCCGGCAACAACGATGGATGGATGTTGATCAGCCGCCCCGCGTAATGCGACACGAAGCGTTGCGTCAGTACCCGCATGAAACCAGCCAGTACGACGAGCGCTGGCTGATGCGCATCGATCGCCTGCATCAGTGCCACGTCAAACGCATCGCGCGACGGAAACGCGCCGTGTTCGAGCACCTGCGTGGGCACGCCCGCGGCTTTGGCCCTGGCCAGCCCGGCCGCGCCAGGTCGATTACTGATCACGGCGGCGATACGGGCATCGAGCGTCTCGGCCCAGCGCTCCGCGCCAGCCGCAGCGAGCAGCGCTTCCAGGTTGCTTCCGCGCCCGGAGATCAGGCAGACGATGTTCTTCATAAGGCGGCGCATTCTACGCAGGGCGGCGCATTCCCTCGGAAAATCAAGGAGTTCCCCCGCCGACCGGAGCGCTTGCGACCGTATAATCGCGCCCCTTTCGCTCGGCTTCGAATGAAGATCTTCCGCGGCCTTCCTGCAGTTCCTGCCCGGGTGCCGGTAGCGCTCACGATCGGCAATTTCGACGGTGTGCACCGCGGTCACCAGGCGCTGCTGGCGCAGGTTGTGACGGTCGCGCGCGCGCGCGGACTGGCGCCTGCAGTGATGACGTTCGAACCGCACCCGCGCGAGTTCTTCACGCCGGAGCAGGCGCCCGCACGAATCTCCAACTTGCGCGACAAGATCGACGCCTTGGCTGCTGCCGGCATCGAGTGCGTCTTCATCCAGCATTTCAACCGGCGCTTCGCCCAGTTGTCGGCCGATGCGTTCATCGAGCAGGTGCTGGTCGACGGTTGTCGCGCACGTTGGCTGATGATCGGCGACGACTTCCGCTTTGGCGCGCGGCGCGCCGGCGATGTCGGCCTGCTGCGCACACACGCACGTGCTGGCGGTTACGAAGTCGTGCAAAGCCATACCGTGTGCGACGACGGCGAGCGCATCTCCAGTTCCGCGGTTCGAAGTGCGCTGGCCGCTGGCGATCTTCCGCTGGCACAGCAACTCCTTGGCCGACCGTATGCGATCAGTTCCCGAGTACAGCATGGCGCCAAGCTCGGCCGCAGCCTCGGCTTCCCGACGCTCAACCTGCGCATCGCCCATGCGCGCAAGATGCGGCGCCCTGCGCTGCATGGCGTGTTCGCTGTTCGCATCCACGGGCTCGGCCAGACGCCACGTAGCGGCGTCGCCAGCATGGGCCTGCGACCCACCGTGGACGACAGCGGCCGCTGGTTGCTCGAAGTGCATGTGTTTGACTTCTCCGAGCAGGTTTATGGACGCCTGGTGCGCGTGGAGTTCATCCGCAAACTGCGCGACGAGGTGCGTTACGACACGCTGGCCGAGTTGACGCACGCCATCGGCCGTGATGCCGACCATGCCCGCGCGCTGTTGTCCTCGGCCGACGAGGCACCCGCTTCCTCCGCTCAGGCGACAATCTGACCCGCGGGCGGTTGACGCCGGCTGACGCGCTGGTTGATGCCATCAAGCGCCCGCACTTTCATCTATCGATCCCTTGAAGAGCCCGAGGGGGCCAAGGAGCGTTCTGCAATGGCTGACAACGGCAAGAAACCGCTGGCCGATCCAGCGACCCGGAAGTACCCGCTCAACCTGCTCGACACGCCATTTCCAATGCGCGGGGATCTGCCCAAGCGCGAGCCGGGCTGGGTCAAGGCGTGGGAGGACGCAGGCGTCTACGAGACGATCCGTGCAGCACGCAAGGGCGCGCCGAAGTTCATCCTGCATGATGGGCCGCCGTACGCGAACAGCGAGATTCACCTTGGTACGGCCGTCAACAAGATCCTGAAGGACATCGTCGTCAAGTCGCGCTCGATGGCGGGCTTTGATGCCGTGTACGTGCCGGGCTGGGACTGCCACGGCATGCCGATCGAGATCCATATCGAGAAGAAGTTCGGCAAGGGCCTTCCACGTGCGGAGGTGCAGGCCAAGGCACGGGCGCACGCGACCGAGCAGATCGCCATCCAGATGCGTGGCTTCAAGCGCCTGGGCGTGCTCGGCGACTGGGACAACCCATATAGGACGATGACCTTCAAGGCCGAGGCCGACGAGATCCGGACGCTCGGTCGCATGGTGGAGCGCGGCTTTGTCTACCGGGGGCTGAAGCCCGTCAACTGGTGCTTCGACTGCAACAGTGCGCTGGCCGAGGCCGAGGTCGAGTACATCGACAAGAAGACGCCGGTGGTGGACGTGGCCTTCCCGCTAGCTGCGGGCGAGGAGGCAAAGGTTGCTGCTGCGTTCGGTGTGGCGACCGCCGTTCTCAGTGCAGGCAAGCCCGCCTTCACCGCGATCTGGACCACCACGCCCTGGACCCTGCCGTCGAACCAGGCACTCAATTTCCATCCCGAGTTCATCTACGCGCTGGTGGCGTGCGAGGACCGACTGCTGATCCTCGCCAAGGACCTGGTCGACTCCTGCCTGCAGCGCTACGGCCTGAAGGGCCGCATCATTGCCGAGACGGTCGGCCAGAAACTCGAGCGGGTGAACTTCAGGCACCCGCTGGCGAACCTCGACCCGGGCTACGACCGCAACTCGCCGGTCTACCTCGGCAGCTACGTGACGGCGGATGCCGGCACCGGCGTCGTGCACTCGTCGCCGGCCTACGGCATCGAAGACTTTGAGTCATGCAAGGCGTACGGCATGACCAACGACCAGATACTGAATCCGGTGCAGGGCGATGGCGTCTATGCCAAGGACCTGCCGCTGTTCGGTGGGCTGAAGATCTGGGACGCCAACCCCAAGGTCACCGATGCGCTGCGCATCGCCGGCCATCTGCTGCACGCCACCACCGACGGCCACAGCTACATGCATTGCTGGCGCCACAAGACGCCGCTCATCTACCGCGCCGCCAGCCAGTGGTTCGTGCGGATGGACGGTGCCACCCGCGAGACAGCCGGCGTGATGCAGACCGAGACCGTGGGCGAAACGCTGCGGCAGACTGCACTGCACGCAATCGAATCCACTGCGTTCTACCCCGGCTGGGGCAAGGCGCGGCTGCACGGCATGATCGCCAATCGACCCGACTGGTGCATCTCGCGCCAACGCAACTGGGGGGTGCCGCTGCCCTTCTTCCTTCGGAAAAGCGACGGCCAGCTGCATCCTCGTACCCTTGAACTGCTCGAACTCGCCGCCCAGAAGGTCGAGCAGGGCGGCATCGAGGCGTGGAGCACGGCGACGGTCGCCGACTTCCTGGCCGCCGACGAAGCCGCCGAGTACGAGAAGTCGAACGACATCCTCGATGTCTGGTTCGACTCCGGCTCGACGCACCGCACGGTGATCCGCGGCTCGCACGCGGCCGACCTCGCCTACCCGGCCGACTTGTATCTCGAAGGCTCGGACCAGCACCGCGGCTGGTTCCACTCGTCCCTGCTCACCGGCGCCGCAATCGACGGCCGCGCGCCGTACAAGAGCCTGCTGACACACGGCTTCGTGGTCGATGCGCAAGGCCGCAAGATGAGCAAGTCGCTCGGCAACGGCATCGACCCCAGGGAACTTGCCGACAAAATGGGCGCCGAGATCATGCGGCTGTGGGTCGCCTCCACCGACTACTCGGGCGAGTTGTCGATCGGCGACGAGATCCTCAAGCGCGTGGTCGAAAGCTATCGCAGGATCCGCAACACGCTGCGCTTCCTGCTCGCCAACACCAGCGACTTCGACATCGGCAAGCATGCGGTTCCGATCGGACAGATGCTGGAGATCGATCGCTACGCGCTTGCGCTGACCGCCCAGATGCAGGCGGAGGTGCTGGCCAGCAACGAGCGCTATGAGTTCCATCCGGTGGTTGCGCGGCTGCAGACGTTCTGCTCGGAGGACCTCGGCGCGTTCTACCTCGATGTTTTGAAGGACCGGCTTTACACGACGCCTGAGGGCTCGCCGGCGCGCCGCTCGGCACAGACGGCGCTGTGGCACATCACGACCAGCCTGCTGCGCTTGATGGCGCCGTTCCTGTCGTTCACCGCTGAGGAGGCCTACGCGATCTTCAGTCCGGGTAGCGACGCAACGCCGGGACCGCGCACGATCTTCGTGGAGACGTATCACGAGCTGCCGGGCGTGCCTGGCCACGAGGCGCTGCTCGCCAAGTGGCAGACCATCCGCGCGATCCGGGCCGATGTGCAAAAGGAGATCGAGGCCCGGCGTGAAGCCGGCGACGTCGGCTCCTCGCTGCAGGCCGAGATCGATCTGCATCTGGCCGGCGAGCGGCATGCCCTGCTGGCGACCCTCGGCGACGACCTGAAGTTCGTGACCATTACCAGCCGTGCCACGCTTCATCGGGTCGCCGGCGAGGCGGATGAGAAGATCGTCGTTGCAGCAACAGCGCACAAGAAGTGCGATCGCTGCTGGCACTGGCGCGCCGACGTCGGCAGCCATGTCGAGCATTCGAGTCTGTGCGGCCGCTGCGTCAGCAACCTGTTCGGTAGCGGCGAAGCACGGCACGTGGCCTGAACACGGCACTCGATCAGAGAAGGGAAACGAAGTGGCCTGGAGTACTTCCAAGACCTGGTGGCAGAAGCTCTATCCCTGGCTGGTGCTGGCGGCGTTGATCGTGCTGGCCGACCAGGCGAGCAAGATCGCGATCGAGCGCATTTTCGACTTTGGCGACGTTCGCCCGGTGACGAGCTTCTTCAACCTCGTGCTCACCTACAACAAAGGGGCGGCGTTCAGCTTCCTCGCGAACGCCAGCGGCTGGCAGGACGAGTTCCTGACGGTTGTGGGCGTACTCGCGTCACTGTTCATCATCTACCTGCTGGCCCGACACGGCACGCAGAAGCTCTTTTCGCTGTCGCTCGCGATGATCCTCGGCGGTGCGATCGGCAACGTGATCGACCGCGTGGCTTATGGTCACGTGATCGACTTCCTGGACCTCCACTACGCCGGGTGGCACTGGCCGGCGTTCAATCTGGCCGACAGCGCAATCGTCGGCGGCGCGATCCTGCTCGTCGTCGACGAGCTGTTGCGCGTGCGCAAGACCAAGTAGCCTTGCAGCCATGAACCTGCACGGCAAGCACATCGTCCTGGGCATGACCGGCGGCATCGCCGCGTACAAGGTGTGCGAGCTGGCGCGCCGCCTGCAGGACGAAGGCGCCACCGTGCAGGCGGTGATGAGCCGCGCCGCGCAGGAGTTTGTCACCGCCACCACGATGCAGGCGCTCACCGGGCGCCCGGTGTTCACCGACCAGTGGTCGACCGAGGGCGGTCGGGTGGACAACGCGATGCCGCACATCGACATCACGCGCGTGGCTGACGCCATCGTCGTGGCGCCTGCCTCGGCGCACTTTCTCGCGCGTGTGGCGAACGGCATGGCCGATGACCTGTTGTCCACGCTGGTGCTGGCGCGCCGTTGCCCGCTGCTGGCCGCTCCGGCGATGAACGTGGAGATGTGGAATAACCCGGCGACCCAGCGCAACGTGGCGACATTGCGAGCCGACGGCATCACCCTGCTCGGCCCGGCTGACGGCGATCAGGCCTGCGGCGAGACCGGCAGTGGTCGCATGCTCGAACCGCATGAACTGCTCGAAGATCTAGTCGCCTTTTTCCAGCCCAAGCTGCTCGCCGGCAAGCGGGTTCTGATCACCGCCGGGCCAACGTTTGAACCGATCGATCCGGTGCGCGGCATCACCAACCTGTCGTCCGGCAAGATGGGCTTTGCGATCGCACGGGCCGCACGCGAAGCCGGTGCGGACGTCACCCTGGTGGCCGGACCAACCATGCTGCCGACGCCGCGCGGCGTAGCACGCATCGACGTGCAGTCGGCGCAGCAGATGCACGACGCGGTGATGCAGCACGCCGCGACCTCACAGGTCTTCATCGCCGTGGCGGCAGTGGCTGACTGGCGCGTGACGCATGCGGCGCCGACCAAGATCAAGAAAGGCAGCGGCACGCCGACACTGCATCTGGAAGCGAACCCGGACATCCTCGCCACAGTGGCGCACATGAACAATGCACCGCTCTGCGTCGGATTCGCGGCCGAAACCAACGATGTCGAGCAGCATGGCACCGCCAAGCGGCACTCGAAGAACATCCCATTGCTGGTCGCCAACCTGGCGCAGGACGCATTTGGCTCCGATGACAACGAACTCCTGCTGATCGACGCGCTGGGTACCACCGTGCTCAAGCGGGCCAGCAAGCTGGCGCAGGCGCGCCGGCTGATTGCCGACATCGCCCGTCGGCTGCCATGACACCCGCCACCCGAGGTTCGCCATGAGTTCGTGCCAATGAGTACGCCGCACTACACCGATGGCATGACCTCGGGCGAGCCCAAGGATGGCGACTTCGTCGCCTACCTGGCGGAGATCGAGCGGCGCCAGTTGCTGGCATTGCCGGCACACGCGGCGCATACCTCGCCAACTATCGAGTCCGGCCACGGACCGCAGGGCGCCAATGGACCAGCCTCGTACGACACCGCGCCGCTGAAGGCGGCGCAGGCCGAGGCGGTGCGTGCCAAGCTCAAGCAGAGCATCGGTGACTCCAAACACCTGATTGTGGCGGCGTTCTTTGGTCTGTTGGGTCTGGTCTTGCTGGTGCAGGGCCTGCTCGGCGATGGCGGCATCGTCACGCTGCTGATTGGCGGTTTCCTGCTCTGGCGGGCGGCGGTCTCGCTGCGCAAGGCAGCCGGCGCCAGCGGCTCGTCGCAGGGCGATCTCGCCAACCGCCTCGTCAGTGTGCTGCGCGATGCGCAGCAGAGCCAGGCACGTCGCAAGTGATCGCCGTCGACATCATGATGCTCGACGAACGGCTGCGCGATGGCCTGCCCACCTATGCGACGCCCGGTGCTGCCGGCCTCGACCTGCGCGCTTGCCTCGACAGCGCGTTGACCCTGGCGCCCGGTGACACGCAGCTCGTGCCCACCGGTCTGGCGATCCACCTGGGCGATCCAGGCTATGCCGCCCTGATCCTGCCGCGCTCAGGCTTGGGCCATAAGCACGGCATCGTGCTCGGCAACCTGGTCGGGTTGATCGATTCGGACTATCAGGGACAACTGATGGTCTCCACCTGGAATCGCAGTCGCGAGCCGTTCACGATCCAGCCGCTCGAACGCATCGCGCAGCTGGTGATCGTTCCAGTGGTGCAGGCGCGCTTCAACGTCGTCGACGACTTTGCGGCGAGCACCCGCGGTGCCGGCGGCTTCGGCTCCACCGGCAAGCATTGAGACGGTTGCCCGTGCTCGCCCGCTTCTCCCGCTGGCTGCTTGGCCGCTTCAACTGGCGCGTCGACTTCGACGGCCTGCCCGGACCCAAGGGCATCCTGATCGTCTACCCGCACACCTCGAACTGGGACTTCATCATCGGGCTCTTGGCCAAGTGGGTGATGGGGGAACCGATACGCTGGATCGGCAAGGAGTCTCTGTTTCGCGGCTTGACCGGTGCCACGCTCGGGCGGCTGATGCGAATGTGGGGCGGACGACCGGTCGACCGTCACCACTCGAGCGGCGCCGTCGAGCAACTTTCGAAGCTGATGGATGCGGAGCCCTGGTTCTGGATCGCGCTATCCCCCGAGGGTACGCGCAAGCACCTCGATCATCTGCGCTCGGGCTTCTATCACCTGGCTCTGAAGGCGCAAGTGCCTGTGGGACTGGCCTACATCGATTTCGCGCGCCGCCGCGTCGGCGTGCAGAACTTCGTCAGGATGACCGGCGACGAGTTGCAGGATCTGGCCATGCTCAACCGGCATTACGCCGACAAGCGTGGCCTGCACCCCGAGCAGGCAAGCACCATCGCGTTTCGCCACCCAGCGGCGGCAACCAAACGCGCTGCATAGACGCCTGCTGAAAATAAAAAGGCAGCGTCATGCGCTGCCTCGTTCATCACGGACAAGGCGGCACGCATGCGTGGCCGCGGCGCCCGCCCCTGGCACTTGGGCAATCAGGCAAGCATGTCCGCCCAGATCGTCTGCGCCCAACTCCAGGCATAACCGGCTTCCGTCGGCCAGTTGGTCCGCTCAAGCGCAGAAATGCCGCCTGATCCGGGCACGGCCTCCATGGTCTTCTTTTCAGGCGACCAACGATGCACGCTGGCCACATGCACCGCCATCGAATCGCTGACGAAGCTGTAGCAGGTGTTGGCCATCATCGGTGGGATCGGCGCACGGCCATTCATCAGCTCGACGATCGCCGCCGCCACCGCCTTGCCGTGCTGATTGGCCATGTGGCCTGACTTCGGCATCGCCGGCGCCGATAACGTCGCATCGCCGAGCACGTGGATATTCTTGACCTTGATCGACTCGAGCGTGGTCCAGTCCACCTCGCACCAGCGATTGTTCGCGGTGATCACGCCCGCATCGCGCGCAATGTTCGCCGCGCGCTGCGGCGGAATGAAGTTGAGGACGTCACCGCGTGTGCGGTCTCCCAGTTCCTGGATGAAGGCCCGTCCCTTGACGTCGACTTCGGTCACCGCCGCGTTGATGCGGTACTCGACGATGTCCTTGTAATCGCTGGCGAACACGGCAGTGAACAGCGGCTTCTTGGACACCATGTCCGGATTGGCATCAAGCACCAGCAGCTTGCTCTTCGGCTTGGCCTTCTTCAGGTAGCTGGCGATCTGGCAGGCGCGCTCATACGGCCCCGGCGGGCAGCGATACGGCGCCAAGGGCACGTTCATCACCACCGTGCCGCCGTCGCGCATCGCCTGCAACTGCTTCTGCAGCAACACCGTCTGCGCACCGGCCTTCCACGCGTGTGGAATCTGCTCGGCATCGGCAGCTGTCATGCCCCGCACGTTCTCGTACATGAACTCGATGCCGGGCGACAGCACCAACCGGTCATAGCTGAGCGTCTCGCCGCGCGCCAATCGCACCTGGCGCTTGTCTGCGTCGATCGCGGTCGCGGTGTCGCGCACCACCTTGACGCCGTACTTGGCCAGGCCGCTGTACGGAATAGTGATGTCCGCCAGGGTCTTGCTACCTCCCAAGACCAGGTTGGAGATCGGGCAGGAAACGAAAGCCTCGCTCGGCTCGACCAAAGTGACGTCGATCTGACCCTCGGACCACATGCGCAGATACTTCGCTGCCGTGGCACCGCCATAACCACCGCCGACCACCACCACCCGACCCAGATTCTTGCTGGCGCCCAATGTGGCGCAGGCTGACAGCGAACTGATGGCTGCGCCCGCTGCGCCGAGCTTGAGCAAGTCGCGCCGTGTGACTGTATTGACTCTCATTGTGATTCCCTCAGCGAGCGGCCGGCAGGCGCGAGAAATGATCGGCAAGCGCATCGATCTGCGCGTCGGTGTAGCCCTTGGCAAGCTGATGCATGATCGTCGCCTGGCGCTTGCCGTCGCGGAACGCACGCATTCTCTGCGCGATGTGCTCGCGCGAAAGGCCGGCCAGCTCGGGCATCGAGCCAATGGACACGCCCTGTGTCCCATGGCAGTTGGCGCAGTTGGAAGCAAGATAGGCGGCCGCACGCTGCTCGGGGGTAGCTTGGGAAGCGGCAGCGGCAGTGCCGAGCACCGATGCGAGAGCGAGCGGCAGCAAGCCGACGCCGACGGGGGTCAATTTCACGCGTTGTCTCCTTAGTGTTCTGGTCGCGCCAGCGCAGTTGAATGCGCCTGACGTGAGGCGGGACTGTCCGGGCTTTGGCAGACCAAGTCAATTGGGGCAGCAAGGTAGATCCGTGCTGCCCCAATAACGGTGAGTAATGACACAGACGGCAGCTCGGCCGGTAGACCGGGCGGCGTGCCGACGCGCGCTCAGCTACTCGGTCAATACAGGCTCGATGCGCTCCTGTGCTGGCGCATTGCCACCGTCAACGGGCGGAAATTCGAGCTTGACGTCCTGGGTGCCGTCGGGCTTGGTCTCCACACCGACACTGACTTTGCCGCCATTGAGCAGGCGTCCAAAGAGCAACTCGTCGGCCAGCGCCTTGCGAATCGTGTCCTGGATCAGGCGAGCCATGGGGCGGGCGCCCATCACCGGGTCGAAACCCTTTTTCGCAAGGTGCTTGCGCAGCGCATCCGAGAAGGCGATATCCACCTTCTTCTCGTGCAGTTGGTCTTCCAACGCCATCAGGAACTTGTCGACCACCCGCATGATGATCTCTTCATCGAGCGCCCGGAAGCTGATGATGGCGTCCAGCCGATTGCGGAACTCCGGCGTGAACATGCGCTTGATGTCGGCCATCTCGTCGCCGGCCTCACGCGCATTGCCAAACCCGATCGAGCGCTTCTGCAGCGTCTCTGCTCCGGCATTGGTGGTCATGATGATGATGACGTTGCGGAAGTCGGCCTTGCGACCGTTGTTGTCGGTCAGCGTGCCGTGGTCCATCACCTGCAGCAGGATGTTGAAGATGTCCGGGTGCGCTTTCTCGATCTCGTCGAGCAGCAACACGGCATGCGGCTTCTTGGCAATCGCCTCGGTCAACAAGCCGCCTTGGTCAAAGCCGACGTAGCCCGGCGGCGCGCCGATCAGGCGGCTGACCGCATGGCGTTCCATGTATTCGGACATGTCGAAGCGGATCAACTCGATCCCCAGCGTGAACGCGAGTTGCTTAGCGACCTCGGTCTTGCCCACACCGGTCGGACCCGAGAACAAGAACGAGCCGATCGGCTTGTCCGGCTTGCCGAGGCCAGAGCGGGCCATCTTGATCGCGGCCGACAGTGCATCGATCGCCGGTTCCTGGCCGAATACCACGTTCTTTAGGTTGCGATCGAGGTTCTTGAGCTGAGCGCGGTCATCGCTGGAAACCGTTTGCGGCGGAATGCGGGCGATCTTGGCAATGATCTCCTCGACCTCGCCCTTGCCGATGGTCTTCTTGCGGCGGCTCACCGGCAGGATGCGTTGTGCGGCGCCGGCTTCATCGATGACATCGATCGCCTTGTCCGGCAGGTGGCGATCGTTGATGTACTTGGCGGAGAGTTCGGCGGCGGCCTGGATCGCGCTCGACGAATACTTGACGCCATGGTGCTCCTCGAAGCGGGACTTGAGCCCTTTGAGGATCTCGATCGTCTGCTGCACCGTCGGCTCGATCACGTCGATCTTCTGGAAGCGACGCGACAGCGCATGGTCCTTCTCGAAGATGCCGCGGTACTCGTTGTAGGTGGTGGCGCCGATGCACTTCATCTGCCCGGTGGCGAGCGCGGGCTTTAGCAGGTTCGAAGCATCGAGCGTGCCGCCGGACGCCGAGCCGGCCCCGATCAACGTGTGAATCTCGTCGATGAAGAGAATCGCGTTCGTATTCGCCTTCAGTTGCTTGAGCACGGCCTTCAGACGCTGCTCGAAGTCGCCGCGGTACTTGGTGCCAGCCAGCAGCGCTCCCATGTCGAGCGAATAGACGATCGACTTGTCGAGGATCTCGGGTACGTCGTTCTTGACGATGCGCCACGCCAGGCCCTCGGCAATGGCGGTCTTGCCGACGCCGGCCTCACCGACCAGCAGCGGATTGTTCTTGCGGCGACGGCACAGCACCTGAATCACGCGCTCGACTTCCGGCTCTCGGCCGATCAGCGGATCGATCTTGCCGTCCTTGGCGAGCAGGTTGAGGTTCATCGTGTACTGCTCGAGCGGGCTTTGCTGCTCGCGACCCTCGCCCTGCTGCTCTTCCTGCTCGGCGCCCGCCGCCTTGGCGGCCTTCTCGCCATCCTGCGGCGTCTTGGTGATGCCGTGGCTGATGAAGTTGACGACGTCCAGGCGCGTAACGCCCTGCTGATGCAGGTAGTACACGGCGTGCGAGTCCTTCTCGCCGAAGATCGCCACCAGCACATTGGCGCCGGTAACTTCTTTCTTACCGTTGCTGGTGCTCTGCACGTGCATGATCGCGCGCTGGATCACCCGCTGGAACCCGAGCGTCGGCTGCGTGTCCGCTTCAGAATTGGGCGGCAGGATCGGCGTGTTGTCGGCGATGAAGTTTTGCAGGCTCTTGCGCAAGTCCTCGATGTTGCAGGCACACGCGCGCAGCACTTCGGCCGCAGAAGGGTTGTCGAGGAGCGCCAGCAGCAGGTGCTCGACAGTGATGAATTCGTGCCGCGCCTGCCGGGCCTCCACGAAGGCCATGTGCAGACTGACTTCGAGTTCCTGCGCGATCATGCTTCCTCCATCACGCACTGCAGCGGATGCTGATGCTGGCGTGAATAACTGCAAACCTGCTCGACCTTGGTGGCGGCGACATCCCGGGGATAGACGCCGCACACCCCACGCCCCTCATGATGCACCTTCAGCATGATCTGAGTCGCCTGCTCGCGCCCCTTGCCGAAGAATTTTTGCAGAACCCCGACCACGAACTCCATCGGGGTGAAATCGTCGTTCAGAAGAACCACCTGGTACACAGGCGGCGGCTTGGCCCGAGAAGTCTTCTTCTCGGCGACGGTTCCATCGCCTGTCCGTTCACCACCAGTCATGGAGCCATTCTTGGAAAAGCGCGGTGCCAGTTCGCGAAATGAAAAGCGAGACAATCATAAGTTACTTCACTCGCCCCCCAGCACGCTCCCACGCCTGCCAATCCCGTGCCAAACACTGCCGGCTTGGAGCATCAGGACCCGTTTTCGTTCCTCCGTGCCGGTTTCAGGTGCGGCCATGCACCGACACGGACTTCAACGCCCCACCCAACCTGCCCGCCGACCGTACGAAACTGCAGTTGTACAACGCGCCTGCAAGGCTCGACCTCTCGGCCAGAGAGCGATTCGCCCGCCATTTCTGCGCCGTCGTTCGGGTCGCCATCGTCCGCTTCGCCCTCGTCCGTTCGCCCGACCGGCCCGGTTGCAGCGCACGAAGCTTCCAAACCACAACGTTGCGCTGACCCTTGACGCATCGCGGCCTTGCTCGAACAATGCTGCGCCCGCAGTCAAAAACAGACAAATACGGGTAACAGACACGGTCGATGCATCGACCGACGGTCGGAGAGGTTGTCACGACGTCCGCAGTTTCTGCGTCGCACGAGACAACCGTTCGAGGCAACCAACAGGAAGAGCGGCTATGGCAACGGGTACGGTCAAGTGGTTCAACGATGCAAAAGGCTACGGCTTCATCACGCCGGACGAAGGCGGCGAAGACCTATTCGCCCACTTTTCGGCGATCCAAATGGGCGGGTTCAAGACCCTGAAAGAGGGACAGAAGGTCGTGTTCGAGATCGTGAGCGGCCCCAAGGGCAAGCAGGCCTCGAACATCAGTGCCGCACCCTGACCACCTGCGCCACCCAACAAAAAACCCCGCTACAGCGGGGTTTTTTGTTGGTGCGGCAGCAAGTCACATATTGGAAATCATGGCGTCGCCAAAACCCGAGCACGACACTTGGGTCGCGCCTTGCATGAGGCGCGCAAAGTCGTAGGTGACTGTCTTCTGCAGGATCGCCTTCTCCATCGACGAGACGATCAGGTCTGCCGCCTCGCCCCAGCCCATGTGCCGCAGCATCATCTCGGCAGACAGGATCTCCGAACCCGGATTCACGTAGTCCTTGCCCGCATACTTCGGTGCCGTACCGTGCGTCGCCTCGAACATTGCGATCGAGTCCGACAGGTTGGCCCCAGGCGCAATGCCGATGCCGCCGACCTGCGCCGCCAGCGCGTCGGAGATGTAATCCCCGTTCAGATTCATGGTGGCAATGACGTCGTACTCGGCCGGGCGCAGCAGGATCTGCTGCAGGAAGGCATCGGCGATCACATCCTTGATGACGATGTCGCCATGTGCCGCCTTGATCTTCATCCACGGGCCGCCGTCGAGCAGCTCGGCGCCGAACTCCTTCTGGGCCAGCGCGTATCCCCACCGGGTGAATGCGCCTTCGGTGAACTTCATGATGTTGCCCTTGTGCACGAAGGTCAGCGACTTGCGCCGATTGTCGATGCAATACTGGATTGCCTTGCGCACCAACCGCTCCGTGCCTTCGCGCGAAATGGGCTTGATGCCAATGCCCGAGGTCGCCGGAAAGCGGATCTTCTTGACGCCCATTTCCTTGATCAGGAAGTCGATCAGCTTCTTCGCCTTGTCCGACTCTGCCTCGTACTCCACCCCTGCATAAATGTCCTCCGAGTTCTCGCGGAAGATCACCATGTCGGTTTTTTCGGGCTCTTTCACCGGGCTGGGCACGCCCTTGAAGTAGCGCACCGGCCGCAGGCAGACGTAGAGGTCAAGCTCCTGCCGCATCGCCACGTTGATCGAGCGGATGCCGCCGCCGACCGGGGTCGTCAGCGGCCCCTTGATCGACACGACATAGTCGCGCAGCACTTGCAGCGTCTCTTCGGGCAGCCAGACGTCGGGGCCATAGACCTTGGTCGACTTTTCGCCGGCGAAGATCTCCATCCAGACGATCTTCTTCTTTCCAGCGTAGGCCTTGGCAACGGCGGCATCGACCACCTTGATCATCACCGGCGTGATGTCGATGCCGGTGCCGTCGCCTTCAATGTAGGGAATGACTGGTTGATCAGGCACGTTCAGGCTGAAGTCCTGGTTGACCGTGATCTTCTGGCCCGTGGTGGGCACCTTGATGTGCTGGTACATGGCCTCTCCGCCGGAGGTTCGTTGTTGTGAAGGGTGCGATGCTGTTCCCGGCTCCCGCGAAAACAGCAAGCGCAGTTTACTCGTCGACCATCTTGCGGCCCCCCCCTGAGCCGAGCTGAGGTGGTCACATACAGGGTTGACCCGATGCGCCTGGTCAACCGCGCTGTCGCCCGCGCCGTTATTTGCCGCGACGCAATGCGTCCTTGATCGCCGATCGGCGACCTTGCCCGTCACAGGTTCAAAGGGAGTCAAAACAATGCATAAATTCATCGCAGCGCTCGTCGCCACGCTGTTTGCAGGTGCCGTCATGGCCCAGGCCGCCGCCCCGGCGGCTGCGCCCGCAGCGGCTGCTGCCAAGGCACCCGCTGCGGCGCCAGCTGCTCCTGCCGCTGCTGCACCGGCTGCGGCTGCCCCCGCCGCTGCTGGCGCCCCTGCGGTTGCCAAGGCCGAGGCCAAGAAGGCAGCGAAAAAGGCTGCCGCCAAGGGCAAGGCAAAGGCCGAAGCAGTCAAGTAAGTGAGCAGGCTTCGCCGGACCGCGCTCCAACGCGCCGCCCGGCGAAGCGCCGGGCGCGCGGTACGGTTCGTTTAACCTGCCCACGTTCCTACCAGCGAGGCCGCCGTGTCCTTGATCAACTTGGGTCGCCAGTCCGTTGCCGCCATGCTGCGCGCTCTGTGCATCGGCTCCACGCTGGTCATCGCTACCGCAACGGCCCAGCCGCCAGGCGCGGCGCTACCGACAACCAAGCTTGCCGCCGGCATTCACCTGATTACCGCCGAAGTCGCGTCCACTGACCCGACGCGCGCACGTGGCCTGATGTTCCGCGAACGGCTGGCACCCAACCACGGCATGCTGTTCATCTTCGACAGCAAGTCGGTCCACTGCATGTGGATGCGCAACACCTTGATCCCGCTGTCGGTCGCCTTCATTGCAGACGACGGCAGCGTCATCAACATCGAAGACATGCAACCGCACGATGAAAGCAGCCATTGCGCCGCCAAGCCCGTCCGCTATGCACTCGAGATGGACAAGGGCTGGTTTGCGCAGCGCGGACTGAAAGCTGGTACCAAGATCAGCGGTCTGCCGATCGCCGCGACGCGCTGAGTGCCGAAGGACCACGCGCGAGCGGGTGCGCAGATTGCCGGTGCTCGCCGAGCATCCGGAGACCGCGCATGAGAACCCGCTTTTCTATCCAGCAGATGTCCCTCACTCTTGCCCTGACCTTGGCGCTGCCTGGCGCATTGGCACAGGCACTGCCCGCCCAACCTGCCACGGCGGGCGCCCCATCGAGCGCCGCTGCTCCGGCAACCGCACTCAACCCGCCCGGCTCCGGCCCAGCAGCAGCGCCCGCAACACCAGCGGCACCTGCGCAAGCGACGCAGCCCAGTGCACCGGCGCAGCCGGCTTTTGGTGCTGCGCCCGAGGTCCGGCAATCGCGCGGCAGCCGTGATCGCGATGAAGAGCGTGGCCGTGAACGACGGCGCGGCACGACGGACGGCCCAGCGGGGACACCACTAGGCGCACCTCCCGGCCTGCGGAAATGAAAAAGCCGGCCGAATGGCCGGCTTGGCACTGTGTGTGACGCGATCAGCCAAAGTTCTTGGCTGCGAAGTCCCAGTTGACAAGGTTGTTGAGGAACGTCTCGACGAACTTGGGCCGCGCATTGCGGTAATCCACGTAGTACGCGTGCTCCCACACGTCGACTGTCAGCAGCGCCTTATCGGCGGTGGTCAGTGGCGTCGCGGCATTGCTGGTGTTGACGATGTCGACCGTGCCGTCTGCCTTCTTGACGAGCCAGGTCCAACCCGAGCCAAAGTTGCCGACGGCGCTCTTCGCAAAGGCCTCCTTGAAGGCCGCATAGGAGCCCCACTTCTTGCTGATCGCCGCAGCGAGCGCGCCAGCAGGCTCGCCGCCGCCCCGCGGCTTCATGCAATTCCAGAAGAACGTGTGGTTCCACACCTGGGCGGAATTGTTGAACACGCCACCGGACGACTTGCGCACGATGTCCTCCAGGCTGAGTGCCTCGAACTCCGTGCCCTTGATCAGGTTGTTGAGGTTCGTCACGTAGGCCTGGTGGTGCTTGCCATAGTGGTACTCGAAGGTCTCCTTCGACATGTGCGGCGCGAGCGCATCCATGGCAAATGGCAGGGGCGGGAGTGTGTGTTCCGTGTGTTCCATCGTTGTTCCTTGCACGATCAGCGGGAAGGGGAAAAATCATTCTAGCCGGGCGGCTGCACCGGCTCGTCAGAGTCGATGTCCTCACCCGCGTCGGGCAAGACCCGGTCCACATGGGCAACCGCCGCGCCGCGTGCAAAGCGCAGCGACAGCAATGCCCCTGGCGCAAGTGACGACGCATCGCTCACGACCGAGCCACGCGCGTCCACCGCGATCGCGTAGCCTCGCTGCAGCACCGCACTCGGATCCAGGTGCGACAAACCCTGACGGGCTTGCTGCACTCGACCTGCGCAGTCGGCAAGACTACGGTCTGCGGCGGCGCGCAAGCGCGCCACCCGGGTCGCCAGCGACGCCACCGCAGCGGCAGCGTCTGGCCGCCGCGCCGCCAGACGCACGCTTAGCTGGCCCAGCACGCTCTCGCCGTGCCCCACACGAAAGCGCGCCTGGCTGCGCAGTCGCATACGCAGATGATCGATGCGCGCCTGCAGTCCGGTCAGCGGCGCGCGCGGCCGCTGCAGCACCCGCAACGCGTAGTCGAGCCGCTGCTGCGCAGATTGCAGATGGCGTTGGGCACAGCGCTGCAACCGCACCATGACGGCGGCGATGCCCTCGAGCAGCAGTTCGCCGGCGGGCGCGGCCAGTTCCGCTGCCGCGGTCGGGGTCGGTGCCCGCAGGTCAGCGGCAAAGTCGGCGATCGTGATGTCCGACTCGTGGCCCACGCCCACCACGACCGGCAGCGTTGACGCACGAATGGCCCGTGCCACCGCCTCGTCATTGAACGCCCACAGATCCTCGAGCGAGCCGCCACCGCGCACCAGCAACAGCACATCCACTTCGGCACGCGTGCTGGCGGCAGCCAGCATCGAGGCAATGCGCGCGCCGGCGCCCTCGCCCTGCACGGGCACCGGGTAGACGATCAGTCGCGCATACGGCGCGCGGCGCGACAGCGTCGTCACCACGTCGCGCAGCGCGGCAGCCTGCAGCGACGTGACGATGCCGATCGCGCGCGGCAACGCAGGCAGCGGGCGCTTGATGGCCTCCTCGAACAGGCCTTCGGCCGCCAGCCGCTGCTTCAGGCGCATGAACTCCTCGAACAGGCGACCCAAGCCGGCGCGCTGCATGGCGTCCACCGACAGTTGGAACTCACCGCGCGCTTCGTACAGGCCGACGCTGGCACGCAGTTCCACCTCATCGCCCTCGCGCGGCGCAAACGCCACCAGCGCATTGCGGCTGCGGAACATCACGCAACGGACCTGCGCGGCATCGTCCTTGAGCGTGAAGTACCAGTGGCCACTGGCCGCCCGCGTCAGATTGCCGATCTCGCCGCGCACCCGTATCGACGGGAAGCCGCGTGCCAGCGTGCCAGCCACGGCACGGTTGAGCGCGCTCACGCTCAAGACGTCGCGGCCAGCCAGGCCATCTGCTGAAACTATTTCCGAAGTCATCGCGAGTTACTGCAGCAGAGCGTCATGCGCTATCCACACTTGCACCGTGCTGGCAGATGCCACACGAGGGCGGGCGCAAACCCTACCAGTTCGTGGCAGGGCCGGGAGCCAAATGGTTGAAGCGTCAGCCGATTCCGGGCCTGCGCCCGTGCTGCTGCAAGCGCAGGCAGTACCCGCCGATGACGGCACGGTGCGGTCCGGCGTCGATTGGGCGAGACTTTTCAACATAGTTGTCCACAGCATCTGTGGAAAATCGTACAAGCGTTACCGCACTACACTGCGCGCCATCTAGCGGCGGAAGCTTCCGGGAGGGGGAATTGTTTTCGATCGTCATTGCGATCGGCTGGCCGATCTGGCCGCTCATCATCGCGTCCATCGTTGCCTTGGCGCTGATCATCGAACGCAGCCTGGCGTTGCGCCGCGCCAGGATCCTGCCGCCTCGCCTGCTCAACGACGTTCTGTCGCTGCATGCCAAGCGCCAGGTGAGCAACGACGTTGTCGACAAGCTCGAGGACAGTTCTCCGCTGGGCCGCGTCCTGGCAGCGGCGCTGCGCAACGAGCGGGCGCCGCGTGAAGTCGCCCATGAGGCGGTAGCCAACGCCGGCGGCCATGCCGCGCACGACCTGTCGCGCAACCTGTCGCTGCTCGGCTCGATCGGCTCGATCGCGCCGCTGATGGGCTTGCTCGGCACGGTGATCGGCATGATCGAGATCTTCGCGTCGCAGCAGGCAGGCTCCAGTCCGCAGCAGTTGGCGCACGGGATCTCGATCGCGCTGTACTGCACGGCGTTTGGCATCATCGTCGCGGTACCGGCGATCCTCGCCTACCGGCACTTCAAGTCGCGCATCGAGGACTTCGTGGTCGACATGGAAGACGAGGCGCAGAAGCTGCTCGACACGCTGTTCTCCCCGCGGGCACCGTAACCCCATGCGCTTTCGCCGCAATTTCGACGAGGAACCGGAGATCAATCTGATCCCGCTCATCGACGTCATGCTGATCGTGCTGATCTTCCTCGCTGTCAGCACCACCTACTCGCGCTTTTCGGAGCTGCAACTGGAACTGCCGCAGGCCGACGCCAGCAAGACGCAGACGCGCCCCAACGAGATCCAGGTCGCGGTCACGGCCGACGGTCGCTATGCGGTCGACCGCCAGATCGTGCCGTTCGCCGATCCGCCTGCGTTCTCGCAACAGTTGCAGAAGGCAGCGCAGGGCCGCACCAATCCGGTCGTGGTGATCAATGCGGACGCCCAGGCGCCGCACCAGGCGGTGATCGGTGTGATGGAAGCGGCGCGGCTGGCCGGCCTGCCACGCATCAGCTTCGCCACGCAGCGCCCGCGAAATTGAGCCGGCGCGCGTGACCGGTCGCCGGTGATGGCATTGCGCTCGCAGCTGCAGCCCTGGTTGGTTGCCGTCTGGCAGTCGCGCGGCTTCTTCGCGCACCTGCTGCTGCCGCTGGCGTGGGTGCACGGGCTGTTCCGCGCGGTTTCAGCCTGGCATCACCGCGGCGGCACCCATGCGCAGCGACTGCCGGTGCCCGTGGTGGTGGTCGGCAACCTGTATGTCGGCGGCACCGGCAAGACGCCGCTGACGATCGACCTCGTGCGCGGTCTGCGCGAGCGCGGTTTCACGCCCGGGATCGTCTCGCGCGGCTACGGCGCCAGCAGTTCGTCGGCGCGTGCCGTGGACCCGCAGGGCCGCGCCTCCGACTACGGCGACGAGCCATTGTTGCTCGCGCAGGTGACCGGCGCACCGGTAGTCGTGGGCCATGATCGCGTGGCGGCGGGCCGCCTGTTACTCAATCTGCATTCGAAGGTCGATCTGGTGATCGCCGACGACGGCCTGCAGCACCGCAAGCTGGCGCGCGACGTCGAGATCGCAGTGGTCCATTACCGCGGCTTCGGCAACGGCTGGCTGCTGCCCGCCGGCCCCCTGCGCGACCCGCCTGCGCGCCTGCGCGAGGTCGACGCCGTGGTGTTCCATGACCAGCTCGACAGCCCGCGGCCGGCGATCCGCGTGTACTCGCCGTTCTTTTCGATGCATACCGAGCCGGGCGGCATCTATGCAGTCAAGGACGCAAGCATGCGCGCCAGCCTGGGCGAACTGGTCGCCGAGCAGAAGCGCGGGTCGATGCGGGTGATCGCCGCCGCTGGCATCGGCATGCCCGACCGGTTCTTCGGCATGCTGCGTGCCGCCGGCCTGCAGTTCGACGCGCTGCCGCTGGCCGACCACTACCCGTTCACCGACAATCCGTTTGCCGGGCGCGCCTACGATCTGGTGCTCGTCACCGAAAAGGACGCCGTAAAATGCCGCGCCAATCCGGTGCTCGCATCCGATGGTCGGCTGTGCGTGGTGCCGCTCAAGACCACGCTCGACCCCGGGCTGCTCGACCTGATCGTGCGCAAGCTTGAACCACGCGCCGCGACCACGCCGCCGGCGCCCTGAACCCGCTTTGCAAGGCTTCCATGGACCACCGCCTGCTCGACATCCTCGTCTGCCCGCTCTGCAAGGGTCCGCTGCAGTACGACAAGTCGGCCCAGGAGCTGATCTGCCGTGCCGATCGCCTCGCCTATCCGATCCGCGACGACATCCCGGTGATGCTCGAAAGCGAAGCGCGCCGACTCGACCAGCCGACCGCCCCCGCCGCCGCCTGATCCGCGCCCCAACCGTTCCCTGCGCGCGCGTTCGACGATGACCGGTTTTATCGCCATCGTGCCGGCGCGGCTGGCCTCCACCCGCCTGCCGCGCAAGCCGCTGGTCGACATCCACGGCCTGCCCATGGTGGTACGCGTAGCGCAGCGCGCCCAGCAAAGCGGCGCCGCCCGCGTGGTGGTAGCCGCCGACAGCGAGGAGATCGCGGCGGCATGCCGCAGTCACGGCATCGACGTCGTACTGACCTCGCCCGACCACCCGACCGGCACCGATCGCCTGGCCGACGCCGCCGTGCAGCTGGGGCTGGCCGATGACGAAATCGTGGTCAATGTGCAGGGCGACGAACCAATGATGCCGCCGGCCATCATCGCCGCGGTCGCGGCGCTGCTCCAGGCGCAGCCGGCCTGCGGTATGGCCACCGCCGCCCACGCATTGCACGACGCCGCCGAGTTCTTCAGCCCGAACGTGGTCAAGGTGGTCACTGACCACCAGGGACGCGCACTGTTGTTCTCACGCGCGCCGATCCCGTGGTCGCGCGACGCCTTTGCGCTGGACCGCAGCGCTCTGCCGGCGCAGCTGCCGGCGCTGCGACACATCGGCCTGTATGCCTACCGCGCCGGCTTCCTGCGCCGCTATCCGGCCCTGCCGCGCACCCCGCTCGAGGAGCACGAGAGCCTGGAGCAGTTGCGTGCGCTGTGGCACGGCGTGGGCATTGCCGTGCTGACGCTGGATGCGCCGCTGCCGCCCGGGGTCGACACCCCGGCCGACCTCGAAACGGTTCGCAAGCTGCTCGCGCCCGCCTAGACTCCCGGCTTCCTTGACCGGGGAGTTACCGATGAAGCGATTGATTGCCGCTGCCGCCCTCGGCGGACTGCTGCTTGCCGCCACTGCCATTCACGCCAAGACGCTGCGCTGGGCGTCGCAGGGCGATCCGCAGACCGCCGACCCGTTCTCGCAGAACGAGGGTCTCACCAACATGTTCTCGCAGTCGGTGCACGACACGCTGCTGATGCGCGACAACAGCCTGGCGCTGGTGCCGGGCTTGGCGGTCAGCTGGCAGCAGGTGAACGCGACCACCTGGCGCTTCAATCTGCGACGCGGCGTCAAGTTCCACGACGGCTCGCCCTTCACCGCCGACGACATCGTGTTCAGCTACGAGCGTGCCTCTCACCCCAACTCGCAGTTGCGCCAGTACGCGATTCCGCTCGGCAAGCCGCGCAAGGTCGACGACTTCACGGTCGAGTTCGTGCAGGACAAGCCCAATCCGGTGACGCTGGAGCACGCCACCACGATCTACATCATGAGTAAGGCATGGGCGGAGAAGAACAAGGTCGCCACGCCGCTCGATTTCAAGAACAAGGAAGAGACCTTCGCCTCGCGCAACGCCAACGGCACCGGCGCCTGGATCCTTGTGGCGCGTGAGCCCGGCGTGCGCAGCGTGGTGCGCCGCAATCCCGACTGGTGGGGCATCAAGGAAGGTCGCGCTCCCGGCAACGTGACCGAAGTGATCTACACGCAGGTCAGTGCCGACGCGACGCGCACCGCCGCCCTGCTGTCGGGCCAGGTGGACTTCGTTCTCGATCCGCCGACGCAGGACGTGGCGCGGCTGGAGAAGGACGCCGGCACCAAGGTCGTGCGCGGCCAGGAAAACCGTGTGGTCTTCTTTGGCTTCGACCAGATGCGCGATGAGCTTCTGTACTCGAGCGTCAAGGGCAAGAACCCGTTCAAGGACGTGCGCGTGCGCACGGCGGTGTATCAGGCGATCGACATCGAGGCACTGCGCTCGCGCACCATGCGCGGCTCGGCGCTGCCCACCGGCGGCATCACGCCGTCGATCCTCGCCTCCAATCCCGATGCGGAAAAGCGCCTGCCGTTCGACCCCAAGCGCGCGCGCGAACTGCTGACCGAGGCCGGCTATCCAAACGGCTTCGACATCACGCTGGACTGCCCCAACAACCGCTACGTGAACGACGAGGAGATCTGCCTCGCGGTGGCGGCGATGCTCACCCGCGCCGGCATCACCACCCGCGTCACGGCCATGCCGCGCGCCACCTACTTCCCCAAGCTGGAAAAGCACGACACCAGCTTCTACATGCTCGGGTGGGGAGGCGCCATCACCGATGCGCAGACCACGCTCGACCCGGTATTGCGCTCGTTCGACAAAGCCACCGGCAAGGGCTCGTTCAACTACGGCCGCTACAGCAATCCGAAGCTCGATGCGCTGATCGATGCCGCCTCGGTCGAGCCGAACGCCGACAAGCGCCGCGAGCAGATCCGCCAGGCCATCGCCGAGCACAACGCGCAAGTGCACCACGTGCCGCTGCACCGCCAGATGATCCCGTGGGCGATGCGCCGCAATATCAGCGTGCAGCATCGCGCCGACAACGTGTTGAACTTCGAGTCGGTGAAGATCGAATGAGCGGAAAGCTGGGCGGCGGCGGGGGTCGCTGTCGCCGGTTTGCGTGATGCCGACGCGGCACCTGCAACCGCCACCTGCGCGTTGTTTTTTTGCCAGCCGGCGATGTGCCGCAGCGCACCCGTTCGGGCTGCTTCGCACCGGCAGTTAGAATCCGCCGGCTTTGCTGCACGCGGCCGCCATCGGGAACGGTCCACTACAGAACGCCGCGGCGAGAATAATTCGAGAGGTAGGACGGGGGATGCGACTCATATTGCTCGGGCCGCCGGGTGCCGGCAAAGGCACGCAGGCCGGCTTCATCAAGGCCCATTACCGCATTCCGCAGATCTCCACCGGAGACATGCTGCGCGCTGCGGTGAAAGCCGGCACGCCGCTGGGCCTGGCCGCCAAGAAGGTGATGGATGGGGGTCAACTCGTCTCCGACGACATCATCATCGGCCTCGTCAAGGAGCGGCTCAAGGAGCCCGACTGCGCCAGCGGCTATTTGTTCGACGGTTTCCCCCGCACCACTCCGCAAGCCGATGCGCTAAAGGATGCCGGCGTCAAGGTGGACATCGTGCTGGAGATCGCCGTGCCCGATGCCGACATCATCGAGCGCATGAGCGGCCGCCGCGTGCACGTGGCCAGCGGCCGCACCTATCACGTCCGCTTCAATCCGCCCAAGAGCGAAGGCAAGGACGACCTCACCGGTGACCCGCTGATCCAGCGCGAAGACGATCGGGAAGATGTCGTGCGCAAGCGGCTCGAGGTCTATCACGCGCAGACCAGTGTGCTGGTGAGCTACTACTCTCAATGGGCGCGCAGCGGCGACGCCCAGGCGCCGCGCTACCGCAAGGTCGAGGGCGTCGGTTCGGTCGACGAGATCAAGCAGCGCGTGTTCGCCGCATTGACTTAAGGCTCATGCGCAGGCCCGCCGCACACGCGGCGGGCTGACGCGTGACCACACAACGCTTTCTGCAGCACATAAACCAGCACCACGGAGGGAGAACGTCATGTCGTCCGGCTTGTTACTCGCGATCGCCTGCGGCGCACTCGCGATCGTATTCGGGGGCCTGTGGGCATCCTGGATCATGAAGCAGCCCGCGGGCAATCCGCGGATGCAGGAGATCGCCGCCGCCGTGCAGCAGGGCGCGCAGGCGTATCTGAATCGGCAGTACCGCACCATCGGCATCGTCGGTGTGGTGCTGTTCGTCGTTATCGGCATCGTCCCCGGCCTGGGCTGGACGACGGCGTTCGGCTTCGCCATCGGCGCCATCCTGTCGGGCGCGGCGGGCTACATCGGCATGAATGTCTCGGTGCGCGCCAACGTGCGCACCGCGCAGGCCGCCACCCAGGGCATCAATGCGGCGCTGAACATCGCGTTCCGCGGCGGCGCCATCACCGGCATGCTGGTGGTGGGACTGGGCCTGCTGGGCGTAACGGTGTTTTATGCCTTCCTCAAGAGCATCGGCTACGGCGGCGGCAACATGCGCGACATGCTGCACCCGATGATCGGTCTGGCTTTCGGTTCGTCGCTGATCTCCATCTTCGCGCGACTGGGCGGCGGCATCTTCACCAAGGGTGCGGACGTCGGCGCGGACCTCGTTGGCAAGGTCGAAGCCGGCATCCCGGAAGACGATCCGCGCAACCCGGCGGTGATTGCCGACAACGTCGGCGACAACGTCGGCGACTGTGCCGGCATGGCCGCGGATCTCTTCGAGACCTACGCGGTAACGGTGGTGGCCACCATGCTCGTGGGCGCGCTGGCCTTTACCAACATGGGCGAAGCCGCAATCATCTACCCGCTGGGCCTGGGCGCCGTCTCGATCATCGCCTCGATCATCGGCTGCTACTTCGTGAAGACCACCGAGGGCGCCAAGATCATGAACGCGCTCTACAAGGGCGTGATCGTGGCGGGCGTGATCAGCCTGATCGCTTTCTACCCGATCACGACCTGGCTGATGGGCGACGTCGCCAGCGCCACCAATGGCGCCGTCACGCCGATCAAGCTGTGGCTCGCGGCCGCCATCGGCATCGTGCTCACCGGCGCGCTGATGTGGATCACCGAGTACTACACCGGCACCGATTTCAAGCCGGTCAAGTACGTGGCGCAGGCGTCCACCACCGGCCATGCGACCAACATCATTGCCGGCATCGCGGTGTCGATGAAATCCTGTGCGCTGCCCGTGCTGGCGGTGTGCGCGGCAATCCTGTCGTCGTACTGGGTGGTCGGCGGCGGCAGCTACGGCCTGTACGGCATCGCCATCGCCGCCACTGCCATGCTGTCGATGGCCGGCATCATCGTGGCCCTGGACGCCTACGGCCCGATCACCGACAACGCCGGTGGCATCGCCGAGATGGCCGAGATGCCGAAGTCGGTGCGCAACATCACCGACCCGCTGGATGCGGTCGGCAACACCACCAAGGCCGTCACCAAGGGCTACGCGATCGGTTCCGCCGGCCTCGCCGCACTGGTGCTGTTTGCCGACTACACCGCCGCGCTGCAGACGGCCAACATCGTCGCCACGTTCTCGCTGTCTGATCCGAAGGTCATCGTCGGCCTGTTCATCGGCGGCCTGATTCCGTATCTGTTTGCCGCGATGGCGATGGAAGCCGTGGGCCGCGCCGCCTCGGCGGTGGTGGAGGAAGTGCGCCGCCAGTTCCGCGAGATCAAGGGAATCATGGAAGGCACCACCAAGCCGGAGTACGGCCGTGCGGTCGACATGCTGACCACCGCCGCGATCAAGGAAATGATGATCCCGTCGCTGCTGCCGGTGATCGTGCCGATCCTGGTCGGCCTGATCCTCGGACCCGCCGCGCTGGGCGGCCTGCTGATGGGCACGATCGTCACCGGTCTTTTCGTGGCGATCTCGATGACCACCGGTGGTGGCGCCTGGGACAACGCCAAGAAGTACATCGAAGAGGGCCATCACGGCGGCAAGGGCTCGGACGCGCACAAGGCGGCCGTGACCGGCGACACCGTGGGTGATCCGTACAAGGACACCGCCGGCCCGGCCGTCAACCCGCTGATCAAGATCATCAACCTGGTGGCGCTGCTGATCGTGCCGGTGCTCGCGCTGGTGTGGGCCGACAAGTCGCCCAAGGCCGCCACCGCCCCAGCAGCGGTGGTCGCTACCGCGGCCCCCACGGCGGCGGCGACAGTCGTGGCCGGGACCGCCAAGCTCTACTTCGAGATCGGTCAGGCCACGCTGCCCGCCGATGCGGTGGGCAAGCTTGCCGCGCTGATCGACGGCGCCAAGTCCAATGCTGCCGGCAAGCTCGTGATCTCGGGCTTCCATGACGCCAGCGGCGACGCAGCGAAGAACGCCGAACTCGCCAAGCAGCGCGCCTTCGCCGTGCGTGATGCGCTGACCGCAGCCGGCATCGCCGAAGACCGCATCGTGCTTGAGAAACCGCAAGAGATGCTCGGCGGTACCGACGCTGCCGAGGCGCGCCGCGTGGAAATCGCGCTGCGCTGATCAGGTCACAAGCAAAGGCAGAAGAGAAGAAGCAACCGAACAAGAGCATGCCGCGCGGGTGCATCATCGATGCAGCCCGCGCCTGACCGGGCGGTGATCGCGCAAGCGACACCGCCTTTTTTCTTTGCCGCCTACCCGACATCAGTCGTCACCATGGACCTGCGCCCCGCCACCCCCGCCGACCTGCCTGCCATCAGCGCGATCTATGCGCACCACGTCCGAACCGGCCTCGCCAGTTTCGAGACCGAGCCACCGAGCGTGCTGGAGTTGACCCGGCGCTTCGAGGCGATCACCGACGGCGGCTATCCGTACCTGGTGGCCCATGCTGAAGGCGGTGTGGTCGGCTATGCGTATGCGAACGTGTACCGCACGCGCCCCGCGTATCGCTTCACCGTTGAAGACTCCATCTACATCGCGCCGCAGGCGGTCGGCCGCGGCATTGGCCGCGCACTGCTGGCGCGCCTGGTGAGCGAGTGCGAGGCGCGCGGCTACCGCCAGATGCTCGCGGTGATTGGCGACTGCGCCAATCTCGCGTCCATCGTCGTGCACCAGCGCTGCGGCTTCACCCAGAAGTGCGTGCTCGACGCCGTCGGCTTCAAGTTCGGGCGCTGGGTGGACTCGGTCCTGATGCAGCGGCCGCTCGGCGCCGGCGGCGACCACCTGCCGGAGGCGGCGCGGGCGCAGTGATGGCCAGCGTCGCTGCGCCCCGGCATGGCCGGCGGCGCTGTGTTCAGGTGTCCCGCACGTGTTCGAGCGCCGCATGCGGCGACTCGTAGATGTGCGGCGCCACGCCGCGCCGCTTGAGCGCACGGCCGAGCTTGGCGCGCAGAAAGCCCGAGGTCGTGTAGCGCGACACGCCGAAGTAGTAGCGCTCGACCAGCCCGGCGACCATCGCCGCGTACTCGTCTTCGACCTCCGGTGCGAGCTCGAAATGGTCGTAGTTGACGATGGCCCACACCTTCTTGCCGATCTGCGCCAGGCGCGCATCGACTTCGGCCTTCACCGCGGCCACGTGGGCGGTGCTGCGGATCGCCAGCCGCTCGAAGTTGATGAACAGGATGTTCTGCTGGTCGTCATAGCTGAGGCGGTCGGCGAGCGGTACCTCGAGCATGCGCGCGCGCAGGTCCATCGGTCCATCATCGAAGATGGCCGCGTCCATTGTCTTGGGCGTGCCGCGGATCACTGGAGCGAAGTCCATGCGCGCCAGGATGTCGCGTTCGATGTCCACGCCGGGCGCGACCTCGATCAGCTCGAGCCCGTCGGCGGTCAGCTGGAACACGCAGCGCTCGGTCACGTACAGCGCCGGCTGGCCGCGCTTGACCGCATAGCTGCCTGAAAAAGTGCGGTGCTCCACCTGGGGGATGAACTTCTTCGGTCCGGTGTCGTTGCGGATCACGAGCCGGCCGTCGACCACGTCGACCTGCAGGCCGCCGGCGGTGAAGGTGCCGACGAACACCACCCGCTTGGCTGATTGCGAGATGTTGATGAACCCGCCGGCGCCCGCCAGCCGCGGACCGAACTTGCTGACGTTCAGATTGCCTTCGCGGTCGGCCTGCGCCAGGCCGAGGAAGGCGAGGTCGAGCCCGCCGCCGTCATAGAAATCGAACTGGTACGGCTGGTCGATGATCGCCTGCGTGTTCACCGCCGCGCCGAAGTTCAGCCCGCTGGCCGGAATGCCGCCGATCACGCCGGGCTCCGCGGTGAGCGTGAGCAGGTCGATCACCCGCTCCTCGGCCGCCACCGAGGCCACGCCCTCGGGCATGCCGATGCCCAGGTTCACCACGCTGTTGGCGCGCAACTCGAGTGCAGCGCGACGCGCGATGATCTTGCGCTCGCTCATCGGCATTGCCTGGATCATCGTGGCGGGCACGCGGATCTCGCCGGCAAACGCCGGGCTGTAGGGCTCGACGAAGGTCTGCATGTGGTACTCGGGCTTCTCGGCCACCACCACGCAGTCCACCAGCACGCCAGGGATCTTCACCTGGCGCGGGTTCAGGGAACCGCGCTCGGCGATGCGCTCCACCTGCACGATGACGATGCCGCCCGAGTTGCGCGCCGCCATCGCGATCGCCAGCGCCTCCAGCGTGAGCGCTTCCTTCTCCATCGTGATGTTGCCGTCGATGTCGGCAGTGGTACCGCGCACGATGCCGACATCGATGTGGAACGACTTGTAGAACAGGTACTCCTCGCCATCGAGCATCATCAGCGACACCAGATCCTCGGTAGTGCACGCGTTGATCTTGCCGCCGCTCAATTGACCGTCAATGCTGCGCGGATCGACGAAGGTCCCCAGCCCGATCTTGGTCAGGTGGCCAGGCTTGTGGGCAGCGGTGTCGCGGAACAGGTGGGTGATCACGCCTTGCGGCAGGTTGTAGGCCTCGATGCGGTTGGCCACCGCAAGCGACTGAAGCTTGGGCACCAGGCCCCAGTGGCCGCCGATCACGCGCTTGACGAGCCCCTCGTGACCGAAATGATTGAGCCCGCGTTCCTTGCCGTCGCCTTGGCCGGCGGCGTAGATGAGGGTCAGGCCTTCGGGCCGGCCCACACCATCGGGGTCCTGCTCCGCGCTTTCCAGAAAGCGCTGCTCGAGCGCGACCGCGATGTTCTCCGCAAAGCCGATGCCGACGAAGCCGCCGGTGGCCAGCGTATCCCCGTCCTGCACCAGTTGCACCGCCTCGCGCGCCGTGACGATCTTGCCTTTCTCGAAGCTGCGCAACGCCTGTAGCAACTCGCGACCGTGCGTGCTCATGTGTCCCCCGCGCGTTGTTGTGGCGGGCACTGTAGCCGCGGCACAGGCCGGCGGGGCGACTTCCATCAACGCGCGAGACGTCGCCTGCGCGCTACCCCTGCGTTGCTACCCCTGAGGCTGCACCCCGATGCCCCAGGCGATCAGCGTGAAGGTCGCGAACGCCAGCACGGTCGAGCTGACGATGATGCGGGCGATGCGGCCGTTATCCGCGCCGTAGCGCTCGGCCAGCAGCGACACCGTGCTGGCCGACGGCAGCGCCGCGCCCAGCACCATCACGGTGATCGCGAAGATGGTGATCGGCGCGCCGGCCTGCAGTGCCGCCGCGCCGAGAGCGAAGATCAGCAGCGGGTGCACCAGCAGCTTGGCCAGCGCTATCGGCAGATACAGCTTCACCGGCGTGGGCTTGCGCGCATGCGCGCTGGCCCGCCACAGCATGGTGCCGATGGCGAACAGCGCCACCGGCGTGGCCGCATCGGCCAGCATCCTGACCACCGTATCGGCCGGCCCCGGCAGCTTCAGTTGCAGCGCCGAAAACACCATGCCGAGCGCGATCGCCCACGGCAGCGGATTGGACACCGCGCGGCTGAGCGCGCGCTGAGCGGCACGCCACGGTCCGTCCTCGCCGCGATGGCCCACCTGCGACAGCGCAATCGCGAGCGAACTCGTAAACAGCAGGTCCACCAGCACCATCGTGATCACCGGCCCCGCGGCGGCCGGGCCGAGCAGCGCAGGTATCAGCGGCACGCCCATGAAGCCGGTGTTTGGAAAAGCCGCGGTCAGGGCGCCGAACGAGGCGTCCTTCATCGGCACGCGCGGCGAGCGCGTCAGGTACACGGTGCAGCCGATCATCAGCAGAGCGCCCACCAGATACAGGCCGCCGACCAGCGGATCGAGCACCTGCGCCACCGGCAACGCCGAGCCGAAGCGGAACAGCAGGCAGGGCAGCGCGAAGAACAGCACGAAACCATTCAAGCCCGGGATGGCCGATTCGGGCAGCACGTTGGCGCGCGCGGCCAGGTAGCCGCACAGCACGAGCGCAAAGAAGGGAACGGTGACGGCGAGGACGGATTGCATGGACGGCGAGTATTGCAGGCGGCTGCCCGCACCGGTCTGCGGTGCGATCAAATCTCGTCGCGATCCGGCTCTTGGCGTTGGTTGCGCGCCGCAGCCACGCGCCACGCGACAGCGCCCTCGCGCTGAGTTGGCGGTTGACTCGCGCGCCGTCGGCCGCTCGCGGTGCAGTCAGGCGGAGCGCTCAGTCCAGGCGACTGGTGGAGACACCAAGTGGAGTCGCTTAGTGGAGTCGCTTAGTAGAGTCGCTCAGTGGAGTCGCTTCGTGGAGTTGCTCAGTAGCGGCGCTCGATCCGGTCGATCAGTCGCCGACGCGATCCGCCTGCTCGCGGCGCTTGGCAGCGTCCTTCTCGGCCTGTTCGAGGCCCTGGTTGACGCGGCCGATCGTGCCTTGCTTGGTCGGCAGCGGTGTCGCGACCGGTTCGGGCCGGCTGCAGGCCGACAGGCACAGCGCGGCGAGCGCGATGCCGATCCCGTGCGCCAACGTCATCGCTTGCCCCCGAACAACCGCTTGATGAACGCCTTGAACAGATCCCACAGACCGAAGCTCGCCTGCACCGGCGCCCCCACCTGGGTTGGCGCGCCGCCGGCCGCCTCGCTCTGGGCGGCCACACGCGCCGCCAATTGCGCGCTGAACGCCTCGAAGAACTTGTCTGCGGTGGCGCCGGCAGCGGCATCGATCAGGCGTGAACCCACCTGCGCCAGCTTGCCGCCCACCTGCGCGTTGGCCACGTAGGTCAGGTTCGTCTCGCGCGCGGTCACTCGCATCAGGTCGACCCTGGCCTGGCCGCGCGCGAACCCGGCAGCGCCGCCGGACCCGTCGAACTTCAGCGTGTAGCGGTCCGGCGCCTCGATGTCGGCCATCTCCAGCGTGCCCTTGAAGCGCGCCTTCACCGGCCCGATGGCGGCGGTCATCGCGATCTCGTAGCGGTTGCCGTCGAGCGCAGTGATGCCTTCGCAGCCCGGGATGCAGGCCTTCAGCAGCTCGACATCGGTCAGTGCGGACCACGCCGACGCCTGGTCAGCCGGCAGCAGGCGTTCACCCTTCAGTTCCACGTCGTCGTCTCCCGTTCTCGCCTCTTGTGTATCGCCGGTGGGACCGGGGCCGCCAACACCCGCGCCAACGCCTCGAGGCTGTCGACATTGTGCACGGGCAGGAAGTCGTCCACATGCGGCAGCAGCGCGCGCACGCCACGCGCGCGCGGCTGGAAATTCTCGTAGCGCAGCAGCGGATTGAGCCAGACCAGCCGCCGGCACGAGCGCGACAGCAGTGCCGCCTCGGTCTGCAGCAGTTCGAGGTCGGCGTGCTCCAGTCCATCGGTCACCAGCAGCACGGTGGCACCGCCACCGAGCACGCGCCGGCCCCAGCGCCGGTTGAACGTGTGCAACGCCTGCGCGATGCGGGTGCCGCCCGACCAGTCGTCGACCACGCGCACCACCTCGGCCACCGCGTGGTCCGGGTCCTTGCGGCGCAGCGGCCGCGTGATGTTCGACAGCCGCGTGCCGAACACGAACGATTGCACCCGCACGTCGGCCGCCTTTGCGCCGGTCGTGATCGCGTGCAGGAAGTGCAGGAACATGCGCGAGTAGCGGCTCATGCTGCCGGAGATGTCCACCAGCGCCACCAGCGGTGCCGGGCGGGTGCGCCGCACGCGACGCGGAAAGGTGACGATCTCGCCGCCGCGGCGCGCGCTGTCGCGTAGCAGCGCGCGCAGGTCGATGCGCGCGCCGGTGAGGGACGGTCGCTGGCGACGCGTGAGGATCGGCGTGAACAGCGGCGCCAGCTGCCCAAGCATGCGACGAGCCGCGTTCCACTCGGCGGTGGTCATCGAATCGAAGTCCGCCTTGCGCAGTGCCTCGCGCTCGGACCAGCTCATCTGCGCGTCGATCTCGATGCGCTCGCCCTTCCGCGGCGGCTCGGCCTCGCGCTGCGACTTGAACAGCGCCTCGGCCAGGCGCCGGCTCTCCGGCGGCGGCGGCGGTGACCCGCCCTGCTTCTCGCTCACCTGCGGCAGCAGCATGCGCATCATCTGCCCGAGCAGGTCCGGGTCCTTCCAGAAGACGTGGAACGCCTGGTCGAACAGCGCGCGATGCTCGGCGCGGTCGATCAGGCAGCAGTGCAGCGTCGCGTACAGGTCGGTGCGCGACGCCAGGCCGGCGACCTGCAGCGCATCGAGCGCGAGCAGCACGCGGTCGGTGCCGACGGGCACACCCGCCGCGCGCAGTACCCGCGCGAAGTGAACGACGTTGTCGGCGAGATGGCCCGGCAGTTCGGCAGTGGCAGGCAGCATCACAGGACTCGGCTTCGGTCAACACCGCAAGACACTGGATTCCCGCCTGCGCGGGAATGACGGCATCCCACTGGGCGCTGCTGCCGCAGTGAATTGGCGCTTGCGCGGGAAGGACAGCATTCCACTCGGCGGCGTCCCCGCCCTGGATTCCCGTTCGCGCCGAAATGCCAGCACCACGCACCTGTCGTCCCCGCGAAAGCGGGGACCCAGTGTCTTTTGCCGTCCACACGCACGTCGATCCCCCGGGTGCGCCACGTCAACCCGCGCTCGACGCCGCCACCTCGCTGCGGATCTTCTCGACGATCCGCGCCGCCTCGCTGCCCTGCACGCGGGCGATGTCGTCCTGGTACTTGAGCAGCATGCCGAGCGTGTTGTTGACGGTCTCGGGATCGAGCGCGACCGCATCCAGCGCCAGCAGGGCGCGCGACCACTCGATCGTCTCGGCCACACCGGGCAGCTTGTAGAGGTCCATCGTGCGCAGCTCCTGCACGAAGACGACGATCTGGCGGCTCAGGGCTGCCTGCGCCTGCGGCACCTTGCGACGCACGATCTCAAACTCGCGCGCGGCGCTCGGGTAGTCGACCCAGTGGTAGATGCAGCGACGCTTGACCGCGTCATGGATCTCACGCGTGCGATTGGAGGTGAGGATCACCACCGGCGGCGTGTCGGCCTTGACTGTCTTCCACTCCGGAATCGTGATCTGGAAGTCGGACAGCACTTCGAGCAGGTAGGCCTCGAATGGCTCGTCGGTGCGGTCGAGTTCGTCGATCAAGAGCACCGGCGGAACCCGATAGGGCAGCGTAGGCGGCCGCAGCGCGCGCAACAACGGCCGCTCGATCAAAAACCGCTCGCTGAACAGGCCCGCCGCCAGTTGCTCGCGCGCGCCGGCGGCGGTTTCATGCGCGGCCTCGGCGAGCCGGATCTCCATGATCTGCCGCGCGTGGTTCCACTCGTAGGCGGCGGCGCCGATGTCGAGCCCCTCGTAGCACTGCAGCCGGATCAGCTCGGCACCGAGGCCGGCCGCCAGCACCTTGGCGATCTCGGTCTTGCCGGTGCCGGGTTCACCTTCGAGGAACAGCGGCCGCTGCAGCTTGAGCGCCAGGAACACCGCCGTGGCCAGCTGGCGGTCGGCAACGTAATCGCGGGACGCGAGCAGCTGCTCGGTGGCGTCGATCGAGGTGGGCGTGGTCATGCCGGGACGTTAGCGCAGCCGACCGCCCCATGCCACGCGCCCCGCGCCACTCAGTTGCGGCGCACCGGCATGAAGCGGCTGTTGCGCAGCAGCCCGGCGCTGACCAGCGACACCAGCAGACCCACCGGGAAGATCTCGACCAGGGTCATCGGCACGCGGAACAGGGGATCGGCGTACTGCGCCTGGAACTTCGCCATGTCGGCGACAAAGCGGTCGAGCGCCTCGCCGCTCACGCCCTGGGCTTTCTGCTGTTCGACCAGCAGCTTGGCGTACTCGCCCGCAAAGTCCATGCCGGTCACGGCGAGTGCGGCCTCCCAGGCGACGACGTAGAACACGCTGGCAACGAAGCTGATCCCCAGGCCCAGTCCGAACGCGGGCCAGAACCGGATCACGCCGCCGCAGTCGACGTCGCGGTGTCGCTTGATCGCCAGGAACACCGCGCTCAGGGCGACCAGCATGATCAGGTAGCCCAGCACCACGCCATACGACGGCGGCGGCTTGCCCTGCATCGACACGGCCATGCCGAACAACGGCACGCCAACGATCAGCCCTGCGACCACGCCGTACTTCAGGATCTTGTTGAACACGCGACCTCCCTGGTCGGTTGAAGGAACCGCCATTGACGCCGCTGGCGCACCGCAATGCCATCGCCCAGGCGGGTGATTCGGGCCGGAATCACCCGTCTTCCTCGCCCGGACAGCCAACGCCCGGCGGTCAGGGCACCAGGCCGAGTTCGCGTGCCTTGCTGATCGCCTCGGTGCGGCGGCGGGCGTCGAGCTTGTCGAACAGCCGCGCCACGTGGGTCTTGACGGTGTTGGGGGAGACGTCCAGCCGCGCGGCGATCTCCTTGTTGGAGTAGCCCGCCGCCAGTTCGCGCAGCACATCGAGTTCGCGCGGGCTGATGCCGAGCGACGTGATCGCCTGCGGATTGCCTGCCGTGTCGGATGGCGGTGCCGGTCGCATCAGGCGCATCCCCAACACCAGGCCGGCCACCAGGAACGCCAGCGCGATGAGCGCCACGTAGAGATCACCCGCGTGAGCGCGGGCCAGCCGCTGGTAGTCCAGCCACTGCAATCCGAGGGCGCCCGCGGCCAGCAGGGTGCCGTACAGCAGTGCTCGCTTCCACATCGACTCTGCCTCCGCCGGGCGTTGCGTCCCTGCCCGACCGTGGCAGGTTGCGGAAACTTACCGCAATCGACCCGGACGGCGACACCCGCCCGGGCGATCGCGCCACACCGACCGACGCGCGATCAACTCGCCGCCGTTTGGTCGCCAGATCGATCCGATGACGCCGAATACAGCCCTTGTCCGTACCTCACACAGGGGTTTGCCGCGGCGGCTCGTCACGCCATGCCGCGTAGCCGATTGCCGGTCCGGATTCCCGTCGCAATCCGCGGAATCGCACTGCACCACTCAGGCGATACTCGGACGATGCGAGTTTTCCGGACCGAAACCAACATCCAGGCGCCTGCCGACCTCGTGTGGGGCATCCTCACCGACTTTCGCAGCTTCGAGCGCTGGAACCCGTTCATCCGCCAGATCCGCGGTCAGATCAGCGTCGGCTCGCCGCTGGACGTGACCCTGGCCATGCGCGGCCGCGCCAAGGTCACGCAGCGTCACGTGGTACTGCGTGCCGATGATCAGCGCGAACTGCGCTGGCGCTATCGGATCTGCCTGCCGGGGCTGTACGACGTGCAGCACGGCTGCCGCCTCGACCCCATGCCCAACGGCGTGACCCGGTTGCGCCACAGCCACGCACTGCGCGGAACGATGGCCGACCTGCTCGGTCGGCGCAGCGAAGCGGCGATGACCGAGGCAATGATCGAGATGAACACGGCGCTGAAGATGCGCGCCGAGCGCGCTCATCGCGCCTCGACCGTGCAGCTGTCGCCCGCCGAACAGGCGGAGCAGAGCGAACGCACCACCCGGCTGAACAGCGCGCTGTCCTGGCAGAACTGACGCGCCCGGTGCGCGCCAGTCGCCACCGGATCGGGCACTCGGCCTCAACTCGCGTCAGAGACTTGCCGCCAGTCGCGTGCCTTGGTCGATCGCGCGCTTGGCGTCCAGTTCGGCCGCCTCATCTGCGCCGCCGATCAGATGTACCGCGACGCCGGCGGCAACCAGCGGCGCCTGCAGTTCGCGCAACGGCACCTGGCCGGCGCACAACACCACGGTGTCGCACTCGATCAGTTGGCCATCGCGGCGTTGCTCGCCATAGGTCACCAGCAGGCCACCCGGCGTGATGCGCTCGTAGTTCACGCCGCCGATCATCTCCACCTGCTTCATCTGCAACGCGGCGCGGTGGATCCAGCCGGTGGTCTTGCCCAAATTCTTGCCGAGCTTGCCGGGCTTGCGCTGCAGCAGCGTGACCTTGCGCGCCGGCGGCGCCGGCTGCGGCCGCACCACGCCGCCGCGCACCGTTTCCGGATCGGCCACGCCCCACTCGGCCAGCCACTCGTGCAGGTTCATCGTCGGCGAGTGGCCCGGCGGGGTGACGAGGAACTCGGCAATGTCAAAGCCGATGCCGCCGGCGCCGATCACCACCACGCGCTCGCCGACCGGCTTGCCGTGCAGCAGCACGTCGATGTACGACAGCACGTTGGCAGCCTCCTGCCCGGGGATCTTCGGGTCGCGCGGCACCACGCCGGTGGCGAGCAGCACACCGTCGTACTTGCCGGCAATGAGCGCGTCGCTGCCCACGCGCGTGTTCAGGTGCAGCCGCACACCGGTGAGCTCGATGCGGCGGCCGAAGTAGCGCAGCGTCTCGTGAAACTCTTCCTTGCCCGGGATGCGCTTGGCCAGGTTGAACTGGCCGCCGATGCGCTCGCTGCCATCGAACAGGTGCACCTCGTGGCCGCGCTCGGCCAGCGTGGTGGCCGCTGACAGGCCGGCCGGCCCGGCGCCCACCACCGCAAAGCGCTTGCGCTGCGCCGAAGACCTGATGACGAGCTCCGTCTCGCGCACCGCGCGCGGATTGACGAGGCAGGTCGCCAGCTCGTTCTTGAACGCGTGATCCAGGCAGGCCTGGTTGCAGGCGATGCAGGTGTTGATGTCCTGCGCACGGCCCTGCCGGGCCTTGAGCACGAACTCGGGATCGGCCAGCAGCGGTCGCGCCAGGCTCACCATGTCGGCGCAGCCGTCAGCCAGCACCTGCTCGCCGACCTCGGGCGTGTTGATGCGGTTGCTGGTGACCAGCGGAATCGTGATGCCCTGCGCGCGCAGCGCCGTGCGCATCTTCTTCGTCACCCAGGTGAAGGCGCCGCGCGGCACGCTGGTGGCGATGGTGGGCACGCGCGCCTCGTGCCAGCCGATGCCGGTGTTGAGGATCGTCGCCCCGGCCTGTGTGACCGCCTTGGCCAGTTGCACCACCTCGTCCCAACTGCTGCCGTCGGGGATCAGGTCGAGCATCGACAGCCGGTAGATGATGATGAAGTCGCGCCCCACCGCTTCGCGCATGCGACTGACGATCTCCACCGGCAGCCGCATGCGGTTCTCGTACGCGCCGCCCCAGGCATCGGTGCGGTGGTTGGTGTGGGTGACGAGGAACTGGTTGATGAAGTAGCCCTCGCTGCCCATCACCTCCACGCCGTCGTAGCCGGCCTCGCGCGCCAGCGTGGCGCAGCGCAGGAAGGCGCGGATCTGCCGCTCGATGCCACGCGCCGACAGCTCGTACGGCGCAAACGGCGAGATCGGGCTCTTGATGCGCGACGGCGCCACGCAGAACGGGTGGTAGCCGTAGCGCCCGGTGTGCAGGATCTGCAGCGCGATGCGGCCGCCCTCGGCGTGCACGGCGTCGGTGACCACGCGATGGCGGCGCGCCGCCGCCGAGGTGGCGAGCGTGCCGGCCAGCGGCTTGGTCCAGCCGGCAATGTTCGGCGCGAAGCCGCCGGTCACCATCAGCCCCACGCCGCCGCGCGCGCGCTCGGCGAAGTACGCCGCCATCGCCGGGAAGTGCTTGCGGCCGTCTTCCAGGCCGGTGTGCATGCTGCCCATCAGCACGCGATTGGGCAGCGTGGTGAAACCGAGGTCGAGGGGGGCGAGGAGGTGCGGGTAGGCGGTGGCGGGGCTCATCCGGCCGATGGTAGCGGCGGCCGGACGGCATGGGTTCGAGGAAAAACTTCAATCGCCGCACCGCCGGTCGATCGCGCGCGATGACAGGCGACGTCGACGGGGACGTCGCTGCTCGCTGGTTGCGAGTGCGTCCGTTCAACGGGCCGCTCGAGCTCGCGCTCTTGGACGGCACCGCTTGCCAGCGCTTGCCTGGCCCGCCCCTGCCTGGGGTTCAGCCGCCGCCGGCGCTGCGTGCTGCGCTCGGCCCGGCCACCGGAGCGAACTTCTCGGGCCGCGGGTCGGCGATGAAGCCATCGCGGTTCGGCATCCGCACCGCTGCCAGGCTCTGCGCATCGAGCGTGGTATCGGCCGGCACGATGTTGGCACGCGACAGCACGTAGGCGCTGACGGCGTACACCTCGTCGTCGGTCAGCGTGCCCGGTGCATCCATCGGCATCGCGCGCTTGATGTAGTCCCACAGGGTGGTGGCATACGGCCAGTAGCTTTCGACCGTCTTGACCGGCGCCTTGCCCGGATCGCGGTTGACCAGGCTGCCGCGCCCGCCGATCAGGCGATCGCCGATGCTGCCCTCCAGGTTGATGCCGTGGCAGGCCAGGCAGCGCTGCTGATACAGCGCCTGCCCCTGCGCCACGCTGCCGCGTCCGGCGGGCAGGCCGCGTCCGTCCGGCAGCGGCGAGCGAAACGCCGCCAGTTCGGACGGCGTCGCCAGGGTGCCGAAGCCGTAGGTCATCTCGGCAGGCGTTGTCGCGCTGGCATTCGTCGCCGCCGCAGCAGGCCCGCCGTCCGGCACGGCGCAGCCGGCCAGCGCCAGGGACATCGCACTGCAGGCAAGGCCCCGGGCAAGGCACCGAGAACGGCCAAGCATTGCACTAGGCGATCTGCACATTGGTGACCTTTCCATCCGCGCCGACCTGCCAGCTCTGGATCGCATTGAGGTGATAGATCGAGCCCACCGGTCCGTTGAGACCGCGCACCGCCACCAACTGGGCGAGCGTGGGCTGCAGGTAGCCGGTGTCGTCCGTGCATCGACTCTGCAGCACGGTGGTCTTGCCATCCCAGCGCCAGGGAAAGCGAAAGCGCGTATGGCAGATCGGCAGCACCGGCCCGTCGAGCGCGGCCGGTTGCCAGCGGCGGCCGCCATCGGTGGAGACCTCGACGCGCTTGATCGTGCCGCGCCCCGACCAGGCGATGCCGGTCACCTCGTGAAACCCGGGCTCGGTCAGCGTCATGCCCCCGGACGGGGATGTGATCACCGACTTGGCCTCCATTTCGAAACTGAACTGGCGGGCGCGACCATCGGGCAGCAAGTCGGTGTACTTCGAGGTCTCCTCGCGGGTCATGAATGGCATGTCGGCCACCTCCAGCCGCCGCAACCACTTGATGTGCATGTTCCCTTCGAAGCCAGGCACGATCAGGCGCAACGGATAACCCTGCTCGGGGCGGATCGCCTCGCCGTTCTGTTCGTAGGCGAGGAAGCAATCCTTCATCGCCTTGTCTATCGGGATGCTGCGCGTCATCGCCGCGCCGTCGGCGCCTTCCGCCAGCACCCAGCGTGCACCGCCGCGCACGCCGGCCTCGTTGAGCAAAGTGGCCAGCCGCACCCCGGTCCACTCCGACGTCGAGGTCAGCCCATGGGTCTGCTGCACCGTCGGCAGCGTCGGCTTCGACCATTCGGTCAACGTGTTGCCCGAGCACTCGATGAACATGATGCGTGACAGCGCCGGGTAGCGCCGCAACTGCGCCATCGCAAACTTGCTCGGCTGTCGCACCATGCCATGCAGGAACAGGACGTGCCGCGACGGATCGTCACCGGCGTACCGGCGTGGCTGCGCTCGAAGTGCAGCCCCGATGGCGTGATGATCCCGTGACCCTGCGCCAGCGGCGTGAAGGTCCACGACGACTGATCGGTGGACGTCTTGTCATACCGGACCCGCACTTCGGTCTCGAACTGCGACCGGGTGCCGTAGCCGCCGTCCTGGCCCATCGGCACGCCGGGGACCTTGCTCGGATCGGGGGGCACCTCGCGCTTGACCGATCCCGGCGGAGTTGCCTGTGCCGCGCTGCTGCTGGCCCACGCAGCCGCCGTCGCCGCCAGCGAACCACCGACGAAGCGGCGTCGCGATGCCTGGTTGAATTTGCCCTGCATATCCACGCTCCTTGCGCCGGAAAGCGCGGCGCAGCCACAAACGCGGCAAGTAGCGCGCCGTGCCACACAACCGATTCGTGGCGTTCGAGCCACGCGAGTGCCATCTGCGCCGGGGTACCGCGCAATCGCGTCGGCACTTCGCTCGGCATCGACCTTGCTTCGCGTTAACGTGTTGCACCGCGGTGTCGCGGGTGGACAGTTGAACGGGACGAGGCGTATGAACCAGGAACAACGCGAGCAGATGCGCGCCGGCAAGGGCTTCATTGCGGCGCTCGACCAAAGCGGCGGCAGCACGCCAAAGGCGCTCAAGCTGTACGGCATCAACGAGGATGCCTACACCAACGAGACGCAGATGTTCGACCGCATGCACGAGATGCGCACGCGCATCATCGTCAGTCCGGCATTCAACGGCGAGCGGATCATCGGCGCCATCCTGTTCGAAGGCACCATGGACCGCGCGATCGCCGGCCAGGGCAGCGCCGCCTACCTGTGGTCGGTCAAGCGCGTGGTGCCGATCCTGAAGGTGGACAAGGGACTCGCCGAGGAAGCCAACGGCGTGCAGCTGATGAAGCCGATCACCGGCCTCGACGCTCTGCTCGTGCGTGCCCGCGACAAGGGTGTGTTCGGTACCAAGATGCGCTCGGTCATCAAGCGCGCCGACCGCACCGGCATCGACGCCGTGGTCGAACAGCAGTTCGCCGTCGGACGGCAGATTCTCGCTGCCGGGCTGGTGCCGATCATCGAGCCCGAGATCGACATCCGCAGCCCGGACAAGGCGGCATGCGAGGCGCTGCTGCGCAGCGCACTGCTGACCCACCTGGGGTCACTGCCCGAGGGGCAGGAAGTGATGCTCAAGCTCACGCTGCCCGAAGAGGACGACTTTTACCGCGAGCTGGTCGTGCATCCGCGCGTCTTGCGCGTGGTGGCACTGTCGGGCGGCTACAGCCGCGACGAAGCCAACGCCCGCCTGGCGCGCCAGCACGGGGTCATCGCCAGCTTCTCGCGTGCGCTCACCGAAGCCCTGCACGCGGACCAGAGCAAAGAGGCGTTCGACGCGTCGCTCGACGCGACGGTGCAGAGCATCTACGAGGCGTCGTTGACGTAGGTCGGCACCGCCACGCCAAGGCGCCGACCAGACGCGCTTCAGGCACCGCCGCCTGCGCGCTGGGCGCTCGCACACCAAGCGCAAGGCGGCCACAGCGGAGCAAGGCAGTACGGCGGCACCGTGCGCTTGGGTATGAATCACTGACCCAAGCGCCACGAACACCGCATCTCAGAACGAGGCGTTCGCGCAGATCAGCACCAGCCGGATATCGGCGAAGACGTTCTCGATCGCCGCCGACTCGTTGCCATGGATGCTCCACCACGTTTCCTTCGCCATCGTGATCCGGTTGCGCGGGTTGTCCCACAGCTTCGGGTCGAGCCATTCGACCCAGCCCTTGACCGTGGTGACATCGGAGTGCACACCTACCGCAAGCGCCTTCTTGCCGGACGGACACACGAGCTTCATGTCGGCGTTCTCGCGCGCGCGCAGTTGCGTGCGCGGGGTGCTCATCACCTGGCGGCCAGGAATCGCCGCTGTGGCTGCGCACACCGCATACGCCTCAACGTTGCGCGTGCCGAACGCGCCGTCGTTGCGGAAGTGGCCGACCCAGACGTTGCCGTCCAGCGAGGGCGAGCTGACCGGGGTATAGACGCTGAGGTCCGACTGCGTGCCGCCGCCGATCAACACGTGGCCGACGGGGCAGCCGACTTCCAGCCGAACGCGCTGGAAGGGATTCAGGGTGCGCGCGTCGCGCACGATCTGGTAACCCGCGGGCCGATCAATGCAGATGGCCGCCACACCCGCCGGCGAGGCTACGCTCAGCAGCGGGTTCTCGATCTTGTGGATCAAGCCTCTGCCGTCCGCCGTCGGCGCGGTGCCAAGCGTGACGGACTTGTCTTCGAGCACGCTCCTGAGTCGTTCGCGTGCCGAGCCGGTGGTGAACCGGCCGTCGGGGCAGGCGGTGACGTGCGACCCGACCTGGTTCGCCAGCACCATCGTGCCGCCCTCGGCACGGGCGTAGAGCCAGCGCGTGATCGAGGTCGGGGCCGCCGGCGGTGCGGCGGCGGGTGCCGGCGCTGGCGCTGGCGCGGGTGCTGGCGCTGGCGCGGGCGCTGGTGCGGGCGCTGGCGCGGGCGGCACGACCAGGGTGCCGGCCGCAATCATCGGCGTAACCGGTTGCACCACGGCCGGCGCGGGTGCAAGCGGCTGAGGCGCGGTCGGCTGGATCACCTGCCGCTCGGGGTGCGGCCGCGGCAAGCCTCCTCCCGGCAGCGGTCGCAGGGGGCGCAGCGGTGCGGTGGCCGTCTGCGCAGCGCAGGGCGCCAAGCAAGACACCGTACCGGCCTGCGGCACCTGGGTCAGAGAGCCACCCAGCAGGGCGCAGTTTGACGCCTGCGGGGCCGGCAGAAATTGGCCTCGGCTCGGCAGTCGGCCGGCGATGCCGGCGGAGAACGTCCACCCCGTGCAGCCCGAGGTCGCGCTGCAACGCGACTGGCATTCAGCCGGGGTTGCCGCCTGCAACGTGGCGATGACCGAACCTCGCAGCGCGGTTTCTGCCAGCATGGGCGGAACAACGGCGCCGACAGGCGCGGGTTGCGCCCAGGCCGCCGTGATGGGCAGCAGCCCGACCAGCCATAGCGCAACACGCAGGACGCGGGACCCACGCCGCCGCCTGCCCGAACCCGCTCGAAGACTCGTATCCATTCGCAACTCTCCCCGCGTAACCGTTGACGGACGGGAACACAGCGCCCCCGCGACCGGCCAGCACTGCGCGCGTACACACGATTGGGTTACCGCTGTACGGGCTGCCAGACGGAGGTGATTGGACGACGGCGAGCGTTATGGCGGCGTTATGGCGGCCGGGGTCGCCGTCAGCCACCCCGACGCAGCAACGCTGCCAGCGGGCAAAGGGGATCAGCGCAGGACTGCGCGCCGGCGCCAAAGTCGCGGCCTCAGCGAGTTGCAGCGGGCGTCGCCGCCCATCGATCAGCGTGACGCTCGTCGTCGAGCATGCAGACCAGCATGTCGTCGGCACCGTGGCGAGCGCGATAAGCGCGATCCACGCCCCCCTCGGCGCCCTGAACCGCCCGAGTCCACCGGCTTGGCTGGTTCAGTGATCGGGATCCGACACCCCAGCCGCGCTGGGGTTCTCTTGGGTCACGAAGCGATGGCCGTAGACGCGGACAGGTTCGCTCAGCCGTCGAACGTGACCAGTACCGACTTCGCCGAACGCTGCGCCGGTCCGTGATACACGGTCTCGATGTTGTTGCCGTCGGGGTCGAGCACGAAGGCGCCGTAGTAGCCGGGATGGTAGGGACGCAGGCCGGGGGCGCCGTGGTCGGTGCCGCCGGCGGCCATGCCGGCGGCGTGGAAGCGCTGCACCGTGGCTTCGTCCTGCGCCTGGAACGCCAAGTGGACGCGGGTGGCGCCGCGCGAGTGCTGGTCGGCGATGGAGACGAACAGTTCGTCTGACCAGAAGTAGCCGTCGCCCTCGCCCTCGATGCGGCGGCCGAGCGCGCCGAGCACCGCGGCGTAAAAGCGCTTGGCGCGCTCGATGTCTTCGACGATCAGGTGCACGTGATCGATCAGGCGGCCGCGGTGGATCTGATGGGTCTGCATGGCTACTTGGCGAACATCGCTTCCATGCGGCGCTGGCCTTCGGCCTCGGACACGTCTTCGGTGTGGGTGCCGAGCGACCACTGGAAGCCGAACGGGTCCTTCAAGGTCCCGGTGCGGTCGCCGTAAAACTGGTCTTCCACCGGCCGCACCTGCGTGCAGCCGGCATCGATCGCGCGCTTGAAGGCGGCGTCCGCATCAGGCACGTACACCATGAACGACACCGGCGAGCCCCCCAGCAACTGTGGGCTCTGGTTGCCCCACTGCGGATTCTCCTCGGCCATCATGATGTGGCAGTCGCCGATCTTGACCTCCGCGTGCGCATACGAGCCGTCGGGCATCGTGAGCTTCATCGTCAGCTCGGCGCCGAACGCACGCTGGTAGAACGCGACCGCGGCCACCGCATCGCGCACAGTGAGGTAAGAGGTGACGGTGTGATAACCGTCGGGCTTCCAGGGCACTGCGGGCATCTTGCCTCCCATCAAAGTTCGCCAGATCAACCGGCCGCGGCCACCGCGCGACGCGCCAGTACCGGAATCAGGTGTGCGCGGTACTCGGCGCTGCCGTGCAAGTCGCCATTCAGATGGTCGGCCGCCACGGTCACGCCGTCGCAACTCTCGGGCGCCCACTTGGCATTGAGCCGGTCTTCCAGCGCCTTGACGCGGAACGCGCAATTGCCGGCACCGGTCACCGCCACGCGCACGCCACCCGCTGTCTTGGCAACGAACACACCCACGATGGCAAAGCGCGAGGCCGGCTGCTTGAACTTCATGTAGGCGGCCTTCTCGGGCACCGGAAAGCTGGCGGCGGTGATGATCTCGCCCGGCCCAAGTGCCGTTTCGTACAGGCCTTTGAGCCACTGGTCGGCGGCGATCTGCCGCGTGTTGGTGTGGATCGTGGCGTTCAGCCCGAGCGCGGCTGCCGGGTAGCAGGCGGCCGGATCGCTGTTGGCGAGCGAGCCGCCGATCGTGCCGCGGTTGCGCACCTGGCGATCGCCGATGCCTTCGGCCAGCTTGGCCAACGCAGGGATGCGCGAGCCGACGTCTTTGGACGCTGCGACCACGGCGTGGGTCGTCATGGCACCGATGCGGATCGCATTGCCATCGACGCGAATGCCCTGCAGGTCGAGGATGCCCGAGAGGTCGATGAACCCCTCGACGCTGAGCAGCCCGAGGCGCATCGACGGCAGGATCGACTGGCCGCCGGCAATCAGGCGATCGTCGCCGTGCTGGCCGAGCAGCTTGACCGCGTCGGCCACGCTGGTGGGGCGGTGGTAGTGGGTGTGATGCATGGAGGTCTCCGTCTTCTTGCTGTCGTCCCCGCGCAGGCGGGGACCCAGGGTCATTGGTCAGTGTTTGGGTGGATTCGCCGGGTTCCCGCGCGCGAACGTCGCCGCGTTCAGGCCTTGCTCGCCCGCATCGCTTTCCACACGGTGAACGGCGAGACCGGCATCGGCACGTCGCGCACACCGAGCGCATCGGTGACCGCGTTCATCACCGCCGCCGGTGAGCCGATCGCGCCCGCCTCGCCGCAACCCTTCACGCCCAGTGGGTTGTGCGTGCACGGCGTGCCCTTGGCCGTCTCCACCGCGAAGTGCGGCAGGTCGTCGGCGCGCGGCATCGCGTAGTCCATGTACGAGCCGGTGACGAGCTGGCCGTCTTCGTTGTAGACGCAGCCTTCGAGCAGTGCCTGGCCGATGCCCTGCGCCAGGCCGCCGTGCACCTGACCCTCGACGATCATCGGGTTGACCACGTTGCCGAAGTCGTCGCAGGCAGCAAAGCGGTCGACGCGCACCTTGCCCGTGCCCGGATCGATTTCCACCTCGCACACGTAGCTGCCGGCCGGATAGGTGAAGTTGGTCGGGTCGTAGAACGCGTTCTCGTTGAGGCCCGGCTCGAGCTTGTCGAGCGGATAGTTGTGCGGCACGTAGGCGGTCAGCGCCACCTCGGCGAAGGTTTTCTTGCGGTCGGTGCCGGCCACGCGGAACTCGCCGTTGGCGAACTCGATGTCGGCGTCGCTCGCCTCCAGCAGATGCGCGGCGATCTTCTTGCCCTTGGCGATGATCTTGTCGGTGGCCTTGACGATCGCGGTGCCGCCCACGCTCAGCGAGCGGCTGCCATAGGTGCCCATGCCGAACACCACCTTGCCGGTGTCGCCGTGCTGGATGTCCACGTCATCGAGCCCGATGCCGAGCTTGTCGGCCACCACCTGCGCGAAGGTGGTCTCATGCCCCTGCCCGTGCGAGTGCGAACCGGTGAACACCGTCACCTTGCCGGTCGGATGCACGCGTACCTCGCCTGCCTCGAATAGGCCGGCGCGCGCGCCCAGCGCGCCGGCAATGTTCGACGGCGCCAGCCCGCAGGCCTCGATGTAGCAGCTGTAGCCGATGCCGCGCAGGTAGCCTTTCTTCTCGCTCTCGGCCTTGCGCGCGGCGTAGCCCGCCACGTCGGCGATCTGCTGCACGCGCTTGAGCGTGGCGTCATAGTCGCCGGTGTCGTAGGTCAGGCCCACCGGTGTTGCATACGGAAAGCTCGTGATGAAGTTGCGACGGCGCAGCTCGGCCGGATCGATCTTCAATTCGCGCGCGGCGGTCTCGACGATGCGCTCGACCACGTAGGTCGCTTCCGGCCGGCCGGCGCCGCGGTACGCATCCACCGGCGCGGTGTTGGTGAACACCGCCTTCACCTCGCAGTAGATCGCGGGCGTGGCGTACTGGCCGGCGAGCAGCGTGGCGTACAGGATGGTGGGGATGCAAGACGCGAAGGTGGACAGATACGCGCCCATGTTGGCGGTGGTGTGCACGCGCAGGCCAAGGAACTTGCCGTCCTTGTCCAGCGCCAGCTCGGCCCGCGTCACATGGTCGCGGCCGTGGGCGTCCGACAGGAAGGCCTCGCTGCGCTCGGCGGTCCACTTGATCGGCCGGCCGACGCGCTTGGCCACCCACACCAGCGCGGTCTCCTCTGCATACAGGTAGATCTTGGAACCGAAGCCGCCGCCGACATCGGGCGCCACCACGCGCACCTTGTGCTCGGGCAAGCCAAGCACAAAGGCGGTCATCAGCAGGCGTTCGACGTGCGGGTTCTGGCTCGTGACGTACAGCGTCCACGCGTCGTCGCCGCGCGAGTACACGGCGTTGGCAGCACGCGGCTCGATCGCGTTGGGGATCAGCCGGTTGTTGACGAGGTCGAGCGTGGTCACGTGCGCGGCGTTGGCGAAGGCGGCGTCGGTGGCGGTCTTGTCGCCGCAGCCCCACACGTAGCAGACGTTGTTGGGCGCGATGTCATGCACCGCCACCGGCGCCTTGTCCGCCGTGGCGGTATTGGCCACCGCCGGCAGCACGTCGTAGTCGACGTCGATCAGGTTGGCGGCGTCCCGCGCCTCATGCAGCGTGTCGGCCACCACCAGCGCCACGTGGTCACCCACGTAGCAGACCTTCTGGTCGGCCAGCACCGCGTGCTTGGGCTCCTTCATCGGCGTGCCGTCGATGTTGTTGATCAGCCAGCCGCACGGCAGGCCGCCCACATCGCGGAAATCCTTGCCGGTGTAGACGCCGAGGACGCCCGGCGCCTTCAGCGCCGCATCGATGTTGATCGAACGGATCTTCGCGTGCGCATGCGGGCTGCGCAGGAAGAAGGCGTAGCTCTGGTTGGGCTGGGTGATGTCATCGGTGTACTGGCCGTTGCCGGTGAGGAAGCGATAGTCCTCTTTCCGTTCGACCGACCGGCCGATGAAGCCGGGTTTGGGATCGTTCATGGATGTCTCCGCCGAGGTGGTCGCCCTGATGCAGGGCGGGCCGGGATGTGGGGGGTCTGTCGTCGCCCCGGCGCAGGCCGGGGCCCAATTTCAGTGGAACTTGGGTCCCGGCCTGCGCCGGGACGACGGAGCGCCGCGTGACTACACGCCCATCGCCTTGGCGCCCTGCGCCACGGCCTTCACGATGTTCTGATACCCGGTGCAGCGACAGAAGTTGCCTTCCAGCCCGGCACGGATCTCGCATTCGTTGCTGTGCGGGTGGTGCTGCACGAGGTCGATCGCGCTCATCACCATCCCCGGCGTGCAAAAGCCGCACTGCAGACCATGGCAGGCCTTGAACGCGGCCTGCATTGGATGCATGCCACCGTCGGCCGGCGTCACGCCTTCAATGGTGGTGACGTCGGCGCCCTGCATCTGCAGCGCCAGCACGTTGCAGCTCTTCACCGCGCGACCGTTCACATGCACGGTGCAGGCACCGCATTGCGCGGTGTCGCAGCCGACGTGCGTGCCGGTCAGGCGCAGATGCTCGCGGATGAGTGAAACGAGGAGGGTCTCGGGCGCGACCTCGGCCGTGATGGCCTTGCCGTTAACCCGCAGGGACAGCGGGACGTTCATTGTGTCTCCTTGTGTGAAACGACTGCGCCTGTGGTTTTGTTGATGGCGCGCGCAGGGCAGATTAACCGCGCGATCTTGCCCAACGCAAGCGCGATGCCGTGACTCGCGATGCGCGTTGCCGCGATTCCCGGGCCGGCTCGATCGGCCGCAGCCGCGCCCGGCTGCCGGTTTCGGTTTGCCGCCCGCGCCGCCCGGCGGCTAACCTTCGCCGGAGGGGGATCGGCGCTTGGCCAAGCAGGAAGAGATTCGGATCGAGCTGTTCGGTGCGCCACGCGTGCTGCGAGGGCATTCCGTTTTCAAGCTGCCGGCCCGCAAGACGCTGGCGATCCTCGCCTGTCTGGCACTCGAAGGCCGGATCACCCGCGCCAAGCTGGCCACGCGGCTCTGGGAAGACCTCGACGGCACGGCCGCGCGCCGCAACCTGCGACGCGAACTGCACCGGCTGCGCGAGTGCGGCCTTGACGGCGCCGTGCAAAGCGATGCGGATCAGCTGCAGCTGGCGCCCGACATCGGTGTCGACGCTGCCGAGTTCGAAGCCGACCTCGCGGCCGGCCGGCCGACCCAGGCGCTGGCACGCTATGTCGGCCCACTGCTCGACGGCTTCGAGGTCACCGATGCACCCGGCTTCGACGACTGGGCGGCGCAGCAGCGCGAGCGCCTGGCGCAGCGCTGGCGCAGTGTTGCGCTCGCACAGGCCATGCAACTCGAGCAGGCCGGCGACGCGCGCGGCGCGCTCGCCCTGCACCAGCGCCTGCTCGCCGATGACGCCTTGCACGAGCAGCATCACCGCGACGTGATGCGGCTGCATTACCTGCTTGGCGAGCGTGAATCGGCATTGGCGCAGTTCGAACGCTGCCGCGACGTGCTGCGCGACGAACTCGGGCTGGCGCCGCTGCCCGAGACCGTGTCGCTGGCCGAGCGCATCCGCGCCGCGCAGTCGCTGGCGCCGGTGGCGGGTGCGCCCGGCCCGGCGCCCGGCATCGGCCGGCTCAGTGCGCCACTGGTCGCGCGCGAACGCGAGCTGGGTACGTTGCGCGCCAGCCGTGCCGCCGCGTTGCTCGTGACCGGCGACCCGGGCGTCGGCAAGTCGCGCCTGGCGAACGAGTTCGTACGCGATGCCCTGACCGGTCAATGCGCCGGGCGGCTCGATGAACCACGCGATGCAGCGCGCGCCAGTGGCGGCGGCATCGTCCTGCGCTTCACCGAGATCGCGCGGCAGACGCCGCTGTTTGCCTTCGCCGAGCTGCTGCGGGACGCCTGGTCGCAGCCCGCCGCGCGCGCGCTGCTCAGCGCCCTCGACCCCGCGACCCAGGTCGAGGTCGCGCGGCTGCTGCCCGAGATCGATCCGGAGGCCGCACGTCGCCAGTCCGGCGACGGCCCGCTGCCGCCGGAGCGGCGCGCCCGCTTTCTCGACGCGCTGGCACAGGCCATCACCGCGCTGGCCGGCAGCGGCCCACTGCTGCTCGACGACCTGCACTGGGCCGACGAAGCCTCGGCCGAGCTGGCGGCCGCGCTGATCCGCCGCCGCGCGCGCAACAGCGATGCGGCGCCGCGCATCGTCGCCACCGCGCGCACGCACGAGCTGGCCGAAGCACCTTCGCTGCAGCAGCTGGTGCGCACGCTGGAGCGCAGCGGCCTGCTGCAGCGGATCGCGCTGGCGCCGCTGGACGAAGCCGGCGTCGTCGCCCTGGTGCAGACGATCGCCGGCGCCGATCCGGCCGCGGCCGCAGGTCGCCTGTTCGCGCAACGCCTGGCGCGCAGCACCGGCGGCAACCCGTTCTTCCTGTTCGAGTCGATCCGGCACCTGTTCGACAGCGGCGAACTGCAACTCGATGCCGCCGGCCGCTGGAGCACCCGCTACGACGACACCACCGCCGACTACGAGGAGTTGCCGTTGCCACCGTCGGTGCAGGAGGTGGTGATCGAGCGCGTCGAGCGCCTGGGCGCGCCGGCGCGCCGGGTGCTGGAAGCCGCAGCGCTGACCGATGCCGGCTTCACGCTGACCGAAGTGCAGCCGGCCACCGCGCTGTCGGACTTCGAGGGTGTGGACGGCCTCGAACGTGCGGTGCAGGCACAGCTCTTGGTGCGCGATCCACGCGGCACCGCCACCGGCTACCGCTTCGCCCACGAGCTGGTGCGGCAGGCGCTCGACAGCCACCTGAGCGCCGAGCGGCGGCGGCTGATCCACCTGAAGCTCGCGCAGTCGCTGCAGGCACTTCAATCGCCGCCCGCGCGCGTCGCGCATCACTTCGAGGCGGCCGGCGACGGCCGCGCCGCGCTGCCGTGGCGGATCAGCGCCGCCGAGCAGGCCGCGCGCGTGTTCGGCGCGCGCGAGGCGCTGGCGCACACCGATCGCGCGCTTGCACTCGCACCTGACGTCGCGCAGGCGGTGTCGATCCGCCGCCTGCGCATCGCGCTGCAGCGGATCCTGTACGACCTCGACGCGATGAGCGCCGAAGTCGAGGCACTGGCCGACCTCGTGCCACAGGCGGCCGATCCGCTGCTCGACCTCGAAGCAACCATCGGCCGTGCCGACGTCGCCAACCTGCTCAAGCGCCACACCGAGGCGCTGCGTCTGGCGCAATCGGTGCGCGACGACGCGCGCTGGCGTGAGTTGCCGATCGCGTTGCGGGTCAAGGCCACCAGCGAACTGACCTTTGCGCTGGGCGAGTCGCGCCGTGCCGATGAAGCGGAGAGCGCCTGGCAGGCGCTGCTCGACACCGGCGAGCCGCTCGGCCCGGCACACGAGGGGACGATCCGCTACGGCCTCGGCATGGCCGGCTGGCGCCTCGCGCAGCACGACGCTGCCGCGGCCCACATGCACCGCGCGGTCGAGCTTTTCACCCAGACCGGTGCGATCGAGTTGCGCGCCCGCGCCCACAACCTGCTCGCCTACTTCGCCACCCACGCCGGTCGCGCCGACGAAGGCATCGCCACGCTCGACAAAGCGCTGGCGGATGCCGAGCAGGCGGCGCTGGTGGCGATCCAGAAGAGCGTACTGCTCAACCTGATCAAGCTCACCTCTGGCCGCAACGACAGCGCCCGCGCCGACATCTACCTCCAGCGTGCGCAGGCGCTGTTGGCCGAGGCGGTCGACCCGGCCACGCGCGCGCAACTGGCCAGCCGCGAAGCGGAAGTGCGCCGCGCACAGGGTCGTCTGTCCGAGGCACTGGCGGCCGCCGACCGGGCCATCGCCCTATTCGAGCAGAACCGCGGCGGCTCGCACGACCTGTGGCCCTGGTACCAGCGCGCGCGGCTGCTGTGGGAACTGGGCGACAACGACGGCGCGCGCGACGTCTACCGGCAGCTGCCGCAGTCGCCGGCCTGGCTGCCGCGCAGCGAATCCGCGCTGCCTTTCTACTTGAACGCCCTGCGGCTGCCGAACGCGCCGGCCGAGGTGCTTGAAGGACTCCGCGCCATCGAGCGGCCGTCGGCCGACGACGTGGTGCAACGGGCCGAACTGGACTACTACCTCGCGTGCTGCGAACTGCTGCTGGACCGACCCGCTGCGGCGTTCGCGCGGGCCGAGTCACTGCCCACGCCCACCTTCACGCTGCACGACGCCAACCTGGCCGCGCTGCGCCTGACAGCCGCCACCCGCGCCGGCCACGCCCTCGACCCATGGATCAAGGCGGCAGAGGGCGCGCTGCCACTGGCGCCGCCACTGGAAGCGCTGGAACTTCGACGCGCACTGGCCGAGGCGTTCGACCGTCAGGGTCTGCCCGCACACGCGGCGGACCAGCGGGCTGCCGGGCTGGGCCTGCTGCGGCACCTGGCGGCGTCGCTGGACGATCGGCCCGCGCTGCAAGCCTCCTTCCTCACCCGCCACCGCGATTTGCCGGCCTGATCGCCCGGCGCCGCGCCTGCCTTCGGCACCGTTGCAACGGCGCGTGAATCCGCCGCAACGCCCTGCAACGCGTTTGCAACGCCCCCCTCGCCACAGTCACGCCCCAGGAGGTGTCGACCGTGGCGATCGACCAAGCGCAAGCCCAGCCCCGCGAAGAAGTCGTGTTCGTGCTGACGGTGCAACCGGAGACCCCGGCCGCGCCCTGGCACGCACGCCTGCTGTACGCCGGCGGCCCCGAGCATCTGGAGTTCGACAGCCCGCTCGCGCTGGTACGCCACCTCGCCCAACTGTCTGCAACGCAACCACGCAGGGGCGGCCTGCGCTGAAAAGAGGGGAAGGCGATGATCGAGAAGAATTCCAGTTCGAGGCTACGTGCGCTGCTGATGGCCGCGGCCACGGTGATCTCCGTCGCCGCGTGCGGCGGGGGCGATGGCGGCGGCCCGGTGCCGACCCCGGCGCCTTCGCCAACCACGCCGCCACCGCCTCCGCCACCACCGCCTTCCAACACCCTTCCCGTGCCTGCCTTCACCAGCGCGGCGACGGCGGTTGCGGGCGCGCCGGTGGTGTTCGATGCAAGCGCCTCAGCCGACGCCGACGGCGACCCGCTGACCTACAGCTGGGCCTTCGGCAACGGCCTGCGCGGCGGCGGCCGCAACATCGCCCACATCTTCGATGCCGCCGGCGCCTACACCGTGCGCCTTACCGTCGATGACGGGCGCGGCGGGTCGGCATTTGTCGAACGCAGCGTGAGCGTCACGCCCGGACCGGCTGCAGTCGGCAGCGTCGACACGCTGGCCGTCGTGCGCGATGCCACCGGCACGCCGTTGGCAGGCGTGGCGGTGGCTGTCGTCAACGGCGCCGCCAACGCGTCCACCGGTGCCAACGGCCGCGCCACGCTGGCCACGGCGCGCGGCGCGCCGGTCACGCTGAAGTTCAGTCGCAGCGGCTATGCCGACCAGTTCAAGCGCTTCACGCTGCCGGTCGCCGCCGAATCCGGCTACATCGAGGTGACGATGCTCGCGCGCGAGCCGGCACAGACGCTCGCCGACGCCGCTGCCGGCGGCACGCTTGGCGGCAAGCACGGCGCGCGCATCACGCTGCCACCAGCAAGCCTGGTCGATGCCAACGGCAACCCGGTCAGCGGGCCGGTGCAGATCGCCATGACGCCGGTCGATGTCGCCGCCGAGGCGCGCGCCTTCCCCGGCCGCTTCGAGGGCGTCGGCCCCGACGGTACCGAGGGTCTGATCCTGAGCTACGGCACGGTCGAGTTCATCCTCACCCAAAACAACGCCCCGGTGCAGTTGGCTCCCGGCAAGAAGGCGACGATCGAGATTCCCGTCTACACGGCGCTGAACCGCGACCGCTCCCCGGTGCGGGTCGGCGACACCTACCCGCTGTGGTCGCTGAACGAACGGACCGGCACCTGGGTGCAGGAAGGCACCGGCACCGTGGTGGCCGGCGCCACGCCGAGCGATCTGGCGCTGCGCGGAGAGGTCACCCACTTCTCCTGGTGGAACCATGACATCTTCGACGTGCCGCCCTACCGGCCGCGGCCCCGCTGCCTGGTCGACACCAACTACGACGGCGTGCCGGAAGACCTGACCAACACCGGCTACTGCGCACACGAAGCCTCGCCATTCTGGGAGAACCAGCAGGCCGCCACGTCGACCGTGGTCCGGCGCTTGGCGGAGCCGCGCACCCAGCGCATCCCGGCCTGGGTCGCAAGCGCGGCCACCCCGGTGGCTGGCGGTGTCGAACTGCCAGTGCCGGCCGACATGGACATCGTGTTCCAGTCGTATGCACTCAACGGCACGCTGTATGCGCGCACGCTGGTACGCGGCGCCTCCGGCGTCAGCCAGGACCTCGACATCGTTCTGCAGCCGGTGCAGGACGCCAGCGGCAGCGTGGCGATCAATGTGCCGTGGAATCAGGTGTACGCCATGTCGCACGTCGGCGAGGTGGATCGCTTCAACCTGGCGGCGCAGGCCGGCCAGAACTTCGCCATCACCGCCGGTCGCAGCAACGGCTCGGTGCTCGGCGGCAGCATGGTGGTACGCAACCCGGCCGGCGCCGTCGTCGGCAGTGCTGCGCTGGGCAGCGGCAACGCCAGCGTCACGGTCACCAACGCCGCAGCGGGCACCTACACGGTCGACATCACTGCGTCCGCCAACGCGCCCGGCGCTTACCGGCTGCAGGCACTGCCGGTGACACCGGTCGGAAACTGCACGACCGTCACCGCCCTCTCGCTACCGACCGACGCCTCGTACGTGTTGACCGGCAACTCGACGCTGTGCCTGGCCCTCAGCCTCGCCGCCGACCAGTTGGTGGAACTCGACCTGCCGTCGCGCGGCAGCCTCAGCGGTGCCCTCCAACTGCTCGCGCCCAACGGCGACGTGATGGCGCGCGACACCTTCCAGTCGGGCGCCACACGTGTTCCGCTGCTGCGGCTGGGCGTGGCTCAGGCCGGCACCTATCAGGTGCAGATCGTCAACACCTCGGCCGGCAGCGGCAACGTACGCCTGCGCGGTGGCTTTCTCACTGGCCAGGCGATCTCGCTGCCACAGGAGGTCACGGTCACCGACGCCGGCAGCAGCGACACGCGCCGCTACGTGCTCAAGCAGCCCACCGCCGGAGCGATCTTCGCCACAGCGCTGACGGCCTGCAACGGCGGCTTCGCTGCCGCGGTGTATCCAGCGCGCACCTTCACCACCATCAATGCACCCTCGAGTTGCGCGACCGGGCGCGCCGTGCGCATCCAGGCGCACCGGATGCATCCGCTGGTGCTGCCGCTGATCGAAGTGACGCGCGGCTCCACCGCCGTGACCGCGCCCGGCGAGTTCACGCTGATCACCTCCAACCCGACGCCGCTGGCGATCGACACCGACCTGCGCCTGACCGCGCCGGCGCAGCACCGTGCCGTGGCCTACACGTTCGAGGGCGTGGCGGGGCAGGAGGTCACGCTCGGCACCGACATCCCCGGCACCGGATCGAGCCCGATCGCCGCGCGCATCAATGCGCCCGACGGGACGGCGCTGTCTGCATCCGGCAGCGCGGCGATCCTCACCCTGCCGGTGGCCGGCCTGTACACGGTGGAAGTGCCCAACACCTCGACCTACACCGGCAGCGTGCGCATCCGCGTCAACAGCGTGGCGCCGCCGGTGCCGCTGGCGTTGACCCCGCCGCTGACCGAGCGCAGCGACACGCTCGCCCTCGGGCAGGTGCGTCGCTACACGTTCGATCTGCAGCAGGCCGAGGTCTTCAACCTGCGCTTCGGCTCGCCCGGAGCGCTCGACGCCACCGCCAGCGTGGCCGACGTCGCGCCAGGTGGAGTGTTCGCAAGTACGCCGCCGGCGACCGCCAGCCAGCTCGGGTACGCGCGCACCACCGGACAGCGGACCGTCATCGTGCGTTCGACGTCGCTCTCGGAGAACTCCTCGACGGGCGCGTTCACCTTGGGCATCCAGAAGCCGGTACCGACACCGATCACGCTTGGCACCAGCTTCTCGGGCACGGTGACGTCGAGACAGATGCTGGCGTATGGCTTCACGATGCCAAGCACCGGCTACTACCTGCTGCGCTGGCAGCACACGCCGGCTGGATTCAATCTGGTCGACCTGTCGGCCACCCTGTGGGCGCCGAGCTCGATCTTCGCGAACTACACCGGGGAGTTCAGCATCTTCGGCAACGAGTTCGTCGGTGGCCTGCGCACCGACGAGAACGTGGCGCCGCTGCAGCCCGGCAGCCACACGCTGACGACGTACAACTCCAACGGCACCGGCAGCATGGACTACACGATGTCGATGATCGTGCTCGAGCCACCGGTGGACATCGCGGTCGGCGCTGCGGCAACGGTCGGCACCCTGGCCCAGGCCGGCGAGCGCGACTACCTCCGCTTCGGCGCCACCGCAGGGCAGAGCTACACCGTCACCGTCAACGCCAGCTTCGGCGGTGCGGTCTACGTGCGTCGCGTGCCGACCAACGGCAACTACACCGGCCGTGGCGCCGAAGCGGCGGGCTTCCCGCAGGCACTCGTCCCGGGGGTGCCACGCGTGGCGAGCTTCACGATCCCCGCCGGCGCAGGCGGCGCCTACATGATCGAAGTCGACGCCGACCAGGCGCAGACCGGCGGCTACACGGTGCAGTTGACGAGCCCGTAGCCGGCTGCCGCCAGCGTGCCGAGCGGCTGGATAAAGCAACCAGTGCAGCAGCGGCCGGCACAAGAGTGCCGGCCGCTGTTTTCGTCCTGAGGGCAGCGGCAGCGCGCGGCAGCAATTAGCTCGCTGCGCGCCGCGCACCGTGCACGATGCGCACACCCCGGAACACACGACCCGCGCGGTGCGCCTGTTCGGCGCCGCTTGTGGCGCTGCGCGACAACCCGCCGTTGCGCCTGCCCCTGTACACCAGCACGCTGCTCGACGGCCTGGAGATCGCCGACAGCCCCGCCTTCACTGGCTGGCGCACGAGCGCGAGCGGCTGGCGCAGCGGTACCGCGGCGCGCTGCACGCTGAACTTTCCCGGCATGAAGCGGCCGGACGCCCGCGGCAAGCGCTCCGACGACCTGCACTGGACCGACGCCTCCACGCTCGACCTGCTGCGCCATCTGCGCACCGCCGCGCCAGAGACGCGACCCAGCTGCGCATCATCGCCACCGCGCGCACCCAAGAGCTGGCCGAACATGCCGCGGCCACCGCGCTGGTGCGCGGTGGCCGCGGGAGAGGGTGCGAGAAGCGGCGGGTCGTTGCTCCCTTCTCCTCCCGGGAGGGGGCGGGGTTGAGGGAAGCGCCGCGCATCAGCGCGGCGTGTCCTTCATGTCGCGCCGCAAATGATTTGCAACACTTCCGCAGCGATCTGCAACAGACTTTGTTGACCGTTAAAGAGAGTTGCGGGCAGCGAAAGAAAAGGCCGCAGCGGCGGGGCTTTTTGGTGGGGTTCGAGCGGAGTGTAAGGGGCTCGAAACAGGCCTTCGGAGTCGGCAGAAAGCTGGTCTCAACAGCCACGGCGAAGCGCCTCGTCGGCGCTCGATAGGCGCTCGGTTTTCCCGTCAGGCAACAAAGTACGGGGTTGTTGGACCCCTCCTCTGGCTCGTCAGGTCGGCGCGGATGCGAAGAGGATTCAGCGCCTTTTCAGCTGACCGCGAACGCTGCTCCGCGCGCTTTCCGACCTGGTTGAGGGCGGCCGAACGGTGCGCGGGAAGGCGGCGCTGTATAAGGTCCGCGCGGCCGATCGCGCGGGATAGGTCGGTCAACCTTCTGCGCTCGTCTTCGCGCGCTGGATTTCCAGCAAGGGCGGACCACCACCGCCAGGCGCGTTGCTACGTCGTGCGCGGCCACCACGGCAATGCGCAGCAGTGATCGAACGCAGAGCCTCATCACCCGCCAGACCACAGCATCCCGCCCGGCCGCATCTCTCTCGATGCCCAAGACTCGACTGTCGCCTCCACGAAGCGGCCGAGCTCTTCCGCACCGCGCCGAAGCTGCGCGCCGCCGCCGTCCGCACCATTGACGGTGACTGACACGGAGATCGGGCCGGCGCGGCCACCGTTGGCAGCATGTCGCGGGTCATCTCTTGTCAGGACTTCTTCGCCACGCTCAAGAATGGCGGGCACCTCGTTACTGCGCAAACCAACCACGCCGCCACTGTGAAAGCGCGGCGCCAGGGAGAAGGCTGCGGGCGAGATGTTGCGGCGGAAGCCGTCGCCCGAGCCGACGATGCCGCCGCCATGAAAGCCCATCGCAAAGACTGCCTCAGCCGCCAGGCGCGTGGCTACCAGCCTGGCCATCTCGGCGGCGATCAGCTTGGCCATGTCGGCGAATGCTTCCTTTGCCGACTTGGCCCCGGTGATGAGATCGGTGAAGAACTGTGTCAGACCGGCCTGCAGCGGCCCGGCGAAGTCCTGTTTGAGCGTCTTCGCAACCGGCGACAGGCCGGCGAGCGATGTCTTCAGCCGCTGAACAGCGAGCACCGCTTCCGGCCCGATCGCGGCGGCCAGCTTTTCCATCTCTGCAAGCAACTCCTGCGATGCCGGCACGCCCTCGCTGCGCAGCCGCGCCATCGCCGCGTTGAACTGGCCTTGCGACAGCGTGCCCTGATCGAGCTGCTGACGCAGGCGCTCTTCCTTATCGGCGCGCTGATCCTGCAGCAGCTGGTAATCGCGGGTCAGTTGGTTCAGGCGCTCTTGTGCCACGGTGCGCGCGACCAATGCATCCGTCTGGCGCGTGTCTCCCGTCAGATAGAGCTCGCGCGTTCGACGGTCAGCAAACTGATCCGCAACCCGACTCTGAATGTCGGCAACCGACTCGCGGCCGAGCGCCTGCTTGGCCTCCTGATCGAGCGCGCGCAGCTCACGCTCGGCGGCAGCGGCTGCGCGCTCGCGTTCATTGGCAGTGCGGCTGGCGGCGTCGGCACGATCGCGGTCCAACACCTTCAGGGCCGTCTGTAAACGCGCGATCTCGACCAAGGTGTCGCGGCGGGCCGCCGCAAACTGCTCTCGCTTGACGTCATCGTCCGGCTTGAGCTGCTCGGTGCGCTGCGCGTTGGTGGCCAGCACGCGCTGCTGCTCGGCCAGCTCGCGCACGAGCTGCTGCCGTTCGGCGGCGTACGAGGCGGCCTCCAGTTGCGCGCGCCGCTCGAAGTAGGTCTGGCGATCAAGCAGGCCCTGCTGCCAGCGCTCGGCATCGAGCTTGATGCTGCGGGCGATGGCATCGCGCTGCAGCTCAAGTTCGCGGTCGTAGTAGCCCTTGAACTGCGCGAGCCTGTCGTTGGTCGCCGTTCCCTCGCGCAGGCCACCTGTGCGCCCGCTCAAGACAGCGGCGCGATTCGCCTCGCGCTGCATCTCGATGGCGTTGTCCTTCAGTGTCTTACGGCGCGCGATCTCCCGGTCAAGCAGGTCAAGCTTTTCGAGCATCATTTCGAGCTCGGCCTGATCGGCACCGCCCTGTTCGATCGCGCGATCGATCTCGGCGCCGACCAACTGGCGGCGCGCGAAGAGCTCGTCTTCCTTCAGCTCGGCCAGTTTCTCGCGGGTGCGTCCCAGCGTGAGCACTGCGGCGGTGAGCGCCACGACGCCCGCGACCAAACCAAGAGGACCCAGCAGCGCAGCCGATGCACCGGTCAGCGTCGCGGCCCATAGGCCGATCTTGGCGCCGACCCATGCTGCGCCGACGGCGGCGATCGCCACGACGACTTTGTCAATGCTTCCTGCCATCAGATCGAACAGCGATGCGATGGCGCGCGCAACGGTGTTGACCGAAGTGGATTGCCCAAGGAACTCCTGAAAGGCGTTGCGCACGCGCGTGAGCGAGCCGCCGATCGTCTGCGGCAACTGGCCGGCTTCCTGCTGCAGGTTGGCAAGCTGGCGGATCAACGCATTGCCGACCACGCCGGCAGTGAGCTTGCCCTGCTCAGCCAGCCCGCGCAGCTCGCCGCGCGTCTTGCCCAAGCCGTCGGCCAGCGCCTGCATCAGTCGCGGGCTTGCCTCTGCAATCGCGTTGAACTCTTCGCCGCGCAGCGCACCGGCGCCCATCGCCTGCGAGAACTGCAGGATGGCGCTGCTGCTTTCGGCCGCAGTGGCGCCGCTGACGCGCAGCGACAGGGCGACAGCCTCCGTGATCTTCAACGCCTCGCGCTGACTGCCGCCGACTTGACGCACCGCGGGCGCAAGCCTGGTGTAGAGCTGCACTGTCTCGGAAAGGCCGACCTGGTTGCGATTGGCCAGCGCCGCCAGCTCGCGTTGCGCGGTGGTGAACTCTTGCTGGCTTTGGGTGGCCAGGCGCAGGCGAGATGAGAGCGCTGCGTAGCCGTCAACCGTCTCCGTCAGCGAGCGCAGTCCCTGCACGCCGAAGGCAGCCGCGGCCAGGCCGCGCAACTGACCTAACTGCCGACTGATCGACTCGACCCCGGCGCGAGTCTTGCCGAATGCGCCTTTCGAGTCGGACTTCTCAATAACCTGCGCGGTCTGCGTCGCCGCGCGGCCGAGCTGCTCCAGGGCCTTGCGGGCGCCGTCGACCACCGCTCCAACAACGATCTTTGCGTTCAAAGTGGTCATGGTCTACATTGCCCGCATGAGCCGAAAGCGCCGCACAAACCGAGTGGAAGTCTTCTTTGACGGCCTCATCTGGCCTGGGCTGATGACCGTGCTGCTCGGCGCGTTCGTATCGGAAACCGCTGTGTTCGTCGGCCTGCTCATCATCGTCCTGTGGTTCGCCGTTCTCGCGGGCCGGTTCCTGTTCAACTTCTGAGTCTCGCCTGCCCTACTCGGGCAACTGACTGAGCACCTTGCGCAGGTGCTTCTCTTCCGCCTGCGCCATCCGCGTCGCCAAGATGGCCTGACGAAACGAGCGCAGTTGCTGGCGCTGCGCCGCTTCGCTGTACAGCCGGAACTGCGCCAGCGTCATCGCGAGGATGTCCTGATGCGCATGGCCGGCAGCGATCAAGCTGCCGAAGGCGTCGACCCAATCGGTCCGCTCGGCACGGCCCCGCCCACCTTTGCCATGCCCGCCTGCAGCCGAGCCATCAGCGCGGGCAGGCGGGCCGCGAAAAAATCGGCGTTGACTTCCAGTACACCCATGAACAGTTCGGCGACGTGATCGACACTGACTCGTTCGAGAGTTTCCAAAGGAACATCCGCTGCGATCGCGGTGATCTCCGTGACAGCCTCGCCGTGGTCAGCCATGAGCGAAAGCACATCCTCTGCACTGCGGACCGTCTCAAGCAGTACGAGGAAAGGCTGCGCCAGGCGCAGGATCTTCGGCAGCTTGCTTATCGTCAGTGGTGTGACATCGAGCTTCACGTCTCCAACTGAGATCGTGACGGGCAGGGCAACAAGCGCGTCAAGCGCACTTTGGCGGTTCTGCATTTCAGGTCCTTTAGGCGATTGATTGCGACGGTGGCCACCGGGTTGCGAGCGCGGGCGGTGGCCGGTGCCTTCAGTGCTGCTGAGACTGGCCGCCCGCAGTGCCGTACTGGCGCAGGTACCGGATGCGTTCGGCTGCTCCACTCGTGCGCTGCGTGAGCTGTGCCATGCGAGGCAGGAAGAACTCGAAGTTGACTTCGAGAAGGCCGAGCATGAGCTCGATCGCCTCATCCGGCATCAGCGACTGCACTGTCTCGTCGGGAAGGCGAGCAGCAAGTGCGGCAGCAGACAGCACGGCCGCGCCATGATCGCCAATCAGCACCACGACATCTTCCATGCCCTTGATGGTCGGGACCAGCGGCGCAAGGTGGCCGATCTTCGACAGCACGGCTTGCACCTCGCCAGCATCGAGAGGAGCGACATCCAACTGATAAGCGCCGAAGCGAATGCGCTTTGCAACGCTGGGCTTGACTTCGAGCTGATTAAGTTCGTCCGGCATCTAAAGTACCTCGGTCATTGTGTTGCTGCTCGCCACGCGGCGAGCAGGGTTGGAAGCGGCGCTAGCGGCGGGTCGTCATCAGGTCGCAGCTTCGGTTGCGGCAATGCCGAGAATCGCTCTGCGAATTTCCGCAGCGGCGGTTTCAGACAGCCCGCCTTTGCGAGCGATGCTGTCGGCGGTCTTTGCCGCCGCCTGCGCGCGGGCGACGATCAGGTCATTCCACTTCTTCTGCGTGACGCTGGCTCGGGTGAGGTCGGATACGCCCTTGGCTACCTGCGACAACGCTTTCAACCGCTTAGCCGGGTCTTCTTCGTCTGTGAGCTCCTGCAGGCCCACAAGCGTGTTGAAGAGCTCGGTCTGCACCAACGAGATGACCGCCGCACTGCGCTGGTCTGCCTCATCCGGCGCGGCGGAAGCAATCGCGCGAGCGGCATGCGTGCTCGCCTGAACCGCCGCCAGCCGCTGCTCAAGTCGACGGCCATAGCGCTGCAGCGAGCTCTTGCCGATCTCGAAGCCCGCGTCTGCAAGCCATCGCTCCAACTCCCTGTAGCCTCGAAAGCCGGTTGATGCCAGACGCTGGTCCAACTGATCGCGGACCTTCTCCGGAAGCTCTCGAACTTTGCTCATGTCAGACATCGCGCACCTCGCTGACCGCGGCGGCGCCTCGGGGCGTGAGCTGCGAAATCCAGACCTCTTCCGACGCCTTGGTGATGCGGATCAATCCATCGTCCTCGAGGCGTGCCAGCGCCTGGCGCAGGCGCGCCATCGGCACGTCTTCGAGCCCCTCAAGCACGCGAAGAAGGACAACCTCCGTCAGCCCAAGTGGTTCAGCCGCGTTCAAGGCCAGAAGGATCGGCCCGCGCGGGCTGTGCAGTCTCTCCGCCAGCGCGGAGCGGTCATTGGCTGCGTGAATCATGTTCGGCTCGAACGAGGCTTCAGACGAGCGTTACGCCGAGCTTGCGCAGCCGATCTCGCTCTGCCGCGCGCGCCTCATGCAGCGACCTCGGCTTAGCGAGCATCACGCCAGCCGTCATCACGCCGTACATTGCAAGGGCCTCTTCGGCGCCAGGCAGCTCACGGCGCACCGCGGGAAGAACGAAGCATGACGGCCAGTTCTCGTTAAGCAGGGGCGGGACGCCGCAGCGACGCCCCATTTCATCCATAGCGATCAACTGGCGCAGGACGGCGGTGATCTGATTGGCCAGATCAATGTACCGCTGTGCGGCGCTTTCTTGCTCGCTGCCTACGAACTGTGCGAAGACGATGCTTGCCGTGTCTTTGAGTGCTGGCAGCTTCGATTCCTTGTCAGCGAGCACGCTTTGAAGGCCGACGATGGTCTCGTTCACTTCCGCTCGCTCCGAGTCCAACTCGGCCGCCTGCGACTCCGCGAGTTCGCGGGCTTGCGTCAATTCAGCGCGCTTCGTTTCAACGTCCTCTGCGGAAGCCGCTCCGAGCGCAGCGCGCGCCAACACGTCCGAGAGCGCTTCGTCGGTGCTCGCCACAGTGACGACGTTGGCGCCGATCTGAGTTAGGCGAGCTTGCTGCGCCTCGATAACGACCTGGACGGCCTCAACGTCGTCCGTCGCTTCCTCGACGGCCCGCTGCGCGGCAAGCACGGCTGCGATGGTGCCGCCACTGAACGCGGCCGACATGCTTTCGGCCTGCAGGGCGCCGAGCGCCTGGCTCTGCGCGGCGATCGACTGGTCAAGCTTGGCCAACTCCTTCGACAGCCGCGCGTACTCGGCCCCGTAGCGCTGATCGTCCCTGAGGTGTTCCGGCGCGGGCTCAACCCCGCGAATCTTCGCCGTGCGCACCTGAGCGGCTGCGTGGTCGAACTGTTCGCCGACCTTCGTCAGCGCCGCAGCGACCTCGGCGCGCCGGTCAACGGTCGCCGAGTGCTCCGCTTGAGCGGCTGCGATCTTTCGTCGTACGGCCTCGAACCGTTCGAAGCCCTCGGCGGCCAGGTCTGTGACAACTTCGTTTTCTTGCTGCAACTTCTTCATTGATGTCCCTTCAGGGTTGTTTCGCACTTTGCGTTAGTCCGATCTGGAGCGCGGGCCCTGCTGCTGTCGTTCGCTACTTTGCGGCACGAGCGATTCGCAGCAGGGCCGCGCATCCGGATGGCCGTGGGCTTGAAAAATTCATCGCCACATGCCCGTCTTGCCGTCTTCGTCGCCCGGCAGCGGCGGCCGCTCCGGCGGCGTCGGCTGACTCCAGACGAACTCCTCGGCCGACAGGCCGGCACTGACCACCGCCGAGCCGACGATCAGGCGGCCGAGCAACACCGGCACGCACTGGCCCTGCGCCGAGGTGTTGACGGCGCCGTCGAAGAAGTAGCTGGGCTGGTTCTCCGGGCGCTCGCTCGGCTTGGGTGCCTTGGGCACTGGGGTGAGCAGCTCGACGACGCCGGATAGGATTAGCGCCGCGCCGACCTTGTTTAGAGTCGGAGTCCACGGTCCAGGGAAGTACCAGCTGACCGCGATCAGGATGGCGCCCGCCACGATCCGACCCCAGCCCTTCTTGGCGCCCGCGATCACAGGAACGATCTTGATCGCATCGGCGCTGCCGCGGCACTCATGGAACTCGTCGAGTTCCATGATCGGCCGCCTACCGGTGAGCACGCGATAGCCCGGTTCGCTGTGCTGTCGCAGGTATGCCTCGAAGCCGCGGAAGTTGGCCATCAGTGCCTGCAGCGCCTCGGCCGGGGTGGCGACATCAAAGCGATGCACACGGCCAAAGCGCGCGCCCAGGTGACCGTACAGACGCACCTCACGCAGCATCGCGGCCTCCGCGACTGAGGGCGCAGGCCACCATGCGGATTGCCGCCTCCGAAGTGATCGGGCGACCCGCCTGATAGTGCTCCTGCATCAATGCGCCCGCCGCACCGGCGAGCAACGCTGCCTGTTTCATCGCTTCCGCGCGGCTGAGCGCGATCGACGCACCGTGGTTCGCAACAGGCGCCGCGGTGTCGCCATATGCGGAGCTGTCTTCGAGGCCGATCGCGTGCAGGTCGTTCCATAGCGAGACGGATCGCACGCGCAGCCGGTTGGCTTCAGCGTCGCAGCGCCCAAGCAGGGTGACGACATAGCGATACTCGCCTCCTGCAATCATCCGAGCGGCGTCTGCAGACCACCGCACGCCGTCCGCCCGCAGTCCATTGGCGCTCGGCACGAATCGGACCATGCGACCGGCTTGCTGACGATCGGCCGCCGTATTGATGTCAAGCCGGGACCGCAACTGCGCGCCGAAGTCGACGCCGACATCACCCGTCTGCTGCGCCGCCAGGCCGGCGACATCGTCAGGCGTGATCTTGAGGTAGACGGCAGTGCGCTCGGCTCGCCCGAAGAGAACCGCTTTCATCAACCCAACCGGAACCAAGAGGACCGACTGATCGTCGGACCGCGCCTTAGTCGCCAGGCCAACCATGTCAAACAACTGAGTTGCGCTCATTGCGCCTACCTGTTTACTGCGGCGGCAGAGCGCCGACCGATTTGGCGCACGCGGGCCTCGCTCAGCCCATACCGACACGCGATCTCACTGGCTTTCGCCGTCTTCAGCTCGGCCGCGATCTGCATGTCACGATCAGCAAGGCGCTCGGCCTTGCCGGACGGCAGATAGACCGTGACGCCGCCATAGTTGGCACACCACCGGCTGACGGTCCTCAGCGCTCGGTCGGCCGCGGCGGGCGCCGTAATGCCGGCGCCGCGCAGGACCTCCGCGATCAGGCTTTGCAGCCCTCTCAAGGGGCGCCCGAGTGGCTTTGTCATGTGAACCTGCGTTAGTGTTTGTCGGAAATGTGGCTAGAGAGAAGCGCAACGAGGGCCGCAGCTTCAGCCGATGTCAACCAATGTTCTTTATCGCGCGCGCGAAAAAGAGTTGGCGGCGCCAGACCGGCCGCAAGGCGTTTTCTTCTGGAGAAAAACCCTTGCTAATGCGGAGCCGCGGGCCTTGGCGCGGGCGGCCTCAAGCGGCTCTGAGAAGTCGAAGGCAGGAGCCGGGCGAGCCGGTTTTGGCGCCCGGCCCTAAGGACGCGGAGCCGATCGTCGATCCTGACGCGTCTGGACGGCCTTGGCGCGGCTTTTTGCGTGCCGGGGAAGTCGGCACAATGGGGCGACGGGTCCTGCCGGCAACAAAGTCGGGGCGGGGTGCCGGCCAGCTCGGCGCGTCAGAAGGTGCGCGAGAGCGCGCAGGAGCGCGCGAGTTCAACGATCGCGGCGCGGACGACCCAACCCACGTCCCCAACGCAACACGAACTCCAAGGCCGTGTTCAGGCCGGCTGCTTGTTCGACGGGTTCGGCCGGGGCGAGAAGCTGAAGTACTGCGCCAGCAAGCGCTTCACGGGGCCAACGGTCGGGCTCTTCTCCGGCGTGCCGTTAGCCAGGTTCAACCGTTCTTCGCACAGTTGAGTCAGCACGAAGAGCGCGTCCGGCTCGCCTGCCTCGATCTCAGCGCAGCGAGCAGACCAGCGCGGCAGCTCGGCTTCGGTGGGCGAGTTCTCGCCGGCGGCCAGTATCTCTGCCTCCAACCGCTTGTGCTGCGTAGCGAGATCGCTGTGCCGGCGTGCGCTTTCGGCCAGGCCAAAGACGAGTGACGCGGCAGAGCCTCCCGTTATTGCAAGTGCGATCAACGGCAGCCAGGCGTCCCCGCCAAAGCGCGCCGCTGCGGCGGACCCGCCGACCACTGCAACGTACTTGAGTGCTCGATCCCCAGCCGGACAGGAAGCGTTCGCGCCTGCGGTGATACATGGAGGACAGTCGAACACGCCAGAGCAAATGGCAGCGCTGCTCCCAAAGGTACTGCTTGCGACTGACCTCCATGACCGACCCTGCTAACCGCTGCGCTTTTCGGGCGGACGCGGAGGCGGTGCGGGAGGCGGCTGGGTCGGCGAAACGACGCTCTCTCTGATTCGCTCTACGCGGCCAGGTACGACGTGGTCGCGTTGCGGTGCTGGCCGCGGAGCCGGCGTTGGAGCCGGCCGCGGCGGTGGCTTGGTTGCCATCTGCTTTTCTCCCCACTCTCTGCCGCGAAAATCGGCCGCAGCCATGCCGTCATCACTCTAGAAGTCTGCTCACGCCCGGCCAAAGAAAACGATCGGCCACGGCTTCGCCAAAGTCTAGCGGTCGAAAGGTTTCGCTTTATGCCGAGAAGCTGAGAATCAGCGCTGTCTTGACCGGTAAGCACGAAACTGGGTCTCAAGCAGTTCATCGAGCTTCGCTCTCGCGCATGCACTAAATCCACCAACGCTGTTAGCTCCGAAGGTGGCCACATGCTGAACGGCGATCGCTAAGAAGGAAGCATGTAGGTATGCGCCTCGCTCGATCTCTTCGACTCTGAGCGCTTTGACTGCCTGCATCACCGCATCCATTGATAGCTTTGCATCGAGCGGAGGGTCCTCCTCTCGAACGCCAAGTATCCAATCGACCGAGTGACCACTCTTCGCGGCGGCAGCAATCGCGTACTTCTTCGGGACCTCGCCCCGCACCGACCACGAGTAAGCCGTCTTGTAAGGAACGTCGAGCTCGCGCGCGGCGTCGGCCAACGTCTCCACGCCAAGCGACTGCATCAAACGCGCGAGTGGAGGGGCACTTTCCGTCTTCTTGGCCAATTGAGCGATTCCTATTGACTCTGATATTCGAAGACGTCTACTCTTCGAAATAAGGACAATTTATTTCCGTGGCTACCGGAGCCTAGAAGTGTCACCACACCAGGTCAACGCGGCGATTCACGACGCCGGCTTCACCCAACGCGACGTCGCAAAGCGCCTCGGCGTCTCGGCGGGACACTTGAATCTCGTCATTCGCGGCAAGAAAACCTCACGGCGCGTCACGGTTGGCATTGCACGGCTGTTGAAGCGACCGGTTGATTCACTGTTCCCAGGACGCTTCTCGCGGCGGGGTCGTGGTGCGAAAGGTTGATCGTCCGTTCTCTGTTGTGCGAGCGCCACTGGTCGCTTGCTCACCGCTTCATGCGCGCCCGCCCGGCCTGAACGCCTCGCGCGTCGGCCGCCCCGCCAGCCGGGATGGGCGCGCTCCAATCCACTGCGACCGGCCCCACGGATCGCATTCCGAACAGCTCTTTGAGAGCCGGGTGCAAACGTGAAGTCCAGTATCGCAGTAGATCACGAGTCAGCTCAAAGCTTCGCCGACAACAGCGGCGCCGGTCGCTGGCTCTCTGTCAAAGAGTTCTCCGCTGCAGCCTCAATCTCGGAGCGTAGCGCCCGCCACGCACTTGCAAAGCGCCTCACCGAAGGCGGAGCGCCGTGGCGCAAAGCGCAGCTTCTTGTTCGCGTTGCTGCCTCGTCCGGCGGGCCCTCCGGCACGCGTTATGAAGTTGCGCTCGAATCACTGCCGCGAGACGTTCGTGATGCGTACTTGGCAGCGGAAGCGAGCGCCGCAATAGAGAGAGAAGATGCACCGCGTGGCCCGATCCCCGCCGTAGTAGCCGGTGCGCAGGCAACGCTGGCCGAAGCCGAGCCTTCTGGCATCTCAACTCAGGAGCGGCAGGCCGGCTATGAGTCAGAAGCTGCGCGGTTCGAGCGGCAGCCTGCCGGAGTGCGCAAGGAAGCTCATCGTCGCGCCGCAGTGCTGCGACAGCTTGACGACATGCAGCGCGAGACGCGGTTGTCGGTCTCACGATGCGCCGAGGCGCTATCCAAGTCGCTCCCGGAGAAGCCCTCGAAGGACAGCATCCTTCGTTGGAGGCGCCGAGTCGGAGACCACCCGCGCCACACATGGGCCTACTTCGTCGCGCCGACGTGGGGCAACAAGGAGGAGCACGCGCAGTGTCACCCCAAGGCGCTTGACGTCATCAAGGCCGATTACTTGCGCAGGGAAGCGCCAACCTTCAGCAGCTGCTATCGGCGGCTCTGTGACGCAGCGAAAGTGCATCAGTGGTCCATCCCCAGCGAGGACACCTTAATGCGCTGGATTCAGAAGACCGTTCCAGCGGAGGTCATTGCATTAGCAAGGGGCGGACAAGACGCGCTCAAGAAGCTGCTCCCGTCGCAGCAAAGGGACCATTCAATCTTCGGCGCGTTGGAGGCGGTCAATGCCGACGGATTCGACTTCAAGCTGTGGGCGGTAATGGAGGACGGAGAAGTCACCCAGCCTTGCATGGTGCATTGGCAGTGCGTGTACAGCGGAAAGATTCTCTCTAAACGACTCGGCCCGACCGAAAACACAGAGCTCTACCAGACCTCCTTCGGTGACTTGGTGCGCCAGTTCGGCATCCCCCGCCACGCCTACCTCGATAACACGAGAGCAGCGGCAAACAAGACCATGACCGGGGGCGTGCCGAACCGGTATCGCTTCAAGGTCGTCGTCGATGAGTTGAAGGGAGTCTTGCCCCTCATGGGTGTAGATGTCCATTGGTCGACGCCGGGCCACGGTCAGGCCAAGCCGATCGAACGTGCGAATCGCGAGCTCCGAGACACGCTCGAAAAGCACCCGTTGCTAGCGGGCGCGTTCTCCAAGCGCGGAGCCGTTTCGATCTCGAAGCTTAGGGATGTCGTTGATGCGTGTATCGATGAGCACAATGCGAGAGCAGGCCGACGTTCGCCCGCCTGCGCAGGGCGCAGCTTCGATCAGACGTTCAGCGAGTCTTTCGCGCGACGAGCGGAGTTGATTCAACACCCGACCGAGACCCAACTTCGACTGCTGCTCCTGTCGGCCAAGGAAGTGACCGCCAGCCGGGTGAGCGGATCGTTCGAGCTGTACGGGAACCGGTACTGGTCGGAGTTCATGACGAAGCTAGCCGGTACGAAGCTGCAGGTCAGGTTCGATCCGAACAACCTTCGAGACGGAGCTCACGTATACGCCAGCGACGGACGGTACGTTGGCTTTGCTGCGTGCATACAAAGGGCCGGGTTCAATGACACGTCGGCCGCAAAGGACGTCATGCGAGACCGAGCGAGGCTGAAGAAGAACAGCAAAGACTCGCTGGAAATCCATCGACGCTTGAATGCGAGAGAGGTCGCAGCACTCATCCCAGCTCAGCCCGCCCGCTCAACTCCGATTCCGAAGGTGCGGCGAGGGTATTTCGGAAAGTCCCGGCCTGAGCATCTAGGCAACGCCTCGCCGCCGCTCGCAACTACGGGCAGTAGTGCCTTCGATGCGGCGATGGAGAACCTAGCGAAGTCTCAAACCTGTTTCAACCCCAAGAAGGTCATGCTATGAGCGCTCGAATCATCGCTTTCCCCAAGCGCAGCCCCGCGGGCTCGCAGCTCGAGAAGGGTCCCTTTGTCGACGAGGGCGGAAACATCGCCTTTCGAGTGACGACGGACCAAGTTCAGATGGAATGCCACCGGTGGTACTGCTTGCTGCAGTCAGGAGCGATGCCGCGCATGAAGCAGGGCGACATCTACCTCTTTCACATGGACCGGACGAAATCGCTAAGTCCATCCGGCCGCGGTGAGTACTTCGCATACGTCAACTTCATATCGAGCGGGTTCGACGTGGGCGAAAAGCACTCGCCAGACGGAGCGAGAGAGAACGTGGCGAGCCGCTCGAAACGTAGTCGAAGCGCCGCGGGTGGCGAGTCATCCAAGTCAGCAGATCGCGCATCCAAGGCAAGTCGCTAAAGCCTGTCGCGCCCCAAGACCGTTGTCCGAGCCTCAATCAAACCGGAGGATCTGATGATCCCGATCACCTTGCCCGACAGTCCCTCGATGCGGCGCATGCGACGGCGCCTTGAACAGCTTGAACTGGCGCACCTGCGTCAGCACTGTGCCGACCTTGCGCAGCGCCTCGAAGACTCCCAGGCGCAGTTGCACCAGGCGCAGCAAGATCGCGCCTTCGCGGAAAGCTACGCGGCCATGCACGAGCGGGAAGCCGAACTGCTGCGCGAGTCGCAGGACGACCCCGAGTTTTCGACGCACCGCTCGATCGGCCTGACCCGCGACGGCGAGCTGATGGTCGTAGCTAACTGACGCCGAAGTAGAGCTATCAGACGACAAGGCGTCGAATCTTGGCCGAGTGGCCTGGCGCCTTGGGTCCCACCCATGAAGAACAGCAAAAGGAAAACCAATCATGAACGCGGTCGTTAAGCTGAATGCGGTCTCCGCTCAGGAGATCGAACCACTTCCTCAATCGACACGTCTCGTCGACGAGGTCGCCCTTGAAATGGAGCGCGCTCAACTCTCGCAAGTTGAAGTGGCGAAGCGTGTGGGCCTGTCGTCAACGGTCATCTCTCAATGGCTGCAAGGCAAGTACAACGGCAGCAGCGAGGCAGTTGAGAAGAAGATTCGGAATTGGTTGAACGCACACATCGATCACGCTTCGACAAAAGCTGAGATTCCTCCTGCGCCGAGCTTCCTTGAGACGCCAACTAGCCGGCGCATCCTGAACGCGCTTCGATATGCACAGGTGGCCAAGGATATTGCGGTGATCTATGGCGCCGCAGGTGTTGGTAAGACAAAGACCCTCGCGAACTATCTGGAGACGAACCCGAATGTCTGGCTCGCTCCGATGTCAACCGATTGCTCTGGCGTCGTCCCGGTGTTGGAAGAGGTTGCGCTGGCGATCGGACTGCGTGAACTGCCAAATGGCGGATCGCGCATCCGCCGCGCAATCATCAATCGGATCACCGGCACAGAGGGGCTGCTCGTGATCGATGAAGCGCAGCACCTGTCGGTCAATTCTCTCGAAGCATTGCGGTTCATCTATGACCATAGCGATGTCGGGCTCGCATTGGTCGGGAACGAACTGGTGTACGGCCGTCTGACTGGCGGTAAGAGAGCCGAGCACTTTGCGCAGCTCTTCTCGCGCGTGGGGAAGAGGTTGCGGCTTGGAACGCCGACCCAGAAGGACGCCTCCGTCATCATCGATCATTACAACGTGAGGGACAGGGACGCGCGCGAATCTCTTCTGCGGATCGCTGAGATGCCAGGTGGGCTTCGCGGGTTGGTCAAGACACTCAGGATGGCCATCCTCATCGCTCAAAGCCAGACCGTTTTGCGAGAGCATGTGCAACAGGCGTGGTCCGACGGAACGGGGGGCGCAGATGCCGTCTGAGCGTACAAAGGCCGCTCCAAAGAGCGAGATTCTTGAGACGTTGTCAGCGCTGGCGGAGCGATGCTTGATCGAGAGAGCAATGCTCCGGAAGACGGACGCTGCCGCACTGGCCGCTGTCGTGGTGAAGAAGGTCACGTCCGACTTTTCCGGCGTCAGCTACTACATTTCCCGCGACTTTCAACGGCTGCCCAATGGGTCTACGTCGAAGCGCCGCGTTGGCAGAATGGCCACTGAAGCCGACCGGTTACTCCGCGGCATCGCGGGGGCGATGCGGTCCGCGCTGCGGAGTCGCGGCGGCGCGGTCAGGAGTGACCAGGCAGCGAGAATCGCAGATGATTTCGCCGTGGAGTTTGCTCAGTGCTTCGTTGGCGCGCTCTTCTACTTGCCGATGGGCAGCCGCGCCTCGCTCAAGCATCGCAATGAGCAGATCGTTGCCTCCTTCACCGGAGACAACCATCGGCAGCTTGCTCAGAGGTTCAATCTCTGCCTGACTGCGATCTACAAGATCACGCAGCGCACGTCAGGCGCGCGCTCGCGCCAGGGCTTTGCAGGAAGCACGTTCTCCCGGCGCGCCGAGCGGCCTCAGGTTGACCAGGTGCGCGCATGACACGCGCACGAGCAGGAGCGGCGCAGATCACGGCGCGGCAGCGAAATCTGCTCCACGTTGCGAAGGCAGCGCTCCGATTGTCAGACAGTGACTACAGGGCGCTGCTGGGCCGCAGTGCAGGCGTCGCGTCGTCAACTGAGCTCGATCATGCAGGGTTCGAGCGAGTCATCGGCGAACTGGAGCGCTTGGGATTTCGCCCTGGCTTCGCCAGCAAGCCCCGCTCGCAGCCGCGCTCGCCGAAGCGGATTGGAATGGCCACCGATGCGCAACTGGAGGCCATCAGATCGGCTTGGCGCATGTTCTCAGGTCAGCAGGATGAGCAGGCGTTGCGGCGCTGGCTTGAGAAGCATTCGAAGGTGTCTCACATTCAGTTTCTAGACGCCTCGAAGGCCGGTAAGGCGATCGCGGTTCTGAAGAAGATGCTTGCCTGGAAGGCAACTCATCCGGACGCGTCTCCACGGCGCGGCCATTCGTTCTGACGGTGTCGCTGGCGGGCAAACAAGGCCTTTCGCGATGGAGTTTTCGGTTCGGCGGCGGCAAACTGGGGAGCCTCCGAACTATCTCCTTACCTCCGAACTCAAGATAGGAGGTTCGAAGCGGCTCTCAGCGCACTAGTTCTTAAGCGGTTTTCTCTTTGTTTTCAATGCTTAAAAGGCGTTCAAACGCTCTAGTTGCCTGAGCGCCGTTGTTGCAGATCATCTGCGGAAAACGGCTCGAAACCGCGAATCTGTTGCAAATCATTTGGGCAGAGGTTTTGAGCGCCGAGGTCTTGGCTCCGCCCGTTTTTTCTTTCAGGTCAATGGTTTGCCCGTCCCATTCGGTCCCGCCGCACGGCAGCCTGTCCCGCCCCTTTTGTTGCAGATCATTTGCTTCCCTACAGTCCTTCATGTTTGGCCCCGCCTGTCCGGATCCGCGTCCCGGTTGCGTAAAGCAGGGAAGAGCAGCACCCCGCTGCTCCTGCCGGCCCCACGCGCCGGTCCATTCCAACTGCGGAGAAAGCCATGCTGTCTGTGATTTCCATCGTGAGTCCCCGATGGCCACCCAAATTCCCCCGGGTATGGCCACTTCAAACTCCCCCACCTGAATTGATCGGGAACAGGGGGTAAGCCGACGTCGTTGGCACCTGTTGGCGGGACGTAAACCC
>JALHMQ010000019.1 GCA_022843955.1 Burkholderiaceae bacterium
ATCGATCGGCAACGTGCCGCCGGCAGAACGCGAGATGCAGTACCTTCAGCAGCAATCTGAGTCAGCCATTCCGGCTTGACTTAAACCCGGGTGTCTCCGGTGAAGCCGGGGCGGTTCATCCCGCACCGGGCACTGCCGGTTGGGGAGTGCGCGCATGGTGCAGTCAGGGTAGTGTTCTCCAGCGGCCAGCGGGATGACATCGGTGTATTCAGGCAAGAGATCACTATCGAACGACACGCCGACGGTGCCATCACCTACGCTCATGCCTGGGGATTGCCAGGTGAGTCGTTTGAAGCGCGTTCTTCATCTCGACTGGTCGCAAGCGCGGCATGACCGCTCAAGGGCGGAGTGTTCGCGGCGGCCAGGTTGGGTGCTACGCGCGGCCAAGCTTCCCTGCCACGGTCAGGGGATCGGCTCGAGCGTTGGGTTTCACGCATGACGATCTCGGTCGGTGGTTATCTGTTCAAACACACGTTAGGTACCCCTATGCGCTTTTCGCTGCTCCTCGCGTTACCCCTAGTGCTCGGAGCTTGTGCTCAGGTGCAAGGTCCCTCGTCGGCCGAGACGCGGGCATCTCAGTCACCGCTTGTCAGTCTCTCTGAAGGCGGCGAATTGGTCGAGGTCGAGCGCAAGGAGGAGTACTCCGTCATCGAGGTTCGACGGACCCCCTCGGGTAGCGTTGCGTCTTCGATGTACGTGCTACGTGGAGCATGCGCTGTCGCGCGGGCGCGAGGACAGGTGTACTTCGCCAGCACCGCCGTCGGCGGCCCGTTGCGCTCCTATCGAATCGTCTTTCCGAAGACCCCAAGTGAAGAGCAACTGCGTGGCAGTACGAAGAGCGTGTTCAGCATGGCCGATTGTGTTGCCCTTCGGTTCTAGGTCGTGCACCTGGGTGCGGCGAGCAAGTTCGACACCTTGCCCAAGAGGGGACCGCCGTCAGCGTACCGCCTTGTACAACTGGCCAGTACTGGTTGTCGTCGACCCAACGGGCAAGCCGGATCGACTCCGTGCGCCGCTTAAGGCATCACGAACACAGACGGCCCTATGACCGTTGCGATTCTTCTCGCATCGTCCCGTTCGACCGGGAACACTCGCACGCTCGTGGACCTTGCGTTCCCGGCAGGCGGGTTTTCGTTTGAAGACATCTGCGCGCTCGACGTGGGCTTTTACTCCTACGAGAACAAGAATGAAGGTGACGACTTTCTGCCGCGGGTTCGGAGGTTGATGCTTCACCAGACTTGGATCATTGCCACGCCGCTGTACTGTGGTACAGCATGAGCGCGCAGGCGAAGGTCTTCCTCGATCGGTTGAGTGACGTGCTGTCGGTACACAAGGAGAGGCCGAATCTTTCGGTCGCGCCGCAGCGTCTCGATGAAGTCCTCGTCGAAGGAGAGCGCGAACGGCAGGCTGGCCGGCCCAACTCCGCAGTGCGCTGTACACGGTCGCCTGCGCAAGTTCGTGCGTTCTGCGGCCCTAGCCCACATAGGTCGATCGCTTGTTGGCGCGACCCGCGTGCTATCGGCTCCCTCGCCACGAATCATCAACGCCGTTGACGCTCTGCAGCTCAAGGTCGGGATGCGCACGCTCACCAGTGCTGGCGCCGGCGCCGTCTTTCAATCAAGTGGCATGCCGCTCAAGGCCACCATGATCCAGCTGTTCGCCGATCTGCGATGAACGACGAACGGGTCGGAGTAGTGAAAGCGGCGGACGAGGTTCGAGTCGAAAAGCTGGAAGGCGACGTGAGGAAAGCGCCGCACGACCTTGGCACCGCATGCGCGCGCGCTAGTTGGCTCAGACTTTGGGCATCACCGTCACTATAGGGAACGCAATGTTCGGATTGTTCAAGACGCCGCCGTTTCGTGACGCTCAGCTCGGAGCGTTGGCCTACGCTCGCGGTCATTGGCGCGGCGAGATCGCGCTCGATGGCGCCGCGACCGTTCCGCTGGTGCTATCCGGTGCGCGGGCCGGTCCGGATGAGCGTGCCGTTGCCATGGCTCGCACGTTCCCCAACGTTTTCGCGTTCTGGCGCCCAGCCATTGAGGCGGCGTTGTTCGAGCACCTCAGTCCCTACGCCGAGGCCTGTGCGGCAGGCCAGCTATTCGAGAATTCGGAGCAGTTCCCGAGCATCGGCACGCCGGGCGAGGTCTGGCCCCATGCCACCTTGGTGTTCGCAGCGGTCACGCCTCTTGACGGTGAACTCACGTTTGAAGTCGGCTTCAGCACGGCCTGGGACATCGAGCACACGCTTGGCGCTCGCTTTCGGGCAGACGAGTTCATCGAACTTTTTGGCAGCGTGGTGGCGCCGTGAAGAGGACGCTTGGCCGCGGTTTTCTGCGTATCTAGCGATGATGCTGGCGCCTGCCGCTACTGTGGTCACGCGCCCGACTGATCTGGTTCACAAGTTCGGCCTTCTCAGTTCCGATCGACTCGAGCATTCGTGCGTCCCGAACCGGGGCGCTCATGCCCCTTGTGGCGGCCGCGTGCGGCACGCCTCCTCACTCAAGCGCAGCGCGACCGGAAAGCGACCCGCACCGGTCTGGGGGTACGCAGTCCATTCTTGCCAACATCAGGTTGGTGTCCTGCCGTCATCGCACGAATCGAACGATCAGCGCTAACGTTCGGCCGCACGCCAGCCACTTGAGGACACTCATGGAACAGAACACCGTATTGGAGGGAAGCTGCCATTGCGGCGCAGTCACGTGGACGTACCAAGGCATTCCGGAGTCAGCGACAGCCTGCAACTGCACCTCCTGCCGGCGCTGGGGTGGCCTCTGGGCGTACGGCTACGAGAACGAGCGAATCACCACCCGCGGGGAGAGCAAGACGTACGTCAGGGGACCGAACCTGGCGTACCACTTCTGCCCCACCTGCTCAACCGTTGCATATTGGCGAGCACTGAAGACAGACCAGGATGGCAAGCGCGCGATGGCAGTTAATCTGAGGCTGACCGAACCTGAGCCGATCGCGCATCTGCCGATCGATCACTTCGAGGGGCTGAATAGCTTCGAAGACATACCGCGCGACGCTCGCTGCGTCAGGGACTATTGGTTCTAGTCCCTGATCAGGCCATGAGCCCTGGCCCAGCCCGACGCATCAACGCGGCGCAGGCTGCCGACGCTTGCTGTGCCGTTGGGCGTCACTCGAACGAGATACTTTGATGACCTGCGCGCTTCTCATCATCGATGTTCAGCATGCCCTTTGCTCCGGCAAGTACAAGGCATTCGATGCCGAGCGCGTGATCGAACGCATCAATCTGGTCTCCCGCCGGGCCCGCACGGACGGCGTGCCCGTGATCGTCATTCAGCACGAGTCGCTGGATGGCCCGCTGGATCATGGAACCGATGGCTGGAAGCTTGCCGCAGGTTTGGTCGTCGAGCCCACGGACCTCTATGTCAGAAAGCAGGCGACCGATTCATTCCACAGCACGGAGTTGCAGTCGGTCCTGCAGAAGCATGGGGTCACCACGCTCGTGATCTGCGGGATGCAGAGCGAGTTTTGCGTGGATACCACCACCCGCAGGGCCTTGGCGCTGGGCTACCCCGTCACGCTTGTCTCTGATGCCCACGCCACGATGGACAACGCCGTCCTGTCAGCTGCGCAGATCTCGGCTCACCATAACGAGACGCTGACCCATATCGCGAGCTTCGGCGTCCGGGTGACTGCGGTGGCTGCAGCGCAGGTTCGGTTTGAGGCTTAACCGATGACCGACCGAGACGCCGGTAGTGAGGATCTTGGCTTCAGCTTTCGATCCCGGAAGAACGGGGAGGTCGAGGTCTTGCACCACGGCCGGGTCGCATCCACACTGCGCGGCGCTGACGCCAAGGATTTCCTCGCTGAAGTGGAAGCAGGCGGAGCAGCTGATGCCCAGCAACTCATGGCCAGGGTGACTGGAAACTACAAGCGCGGCAACGAGCGCCTTGCCAGCCAACACCCGCGGAACCGTCACTGAACGCACGGGATCGATGACAAGCAGGTCGTGCGATCGGCGTGCCAGCGTGACGGCGCCCGATCAAGGCGTGTGCGGCATGACTCGCCCATCGTCGTTTTGTAGTCCACCGTAGAGTCGCGCAACGATTGCGCAACTTGGCCCGTCACGATGAACCAGGAGAGAACATGAAAGCGCTCGCGATCCGCTTCTGCACCGTTTCACCCGAGGCAGGGCCTCTGGCTGGCTTCTTCAATGCGCTGGGCATGCCGCAGATGGACCTCAGTGGTGTGTTGCCCCAACCAGAAGATGGCAGCATTGGCGGAGCGATCTTCACTGCGACCGACAGTTGGATCGAGGTCTGGCCGGAGGGACCCGGGATGACACCGGGAACCATGTTGCAGATCGTCGTCGATGACTCCGATGCCTTTGCTGCACACGCCAGGAAGAATGGACTGAATCCCGAGGGGCCCATGGATGCCCACGGCGAGCACATCTACTTCCTGAAGGCGCCGGGTGGCCTCCAGATTGCGTTCCAGTCTGCTTTGCCCAAGAGCGGCGACTGACACCTTGCGCGAACGGACGGGCGACCGCATGACGCATCCGCCCGACGAGGTATGTGCCGCCCTGGCGCTGGTCAGCTCGGCTCAAGTGTTGTGGCGGGCATCGCAGCAACCGTGAGCCGGCGGGGCGCCCTACCGCCAAGCCATCAGCCGACGCCCCGTGGATCTAGCGCCCGACCCATTCGACATTGCTGCCGCGCTCGTGCGGGCGCTCGTGCTTTACTCGCTGGCCGAGGTGCAAGCGGGCCATGCCTCGGTCATCCATGTCGACGTGAGCGACCTGACCTTCAGCGTCTCTGACGATGGCCGCGGGCACTCGATCGATCGGTCGGTGGGCGGTGCGCCTTATCTGAAGCTCGTCTACGAGCATCTCGAGTATCCCTTCTCGCGCTGGCCCGCCGTGATGACTGTTGTCATGGGCATCTTTGGCGTCTTCATTGCAGCCGTTCGGTGGCGCCAGTTCAGGCAGGTTGCGCGCAGTCGGGGTGCATGAAGCGTCATGAGATCCGTGGCAGCACACGTCTTTTTTCACCGCAACTCGACTTCTGGTTGATCGCTGCGCTGATCGGCGAGGCCTGAACGGGTAAGGCCATTTGAGGTGGACTGCAACGCGGTCTGCCTCGCGCAGTCGCGTGATGCTCCATCGATATGGCGCAGCGCGTTGACCGAAGGTACGCTTCGCGCCCTTGTCTCGTGCCCCCGGCGGCGCCAGACCTCCATACAAGAACAGCTCGAACGACGGAGAAAACATGAAGAGATATGCGGCGGAGTTCCTCGGAACGTTTTGGCTGGTGCTCGGCGGGTGCGGCAGCGCGGTGCTTGCGGCGGCATTTCCCGAGGTTGGCATTGGATTGCACGGGGTCTCGCTGGCGTTCGGCCTGACTGTCTTGACCATGGCCTATGCGATCGGACACATTTCGGGCTGTCATCTGAACCCCGCGGTATCGATCGGTCTGTGGGCGGGCGGCCGGTTTCCGGCATCGAGCCTCGCGCCGTACATCGCTGCCCAGGTGCTGGGCGGCATCGTGGCGGGCGGCGTGCTCTACCTGATCGCCAGCGGTGCGGCGGGGTTCGATGTCTCGAAGGGCTTTGCCTCGAACGGCTATGGCGTTCATTCGCCCGGCGGGTACTCGCTGACGGCGGCGTTGATCACCGAGATCGTGATGACGATGTTCTTCCTCCTGGTGATCCTGGGCGCGACCGACAAGCGCGCGCCTGCCGGTTTCGCTCCGATCGCCATCGGCCTTGCGCTGACGTTGATCCACCTGATCAGCATTCCGGTGACCAACACGTCCGTCAATCCGGCCCGCAGTACCGGCGTGGCGGTGTTCGTCGGCGATTGGGCCGTGAGCCAGCTGTGGCTGTTCTGGATCGCTCCGATCATCGGCGCGCTTCTGGGCGCGCTGGCCTACAAGTTCATCAGCAGCGAAGACAAATGAGCAAGCTCGCTGCGACGCGAGGAACGCGCTCGGCCCTTGATTGATTCCTAAGAGCACGCATGCGCACGACAGCACTGAGCATCGACGCGGTGGCGGCGTTCCTGCATCGTTTCGAGGAACTCGCCGACCGTGAGGACTTCGACCTGGTCGAGGACATGATCCACGAGCAGGCCGTGTTCCGCTTCAACGATGGGGACTTCGTCGGTCGAGGCGCGGTTCGTGCCGCGTTCGAGAAGACCTGGCAGGGCAGCGCCGGCGTCAGCAAGGAGCGCTTCTACTTGACCGACGTCGTGGTGCTGTCGGTCGACCAGGCGAGTGCGACCGCCACCTACACCTACAACTGGGAAGGCGCGATGGACGGAAAGCCCTTCCGCATCCAGGGGCGCGGTACGCGGGTGCTGGTCGTCGAGGCCGGTCGGCTGCAGATCAAGCATGAGCACCTGAGCCGCTTTCCAAAGCGGGAGTGACGACGATGACCGTTTACCGGGGAGCCTGCCACTGCGGCGACGTCAGGATCGAGGTCGACACCGACGAACCGCTCGATCCCTACTTTCGCTGCAACTGCTCGCTGTGCTCGCGCAAGGGTGCGCTGATGGGGCAGGCGCCTCGGCGCGCCCTGCGCATCGTCGCGGGGCTCGATGCGCTGAGCGTCTATCGGTGGAACACGATGGAGGCGGCGCACTTTTTCTGCCGCCGCTGCGGCATCTACACGCATCACGTGATGCGCGGTGACACCGACTTCATCGGCATCAACATGGCATGCGTCGAGGGGTTCGACGTGTTCGCGGTGACGAATGGGGTGGTTGGCGCAGGCGCCAAACTGTCCCTCGTGGCGGGGCCAGGTGGCGAACACGCCGACCCGGGCAAGACTTGAAGGTTGGCGAAGGGAGACGGGCATGCTCGTGCAACGAAGCGCCGACCGCGCATGGATGCCGGAGCGACGCATGAGCGGCAGCACCCGACCGATTCCCGCCTTCAGCGGCATCGACCATGTGCACGTGTTCGTTGCCGACCGCGCCGCCGCCGTGCGGTGGTATCAGCGCGTGCTCGGCATGGCGCCGGTGGCAGAGCTGGCGTCCTGGGCGCCCGACGGCGGACCGCTGACGATCGCGGACGCGGGTGGCGCCGTGCACCTGGCGCTGTTCGAGCGGCCGGCCATGCCCTGCCGGTCCACCATCGCGTTGCGCGCTGACGCGGCGGCGTGGTTGGCATGGCGCGATCACCTGACGAGCGAACTCGGTACCGCGGTCGAGCCGGTGGATCATCAGGTCGCGTGGTCGCTGTACTTCAGCCACCCGGACGGCAACCCGTTCGAGATCACTTCGTACGAGTACGCGCAGATCGCGAAGCGGTTGAACTAGCCAGCCCGATTGAGGTTGCCACGGTCAGACCAGCACGATGTCGTACTGCTCCTGGTGGTACACGGTCTCGACCTGCATGCTGATGGGCTTGCCGATGAAGTCGGAGAGCATGGTGAGCGACTGCGCCTCTTCTTCGAGAAACAGGTCGACCACCGGCTGCGCGGCGAGGATGCGGAACTCGCGCAGCGAGTCCACCGAGTCGCCGAACTGGCGCGCCTCGCGCAGGATGTCGCGCAGGATTGCGTAGCACACGGTGCGCGCGGTCTTGACTTCGCCGCGGCCGCCGCAGGTCGGGCAGGCCTCGCACAGGATGTGCGCCAGGCTCTCGCGCGTGCGCTTGCGGGTCATCTCCACCAGGCCGAGCTGGGTGAAGCCACTCACCGTCATGCGGGTGCGGTCGCGCGCCAGCACCTTCTTGAACTCGGTCAGCACGGCATCGCGGTGCTCGGCATTGGCCATGTCGATGAAGTCGACGACGATGATGCCGCCCAGGTTGCGCAGGCGCAGTTGGCGGGCGATTGCCTGCGCCGCCTCCAGATTGGTCTTGAACACCGTGTCGTCGAAGTTGCGGGTGCCGACGAAGCCGCCGGTGTTGACATCGATGGTGGTCATCGCCTCGGTCTGGTCGATGATCAGGTAGCCGCCGCTCTTCAAGTCGACGCGGCGCCCGAGCGCCTTCTCGATCTCGTCGTCGATCTGGTACAGGTCGAACATCGGCCGCTCGCCCGAGTAGTGCTGCAGCTTGCCGGTGATGCGTGGCACGTACTGCATGGCAAACGCCTGCAGGTTGACGAAGTTCTCGCGCGAGTCGATCTGCACCGAGGTGGTCTGCTCGTTCACGCCGTCGCGCAGCACCCGCTGCGCCAGCGACAGTTCCTGGTAGAGCAGCGAGGGCGCAGGTACCTGCTTGGAGACGTCGCGAATCTGCGCCCAGCGCTTGCGCAGGTAGGCGACGTCACTGGCGAGATCCTCCGCGTTCGCCTCCTCGGCGCTGGTGCGGATGATGTAGCCGCCGGCCTCTTCCTTGGGCAGCACGCTGGTCAAGAGCTCGCGCAGCCGTACCCGCTCCGGTTCATCTTCGATGCGCTGGGAGACGCCCACGTGCGGGTCCTGCGGCAGGTAGACCAGCATGCGGCCGGCCATCGACACCTGGGTCGACAGGCGCGCGCCCTTGGTGCCCAGGGGATCCTTGACCACCTGCACCAGCCGCGCGTCGCCCTCGTGCAGCAGGCGCTCGATCGGCTGCCCGCCCTTGTTCTTGCCGTCGCCGCCGTTGGCGAGCCGGTACTCCCAGATGTCGGCGACATGCAGGAAGGCGGCGCGTTCGAGGCCGATATCGACGAACGCCGACTGCATGCCGGGCAGCACGCGCACGACCTTGCCAAGGTAGATGTTGCCGACCAGCCCGCGCGAGGCGGCGCGCTCGATCTGCAGCTCCTGGACTACGCCGGCGAGCAGCACGGCAACGCGCGTCTCCTGCGGACTGATGTTGATGAGGATGTCTTCCATGGCGGCCAAAGTGTACGCACCGGTCCGGGTTGCCGAGCTGCGCGCCGCCCGACGGTGATCGAGACGCCTTCGGCACCGGGTGGAACGCTAGGCGCCGCGGGCGAGGTCGCGCAGCGTGTACAGCAGCGCCAGCGCGTCGCGCGGAGCGAGCGCGTCGAGGTCGATCGACTGCAGCTTCTCGCGCAACTCGTCGGACGCCTCGGGCGCCGCCGTCGCGGCCGACGGTGCCGCTGCAAACAGATCGAGCTGGGGTCGCGTGCCGGCCGCGCGCTCCTCGAGTTGCACGAGCAGCGCGCGCGCGCGCCGCACCACGACGGTCGGCACCCCTGCCAGCTGCGCGACCGCCAGGCCGTAGCTCTGGTTGGCCGGGCCGTCGCGGACCTCGTGCAGGAACACCACCTTGCCGCGGCTCTCGGCGGCGGCAACGTGCACGTTGGCAACCTCGGGAATCGAATCAGCCAGCTGCGTCAGCTCGAAGTAGTGGGTGGCGAACAGCGTCCAGCAGCGGTTGCGCTCGGCCAGCTCGCGCGCAATCGCGCCGGCGAGTGCCAGGCCGTCAAACGTCGAGGTGCCGCGGCCGACTTCGTCCATCAGCACCAGGCTGCAGTCGGTGGCCTGGTTGAGGATCGCCGCGGCCTCGGTCATCTCCACCATGAAGGTGGAGGCGCCGCGCGCCAGATCATCGGCGGCGCCAATGCGGGTGAGGATGCGATCGACCGGACCCAGCGTGGCGCCGGCCGCCGGCACGTAGCTGCCCACGTAGGCGAGCAGCACGGTGAGCGCCACGCTGCGCATGTAGGTGCTCTTGCCGCCCATGTTGGGGCCGGTGATCACCAGCAGGCGGCGCGCCGGCGACAGCGCGCAGTCGTTGGGCACGTAGGTTTCGAGTTCGCGCTCGACCACCGGGTGGCGCGCGGCGGTGAGCGCGATGCCCGGTGTGTCCACCAGTTGCGGCCGCACCCAGCGCGCGCGCAGCGCATGGGTAGCGAGGGCAGCCAGCGTGTCGAGCGCGGCCACCGCGTCGGCAGCGCGCAGCAGCGGTGCCACCTGCGGCGCGATGTCGGCCAGCAGGGCGTCGTACAGCTCGCGCTCGCGCGCCCGCGCCCGCTCCTGTGCCGACAGCGCCTTGTCCTCGAAGGCCTTCAGTTCAGGCGTGATGAACCGCTCGGCGTTCTTCAGCGTCTGCCGGCGGCGGTAGTCGTCGGGCACCTTGTCGAGCTGGCCCTGGGTGACTTCGATGTAGAAGCCGTGCACGCGGTTGTATTCGACGCGCAGGTTGGCAATGCCGGTGCGCGCGCGCTCGCGCGCCTCGAGGTCGAGCAGGAAGGCGCCGGCGTTGTCGCGCAACGCACGCAGTTCGTCAAGCGCGGCATCGAAGCCGGCGGCGATGACGTCGCCATCGCGCGGGGAGAACGCCGGCTCGGCCAACAGCACGCGGGCGAGGGTGGCGTGCAGGCCGACGGGCGCGGCGGCCGCGGTGGCGATCTGTTGTGCCAGCGGTGCGGGCAAGCTGGCGGCGATGGCGGCCGCCTGGTCCAGCCGCGGCAGTGCCTCGCGCAGTGCGGCGAGTTCGCGCGGACGCACACTGCGCAGTGCAATGCGGCCGGCGATGCGATCCAGATCGGGCACCTGGCGCAGCGCCTCCAGCATGTGGTCGTGCGCGGCGGTCTCGTGCATCGCCTCGATCACGGCATGGCGCGCGGCGGCCTGCGCGTGATCGCGAAGCGGATGGTGCAGCCAGTGGCGCAGGCGGCGGCTGCCCATGCCGGTGGCGCAACCGTCGAGCAGGCGGAACAGCGTGGGGCCGTCTTCGTGGCGCAGCGGCTCGGTGAGTTCCAGGTTGCGGCGGGTCACCGGGTCGAGCACGACGAAGTCGGATTCCGATTCGAGCTTGAGGGTGGTGACGTGCGCCAGCCGCTCGGACTGCGTCTGCTGCGCGTAGGTGAGCAGCGCGGCGCACGCGGCCAGCACGACGGGCTGATCATCGACACCGAAGGCCTGCAGGCTGGCGACCTCGAACTGGCGACACAGCAGGTCGCGGCCGCGTGCGGCATCGAAGTGCCAGTCGGGCACCGCCTGGGTCGCGCCGGCGAAGTTGATGTCGGCGCTTCCATCGGCCACCAGCAGCTCGGAGGGCGCGATGCGGGCCAGTTCGGAGATGAGCCGTGCCAGCGGCGCTTCGGTGGCGCGCAAATCGCCGCTGGCCAGCACCAGCCAGGCGATGCCCGCGACGTTGCGCTTGCGATCGATGTGCACGGCGGCCAGCGCGGCATCGGCCTTGGCACTGAGCAGGCCGGTGTCGGTCACCGTGCCGGGCGTGACCACGCGCATCACCTTGCGTTCGACCGGGCCCTTGCTGGTGGCGGGATCGCCGATCTGCTCGCAGATCGCTACCGACTCGCCCATTTTCACCAGCCGTGCCAGGTACTGCTCGACCGAGACCACCGGCACGCCGGCCATCGGGATCGGTGCGCCGGCCGAGTTGCCGCGCTTGGTGAGCGTGATGTTGAGCAGCTTGGCGGCGCGCTCGGCGTCGGCGTAGAACAGCTCGTAGAAGTCGCCCATCCGGTAGAACAGCAGCACGTTGGGCTGCTGCGCCTTGAGCGACAGGTACTGCCGCATCATCGGCGTGTGGTCGGCGGCAGACATGCGAAGGGTGTCAGGTGGAGTGGATGCGCCTGCGTTCAGTGGGCGTGGGCCGCCTCGTAAGTGCGGGTGCAGCGAGGCGTGCGTCAGCGCGTCACGGGGTGCTTGTGCACTTCCTGCACCATCGGCAGCAGCTGTTCGTACACCCGCGGCGCGCCACAGACCACGTGGCCGGAGCCCAGGTAGTTCGGCTCGCCGTCGAAATCGCTGATCATGCCGCCCGATTCGAGGATCAGCAGGCTGCCGGCCGCCATGTCCCAGGGCGACAGGCCGAACTCCCAGAAGCCGTCGAGCCGGCCGCACGCCACGTAGGCGAGATCGAGCGCGGCGGCGCCGGGGCGGCGGATGCCGGCGGTGGCTTCGGTGATGCGCTTGAACATGCGCACGTAGTCGTCGAGATGTTCGAGCTTGCGGAACGGAAAGCCGGTGCCGATCAGCGATTCCGCCAGCTTGGTGCGGCGGGAGACGCGGATGCGGCGGTCATTGAGGTACGCGCCGCGACCGCGGGTGGCGGTGAACAGCTCGTTGCGGGTGGGGTCGTAGACCACGCCCTGCGTGATCAGCCCATTGTGCTGCAGCCCGATGGACACCGCGTACTGCGGAAAGCCGTGGATGAAGTTGGTGGTGCCGTCGAGCGGATCGATGATCCAGGTGTACTCATTGCCGCCCTCGGGGTGGCTGGCGCCTGATTCCTCCGCGAGGATCGCGTGGCTCGGGTAGGCCTGCTTGAGCACGTCGATGATCGCGGCCTCGGCGGCGCGGTCCACTTCGGTGACGAAGTCGCTGCGGCCTTTGGCGGTCACCTTGATCAGATCGAGGTCGAGACTGGCGCGGTTGATGATGGAACCGGCCTTGCGCGCGGCCTTGACGGCCGTGTTGAGCATCGGGTGCATGTGGGCTGCGACAGGAAAAAGGAACGAAGTGCGATGCGCGGATCACGGCGGGCGCATCGCTAGACTGGCGCGCATTGTACGGGGCGGCCCTGCAGGGTCGCGCCGCCCGCGCCGGCCACGGCCACGCCGTCTTTGAAACATCTGCATGCCGTCCGAATCCATCGTTGACCTTGCCGCCCGCCTGCGCTTCGTGCTGGTGGCCCCGAGCCACCCCGGCAACATCGGGGCGGCGGCGCGCGCCTTGAAGACGATGGGATTGGCGAGCCTGCACGTGGTGCAGCCGAAACTGCCCGACTTCGCCACCCATCCGGACGCGGTGGCGCTGGCCACGCATGGCATCGACGTCCTGGCAGCGACGCGCAGCCACGCCTCGTTGACCGCGGCGCTGGACGGCGTGTCGCTGGCGTTCGCGATGACCGGCTACGCGCGCGAGTTCGGGCCGCCGCTGCTGGACCTGCGCAGCGCAGCGGCGCTGGCGGCCGGGGAGGTGGGCAGCGGGGCGGGCGACATCGCCTTCGTGTTCGGCACCGAGCGCTCGGGCCTGACCAATGACGAGGTGGCGCACTGCCAGCGCAGTTGCGCGATCCCGGCCGACGCGCTGCACGGCTCGCTCAACCTGGCGCAGGCCGTGATGGTGGCCGCCTACGAGTGCCGCCTGGCGTTGACCGGCGGCGCCATCGAACCGGCGTCCGCGCCGTACGAGGACGAGCCGCCGGCCAGCGTGGAGCGACTGGAGGGGCTGTACGCGCACCTGGAGCGCGCGTTGATCGCTGCGGGTTTTCTCGATGGCGAGGCACCGCGCCGGCTGATGCCGCGCCTGCGTCGCCTGTTCGCGCGCGCGCGGCCGAGCGACAAGGAGGTCGACATCCTGCGCGGCATTTGCGCCGCGCTCGAGCAGCCCAAGCGCGAGCGGATGGGCACCCGCCGCGGCAGGCCGCCGACCGACGCGGATGCCTGACCTGACCGAGCGTGGGCGTGCGGTTTGCTGCGTCCTGCCCATCGATCCGATGGGGGGACGGCCATGCACGATCACTACAGCGAGCTCGGCGTCGAGCGCGGCAGCGACAAGCAGGCAGCGGCCTCTAGAATCGCGCCTTCGCCCACACCGGCCCAAAGCATGTTCGATCGCCTGCGCGAGGACATTCAGTGCATCCTGGAGCGCGACCCGGCCGCGCGGTCGTCCTGGGAGGTGCTGACGTGTTATCCGGGGCTGCACGCGATCTGGTTCCACCACCTGGCGCATTGGTGCTGGACGCATGGGCTGCGCTGGCTGGCGCGCTTCATCTCGCACATGGCGCGCTGGTTCACCGGCGTCGAACTGCATCCGGGCGCGACTATCGGCCGGCGTGTGTTCTTCGACCACGGCATGGGCATCGTCGTCGGCGAGACGGCGGTGATTGGTGACGACAGCACGATTTACCAGGGGGTGACGCTCGGCGGCACCTCGCTCACCAAGGGGGCCAAGCGTCATCCAACATTGGGGCGCGGCGTCATCGTCGGTGCCGGCGCGCAGGTGCTGGGCAGTTTCACCGTGGGTGACGGCGCGCGCATTGGCTCGAACGCGGTGGTGGTGAAGGAAGTGCCGCCCGGCGCCACGGCGGTCGGCAATCCGGCGCGCATCCTGCACAAGGAAGTCGACCATCAGCGCGAGATCGCTGCCAACCGGATGGGCTTTTCCGCCTACGGCCTGGCCACCGATGGCGACGATCCGCTGACCAAGGCACTTCATGGCCTGATCGACCATGCGGCGACCCAGCAGCGCGAGATCGAGCGCCTGAAGCAGGCGCTGGTGCGCAGCGGCGTGTCGATCGACGGCTTCGAAGAGCAGACCATCGATCCGACGCGCCTGAACAAGCTGGTGGACGAGTAGGGCGCTTCAGGCAGGCGCTGTAGTCAGGCGCTGTAGTCAGGCGCTGCGGTCGGACGCGGCAGTCAAACGTACACATCGGGCGCCGCGTTCAAGCGCTGCTTGATCGGCGCCAGGTCGAGCACGCTTCTCGCTCCGGCGCGACTTCAAGCGGCGAGCGGCTGCACCTGCCAGTGGCCGTCGCGCACGGCAAGGTAGCCGCCGCGCGGCGTCGGCGCATCGAGATCCCAGTCCGGCAGCACCCAGCGTTGCGCCGGCACGCCGTCCAGATCGAGATGGTGCAGGTCCGGCCGATGGGTGTGACCGTGAATCACGCGCGTCACACCGGCCGTGCGCAGCGCGGCCTCCACCTCGGTGGGCGTCACGTCCATGATGTCCATCGCCTTGGCCGCCTTGCCGGCCTCGCTGGCAGCGCGCGCCTGACCGATGAAGGCCTTGCGTGCAGCCAGCGGCTGCGCCAGGAACTGCGCCTGGAACCCTGGGTGGCGGGCCTGCGCGCGAAAGCGCATGTACTCGATGTCGCGCGTGCACCAGGCATCGCCGTGCGCGAGCAGCACCGTCTGCGCGTGCGCACCCGCGCCCAGCGTGGCGACGGTCGGGTCGGCCAGCAGGGTGGCGCCGGCGGCGTCGCAGAAGTCACGACCCAGCAGCAGGTCACGGTTGCCGTGCATCAGGAACACGGCCGTACCGCGCGTGGTCAGGGCACGCAGCTCGGCGGCGACCTCGTGGCCCAGCGGGTCGTCGTCGTCGTCGCCGGCCCAGTACTCGAACAGATCGCCGAGGATCACCAGTTCACGAAACCTTGGCGCCACCTCTTGCACGAACCGAAAGAACGCGGCGCGGGTGGCCGGTTGCGCGGCACTCAGGTGCAGGTCGGAAATGAACACCGGCGCCGACAGCGCCGCGCGGTCAGCCTGGGCGGCGAGCGCCGGTACGGGCGGGGCGCTCGACGCCGGCATCGTCACTCGACCAGTTCGGCGCGCGTGATGAGGACATCGCTCTCCGGGACGTCCTGGTGCATGCCGAAGCGCGTGGTGCGCACGCCCTTGATCTTGTCGACCACGTCGGCACCCTCGACCACCTTGCCGAACACGCAGTAGCCCCAGCCCTGCGCATTGGGCGCGGTGTGGTTGAGGAAGGCGTTGTCGGCCACGTTGATGAAGAACTGCGCGGTGGCCGAGTGCGGATCGGACGTGCGCGCCATGGCCACCGTGTACTTGTCGTTCTTCAGGCCGTTGGTGGCTTCGTTCTGTACGGGCGGCAGGGCGGTGGCCTTCTGGCGCATGCCCGGCTCGAAGCCGCCGCCCTGGACCATGAAGCCGTTGATCACACGGTGGAACACGGTGTTGTCGTAGTGGCCGCTCTTGACGTAGCCGAGGAAGTTCTCGACCGTGGCCGGCGCGCGCTCGGCGTCGAGCTCGATGGCGATGACGCCGAAGTTGGTGTGCAGGCGAATCATTTCTTCTCCGAAGATGAGGTGACGATGCGGGCGCTGCGGATCAGGATCGGCTGCACGGGGAGGTGTTGATGCGGGCCTTTGGCGCTGACAGGCACGACGCGGATCTTGTCGACCACGTCCAGGCCGGCCACCACCTTGCCGAAGACCGTGTAGCCATGGCCATCGAAGCTCGGAAAGTCCAGGCGCGCGTTGTCGACCACGTTGATGAAGAACTGCGAGGTGGCCGAGTTGGGGTCGCTGGTGCGCGCCATGGCAATGGCGCCGCGCACGTTCTTCAGGCCGTTCTGGCTTTCGATCGGGATCGCCGCGCGGGTGGGTTTCTGCTGCAGGTCCGCGGTGAAGCCGCCGCCCTGGATCATGAAGTCCTGAATCACGCGATGGAACACGGTGCCGTCATAGTGACCGGCGCGCACGTAAGCGAGAAAGTTGGCGACCGACTTCGGCGCGCGCTCGGCATCGAGCTCCAGCACGATCTCACCCGCGCTGGTGGCCAGTGCGACGCGCGGCGTCGGTTCCGCTTTGTCTTGCGCGATGGCGCACAGTGGGCCGAGCAGGGCGGCCGAGGTCATGGCGAGCAGCAGGCGGCGAACGAGCATGGAGCGATCTCCTGAAAAAATGGGGTGCAGCGTCAACGCGCCGCGCGCAGCTTGGCGCTGACATCGCGCGCCAGTTGCAGCTTGGATTTGAGTGCAGCGTTGGCCGGATCCAGCTTGAGCGCCTGCGCGTAATGGTCAGCAGCGATGGCCAGGTGCAGGTCACCGAGGTTCTCGCGCGCGGTCAGGTAATTGGGGGCGACATCGATCGCCCGCTGTAGCAGGGTACGTGCCGTCTCGTAGCGGCCGGCGGCAGCGTGCATCACCGCCAGGTTGTTGTACGGCTCGGGCAGTTCCGGAAACTCCTGTGTCATCGCCTCGAAGGCAGCGATTGCCTCGACGGACTTGCCGGTGTCCGACAGCAGGACGGCGCGCAGGAAGCGCACCTGCAGATTGCGCGGGTTCTTGGCGAGCACCTCGTCGGCGCGCTTGATCGCCTCGTCGAACTTGCGCTCGCGCACCAGCGCTTCGACCTGCTGGGCCTCGCTCGGCGCGGCGGCAGGCGTCGGCAGCGGCTGCGCGCCGACGGGAGTCACTGCGGTCAGCAGCAGCGCGCAGAAGGTCGCGGCAACGAGCGGGGCGGCGCGCGGGGCGTCGGTCGGAATCAAAGTTTCAGCGCAAGGAAATGTGAGGGTGCGGCGATATACTGGCGCGGCCATTCTAATCACTGACCCGCCCATCCCGATGCCGACCGCCACGCACCGCCAACGCTGTTGACCTGCGTTCCCCGCTGCGTGCCTGCATCGCCGGTGCTGCCTGTTGCGGCGCCCGTCTCACCGAACCGGGTCTGATCCCATGACACTTTCCATCTACGACACGCTGTCGCGCCAGCAGCAACCCCTGACGCCGATCACGCCGGGCCGAGTTGGCATGTACGTGTGCGGCATGACCGTTTACGACTACTGCCATCTGGGTCACGCGCGTGCGTTCCTGGGCTTCGACATCGTGCAGCGCTGGCTGCGCGCCAGCGGCTATGCGCTGACCTACGTCCGCAACATCACCGACGTCGACGACAAGATCATCAAGCGCGCCGCCGAAAGCGGCGAGACGCCGCGCGAACTGACCGAGCGCTTCATCCGCGCGATGCACGAGGACTTTGCCGTGCTGGGCATGCAGCCGCCTGATTTGGAGCCGCGAGCTACCGATTACATCCCGCAGATGCTTGGGATCATCGAGTTGCTGGAGGCCAACGGACTGGCCTACGCCGCCGAGGACGGCGACGTCAATTTCGCGGTGCGCAAGTTTCCGGGCTACGGCAAGTTGTCGGGCAAGTCGCTCGACGACCTGCGTGCCGGCGAGCGGGTGGCGGTGACCGATGCCAAGCGCGATCCGCTCGACTTTGCCTTGTGGAAGCATGCCAAGCCGGGCGAGCCGCAGTGGCCGTCGCGCTGGGGCGCGGGTCGGCCGGGCTGGCACATCGAGTGCTCGGCCATGGCCAGCGAGGCGCTGGGGCGCCACTTCGACATCCATGGCGGCGGGCCTGATCTCGTGTTCCCGCACCATGAGAACGAGATCGCGCAGAGCGAGGGCGCGTTCAAGCAGCGCTTCGCCAACCTGTGGATGCACTGCGGCGCGCTGCGGGTGGGCGATGACAAGATGTCGAAATCGCTCGGCAACTTCAAGACGATCCGCGACGCGCTCAAGGACCACGATCCGGAGGTGCTGCGCTTCTTCCTGATCCGCACCCACTACCGCAGCCAGATCAACTTTTCGCCGGACATGATCGGCGAGGCGCGCACTGCGCTGACGCGGCTGTATCGCGCACTCGACGAGGTGCCGGTGGAGGCGGGCGAGGTCGACTGGAACGAGCTGCACGCGCAGCGCTTCAAGGCGGCGATGGACGACGACTTCAATACCGCGCTGGCGACCAGCGTGCTGTTCGATCTGGCGGGCGAGGTCAATCGCAGCAGGTCGGTGCAGGCGGCGCGGCAGTTGAAGGCGCTGGGTGAGGTGCTGGGGTTGTTGGAGCGGGAACCGAAGGCGTTCTTGCAGGGGCTGGGATCAATGAAGGGTGTGGCGTCAATGCAATTCAAGGCGACCGGGAGCTTGAGCAGCGCATCTGGAGAGGTCGTGGAAGCACAAATTGCCGCCCGGGCCGCGGCGAAGAAGGCCAAGAACTTCGCCGAAGCCGACCGCATTCGCAACGACCTCCTGGCCCAAGGCATCGTCCTGGAAGACAAACCGGGAGGCATCACCATCTGGCGGCGCGCCTGAAATGACGCGTCGGTCGACTGCCGTCCCTCCGACGCGCAGCCCTGGGCTACGCAAGTCACTGGGTCCCCGCCTGCGCGGGGACGACGGCGTGTTGATGCGGTCTGCTGTCCGATGACTCGGCCTGCGTACTGGCTCAAGGCCAAGCGCGCGCTGGCGGCGGCCGATCCAGTGATGGGCGGCATCATCGGCCGCTATCCGCGCATCGCGCTGGCCTCGCGCGGCGACCCGTTCGCCACGCTGGCGCGCTCGATTGTCGGCCAGCAGATCTCGGTCAAGGCGGCTGACGCCGTGTGGGCGCGGCTGCTTGGCGCCTGTCCCGAGATGACGCCGAAATCGATCCTGCGTCGCCGCGCCACCACGCTGCGCGCCTGTGGCTTGTCGGAGCGCAAGGTGGAATACGTGGTCGACCTGGCGTGCCACTTCGAGCGCGATCACATCGACATCGCCACGTTGCAGGCCGCCGGCGACGAGGAGGTGATCGAACTGCTCAGCGCGATCCGCGGCATCGGTCGCTGGACGGCGGAGATGTTCCTGATCTTCAACCTGCTGCGCCCGGACGTGCTGCCTCTGGACGACCTGGGTCTGCTCAAGGCGATCAGCCTGCACTACCTGGACGGCGCGCCGACCGATGCCCTGCTCAAGCGGGATGGGCGACTGCGCGTGGCTGAACTTGCATCAATCTGGGCGCCGTGGCGCAGCGTTGCCACGTGGTACCTTTGGCGCAGTCTGGACCCCGTGCCGGTCGAGTACTGACCGGCGGCCCCCAATGAGCAAAACAACTTTTCTCGATTTCGAGCAGCCGATCGCTGAACTCGAATCCAAGATCGAGGAACTTCGCTTCGTCCAGGACGACTCCGCGGTCGACATCTCCGAGGAGATCGAGCGGCTGCAGAAAAAGAGCCAGCTGTTGATGAAGGACATCTACGCCAAGCTCACGCCTTGGCAGGTGTCGCAGATCGCCCGCCATCCGCAGCGGCCGTACACGCTGGACTACATCAACGACATCTTCACCGACTTCCACGAACTGCACGGCGATCGCTCGTTTGCCGATGACCTGTCGATCGTTGGCGGCATGGCGCGCTTCAACGGCCAGCCGGTGATGGTGCTGGGGCACCAAAAGGGGCGCGACACCAAGGAGCGCACGTTGCGCAACTTCGGCATGACCAAGCCGGAGGGCTATCGCAAGGGCCTGCGCATCATGCGGCTGGCCGAGAAGTTCGGCCTACCCGTGTTCACTTTCATCGATACGCCAGGCGCGTATCCGGGCATTGATGCGGAAGAGCGCGGCCAGTCCGAGGCGATCGGCCATAACCTGTTCGAGATGGCGCAGCTGAAGGTGCCGACCATCGCCACCGTGATCGGCGAAGGCGGCTCCGGCGGTGCGCTCGCGATCGCCGTCTCGGACCACGTGCTGATGCTCCAGTACGCGACTTATGCGGTGATTTCGCCGGAGGGCTGTGCGTCCATCCTGTGGAAGAGCGCGGCCAAGGCGCCCGAGGCGGCCGAGGCGATGGGCCTGACCGCGCATCGGTTGAAGGCGCTCGGCCTGATCGACAAAATCGTCTCCGAACCGCTGGGCGGCGCGCAGCGCGACCCCAAGCAGATGGCTGCAATGCTCAAGCGCGCGCTGGGTGACAGCCTGCGCCAGTTCCAGGGCATGAAGATCAAGGATCTGCTCGCCGCGCGCCATACCCGTCTGATGGGCTATGGCAAGTTCAAGGAAATCACGTCCGAAGGTTGAGCGCGGCGCCGCCGCGCCGGACGCTGTCAGCGTTGCTCTGCGCGGCGCGCTGGCAGCTGCACGGGTCGCCGAGCCGGCCATCGAAGAGGGTCTGGCGTTAGGTGCGGCACGCCGACGCGCCAAGCGCGGCCCGCTGCTGATCGCCTTCTCCGGCGGTCGCGATTCCACCGTACTTCTGCATGCGGCCTGCGCCTTGCGCAGCGCGCGCGTCACCGGGTTTCGCGAGCTGCTCGCGGTGCATGTCCATCACGGGCTGCAGGCGCAGGCGGATGCCTGGGCCGAACACTGCCGCGCGCTGTGCGAGTCGTGGCAGGTGCCCTTCGAGCTGTGCCGGGTCGAGGTGCGGCGCGCCGGGCGCGGCATCGAGGCCGCAGCGCGCGACGCGCGCTACGCGGCGCTGGCGCAGGTCGCCCTGGCTCACCGCACATCCGCGGTACTCACTGCGCATCATCGTGACGACCGCATCGAGACGTTCCTCATTCAATGGATGCGTGGCGCGGGGCCGGATGGGCTCGCGGCGATCCCCGTAGCGCGGCCTTTTGCCGACGGGACGCTCACCTTGCTGCGACCGCTGCTTGAGGTGAGCCGGGCGCAGATCGATGACTATGCGGCGGCGGTCGATCTGCCGTTCCTCGAGGACCCCAGCAACACCGATACCGCGCTGCTGCGCAACGCGATCCGCCACCGCGTGCTGCCGGAACTCGACGCCGCGCGCCCGGGGTTTCAACTGGCTGCGGCGCGCAGCATCGAGCTGGTATCGGATGCGTCGCAAGCGCTGCGTTCGCTGGCGGCCGATGATCTGGCGGCCTGCACCGCCAACGTGGCGGCCGGTGCGCTGCGGCTGGATCGCCTGGCGTGGCTGGCGCCAGCGCGCCAGCGGCTGGTGCTGCGCGCGTGGCTGGCGGCCGCGGGCAGCGAAGCACCTTCGCTGGCACGCCTGAACGAGATCCAGCAGCAGGCGCTCACCGCGCGCAGCGACGCCCGCCTGCTGGTGCGCCTGCCGGGTGGGGTGGACGTGCGCCGGCATCGCGGTCTGCTGGTGCTGCACACGTCTCAGGTGGCCGAACGCAGCGGTCGCGCCGTTCAGTGGCAGGGCGAGGATGAGGTGGTGCTGCCCGAGTGGGGCGGCACGCTGCTGTTCAAGCCGGCGGCTGGCGAAGGGTTCGATCCCGACTGGCTGCGCAGTGCGCCGCTGGAGGTACGCGCACGCGGCGGCGGCGAGCGCTTCAAGCCGCATGCATCGCGCCCGTCGCGCACGCTCAAGCGGCTGTTCCAGGATGCCGGCATCGCCGAGTTCGAGCGCGCGGCGCTGCCGCTGGTGTGGCGCGACGATCGGCTCATCTTCGTTGCCGGGCTGGGCGCGGACGTGCGGCTGATCGATGCCGATGGCCCGCGCGTCGAGCTCGCGTGGCAGCCGGCCGCCGATCTGATCACGCGTCCTTGATCCGCCGCAGCCGGCGCGGTCAGTCTGCTGGAGTGGCGCCCATATAATCGCGGGCTTCGCACACGACCGGCGCGCGGCCAATTGATCACCCGCGCAGGCACATAAGCACACCGGCTGGAGGGGCCGCTCGCATGGCGCTCATCGTTCACAAGTACGGCGGCACGTCGGTCGGCAACGCCGAGCGCATTCGCAACGTTGCGCGGCGCATCGCCAAGTGGAGCCGCGCGGGCCATCAGATCGTCGTCGTTGTCTCGGCCATGAGCGGCGAGACCAACCGCCTGATCGCCCTGGCCAAGGAAGTCCAGCCGAACCCGGACCCGCGCGAACTCGATGTCGTCGCCTCCACCGGCGAACAGGTGACCATCGGCCTGCTGGCCATGGCGCTGAAGGAACTCGGGCTCAAGGCCAAGAGCTACACCGGCCCGCAGGTTCACGTGCTCACCGACAGCGCCTTCACCAAGGCGCGCATCGTGGACATCGACGAGAAGAAGATTCGCGCCGACCTGGCTGTCGGCACGGTGGTCGTGGTGGCCGGCTTCCAGGGGGCCGACGAGCACGGCAACATCACCACGCTGGGGCGTGGCGGTTCGGATACCTCGGCGGTGGCGCTGGCCGCCGCGCTCAAGGCCGACGAATGCCTGATCTACACCGATGTCGATGGCGTCTACACCACCGATCCGCGCATCGTCCCCGAGGCGCGGCGTCTGAACACGGTCACCTTCGAGGAAATGCTGGAAATGGCCAGCCTTGGCTCCAAGGTGCTGCAGATCCGCTCGGTCGAGTTTGCCGGCAAGTACAAGGTCAAGCTGCGTGTGCTTTCCAGCCTGACCGATGCCGACCTGCCGCTCGCGCAGGAAGCCAACTCGGGCACGCTGATCACTTTCGAGGAAGACACCCAGATGGAAAAGGCAGTCATCTCCGGCATCGCCTTCTCGCGCGACGAGGCCAAGATCACGCTCACCCGCGTGCCTGATCGCCCAGGCATCGCCTACAAGATCCTCGGCGCCATCGCCGATGCCAATATCGATGTCGACATGATCGTGCAGAACATCAGCGTCGAGGGCACCACGGACTTCAGCTTCACCGTCCACCGCAACGAGTATCAGAAGGCGATGGATGTCCTCGAGAGCACGGTCAAGGGGCTCATCGGGGCCAAGCAGATCGTCGGCGACCCGAAGATCTGCAAGGTGAGCATCGTCGGCATCGGCATGCGCTCGCATGTCGGTGTCGCCAGCCTGATGTTCCGCACGCTGTCCGAAGAGGGCATCAACATCCAGATGATCAGCACGAGCGAGATCAAGACATCGGTCGTGGTCGAGGACAAGTACATGGAACTGGCAGTACGCGCCCTGCACAAGGCGTTCGGACTGGAGCAGGTTCCCGCCTGACGAAAGTCGCGGCTTTGCCGCGGACGCGCGAGCGACTAAACTGCGCGGCGCGCGGGACGAACTCCCGCGCAAATGTTTTAGGAGACGTGGCCGAGAGGTCGAAGGCACTCCCCTGCTAAGGGAGCATGCGCGCAAAAACGTGCATCGAGGGTTCGAATCCCTCCGTCTCCGCCAGACGACAAAGCCCGCGTTCGCGCGGGCTTTGTTTTTCTGGAATCGTTCTGGTCTGTATCGCGATGATGCTGCGGGAGGCGAATGCGCGTGCGCTATCGCTGCCGACCTACTTTCGACGCGCGAGCACCACCAGCACCAGCAACAGGGCGCCGAAGAGTGCGACAGGTCCAGGATCAATCGGCATGGATGGGTGGGTTTCGCTGACGTGCCAGAGGGTGATCCACATGGGCGTCGGGTCGTTTCTTTGCGGGCAACGTTCCCACTGCATGTTTTGTGCCGGACAACGGAAACAAACACTTGCCCGGCGTTCTTGCCCGGCGTGTCAAGAAAGTCGACGGCTCGACAGCCATCGCATTGATGCGCCGGACAAGTCTGTCGACGCACTCCTGTCGGTTATCGAGATGCCGGGCCGATGGACGGCATGCCCTCGCGCAGTACCTGAAGGGTCGACGGGCGAGCGCGCTCATCATGCTGATGACCGCACACACGCGCATCTGGACAAGGCGTTGGCAGCAGGCCTGAACGTGCTTGCCAAGCCGTGCACACCTGTGGGTGTTGGGCGCAACGCTGGCGGCGACGTTGGGATGTGAGACGCTGGCCACGGTCCTGGTCGAAGCGCTGATCGACGCGGGCGTCGACCTGCGCCGCTATGCTGCGCGGTCGCGATGACGAGTGGCGGCGGACGATGCGCGACCGCTGAGCACACTGGTTCGCCAGCGCGCACGCCGGAGGACTGCAGTGCTCGATTACATGAAGCCGGTGCGAAGGCAGTTGCCGGACGGCAGCGTGGCGGAAGGTCGGCCAGCCTGGTGGTACGCGCTGGTCGTGCAATGGTGGCGGCTGCGCTTTCTGGCGACCGGCTCGACGCCGACCAATGACGACGTCAAGCGTGCCTTTGACCGCTCGGCGCGCTGGCGCATTGTGCCGGCGAGCAGTGCGCCGCGCGCCGTCTCCGATGAGGGCGCAGCGCGCTGAGAGCGTGGCTGTCTTGTAGATCTCCGGTGGCTTTGCCGGCCGCGTCCCCTGCAGGTTCAAGCGTCTTGAAGCATTCCGTCAACTCAATCGCCGTGGTCGGTGCAGGTGCCGTCGGCGCGTTCTTCGGCGGCATGTTGGCGCGCGCCGGGATGCGTGTGACGCTGATCGGTCGCGCCACGCACGTTCAGGCGATCGAGCGTCATGGCCTGCAGCTCGACATGGCAGGCAGCGTGACTTCGATCCCGGTGGCGGCAAGCGAAAGCCTGGCGGCCGTGCGCGGCGCCGATCTGGTGCTGTTCTGCGTGAAGTCCACCGATACCGACGCGGTGGCGCGCGAGATGGCGCCGTTCCTCGCGCCTGATGCCGTGGTGTTGAGTCTGCAGAACGGCGTCGAGAACGCCGCGACGATGGCGCGGCACGTCCGGCAGCTCGTGGTGCCGGCGGTCGTGTATGTCGCCACCGCGATGGTCGGGCCGGGGATCGTCAAGCACTTTGGCCGCGGCGACCTTGTGATCGGTCCGCTCGATGCACGCGCCGCGCAGGATGCGATGGTGGCGACCTCACTGAGGGACATCGTCGCGTGCTTCGACGCGGCAAGCGTCCCGGTCACGGTGTCTGACGACGTGATGGCCGCGCTGTGGTCGAAGTTGATGGTCAACTGTGCCTACAACGCGATCTCGGCGCTCACGCAGGCGACCTATGCGCAAATGGCCGCTTCGTCCGCCGTGCGCGAGACCCAGGAAGCCGTGGTACGCGAAGTGGTGGCGCTGGCTGCTGCCGAAGGTGTCGCGCTGCCACTGGAGGCCGCAATGCAGGCCATGACACGGATCGCTACGGCCATGCCGGGCCAGCGCTCCTCCACCGCGCAGGACATGGCGCGCCGCAAGCCATCGGAGATCGACCATCTGAACGGATTCGTAGCGCGCCGTGGTTGCGAACTGGGCGTACCGACGCCGGTCAACCAGACACTGCATGCCTTGGTGAAGCTGGTCGAGGCTGGCTACGACGTCTAGTGACGCAGGCAGTCAACTTCCACCGGGTCGCCTCCGCGACCACGCGCCGGGCCTGCCGAACTGACTGGAACGGACGTTGGACAGTGTGCGCATGTCCGCCTGATGGACGCGCGGGACTCTGATTGAGGCGGTGGCGCTGACTGCGCGGAATGCGGCGCAAAAACACCGCTTCATCCGCGACCGCTCGAGCTCGTCGGCGCCTACATTCGCCTTCGAGATCTGCAGCAACACCGCTTCCTAGGAGCCGGCATCGCAGATTAACCCTCCAGGGTCCAACGCGACGCGGCTCCGCACTTTCACCGGCGGCAGGCCCTACCGGGCAACAGCCACCAATTGACGGTCTGCGGTTCGAACGGCCAGATAGGCCGTCGACCGCAGGCAGCGTCTCTCGACGTTGCATCGATCAATGCGCTTCACGCTCCGGCACTTTGCTTGGCGTCAAGCTTGCTGCAACGAGTTCTCGCAGCGGCCACATTGCCATCGTGCAGCTTGACCCAGATGGGGGCAGGGTCGTGCGCGGGGCGCATCCTGAATCCACAGTGGCCCGGAAGCGATGGGCCAGCGGGAGTGGACATGACCCCACCAGGCTTGCGCAAGAAAGCGAACCAGCTCCGCAATGAGGAGCTGGAGCAATTCGAGGCGCTGTTCGAGCAACTCAGCCCGGCGTACCTGTGCCGTGACGCCCACGCGTCGGAAGAGACCGTGCCGCGCTACTGGAGTGGCCTGATGGTGGACCTGGCACTGCTGCGTGCACGTGTGGGCATTGCCGAAGACGAGTCGGATGAAAGCGCCATCCTCGAAGAAGCCTTCCGGCGCCGCGAGACGATCGCCCGTCGCTGATCGCGCCCGATGTTCGGGTGAGGTTCGATAGGGTCGTACCTGTTCGTACGGGAAGCGCGAGGTAGTCGCGAACAGCTGCGTCTACTGAACGGCGTCGACGTTCACAAGCAATCCCTTCATTCACCGCAACAGTGAATTTTCGGGCTTGCCGCCCAGTGTCATGGGGCGTAGCTTTCATCAGGCCATGGTGACCCCATCCTCCACGATCGAATCGTCGGCAACGTCGACGCGAACCTACGCGCCGGCGAGCGATCGTGCGCATGCGCTTGCTCGTGCTCAGGTACTGCGGCTTCGACTGCAACCGCAGATCGATCGTTACCAGGCGCTCGCACAACGCGCCGACGAGGTGCTCAACGCGCATGTATTCGCCGACAGCGATGGCGTGCTTGGCTTTGTGTGGGATCTGCTCCTCGGCCCGATCGAGGACCGAGCTTTCAGTGCCACTCGGCACATGTCTGCGGAAGAGCGCCAGGTCTTCGTCGACCTGCAGGCGCTGCTCGACGATGTCGAGCGTCGAGCGGGACAGGAGGGCGTCTTGACGGTTCTGCGATCGTTCGACGATCGGTTCATCACAACCGAACTTGAGCTATCGGACGCCCTGATCGGGGTGCTGCGCGCGCTGGGCAGGATCTAGCCCAGTTACCTCGGCCCGTCCACGCTTGGCACCCGAAGGGCTCGATCGAAATTAGGTGAGTGCTTCCACCTTCAATGCGTGCGATCTGATTCATGGACACCATCCAGCAGTCATGCGCGCCAGAATGAATCTGGCGGACGCGATCGGCGCACGCCACTGCCTGGAAGGAGCAAACATGACAACGCGACGCAAGACAACGACTGGCCGAGCCGTCACCAAACGCACGGTCGCGGCTGTACCTGCGAGTTCAACCAAGCACACGGCGAGCGCCTCACGTGGGCGCCCAGTCGCTCTGCGGGCACTTTCCGTTGCCGAGGTCAGCGCTCGGCTCGATGACACGGACCGGACGATTCGTCGATTGACGCACAGCGCAGCCAGTGCGATGCGGGGGTCGATGAGCGACGCAGCGACGGCAGCGAAGACGGTTCGCGTGTCGATCAAGCAAGCGGTGGCCGCCGTGCGGCGTGCTTCGCGCGGAATCGCACGCCGCATGACGGTCGCGGCGCGGTCGATGACGTTTGCGACGGTGCCAGCGACGCGCACTTCAGCGACCGGTCGACGTTCGGCAGCCAAGCACTAGCGTTTAGGTGGTGGCCGGCGCAGGCAACTGAGGCGGGTCGGCAAATGAAAAGGGGCTGCATCGCTGCAGCCCCTTGTTCATTCGGCATGTAATGGCGCGCTCGGCAGGATGCGAGCCCGCAGCGACGAGCGCCTTGCTCATTACGGTCGATAGAATCGCCCTTATGGAGCCAAGCAAGCCAGTCCGTCGCGGCGAGTCGGTTGAACAAGTTGTCCGCAGCATTCGTGAGGGCATCCTCAAGGGGCGCTTCGCACAGGGCCAGCGGCTGATCGCGCGCGACCTGACCGACAGTCTCGGCTTCAGCCGCAGCACGTTGCGCGAGGCGTTCGGGCACTTGGCCTCCGAGGGTCTGGTGGACCTGATTCCGAACCGCGGCGCCACTGTTCGTCGTCTGTCGCGACGCGAGATCGAAGAGCTGTTTCAGATCCGGGAGCTTTTGGAGGGCTTGTCTGCCCGGCTCGCCGCGACGCGTGTGGCGGCAACACGTGGACGAAAGCCCGTGCAATCGGTCATCGCGCAGATCGACCCCAATGTCGATCTGCGGCAGTTCCACGAGCAGAACCTGCTTGTCCATGGCACGTTGCTGGAGCTGGGTGGCAACCAGCAGCTGGCGCAGTTGATGGCGAAGCTCAACGTGCCCTTTGTCATGGGGCAGGTGCGTCAATCCATGCAGGCCGAGCAGATCGCCCGTTCCCAGCGCGAGCACCTCGAAATTTTGCGAGCCGTGGCGGCCGGTGATGCTGACGCCTCAGAGGCAGCCATGCGACGCCACTTGCGAAGCACCGGCGCCTGGGTCATGACTCTCCCAGAGAGTGCATTTCGTACCGATTGAGCCGGTTCTGCAGAATCAGCAGTTCAGGACGGTTCTTGGATCAGTGATCTTGCCGCGCAGGGCGCTGGCAGCGACTGTGGCGGGCGACGCAAGATAGACGGCAGCATCACGATTGCCCATTCGACCGAGGAAGTTTCGGCTTGAGGAGGCAATGCACACCTCCTCCGCCGCAAGCACGCCTTGGTGAATTCCGGCGCAGGCGCCACAGCCCGGCGTGGTCACTGTGCAACCGGCTTCGACGAGCTGGTTGATGACGCCTTCCTTCAGTGCGCGCAGATAGACCTCGCGCGACGCGGGCGTGACGATCATCCGGACGCCGGGTGCCAGGCGCTTACCCACGAGGATCTGCGCCGCAATGGCAAGGTCCTCGAAGCGTCCGTTGGTGCAAGTGCCCAGAAACGCCTGATGAATCTCGATATCGGAAAAGTCGCCGACGCCATGAACGTTGTCGACCTTGTTTGGAGCCGACACCATAGGTTCGACCTCGGCGACGTCGAACTGCAGCTCTGCGACGTAGTGCGCGTTGGCATCCGGTTGGACCATGCTCCCCACGTCGATACCGAGTCCTGCGTAGTGGGCCTGAGTCACTGAGTCTCCGGGCACGACCGCAAACTTCGCTCCCATCTCGACGCCCATGTTGCACAACGTCATCCGCTCCGGGATGCCCAGATGAGGTAACGCACCACCATGGTATTCAATGGACGAGTACATCGCGCCGCGCGCGGTGATCTTCTTGACGATCCAAAGCACCAGGTCTTTCGCCGTGACGCCAGGGCGCAACCGCCCGCTTAACTGAATCCGCAAGCTGCCCGGCACCTGGAACCACAATCTGCCGTGCGCCCAAAGGAACGCCATCTCGGCCACGCCGATGCCGCAACCAACGGCGCCGACCGCACCGACGGTGATTGTGTGCGAATCAGTGTTGGTGACCATCTGCCCAGGCCTGACCAATCCTGACTCGACCGCAATCTGGTGCGAAATGCCATCGCCCACGTCGTACAAGCGCTTGATGCCAAAGCGCTCGGCCAACTTGCGACCGAGACGCTGCACGTACGCATGCTGAGGGGTGTCTGCCGGCGCAAAGTGGTCGTAGAAGAGCGCGATTCGATCCGGATCGGCAATTCGTGTGACGTTGTAAGTCTTGAAGTAGCGGTCGACCAGGCCGATGCCGTCATCCAGGCTGAAAGTCCAGTCAGGCTGCAATTCAACGAACTCGCCGGCGTAAACCGCCCGTCCGACCAGCCGGCTCATTACCTTTTCGGCCAGAGTCTGATCGCGGCTCATGCTTCCTCCCTCGTGGTGGCCACAGAGGCCCACAAACCCCCGGCCTCCAGGATTCTCAGCAGAGCGGGCGCAAGGGGCGCGAAGGTCGCCGACCCGCCGCTCCAGGCTGCCTTGCCTTCAGCAAGATCGACGCTGACGTTGGTTCCATCGGTCACCGCATCGACGAGTTCCGGGCAGACCACGACAGGGAGCCCGTTGTTGACTGCATTGCGGAAGTAGATGCGTGCAAAAGAGCGGGCCACCACCAACCGGATTTCCGCGCCGATCATGGCCGTTACCGCATGCTCGCGAGACGACCCGCAGCCAAAGTTCCATCCGGCAACGAGCACGCCGCCCGCCATGGCGCGCTGTCGAAGATCCTCACCAAGCGGCTCGAACAAGTGGCGGGCCTGATCTTGTGGCGCCAGCACTGCCAGATAGCGCCCTGGAAAGATCGTGTCGGTGTCAACGTCGTCCCCTAGGCAAGTGGCCCGGCCTTCAATCGGCATCGTTGCTCCTCAATGCGTGCCCATAGGCAGCTCTTTGATGATGTGATAGCGTCCTACAAAAATAACATACAAAACTGTCTGACAATAAGGAGACACCATGCATCGACGTCGTTTCGTCAGCGCTATCGGAGCCGCAGCAACCAGCGCCATCGCACCGAAGGCTTTTGCCCAGGGCGCGTTTCCCAATCGGCCCATCAATATGGTGGTTGCATTCGGGCCTGGTACGGGCAGCGACACCGTGGCGCGCATCCTCACCGAGCCCCTGCGCAACATCCTGGGCGTGCCGGTGATCGTGGAGAACAAGCTTGGCGGCGGCGGTGTCATCGGCACCGAGTATGTCGCCCGCGCAGCGCCCGACGGCTACACGTTGACCTTGGGCTCGACGAGTTCGCTCGGTACGACCCCGCTGCTCAACCCCCTCGCCAAGTACAAGCACAGCGACTTCAGCTACATCGGCGCGATTGCCAAGACCGACTATCTCTTCTTCACGACAAACGCACCGAGTTCGCCGCGCACGCTGCAGGAGCTGATTGCGCGATTGCGCAAGGAAGGCGGCAACTTTGGATCAGCGGGAGTGGGAACAATCACTCACTTGGCGACGGAAGTCTTGTTGGACCGCGCCGGCGTGAAAGCGACGCACATTCCTTACAAGGGGAGCGGTCAGGTCGTTGGAGATGTCGCTGCTGGCCACCTGCTCTTCGCTTGCGATTCGCCCGCAGCGACACTGCCGTTAATCAAGGGCGGCAAGCTGCGACCCTTGGCGAGCACCGGGCCGAAGCGGATCGAGTCCCTACCCGACGTGCCAACGGTGGCAGAGATTGGAGGCAGCTTCTCCGACTATCAGGTGCTCGCGTGGTGGGCACTGGCCGCGCCAGCGGGCACGCCGGCTGATGTCGTCAAGCGCATCGGGGATGCGCTCGTCAAAGCCGTTTCGTCTCCTGAGGTTCTGCAAAAGCTGAAGGGCATGGAAATCGATCCCATGCTGCTTGGCCCGGCAGAGTTCAATGCGTTCATGCAGCGCGAACTGCCGTTCTGGACGTCATTCATTCAAAAGTCTGGGATCAAGATCGCACCATGACGAACTCGCCGGGTTCACCTGGCGCGCGATTCCGCCAACTGATCGCGCGGGGGCCGGTGGCATGTGCCGGCGCGTTCGATGCACTCAGTGCCAAGGTGCTCGAGTCCATCGGTGCCAATGCGCTGTACGTCAGCGGATTTGCCGCCGCAGCGTCGGCCTTCGGCGAGCCGGATCTCGGTACCGTCAGCCAGACCGAGATGGCTGAGCACGTACGCCGGATCTGCCGAGCCACGACCCTCCCGGTGATCGCCGATGCAGATACCGGCTACGGCGGCGCGCTCAATGTGGAGCGCACCGTTCGCGATTGGGAGGCGGCCGGTGCAGCGGGCCTGCATATGGAAGATCAGGTGTTTCCGAAGCGCTGTGGGCATCTTGCCGGCAAGGAAGTCATTCCGCTGGATGAATACCTGCAAAAGCTCAAGGCGGCCCTAACGTCGCGTCGTGACCCGGACTTCTTCATCATCGCCAGAACCGATGCACTGGCCGTGAGCGGCATGGACGACACGCTTCGGCGCTGCCGCGCCTTCGCTGAAGCTGGCGCTGATGCAGTGTTCGTCGACGCACCGCGCTCGCGAGACGACCTTGAGACGATCTCCACTGCGATGCGCGACGCCGGCGTCCCCCTGGTCTTCAACTCCGCGCGAACCGGGCGCAGTCCGGTGCTGGATGAAGCAAGCTTGGCCAAACTCGGGTACCCGATCGTTCTCTATCCCCTGGAGGCTATGCTGATAGCGCAGAGCGCCGTCAGGTCAACCATGCGCGAACTGCTCGCCGCTGGAAGCACAGAGGCTGTAGCCAATAAAATGCTGACCTTCGGCGAGGTCAATACGCTGGTCAGCCTAGACAGCGCGCTGAGCCGCAGCATGCCTGAGCCTTCACGTAGCGCGTAACGCAGCGTTCGGACGTTCGCTTCCTTTCTTGCAGAGCGCCGTCGCTTGCGTGTTGCGTTTGGCGCTTCCAAAGCATGGAGGGTTGCGCGAGGGTATCGGCGAGTGAATCGCGCTTTGACCGCGGGTGAACTGCGCTTTGATGGTCCGCTGGTGCCGGTCTCGACCGCGACCGCCTCTGGCCAGCTGCGGGCCTGCGCTGTAGTCATCGTCCGTGGTCTTCTGCTGACTGACCGCAGTCGGCTGGTGCTACGCGCGACCGCGGCTGTGTAGGGCACCCGCTGTGGCTGGGGCAGCGCGCCAGTCGTCCTGCCCCATGCCCTGTTTCGAATTCCGGCCACCGCTGACTCCGGTTGTCGTTTCCCGCGGTTACAGATGACTTAGCGGCACCACCTGCTCAATGGCCTGATTTGTAGGTGGTTTTTCAGGCTTCTTGCAGATCAGATCCTTGGTGCGCCTCTTGGAGATGTATGCCGCGCCGCGCCGATTTATTCAACACGCCTGCGGCTACTGAACCCGGCGTTCAGCTCGCCGTTGCTGGAGTGCTGACCGCGCTGGGACACTTGCGCCGGCTGCAGCTCGACTTGTCCACGCTAAGCAGGCTCGCCTTGATGAGGAGCAAAGACATCGCGAGCTAGAACTTCGACGCGTCGACGAGATCGCGCTTTAAGCAATTCGTCCCGCGTTATCAGTTCGCGATGCCCCTTGGGCCGACGTTCTCGAGGTGTTGGAATCTCTCGGAGGCGAAGGAGCGACCGTTGAGACATTCATGTTCGATGCGACGACTTCGATAGTGAAGTTAGCGTGTCGATTCCGAGGCGATTGGGACCTCGGCAAAGGTGACTGGTGATCGGCGCCGCTTCCGCCGAGTTGAGCCGGCAAGAGTGGATGGAGGGCAGCGTGATCGAGACCTATACGCTGCGGTTAACCCAGGTGCGCGCGGCACAAGCCATGGTGAACTTCGCGACTGTCGCGTGAGCGAAGGCATCGTCACAACTGCATGCCCATCAAATCAGTTGCAACAGAACTCCACGGCGACTGCGGGCCAAGAAAAAAGGCTTAGGAGGCAAGCTCCTAAGCCTTTGATCGTCAAACAAAATGTGGCGCGCCCGGCAGGATTCGAACCCACGACCCCTTGGTTCGTAGCCAAGTACTCTATCCAACTGAGCTACGGGCGCGAGGGCGCGAAGTGTACAGGAAATCGGTCGGCGAGCTCAGGGCTGAGCGGGCTTCTGGGCGCCGAGTGAAGTATCGGCATGTGCTGCGCCGATCGCGCCCGGGTACAGCCGCGCAAGCACCTGGCTGACCAGCGCGGTCAACAGTCGCTGCAGGTCAGCGGCAGCGCCTTCTTGTTGATCGACGATGCGTGGCCAGAGTGCGTTGAACTCGGCTGCCCGCATCGAATACGCCTGTGCAACCTCGCCCTGCCAGAACGCGGGTGCCTCACCTTCGACGTACTGACCGCGACCGCGGCCGAAGTGCGCGACGGCCAGGTAGCGCAGCACGCTCGAGCGCACCAGTCCTTCGACGAAAGCTGGCGCAAAGCGCACCACCGTGCGTTCGCGCCCGGCGAGTTTGTTGAAGCCGCGGGCGACACCGGCACCCGTGAGCCCGCCGATCACGCCGCCCACCAGCATGCCGGCGCCGAAGGTCAATCCGCCGGCTGCAAGATCGGCCTTCAGGCCAGTCAATGCGCCGGTCACGAGGCTGCTCCAGAGCGCGGCGCGCCCTTCATCCACGCGCTCGCGCGCACTGAAGTTCTCGCGCAAGCGCTGAAGCACGGTCTGGGCGGCATGGCCGTCGAGCCCATGCAGCGCAATCAGCCGACTGGTGCTGTTGCGGATGCTGGTATCCAGACGCTTCAGCAGCTGCGTCATGGCCTGCTCGCGTGCTGGATCGGCGCGCTCTCCGATGCCGAGCGTGCGCATCACGCGCTGCGCGGTGTTGGCGCCCTCGGTGTCGATCGGCTCACTGTCGGCAACGGCGAGCGTCAGCTGCTCGGCCAGGACCCGCATCGCGGAGTCGAACCGCTGGCTGCTGCGCTGGCGCCATTGCGCCTGCAGTCGCGCGTAGGCATCGAGCTTGGCGGCCGGCAGCATGGCGCCGACCGCATCGAGCAGCACACCCTCCTGCACCCAGCAGCGGGCAAAAGCGTCGAGCGGCAGAACGTTGCGCACCACGCCGAAGGTGGACAGGTGGTCGCGCCAGCGATCCACCTCGGCGCGTTCGTCGGCGCTGGTGCGCGGCGGGCCGAGCTGGTTGAGCAGGGCGAGCACGGGGCGGTCGATCCAGCGCAGCACCTGCATCTCGGATGAGACATAACCGGCATCGCGCGGGTCTTCGGCCGCATTGACGAGGTACAGCACGACGTCCGACGACTCGCGCGCGGTGCGGATCGCCTGCTGACTGCACCAGAGGGGGCGATCACGATGACGGTCCCACACCTCGCGCAGCAGCCAGCCGATCGGGTTGTCGGCGTGGCGCAGTCGGGCCACGAGGCGGGCGGAATCGCCGAAGCCCGGCGTATCCCAGAGTCGCAGCAGGTCACCTGCTGAAGTGGTGAGCAGCGTGTGCGCGGTGGCGATCTCGGTGACGTGCGGGGCGTCGCGCACTTCGCCGACATCCTGCGCGAGCAGGGTGCGGGCGAGGGTGGTCTTGCCAGCGTTGGTATGCGAGATCAAGGTGATCTCGATCGTCGTGCCGGCAGACTCCGTTGCGGGCGCCGTTGTCGGGTCGGCAGGCGACGCGGTCATTCCGGCTGCCCCAGCACTGCGCCGAGTTCGCGCTCGATCTGCGTCAGGTCAGGCGCAGCCAGGTCGGCAATCGCGATCGGCCAGCCGCGACTGGTGGCGAAGGCGCGCCACGCGTCGCGGCGTTGCGCCAGTCGCTCGTCGCTGCCCGGCTGCGTGCCCAGGCGACGGCGATAGGCGCCCTCGTCGACCAGCATGGCGTGTGGCGGCGGCAAGCCGGCCCGCAAGGCGTCCAGGAAGGCGCCGTGGTTCTCCTGCTCGGGTGTGGCCGCCAGGTTGAAGAGCGCGAGGTTCAGTGCCACCTGTGCGTCAGCCGGCATGGCTCCGTCGACGGCGCGCGCTTCTTCGCCGAACGCTACGGAGGGTCGTTGCAGCAGTTCGGCGTCTTCGCCCAGCAGGCGGCGCGCGATGGTTCTCAGTGAATCACCCGCAGCTTCGTCGAGCGTGAAGCTGTAGGGCAGTACGCGCAGGCGGGCGCGCCCGCGGGTGAAGCCGCCCAGCAGCCGGCGGAAGTAGGGCGCCGCCAGATCCAGGTCCATGCGATGTGCGTGTCGGTGTGCCCGCCAGGCAGCCCACGCCCACAGTGCCAGGCGCGGCACGATAACCAGCGCGGCAACCGTCAACGCGTACCAGTGGATCCAGCGGGCCGCGCTCTCGCCGCTGCTGGCGGGAAAACGCAACGTTGAAACCTGGTCCGCGGTGGGGAACGCCTGCCCCAGCGCCTGCGCGGCGGGGCCGAGAATCGCCGACAGCAGCGCATGAACCTGCGAGGCATCGAGAAACGTGCTCTCCCAGCCGGCGCGGTAGTCGAACACCAGCCCGCGTACATACAGGCCCGCCACCGCACCCGCGGCGAACAGCGCCGCTGCCAGATGCAGCACGCGGGCGATGCGCGCGCCGGTGAGCGAGGCGCTCAGCGTGGCCCATTCCAGCATGAAGCGGCCCAGCGGCACGTCGAGCGATTTGGCGCCGCGCGGGGCGGCACGCCGGGCGAGATCCAGCAGCCACGCGCGCAGGCCGCGCTGTTCCGTTCCCGTGGCGCCGCGCGCGACCGCGCCGCGCAGGCCGGAGATGACGACCAGCAGGTAGACGGCGAGGTTCCACAGCACCAGGACCAACAGCGGAAATGCCAGCACGTTGACCTGGCCGCGGTCACCGATGCGCTCGAACAGCACGCCGGCAACCAGCGCTGCCAGCGGCACCACGAGGTCGATCCATGGGCGCCAGGCGACGGCCGCGGCGGTGCGGCGCACTGCCGGGCGGCGTTCGCTCAACTTGCCGATCAGCAAGTGGGCACGCTGCGCAAGGTAGCGCTCGGCACTGGCGGGCTCGCGCTTTTCTGCGGCCGACCACCGTGTCAGTTCGGCGGCGGCGCGGCTCGCGTACTGACGGTCCTCCTGCGACAACGTGGCGAAGTCCTTGTCCGCCATTTCAATGGCGCGAACCAGCACCACTTCGCGGGCGTCGTTCTCGTTCATGCCGCGATTATGAAACGTCACGTCCGGCATGGCCGCGTAAGCGTCCTCGGGCCGCCCCTACGCGATCGACCCACGCCCGATTCCACCATCGACGGCGGACGCAGACGTGTCAAGCCACCGCGCCGACCACCGGCTCCAGCGTGGCGATCACGGGCGCATGGTCGCTTGGCTGCTCTTGGCGACGTGGCTCGATGTCGATGGTGCAGGCGGTGCAGCGATGCGCGAGCGGCCCACTCAGCAGGATGTGGTCGATGCGCAGCCCCATTTTTCGACGGAACGCGAGGTTGCGGTAGTCCCACCAAGAGTAGCTGCGCTCCGGTTGCTCGAACAGGCGGAAGCTGTCAGTCAGGCCCAGATCGACCAGGCCGCGGAACGCGGCTTTTTCCGGCTCCGAGAACAACACCTGGCCGGCCCAGGCGGCGGGGTCATGGACGTCGCGATCTTCGGGGGCGATGTTGTAGTCGCCCAGCAGCGCCAGGTTTGGATGCTGCTCCACCTGGCCGCGCAGCCAGTCGCTGAGCGCGGTGAGCCAAGACAGCTTGTAGGCGTACTTGTCGCTGCCGACCGCCTGCCCGTTGGGGAAGTAGCCGCAGATGATCCGCAATGCGTCCGACGGTGCCGCATCGAAGGTCAGCGCGAGCAGCCGTTTCTGTTCATCGACGAACCCCGGCAGGTTGACCTGAACCTCACGCGGGGCGCCGGTGGTGGCCTCGCGCATCAGGATGGCAATGCCGTTGTAGGTCTTTTGCCCGGCGAAGACGCTGCGATAGCCGGCGGCCTGCAGTTCGGCCTGCGGGAACTTGTCGTCGGTGAGTTTGGTTTCCTGCAGGCAGACGATGTCGACCGCGTGCTTGCCGAGCCAGTCGAGCAGGTGCGGCAGCCGCACTTTCAGCGAATTGACGTTCCAGGTGGCAAGCTTCAAGAGAACCTCATGTGGCGATCGTGTCATCAAGGTGGGACAGGCGATGACCTTCGCTCGTCATCCTACAAGGCCGAGGCTGCGCGATTCCTTTAAAGGCGAGCGCACGGTTTCTTGCTTGAGTGCAAACAGCAGTGCTCGCTGGCGTGCCCACAGCGCGACACACGCGAAACGGCGTCGTCGACCAGAAACCGATCTGCGCCATCACTGGCGTAGCAGCAGCTCGGCCGCCGAAAACGATTCGCGTGAGACCTGCGCCCACCACTGCGAGAACGAGTCGCAGCGCCGGTCGACGGGCGGGAACAGCGTGGGCACCGCCTGACAGTCGGCCCACGCCGCCAGCCAGGGTGCAAGGTGCGGCTCGGCCATGCTGCGCACGCTCCGGGCGCTGCGCAGCGCGCTGCCAATGGCCGCCGCGTCGCCGTGCCAGCGGAGCTCGGTGAGCTCAACCATGCGTTGACCGACGAAGCGCCAGCGCCACTCGCTCCAGGGCCAGGCGCGGTGAAAGTCGGCAACCAACAAGCCGATCACGACCGTACCGGCCGGCCGGTCCGACGGCAGTTCCCGCAGGCACCAGGGGTGCACGAGCCAGACATCGCGTCCTGCCGCGTCAGCGGCATCGGGTGCGGCCAGACCGAGGTCGGCGGGAGGATCGGAGCGAAGCGCGGGCTCGGTGAGTGACGCGGTGTCAGGCAGCGCGTGGGCGGTGGCCGGCGGCATGGCGTGGGCGCTGCGCGCCAGGTGATCCAGCACCTCATACGACGTGTCGATCACGCTGCCCGGGCTGTGCCAGGCCGCCGGCGCGTAGCGCGCCACGTTGTCGGCGTTGAAGAGGTATGGCTTGTGGCTGCCAGTGCCGGCGACCCATTGCCAGCTGAGATGGTTGCTGGCCAGGTCGCCGTCGAGCAGGTGGCCGTAGAGCCAGTCGGCGCCGGCGCGCCAGTGCACCTTGCGCACGTGCACCACATAGCTGGCCAGCCACATGCGGGCGTGGTTGTGCAGCATGCCGGTGGCGTACAGCCTGCGAACCGCCTGGTCGATCACTGGCACGCCGGTGGCGCCGCGGCGGATGTCGACGGGCAGTTCGCGCGCGTAGGCCGCGTCGGGCAGCGGGCCGGAGCGGAGCGAGTGCAGGATGCCGTTGCCGCGCTGCGCCCAGACATGGCGGAAGTACTCGCGCCAGCCCAGCTCGAACACGAACTTGTGCTGTACGTCCAGCGCATGGCGCGACGCGACCCCGGCCAGCACGTCGGCCAGGGTGACGAAGCCGTGCGTGATGTACGGCGACAAGCCGCTGACCGCGCCGTCGATCGCGTTGCGCGTGCGCGCATACGCCGCCGGTTGCACGGCGGCGATGCGTGCATGCGCTGCCGCGAGCGTGGGATCGAAGCCGAGCCGTGCAATATCAGGCACGTGGCTAGGCCTGTGGTTCATCGGCCCGTGCGATGCCGACCTCGCCGCGCCGGATTGCCGCGGCACGTTCGACGATGGACTGCTTCTGCGCGTCGCTTAACCGCGCCACGTTTTTCACCTGCAGCGACATGCGGGGGTTGGCTGCCAACGCGGCTTCATGACGCATCAGGAAGTCCCAGTAAAGCGTGGTGAACGGGCAGGCCGACTCGCCTGTGCGTTGCGCGGGGTCGTAGCGGCAGCCCTTGCAGTGCGGGCTCATGCGCTGGATGTACTTGCCGGTGGCGACATAGGGCTTGCTCGCCATCAGTCCGCCGTCGGCATACTGGCTCATGCCCAGCGTATTGGGCAGCTCCACCCACTCCACTGCATCGACGTACACCGCCTGGTACCAGGCATGCACCTGCTGCGGCCGCACGCCGTACATCAAGGCAAACAAGCCGGTGATCATCAAGCGCTGGATGTGGTGGGCGTAGCCGTGCGCCAGCGTTTGCGCCAGCGCGTCGCGCAGGCAGGCCATGTCGGTGGCCCCGGTCCAGTACCACGCGGGCAGGTCTTCCTGAGCATCCAGCGCATTGAGCTCGGCGTAGCCGGGCATGCGCGTCCAGTAGATGCCGCGCACGTATTCGCGCCAGCCGAGGATCTGGCGCACAAAGCCTTCCACGCTGGCCAGCGGTGCCGCGCCTGCGCGATACGCCGCGACGGCCGTCTCCACCACCTCGCGCGGATTGAGCAGCTTGAGATTCAGCGCTGCCGACAGATGCGCGTGATACAGCCACGGCTCGCCGGGCCACATCGCGTCCTGGAAACGACCGAACAGCGGCAGGCGCTCAGCGACGAAGCGCTGCAGGGCGACCAGCGCCTGCGCGCGCGTCACCGGCCAGGCAAAGCTGTCCAGCTGGCCGGGGTGGGTGGCAAAGCGCGCGTGCACCAGCGCCATCACCTCGCGCGTCAGCGCATCGGGCGGGAACTCGGTGCGCGGCGGCACCTCGCCGGGGCCGGCGGTGCCGAAAGCCTCGCGGTTGTCTTCGTCGAAGTTCCACTGGCCGCCTTCGGGCTGGTCGCCCGCCGCACCCTGCATCAGTACGCCGTGGCGCTTGCGCATCTCGCGGTAGAAGTACTCCATGCGCAGCGACTTGCGGCCGCGTGCGTGCGCCGCGAACTCGCGCACGTTGCAATAGAAGTGCCGGTCCTCGCGGATGTCCAGCGGCAGGCCGTGCGCCTGCGCGAGGTCCTTGATTGCCTGCAGCACCCGCCAGTCGCCCGGTGCCGTCATCACCAGGCCGGCGGGGCGCAGGCGTTCGACGTCGGCGTGCAACTGTGCTTGCAGGCTGCCTGCGTTGCCTGGGTGGTCGAGCCGGGTGTAGTGCAGCGATCGGCCCGCCGCACGCAGGGCCTGCGCGAAGTGGCGCATCGCCGCCAGGAACAGGACCGTGCGCGGCTTGCTCGACCACACGTGGGTCGATTCCTCGGCCGCCTCGGCCATCCACACGGCGTCGTGCGCGGCGTCAAAGCCGTCGAACGCGGCGGCGTCCAGGTCGAGCTGATCACCCAGCACGAGCACGAGCTGGCGCAGCTCAGCCACGGGTGTCTTTCGCACGCCGGCAAGCGTCCGAGCAGAACTTCACTTCGTCCCACGTCTTGGCCCAGCGGCGGCGCCAGGTCATTGGCCGGCCGCAAGCCGCGCAGGGCTTGCTGGGCAGGGCGGCCTTGTTGCCGCGGAAGCTGGATGCGGGTGGAGTCATCAGGGATGGCTCACAGAAACCCGTGCTCCAGGCACGCGGTCGACGCTGCAGCGTCGACCGCGCGCTGGCGGGGCCGTGCCCGCCGCCGCGCTAATTGGCGGTGGACGCTGCACCCTCGGCGGGCGTTGCCGGGGCGGCCGGCGCCACCATCGGTTTGGCAGCCAGGTGGCGCCAGGTGCGCGGCAGCTGCGACGTGCGCGGGTAGCCGGCGGTATCGAGCATCGTGTGCCAGGCCGACGGCATGAACTCCTTGACACTTTGCCGGCCGACCATGAGCACAGGCACCTTCTCGCCCAGATCGAGCTTGCGAAACGCCTCGACGTCCTGTGGCGTGGCGAGCGTGATCTCGCTGTACGGCGTGCCACGCGCCTGCAGCAGGTCGCGCGCGGCGGCGCAGGGATTGCATGCGGGTGAGGTGTACAGCGTCAGCGGAAAGTTGGCGACGGCGCGCCGCAGTTCGAGCGGCAGGGCGAGCGTCGGATCGGCATCGGGCTCGGAGCGGCGCAGCGGTTCGATGTTCTTTGCATCGCGCGGCGGATTGTCGCCATAGGTGACGCGACCATCGGCGTCGGTCCATTTGAACTGCGCGGCCGCGATGGCGGGCAGCAGGGCGATGGCGAGTGCGGTGACAGCAGCAGGCAGGCGCATGGTGAATCGTGGCCACGGGGTGACGGAAGCGGCAATCGTAGTCGACCGGGCCGGCGGGCCCATGCGCCTGCGCACGAACGTGGCAGACACGCGCTAAGCCATCCCGCTATGGCGCAGCAGCGCATCGATCTGCGGCGCGCGGCCGCGGAAGGCGGTGAACGAGTCCAGCGCCGGCCGGCTGCCGCCGACGGCCAGCACGGCGTCGACAAAGCGTCTGCCCACCGCGGTGTCCAGGGTGCTGCCGCCAGCCTGCGCGGCCTCTTCAAAGGCGGCGTAGCAGTCGGCTGACAGGACTTCGGCCCACTTGTAGCTGTAGTAACCGGCGGCATAACCACCCGCGAAGATGTGGGTGAACCCGCTGATCATGCGGTTCCACTCGGGCGGCTGCACCACTGCCACCTCGCGCCGCACGGCATCGACGATTTGATGCACGTCGGCGGCTTCGGTCAGGCCGTGCGCGGCGTGCAGGCGGATGTCGATCAGCGCGAACTCGACCTGACGCAGCAACTGCATGCCGCTCTGAAAGTTGCGGGCGGCGATCATCTTGTCGTAGAGCTCGCGCGGCAGCGGCTCGCCGGTGTCCACGTGGCCGGTCAGCAACTGCAGGACCTCCCACTCCCAGGCGAAGTTCTCCATGAACTGGCTCGGCAACTCCACCGCGTCCCATTCGACGCCGCGGATGCCGGCCACCGACATTTCGTCGACGCGCGTGAGCAGATGGTGCAGTCCGTGCCCAAACTCATGGAACAACGTGAGCACTTCGTCGTGGGTGAATAGAGCCGGCTTGCCAGCCACGGGCTTGGAGAAATTGCAGGTGAGGAAAGACACTGGCGTCTGGACCTGAAGCTCACCGGCGCGCTGCCGGCCGCGGCGCGTCCGAGCGTCGTCCTGCCAGGCGCCGCCCTGCTTGTGCTCGCGCGCGTACAGGTCGAGGTAGAACTGGCCGACCAGCGTGCCGTCGGTGGTCTCGATGCGGTGGAACGTCGCGTCCGGATGCCACATGGGCGCGCGGTCGGGTCTGATGCGGACGCTGAACAACGTCTCGATCACCTTGAACAGGCCGTCGCGCACGCGCTGCTCAGGGAAGTAGCGCTTGAGGGTCTGCTCCGAGTAGGCGTAGCGCGCTTCGCGCAGTTTCTCGCTGACAAAGGCAAGGTCCCAGGCCTGCAGGTCGGCCAAGTCAAGCTCGCGCGCAGCGAACTCGCGCAGCTCGGCCATGTCGCGTTCCGCGTGCGGGCGCGCACGCGTGCCAAGGTCATGCAGGAACGCGGTCACCTGGGCTGCCGACTCGGCCATCTTGGGCACCAGCGACAGCTCGGCATAGCTTGCATAGCCGAGCAGCATGGCCTGTTCCTGGCGCAGGCCGAGCAGATCGACCATGTTGCGGCCGTTGTCCCACTCGGGTGGGCCGAACTCGGAGGCACGTGTGACGAACGCGCGGTACATGCGTTCGCGCAGCTTGCGGTCGGTGGCGTACTGGATCACCGGCGCATAGCTCGGATAGTGCAGGGTGATCTTGAAGCCGTCGCGACTGTCGGCGGCGGCGGCCTCGCGATACATCGCCAGGGCGTCGGCCGGTACGCCGTCGAGCTGCGCGGCCTCGCGCTCTGGCAGGTACAGCGCGAAGGCGTTGGTGGCATCGAGCACGTTTTCGGCGAAGCGCGTGCTCAGCTGCGATTGGCGTTCGCGGATCCGCCGCAGCCGCGACTTGTGCTGCGGAGCCAGTTCGGCCCCACCCAGGCGGAAATCGCGCAGCTCGTTCTCCACCACGCGCCGCCGTGCCGGCGTCCACTGCGCAAAGTCAGCGCGCGCCGCCAACTCGCGGTAGCGCGCATAAAGCGCCTCGTTCTGCGCCACCTCGGTCCAGAAGTCGGTGATGCGCGGCAGGTTGGTGTTGTACTGCTCACGCAGCGTCGGCGAATCGACCACGGCATTCAGATGCGACACCGCGCTCCAGGTGCGCGACAGCCGCTCGATGGCGTCGTCCAGCGGCAGCACCACGTTGTCCCAGCTGGCGTCTCGCCCGGGGTCAGTGGCCAGGTCGACCGCCTTGCGGCATTCGCGCAGCAGCGTGTCGATTGCCGGCGTGATGTGCGCCGGGGCGATCGCATCGAAGCGCGCCAGGTCAGAGAAGTCGAGCAGCGGATTGAAGTCGGCGTCGAGCGGCATCGGGGTACGGTCGGTTGAAGTCGAGGGTCGAGAGGGTCTAGGCAAGGGCGGCGGCGCGCTCGGCCGATTCGACGGTGTTGGTCAGAAGCATGGCGATCGTCATCGGTCCGACGCCGCCCGGTACGGGCGAGATCCAGCCGGCCACCTCCTTGACCGCGTTGAAGTCGACATCGCCGGCGAGCTTGCCCTCGGGGGTCTTGTTGGTGCCCACATCGATCACCACCGCGCCGGGCTTGACCATGTCGGCCGTGACGATGGCGCGGCGGCCAACCGCCGCCACCAGGATGTCGGCCTGGCGGGTGATTGAAGGCAGATCGCGGGTGGCGCTGTGGCAGATGGTCACGGTGGCGTTGGCGGCGAGCAGCAGCATGGCCATCGGCTTGCCCACCATGTTGGAGCGGCCGATCACCACCGCGTGCTTGCCGGCGAGTTCGATGCCGGTGGATTCCAGCATCTTCATCACGCCATAGGGCGTGCAGGAGCGGAAGTGCGGGACGCCCATCAATGTGAGGCCGGCATTGGTGGCGTGCAGTCCATCGACGTCCTTGTCGAACGAGATCGACTCCAGCACGCGCTGTGCGTTCAGGTGCCGGGGCAGCGGCAGTTGGACCAGGATGCCGTGCAGGGTCGGATCGGCGTTCAGACGATCGATCACATCAAGCAGTTGGGTTTCGCCCACATCGGCGGGCAGCTTCTCGAATACAGAACGGATGCCGCAGTCCTCGCAGGCCTTGATCTTGTTGCGCACGTACACCGCAGAGGCGGGATCGTCGCCGACCAGCACCACCGCCAGGCCTGGGCCTCGCCCCTGTGACGTCAACTGCGCCACGCGCGAGGTCAGTTCGTTACGAAGGCGGGCGGCCAGCGCCTTGCCGTCGATCAGGCGAGCGGTCATGGGATCAGGAGTCCAGGGCGGGGTGAACGCAATCAAGTCGGCGGGCGCGTGTCACGAGAAGACTCGTCCGCAGATCAGCGATGAGTGCGACGAGCGCGGGTGCGTGACGATTAATGCGCATGCGCTCGCACAAAGCACAAGGCCCGCATTTTACGCAGCGGGCCCTGGCTTCACGGGTGAATTTATGCCTCAGGTGACCGTACCCGCCAGCGCCACGCGCATCAGGTCGGCAACGGTGTTGGCCTTGAGCTTGTCCATGATGTTGGCGCGGTGCGCCTCGACCGTCTTGATCGAGATGCCCAGGTCGTCGGCGATCTGCTTGTTCAACCGGCCGGCCATGATGCGTTCGAGCACCTGCTGCTCGCGCGCGGTCAGGCGCGCCAGCAGCGACTGGTTCATGCGCTCGCGGTCGCGTCGAGCGGCGTCGTCTCGCGCCTGGACCAGCATCTTCTCGACCAGGCTCTTGAGCTTGGCCTGGTCGAACGGCTTCTCGATGAAGTCCGAGGCGCCCTTTTTCATCGTCGACACCGCCATTTGCACGTCGCCATGGCCGGTGATGAAGATGATCGGCAGCTGTGCGGTGCGGGCGATCAGCACTTCCTGCAGCTCGAGTCCGCTCATGCCGGGCATCCGCACGTCGAGCACGAGGCAGGCAATGGCACGATCGTCGAACGCGGCAAGGAAGCTCTCGGCGCTGTCGTACGTCTTGACCTTGTAGTTGACGCCCTCGAGCAGCCACTGCAGGGAGTCGCGGACTGCTTCGTCGTCATCCACCACGTAGACGACGCCCAGGGCTTCGGTGTTGTCGACGTCGTTGGCCGTCATCGTTGCATTCATTGCGCTGAGCTTCCGTTGCGAGTTGATTGGTATGCCGTGGCGCTCGGCGCGACATCACGCCGCCGCCTGATCGGGGCGGGTTTGACCTGTATTTGGCGGATTCTGTTCACTGCTGGCCGTCGTCGCAAGGGGCAGGGTAAACCGCATGATGGTGCCGCCGGCCGGCTCCGGATTCGCTTCGACCGTCAAGCGACCGTGATGAAACTCGACGATGGAGCGGCAGATGTTCAGGCCCATGCCCATGCCTTCGCTCTTGGTGCTGAAAAATGGCTGGAACAGGTTTTCCAGATGGGCCTCCGGGATGCCAATGCCGCGATCGATTACCAGGACTTGCGCCAGGTTGTCGCCGGTTCGGCTGACCTGCACGTCGATTCGGCGCACGCTGGCGCGCTCCATCGCCTCCATCGCGTTCTTGAGCAGATTCAACAGCACTTGCTCGATCAGGATCGGATCAACGTCCAGCGGGGGCAGATCCGGGGCCACCTGCGCAACGATCGTGAAGCCTTTCTTGCTGGCATCGATCTCGGCGAAGCCGACGGCGTCGTCGATGATGCGGGCGGCAGGCGTGGGACGACGGCGTGGCTCGCTGCGCTTCACGAACTCGCGGATGCGCCGAATGATCCGGCCGGCGCGCTGCGCCTGCATGCTCGTCTTCTCCAGCGCCGGCAACAGGTCTTCACGCGTTACCGGGCCGCGCGCCAGGCGCGCCAATGCGCCTTCGCTGTAATTGGTGATTGCCGTCAGCGGCTGGTTCAGCTCGTGGGCCAGCGACGAGGCCATCTCGCCCATCGTCATCAGGCGCGAGGTGAACTGCACCTTTTCCTGCTGCTGACGCACGATCTCCTCGGTGGCCTTGCGCAGCGTGATGTCGGTGGCGATCTGCAGGCGAGCGGCGCGGCCGTCGACCCAGCGGATCTCGCGCATGCGCACGTCGAACCAGCGCCCGGCGATCCCATCGCGCACCTCGGCTGACTGCTCGAAACTTCCGCGTCGCACGCCCGCCGCGAGGCTTTCGTGACCGTCCGTGCGGTGCCCGAACTCCTGCTGATAGGCGCGGTTGGCAAACAGCAGTTCATCGGCGCCTTCCGGTCCGGGTGCGACCACTGACACCGCCGCCTCCAGTGACTCGAGCACGGTGGTAAAGCGCTCCTGCGCGGCCGCGAGCTCGGTGCGGATGCGCTTTGACTCCGTGATGTCGGCCATCGACGTGACCCAGCCGATCTGGGTCCCAGCGTCATCGACCAGGGGCGACACGTACATCCGGGCATCGAAGCGGCTGCCATCCGGCCGTTGCACCACGGTATCGAACCCGGACGCATCGACCTCGCCAGCGAGAATCTGGTCCAGCTTGGCGCGCTGCGCCTGTGCCAGCTCGGGCGGCCAGTACGGAAACGGTGGGCCCCGATTGATCAGTTGCGCATCCGGCCAGCCGGTCATCTGACAGAAGGCCTTGTTGACGTAGCGCACCACACCCTGCGGATCGAGCACGCGCAGGCCGGTGGCGAGCGAGTCTTCCATGGCCCGGCGCAGCGATGTCTCTGCTACCAAGACACGATCGGCCCGCACCAGCTGCGTCGTGTAGCGCAGCAACGCGGTTAGCGCGATCCCTACCGCCCCTGCCAGGCCGGCGACCAGCCATGCCAGGGCGCGCCCGGTGAGGCGCGATTGCATGCGGAATGGACTCGCCTGCAGCGTGATGTTCGGTGGCAGCGGGGACAGGGTGGCCGCATAGGTCGGCGATCCCGTGGGCGGACCGCTGGCGCTGGTTGCGCCCAGCACGACGCCGTCGGCTAGCAGCAGGATGCGGTAGCGCTCGCGGGTGTCCAGCGACAGGCCATTGAGCAGCAGGTCGCGCGGGAGCACGTTCAGCAGCAGGGCTCCGATGTAGCGCCGATCGGCGTACACCGGCACCACCAGCGCCACCATGCTCGGCCGGCCGGCCACCTGCAACACGCCCCAGATGCCAATCGGCGAGCTGCGGGCCTGTTCCAGCAGCGACTCGAATCTGGGGTCGACCGGCTCGTCCGGCAGCATGGGCAGGGCGCTGGCGGGCGCTGGCTGCCACACTAGGCGATCGGTCGCGTTCACGTACTTGATTCGCTGAATCTCTGGTTTGGCGGCAACGAGATCGTTGGCAAAGCGGTTGAAGCGCCGCTCATCGACCGAGCCGGCGCCGATCTCCAGCGCTGTTGCAGAGACCGACTCGACCAGACTCAAGAGGCGCGCATCGAGTTGCTGTGCGGCGGAGTCGAAGTCGCGCTGCAGCGTTTCCCGCTGCAGGGCCCGATCCTCGAACACGATGGCGACGAACAACGCCAGGATGAGCATGACGAGGGCGGCGATCGCGGCGAACGGCAACCAGGTGCCGCGTCGTCGCCGGTCGACCGGCAAGCCCAGCGCATCGAAGGCGGGCTGGCGGGCCGGGCGTTCACTGGAGTCGGTGCTGCCGATGGGTGGCATGGGATGGAGGAAGGCCGGAACGCGTAGCGGACGGTGCTACCGATTGCGCTTTTTGCATATGGATCGCAGCATGCGATCGATTATTGCCGACGAGGCGCAACATCCAGGGCGGCATCTGGTTATTCCGCATTACAGGATTGAGCGCCGCTATTTGAAAAAATGGCGATCGCTGATAAAGTCCTGCGATCGCTTTTCTTGCAGGCCGGTCCGCCCCGCACCAAGGTCTCGGCGAATTCCCGTCCTGCTCGCCACCACAGAGCGCTTCGCCGACAAGGAGCGCGCAGCTTAGGAGACAGACATGTCCGCTGTACCGAACTTTCCGCCGGCCGCCAATGATCCGCGCGATCCTGATGCGCTGGAAACGCGCGAGTGGATCGATGCGCTCGATGCGGTCCTCGAGCGCGAAGGGCCGGAACGCGCTCACTACCTGATCGAGCGCCTATCGGAGAAAGCGCGCCGCTCGGGCGCCTACATTCCGTTTTCCGCCAACACCGCGTACATCAACACGATCCCGGTGCACCTGGAGGAGCACACGCCAGGCGATCCGGTCATCGAGGAGCGGCTGCGCGCCTACATGCGCTGGAACGCGATGGCCACGGTGGTGCGGGCCAATCGTGGCGAGGGCGATCTGGGCGGTCACATCGCCAGCTACGCCTCGGTCGGCACGATGATGGAGGTGGGCTTCAACCACTTCTGGCGTGCGCCTCACGGCGACTTCGGCGGCGACCTGCTGTACCTGCAGGGCCACTCATCGCCGGGCGTCTACGCAAGGGCGTTCCTGGAAGGTCGCCTGACCGAACAGCAGTTGATCAACTTCCGGCGCGACGTCGACGGCAACGGCGTGACGTCGTACCCGCACCCCAAGCTGATGCCGGACTTCTGGCAGTTCCCGACAGTGAGCATGGGCTTGGGGCCGATCCAGGCCATCTACCAGGCACGCTTCCTCAAGTACCTGCACAACCGCGGCATCGCCAATACCGAAGGTCGCAAGGTCTGGGCTTTTTGCGGCGATGGCGAGATGGACGAACCCGAGTCGCTGGGCGCCATCGGCATGGCCGCGCGCGAGAAGCTCGACAACCTGATCTTTGTCGTCAACTGCAACCTGCAGCGCCTCGACGGGCCGGTGCGCGGCAACGGCAAGATCATCCAGGAGCTGGAAGGCGAGTTCCGCGGCTCCGGCTGGAACGTGATCAAGTTGATCTGGGGCTCGTACTGGGATCCGCTGCTGGCCAAGGACAAGGACGGCGCGCTGCTGCGGCTGATGGAAAGCACCGTGGACGGCGAGTACCAGAACTACAAGGCCAATGATGGTGCGTTTGTCCGCAAGAACTTCTTCGGCAAGGACCCGCAGACGCTGGAGATGGTCTCGCGCATGAGCGATGCCGATATATGGCGTCTGAATCGCGGCGGCCACGACCCGCACAAGATTTACGCAGCGTTTTCGGCTGCCATGAAGCACGGCGGCCAACCCACGGTGATCCTCGCCAAGACCGTGAAGGGCTACGGGATGGGCAAGATCGGCGAAGGCAAGAACCCGACGCACCAGCTCAAGAAACTCGACGACGACGCGATCCGCGAGTTTCGCGACCGCTTTGCGATTCCGATTGCGGACGACAAGCTCGCCGACGTCCCGTTCTACCGGCCGGCCGACAACTCGCCAGAGATGAAGTACCTGCAGGAGCGCCGCCGCGTACTCGGCGGCTATCTGCCGCAGCGGCGTCGGGTGTCCGACGAGAAGCTTCCCACGCCGGCCCTTGAAGCGTTCAGCGCTGTGCTTGAGCCCACGGCGGAAGGCCGCGAGATCAGCACGACACAGGCGTTCGTGCGGGCGCTCACGCAACTGGTACGCGACAAGGCGATCGGCCCGCGCGTGGTGCCGATCATTCCCGACGAAGCGCGCACGTTCGGCATGGAAGGCATGTTCCGCCAGCTGGGCATTTTCAGCCAGCAGGGTCAGCTTTACGAGCCGGTGGATCGCGACCAGGTCATGTACTACCGCGAGGACAAGGCCGGACAGATCCTGGAAGAAGGCATCAACGAGGCCGGGGGGATGGCCGATTGGATCGCCGCGGCGACGTCGTACTCGACCAACAACCGCGTGATGATCCCGTTTTACATCCTCTATTCGATGTTCGGGTTCCAGCGCATCGGTGATCTGGCCTGGGCCGCCGGGGACATGCAGGCGCGCGGTTTCCTGCTCGGTGCCACCGCTGGGCGCACCACGCTCAACGGCGAGGGATTGCAGCACCAGGACGGGCACTCGCACCTGATGAGCGCCACCATCCCCAACTGCATCAGCTATGACCCGACCTACGCGCACGAAGTGGCGGTAATCCTGCAGGACGGCCTGCGGCGCATGGTGCAGGACCAGGAAGACGTCTGGTACTACATCACGCTGATGAACGAGAACTACCCGCACCCTGGCCTGAAGAAGGGGCAGGAGCAGGGCATTCTCAAGGGCATGTACCTGCTGCGCGAGGGTCCGGCCGGCAGCGGCATGGGGCGCTCGATCGCGCGCGTGCAACTGCTGGGCAGCGGCACCATCTTGCGCGAGGTGATGGCAGCGGCCGAGCTACTGGAGAAGGACTGGGCGGTGGCAGGCGATGTCTGGAGCATCACCAGCTTCACCGAGCTGCGGCGCGACGGCATCGAGGCGGAACGCCACAACCTGTTGCACCCGACCAAGCCGCCACGTGCAAGCTACGTGCAGCAGAACCTGGAGCGCAGCGCCGGACCGGTGGTGGCCTCGACCGATTACATGCGCCTGTTCGCCGACCAGATCCGACCCTACATTCCCCGCGGGCGCAGCTACACCGTGCTCGGCACCGACGGCTTTGGTCGATCGGACACGCGCGAGAAGCTGCGCGAGTTCTTCGAGGTGGACCGCCACTTCGTCGTCATCGCAGCATTGAAGGCGCTGGCCGACGAAGGCACGCTGCCGATGGCCAAGGTGGCCGAGGCGATCAAGAAGTACGGCATCGATCCGGACAAGCCGAACCCGGCCACAGTCTAGGCACGCAGCCGACACGAACAACAATCCTCCGGGCAGCGGGCTGCTGGCGCCAAGACGCCGCAGCAACCGCCCGACCCCAGAGACAAGGGTGCACGCGATGGGAAACATGGTCGAGATCAAGGTGCCGGACATAGGCGACTTCAAGGAAGTGGAAGTCATCGAGTTGCTGGTGAAGGCGGGCGACGTGGTGGGCAAGGAGCAGTCGCTGATCACGGTGGAGAGCGACAAGGCGTCGATGGAGATTCCGTCGTCGGCGGCGGGGAAGGTGAAGGAGCTGAAGGTCAAGCTCGGCGACAAGGTGGCCGAAGGCTCGCTGATCCTGGTGCTCGAGGCGGGCGACGGGGCCGCCGCCTCGGCGCCGGCTGCTGCGGCGCAGAGTTCCGCTCCCGTGCCCGCTCCCGTGGCGGCGCCGGTGCCCACGCCCGCACCCGCGCCCGCGCCCGCGCCCGCACCGCCGCCAGCGGCGGGTGCCTCGCCTGCATCGACGGCGTTTGCCACCGAAATGGGAGCCCGTCCAGCCGCGCAGCCGGCGTCGAGCGAGGCCGTGGCCAATCCGCATGCCTCACCTTCGGTGCGCAAGTTCGCGCGTGAGCTTGGTGTCGATCTGTCCGGCGTGCGCGGCAGCGGCTCGAAAGGGCGCATCACCCCCGACGACGTGCGCGAGTTCGTCAAGCGCGTGATGGCCGGTGGCGCGCGTCCCGCTGCGGGCGGGGCCGTGCCCCAGGGTGGTGGCCTGCCCGGCCTGCTGCCGTGGCCGCAGGTGGACTTCGCAAAGTTCGGACCCATCGAGCGCGTGGAGATGTCGCGCATCAAGAAGCTGTCCGGCCCGAACCTGCATCGCAACTGGGTGACGATTCCGCACGTCACCAACCACGAGGACGCCGACATCACCGACCTGGAGGCTTTCCGCGTCCAGCTCAACAAGGAAAACGAGCGCAACAAGGATGCCGCCAAGCTCACCATGCTGGCGTTCCTGATCAAGGCCTGCGTGGCCACGCTCAAGAAGTTCCCGGACTTCAACGCCTCGATCGACGCCGCCAGCGGCGACGCGATCATCCGCAAGAACTATTGGCACATCGGCTTCGCCGCCGACACGCCCAACGGCCTGGTGGTGCCGGTGATCAAGGACGCGGACAAGAAAGGCATCTTCGACATTGCCGCCGAGAGCTCCGCGCTGGCTGCCAAGGCGCGCGACGGCAAGCTCTCGCCGGCCGACATGCAGGGCGGCACCTTCAGCATCAGTTCGCTCGGCGGCATCGGCGGCACTTATTTCACGCCGATCATCAATGCACCTGAGGTGGCGATCCTCGGCGTGTGCCGCGCCGGCATGAAGCCGGTGTGGGACGGCCAGCAGTTCGCCCCGCGCCTGATGCTGCCGCTGTCGCTGTCCTGGGACCATCGCGTGGTGGACGGTGCCTCGGCGGCGCGATTCAACGCGCATCTGGCAAGCCTGCTGGCGGACTTCCGCCGGGTGATGCTCTGACCTCGTGAGTGCGGATCCGTGTCGCCGGCGCAGCCGGCACGGCACGGGTCGCGCTGCATGCACCGTTTCCCATGACCACCATCGTCGTCGTCAAGAAGGATCGCGAGATCGCGATCGCCTCCGATGCGCTCGTCACCTTCGGCGAGACGCGGCTGCCGCATGGTTATGAGGTCAACGAGAAAATCTTCCAGGTCGGTGATGCCTACATCGGTCTGGCGGGCAGCACCGCCCACTTCGCCGTGCTGGCCGACGCGCTGCGCGGGATGGGCGATGACAGTCGGTTCGGTAGCCGGGTGCAGGTATTCGGCACCTTTCAGAAGCTGCATCAGGTGCTCAAGGAGAAGTACTTCCTGAACACCAAGGAAGAGGATTCGGACCCATACGAGTCGTCACAGATCACCGCGGTGATCGCCAGTCCGGCCGGCATCTTCGGCGTGTATTCATACCGTGAAGTATTCAGCTTTGATCGCTTCTGGGGCATCGGCTCGGGCCGCAACTTTGCCCTCGGCGCGATGTATTCCGCGTATGAACGCGCCGGATCGGCCAAGCGCATTGCCGAACTGGGTGTCAAGGCCGGATGCGAGTTCGACAAGAGTTCAGCGCTGCCGGTGCGGGTGTTCAGCCTGGCCACCGGCGAGCCCGCCCCCGAACAACAAGGACAGAACCCATGAGCACGACGATCGAGATCAAGGTGCCGGACATAGGCGACTTCAAGGAAGTGGAAGTCATCGAGTTGCTGGTGAAGGCGGGCGACGTGGTGGGCAAGGAGCAGTCGCTGATCACGGTGGAGAGCGACAAGGCGTCGATGGAGATTCCGTCGTCGGCGGCGGGGAAGGTGAAGGAGCTGAAGGTCAAGCTCGGCGACAAGGTGGCCGAAGGCTCGCTGATCCTGGTGCTCGAGGCGCAGGCAGGTGCTGCCGCGACCGCGCCGATGCCTGTGCCGTCCTCCACGCCTGCGGTGGCTGCCGCCACGCCGGCACCGGCCTCGGCCCCGACGCCGGCGATCCAGGCCGCTCCGGCGTTCGGCGGCAAGGTCGATCTCGAGTGCGAGGTGCTGGTTTTGGGGGCCGGCCCCGGGGGCTACTCCGCGGCGTTCCGCGCCGCCGACCTCGGCAAGAAGGTGGTGCTGGTCGAGCGCTATGCGTCGCTCGGCGGGGTGTGTCTGAATGTGGGGTGCATTCCGTCCAAGGCGCTGCTGCACGTGGCGGCGGTGATGGACGAGGCGGCGCACTTCGCCGATATCGGGGTTGCCTTCGGCCCGCCAACGGTCGATCTGGCCAAGCTGCGCGCGCACAAGGACAAGGTGGTCGGCAAGCTCACCGGCGGCCTGGCGCAGATGGCAAAGATGCGCAAGGTGACGGTGGTGCGCGGCTACGGCAGCTTTGTCGATCCGCACCACCTCGCGGTCGAACTGACTGACGGGCCGGGCCAGGACAAGTCGGGTGGCTCGCAGGTCATCCGCTTTGCCAGCGCCATCATCGCCGCCGGCTCGGCGCCAGTGCGGCTGCCGTTCATGCCCGAGGACGACCGCATCTTCGATTCCACCGGCGCACTGCAACTGCACGAGGTGCCGCAGAAGATGCTCGTCATCGGTGGCGGGATCATCGGTCTCGAGATGGCCAGCGTGTACTCGACGCTGGGCGCGCGCATCGATGTGGTGGAGATGCTCGACGGCCTGATGCCGGGGGCCGATCGTGACCTCGTCAAGGTGTGGCTCAAGCGCAACCAGCCGCGCTTCGACCGCGTGATGCTCAAGACGCGCACGGTCGGCGTCGAGGCCAAGCCCGATGGCCTGTTTGCGAGCTTTGATGGCGAGGGTGCGCCGCCAGGGCCGCAGCGCTACGACGCCATCCTGCAGTCGGTGGGCCGCAGCCCCAATGGGCGCAAGATCGGTGCGGAGAAGGCCGGCGTCACCGTCACCGACCGCGGCTTCATCGAGGTCGATTCTCAGATGCGCACCAATGTGCCGCACATCTTTGCCATCGGCGATGTGGTCGGCCAGCCGATGCTGGCGCACAAGGCAGTGCACGAAGGCCATGTGGCGGCCGAAGCCGCCGCCGGCGAGAAGTCGCACTTCGACGCGCGGGTGATCCCGTCGGTGGCCTACACCGATCCCGAGATCGCCTGGGTAGGCGTCACCGAAGACGAGGCCAAGAAGGCCGGCCGCAAACTCACCAAGGGCGTGTTTCCATGGAGCGCATCGGGCCGCGCCATCGCCAATGGCCGCGACGAAGGTTTCACCAAGCTGCTGTTCGATGCTGAAACGCACCGAATTGTCGGCGGTGGCATCGTCGGGACGCATGCGGGTGACTTCATCGGTGAGGTCGCCCTGGCGATTGAAATGGGGGCCGACGCGGTCGACATCGGCAAGACGATCCACCCGCATCCCACCCTGGGCGAGACCATCGGGCTGGCGGCCGAAGTCGCCGAAGGCAGTTGCACCGACCTGCCGCCGCCGCGTCGCTGAGCCGCAGCTGCAGCGCGGTGAAGGGCGGTGTCAGGGAACGGTTCAGCCGCCCGGATGAATCCATCTGCGGGCGGGGTAGGACAGAGTTATTGATCGTCACGGCTTGACGCATCGCGTTAAGGCGTTACCCTACGCGCACGAATCGTCAGTTGCGCGCGGCCGGCAGCGGTGGCCCGCGTGCGACTCAAAGGGTCAGCCATGGGATTTCTCCCGTTCGCCTCCGGTGGTGGCGCCAGTCTCGCGCCCGAAACCGTCTCCGTTCCCGGTCAGGTCCATGCCTGGTCCGACCCGCTGACGTGGAGCGGCCGGCTGCCCGGCCGCCGTGATGTCGTCCAAGTCCCGGCCGGCCGTTCGCTGCTGATTGACCAGGACATCGACATCGCCGCGTTGGAGATCGCCGGTGAGGTGCACTTTGCCGATCGCGACATTCGCGTCGAATGCGACGGCATCCTGGTCACCGGCGCAGGCGTGATGCGCGCGGGCGCCAGCGCCGCGCCGTTCGCCCACCGCCTCACGCTGACACTGGGCTGCACGCCCGAACGCGATCTGATCGACGGCCTCGGCAGCAAATTCATGGCGGCGGTCAATGGCGGTCGCATCGAACTCAATGGCCCCCGCCGCACCGGTTGGGTGGTGTTGGGAGACACGGTGGCACCGGGCGCCATCGTGATCCGTCTGGCAGAGCCGACCGACTGGAACGCCGGCGATCGCATCGCCATCGCCTCCGGTGGAGCCGAGTTGCCGCTGGTAGAGGAACGCACGGTCTTCGGCATGTCGCCCGACGGTCTGCACGTGACGCTCGACGCGCCGATGCAGCACCGCCATCTTGGTCAGCACGGCCGCGTGCGCAACGCGCTGCCGGGCGCCATTGCCAAGGTCGCGCTGTTGTCGCGCTCCATCGTGGTCGAGGGCGATACCAATGCCTCGCGCACCAGCATTGGCGCCCATTGCATCATCGCCGGCCATGCCCCCGGCGAGCCGTTCCCGGACAATGCGCGCGGTTCGGTCGGCAGCTTCACCGGCGTCGAGTTCCGCCGCATGGGCCAGTTCAATCGGACCAACCGCTATCCGCTGTATTGGCATGCCAACGGCGACGTGCCCGGCAACCAACTCGTCGACTGCGTGATCCACCAGTCCTTCCAGCGCGGCGTGGTGGTGGCCGACACCCGCGGCGTGCGCCTGCATGGCAACGTGGTTCACAAGCCGCTTGGTCATGGCTTCATCGTCGACCAGGCCGATCAGGCGCAGGACGTGGCGACCATGCTCACCACCAACTTGACGATCCGCCCGCGGCGCGTGCGCTTTGCTGATCCGGCGATGCGCGATCTCTACGAGCGCCGCCCGCGCAGCCTGTGGATCTCCGACGCGCGCCGCCCGGCGGGCGAAGGCATCAGCCAGTAGACCCACGCAGCAGCGCCGCTGCCCGCCGCTGCCGCCTTGGCAGTCGGTACGTGCCGCGTCGCTATGATCCGCGGCGTTTGCTGCCCTTGCGGATCTGAATCCCGATGTCTCCCCAGGATGAACTCAAGCGCGCGGTCGCGCGCGCGGCCGTGCCCTTCGTGCCGGCCCATGCGGTGATCGGCGTCGGCACAGGCTCCACCGTCGACTGCTTCATCGACGCGCTGGGCGAGGCCGGCGTGCAGCTCGCCGGCGCGGTGTCCAGTTCAGAGCGCAGCACGGCCAAGCTGCGCGCACTGGGCGTGCCGATCCTCGACTGCAATGACGTCGATTCACTGCCTGTCTATATCGACGGTGCGGACGAGATCGACCCCGGCTTCAGCATGATCAAGGGTGGCGGTGCCGCGCTCACGCGCGAGAAGATCGTCGCCGCCATCAGTACGACTTTCGTGTGCATTGCCGACGCCAGCAAGCGCGTGCCCGTGCTCGGCCGTTTTCCGCTGCCGGTCGAAGTGATCCCGATGGCGCGGCGCCAGGTGATGCGCCAGTTGGCCGAGCTGGGCGGCGAACCGGTGTGGCGCGAGGGGGTGCTGACCGACAACGGCAACCTCATCATCGACGTCCGCGGGCTCACCATTGACGATCCGCGCGCCACCGAGGCGCGCATCAACCAGATCGCCGGCGTTGTGACCAACGGCCTGTTCGCCGCCCGCGGCGCCGACGTGCTGCTGCTGGGCACCGCCGACGGCGTGCAGCGCCTCGACCGGCCCTGAGCCAGATGCATGGACCGGCCCGCGACAGTGCCGGCCGGACGGTGACGTGACCGCGGACCGCCGGCAGCGGCGTGCGTGGCGTGGGGTCGCCGCCGTGCTCGCCGCCGTGGCGCTGGTGCCGCTGGCCTACCTGGGGGCAGCGCTGCTGCTCGGCGTGCTGGCCGTCCATGCCGACTGGCAGCCGACGCCGGAAGAGGCCGGCGGCGTGCCCATCTGGCTGCGGACCAACGGCGTGCATGCCGACCTCGTGTTGCCGGCGCGTGAGCCGCACGATTTCACGCGCGAGTTTCCGCGCGCTGAGCTGATCGACCCACGGCGCGAACCCTCGGCGCTGCCTTTCAATTGGATCGCCTTCGGCTGGGGCGATCGCGCCTTCTATCTGAACACGCCGACCTGGGCCGATCTGGACCCCGGCGTCGCCTGGCGTGCGCTCACCGCGCAGGGACCGAGCGCGATGCATGTCGAGTACGTCCGCCGTCCGGAAGACTTCGACGTGCGCCTGCTGTGGCTCGGCGAAGACGAGTACGCGCGCCTGGTGGCCTACGTGCGCAACGGCTTTCGCCGCGCACCACCGGCCGGCACGCCGATCCGCATCGATCATCCCGGCTACGGCGCCACCGACGCCTTCTTCGAAGGCGTGGGCAGCTACAGCGCCGTGCTCACCAGCAACGAATGGGTGCGGCGCGGGCTTGCGCAGGCGGGCGTGCGCACCGCGCGCTGGGCGCCGTTCGATCGGGCGCTGCTGTGGCAGGCGCAGCGCGCAGGCATGCCGGCGCGACCGTTGCCGGATCGGTGAGAAGGTGGTGCGATGCGTGCCTTGCCACCCGGAATAAGTTGATGGCGATCAGACCACCACCCTCGGTGCCGTGGTGCAGGCCGGTGCGCAGCTGCTGACCGTGGTGCCGCAAGGCGACCTGCTCCGTGCCGAAGCCGTGCTCGCCAATGACGACATCGGCTTTGTGCAGGTGGGGCAGACCGCCAAGGTCAAGCTCGCGGCGTATCAGTTTCAGAAGTACGGCTTGCTCGAAGGGCGCGTGGTCAATCTCAGTGCCGATGCGGTGGAGCCCAATGAGGCGGCCAAGGCCACCGGCAGCGCCTATGCAGCGCCGCAGCTGGCGTACAAGGCGGTGATCGAGCTTGCGGCACAGAACCTCGTGCTGCCCAACGGGGAACGGTTGAGGCTTACGCCCGGCATGGCGGCGACGATTGAGATCCACCAGGGGAGAAGGACGGCGATGGAGTACTTGTTGAGTCCGGTGAAGCGGGTGACGAGCGAGGCGGGGAGGGAGCGATGAGTGCGGTGGGCAAGGTCATTGCAGCCGTTCTTCTCGCGCCGGTCGTAGTCGTCGTCGCTGGCATCGGTGGATGCGAGGCGCGGAAGACGTACTACGACTGGCAGGTGCGGAAGATGTGCGAGAAGGACGGCGGTGTAGTTATCTATGAACGAGTGGCGCTATCGCGAGCCGACTACGAAAAGCTTGGTGGCTTGAAGGGCGAGGTCCCGATTCTCGAGGAGCGCTCCGCCGATCCAGGATATCCCTATGTTTCACAGACCACACGCACAAACGTGCGCGAATCGAACCCTTGGATCTGGCGCAGTGAGTCCGTCTACAAGCGGCGCTCTGATGGAAGAACGCTGGCGCGACTCATCACCTACTCAAGGGTGGGGGGAGACTTCCCGACCTTCGCGCATCCCTCCAGCTTCTCTTGCCCAGAGCACACAACGTTAGTTTCACAGGCTCGCAGCGTTTTCGTGATTGAGGGGGAAAGGAAATGACTCAGATTGCGACGTTCCTTGAAAACGCCGAACTGGCGCTAGCGGCATACGCAACGCTCGTTCCAGAACTCACCAATACGCAGCCTCAGCGAGATGCACTTGTCCGCGCAGGAATGTCATCGCCGCAAGCCGAGGAGTTCGCGCGCAGGTATCCCACTGTTGTCAGTCATTACAACGACACGTCCACCAGCTTCAGTGCCACTGCCTTCGCCGCAGCTGACGGTCAGTTGCATCTCGCCATTCGAGGCACGAAAGAGCCGGGCGACTTTGCGCCGACGGATGCCAACATCGGGCTCTACGGTTTCGGCTTGGATCAAGTCGTGGCCATGGTCAACTGGTGGCGCCGAGCCACGGCCAGTCCAAGCACGTCCGTTGTTCAATGGACACTGACGGAGTATCCGCCGACGCTTGAACCCGCGACGACAAGTGCCGTCTACCTGCGCACAGGTCCGGACGGCGCGCCTCTACCTCCGGCCCGCCGTGACCGTACCCGGCACCGGCGAACTCGTGAATGCTCTTGCCGCGGATCCGCGAGTCAACGTCAGCCGGGCTAAAGGGGCCAAGTTCGAGTTCTTTTCGCAGAAGTCCCAACCATGCCATGGGGCAGGGGGCGCCTCCAATCTGACGCCGTCAGCCTCGATCGCGAACTGCGTGAGGTGGGTCACCCATGACGGCGTCGCGCAGCGCGAGCGCGCATGGCGGTGGCGTGCGGCGGCGTGAATCGCGTCACATCGACAAAACACCCGAGGAGACGCCATGCACCGCCGCCGTCAACTGTTCCTCGCCACGCTCGTCGCGCCACTTGCGGCCGGGGTCGCTCGCCCAGTCCGTGCGCAGGCTGTCGACGCTGCCCAGCTGCCCGAGGCCAAGCGCACGCGGCTGGCGCTTTATGTGGCGGCGCGCGACGTGCCGGCGCTCGTCAGTGCGAGCGGTGGACCCGCCAAAGTGCTGTTCCTGGACGTGCGCACGCGTGCCGAAGCGATGTACGTGGGCATGGCCGATGGCATCGACGCACTGGTGCCGTATGTGGAGCATCAGGAACTGATGACCGACTGGGACGACACGCGCGGCATCTACCGGCTGGAACCGCTGCAGGACTTCGTCCCCGAAGTGAATCGCCGCCGCCAGGCCAAGGGTCTGGGCAAGAACGACATCGTGATCCTGATCTGCCGCTCGGGCGACCGCAGCAGTCGCAGCGCGAACCGCCTGCAGGACGACGGCTACACGCGCATCTACAGCGTGGTCGATGGCTTCGAAGGCGACAAGAGCAAGGAAGGCAGGCGCACCGTGAACGGCTGGAAGAACGCCGGCCTGCCCTGGAGCTACGACCTCGACCGCGCGAAGATGTACTTCCCGCGCTGAGTTCCTGGGTTGTTGCGCTGACCTCACTGCGCGCCTGACGGCGCCGTGTGCGACGGGTTGCACCCGCTCGCATGTGCCCATGGCCCGTGACCTGATGCGGCGCAGATGCGCCTGGCTGCCGGCGCTACCGCGCAGGCCACAGGTCAGCGGATCAACTCCGGCGTCCTGCTTCGGCGATCGCCCGCCACACTCGCTCGGCGGTGGCCGGCATGTCGATGTCGGTCACGCCCAGCGGCCGCAGCGCATCGAGCAGGGCGTTGATCACCGTGGGTGTCGCGCCCACCGTACCCAGTTCGCCCACGCCCTTGGCACCGAGCGGGTTGATCTTGCAGGGCTGGCTCTCGTCGGTGATCGTGGTGAACTCGGGCAGGTCGTCGGCGCGCGGCAGCGCATAGTCCATGAACGAGCCGGTGACGAGCTGACCGCTGTCGCGGTCGTAGTGCACCGCTTCGAACAGCGCCTGGCCCACCGCCTGCGCGATGCCGCCGTGGATCTGCCCGGCCACGATCAGCGGGTTGATCACGCGGCCCACGTCGTCCACCGTGGTGTAGCGCAAGATCCGGGTGGCACCGGTGTCGGGATCGACTTCCACCTCGCACACGTGGCAGCCGTTGGGCCAGGACGGCCCGCCGACTTTCTGCAAGGTGTCGATGCTCAGGCGCCGTTCGGGCTGGCGGGCGGCGATGTCGAATAGATCGATGCCCAGGTCGGTGCCTTCGACCGTGAAGCGGCCATGGGCGTAGCCGATGTCGGCGACCGGCGCTTCGAGTGCGCCGGCGGCGAGTTGACGGCCCTGTTCGATCGCTTCGTTCGACGCCGTGAACATCGCCGAGCCGCCGATGTACAGCGAGCGGCTGCCCATGCTGCCGATGCCCTGCGCGGTGTCGGAGTCGCCCTGCACGACCTCGATCCGGGCGGGATCGATCTGCAGCGTGTCGGCAAGGATCTGCACGTAGCTCGTTTCGATGCCCTGGCCCATCGCCTGCATCGCGGTGAACACCCGCACGCGGCCGGCGTGGGGTCCGTCGGCCTCGACCTGCAAGCGCACCTGCTCCTGGTGCACCACGCCGGTCCATTCGAGGAAGGTGGAGACGGCACGGCCGCGCAGCTTGCCGCGTGACTGCGACTCCCGCTGGCGCGCGGCGTAGCCCGCCCAGTCGGCGGCGGCGAGTGCCTGGTCGAGGATGCGCGGGAAGTCGCCGCTGTCGTAGGTTTCGCCGATCGGCGTCTTGTACGGCAGCATCGACGGCGCGATCAGATTGATGCGGCGAAACTGCGCCGGGTCGTGTCCGAGGTCGACGGCGGCCTGGTCCATCAGCCGCTCGATCAGGTAAATGGCCTCCGGCCGCCCGGCACCGCGGTAGGCGGAGACGACGTTGGTGTGGGTGAGCACCGCACGCGCTTCGAGGTCGAGCAGCGGCACGTGGTAGACGCTGGTGATCACCTTCTCGGTCAGCGCCAGATGGATCGCCGCGCCGGCGCCGTGCGCGTACGCGCCCAGGTTGCCGGTAAGCCGCACCCGCAGCGCGAGGATGCGGCCGTCCGCGTCCAGCGCCAGTTCAGCTTCGCCCAACTGGTCGCGTCCATGGCTGCCGGCCTGGAAGTCTTCGAGTCGCGTCACCCGCCAGCGCACCGGCACGCCGAGCGTCTTGGCGGCGAACGCCGCCAGCACGTCTTCAGGCTGCAGCAGCGTCTTCATGCCGAAGCCGCCGCCGACGTCGCCGACCACCACGCGGATCTGCGCCGGCGGCATCTTCAACACGCCGGCGAGCGATCTTTGGAAGCCCGCCGGGTTCTGCGAACTGGCGTGCAGCGTCAGGCGGCCGCTGCCGGCATCGAACACGGCCGCCCCGGCGCGCGGCTCGAGCGTGACGGGCGCCAGGCGCTGGTTGTTCACCGCCACCCGCGCCACGTGAGCGGCGCGCTCGAACGCCGCCGCGCAGGCCGCGGCATCGCCATAGCGGGCTACCGCGGCGACATTACCGGGGGCGCCATCCCACACCTGCAGCGCGCCCGGCGCGATGGCGGCGTCCAGATCCACGATCGCGGGCAGCGCTGCGTAATCGACCCAGGCCTGGGTCGCCGCCGCGTCAGCCTGCGCGCGCGAGCGGGCAACGATCGCCAGCACCGGCTGACCGACGTAGCGCACGACATCCGCGGCGAGCGCCGGGTAGGGCGGGGTGCTCATGGCGCCACCCGCAGCGTTCTTGAACCCCGGGCTGGTGGGAAAAGGGGCGATGCCGGCAGCGGCCAGATCGGCGCCGGTGTAGACGGCGACCACGCCGTCCAGCGACTTCAGCGGCTCGGCATCGATCGCCACGATGCGCGCGTGCGCATGCGGCGAGCGCACCAGCACCAGATGCAGGGCCAGCGGCAGGTCGAGGTCGTCGGCATAGCAGCCGCGACCGGTAAGCAGCCGATCGTCCTCAATCCGGGTGACCGCCTGGCCGATGCCGAACTTCATCCGCTGGCTCCTGACGGGGTCGCTCGTCGGTAGGCGTGGACGCGACTGCTACTGCGAGGGCGGCACGTAACCGGTCGGCTGATCGGCGCCTTCACCGAAGAAGTAGTTTTCCATCTGCGTCGCCAGGTACTTGCGGGCGCGCAGATCGGCAAGATTGAGCCGGTTCTCGTTGACCAGCATCGTCTGGTGCTTCTGCCAGGCGGCCCAGGCTTCCTTCGACACGTTCTCCCACAGCTTCTTGCCCAGTTCGCCAGGCACCGGCGGAAACTCCAGGCCCTCGGCCTCGCGGCCCAGCTTCACACAATGAACCATGCGCGGCATGCGCTTCTCCTTGATCGCGTCAGTGACGCAGGTTGCCGGATTGAATCGATCTGTTTCAGTCAGAGGGTCTTGATCAGAACTTGCGAGCGGCGCTGCCAGTTGTACAACTGCAGGCGCTCGATCGGCAGGCTGTCGACGCTGGCGGGCGCGAAGCCGCGCTTGATGAACCAGTGACCGGTACGCGTGGTGAGTACGAAGAGCCGGGTCAGACCGAGCGCCTTGGCGCGCGACTCGATGCGTTTCATCAATCGCTCGCCATCACCGTACTCGCGATACTCGGCATGGACGGTGAGGCAGGCCAGTTCGCCCATGCCGGCCGCCGGAAACGGATACAGCGCGGCGCAGCCGAAGATGAAGCCGTCGTGCTCCAGCACCGTGAAGTGATCGATCTCGCGCTCGATCACTTCGCGCGGCCGCTTGACGAGGGTACCGTCGGCTTCCAGCGGCTCGATCAGCTTGATGATGCCGCCGACGTCGTCCGCCGTGGCTTCGCGCAGCGACTCCAGGTTCTCGCGAGCAAGCATCGTACCGACGCCGCTGTGGGTGAAAAGCTCCATCAGCAACGCGCCGTCGAGACCGATCGGCAGCAGATGGCCGCGCGCCACCCCGGCCTTGCAGGCACGCATCAGGTAGCGCAGGTCGTCGGCGTCGGCCGGATCGATGTCGCCGGTCGAGAGCATCTTCTCAGCGTCGACCATCGACAGTTCCGGCCGCAACTCGCCGGCGGCGTCGCGCACGCCGTCTTCCTCACCAATCAGGATCAGCTTGTCGGCCTTGACGCTGCTCGCCACGCTCACGGCCACGTCTTCGAGCATCAGGTTGAAGGCCTCGCCGGTGGGCGAGAAGCCCAGCGGTGACAGCAGCACGATGGCGTTGTTGGCAAGTGTGAACTTGATGGCGTCCGCATCGACCTTGCGCACCACGCCGGTGTGCATGAAATCGGTGCCGTTGATGATGCCCATCGGCCGTGCGGTGACGAAGTTGCCGCTGACCACCCGCACCTTGGCATTGGCCATCGGCGTGTTCGGCAAACCCTGCGAGAACGCGGCCTCGATGTCGAGACGGATCTCGCCCGCGGCTTCCTTCACGCACTCGAGCGCGGCAGGATCGGTGATGCGCACGCCGTGCTCGAAGTGGGCCTCGATCCCCTTGAGCTTCAGCTGCGCCTGTACCTGGGGGCGCGAGCCGTGCACGAGGACGATGCGGATGCCCATCGCGTGCAGCAGGCTGACATCCTGAACCAGCGCGGTCAGGCGGCCCACTTCCACCAGCTCGCCATTGAACGCCACGACGAAGGTCTTGCCGCGATGCGCGTGCACATACGGCGCAACGTTGCGCAGCCAGGCGACAAACTGCGCCGGATGCTCGATCGGCGAACTCAGTGTATCGCCCGGGGCGGCGGGGGCAGAGGCCGTGTCCGCAAACGCAGGCACGGTGGTGGGCAAGGAAGGATCATCCATCGCGCCCGATTATAGGGAGCGCGCAGAACCGGCAGGCGCCGCGCGAGCCTGCGGCACCCTCAGTGGACGGCGTCGACGCGAAACACGCGCACCGTCTGGGTCAGCCGGTCGGACTGGTCGCGCAACGAATGGGTTGCCGCCGCCGCTTGCTCCACCAGCGCCGCGTTCTGCTGGGTGCTCTGGTCGAGGTGCGTTACGGCCTGGTTCACTTCACCGATGCCGTGGCTCTGCTCCTGCGTGGCTGCCGAGATCTCCTTGATGAGATCGGCCACCTGCTGCACCGAGCGCACGATGTCCTCCATCGTGTTGCCGGCCTGGTTCACCAGCGAGGAGCCTTCGCCAACCTTCTCGACCGAACTGCCGATCAGCGCCTTGATCTCGCGCGCCGCCTGCGCGCTGCGCTGGGCAAGCGTGCGCACCTCGGCCGCCACCACGGCGAAGCCCCGCCCCTGCTCGCCCGCGCGGGCGGCCTCTACCGCGGCGTTGAGCGCGAGGATGTTGGTCTGGAAGGCAATGCCGTCGATCACGCCGATGATGTCGGCGATCTTGCGGCTCTGCGCCTCGATCTCGCCCATCGTGGAGATGACCCGGCCAACCACGTCGCCGCCCTTGCGGGCGACCTGGCTGGCGCCCTCGGCGAGCTGTGTCGCCTGCTGGGCGGAGTCGGCACTCTGGCGCACGTTGGTGGTGAGTTGGTCAACCGACGCCGCCGTCTGCTGCAGGCTGCTCGCCTGCTGTTCGGTGCGGCTCGACAGGTCCTGATTGCCCTGCGCAATCTCGCTCGATGCGGTGGCGATCTGCCCGGCGCCGTGGCGCACCTCGCGCACCACCTGGGTGAGGGCGACCGTCATCTGGTCGAGCGCACGCATCAGGTCGCCAAACTCGTCTTGGCGCGTGGTGGCGAGGCGCTGGCTCAGGTCGCCCGCGGCCACCGCGCTAGCCATGGCGACTGCCTGGTTCAGCGGTTGCGTGATCGACCGCGTCAGGCGCGATGCGGCCAACAGTCCGCCGATGAGCACGAAGCCGAGGGCGGCACCGAGCGCCACGCGCAGCCGCTCGCCGGAGGCCGCCATCTCGGCCAGTGTCTGCTGCACGCTGCGCTCCTGCAGCGAAGCGAACTCGTCGAGCGCTGCGTAGTACGGCACGGTGGCCGCGGTGAATGGTCCCCGCGCGCGCGCGGCCGCCTCGGCCAGGCGCCCGGCTGCCTTCAGTTCGCGCGTGGCCTTCAGTTCTGCCAACACGACCTGTCGGTCGGCATCGATGCGCTTGAGCTGGTCGCGATCGGCGGGGGTCATCGGCAGCGCTTCGAGCTGCTTCTGCACGTCGCCGATTCGCGCAACCGTTGCGGGAATCAGTTCCTTGAACAGGGCTTCAACCGCGGGATCGGCGCCGGCATGGCTGGCGATCACCCGCGTGACGTTGGTCTCGACCAGCCCCTTCCACAGCGTCGCCAGGCGCAGTTTCTCGCCCTGCACGCGGGCCAGTGACTCGGCGGTGTTGCGCACTTCGACCAGGCGCAGCATGCCGAAGGCGAAGAACACCACCATGCACAGCGCCGCCGCGCCGACCGCCCCCCATAACTTGCCTGCCGTAGTGATACGAAACCGCATCTGACTCTCCGATCGACTGACGATCCAATGCCGTCAAGGCTATTGATCGTCGCGGCACGCGATCACGCGAGCTGACCGGGCTTGGCGGTTGAAATTGACGATCGAAAGCGTGTCGATGCAGTTTCGTCGGTCCCCTGTGCTTTGGTTTTTCGGGGAGCCTCCTGCGCTCCCTATACTGCGGCCGCGTCGCGGGCTCAATTGATCGAGGGGTTGTCCTCGTGCTGGCTCGCGTTGTCCCCTGCCGATGTCTCGCTCCCCCCCACCTTCGTCGTCACGCCCGGCTGCGCCACGCGTGCTGCCGCCGATTCAGTTTCCGGAGGAGCTGCCGGTCAGCGCACGGCGCGAGGAGATTGCGCGCGCGATCGCCGCGCATCCGGTGGTCATCGTCAGCGGCGAGACCGGCTCGGGCAAGACGACGCAGCTGCCGAAGATCTGTCTCACGCTCGGACGCGGGCAGCGCAAGCTGATCGGCCACACGCAGCCGCGGCGGATCGCCGCGTCCAGCGTGGCAAAGCGCATCGCGCACGAGCTGAACACGCCGCTGGGCGAGGTGGTGGGCTTCAAGGTCCGCTTCACCGACCAGACCAGGCCGGGCGCCGCGGTCAAGCTGATGACTGATGGCATCCTGCTGGCCGAAAGCCAGACCGACCCGCTGCTGCGTGCCTACGACACGATCATCATCGACGAGGCGCACGAGCGCTCGCTCAACATCGATTTCCTGCTCGGCTACCTCAAGCAGCTGCTGCTGTCGGGCAAGCGCCCGGACCTGAAGCTCATCATCACCTCGGCCACCATCGACGCCGAGCGCTTTGCCCAGCACTTTGGCAGCAAGGAGCAGCCGGCCCCGGTGATCAGCGTGTCAGGCCGGACCTATCCGGTCGAGGTGCGCTGGCGCCCGGTGCGCGACGAGGACGATGCTGACGATCGCACCCTGATGGACGGCATCGTCGACGCGGTGGATGAGTGCGCCCGCGCCGGCCGCGGCGACGTGCTGGTGTTCCTGCCCGGCGAGCGCGAGATCCGCGAGGCGGCCGAGGCCCTGCGCAAGCACCATCCGCCGGCCACCGAGATCCTGCCGCTGTTCGCGCGACTTTCCGCCGAGGACCAGGAGCGGGTCTTCAAGTCCGGCGGCGCGCGCCGAATCGTGCTCGCGACCAACGTCGCCGAGACCTCGCTCACCGTGCCCGGCATCCGCTACGTGGTCGACACCGGTGTGGCGCGCGTCAAGCGCTACAGCTACCGCAACAAGGTCGAGCAGTTGCAGGTCGAGCCGATCTCGCAGGCGGCGGCCAACCAGCGCGCCGGCCGCTGCGGCCGCGTGGCCGAGGGCATCTGCATCCGGCTGTACGAAGAGACCGACTTCATCAAGCGGCCGCGCTTCACCGATCCCGAGATCCTGCGCTCGTCGCTGGCGGCGGTGATCCTGCGCATGAAGTCGCTCGGCCTGGGCGACGTGCGGGCGTTCCCGTTCGTCGAGCCGCCGCCGGCGCGTGCGATCGCCGATGGCTACGACCTGCTGGCCGAACTCAATGCGGTCGACGACAGCAATGACCTGACTCCGGTCGGCAAGGAACTCGCCAAGCTGCCGCTCGACCCGCGCGTGGGCCGCATGCTGCTGGCGGCGCGCGACAACCACGCGCTGGCCGAGGTGCTCGTTATCGCCGCTGCACTGAGCGTGCAGGATCCGCGCGAGCGCCCGCTGGAGGCGCAGCAGGCCGCCGACCAGGCGCACCGGCAATTCGCCGACGACAAGAGCGACTTCCTTTCCTTCGTCAAGCTGTGGGCGTTCGTACACGAGCGCATCGACCACAAGAAGTCGAACAAGAAACTCACCGACGACCTGAAGTCGCACTTCATCTCGCCGCGCCGCGTGCGCGAGTGGAAGGACGTGCACTCGCAACTGGTCACCCAGGTGGCGGAGCTGGGCTGGCGGGTGAATACGTCGGCAGCAACGTTCGAGCAGGTGCACTGGTCGCTGTTGACCGGGCTGCTCGGCAACGTCGGCTTCAAGACCTTGGACGGCGACTACCGCGAGCCGCCGTATGTCGGTGCGCGCGGCATCAAGTTCTTCGTCTGGCCCGGCTCCCCGCTGGCGAAGAAGGCCGGGCGCTGGGTGATGGCCGCCGAGCTGGTGGAGACCTCGCGCCTGTTTGCGCGCTCCGTCGCCACGCTGGATCCGCTGTGGATCGAGAAGATCGGCGCCCACCTGCTGAAGAAATCGTGGAGCGATCCGCACTGGGAAAAGCAGGCCGGGCAGGTGGTCGCGTTCGAACGCGGCACGCTGTACGGGCTCATCGTCTACAACCAGCGCCGCGTGTCGTACGCCGCACACGACCCGAAGGTCGCGCGCGCCCTGTTCATTCGCGCCGCGCTGGTCGATGGCGAGCTGGACACGCAGGCGCCGTTCTTCCTGCACAACCGCCGCCTGGTGCGGGAGATTCGCGAGCTGGAGCACAAGACGCGCCGGCCCGACGTCCTTGTCGACGACGAACTGATCTTCGCCTTTTACGACCAGCTGCTGCCGCCCGACGTGCACTCTGCCGCGACCTTCGACACGTGGCGCAAGGTGGCTGAGGCGGCCGAGCCAAAACTGCTGTTCCTGTCGCGCGACGAGCTGATGCGGCACGAGGCGGCCGGTGCCACCACCGAGGTGTTTCCGAAGAAGTGGACCCTGCGCGGCGTGGAGATGGCTCTGACCTACCACTTCGAGCCGGGCAGCCCGCGCGACGGCGTCACGCTTGCGGTGCCGCTGTTTGCCCTCAATCAGGTGGATCCGGTGCGCTGCGACTGGCTGGTGCCCGGCATGCTCAAGGAAAAGGCGCACCTGCTGATCAAGTCGCTGCCGCAGAAGCTGCGCCGCCATTGCGTGCCGCTGCCCGAATACGCGGCGGGATTCGTCGATCGGCATGCGGCCGTGGTGGCCGAGCCGCAGCAGTCGCTCATCGAAGCGTTGATCGCCGACGTGCGTGCGCAGAAGTCGGTCACCTGCCAGCCGGGCGACTTCAAGCTGGAAACGCTGCCGGCGCACCTGACGATGAACTTCAAGGTGATCGACGAACATGGTCGTCAACTCGGCATGGGGCGCAGCCTCGCGCAGCTGCGTGCCGAACTGGGTGTGCAGGCACAGCAGACGTTCCAGACTCTGGCGGCCAAGGACGCGAAGGTCGCCGACGCGCTGCACGAGAACATCACCGACTGGGACTTCGGTGCGCTGCCTGAGCTGCTGGAGATCCGTCGCAAGGGCCAGACGTTGGTCGGCTATCCGGCGCTGGTCGACCACGGCACGCACAGCGAAGTTGAAGTGTTCGACGACGCCGACGAGGCGCGCGCGCAGCATCGCGACGGCCTGCGCCGGCTGTTCCGCCTGCAGCTCAAGGAACAGGTCAAGTTCATCGACAAGCAGCTGGCCTCGCTGCAGACGGTGCAGATGCAGGCGTCGACCGTGCCGGCGTTGGCGGCGGCGCTGCCGGGTTTCGAGGAGCTCAAGGACCAAGTGCTGGTGGCAGCGGTGGATCGCGTCTGCCTGGCCGACCCCTGGCCGACGGACAACGCCGGCTTCGCCGCACGCCGGCAGGATGCCAAGGGCAAGCTCAACCTGATCGGGCAGGAGGTGGCGCGCCTGGTCGCGACGATCGTGCAGGAGGCTGCGGTCTTGCCCAAGAAACTCAACGGCCTGCGCACCTTTGCCGCCGCCGCGGCGGACGTCGAGCAGCAGATGCGGCAGCTGTTTCCACGCGGATTCATCGTCGACGTGCCGGCCGCGCAGCTGGCCCACTACCCTCGCTACCTCAAGGCGATCGCCGCTCGCCTGGACAAGCTCAAGGCCGAGCCGGCGCGCGACGCCCAGCGCCTGGCAGAGCTGACGCCGCTGTTGACGCTGCATCAGCGCGAGCTGTCGGCGCGCAAGGGGGTGGCCGACCCGCGCCTGGCCGAGTTTCGCTGGCTGCTGGAGGAACTGCGCGTGTCGCTGTTTGCGCAGGAGCTGCGCACGCCGATGCCGGTCAGCGTCAAGCGCCTGCAAAAGGTGTGGGAGAGCGTGCGCCGCTAGTGACTATCGTGGCTTCGCCTTCGGCGGGCACAGGCCTTGCCGCCCTGACGGATCAACTCGAGCAGGGGATAGCGATGGCCGCCAGCACACTGGATCTGCCCGCCGAAGGGCGACAGGAAGTCGGCAAGGGACACGGTACCGAAGCACTCGGCCCGAGCGACAGCTCGGACAGCGGCAGTGATTTGCAAGGCGTGGGCGGCGGCGCCGCACATCGACCCGGCGGCATCACGCCGACCGGTCGTGCACTCGGCGACAGCGATCTCGACAGTGACACCGATGCGCAGGGCACCGGCGAGCGCGCGATGGCTGGTCGCGACAGCGAAGTTGCGGTCGACCACGACATTGGCGTTGACCGCGTGATCGGTGGTGACGAGGCCGGCTTGGGCGGCGGCCTCGATCAGGCCGAGGAAGCCTGGACCGGGCGTCTGGACGACGACGGTGATTCACTCGCCTCGGACCGTGGCGCGGAGGCTGATGGCGAGGCGATCGACCTGCGCAGCGGTCGCAATGTGGACGACCTCAGCGCGACAGGCGAGGGCTTGCAGGCAACCGACGCGGCGATTGCCAGCGGGGTCGACGACGACGAACTGATGGATCAGCTGCGCAGTGGCGACAGCGGCAGCAACAGTGATAGTGACAGTGACAGCGACACCCAATCCGCGGCCGATCGTGGCGCGGCACCGGGGGGTCGCGGCACCGCGCGTCCGGATGGCGAGCGATGACGGCGAGCAGCTCGGGCCGCCGCATCCTTCGCCTGCCGACCGACAAAGCCGAGGCAGCGACGCGCGCCGGTCGTGCGCCGGCACCCAGGATCGCCGGCGATTCTCAGGTCAGCGCGATGGTGCAGTCGGCTGTGGCCGCGTTGGGCGCGCCTGTTGAAGGTGCGCGCAGCCAGGGCAATGAACTCAAGCGCCTGCGTCGCCAGGAGCGGCCATCCGACAGTGCCACCGGCAGGGGCGCCGAGCCGGAGCCGGCGGCGCTGGAGCCGCGGCGGCGGCGCAACGATGAGAAGGCAGATACGGTGAAGGCGAGCGCTGAGAAGGCGAGCGCTGAGGAGGCGAACGCTGAAGAGGCAAACGCTGAAAAGGCAAACGCTGAAAAGGCAAACGCTGAAAAGGCAAACGTTGATAAGGCAAACGCTGAAAAGGCAAACGCAGCGGGCAAGCCAGTCCGGCGTTGAGGCAGCGCGCGTCGGCGTCGGCGGGCCTGCGGTGCCGCGCGGGTTGGCGCCGGCTCGCCGATGCCACTCGGGGTGTGGTAACAACGCGCATGTCCACTCGCGACCCCGACTCTGCCGCGGCGGTGCCGACTGCGCCTGACCAGCCCGCGCAGGAACCTGGTGAGCATCGGTCACCGTGGGTGCGTGCGATCTTCCTTGCCGCCGGATCGCTATGCGTGCTGCTCGGTCTGATCGGCCTGTTCCTGCCGCTGCTGCCGACCACGCCGTTTCTGCTCCTTGCTGCCGCCTGCTACGCGCGCGGCTCGCGCCGGTTTTACGACTGGCTGCTCGCCAACCGTACCTTCGGCCCGCTGATCCACGAGTGGCGCAAACACCGTTCGATTCCGTACCGGACCAAGATCAGCGCGATCGCCCTGATGAGCTTCACGCTCGGCATCTCGATCGTGTTCTTCGTGCCGGTCATGTGGGTCAAGGGGCTGCTCGGCGCGATGGGCGTGGGTCTGGCGATCTGGATGTATCGCATGCCTTCGCGCGATAGGCCGCGCTGAGCCGCCGAGGAATCACTCTTGCGCCAGGTCGCGCAGGCGCTGCAGGCGCGCTGGCTCGCGCCGCGCCAAGCCGGCGTCCTGGCCCAAGACATCAACGGCACACTTGAAGTAGGGGCGAGCCTGCGCCGGGCGGTCGAGGGCCAGCAGCAGTTCGGCAATCTCTTCGAACACGTACCCATCCGACGCCCCGGCCTGTACGTAACCGCGCTCGAGTTCGAACTGCAGCCTCAGGGCGGCCTCGAACTCGCCCAGCGAACGCAGGCAGCGTGCGACCGCCCAGGTGGCGATGCGACCCTGCGGTTGGCGGCCAGTGGCGTGCCACGCGGCCTCCGCTTCGCGGAACACCGGCAGCGCATCGGCAAAACGCCGCGCGTCATGCAGGTTCCACGCATGGTTGTTGAGCAACGCTGGCAGCAGCGCGCGCGCCTTGGCATCGGTCGAGCGGCGCGCCAGATCGATACCGCGCGCGGTCCATTGCGCGCCTTCGTCTCCGGAGACGACGATCGGCAGCATGTGCGCCGCGTCGACCGCGAGTCCGTCGAGCGGGGGCGTGCTGGTGGCGGCAAGCTGCCATGCCTCGATGAACAAGGCCTTTGCACTTGCCTTGTCGCCCGAGGAATTGAATGTGCGGCCCCGTTCGAGCAGGTAGCGCACGCGTGGCCGCGGACCTGCACTCGGCAGCGCCTGCCGCACCTCGTCGAGCAGCGCATGCGCTTCGCTGAAGCGGCGGCGCAGCGAGAACGTGCGGGCGATTTGCGTCAGCAATTCGAGGCGAATGTCATCTTGGGCTGCGCCCAGCGCGCTGCGGAAGCGTTGTTCGCTGGCGGCAGCATCCGCGTACTCCCACATCGTGTCGATGTCGAGCGCCCGCGCCGTCGGCGGCGCCAGCAGTAACGCGCAGACGAAAAGCGCTCGCACTACCGGCGGGCGCGGGTAGGTCACTATCCGCCGCCCTGGCTCAGGTTGCTGACGTTGCACCTCGATGGTCGAGGTCGCTGATTCATCCTGCTGGTTCAGGTGATGGGCCCGCGCGTGCGTCCGTGCGGCGAGCGTTCCTGCGTGCCGGGGCCGTCTTCGATTTTGAAGCGGAAGTCCTTCACCAGTTGGCCGTCGATGTACACACGGATCGCGTGCGCACCGATCGGATCGCCGGGCGCGTAGCGCCACTCGTTGGCGATGAAGCCCACGCGAGTGGGCACGATGCGCTCGGTGACCGCAGTCTTGCGGTCGGGCGAGATGGTGTAGATGCCCATGGTCTCGCCCGGTCCCCAGTTGTCGAGCGGTATCGGCAGCTCGAACTCCTCGCGCCACACGACGGTCGGCTTGTCGGTCTTGAAGATGATGTACCAGCCGTAGGGCGCGGCGGTGATGGCCGGGAAGTTGTTGGTCTCGAACAGAACGCGGCGGCCGGTGGGGTCGGCGCCAAATACACCGAACTGTGCCGAGACGACGCTCAGCGGCGCCGACTTGAGGTTGGCCCCCGGTGCACCGGGGGCAGCAGCGGGCGGCTCCGCCGAACCGCCGCCCGAGGCGGCACAACTCGCCAGGACGGCGACGCTCAGCAGCCCGGTAAACAGAGCGGCGGCAGGATGACGGCTTGACATGTGTTCGACCTCCGGGCGACCAGCGTCGCATGAGACTGCGATGTGGACCTTGATGGCCATGGTGCCGGAGCAGCAAAGGCAGTCGGCCGTGACAGGGACCGCGAGACCGACTCAAGGTGCGGACCAATTTCTAGCACAGGTGATCGCCATTGACGGTGCCACACGTGCCGATCCGTGACATCCCGACAGCGAGAATCGTGCCGGCCGCAGTTCCGCTCAGCGGGCGATCGGCAACCGGCAGTCAGGTCAGAGATGCGACATCGGCCCGCACGGCGGGCGCCATGCAGGCCGTGGTCAACCGGTGCGGAGGACCTTACTGCTGTTGCTGGAACTTGCTGCCACGCGGCGGTTCAGCACGCGGCGGTTCTGCGCGTGGTGATTCCGCGCGTGGCGATTCGACCCGTGGCGGCTCGGCGCGCTGCGGCGGCGCGACGCGAGTCGGGGCCTCGACCTGCGGCGCGCGGGGCGCCGGTGCCTCGACGCGCGGCGGCGCGACGCGCACCGGGGGTGCAACCTGCTCGAACTTGGACGACGGCGTTGTCGCACGCGGTGCACTGACTGTTGGCGGCGGAGCGGGCGGTTCCGGTCTGACGAACTCCGGCCGCGGAGCCGGTTGCGCGCGGACCGGCGCTTCCGGCATGACTTGCGGGCGCCGTGCGGGCGGATCGATGTCGCGGCGCATCGACGGTGCTGCTTGCGGCGCCGGCTGCGGGCGAACCACGGTGTCGGGCGCTGGCGCGGTCAGGTCGGCCGGCGGGCGCGGCACGTTGAACTTGCTGCCGGCGGGAGGAGTGGCCGTTCCGGGGGCAGGTTGCGGCCGCACGATGTCCTGTCCCGGCGGGGTGAAGGCCGGCCGACCGTCGGCTCGGCTGCCGCCGTTCGGACCACGCGGCGTGTCGACACCCCGCTTGATGCCTTCGCTGAGCGAAGGCGGCGGCGTGGGGCGACCGACGAACTGGGTCGCCTCGGGCGGCGGCGTGCGCAGCACGCGGCGGATCGGTTCCTGGCGCGCGATGGCGTCGTTGGGCACCCAGGTCGAAGTGCGCGGGTTCTGGTGGACGTAGCGCGGCGGCGGGTTGATGCGCCCGTAGTTGATGTTGCCGACATGCTGGTAGTTCAGCCCGGTGATGTAGCGACGGTTGTAGCGATACGGCGGGATATAGACCTCGCGCGGACCGAGCGGGAACCAGCCGACTGAGCCGAAGCCAATGCTCACGCTGACGCCAGGCGCGCCATACCAGGCCACCAGGGCCGGCGCGTAGACCGGACGAGCCACGTAGGCGCCCGGTACCCAACCCCACACCCCACCGACCACCGCCCAGCGGCCGTAGTGGAACGGCGCAAAGCCCCAGGGCGCCTCGTCGATCCAGGTCCATCCCCACGGGGCGACATACGCCCAGCGACCGTGGCGATAGGGCGCCCAGCCGACCGGCACCGCGCTCGGGAACCAGACGGTGCCGTATTCGGGTACGCGGCGCCACGTGCCGTGGTCGTCGAGAGCCTCGACGCCGGTGGTCTCCGGCGACACGTAGCGCGTGCTCGCAAGGGCGTCGTCGCGACGCTCGCGGCTGGCAACCCAGTCGTCAAAGGTGTCAGGCGCCAGTTGCACCAGGGTGAAGCCGGTACCTGGGGCCGTGCCGAACTCGCCGCGCTGGCCGCTGCGAACGGCAAACGTGGAACGGCCCGAGGCGATTCGCGCGGCACCGACGTGGACGCTGAGCGCGGTGATGCCGGCGGCGCGGTCCACGTCGACGCGGTAACGGCCGACGTCATCGAGCACGATGCGCTCGCGCGGGGTGATGAGATCTATCTCGGGCAAAAGCTCGCGGCTGCGCACACGCAGCGCGACGGTGCCGCGTTGGACGACGATCTGGATCACCTCGTCATCAACGCGGGTGAAGTCGACGTCGCTGTCGGCGTCCAGGCGCACGGCAAGCGAGCCGATGCGCACTTCGGCCCGCGCCACCGGGCCGGTGCTCAGCCGCTGACCGGAGGTCAGTGGCCAGTTCAGCGAGGCCGGTTGCTGCTCGTTGGTCTGCAGGTCGGTTTGGGTGACCGGGCCGGACAGCAGGCCGATCTTGCCGACACGCGCCGGTGGGGTGGCGATCTCGTCGTCGGCGTCATTGCTGTGCGCCGGCGGTGCGCCGACTGCGCAGCCCACGACCAGAAGCGTCGCCAGCGCCTGCGACAGCGCGCGCGTCAGACGCAGGCCGAGGGAGTCGGGGATGAAGCGGGTCGTTGTCATTGCTTTCCTCATGGCCGGGAAACGGCTGATGTGAACCCGTCCGGTCAACGGATCGTGCTGATGCAGCGTGGACAGGCGAAACATCTGGTTGCAGGTGGCAGCTCCTCGATTCCAGCGCGCAGCCCGTGGCTAGAATGCCTGATTGGTGACAACTACGGATGTCCTGGTCCATGAGTCTGATCTTCCGCTCGCTTCTTGGTTCGCTCGCGGTGCTTGGTTTCGCCTCGGCGGCGCTGTACGGGGGGGCGGCGGCGGCCAGCGTCGTCGTCGTGCTCAATTCGGGCGAGGCGTCGGTCAGCTTGATCGACCCCGCCACGCGCAAGGAGCTCAAGCGGTTCGAAGTGGGCAAGGAGCCGCACCATCTGATGCGCACGCCGGACGGTCATTCACTGATCGTTGGTAATGCGGTCAGCAACGACCTGCATTTTCTGGACCCGACGACCGGCGTTGTCCAGCGGCGGATGCGCAACATCCCCGATCCGTACCAGCTCGGCTATTCGCCCGATCGCAAATGGTTCGTGACCGCGGCGCTGCGGCTCGATCGGATCGACGTGTATGCCGTGCAGGGCGAGGGTCCGACGAAGTCGTTCCTACCGGTCAAGCAGCTGAAGGTGCCCGATGCGCCCAGCCATCTCGTGTTCTCGGCTGACAGCCAGTTCGTCTTCGCGACCTTGCAGGACAGCTTCGAGGTTGTTGCGGTGCGTCTCGCCGACCAGACCGTGGCCTGGAAGTTGAAGGTGGGCGATCTGCCGGCCGGCATCTGGATGACGCCGGATGATCGACATCTGCTGGTCGGTGTGATGGGCAAGGACTACGTCGAAGTGATCGATTGGCGCGCGCAGAAGTCGGTGCGGCAGATCAAGACGGGCAAGGGCGCCCACAACTTCCGCCCGCTCGGTGACGGCCGGCACGTGCTGGTCAGCAACCGGGTCGAGAATACTGTGAGCGTGATCGACATGCTGACGCTGGAGAAGAAGCGTGACATCAAGGTGCCCAATGGCCCCGACTGCATGGAGGTAACTGCCGACGGCAAGCACTTGTGGGTCACGCAGCGCTGGTCCAAGTCGGTGGCGGTGGTTGACATCGTCAATGGCAACGTGATCGAGACGATTGCGGTGGGCAAGTCGCCGCACGGGATCTATCTGACCCACAGCGCGCCCTGGCGGTGACTGCATGCGGCTAAGGCTTTTGGCGATCGCATCGAGCGCGCTGGTCGCGCTCTCTCAGCCGCCGGTGCACGCCTCGACAGCGGTTCTGCCGCCCTGTAACGGTGCCGTTTACCTCACGCTCGATACCGGCAACATGCGCGACGCTGAACGGATCGCCCAGATCCTGCGCAAGCATGAGGTCAAGGCGACGTTCTTTCTCGCCAATGAGCGCACGCCGCGCGGTGATTACGCGCTCGATCCCGCCTGGTCAGGCTACTGGAAGGCGCGGGTCGACGAGGGCCATGCCTTCGGCACCCACACGTGGCGCCACGGTCGACTGCTGGGCGACGAAGCAGACGGCGCAGTGCGCTACCGGCCGCAGTTCGGGGAGGCGGCCGGACGAACGGCGCGCCTGAGCGCCGCGCAGTGGTGCGGCGAGCTGCAGCGGGTCGGTGCCGCATTCGAGTCAATGACCGGACAGGCGCTCGATCCACTGTGGCGCGCGCCCGGGGGACACGTCACGCGCAATGCGCTGGCAAGTGCGCAGTCCTGTGGTTTCGCCCATGTGGCCTGGGCGCCGGCCGGCTTTCTCGGCGATGAACTGCCTTCGGACAAGTACCCCAACGATCGCCTGCTGGCGCAAGCACTGCGCGATGTGCGCGATGGCGACATCCTGATGGCACACCTGGGCATCTGGTCGCGTGTCGACCCGTTCGCGCCGATGCTCGATCCGCTGATCGCCGGCCTGCGCAAGCGCGGCTTGTGCCTGCAAACCCTGCGCGAGCATCCGCAGTTTGCGGTGCCGCCCAACGTCGCGCGGCAGATCTCGCCGACGCGGCCGGCGGCCAAGCCTGCGTCCTGATCCCACGCTGAACCTCGGTCGATGATGCTCGACACCCTGCAACGCGGCTTCGATGCTGCCCAGACCTGGCTGTTCGAGACGGTCGTGCAGCCTGTCATCTATCAGATGGGCTGGATGGCTCATCTGGAGGACGCCTATAGCGCAACCGAATGGTTCCTGCTGGGCGCCGCGCAGGTCGTGATCCTTTTCCTGCTGTTGCGCCCGCTCGAAGCGCGTTTTCCGGCCGAGCGCTGGGCGGACCGGGGCGGCACCGGGGTCGATGTGATCTACACGCTGTTGCATCGACTCGGCTTGTTCCCGCTGGCGGCCTTTGTCATCCTGACTCCGCTGTTCGATCAGGCGGCACAGGGGCTGCGTGCTCTGGACTTCACGCCCTTCGCCCTCGACGCTGTGTGGCCCGGTGTGACCGACATCCCGCTGGTCAGCTTCCTGCTCTATCTGGTCGTCCTCGACCTTCTCGACTACTGGCTGCATCGCGGCCAGCACGGCCTGCGCTGGTGGTGGGCACTTCATGCGCTGCATCACTCGCAGCGCAAGATGTCCTTCTGGACGGACGACCGCAACCATCTGCTCGATGACGTGATCGTCGACCTGGTCAAGGCGGCGGTGGCGCTGGCCATTGGCGTCGAGCCCGGCCAGTTCGTGGCATTGGTGATCGCGGCCCGCGTTCTGCAGAGCCTGCAGCATGCCAATCTGGCCTGGTCGTTCGGGCCCCTGGGGCGCGTGTTCGTCAGTCCGCTGTTCCACCGGCGCCACCACGCGATTGGCTTCGGCCACGAAGGCAGCCGAGCCGGCTGCAATTTCGCCGTGCTGCTGCCCGTGTGGGACGTGCTGTTCAAGACGGCTGACTATCGGCCGGCGGTCGAGCCGACCGGGATCCGCGACCAGCTTCCGGGGCCGGCGGGTTCCGGGCGCGACTACGGCGACGGCTTCTGGTCGCAACAATGGCTCGGCCTCAAGCGGCTGGCACGCGCGGAGATACCATGAACATGACGTCACACGCGCCGCGCTTCGGTCTTTTTATCGTCGGCGACGAGATCTTGTCCGGCAAGCGGGAGGACAAGCACTTCGTCAAGGTGATCTCGCTGCTGGCAGCACGTGGCTTGAGGCTGTCCTGGGCGCAGTACCTGCCTGACGAGCGCGACACGATCACGCACGCGCTGCGCCGGACGCTCGACTCGGATGAGGTGGTGTTCAGCTGCGGCGGGATCGGGTCAACGCCGGATGACCACACGCGGCAGGCGGCGGCGGCCGCGCTCGGCGTGCCCTTGGTGCTGCATCCGCAAGCCGAGCAACTCATCACGCAGCGCTGCATCGATATGGCAGCGGAAGGCCGTGGCTCGGCCGACATGACGACCCGCGAGAATCGCCAGCGGTTGCAGATGGGCGCGTTTCCGCAGGGCGCGATGATCATTCCCAATCCGTTCAACCGCATCCCGGGGTTCGGCATTCGACGGCACTGGTTCATGCCCGGGTTTCCGGTGATGGCGTGGCCGATGATCGAATGGGTGCTGGACACGCACTACGCCGCCTGCTTCAACCTCGCGCCGCAGGCCGAGCGGTCCATGCTGGTATTCGAGACCGCCGAGTCGCTGATCGTGCCGCTGATGGAGGCCGTGGAGGCGAAGTTCAGCGCGGTCAAGGCGTTTTCGCTGCCGTCGGTGGGCGACGGTCGAGACGGCCGGCCGGCGCGGCGGCACATCGAACTTGGCGTGAAGGGGCCGGTCGAGCTGGTTGACGGCGCGTTCGCCATCATTGAAGAGGGTGTGCGTGCGCTGGCGGTGGAGTCGCAGCGGATCTGACCCACAAAAATAGAGCCCGTCAAGCGCCGGGCCCTGGAAAGCACCACCTAGGAGGAGACAGAAGGGGTCCGGGTGTGACCGGACACATGGTGCCAAGGAGACAATCAATTCAGGTCAACGTCACCTTACGTTGAACCCAATCATTCGTCGCTCGAATCTTCACGGTGAGACAAGTAGGTCGATCTGACGCAGCGCAAATGCCTGCCTCTTGGACGACTCGACCCTCGGATGACGCGCGATACGCGTCATCCGGCGGGGACTAGCGAGCCGCAGAAACTTAGGCGGCTTTCTTGCCCTTGACCTTGACGGCGTCATTGGCAGCAGCGGCGGCTTTCATCGTGGCCGACGTGGCGGCGGCAACGTTGCTTTCGACCATGTCGACGGCCTGCTTGCTGGCCTTGCTGAACGTGTCATAGGCGGTGTTGGCTGCGGCCACGGCGCTCTTGAGCATCGAGACGGCCGGCTCCGAACCTTGCGGCGCGTTCTTGGCAGCGAAGTCGACCATGTCGGTGACCTTCTTGTTGCCGTCGGCGATCTGGGTCTCGACGATGCGCGACACTTCCGCGCCGGCGCCGCTGGCGATGCCGTACACGGTGCGGCTGTAGCTGACCATCTTCTCGACAGCAGGCTGAGCCAGGCCGCCGGTCATGGCGAGCAGTTCCTGCACGTCACGGGCGCCCATCAGCGCGGTGGCGCGCTCGGCGGATTCTTCCATCGTGGCCTTGGCGGCTGCGAGGTTCAGGTCGACCAGCTTCTCAGTGGCATCGAACATCGTGTGCGACAGCGCGAACAGGGCGTCGAGCTGGGTTTTGTTGAGTTCGGCGAACTGGGCGGGGGTGGTGATCATGGTGAGGCTCCTCATTGGTTTTGCAGTTGGAAAGAAAGAGTCGGGATTCGGACGACTCGCGTTTGTTGCAACGCACCAAACGAATTCTACGAAGCAGAATCTGGCTGTCAAGAACTTTTTGCTGCGTCGCAGCAGTACGTAGGCAACTTCCGGGCAAAGTGGTTGGACCTGGGGTCTAAGGCCCGTCCAGGTCGGCTCGCGCCGCACTTCCAGGCTGGGGGCAGGGTGCCGGCCGGCGTGTGGTGAGGGACGGCCGGCCAAGGCACCTACACTGCTCGCGGAGGTTTCACTTGCGCGCCCATTACAGCGATCACTTCGTCCTGCCCCTACCGCCGGATCACCGGTTCCCGATGTCCAAGTACGCGGCCCTGCGTGAACGGGTCGCCGCATTGCCGAACGTGCAACTGGTTGAGGCGGCCGCCGCGACCGATGGCGAACTGGCATTGGCGCATGACCCTGACTACATCGAACGGGTCGTCCTCGGCCGCCTGACAATGGCCGAGCAGCGGACCATCGGCTTTCCTTGGTCGCCGCAAATGGTCGAGCGGTCGCGACGGTCCACCGGGGCAACGATCGCGGCCTGCCGGGCGGCGCTTCGAGATGGGGTGGCCGTCAACCTGGCCGGCGGCACCCATCACGCGCATCGCGATCGCGGGCAGGGCTATTGCGTTTTCAACGACGCCGCGGTCGCTGCCCGCCTCGTGCAGGCCGAAGCGGGTCGCCGTGCGCAGGGCCCGCTGCAGGTTGCCATCGTCGACCTCGATGTGCACCAGGGCAACGGCACGGCGTCGATCCTTGCCGATGACCGGACCGTGTTCACCCTGTCGCTGCACGGTGCCTCCAACTTTCCGTTTCGCAAGGAGACCAGCGATCTGGATGTCGCGTTGCCCGACGGCACCGGCGACGACGCCTACCTTGCTGCGCTCGACGCTGCGCTGCGCGAACTGCGGGAGCGATTCGAGCCGCACTTGCTGATCTACGTCGCTGGGGCAGATGCGCACGAAGGCGATCGACTCGGCAAGCTGCACCTGACGACCGCCGGCATGCGAACCCGCGACGAGCGCGTCTTCGCATTCGCCGTGGAACTCGGTGTCCCGATCGCCGTCACGATGGCGGGTGGCTATGGGCGCGACATCGCGACCACGGTGGCAGTCCACTTGAACACGGTGCAGGCCGCCCTGGCGTTGTGGCACGGCCGGTCGCAAGCGGTCAACGCGGCATGACCGCGCCTCCCGAGGGACGCGCGCGCTGGGTGCGCTATGCGCCCGCGCTGTTCATCGTCATCTGGGCGAGCGGCTATGTGGCCGCCAAGGCCGCTGCGCCGTATGCCGAGCCATTGAGCTTCCTGGTCCTGCGCTATGTCGGTGTGATCGTCCTGATGACGGCGCTGGCGCTGGTGTTTCGGGCGCGCTGGCCGGCCAGCCGGGCCGAGGTGCTGCATCTGGCGGTCGCCGGGATCGGCATCCAGGCGATTTATCTGGGGGGCGTCTGGGTCGCCGTGCAGCAGGGCATGCCGGCAGGGATGGCGGCCCTGATCGTCAATCTGCAGCCGGTCCTGACCGCCGTCGCCGGCCCCCTGCTCGGCGAGCGTGTGCGGGCGATCCAGTGGCTGGGGCTGGCGTTGGGCCTGGCCGGCGTGGTGCTGGTGGTGTCGAACAAACTGGGTGGCCCGCAGGTCGGCTGGGGACCGGTGGCCCTGACGTTGTTGTCATTGCTGGCCATCACTGCTGCCACGCTGTACCAGAAGCGGTTCACTCCCCACTTTGACCTGCGCACCGGTCAGGTGGTGCAGTTCGCCGCGAGTGTTCTGGTGACGCTGCCGTTCGTGCTGGTGTTTGAGTCGTTTCGCATCGAGTGGAACGCGCAGGTGGTCGCGGCCATGCTGTGGTCGGTGTTCGTGCTCACCGGCGGCGGCATCTCGCTGCTGTTCATGATGATCCGCCACGGCGAGGCAACGCGCGTGACGAGCTACATGTACCTCGTCCCGGCGGTGACCGCGCTGATGGCCTGGGCGATGTTCGACGAACGGCTTGGCATCATGGCGATCGTCGGCATGCTTGTTACGATCTCGGGCGTAGCACTGGTCGTCCGTCAACCGGCGGTCGTACGTCGGTCGCGCTGACGGCCCGGCCGACTGTTTCAAGCATCAAGGAGAACCCCGTTGACCGGCCGCGCCCAGCCCGATGCCCGATCGAGCTACCGGCACTTCCTTCCGATTCAGACCCGCTGGGCCGACAACGATGTGTATGGGCACGTCAACAACGTCGTCTACTACAGCTGGTTCGACACGGTGGTCAACGAGTACCTGATCCGCAGCGGGGCGCTGGATATCGAGCGCAGCGAAGTGGTGGGGCTGGTGGTTGAAACACGCTGCAGCTACTTCAACGAACTGGCGTTTCCGCAGGCGATCGACGCCGGGTTGCGCGTCGCTAGCATCGGCAGCTCCAGTGTCCGCTACGAGATCGGTCTATTCGCCACCGGCGCCGACCTTGCCAGTGCGCAAGGCCATTTCATCCACGTCTACGTCGACCGACGCTCGCGCAAGCCGGCTGCGCTGTCTGCGCCGCTGCGCGACGCCCTGCAAAGGATCCACGCATGCCCCTGAGCGACCGCAGTCCCGCCGGACCCGCCGCGATCGTTGACCACGCCATCACGTCCCGGCGATCGATCCGCGCCTTCCTGCCTACGCCGGTGCCGCGCGATGTGATCGCGGAGATCCTGAGCCTTGCCGCGCGGGCACCGTCGGGCACCAATACTCAGCCGTGGAAGGTGACGGTGCTGACCGGAGAAGCACGCCAGCGCCTGTCCGACGCTGTCACTGCGGCCTACGATGACCCGGAGCAGCGGCAGTTGCACACCGAGGAGTACGCCTACTACCCGACGCGCTGGGTCGAGCCGTACCTGGGCCGTCGCCGCAAGATTGGCTGGGACCTGTACGGCCTGCTCGGCATCGGTCGCGACGACAAGGCGCGGATGCACGCGCAACATGGACGAAACTACAAGTTCTTCGATGCGCCCATCGGCCTGATCTTCACGATCGATCGCATCATGGAGCAGGGCAGCTGGCTCGACTACGGCATGTTCCTCCAGAACATCATGATCGCGGCGCGTGCCCGCGGACTCGATACCTGCCCGCAGGCCGCCTTCACCCAGTTCCATCGTGTCATTCGCGCTCAGCTCGCTCTGCCCGACAACGAGATGGTGGTTTGCGGCATGTCGCTCGGCCATGCGGACCTGAGCAAGGTGGAGAACGGGCTGGAGACCGCACGCGAACCCGTGGCCGGTTTTGCGCGCTTCCTCGATCAATGAAGATGAATGAAGAAAGCAGCTGACATGTCGACCCACAGGATCGCGGTGATCGCCGGCGACGGCATCGGCAAGGAAGTCATGCCCGAGGGTGTACGGGCGCTGGAGGCGGCCGCCCGCCGCTTCAGCATCGACCTGCACTTCGATCACTTCGAGTTCGCCAGTTGTGACTACTACGCCCGGCATGGCGAAATGATGCCGGCCGACTGGAAGGACCGGATCGGTAGCCATGACGCCATCTTCTTCGGTGCCGTGGGTTGGCCTGCCACCGTGCCCGACCACGTGTCACTGTGGGGATCGCTGCTGAAGTTCCGTCGCGAGTTTGATCAGTACATCAACCTGCGTCCGTGCAAGCTGATGCCCGGTGTGCGCTCGCCACTGGTCAACCGGCAAGGCCAGCCGCGGCAGGCAGGCGAGATCGACTTCTTCGTGGTGCGCGAGAACACCGAAGGCGAGTACTCGTCCGTAGGTGGCCGCATGTTCGAAGGTACGGAGCGCGAGATCGTGCTGCAGGAGACGGTGATGACGCGGGTCGGCGTCGATCGCGTGCTCAAGTTCGCCTTCGAGCTGGCTCAGAAACGGCCGCGCCGCCACCTGACCTCGGCGACCAAGAGCAACGGCATCGCCATCACCATGCCGTACTGGGATGAACGCGTCGAAGCCATGGCCGCCCACTTTCCTGACGTGCAGGTCGACAAGTTCCATATCGACATCCTGACCGCCCACTTCGTGCAGCGGCCGGAGTTCTTCGATGTCGTGGTGGCCTCCAACCTGTTCGGCGACATCCTGTCGGACCTGGGGCCCGCGTGCACCGGCACGATCGGGATCGCGCCTTCGGCCAACATCAATCCGCAGCGGCTGTGGCCGTCCTTGTTCGAGCCGGTTCATGGTTCGGCGCCCGATATCGCCGGGAAGGGGCTGGCAAATCCCATCGGCCAGATCTGGTCTGGGGCGCTCATGCTCGATCACCTGGGTCATGCCGAGGCGGCAGCTGCGGTCATGATGGCAATCGAGTCGGTGTTAGCAGCTGGCGCAGGACACGCGCCGCTGACGCGTGACCTAGGGGGCACGGCAAGCACGTTCGAGCTCGGTCAAGCGATTGCCGCGGCGATCGCGGCCCACTGAGCCAGGTCGACCTGAGGGATGAGGGACGCATCCCACCTCTGGTGTAGGCGCAGACCGAAGTTTGCGCATTCAGGCTCACAAATACCTTTACCGTCTCGTGAAGCTCAGTAGAATCATGCGCTTGCGCTGCAATGTTCAACTGTTGGTCGAATGCATGCAACGCTCTGATCCGCGACTGCGTAGTGAACGCCAGGAAAGCTGGTGCGTAAGCTGATTGATCAACCGAACGAACGCGTGTGAACCGACGATAGTCGGTGCATAGGTGAGACCTGACAGGCAAGCGCGAGCGGTTCAACGGAAACGCTCGCCGAGGGGGAAGAGACTTGATCCGAGCATGCGGGGTGGCTCTGGCGTTGGCGGCGGCGGTCGCGACAGGCGTGGTCGACGCGCAGACGCGACGAACTGAACCAGCCACTGCGCAGCCACGCACCGCTGCCAACCCCGTCGCCAAGACGTCCGCGTCAAACCGCGCTGCTGCGGCAAAGAAATCGGTCCGCACCAGCACGGCCAAAAGCACTGTCAAAAAGCAGCGGCGCTCTGTGGTCCGGCGTCCGCTCCGTCCCAGCGAGGGGCAGATCGCCGGCCTGCACCGGGTCGCCGACCCGCTGGAACTGCGCTCCTCGGTCGCCTATGTCGTTGACCAGGACACGGACGAGATCCTGTTCGAAAAGAACCCCGAGGCCATCCTGCCGATCGCGTCGATCACCAAGCTGATGACAGCGCTGGTCACAGTCGAGGCCGGGCTGCCGCTCGATGAGCAACTGGTTGTTACGCGCAGCGATCGCACCATCGACCGCGTTCGTTCGCGCTTGGTGCCCGGCGTGAAGATGACCCGCGGCCAGGCACTGCAACTGGCCTTGATGTCCTCGGAGAACCACGCGGCGCAGATGCTCGGGCGTACCTACCCAGGCGGTGTGTCGAGCTTCGTTGAGGCGATGAACGCCAAGGCGCAGCTACTCGGGATGCATGACTCGCGCTTCGCCGACCCGACCGGGCTGTCGGCGCAGAACCGATCCAGTCCGTCCGATCTGGTGCGGCTGGTCAAGGCCGCCTACGAGCACGATGTGATTCGTGACTACTCCGTCGATACGGAGCTGGCGCTGTCCGTAGGCAAAAGGGTAGTGCGCTATGGAAGTACCAACCGTCTGATCAGCAACCCCGATTGGGACATCGGCTTGCAGAAGACGGGCTTCATCAGTGCTGCGGGCCGCTGCATGGTGATTTCGGCGGTGGTCGACGGGCAGCGCGTGGTCATGGTGCTGCTCGATTCGGTGGGCAAGTACTCCCGCATTGGTGATGCACAGCGGATTCGGGACTGGTTGGTCGCCAGGGCGGCGACTCAGTCCAAACCCACCATCCCGGTACTCGCCGCAGACGTCGCCCCTCAGCTTTAGCCTCGCGTGTCCGCGCTGGGCACGTCGCTGAAGACCAACCAAAAGTCCGCCTAGGCCACCATGGCGCCGCCGTCGGCACCGTGTCCCAAGCGGGCTGAAATGCGGCCGGCGGTGTTCAGCAGATCCTCGATCCAGTCGTCCTGCATGCGCTCCGCAGGAGCGGAGACCGACAGCCCTGCGACGAGCCGACCGGAATCATCGCGAATACCCGCAGCGATGCAGCGCACGCCCAGTTCCAGCTCTTCGTTGTCGCGCGCAAAGCCGCGCGCGCGCACCATCGACAACTCTCGCTCCAGCTTCGGCAGATCGGTGATGCTGTTGCGAGTGTGGCCGGACAGTCCTGTGCGGGTTGCGTAATTGCGCACGAGCCGGGGATCGTCGTGCGCGAGGAATAGCTTGCCGCTGGAGGTGAGGTGCAGCGCGGCGCGCCCGCCGATCGCGCGCACCACCTGCATGCCGGATCGCTCGCTGTAGGAGCGCTCGACGTACACGATCTCGTCGCCCTGTCGCACCGACAGGTTGACGGTCTGACCGGTCTTGCGATGTAACTCCCGCATCGGCTCCAGTGCGGCTTCACGTACCGACAGCCGTGCTTTCACGAGATTGCCGAGCTCAAGCAGGCGCATGCCGAGGCGGTAAGTACCTGCCTGCTCGCCGCGATCGACAAATCGCCCGACCACCATGTCATTTAAGATGCGATGCGCCGTCGACGGGTGAAGACTGGTCGTCAGGGACAGTTCCTTGAGACTGACTGGATCCGCGTGGGCAGCGAGCGCATCAAGCAGCTTCATCATGCGTTCGATGACCTGAATGGCCGTCTTGTCGCGGCTGGCGGCGGGCTCTGCAACCGATTTTTCATTCATGGTGCGGCGCGCAAAGTTGAGCTGGCAGGTTTTATATCACGGCATGAGAAGCGCCGTCGAGCAAGCAGATCAGAGGCATACCGCGGGTAGCGTTGTCATCTGCATATCGCTTTGCGCCTGATGCGGCGCAGCAAACTGAAGGGCAGAAAATCTCATGCGCGTTGGTCTGTTCGTCACCTGCCTCGTCGATCTTGTCCGTCCTGAGATCGGCTTTTCTGTCATCAAGCTGCTCGAGGCCGCCGGCTGCACCGTGGAGGTGCCCGAGCGGCAGACTTGCTGCGGGCAGCCTGCCTATAACTCGGGCGACGCGGAAACCGCGCGGGCGCTCGCAATCAACGTGCTGAAGGCCTTTGAAGAGTTCGACTATGTCGTGCTGCCGTCCGGGTCCTGCGGCGCGTCGATCAAGGGCGACTACGTCGAGATGTTCCGCCACGACCCGGACTTGCGTGGGCGGTTCGATGCGCTTTCCGCCAAGACCTTCGAACTGACCGACTTCCTCGTCAACGTATGCAAGGTGAACTCGCTGGATTCGCGCTTCCAGGGCAAGATCACTTATCACGACTCATGCGGCGGGCTGCGCTACCTGGGTATTCAGGAGCAACCGCGCAAGCTGCTGACCATGGTGCCCGGCGTTGAGCTGACCGAGATGAACAAGGCGCAGGAGTGCTGCGGCTTCGGAGGCACGTTCTCGGTGAAGTACGGCGACATCTCGGCTGCCATCGTTGGCGAGAAATGCCAGAACATCCAGGCCAGTGGCGCCGACGCGGTGGTGCTCGGCGACCTCGGGTGCATGATGAACATCGAGGGGAAGCTGCGCCGAAGTGGCGACGAGAAGACGCGCGTTCTGCACGTGGCGCAAGTGCTCGCGGGAGATGCGTGATGCAGACCCAGGCGATGCACTTCAAGTCCCGGGCAGCGATGAAGCTAGCCGACGTGCGGCTGCAGAAGAACCTGCGCAAGCTCGCTGACAAGTTCGTTACGGCGCGCGCTGCGGCGATTGTCGAGATCGAGGACTTCGAGGCGACGCGCAATGCTGCCGTGGAGAGGCGCAATCGAGCGCTGTCCCGTCTGGACGTCTGGCTCGACACGTTCGAACGTAACGCTACTGCGCGCGGCGTCACCGTCCTGTATGCGGAGTCGCACGAGCAGGCGTGCGAACTGATCGTCGAGATCGGCCGCAAGCACGACGTGAAGAAGGCGATCAAGTCGAAGTCGATGGTCTCCGAGGAGATCGGCCTCAACCAGGCGCTTACGCGGGCAGGCATCCAGCCGGTGGAAACCGATCTGGGTGAGTACATCCTGCAGATCAACGACAACGAGGCGCCGTCGCACATCATTGCGCCGGTCATCCACAAGGACAAGGAAGAGATTTCGGATCTGTTTGCCCGCATCCACGGCACCGCTCGCAAGACCGAAATCACGGACCTGACCGGCGAGGCGCGGCAGGTGCTGCGCGGTCACTTCCTGTCCGCCGACATGGGCATCACCGGCGGCAACTTCCTGATTGCCGAGACGGGCACCGTGGCGCTCGTGACGAACGAGGGCAACGAGGGCATGTGCACGATCATGCCGCCCAAGGTGCATGTGGTGATCACCGGGGTCGAGAAGATCCTGCCCACGCTGGAAGACGTGGCAACACTGATGCGACTGCTGCCGCGCTCAGCCACCGGGCAGCCGATCTCCAATTATTTCTCGCTGCTGACAGGTCCGCGCCGCGCCGGTGAACTCGACGGTCCGGAGCACATGTACTACGTGATCGTCGATGGCGGACGCACCGGCCTGCTGGGCGGCGACTTCGAGGAGATGCTTCGCTGCATCCGCTGTGGCGCCTGCATGAACCACTGCCCCGTGTATCAGAAGATCGGCGGGCACGCCTATGGGTGGGTGTATCCCGGGCCGATGGGTTCGGTGCTGACCCCGAGCTACACCGGCATCGAGAATGCACTGGATCTGCCGCATGCAGCGACGCTGTGCGGCCAGTGCGAGGTGGTTTGTCCGGTAAAGATTCCGCTGCCTGAGTTGCTGCGCAAATTGCGCGAAAAGCAGTTCGATCGCGGGCTGCGGCCGTGGTACGAGCGCGCCGCGCTGATGGGCTGGGGTTGGGCAGCGCGCAATCCCTCGCTGTATCGCGCTGGCAGCCGGGTCGCGGCGAGGGTGTTGAAGTGGATGGGAGGCGACAAGGCCCGCATCCGTTCCATGCCGCTGGCAGGTGGCTGGACCGACCATCGGGATCTGCCCGCGTCGCGTACTGGCAAGACGTTCATGGAGATGTATCGCGTCAGCAAGCGGACCTGATCGAAGGTCCGCCTCTCGCCGCTTCCCTATCTAGGTCGGGACGAGGGCGTCGGCCATCAGTTCGGCGATGTCCTTGGTTTGCACGTCGCCGGCTCGACCCAGATCGGCCAGCCCGTCGCTGATCATCGTGGCGCAGTATGGGCAGGCGGTGGCGATGATGCGCGGTTGCTTCTCCAGGGCCTGCTCCACGCGCAGCACGTTGATGCGGGTCCCGATCGTCTCTTCCATCCAGAAGCGAGCGCCGCCAGCGCCGCAGCACATCGCTTTGGCGCGGTTCAAATCGAATTCCAACGGCGTATCGCGCGTCAGTTGCGCCAGAACGCGCCGCGGCGCGTCGTACTCGGCGTTGTGACGGCCCAAATAGCAGGGCTCGTGGTAGATCACACGCTCGTTGGAAGCCAGCGGCTTGAGCCGGCCCGCGGCGATCAATTGGTCGAGCAACTGGGTGTGGTGTACGACCTCCCACGTGCCGCCGAACTCCGGGTACTCGTTTTTCAGGGAGTTGAAGGCATGCGGGTCGCAGGTGACGATGCGGGTCACCGCCAAGCCGTTGAGCGTTTCAACCAGCGACTGCGCCAGGCTCTGGAACAGCATCTCGTTACCGGCACGTCGTACGCATTCGCCCGTGGACCCCTCGGCCGCACCAAGAATCGCAAAGCGCACGGCGGCGGCTTGCAGCAAGCGGACGAACGCGCGGGCCACCTTGCGCCCGCGATCGTCGAATGACTGCGCCGAGCCGACGTAGAACAGCCAGTCGATGTCGCGTGCCTGCTCGGCTGACGTGAGCACAGGCACGTCCAGCCCCTGTGCCCAGTCGCCCCGCGTATCAGCGGGCAAGCCCCACGGATTGCCTTGGCTCTCATAGGCATCGAAGACGGTCTTAAGCTCGTGCGGAAAAGTGCCTTCCATCATCACCTGGTGCTGGCGCAGTCCGAAGAGTTTGCCCAGGTGCTCCAGTTCGATCGGACAGGCGTGCTCACAGTAGCCGCAGGTGGTGCATGCCCACAGCGTGTCCTCGCCAATGACATTGCCAACCAGCGCGGGTAGGTCGGCGGACTTGCCTTTGCGCAACGCATTGCCTTCTGCGAGCAGATGCTTCTTCACGCTGTCGTGCACCCACTTCAGCGCCAGTGGCTTGCCAGTCAGGAAGGTCGGGCAGGCGTCCTTGCAGCGCCCGCATTCGGTGCAGGTGAAGGCGTCAAAACCGTCTTTCCAGCTCAGATCAGCGGCTGTGCGGATGCCGATGCGCATGTCATCGCCCGCGTCGTCGGCCATGGCCTTCTCGAGATCCACGGAGGGCACCCGCGCCAGCGGCGTGGTGCGCCCGAAGAAGAGCGCAGGCAGGGCGGTAACGATGTGAAAGTGTTCGCCGGTGGGCAGGATCACGAGGAAGCTGAAGACGGTCAGCAACTGGATCCAATAGAACGCGTGCATGCCCGCTTCCAGCGTGGACGGCGGCAGACCGCTCAACATGGCAGCGATGGCACTGCCGACGAACGCAAATGAGCGCTCGTGAGCGATGCCCTCGACCGTTGGTGCCAGCAGGGCGAAGCGGAAACCGTCGAAGGCGAAGTCCGTCAGCATGATCGCCATGATCAACGACAGCACCAGCGTCGCTTCGCGATTCGGCTCCAGCCGACGCGGCCGTATCACGAAGCGGTGCCAGAACGCCAGCGACACTGCGATGACCACGATCAGCTCGACCAGGTCCTTGAGCGAGGCGTAAGCACCGCCAAGCACCCCGGGATAGACAAAGTGCGGCGAGTAGCCGATGACGATCAACTGCACCTTGCGTACCAACAGCACGAGAAAGCCGATGAAGATCGCCGCATGGATCAAACCGGCGCCAGGCTCCATCGCGACCATGCGCGTCTGCATCAAGCCGAGCTTGAGTACGCGCGCCAGTCGCTTGGTGGGCTCGTCCCAGCGGACCTCGGGGCGCAATCCAAACAGGACGGACAGCTTGTGCCACGCCAGCCAGCAGAAGGCGGACAAAGCGCCCGCCATGATCAAGGTGATGGCCAGCGGTCCCATCAAGTCTTCTCGCCGGCGCGGCCGGCGAGACTCAGTAGATTTGTCATGGGGCGAGGATCGTTGCTGCGGGCATCGATCGTCAATCAAGCCAAGCGTCCTGCTTGATCCGCGCCAAAGGGTAGGCAACGGGCGAGTGCCGCACCTAGGTCAGGCTGCGGACCTGAGTTCGGAATAGTGCACGCCCTCCGCCGTGGCAACGGACCGGAGCAGGACCACACGTCGCACCATCCAGCGAATCGGTTGTTCGAGCGCAGGTACGACTGGTGCATTGCCTACGCGCGGCAAGTTGCGAAGCAGGGTCACGTGAGGCGTGAAGGGCTGACGGTCATAGTCGATTCGCAGTGCATCGAGTGTTGAACGGGCGCGCCCGGCGAGCGCGTTGAGCGAAGGATCTTCCTCCGCACTCGCAGCCCAGAGGACACGGGCACCAACGAAGATGCCCAGTTGATCGATACACCAGGCGAACGGCGCGACGTCGACCGCTGCGAGGTCCCGCGCGACGGCCTCCTGAAGTGCGCCAGGAAGCGGTCCAATGAAGGCGAGCGTCAGGTGCAGATTCCGGCGTCGCACGCGGCGCGAGCCTGGATGCTTGACATGTAGCCGAGCAGCCAACGCGTCAAGTTCCTGGGCGGTCGCATCGTCCGGCCAGACAGCGATGAAGCACCGGTCGGCAGTCGCGGGACGCATCAGGTGCCGCAGGCCGTTCGACGACCGGGCTAAGGCCGCGCTTGTCCTGTGACGGCGGGCTGCGTCGCTGCCTGCCCTGCGCGCAGTGCCAGGATCGCGCGCCGGCACTCGCCGACCAAAGCCGGTCCGCGATAGATCAGGCCCGTATAGATCTGCACCAAGGCCGCGCCAGCGCGGATCTTTTCAGCGGCATCGGCACCGCTCATGATGCCGCCGACGCCGATGATCGGTAAGGCGCCCTGCAGATGTCGCGCGAGAAGGGAAATGACTTCGGTGGCGCGCTCGCGCAGAGGTGCACCTGATAGGCCACCCGTCTCCTCGGCGTGGGGCAAGCCACTGACCGCATTGCGGGCCAGCGTGGTGTTGGTTGCAATCACGGCGTCGACGCCGTGCGCGACCATGGTGTCGACGATACGCGGCAGGTCGGTGTTCGCGAGGTCGGGGGCAATCTTGACGGCCATCGGCACGTCGCGGCCGAACCGGTCGGCCAAACGCTTGCGCTCGTCGCGCAGTCCGCGGAGCAGGCTCTCCAGTCCACCGCCGTCCTGCAGGCTGCGCAGGTTCTTCGTGTTAGGTGAGGAAATGTTCACCGCCACATAGCCAGGCCGCTCCAGTAGCAGCGGATACACCGCGCGCAAGCCGAGCAGATAATCATCCAGCGCGCGCTCGATCGGCGTATCGGCGTTCTTGCCGATATTGAGCCCCAGCACGCCGCCACGGGCGCTGAAAATTTCCCCTGCCTGAACCTGCGCGACGAAATGGTCGAGCCCGAGGTTGTTGAAGCCCATCCGGTTGATCAGTGCCTTCGCCTTGGGCAGACGGAAAGCACGCGGGAGAGGATTGCCTGGCTGCGGGCGCGGGGTGACGGTGCCGGCTTCGATGAAGCCGAAGCCGAAGTCATCGAGCGCATCGATGTAGTCGGCGTTCTTGTCCAAGCCAGCTGCGAGACCGACGGGATTGCGAAAGTGCAATCCCATCAGTTCCACTGGATCGTCGGGCACCCACGGTCGCAAGATGCGAGTCAGGCCTAGCCGATGCGCGCGGGCGAGATTGCCGAACGCCAGGTCGTGGGCCGTTTCGGGGCCGAACTTGAAGATGAAGGGACGGGCCAGTTCGTAGAGCATGCGCGCAGTGTAAAAGCGCTTGCGCTGCCGGGCAGTGTGCGTCGCACGGCCCGCTGACGGCGGTTAAGGCTGGCGCAACCAGCGGCCGTGTTGCAGCAGTTCGATCGGCTTGAACAACGCCTTGTACGCCATCTTCGGGCTCTGCTCGATCCAGTAGCCCAGATAGAGATACGGCAACTGCAGCAGCCGGCACTGCTCGATCTGCCACAACACATTGAACGTGCCGTAGCTCGCCCGCGACTGGTCGGGGTCGTAGAAGGTGTAGACGGACGACAGGCCGTCGGCCAGCACGTCGATGATCGACACCATGCGCAGCGTGCCAAGCGCATCAGTTTCGGCAGGGGGCGCAGGATCGCGGAACTCGACCAACCGCGTGTTTACCTTGCTTTGCAGGAGGAACTGCGAGTACTGCTCGCGGCTGTCGTTGTCCATGCCGCCGCCGGCGTGGCGGGTCGACTGATAGCGCAGGTAAAGATCGTAGTGCTCATGGTCGAACGCCAGCGAGACGACGCGCGTGATCAGGTGCTGATGCAGCCGCCACGCACGCTTCTGGCTCCGACTTGCGACAAAGTCGGCGACCGGCACCCGCACCGGCACGCAGGCACGACAGCCATCGCAATGCGGGCGGTAGGTGAAGATGCCACTGCGGCGAAAGCCCATGCGTACGAGCTCGCTGTAGACGTCGGCATTGATCAAGTGCGCAGGCGTGGCGACCTGCGAGCGCGCTTGTCTCGCATCCAGGTAACTGCAAGGGTAGGGCGCCGTTGCGTAAAACTGCAGCGCCGCAAACGGCAATTCCTTGAGATTTGCCACGTCAATACGCCGAAAGAAGCTGGTTCAGCGGGGTCGCGGTGTACTGCTTCCAGTCGACCGGCTGTTCCCGCGCCGCCTTTGCCACATGGGCCAGGAAATCGACCCGCGGAATCTCGCGGCCACCAAGGGACGCGAGGTGAGACGTGTTCTGCTGGCAGTCTATCACCGGCACTTTTTCCGCAAGCAGGAGGCGTACCAGCGTGGCGAGCGCAACCTTGGAGGCATCCGCAACCCGCGTGAACATCGACTCGCCATAGAACATGCGTCCGATGGATACTCCATAAAGTCCGCCGACCAGGGCCTTGCCATCCCACACCTCGACGGAGTGCGCCAAGCCTTGCCGGTGCAGCGTTCCATACGCGTTGACGATGGGTTCCGTGATCCACGTGCCATCCTGGCCCGGGCGCGGTTCTGCGCAGGCCCGCATCACCGCGCCAAACGACGTGTCGATGCGGATCTGCCACGTCTCGTCTTTAGCCAGCGAGCGAAGCTTCTTGCAAAGCGACCGACGGGCAATGAACTCGTCGGTGACCAGCACCATGCGTGGATCAGGACTCCACCAGAGTACCGGTTCACCCGGGCCATACCAGGGAAAAATCCCGGATCGGTAGGCCTCGACCAGACGGTCGGCGGTGACATCGATGCTCGCGCACAGGAGCCCGTTGGGCTGGCGCAACGCGCGAGTCACCGACGGAAACGGCGCGCCTGGGCGCAGCCATGGAATCATCGTGCCGGGCGGGCGCTCGAATGGCTGATCTCGCGCGTATGGGTGCCGAAATCGCCTCGCGCGCGATCAGCGAAGTAAAGCTCGAGCGTGGTGGCCACCGTGCGAAAAGCCAAGTCCTGCCAAGGAATCTGCGTCTCGGTGAAAAGACGCACTTCGAGGCTCTCGACCCCGGCCGAGTATCCGAGGTCGAGCAGTTCCGCCCGGAAGAAGATGTGCACCTGTTCGGCGTGCGGGACATCGATCATGGTGTAAAGAGGACCGAGCGAGATGCGCGCGCCTGCTTCCTCCATGGTTTCACGAACCGCACCTTCGCCACTTGTCTCGCCAATCTCCATGAACCCGGCTGGCAAAGTCCAATAGCCCAGCCTGGGTTCGATCGCCCGTTTGCACAGCAGGACCTGGTCCTTCCATATGGGGATCGTGCCAACGACCGGGCGCGGATTGACATAGTGGATCGTGCCGCAACTGTTGCAACAGTCGCGTTCGCGCGTGTCGCCGTCGGGCACGCGCTGCGTGACCGGTTGACCACAGGTGGAACAAAAACGGGAAGGGTGCGAGCGCATTAAGTCGCAGTCTACTGTCGGGCGAACGCTCAGCACTAGCGGTCCCAGCCGCGCCTCGTCGTTTGGAATCGAACTGCGAACAAGGTATAGTCGCGGTCTGTCAACGCAGTGGCCTTGGTTGTTTTGCAAGACGCCACGTGCAGCAAGTTGCCGCGGGGTGGAGCAGTCTGGCAGCTCGTCGGGCTCATAACCCGAAGGTCGAAGGTTCAAATCCTTCCCCCGCAACCAGCAAAA
>JALHMQ010000020.1 GCA_022843955.1 Burkholderiaceae bacterium
GTCGGGCAGGACGAGGCGGTGCGCCTGGTGGCCGATGCGATCCGCCGCTCGCGTGCCGGCCTGGCCGATCCGAACCGGCCGTACGGCTCGTTCCTGTTCCTCGGGCCGACCGGTGTGGGTAAGACCGAGCTGTGCAAGGCGCTGGCGGAGTTCCTGTTCGACAGCGAGGATCACCTGGTGCGCATCGACATGAGCGAGTACATGGAGAAGCACTCGGTGTCGCGGTTGATCGGCGCGCCGCCGGGCTATGTGGGTTACGAGGAAGGTGGTCAGCTCACCGAACTCGTGCGCCGCAAGCCCTACAGCGTGATCCTGCTCGACGAGGTGGAAAAGGCGCACCCGGACGTCTTCAACGTGCTGCTGCAGGTGCTCGACGATGGCCGCATGACCGACGGCCAGGGCCGCACCGTGGACTTCAAGAACACCGTGCTGGTGATGACCAGCAACTTGGGCTCGCACGAGATCCAGCGGCTGACGGGTCATCCATACGACGAAGTCAAGGACGCGGTAATGGCGGAGGTGCGCAAGAACTTCCGTCCGGAGTTCGTCAACCGTATCGACGAGATCGTCGTGTTCCACGCGCTTGACCAGAAGAACATCGCGTCGATCGCCAAGATCCAGCTCAAACGGCTGGAGCAGCGCCTCGCCGCGCAGGACATGGTGCTGACGGTCAGCGATGCGGCGCTTGCGGAGATCGCCAAGGCCGGCTTCGATCCGGTCTACGGCGCGCGACCGCTCAAGCGCGCGATCCAGCAGCAGATCGAGAACCCGGTCGCCAAGCTGGTGCTCGAGGGGCGGATCGGGCCGAAGGACGTGGTGCCGGTGGACTTTGTCGACGGATCCTTCAGCTTCGATCGGACCGTGCACTGACACGCCGCCGTGACGGCACCTTCGCCAGGGCTGCCTGCGGTATCGCGGTTGTGGCAAACACGGTGTCGGTGGTGTTTACAGGTCATCCCGTCACTGCGGTATCTTAGAACTTAACTTGTTGATTTTTAAGCAATCGACTTGGATGGCCTGCTTTCTGCGTTCTCTAACTGTGGGAAACTTTCCTCGGGAGAAGAGCAGTGAAGACAATGAAGAACATGCTGTCTGCGGCGTTGATGGTGGGTGGGCTCTGGATCGGTGCGGTACACGCGGCTCCGACCTATTGCTCGGCGCTGCCGAACCCAGCGGCCAATGCCGACGGGCTGGAAACGGGTGACGTTACTTTCCGTGGCAGCAATGCCGATGACTGCTACGGCGTCGTCACCAACCCGAACAATGACTCGCTGACGGCCGTTAACAACGCCAACCTGTGGGGTGGCGGCTGGCAGACCATGGCGCGCGACAACCGGGATGGTGGCGGTGACGTGACCGGTTCGCTGCTGGGCCTGAACTGGTCGATTTCGGCGTCTGGAACCACGAACTGCTGGTTTATCTTCTGCACTACCAACAACTCCCTGGGCACCTTCTCCCTGACGGTCACTGATCCGGCGCCTGCCTCGCCGGTCCCGGTGACGATGGACATGATGATCGTCCTGAAGGGGTCTGATCGCTGGGCCGCCTACTTCATCGACAGTGAGTCGTTCGGGCTGGGCTCGACGGCGGGCACCTGGGACATCGAGTTCAAGAACAACGGTGGCAGGATTCCCGATCTCTCCCATATCTCGCTGTACCTGCGCAGCGATCCGGGTCAGCAAGTGCCTGAGCCGGGCACGCTTGCCCTGCTCGGCCTGGGCTTGACCGGTCTTGCCATGCTGCGTCGCCGTCGCCTTCGCTGATCGACGTAACGGCGTCCTTCAAGGGCCCGCCTCGGCGGGCCCTTGTCATTGGATCTCTCGTTCGCGCGGCCAGCAGCGCATCAATCAGGTGCCTATCAGTCCTACGACGAGGCGCGGCGCGACAATGCTCAGCCAGGTGAAGATGGCGAGCGCCAGCGCCAGCGTGACCGCGGCACTGCCGACATCCTTGGCCGTCTTGGCAAGCGGGTTGATGTCGTAGCTCTGGCGGTCGATCGCCGCCTCGATCGCCGTGTTCAGCAGTTCGACGATCAGGACCAGGCACACCGTGCCGATCAGCAGCAGGCGTTCGACCATCGTGACCGGCAACACCAACGCCACCGGAATCATCACGGCGGCGAGCAGGACCTCCTGCCGGAACGCATCTTCCTGGCGCCAGGCCGCAAGAAAACCGTCGGCCGAGTAGCGCATGGCGTTGATGAGGCGGCGCCAGCCGCGCTTGCCCTTCAGGGCGCGGCTGTCATGCACGGCATTTGGCGACGACTCAGTGCTGCTCATCTGGGCAAACCTCGCCTGGTCACGCGGCAAGCGCGACCGCCCCGCCGAGGCGCACCGGACGCTGCAGTGCGATGAAGTCGCGCGTCACCACGGCCCAGGCGTTGCGTAGCGCGAACTCGCGGCACAGGGTTCGGTCGATCCGAAGTGCCGCCAAGGCGGCAGCGCGCAAGTCCTCGCTCAGCACGCCCACGTTCGCATTGCCGAGGACGTCGACCGGACCTTGCACCGGATAGGCGGCCACGGGTGTGCCGCAGGCGAGCGCCTCCAGCATCACCAGGCCGAAGGTGTCGGTCCGGCTCGGGAACACAAACACATCGGCCGCTGCATACAGCGTGGCCAGCACGTCTTTCGCCAGCACGCCGACGAAATGCGCATCCGGGTAGCGCTGGGTCAGTCGACTGAGCGCGGGGCCGACGCCGGCAACGACCTTAGTGCCAGGCAGATCGAGCGCGAGGAAATCGTCGACGTTCTTTTCTACCGAAACGCGGCCGACATAGAGAAACACGGGCTTGGGCAGGTCAAGGCGCATTGGCGCGCCCGGCCGGAACTGCTCGGTGTCGACCCCACGCGACCAGCGCGCGATGTTGCCGAAGTCATGCGACCGCAGTTCGTCTTCGACCGTGGCCGTGGGCGCCAGCACGACCGCGGCGTCGCGGTGAAACGCACGCAGCACCCGATAGGTCCAGGACTCCGGCACGCGGAACATCGCCTGCAGGTACTGTGGAAACCGCGTGTGATACGCGGTGGAGAACGGCACATCGTGGCGGCGGCACCAGCGTCGGGCGGCGCGCCCCAGCGGACCTTCGGTGGCGATGTGGATCGCTGTTTCCTCGCCGGTGGCCAGTTCGGCGCGCAGGCGCTGGGCGAGGGCGCGGAACGGCAGCACGGCGAGCCGGATGCCGTCGTAGCCGGGGCATGGCAGCGTGAAGAACGCATCCGGCCCGATGACGATCGCCCGATGACCCAAACGCTCGATCTGCGCGTTGGTCGCCTGGATCGTGCTGACCACCCCGTTGACCTGCGGCACCCAGGCGTCGGTCACGGTCACGATCTTCATGCGATTTCTTCCTGGGGTTGCCGCGCGGGTTGGTGCTGGGCAAGGAACGCAGGCGCAATGAGCTCCTCCTCATGCGCATGGGCCGGCGACTCGGTCGGCGTCGCCAGCCGTTTGTTCCAGTGCACGATCTGCAGCGTGCCGTCGAGGTCTTCCACCAGCGCGGTCAGGCTCTCTACCCAGTCGCCGTCGTTGCAGTAGAGCAGGCCGTCGACCTCGCGAATCTCGGCGTGATGGATATGGCCGCAGACGACGCCATCGAAACCCCGCCGGTGCGCTTCCCGCACCAGCACGCGTTCGAAGTCGCCGATGAAGGCGACGGCGTTCTTGACCCGGTACTTGAGGTATTGCGACAGCGACCAGTAATCCAGACCGAGGCGCGCGCGCAGCCGGTTCACATGCGCGTTGAGCCACAACGTGATGTCATACAGCGAGTCACCCAGGTGAGCGAGCCATTTGGCGTGGCGGATTACGCCGTCGGCCAGATCGCCATGCACGACCCACAAGCGGCGACCGTCGAGCAGTGCATGCTCGGCTTCTTCGCGGATGGCAATGCCGCCGAAGTCCAGGCCGGTGAACTGCCGCCCGAACTCGTCGTGGTTGCCGGGGATGTAGACCACGCGCGTGCCCTTGCGGGCCTTGCGCAGCACCTTCTGCACGATGTCGTTGTGCGCCTGCGGCCAGTAGAAGCCCTTGCGCAATGCCCAGCCGTCGATCACGTCGCCGACCAGGTACAAGGTATCGCTCTCGGTGTGGCGCAGGAAGTCCAGCAGGAACTCGGCCTTGCAGCCTCGCGTGCCCAGATGCGTGTCGCTGATGAAGATGGTGCGATAGCGACCGTGCGGTGCAGCTGGCGGCGTGGGCTGATGCGGCGACGACGATGGGGCGGCGGGTGTCGACGCTGGCTGCAGGGGATCGAAACGATCACGCATCGCCGTCACGCTAGCGTTCAGGAGTGACGGCGCGATGACCGTGCCGGGCCAAGACGGTGCCCCGCGCTGCCGCAGCGGGCGTTGCATGATGACAACGTCACGCGGATGTCACGCAACGGTCACGCGGCGGGCGGGCGCTGACGCTGAGAATCCACGAGACAAACGAACACGAACCGGGCGAAATCGATGAACGCGATCAAGAAGGTCCGCATGTACATGCAGAAGAACCCCACGAGTCGCGAAGCGAAGGTGCTGGGTCGGTTGGCCGCGGCGCTGGCTGAAGAACAGGCCTTTCCGCTGGCCGAGCTCTACAGCCTGGACCTCGACGCGTTCGACCTGGCGCTGGAACTGATGGCCGACTGGCGGCTCGACCGCTACTACTCGGCGCGCCTGAAGCTGCTCGACACGATCCTCGCCGAGGTGGTGCCTGAACTCGCTGCGGACGATGCGCCGCCGCCGGCGTCGCGCGCCTAGACCGACCTAGTCTGCTTTGCCGGATCGCGCGGCGGGCGGCGCCGCGCTGGACCTTCGCGCGTCGAAGACGGCCGCGCACTGTCTGCGGCCTGCACGCCGGTCGTGCGCGTGCCGCGCTGACATCTTCCTGTCGCACGACGTTCACCGCGAGGTCATCGAGGCGCCCTAGCTTTCGGGTATGTCCTTACTGAGCGACCACCCGATGAACGACTTGTCCCCCGGATTGCGTCTCGACGCCGACATTGGCGCCACGCAGCACAGGCTCAGCGTGAGCCTGGCGCGCACGCCACTGGCGATCGAGGATGCGCAACGCTTGCGCTACAAGGTGTTCGCCGATGAGTTGGGTGCCCGCATCGGCGGCGGCAACGGATTGGATGTCGACGAGTACGACGCCCTGTGCGACCACATCATCGTGCGTGACGAAGAGACGTTGCGCGTGGTCGGCACGTACCGTGTGCTTGCGCCGCACCGGGCGCGCGTTCTCGGTCGCCTGTATGCGGACAGCGAGTTCGACCTGAGCAGGCTCGATCATCTGCGCCCGCAGATGATCGAGGTCGGCCGCTCGTGCGTTCACCGGGATTACCGCTCCGGTCCGGCCATCATGCTGCTGTGGGCGGCGCTGGCCCGCTACATGATGGACCATCGGTTTCGCTACATGGTGGGCTGTGCCAGTGTTCCGCTGGCTGATGGCGGCGGGGCGGCGGCCTGGGTCAGGGACGAGGTGAGCAGGCACCTGACGCCGATCGAGTATCGCGCCTACCCGCGCCTGCCGTTTCCGCACCAGCGCATCGAGCGTCCGGCGCGTGCTCAGGTGCCGCCGCTGATCAAGGGCTATCTGCGGATCGGCGCGCGCGTGTGTGGCGAGCCGGCATGGGACCCCGACTTCAATACCGCCGACTTCCTTGTTCTGCTCGAGATGGAGCGGATCAACGCGCGCTATGCCCGGCGTCTCGACCTGCTGCACGACAGCGCGCGCGACTGATCCGCTTTCGCGCGGCCTGCGGCTCAGTGGAAGTCGCGGCTGGAGATCTCAAGAGCGCCGAGCAATGCCGAGTGATCGACCAGCCGCTGGGCGATCAGGTGCACAACCGGCGTGTCCTTGGCCTCCAGCCGCTCCACGTGGCCATACACGGTGAGCAGCGTGGCGCCGAGCAGCTCGCGCCGGTACTTCTCCGCCACGCTCGACCACACCACGACGTTCATCACCCCGGTCTCGTCTTCGAGCGTGACGAAAGTGACGCCGCTGGCGGTGCCGGGGCGTTGGCGGCAGGTGACGATGCCGGTGGTGCGAATACGCTGGCGCGGGCGGGCGGCGAACACATCGGCCGCGGTGACGAGCCGCATGGCGGCAAAGCGATCGCGCAGCAGCGCCAGCGGATGGCGGCGCAGCGTGAGCGCGGTGTGCGCGTAGTCGGCAACGATGTCCTGGCCCTCAGTCGGGGCGAGCAGGTCGACTGGCGCTTCGGCCGCCGGCGCCTGCGCGGTCAGCGGCGCACTGCGGGGCGCGTCGGGGTCGAGGCCGAGGGTCGCCCACAGCGCCTGGCGCCGATGTCCGGTCAGCGGCGCCAGCGCATCGGCGGCGGCCAGCGCGTTGATCTCCTGCCGGTTCAGACGCGCACGCAGCGCCAGATCCGCGACGTCGGCAAACGGGCGGTCGCGCCGCGCGGCCTCCAGCCGCAGGCCGGCATCCTCGTTGAAGCCGTTGATCAGTGCCAGGCCCAGACGCAGCGCGGGCGTGTGCGGCGCATGGTGCGAAGGCTCCAGCGTGCAGTGCCAGTGGCTGACAGTGACCTCGATCGGCCGGATCTCGACGCCGTGATTCATCGCGTCGCGCACGATCTGCGCCGGCGCGTAGAAGCCCAGCGGCTGCGAGTCGAGCAGCGCGGCACAGAACGCGGCCGGCTGGTGGCACTTGAGCCAGCTCGACACGTACACCAGCAGCGCAAAGCTCGCCGCGTGGCTCTCCGGAAAGCCGTACTCGCCGAAGCCCTGGATCTGGCGGTAGATCTGCTCGGCGTAGTCGCTGCTGTAGCCGCGCGCCAGCATGCCGGTAAGGAGCTTGTCGCGGAACGGGCCGATGCCGCCCTTGCGCTTCCACGCCGCCATCGCGCGGCGCAGCTTGTCGGCTTCGCCCGGCGTGAAGCCGGCCGCCACCACCGCCAGTTGCATCACCTGCTCCTGGAAGATCGACACGCCGAGCGTGCGTTCGAGCACGCCGCGCACGGCCTCGGACGGATAGGTCACCGCTTCGAGCCCCTGCCGGCGCTTCAGATACGGATGCACCATGCCGCCCTGGATCGGCCCGGGGCGCACGATCGCGGTCTCGATCACCAGGTCATAGAAGGTGCGCGGTCGCAGCCGCGGCAGCATGTTCATCTGCGCGCGCGACTCCACCTGGAACACGCCGAGCGAGTCGCCCTGGCACAGCATGTCGTAGACGCGCGGGCACTCGGCGGGTATCTCCTGCATGGTGAATCGATGGCGCATGCCATCCCGATTTTTCTCCTCCCTTTCAAGGGGAGGGGGAAGGGGTGGGGATGGGTTTCCGTGAAGCGTGGGTGACGTTTTCTCCTGGTCTGCACGAAACCGATTGATGTGATCGAGCGCGCGCCGGATGCACGAGAGCATGCCCAGCGCCAGCACGTCGATCTTGAGCAGGCCGAGCGCATCGAGGTCGTCCTTGTCCCACTGGATTACGGTGCGGTCAGCCATCGCTGCGTTCTCGATCGGTACCAGGCGGTCGAGCCGCTCGCGCGCGATGACGAAGCCGCCCGAGTGCTGCGACAGATGGCGCGGAAAGCCCACCAGGTCCTGCGCCAGCTCCACCACCTGTGCGATTACCGGGTTGTCCGGGTCGAAGCCGGCCTCCTGCAGGCGCTCGGGCTTGATGCGGCGACCGTCCCACCAGGCCATCGTCTTGGCGAGCTTGTCGACCTGGTCGAGCGACAGGCCGAGCGCCTTGCCGACGTCGCGCAGCGCGCCCTTGGGGCGGTAGGTATGCAGCGCGGCGGTGAGCGCGGCGCGATGGCGGCCGTACTTGGCATAGATGTACTGCATCACCTCTTCGCGCCGCTGGTGTTCGAAGTCGACATCGATGTCGGGCGGCTCGTTGCGCTCCTTGCTGATGAAGCGCTCGAACAGCACGCTCATGCGCGCCGGATCGACCTCGGTGATGCCGAGGCAGTAGCACACCGCCGAGTTGGCCGCCGAGCCGCGCCCCTGGCACAGGATCCCCTGCGAGCGCGCAAAGCGGACGATGTCGTACACGGTGAGGAAGTAGGGCTCGTAGGCGAGGTCGGTGATCAGCGCCAGTTCATGCTCGACCGCCTTGCGCACCTTGTCCGGCATGCCGTCGGGGTAACGGCCGCGGGCCTCGTCATAAGTCGCCTTGCGCAGCCAGGTGGCCGGCGTTTCGCCGGGCGGCACGATCTCTTCCGGGTACTCGTAGCGCAGTTCGTCGAGCGAGAAGGTGCAGCGCTGCGCGATCGCGAGCGACTCGGCCAGCAGCTCAGGCGGATAGATGCGCTCCAGCCGGTAGCGCGGGCGCAAATAGCGCTCGGCATTCGGCAGCAGGCGCCGGCCGGCCTGAGCCAGCGGCGTCTTGTGGCGCACCGCGGTCAGCACGTCTTGCAGCCGCTTGCGCGCGCGCGCATGCATGTGCACATCGCCTGCGGCCACCAGCGGCAGGCCGGTCCGTCGCGCCAGCGCGGTCAGGCGCGCCAGCGTCTGCGCGTCGTCGGCGCTGCGCACCAGCTCGCAGGCGATCCACACCCGTCCCGGCATCAGCGCCATCAACCAACAAAAATCGGGGTCAGGTTCAATTTCCTTGCGTTGACGCGCTGAAGTTCGATTAATTGAATCTGACCCCGATTTTGCCGATTTTGTTTGGACTACCAGGGCGAGGGTGTCTTGCAGCCAGTCGGCATGCGCCTGGAGGTCGGCGATCGACAGGCGATAGCTGCCCTTGCTGGCCTGACGGCGAGCCAGGGTGACGAGCTGGCTGAGGTTGCCGTAGCCGGCTCTGTTCTGCGCGAGCAGCACCAGGCGCGGGCCATCGGTCAGTTGCAGCTCGGTGCCGTGGATGAGCTTGAAGGCGCGCGCTGCAGCGTCTGCCTCGCGCAACTCCTGCAGGGCCAGATGGGCGCGCACGCTGCCGGCGAACGAGCACTCGTCGGTGATCGCCAGGCCGGCGTACTCGAGCGCCAGCGCGCGCTCGACCAGTTCTTCGGGATGCGAGGCGCCGCGCAGGAAGCTGAAGTTGCTGGCGCAATGCAGCTCGGCATAGCCGGTGCCGGGGTCGTCGGTGCCGTCGAAGGCGCTGCTTGTCATGCGAAGAATCCGTGCAGGAACCAGCGGCGCGGCGCGGCGAGTTCACGAAAGATCCACAGCACCTGGCCGCGCGCATTGCGGGCGATGAAGTAGTCGCGATGCACGGTGCGCCCCGGCTGCCCCTGCGCCGGCGAGCCCAGGTCCCACCAGCCGGCCTCGATGCGCTCGGGACCGGCGATCAGCGTCAGCGGACCCGCGTAGGCAGGTGCGTGCTGGGGCGGCGCTGTGGGCAGCGGCAGCGGCGTGGGCAGCAGCAGCAGTGGGCGCGGCGGCAACTCGGCGGCGTCTTGAGGATCGGGCGCGACGTCGAGCGGCGTGGGGCCGATGGCCACCGCACGCTGCGCATGCTCGGGTCGATGATCGTCGACCGGCTGCAGCTGGAACACGCGCTCGGAGCCGAATCGCGCGTGCAGCGTTTCGGCCAGCTTGAGCCAATCGAGCCCGGGCGCGCCGTCACCGGGCGAGGGTGGCAGCAGGCTGGCGTTGAGCGCGGCAAAGCGCTGCAGATGCGCCACCGTCAGGCGCAGCGCGATCGCCGGCGCGGGCAGGGCGACCCGCGTGAGCCGCTCGGCCAGCAGCTTGCCCAGCCGCTGCGCATCGCGTTCCGGCACGGCGAGATTCAGTGCGATCAGCGTGGGCGGCACCGGCTGCATGCGACGGGGGCTATGCACTGCGCTGAACGCCAGTTCGGTGGCACCGGCATCGCGCCCGCGCAGGAAGCCTTCGAGCGAGCGCAGCAACCGTTGCGCGGGGAACATCAACTGCTGGCTGTCGATGACGTCGGCCGGCAGGTCGATACCGGCGTCGAAGTGCTCGGGCGGCACGAACGGCGGCTGTGGATCCGGCACGCGACCGTAGGCGCGATCGAGGTCGGCAATCAGCGTGGCGGCAAAGCGCTTGCGCAGGGCGGCGCGCGGCAGCCGGTGCAGGTCGCCCAGCGCCTGCAGGCCGAGGGTGGTGAGGGTGGCCAGGGTGTCGGTTTCCCAGCCGGTGACCGCCAGCGGTAGCGGGTCGAGCGTGGCGGCGAGGGCATCGCTGCTCAGCGCATCGCGTGCGTCGCCGCCCTGCGCGCGCGCCTGCGCGATCCACCAGGCGGCGCGCGGGGTGGGGGCGAGGGCGGCATGCGCGCGATAGCCCAGGCCATCGAGTTCAGCGCGCAGGCGACGCAGCAGCAGCGTGCGGCCACCGAACAGGCGCAGGCTGCCGCCGATCTCCAGCAGCAGGCCGTGGTGGCGCTGGGCTGCGTGCGGGACCACGGCGGCGCTGAACTGATAGCCCCAGCAGGCCAGCTCATGCAGCGCGGCGGCCTCGCGCTCGGGGTGGCGGGGCAGGGCGAGCAGGTCACGCGCCAGCGCCTGAGCCGCGGCCAGTTTCAGGCCTGGCGCGACCCCGGCTGCGCGAGCGCTGTCATTGGCGAAGGCGACCAGCGGCCGTTGCGCCGGGCCATCGGTAACGACCACGGCAGGGACCGGCAGGGATCCGGTTGCGCCCATGCCATGCAGCGCGCGCGTTGCCAGTTGCAGCGGCAGCGCGGGAAGGGCGAGGGCAAGCCAGAGAGCCATGGGACGGCAGGCAAGGATCGGAAGGGCAGCATCCGGCGCGCGGCATCACGGCGGGGGTGATCCGGTCACGCCAGGAGCGGTCCGGGGCCGGGCGGCGAGGAGAACGTCATGCGGCGGTGCCACGCCGCGCCCGATGCGGCTCTGGCAGAGCAAGGCGGGTACCGGCGAGCTGCCTGTGGCTGAGCGGGTGCCAGGACGACGCGCGCCTGCATGTCTGCGGGTGTGTCAGCCGGCGGACCAGATGCGCGCTTCGCTGAAGCCGAGTTCGGCAAAGTCGGCCGCCCGCAGGTCGGCTTCGTTGGCGCAGAAAAACTCGTCGAGCTGTGGCGGCGCCACGTCGGTACCGGCAAGCATGGCGTGCGCCTGGCCGCGATGATGGATCTGGTGCTGGAACAGGTGCGCCAGGATGCGCGAGACCTGGTCGGTGTAGGTGCCGGTGTGGCGCGGCAACTCCACCGGTCCGTCGAGCGTGGCGTCGGTCAGCGCCTCGCATAGCGCGATCAGCCGCTGATCGACTGCGCGCTGGGCGGGGATCAGCCCGGCGCAGGTGGCATGCGGCACCTCGGGCTCGAAGAAGCGGCCGGGCGCCGGATTGGGAGGATCGCCGCGCTGGCTGCGCTCGAGCATGTCGACGTAGAGCCAGTCGACGGTGAGGTTGTGGTTCAGCGTGGCCTGCAGCGACGGGAAAAAGCTCACGCGGGCTGCGGCGAATGCCGCGTCGGACAACTGCGCGCAGGCTTTCAGCAGGCGATGGTTGGCCCAGGCGTTGTTGAACGCCATGGTGCGGAAGTGATGGGCAAGCGAAGCCATGAGGTTTCCTGGGCAAGAAGAGGGCGAGAGGACGGCGCGGCTCAATGGCTGAACAAGGCCTTGAGCGACCAGCGCTGCTCGCGCTGCGCCGGGCGCGCTGCCTGCACGCTGGTGTCGGCGAGCGTGGCGGGTACTTCGACCGGTTCGGCGGCGATCGGTGGCGCCACCCGCGCGCTGCGCCAAGCGGCCGGATGTACCTGCAGGGCGATCGGCTCCAGCAGCGGTCGTCCGCGGCGCTTCAATACCTGCACCTGCAGCCGGCCGTCTTGCTGGGCAAGCTGCAGGCGCAGCGCGGCGGGCGAGGGGGCATTGACATGGCGGGTCGAGCGCAGAACAACCGTTAGCGCCCGGTGTTGCGCCGCCAGCAGATGCAGCCGGCGCAGCGCGCGGAAATCGGCCTCGCCGGCGCTGGCGTCGGGCAGCCAGCCGATGACCGCGCCCAGATGGCCGGCGCGCAGCGCCTGTTCGAGCGCCCACCAGCTTTCGCGCGGAGCCGCCGGCTGCACGAACATGCAGTACGCCGGATCGATGCCGGCAGCTTGCAGGGCGGGGGCGTAAGGCAGCGGAGCCGGCTGGGCGCTGCGGGCGACCGCGCGCTTGCTTTCCTGCACCGGCAGGACCCATACGCAGGACCGCTGCGCGGCACTCATCGCCGCCAGCGCGGGTGCCAGCAGCGACAGTTCGCCCAGGCCAGGGGTGTCGAGCAGCAGTTCGATCAGCTGGCCTTGCGGCCAGCCGCCCCCCGGCAACTCGGCATTCAGGGCGGCAAAGCCACTGCCCAGGATGGGCGTGGTGTCGTCGGCGGGCAGATCGGTGGCGCGCCATAGGGCGTGATCCAGGCGCGTTGGTGCTGCTGCGGCCGGGGCGCCGGCATGATCGAAGAGCGAATGAAGGGCCGTGGCGGCACGCATGACGCCTCTCAGAAGAAGGTTGGGGGTGGCGCAGCCGTGCTGCGCGACGGAGCGGTGCGGTGAGCGCGCTACAACGAAGGTCGGATCACGCCCACGGCGATACCTTCGATCGCCAGCGGATCACGCTTGAGGTCGACCACGATCGGCTTGTAGTCCGGGTTCTCGGCGATCAGTTCGACCCGGCTGCCGCGTTGCTTCAGGCGCTTGACGGTGACTTCATCGCCCAGCCGGGCGATCACGACCTGGCCATTTTGCGCAGTGGCCTGCTTGTGGACGGCAAGCCAGTCGCCATCGAGGATGCCGGCATCGCGCATGCTCATGCCCCGCACTTCGAGCAGGTAATCGGCGCGAGGTTTGAACATCTGCGGATCGATGGCCGGGTGCTTGAGCACGTTCTGCTCGGCAAGAATGGGGCTGCCGGCAGCAACCTTGCCGATCAGGGGCAGGCCGAACTCGGCGCTGACTTCGCGCAGCGCCAGCACGGTTTCCTTCAGCCGGATGCCGCGCGAGGTGCCGGCCACCAACTCGATGAGCCCCTTTTTCTGCAACGCCTGCAGATGCTGCTCGGCGGCGTTGAGTGAGCGAAAGCCGAAGGCACGGGCAATCTCGTCACGCGTTGGAGGGGCGCCGCTGTCGAGCAGTGACTGGCGGATGAAGTCGAGAATCTCGCCTTGGCGGGCGGTGAGGGTCGATTCGGCTTGCATGGGCGTTCCCGGGGTGGCGGTACTGTCAATTGAATGCTGTAAATGTATACAGCATTCGTTCGGGAGACAAGTGCGGCGTGTTGGTATGGCGAGGTGCAAGTCAACCAGCCGCACATCGGGCCATGCCCGTGCAAAGCCGCGGGAATGCTGTCTGCACCCAGGGAACGCGGCTGAGTCGTTGGCCGGTGCTGCCGCCGGAAATCGCGGGTACACTGCCCAGCCATTCGCAATGGGCTGAGTCGTTGCCGATGCGAGCGCATGGCGCCGCAGGCCGGTCAGCCCGCGTTTCGCGTCATCCCGTTTTCGGATCGCCTGTCCCGCGGCTGCCTGATTTCAAGACCACAGCCTGCGGTCACGGGTCGCGATCCTCGAAGCACCGGATTTCAGAACTCACGCAACACAAGGCCGACCGCCTGCGTGTGCAACGCCATCCTCGCATGGCAACTGCCGCGCACGTCGCCCACCGACCGACAACAACGCGATGAATACACAAGAGGCGAAGATCGTCCTCGAAACTGCGCTTTTGACGTCGCAACAGCCCCTGCCGCTGTCGGAGTTGCGTCGGCTGTTTGCCGACGAACTCAACGCCGACACTTTGCGCACGCTGCTCGATGAACTGCGCAGCGACTGGAGCGGACGCGGCATCGAACTGGTGGTGCTGGCCTCCGGCTGGCGCTTTCAAAGCGCCCCGCTGATGCGTCCGTACCTGGATCGCCTCAACCCGGAAAAGCCACCCAAGTATTCACGCGCCGTGATGGAAACGCTGGCGATCATTGCCTATCGGCAGCCGGTGACGCGCGGCGACATCGAAGAGATTCGCGGCGTCACCGTCTCGAGTCAGGTGATCAAGGCATTGGAGGACCGCGGCTGGGTCGAGACCATCGGACACCGCGAGGCCCCCGGTCGGCCGGCGTTGTTCGCCACCACCCGCCACTTCCTCGACGACCTCGGCCTGCGCTCGCTCGAGGAACTGCCGGCGCTCGACCGCGCCCAGGGCGCGCTCCCTGCCGAGTTCGAGCTGCAGTTTGCCGGTGCGGTTGCTGCCCAGGTGCCGGCCAACGACGATCGTTCCGAACTCGCACTCGACCTGACCGCCCCGTCGCCGAGCCCTTCGTCCGACCTGTTGTCCGCCCCCGCCGAACTCGCGCCGCCGGCGCCGAGCGATCCGGCCCAACCTGCCGCCTGACTCATGACGCACGCGACTCGTCCCACGCCCGACGACGATTTCAATCCACCTGCGGCGGCCGACACCGGCGGGCGCTCGGCAGACGGCGGACCGCACGCCGATCTGCCAGCCGCACTCCCAGCTGCGCCGCAGGCAGAGGCAGATCGCAGTGAGTCGGTGCAACGATCCGATGCCGCACCGGCCGAGCCAGACGCGGCCGAGCCCGGCAACGAGCGGCGTCCGCGTGGCCCGCACGGTCGCCGTCGCCGTGGCCGGGGTCGTGGTGGTGACGCCAACCGCAACGACAACGGCACTGCCGCAGCGGGTGCGACCTCGGGTGCGCCCGCGCCGCGCGAGGCCGCGCCACTGGTTGGCGCAGACGACGAGCTGAACTTGTCGTCGATGCCGCCCCAGCCGCTGTCGCGCGAGGTGCTCGAACGCGGTCGCAAGGCCAGCAAGCAAGCGCTCAATGCGCAATCGGAGAAACTGCACAAGGTGCTCGCCGACGCCGGCATCGGTTCCCGCCGTGACATGGAAGAACTGATCCTTGCCGGACGCGTGTCGGTCAATGGCTTGCCTGCGCATACCGGGCAGCGCGTGATGCCGACCGATCAGGTGCGCGTCAATGGCAAGCCGCTTCAATTGCGGCTCAAGTCGGCTGGCAAACCGCCGCGCGTGGTCCTGTATCACAAGCCGGTCGGTGAGATCGTCTCGCAAGACGATCCCGAAGGCCGGCCCACGGTGTTCGCCAAGTTGCCCAAGGTCAGCGGTGCACGCTGGGTCGCGGTGGGCCGGCTCGATTTCAACACCGAGGGTCTGCTGATCTTCACGACCTCCGGTGAACTGGCAAACCGCCTGATGCATCCTCGCTACGAGGTCGAACGCGAGTACGCGGTGCGTGTTCTGGGTGCGCTGACCGACGAGCAGATGCAGCAGTTGCGTGACGGCATCACCCTCGATGACGGTCCGGCGCACTTCAACAAGATCGAAGACGCGGGCGGACAGGGCGCCAACCACTGGTATCGGGTCACGATCGCCGAAGGGCGCAACCGCGAGGTGCGCCGCATGTTCGAGCAGGCAGGATTGGAAGTGAGCCGGCTGATCCGGGTGCGTTACGGTGCCGTCGCCCTGCCGCGCTCGCTGGCGCGCGGTCGTTACTCGGAACTGGCGCCGGAGTGGGTTCAGGCCTGGATTCATGACCTGGGCATCGGTGCCGACGAGATTCGCGGTGGCGGCGGCCAGCAGCGCAGCGGGCAGGGCGGCCGCAACAAGGGCAAGGGACCGCGGTCTCAGGGTCAGGGCGGCGGCAATCGGCCGCCCAGGCAGCCCGATCCCATGACCAGTACGGTTCAGTACATCGCGGCGGGCGCCGGCCAGCCGGGCCTGGGCCAGCCACGCTTTCGCCGGCCGAAGCCGTCCCGCGGCTTCCCCTGAAAGGTCGGCCCGGGGTTCCATCCTGCCGGTTTCCCTGCGTCCTGCGTGCCTGGCCGTCACGGGCGGCTTGTTCGCGCCTGCCTGCACCCCTATAATCGCCGTTTGCCGCGAGGCGGCTTTCCGCGTTTGCTGAAAGTCTCTTGCGGCTGTGTCCCAGGCTGGGTGAGATGGCGCGGGTCGAGGCAGGGCCGCTCGATCGTGCGTTCCGGCCTACGGCGGGCGGGGACACAAGCCTGTTGGTTGAGGAAATGGGCTCTCGAGCCCATTTTTTTTTGCTGCGGCGATTGTGTGGTGTCGCGCCGTGTTGTGCAGTGGCGCGGCCGGTGAAGCGGAGACAGGAAGACGTGGCTGGTGTTGCGGTTGAGCTCAATGCGCTGATCGAGCGCACGGTCGAGGGACTCGGTTACGAGCTCGTCGACGTGGAGCGCGCCGCGGCGGGACTGCTGCGGGTGACCCTTGATACGGCGTCGGATCGCGGCATTGCCATCGAGGACTGCGAACGCGTGAGTCACCAGCTGACGCACCTCTTCGCGGTGGAGCATGTCGCTTACGAGCGGCTGGAAGTGTCATCGCCGGGTGTGGACCGGCCGCTGAAAAAGGCGCGGGACTTTGCGCGCTTTGCCGGCGAGGAGATCCGCGTGCAGTTGTTTGCGCCGCTCAATGGGCGCAAGCGCTGGCAGGGCCGCTTGCTGCAGCTGAGCGGGGAAGCGGGTGCCGAGCAGCTGACGCTGCTTGTGTCGCCTGAGGATGAAGCGGAGTCGGTGCGGCGCGTACGTCCGGCGGCCGCCAAGGCGACCAAGAAGACGAACCGCGGCAAGGCGCAGGCCGAGCCGCTGAAGATCGAATTTGCATTGGCGGATGTCGACAAGGCCCGCCTGGTGCCGATGCTGGATTTCAGGAGCAAGCAGTGAACGGCAAAGAGATTCTGATGACCGTCGACGTCCTGGCGCGCGAGAAGAACGTGCCGCGCGAAGTTGTCTTCGGCGCACTCGAACTGGCATTGGCCGCGGCCACCAAGAAGCTGTTCAACGAGGAGGATGTCGACATCCGGGTCGCGGTCGATCGCGACTCGGGCGAGTACGACGCCTTCCGGCGCTGGGTCGTGGTGCCCGACGAGGCGGGACTGCAGGAACCGGGGCACCAGATCATCCTGTCCGACGCCAAGGAAGACGATCCCGAGGTCGAGGTCGACGACTTCATCGAGGAACAGTTGCCCGAGCACGAGGAAGCGCTTGGGCGGCGCTTTGCGCAGGACACCAAGCAGGTGATCCTGCAGAAGATCCGCGACGCCGAACGCGAGCAGCTGCTGCAGGAGTTCCTGGCGCGCGGCGACCAGATCGTCAACGGCACCATCAAGCGGATGGACAAGGGCGACATGATCATCGAGATCGGCAAGGTGGAAGCCCGCCTGCCGCGCGGCGACATGATTCCCAAGGAGAACCTTCGCGTGGGCGACCGCGTGCGCGCTTTCGTTGCCAAGATCGACCGCCAGGCACGTGGCCCGCAGGTGATCGTCTCGCGCACTGCGCCTGATTTCGTCAAGAAGCTGTTCGAACTCGAGGTGCCGGAAATCGAGCAAGGCCTGCTGCAGATCAAGAGCGCGGCGCGCGATCCGGGCGTGCGCGCCAAGATCGCGGTCTGGACCAACGACCGGCGCATCGACCCGATCGGTACCTGTGTCGGCATGCGCGGCTCGCGGGTGCAGGCCGTGACCAATGAGCTTGCCGGCGAGCGTGTCGACATCGTGCTGTGGTCGGATGACCCGGCACAGTTCGTGATCGGCGCACTGGCGCCGGCGAACGTGAGCTCGATCGTGGTCGACGAGGACAAGCATGCGATGGACGTGGTGGTCGACGAGGACAACCTCGCCATCGCCATCGGTCGCAGTGGCCAGAACGTTCGTCTGGCATCCGAGTTGACCGGCTGGCAGATCAACATCATGACTGCCGAGGAGTCGCACCAGAAGCAGGAAGGCGAGCAATCGTCGATCCGCACGACCTTCGTCGAGAAGCTCGACGTCGACGAGGAGATTGCCAACATCCTTATCGGCGAGGGTTTCTCGTCGCTCGACGAGATCGCCTACGTACCGGTCAGCGAACTGCTCGAGATCGACGCACTCGATGAGGAAACGGTCGAGGAATTGCGCACGCGCGCGCGCAATGCCCTGCTCACCGAGGCGATCGCTCGCGAGGAAAGGCTCGAGAAGGTCGAGCCGGCGATGCTCGAACTCGAAGGCATGGACAAGGATCTGGCTGCCAAGCTGGCGGGCGGCAACATTCAAACGCGTGATGATCTGGGCGAGCTGGCCGTCGATGAACTGGTCGAGCTGACCGGCATCGACGAAGAGCGCGCCAAGACATTGATCATGGGCGCACGCGCCCACTGGTTTGCATGAAGTTCGCGTCCATGACGGCGAGCTGACGGAGACATCGGACATATGCCGAGCACTACGGTTGCCCAATTTGCTGCGGAACTGAAGGTTTCGCCCACGCTGCTGCTGGAACAGTTGCGCTCCGCCGGAGTGACCAAGGCGGCGGACGACGACGCCCTCAGCGAAGACGACAAGGCGCGCCTGCTGGGCTCATTGCGCAAGGCGCATGGGGCGGTGGACGCCCCCGAGAAGAAGAAGATCACGCTGACTCGCAAGCAGACCTCGGAGATCAAGCAGGCCGACGGGTCGGGCAAGGCGCGCACGATCCAGGTCGAGGTGCGCAAGAAGCGCGTGTTCGTCAAGCGTGACGAGCCGGGTGCCGAGGCGGAGGTACCGGAAGAGGCGCCGGTCGCGCCGATCGTGTCCGTGGTCGATGAGGCCGAGCGCGCCAAGCGTGAGGAAGAGGCGCGGCGCCAGTCCGAGCTGATCGCGCGCCAGGCAGCAGAAGCCAAGGAACGCGCCGAGCGGGCTGAACGCGAGCTGGCCGAGGCGCAACGTCGCCAGCGGGAGCACGAGGCGGCTGCCAAACTACCATCGGGATCGCAGTCTCCCGAGGTCCATGAAGCTGAACTGGCGGCCGAGCAGGAGCGCGCTGCACAGGCGCGCGCGGCGCTCGAGCGTGCTCAGGCTGAGCAGGCGGCCGCCCAGAAGGCCGCGCAGGAGGCGCAGAAGGCCGCTGCCGATGCACGCGTGGCGCAGGACCGCGCCCGCCGCGCCGTCGAGGACGAAGTCGCTGCCATCAAGAGCATGATGTCGCAGCCGAAAAAGGTGCTGAAGGCGCCCGAGCCAGTCGCCCCTGCCGCACCAGTGGCGGCAACCACCGGCACGCTGCACAAGCCGACCACCAAGCCGGCGGCGAAGCCTGGCGATGCGAAGAAAGACGATCGCAAGCCGGGGGTCAAGGAAGTCAAGTCGGGCAAGCTCGCCTCGAGCTGGTCGGAGGATGCCGCCAAGAAGCGCGCGCTTAAGACCCGCGGGGACACCGGCGGCGCGTCCGGCTGGCGCGGCGGCCCACGTGGTCATCGCAAGAGCGGCGGCGACGATCGCGATCAGCGCGCATCAATGAACGTAGCGTCGGATCCGATCATCCGCGACGTCTCGATCCCCGAGACGATCACGGTGGCCGATCTGTCCCACAAGATGTCGCTCAAGGCGTCCGAGGTCATCAAGGTTTTGATGAAGCTCGGCCAGATGGTGACGATCAATCAGGTGCTCGACCAGGACACCGCGATGATCGTGGTGACCGAACTCGGTCACACGCCGATCGCCGCCAAGCTCGACGATCCGGAGGCGCTGCTGGCCGAAAGCGATGCCGGCGGCACGACGGTTGATGTGGTGCTCGAACCGCGTCCGCCGGTGGTCACGATCATGGGCCACGTCGACCACGGCAAGACCTCGCTGCTCGACTACATCCGCCGTACCAAGGTCGCTGCGGGCGAAGCGGGCGGTATCACGCAGCACATCGGTGCCTACCATGTGGAGACGCCACGCGGGATCATCACCTTCCTCGACACGCCGGGCCACGAAGCCTTCACCGCGATGCGGGCACGCGGCGCCAAGGCGACCGACATCGTGATCCTGGTGGTGGCGGCCGACGATGGCGTGATGCCGCAGACCAAAGAGGCGATCGCCCACGCCAGGGCTGCAGGCGTCCCGCTGGTGGTGGCTCTGAACAAGATCGACAAGCCGGAAGCCAATCCGGATCGCGTCAAGCAGGAACTTGTCGCCAACGAGGTCGTGCCCGAGGAGTATGGCGGCGAGTCGCCGTTCATCGCGGTGTCGGCTCGTACCGGCGAGGGCGTCGATACCCTGCTGGAGAACGTGCTGCTGCAGGCCGAAGTGCTGGAGCTGAAGGCGCCGCGGGAAGCGATGGCCAAGGGCCTCATCATCGAATCCCAGCTCGACAAGGGGCGCGGTCCGGTGGCCACGGTGCTGGTGCAAAGCGGCACGCTCAAGCGCGGCGATGTGGTGCTGGCGGGCTCCGCCTTCGGCCGCGTCCGCGCCATGCTTGACGAAGCGGGCAAGACGGTGGCTTCGGCCGGGCCGTCGATCCCGGTCGAGATCCAGGGCCTGTCCGACGTGCCGGCCGCGGGCGACGAACTGATCGTGTTGGGTGACGAGCGCAAGGCGCGCGAGATCGCTCTGTTCCGCGCCGGCAAGTTCCGCGACGTCAAGCTTGCCAAGCAGCAGGCGGCCAAGCTGGAGAACATGTTCGAGAACATGGGCGAGGGCGCGGCGAGAACTTTGCCGATGATCATCAAGTCCGACGTGCAGGGTTCGCAGGAGGCGCTCAACCACGCACTGACCAAGCTGTCGACCGACGAGGTGAAGGTGCAGGTGGTGCACGCCCAGGTCGGCGGCATTTCCGAGAGCGACGTCAACCTGGCCATCGCGTCGAAGGCGGTGGTGATCGGCTTCAACGTGCGCGCCGATGTGGCAGCCCGCAAGCTGGCCGAGGGCAACGGCATCCAGATCCGCTACTACAACATCATCTATGACGCGGTCGACGACGTGAAGGCAGCCCTGTCGGGCATGCTGGCGCCGGAGCAGCGCGAGCAGGTGTTGGGCCTGGTTGAGATTCGCCAGATCATCCGCGTGCCGAAGATCGGCGCGGTGGCCGGTTGCATGGTGCTCGATGGCCTCATCAAGCGCACCGCCAGTGCCCGCCTGCTGCGCGACAACGTGGTGATCTGGAGTGGCGAGTTGGCCTCGCTGCGGCGCTTCAAGGACGACGTCAAGGAAGTGAAGGCCGGATTCGAATGCGGCCTGAGCCTCAAGAACTATGACGACATCAAGGAAGGCGACCAGCTCGAGGTGTTCGAGGTGACGGAGGTTGCGCGAACCCTGTGACGTCCTGCGGCTGCCCGTCCCACGGTTGGCCGCATCGCCACGTTTGTGCTTTGCCCATGAAGCCGGTCAAGAAGCCCCAGCGCGGCCTGCGTGTCGCCGATCAGATCCAGCGTGAGCTGGCCGAACTGATCGCGCGCGAGGTGCGGGATCCGCGCGTCGGCATGGTCACCATCAGTGGTGTCGAGGTGACGCCGGACTACGCCCACGCCAAGGTTTTCTTCACGGTGATTGGCAGCGAACCCGACGTGGCCAGCCGCGGCCTGGCGGCGGCCTCGGGCCACCTGCATAACCTGCTGTTCAAGCGGCTGTCGATCCACACCATTCCGCGCCTGCATTTCGTGCATGACACGAGCGTTGAACGGGGTTTCCAGATCGATCAGCTGATCCGTCTCGCGGTCGACAGCGACGCCGCTGCGAATGCCGCGCCGGCGTACGACAGCAAGCCCGAACACCCCAAGGACTGAGGCTCGCGTGGCACGCGCCCGCCGCGGTGACGCGGTCGATGGCGTGCTGCTGCTCGACAAGCCGAGCGGCATCACGTCCAATCTCGCCCTGCAGAAGGCTCGGCGGTTGCTCAACGCCGCCAAGGCCGGGCACACGGGAACGCTCGATCCGCTTGCCAGCGGCCTGCTGCCGCTGACGCTCGGCGAGGCGACCAAGTTCTCATCCGACCTGCTGGAAGCCGACAAGGCCTATCGGGCGACACTGAAACTGGGCGTGCGCACGACCACTGCAGATGCCGACGGTGAGGTGATCGAGACCCGGCCGGTGGCGGTGACGCGTGCCGATCTCGATGCGGCCCTGCCGCGTTTCACCGGCACGATCTCGCAGGTGCCGCCCATGCACTCGGCCCTGAAGCGCGACGGCCGCGCGCTCTACGAGTACGCCCGCGAAGGGATCGAGATCGAACGCGCGCCGCGGCAGGTGACGATCCACCGTCTCGAGTTGGTGGCGCATCAAGGCTCGACGGTGACGATCGATGTCGACTGCAGCAAGGGCACCTATGTGCGGGTGCTGGCGGAAGACATCGGTGCCGTGCTGGGTTGCGGCGCGCATCTGTCTGCGCTGCGTCGCACCCGCGTCGGTGCCTTGTCGCTTGACCGCAGCGTCACGCTCGCGGCGCTGGAGATCATGCCGGCCGCCGTGCGCCGCGAGTGGTTGATGCCGGTCGACGCGCTGCTCGCCGCCTTGCCGAGGGTCGAACTGGACGATACGCGGGCGCGCCGCTTCCAGCACGGCAATCCGATAGACCTGGGCGGTGTGCCTGGCCGCACCCGGGTCTATGGTCCCGACGGTCGCCTCCTCGGTTTGGCTGATCTGGACGAGCACGGGGCGCTCAACCCCCGCCGCCTGCTTGCTACGGCTGCCGAAACGACATCGACCGACAACTGACGGCGACCCATCACGAAGACCCCCGCCACATCACGCCCGGCACCCCGGCCATCTCTACGCCATCCTTCGCCTGCCCGATCGGCCGGCTGAATGCACGAAACGAACACCGCAGAAAGCACATCATGACCCGCGCCATTCGCAACATCGCCATCATCGCCCACGTCGACCACGGCAAGACCACGCTGGTGGACAAGCTGCTGCAGCAGACCCACACCTTCCGCGACAACCAGCACGTCGCCGAGCGGGTGATGGACTCCAACGACCTGGAGCGTGAGCGCGGCATCACCATCCTCGCGAAGAACTGCGCGGTCGAGTACGACGGCACGCACATCAACATCGTCGACACGCCGGGCCATGCCGACTTTGGCGGCGAGGTCGAGCGCGTGCTGTCGATGGTCGATGGCGTGCTGCTGCTGGTCGATGCCGTGGAAGGCCCGATGCCGCAGACCCGCTTCGTCACGCGCAAGGCGCTGGCCCAGGGTCTGAAGCCGATCGTCGTCGTCAACAAAATCGACCGCCCGGGCGCGCGCCCCGACTACGTCGTCAATGCCACCTTCGACCTGTTCGACAAGCTCGGCGCCACCGAAGAACAGCTCGACTTCCCGGTGATCTATGCATCGGCGCTCAACGGCTTCGCCGGCACCACCAATGATCTGGCCGAACTGCAGAAGATCGGTCACATGCGTGCGCTGTTCGACGCTGTGCTGCAGTACGTGCCGGTGCGCGACGACGATACCGAAGGTCCGCTGCAGCTGCAGATCTGCTCGCTCGACTACAGCTCCTACGTCGGCAAGATCGGCATCGGCCGGATCTCGCGCGGCCGCTTGCGGACCGGGCAGGAAGTGCTTGTCATGCACGGGCCGGAGGGATACCAGAATGCACCGACCACCAAGGGCCGGATCAACCAAATCCTGAAGTTCAAGGGGCTGGAACGGCAGATCGTCGACGAGGCGCAGGCCGGCGACATCGTGCTGATCAACGGCATCGACGAGATTGGCATCGGCACCACGTTATGCCCGGTCGATGCTCCCGATGCGCTGCCGCTGCTCAAGGTGGACGAGCCGACACTGATGATGAACTTCTGCGTCAACTCCAGCCCACTGGCCGGACGCGAAGGCAAGTTCGTCACCAGTCGCCAGGTGCGGGAGCGCCTGGAGCGGGAGCTCAAGGCCAACGTGGCGATGCGCATGCGCGAGACGGGTGACGAGACCACCTTCGAGGTGGCCGGCCGCGGCGAGCTGCACCTGACGATCCTGATCGAGAACATGCGGCGCGAAGGCTATGAACTGGCGGTGTCGCGTCCGCGGGTGCTGTTCAAGGAGGTCGATGGCGTGCGCCATGAGCCGTTCGAGTTGCTCACGGTCGACGTCGAGGAGCAGAACCAGGGCGCCGTCATGGAGGAACTGGGACGTCGCAAGGGCGATCTGCAGGACATGCAGCCGGACGGCAAGGGCCGGGTGCGGCTGGAGTACCGCATCCCGGCGCGCGGCCTGATCGGTTTCCAGGGCGAGTTCATGACGCTCACGCGCGGGACCGGACTGATGAGCCACATATTCGACGATTACGCGCCCGAGAAGCCGGGTGGCGTCGGCGAGCGCCGCAACGGCGTTCTCATCAGCCAGGACGACGGCGACGCTGTGGCCTACGCACTGTGGAAGCTGCAAGAGCGCGGCCGCATGTTCGTCAGCCCCGGCGAGAAGCTGTATGAAGGCATGGTGATCGGCATTCACTCGCGCGACAACGACCTGGTGGTCAATCCGATCCGCGAGAAGAAGCTCACCAACGTGCGCTCCAGCGGCAAGGACGACGCGATCGATCTGGTGCCGCCGATCAAGCTCACGCTCGAGTACGCGGTCGAGTTCATCGCCGACGATGAACTGGTCGAGGTCACGCCGCAGAGCATCCGCATCCGCAAGCGCCACCTCAAGGAGACGGACCGCAAACGCGCAGAGCGCGAAGCGGCATAGCGGCTTGCCTTCAGCGCACTGCGCCCCGTGGTGTTTTCGTGTTTTGGGTGTCGCCGCCGGGCCCGCTGCTGCGCGCGCTGAATTTGAATGAACGCCATCGTTGATCGCTTAGCCCATCGTCGCGCCATCGCGACCATGGTGCTCGTCACGCTCCTGTGGTCGACGGCGGGCGTCGTCACGCGCTGGCTGTCGCCCGAGATGCAGACCGAGGGTCGCTTCGAGATCACCTTCTGGCGTGCGCTGTTCGCGGCGATCTTCATTGCCGGCTACCTGCTGCTGGTGCGGGGCGAAGGCCTGCGCCCGGTGTTGGCCGCCGGCAAGGCCGGGCTCCTGTCCGGCGCGATGTGGGCCGTGATGTTTTCTGCCTTCATGCTGGCGCTGAGCTTCACGTCCACCGCCAATACGCTGCTCGTGATGAGCGTTGGTCCTTTGCTGACGGCGTTGCTGGCGCGCATGGTGCTGCACACGCCGATCGCCCTGCGCACCTGGCTGGCCATCGGCGCAGCCGGCATCGGCATGGCGTGGATGTTCGCGTTCTCCGGTCAGTCGGAGGACGCGGGGCAGCAGTTCGGCGGCACCCATCTTCTGGGCATGGTCATCGCGCTGGCAGTGCCGCTGGCCTCTGCTGTCAATCTGGTGACGCTCAACAAGTTTCGCGCCCAGGTGGATCTGGTGCCGGCGGTGCTGATCGGCGGCGTGCTGTCGGCGATGGTGATGTTGCCGTTCGCCTTGCCCCTGCACGCCGGGGCCAAGGACATCGCGCTGCTCGCCTTGCTCGGCTTCTTCCAACTGGGGCTGCCCTGCATGCTGATGATCCGCTGTTCGCGCCACCTGTCTGCGCCCGAGATCGCGCTGCTGGCGCTGATCGAAGTGTTGCTCGGACCGGTATGGGCCTGGCTGGGCGCTGGCGAAGTGCCTTCGTCGGCCACGCTTTACGGCGGTGCGGTCGTGCTGCTGGCGCTGGTGCTGAACGAAGCTCTCGGTTTGCGACAGCGACGCCCGGACAGCGGCGCTGCCGCGGCCCGATGATCGACTTCACCGGCTGTGTTCCGCTTGGTGGCGCGGCGCAATGCCTGGGCTAGTCCGATGAATTACGGGCTGGAGACAACGAAAAGCCGGTGCAATTCGCCTGCTTGCGGCTTGGCTCGGTCGCTAGAGTTCTGGCGTCCAACACTTTTTCAACGCTCGGCTGCGTTCTTGCGCGCTGGCAGGCAACGCGCGCTTATCATCGCGCGGCCCGAGCGATACCAACGATTCTGCTGATGACCCTGACTGGCCTTGCTGCGAAAGCAACCTGCCTGGCGCTCTGTGCCCTGGCATGGGTTGCGCTTCCGGCGGCAGCGCAGTCGTTGGCAACAGTCACGATCCTCGAAGGTGACGCGTTCATCCTGCGCGGTGCCCAGCGACTGATCGCCACGGAGGGCGTCACAGTCTTGCGTGGCGACATCGTGCACACGGGCGAGCGTGCGTTCATGCGGCTTGAGTCGACCGATGGCACGATCGCCGATCTCGGCGCGACCAGCCGGTTGATGGTGGCACCGCCGGAGCGGCGCGCCCGTGCCGGCATCGGCGATGCGTTCCTGCTGTCGGGCTGGCTCAAGCTGACCGCTGCGCCCAAGGGTCCCCCGCCGTCGGTGTGGATGTCCACGGTCGAGTTGCAGGAACTGACCGGCACGGTGGTCGTGCGGGTGGCCGGGGACGAGGTCGACCTGTTTGTCGAGCGAGGCGATGCACGTGCTGCATTGCGTCCCGCGGCGCCACCGGCGCTGGCGTTGAAACCTGGCGAGTACTTCGTGCGCAAGTCTGCGCAGCGGCCGGTGGTTTCACCGCGCCCCGCATCGAGCTTTCTTTCGGCCCTGCCGCCCGCCTTCCGCGACACGCTGCCGAGCCGCCTGGCCAAGTTCTCCGGAACCAAGGTCGAGCCCAAGCGCGCCGCCGCGTTTACCTATGCGGAAGTCGAAGACTGGCTGACCACCGATGTCGCGGTGCGTCGCCACCTGTTGCCGCGCTGGCGCGGTCGCCTTGGCGAGCCGGCGTTTCGCGCTGCACTGTTAGCCAACCTGCGTGCACATCCCGAATGGGATCCGGTGTTGTTCCCGGAGAAGTACAAGCCGAAGGACAGCGAGACCGGCCGCGGCAAGGACGAGAAGAAGTCGCCTTACTGACATTGGTGTTGATTCGAACCATCCGGCAGGCAACGGATCGGATGGCAGGCCGTGCTCAAGCAACAGCAAGAACGAGGGAAACGTCGATGAAGCTGCTGGTCAAGTTCAACCTGGTGTTTCTCGCGATCTTTGCGCTGGGCCTCGCCGCCGCCGGGTCCGTTTCGTGGTCACTTTTGCAGCGCAACGCCAGTGATGAGATTGCTGGTAACGCGCGCCTGATGATGGAGGCCTCGCTGGCGACCCGCGCCTACACGGCGACCCAGGTGCAGCCTCTGCTGGAAACGCAGATGAAGTACACCTTCCTGCCGCAGTCGGTGCCCGCCTACTCGGCGACCGAGATCTTCGCCGGACTGCGCAAGAGCTTTCCCGAGTTCAGCTACAAGGAGGCGGCGCTCAATCCGACCAACCCGCGCGATCGGGCGGTCGAATGGGAGGCGGACATCATCAATCAGTTTCGCAACATGGGTCGCGAAGACGCCGAGATCACCGGCGAGCGCGATACGCCGACCGGACGATCGTTCTTCGTTGCGCGGCCGATCAAGATCACCAATGCGGCCTGCCTGCGCTGCCACTCGGTGCCCGAGGCGGCGCCGGCCACGATGATCGAACGCTACGGTCCGTCCAATGGCTTTGGCTGGAAGCACATGGAAATCATCGGCGCGCAGATCATCTCGGTGCCGACCAGTGTGCCGCTGCAGCGGGCGACCGATGCGTTCCGCGTCTTCATGCTGTCGATCACCGGGATCTTCATCGCCATCGGGGTGGCGCTGAACATCATGCTGACTTTGCTGGTGGTGCGGCCGGTGTCGCGCCTGTCGGCCGTGGCCGACCGCGTGAGCCTGGGCGAGATGGACGCGCCTGAATTTGGCAAGGCCGGGCGCGACGAGATCGGCACCCTGACGGAGTCGTTCAACCGCATGCGCAAGAGCCTGGCGCAGGCGATGAAGATGCTCGACGCCTAACCGGGCGAGCGACGAAGCCAGCCGCAACGACCGCCAGGGCCGCATGGACCATCCTGAGCGCTTCGGCAAGTATCCGATCACCGGCGTGCTCGGCAAAGGTGCCATGGGCATCGTCTACAAGGCGTTTGACCCCGATATCCGGCGGCAGGTCGCGGTCAAGACCATCCGCAAGGAGCTGATGGAAGACGATGCGAAGGCCGGCTCGATGGCCGCGCGCTTCCGTCACGAGGCCCAGGCCGCCGGTCGCCTGTCGCACCCCGGCATCGTTGGCGTGTACGAGTACGGCGAGGATCAGAAGTACGCGTACATCGCCATGGAATACGTCGAAGGCAGCAGCTTGCGCGAGTACTTCACGCGCAAGGTGCCGTTCTCGGAGAAAGATGCGATCAGCCTGATGTCGCAACTGCTCGACGCCCTGGGTCATGCGCATGAGCAGAAGGTGTGGCACCGCGACATCAAGCCGGCCAACTTGATCGTGACCAGCACCGGTCGCCTGAAGATCGCCGACTTCGGCATCGCGCGCATTGAAAGCTCGCAGCTGACCCAGCATGGTCTGTTGATGGGCACGCCGGGCTACATGGCACCCGAGCAGTACATGGGCACGCCCGCCGATCATCGCGCTGATCTTTTTGCTGCCGGCGTCGTGATGTATCAGCTGCTGACCGGAGACTCGCCGTTCAGCGGCGCCGCCGAGGCGGTGATGTTCAAGATCTGCCACGAAGAGCCGGTACCGGCCTCGAAGAAGGACCCTGCGCGTTGCTGGCCGCACTACGACCTGCTGCTGGCCACCGCGCTGGCGAAGAAGCCGGAGCGGCGGTTCCACAGTGCCGCAGCCTTCCGAGAGGCCGTGCTCAGTGCGTTTGCGCGACCGGTCAGCAATGCGATCTCGGAAGAAACCGTGATATCGCAGGTCACGCGGCCGATGGTCGGTTCCGAGGTGGTGTCGGCCCGCACCGCGTCCGGCGCGACCGTGCCGAGCACGGCGCCGCCGCCGACCACGGCAGCGCCGTCCCAGTGGGACGCCAGCCTGCTCACGCAGGTGGAGACGCAGCTTGCCCGCTACATGGGTCCGGTCGCCAAGGTGATGGTGCGGCGTGCAGCGCGCGACAGCACCGAGCTGGCGCAACTGGTCGAGACCCTGGCTGCCGAACTGCCCACAGCCAGCGATCGCCAGGCGTTCTCCGGCGCGGTGCTCGGGCGCGGAACGGTTGCGGCCACGGGTGTCGCAGCGCGCACTACGGGCACGCCCGCCGGCGCTGCTACGGCCCTGCCGGCCGTTACGCCTGAATACGCGGAGCGCGCAACAAAACTGCTGACGACACACCTGGGCCCGATTGCGCGGGTGGTGGTCAAGCGCGCCGGCGCGCAGGCGCGCGACCGCGGCTCGTTCGATGCCTTGCTCGCTGCCAGCGTTGAGGATGAATCGTCGCGTGCGGCGTTCATGCAGGCGCTTGCACGCCTGATCTGACCGCATGGCACAGCGAAGAGAGCGCGCGGTTAAGCCCGGTTAATCGTTGTTAATCATCACCGTCCAACGTTCTCGCGGGCTCGACATTCTGCAATACTGCTTCGCATTGAAGGGCGACACACGAAAGCGGTGACGCCTGCAGCAATCGCCCGGTTCGCGGGGACCGGAACAAGAGACAAAAGAGGAGGGGCCGTGGCAGCTGTGGACGTCGAGTCGTTGCTTGCTCCGCTCGCGCCGGATGCGCCGTGCGGCGAGAACCTCGAGTACGACGCCGAGTTCACCGCGTTCGAGCGCGCCCTGCAAGGCAAGCCCGAAGTCCAGTATGGCGCCACGTTGGTGGCCGCCGAGCCGCCCGACTGGAAAGCTGCACGCTCGCAAGCGCTGGCGCTGTTTCTACGTACCCGCGACCTGCGCGTCGCCGTGCCCCTGGCGCAGGCGCTGCTTCATGCCGACGGCCTGGGCGGTTTTGCCGACGGCCTGCGCGTGGTTGCGGGCTTGCTGCAATCGGCTTGGGTCGGCGTGCACCCGCAGCTTGACCCGGCCGACGGTAATGATCCGACCATGCGCGTGAACTCGCTGGCGGCACTTTGCGATGCCAACGGCACGCTAAAGGCGGTGCGCGAGGCGTTCCTGGTCAGCTCACGGGTGCATGGGCGGTTCAGCCTGCGCGACCTCGAGCTGGCAAGCGCAGAGGCCGTCGAGGGCGTCACGCGTCCGGAGCCCACGGTCATCGACGCGGCCTTCATGGACGCCGAGTTGGGAGAGCTGCAAGCGGTTGCTGCTGCGCTGGCAGCGTCGATCGAGCAGTCAACATTGATCGAGAACACGCTGCAGTCGCATGTCGGTGCGGCCCAGGCGCTCGACCTGACGCCGCTGCGTTCGCTGCTGTCGCGCGCCCGCGCGGCCGTTGCCGAGCGCATCGGCCGCCGGGCGGATGCGCCGCAGGTCACTGAGGGGGCGGCCGTCGGACCTGCTGCGGCGGTCGGCGCCCGCCCTGTCATGGCAGGCGACATTGGCAGCCGCGACGACGTGATCCGCATGCTCGATGTCATTTGCGAGTACTACCGCCAGGCCGAGCCGTCGAGCCCGGTGCCGCTGATGCTCAAGCGCGCACGTCGCCTGGTTCCGATGGGCTTTCACGAAATCATCGCCGACCTCGCCCCAGATGGCCTGGGGCAGGTGGAGAAGATCCTCGGCGTCAGCGGAAGCGATTCCGCCAGTTGAACCTGAGCAAGGAGAAAAGGGATGGCCAAGCAGAGCAGTCAGAAGTTCATCGCGCGCAACCGGGCGCCCCGGGTGCAGATCGAGTACGACGTCGAGGTCTATGGCGCCGAAAAGAAGGTCCAGATCCCGTTCGTCATGGGAACGCTGGCCGATCTGTCGGGCAAGCCGGCCGAGCCGCTGCCCCCGGTGGCCGACCGCAAGTTCCTCGAAATCGACGTCGACAACTTCGACGAGCGGCTCAAGGCGATGAAGCCGCGGGTGGCCTTTGCCGTACCCAACACCCTCACCGGTGAAGGGAACATGAGTGTCGACATCACGTTCGAGAGCCTGGACGACTTCTCGCCGGCCGCCGTGGCGCGCAAGGTGGACTCGCTCAGCAAGCTGCTCGAGGCCCGCTCGCAACTGCAGAACCTGCTGACCTACATGGACGGCAAGACCGGTGCTGAAGACCTGATCGCCAAGCTGCTGGCCGATCCGGCCTTGCTGCAGACACTCGCATCCGCACCCAAGCCGCAGGAGGAAAAAGGCAATGGCTGACAGCAAACAGACCGCCGCGCAAGGCGGCACCTCCACCACCGTCGAGACCAGCGATTTTGCGGCTCTCCTTCAGAAGGAGTTCAAGCCGAAGTCCGACAAGGCGAAAGAGGCGGTCGAGACCGCCGTGCGCACGCTCGCCGCACAGGCGCTGGTCGACACGCAACTCGTCTCCGACGACGTGCTCAAGACGATCGAGTCGATGGTGGCTGCGATCGACGCCAAGCTGTCCGAGCAGCTGAACCTGATCCTGCACAACCCGGACTTCCAGGCGCTCGAATCGGCCTGGCGTGGCCTGAGCTACCTGGTCTCCAACACCGAGAGCGATGAAATGCTCAAGGTGAAGGTGATGAACATCTCCAAGGGCGAGATGCACAAGACGCTGCGCAAGTTCAAGGGCGCGGCGTGGGACCAGAGCCCGGTGTTCAAGAAGATCTACGAGGAGGAGTACGGCCAGTTCGGCGGCGAGCCCTTCGGTGCGCTGGTGGCCGACTACTACTTCGACCACAGCGCCCCCGACGTGGAGTTGCTTGGCCAGTTGGGCCAGATCTGCGCCGCCTCGCATACGCCGCTGATCGCGGGTGCCGATCCCACGGTGCTGCTGATGGATTCGTGGCAGGAACTGGCCAACCCGCGTGATCTCACCAAGATCTTCTCCACGCCGGAACACGCGGCCTGGCGTTCGCTGCGTGAGTCCGAAGACAGCCGCTACATCGGCCTGGCGATGCCACGCTTCCTGGCGCGCGCGCCCTACGGTGCCAAGACCAACCCGGTCGAGGAGTTCGCGTTCGAGGAGCAGACCGACGGCGACTCCAAGAAGTACGCCTGGGCCAATGCCTCGTATGCGATGGCAGTCAACATCAACCGCTCGTTCAAGGAGTTCGGCTGGTGTTCGCGCATCCGCGGCATCGAGTCCGGCGGTGCGGTGGAGAACCTGCCGGTGCATTCGTTCCCCACCGATGATGGCGGCGTCGACATGAAGTGCCCCACGGAGATCGCCATCAGCGACCGCCGCGAGGCCGAGCTGGCGAAGAACGGGTTCATGCCGCTGGTTCACAAGAAGAACACCGACTTCGCGGCGTTCATCGGTGCGCAGTCGCTGCACAAGCCTGCCGAGTACAGCGACCCGGACGCCACCGCCAACGCCAACCTCGGAGCGCGCCTGCCGTATCTGTTCGCGGTGTGCCGCTTCGCGCATTACCTGAAGTGCATCGTGCGCGACAAGATCGGCTCGTTCAAGGAGAAGGACGACATGTCGGTGTGGCTCAACAACTGGATCAACCAGTACGTCGAGCACAACCCGGCCACCGCGACCGAGATCGACAAGTCACGCAAGCCGCTGGCAGGAGCCGAGGTTGTGGTCGAGGAGATCGAAGGCAATCCCGGCTACTACAGCTCCAAGTTCTATCTGCGTCCGCACTATCAACTGGAAGGCCTGACCGTGTCGCTGCGGCTGGTTTCCAAGCTGCCTTCCGGCAAGGCAGCGTAATCGGCAGCGACAAGCGCTAGTCAACCAAACCAAACACAAGAGGCAACGAGATGATTCTTCTGAAATTTGCGACTGAGATCAAAGGCACCTCTCAAGTAGAGGCTCACAAAGACTGGATCGAGCTGGGGAGCATCCAGCTTGGCGTCGGGCGAGCCATCTCCAATGTCGGCGGCAGTGCCGACCGCGAGACCAGCAATCCGTCGTTCTCCGAACTGACCTGCTCCAAGGCGACCGATATCGCTTCGCCGGAACTGTTCATGCAGGCGGTGTGCGGCAAGTCGCTCGGCAAGGCTGAAGTGCATTTCCTGAACACCGGCGGCGCTGACAAGAAGCAGCAGGTCTACCTCAAGATCGAACTGGAAGGCGCAATGATCAGTGCCTACTCGGCCTCGAGCGGCGGTGATCGTCCGAGCGAGAGCTTCGGCATCAACTTCTCGAAGATCTCGTACCAGTACGACTCGTTCGACGGCTCCACGGTCAAGACCGGCACGCCGAAGAAGTGGGACCTGCAGAAGAACGCGACGTACTAGACCGCCGCCCATCGGGCCGTGGCCTGCGCCGCGGCCCGGCCCGGGCCGGTGCGACCGACGTCTGCTGTCCATCGCGACCGGCCTTCCGACAGCGCCGTTCCTTTGTCCTGCCTCGCCATCGCGTGCGCTCGGCGGGGTTCTCTTGAAGCGATTCCATGGCCGCGCTTGACCTCGCACGATCAGGGCAGCTGACGGAGGCTCTGGCCTCCCTGCAGCAGGAAGTCCGCCAGCAGCCGACCCAGGCCAAGCTGCGCGTGTTCCTGTTCCAGTTGCTGGCGGTGCTTGGTCAGCATGAGCGTGCGCTGAACCAGCTCAAGGTCGCCGGCGAACTCGATCCCGCTGCGCTGCCGATGGTGCAGACCTACACCGAGGCGTTGCGCTGCGAACTGCTGCGGCAGGACGTCTTTGCCGGACGCCGCACGCCACTGGTGCTCGGACAGCCGCGCGAGTGGCTGGCGCGACTGGTCGAGGCCCTGCGCCTCGACCACGACGGTGCACCCGCGCAGGCGCAGCAGCTGCGTGCCGAGGCGATGGACGCCGCCGACGCGGTACCCGGCGAGATCGACGGCGCGCCGTTCGCCTGGCTGGCCGACGCCGACCCGCGCCTGGGTCCGGTGGTCGAAGCGCTGCTCAATGGCCGCTACTACTGGGTGCCTTGCGAGCACATCGCGCAGATCAACATCGACGCACCGGCCGACCTGCGTGACACCGTGTGGATGCCGGCCGAGTTCACGTGGCGCAACGGCGGCCAGGCGCTGGGATTGATCCCGGCGCGCTACCCGGGCACGGTCGAGACCGGCGATCCGCAATTGCTGCTGGCGCGCCGCACCGACTGGCAGGGTGATGACGCCCTCGGCTGGCGTGGCCTGGGACAGCGCATGTTCGCCACCGACGTCGGCGAGTATCCGCTGCTGGCCGTGCGCACCATCCGCTTCGATGCGCCGGCGGAGGTGGCCGGTGGCTGAGCTCACGCCGCGCGAGCGCCTGCAGCCGTCGCTGCTCGATCGCCTGACCGACGACGAACCGGGCCAGCAGCAGGAGTCGCGTGATCGACGCGTGCTGTCGATGCGTTCGCTGCGGCAGGGCGTGCTGCGCGACCTGGGCTGGCTGCTCAACACCACCGCCTTGTCGTCGATGCAGGACCTGTCGGCGTACCCGCACGCGGCGCGCTCGACGATCAACTTCGGCCTGCCTGACATGACCGGCAAGACCGCCTCCGGCATGGATGTCACCGAACTCGAACGCGAACTGCGCGACGCAGTCCGGGCCTTCGAGCCGCGCATTCTCGCCAACAGCGTGAGCGTGCGCGCCGTGTCGGCCGGAGGCGAGGCGCACAACACGCTGGTGTTCGAAGTCGAGGGCGAGCTGTGGGCGCAGCCGGTGCCCGAGCGCCTGTTCCTGCGCACCGAACTCGACCTCGAGGTCGGCGCGATCCGCATCGCGGATCTCGAGTCGCGCTGAAGGCGGAAGCGACGATGGATCCAGTGCTCCTTCGCCACTACGAGCGCGAGTTGCAACACCTGCGCGAGATGGGCGGTGAGTTCGCGCAGGAGTTTCCCAAGATTGCAGGCCGGCTCGGGCTCGAGGGCTTCGAGTGCGCCGACCCGTATGTCGAGCGGCTGCTGGAAGGCTTTGCCTTCATGGCCGCGCGCGTGCAGATGAAGCTGGACGCCGAGTTTCCCCGCTTCACGCAGCACCTTTTTGAGCTCGTCTACCCGCACTACCTGGCCCCCACGCCGTCAATGGCGGTGGTGCAGATGCAGCCGGACCTGTCGGCCGGCTCGCTTGCCTCCGGCTTCAACGTGCCGCGCGGCAGCAGCCTGCGCAGCCTGCCTGGGCGCGGCGAGCAGGGCGCCTGCGATTACCGCACCGCGCACGACACCACGCTGTGGCCGATCGAACTGGTCCAGGCGCGCTACTTCCGCTACGGCGGCGAGTTCGGTGACGCCCAGCTAGGGGGGATCGACAAGGTGCGCGCCGGCCTCCGCCTGCGGCTGCGCAGCACCGCCGGGCTGAAGTTCGCGCAACTGCCGCTCGACGTCCTGCGCCTGCATCTGCGCGGTAGCGACGCGTTGCCGATGCAGTTGTATGAGCTGCTGCTGGCGCATGCGGTAGGCGTGATCGCGCATCCGGCTACAGGCCCGGCCGCCGGCGTACACGCCCTGCCGGCGGCGGCAAGCGTGCGGCGCGTCGGCTTCGCCGACGAGGAAGCGTTGCTGCCTTTCGGTCCGCGGTCGTTCCAGGGCTACCGGCTGCTGCAGGAGTACTTCGCCTTCCCGCAGCGCTACCTGTTCGTCGACCTGGCGGGCCTGGGCACCGCGGTGCGCGCCTGCAAGGGCAATGAACTCGAGGTGATCGTGCTGCTCGACCGCAGTGATCCCGCGCTCGAACGCGTCGTCGATGCGGCCAACTTTGCGCTCTTTTGCACGCCGGCCGTCAACCTGTTTGCCCACCGGGCCGACCGCATTCACCTGAGCAACGAGCGTGCGGAGCACCAGGTCGTGCCCGACCGCACGCGGCCGCTCGACTTCGAGGTCTATCAGGTCAAGCGCGTGACGGGCTTCGGCACCGGGCCAGACAGCGAGCGCGAGTTCCTGCCGTTCTATGCGTCGCGCGACCTGGGCATGCCGACTCCAAATGCCGCCTACTTCTCGGTGCGCCGTGTGCGTCGAGTGCTGTCGGAGCGCGAGCGACGCCAGGGCGCGCGCACCAGCTACGTTGGCAGCGAGACGTATCTGTCGCTGGTCGATGCGCACGAGGCGCCGGCGCAGACCGGCTCGCGCCAGCTGGCGATCCAGACGCTGTGCACCAATCGCGACCTGCCGCTGTCGATGCCGCTGGGTGTCGGTGCCACCGACTTCACGCTCGACTCCGGCGCGCCGGTGGCGGCGATCCGCTGCGTTGCCGGGCCAAGCCGGCCGCAGCCGCCGCATCCGGAGGGCGAGGCCGCGTGGCGACTGGTCAGCCAGCTGTCGTTGAACTACCTGTCGCTGGTCGATGCGGATGCGAAGCAGGAGGGCGGCGGTGCGCAGGCGCTGCGCGACCTGCTGCGGCTGTACGCGTGGTCCGATGCAGCCCTGCTGAGGCAGATCGAGGGCCTGCGGTCGGTCGCCGCCGCGCAAGTCACGCGACGACTGCCCACCGCAGGGCCAGTCACCTTCGGGCGGGGTCAGCAGATCGCCATCACGCTGGATGAATCGGCGTTCGAAGGCAGCGGGGCGTTTCTCTTCGGCGCCGTGCTCGAACAGTTCTTCGCGCGCTACGCCTCGATCAACAGTTTCACGGAAACGCTGGTCCGCTCGCAAACGCGCGGCGAGATCATGCGTTGGCCGGCTCGGGTCGGGCAATGCAGGACGCTGTAGCCGATCCCGCGGCGGCCGCGGCAGTCGAGCAGGTGCTCGTCGCGCAGGTCGAGCGGCTTGATTTCTACCAGGCGTTGCGCCTGCTCGAGCAGGCGCATCCGGAACTGCCGCGCATCGGCCAGTCACAGCGGCCGCGCGACGACGCCGTGCGCCTGGGCCAGCAGCCCTCGTTGGCGTTTGCCGCGTCGATACTGGCGGCCTACGAGCCCGCCAGCGACACTCGGGCAGCACGCCTGCTGGTGAACTTCCTCGGTCTGCTCGGACCCAACGGTCCGTTGCCGACCCACCTGACCGAGTACGCCCGCGATCGCCTGCGCAACAGCGGCGACCCCACGCTGGCACGCTTTCTCGATCTGTTCCACCACCGCATGCTGTCGCTGTTTTATCGCGCCTGGGCGCAGGTGCAGCCGACGGTCAGTCGCGATCGTCCCCAGGACGACCGCTTCGCGACCTACGTTGCTTCGCTGTTCGGCCTGGGCCAGGACACGCTGCGCGCGCGCGATGCGGTGCCCGATGCGGCCAAGCTGCATTTCGCCGGTCGCCTCGCCGCGCAGCCGCGCAACGCCGAGGGACTGCAGGCGATCCTTGCTGAGTTTTTCAACGTACCGGTGGCGATCGAGCAGTACGTCGGCCAGTGGCTCGCGCTGCCGGTGGACGGGCGCACGCAGCTGAGCAGCCGCGCGCCGCACCTGTCGGTGAATGCGCAACTGGGTGCCTCGGCCACCCTGGGTGCGCGGTCGTGGCAGGCGCAGCACAAGTTCCGCATCGTGCTCGGGCCGCTGTTGCGCGATGACTATGAGCGGTTCTTGCCCGGCGGCGAGAGCCTGCCTCGCCTGACCGCATGGGTTCGCAACTATGTCGGCGATTCGCTCGACTGGGATCTGCAACTGATGCTGCGGCCCGAGTCCGTGCCGACTCTCGCGCTCGGTGGCCGCAAAACTGGCGTAGCGCGCGGCGCGCGCCTGGGCCTGACGACCTGGCTGACCGGCCGCTTGGCGACGCGCCAGGTCGATCGCCTTCATCTTGTTCCGCGCAGTCTTCACTAGCGCTCTCGGAGAGCCGTTACATGGCAGAGATCAGCCGCATGGCGTTGTTCGGCAAGCTCAACGGGCTCGCCTACCAGGGCATCGAGAGCGCCACCATGCTGTGCAAGATGCGCGGCAATCCATATGTCGAGATCGCGCACTGGTTCAACCAGCTGCTGCAACTGCCCGACTCCGACCTGCACAAGGTGCTGCGGCACTTCAACCTGGAGCCTGCAGCGCTCGCGCGCGACCTGGTGGCGGCACTGGACAAGCTGCCGCGCGGGTCCACCTCGGTGACGGACCTGTCGTCGCAGGTCGACGAGGCGGTCGAGCGCGGCTGGGTGTTCGGCTCGCTGATGTTCGGCGCCTCGCAGGTGCGCACCGGTCATCTGCTGCTCGGCATCCTCAAGACCGCGGGCCTGCGTCGCACGCTCAGTGGCATCTCGCGCGAGTTCGACAAGATCAAGGTCGAAGTGCTGACCGATGAACTGTCGAACATCGTTGCCGGCTCGCCGGAAGACTCGCTCGGCGCGCAGGACGGTTCGCGACTGGGCGAGGGCAGCGCAACCGCCGGTGATGGCCAGCCCGCGCCGGCGGCGCTGGGCAAGCAGGAGGCGCTCAATCGCTTCACGGTGGACCTGACCGCGCAGGCGAGAAGCGGCAAGCTCGATCCGATCGTCGGCCGCGACGAGGAGATCCGCCAGGTGATCGACATCCTGATGCGGCGCCGCCAGAACAACCCGATCCTCACCGGCGAGGCGGGTGTGGGCAAGACCGCCGTGGTCGAAGGCTTCGCGCAGCGGATCGCCAGTGGCGACGTGCCGCCTCCGCTCAAGGAGGTGACGCTGCGCACGCTCGATGTGGGCCTGCTGCAGGCCGGCGCCAGCATGAAGGGCGAGTTCGAGAACCGCCTGCGCCAGGTGATCGAGGAAGTGCAGGCCTCACCCACGCCGATCATCCTGTTCATCGATGAAGCGCACACCCTCGTCGGTGCCGGCGGTGCCGCCGGCACCGGCGACGCCGCCAACCTGCTCAAGCCGGCACTGGCGCGCGGCAATCTGCGCACGGTGGCCGCCACCACCTGGGCCGAGTACAAGAAGCACATCGAGAAGGACCCGGCGCTGACACGGCGCTTCCAGGTCGTGCAGGTGCCCGAGCCGAGCGAGGACAAGGCGATCCTGATGATGCGCGGTGTGGCCAGCACGATGGAGAAGCACCACCGAGTACAGGTTCTCGATGAGGCGCTCGAGGCCTCGGTCAAGCTGTCTCATCGCTACATTCCCGCGCGCCAGCTGCCCGACAAGTCCGTCAGCCTGCTGGATACCGCCTGCGCCCGCGTCGCCGTGAGCCAGCACGCGGTGCCGGCCGAGGTCGACGACTCGCGCAAGCGCATCAGCGCGCTGCAGACGGAACTGGAGATCATCGGCCGCGAAAGCGCGGTCGGCATCGACACCACCGAGCGCGCCGCCAGCGCCAACGCCAAGCTCGCCGCCGAGCAAGCGCGGCTCGCCGCACTCGATGCGCGCTGGCAGGCGGAAAAGACGCTGGTCGACCGCATCCTCACGTTGCGTGCGGCGTTGCGCGCCGGCCACGGCAAGGTCGAGGGCACCGGCAGCAGCGAAGAGAAAGCCGCCGATCAGGCCGCGCCCGCCGCGCTGACGGAGCAGGAGCGTGCCGCCAAGCTGGCGGAACTCGTCGGCCTGCAGAAGCAGCTTGCCGAGCAGCAGGGCGAGACGCCGCTGATCCTGCCGACCGTCGACCATCAGGCGGTGGCGGCGGTGGTGCAGGACTGGACCGGCATTCCTGTCGGCCGCATGGTCAAGAACGAGATCGAGACCGTGCTCAAGCTCGCGGACACGCTGGGCGAACGCATCATCGGCCAGCGTCATGCGCTGGAGATGATCGCCAAGCGTATCCAGACCTCGCGCGCGGGGCTCGATAACCCGGGCAAGCCGATCGGCGTCTTCATGCTGGCCGGCACCTCGGGGGTGGGCAAGACCGAGACCGCGCTGGCGCTGGCCGAAGCGCTGTATGGCGGCGAGCAGAACGTCATCACCATCAACATGAGCGAGTACCAGGAGGCACACACCGTCTCCACGCTCAAGGGCGCGCCACCGGGCTATGTCGGTTACGGCGAAGGTGGCGTGCTGACCGAGGCGGTGCGCCGCCGGCCGTACTCGGTGGTCTTGCTCGACGAGGTGGAAAAGGCCCACCCCGACGTGCACGAGATCTTCTTCCAGGTGTTCGACAAGGGCTGGATGGAAGACGGCGAAGGGCGCGTGATCGATTTCAAGAACACGCTGATCCTGCTCACTACCAACGCCGGCACCGACATGATTTCCAGCCTGTGTCGCGACCCGGAGCTGATGCCCGAGCCGGAGGCGATCGCCAAGTCATTGCGCGAGCCGCTGCTCAAGGTGTTTCCGCCGGCGCTGCTTGGCCGGCTGGTCGTGATTCCGTATTACCCGCTGTCCGACGAGATGCTCGGCGCCATCATCCGGCTGCAGCTCGGGCGCATCTCGCGCCGCGTGCGCGACAGCCACAAGGTGCCGTTCACCTTTGACGACGCGGTGGTCAAGCTGATCGGCAGCCGTTGCACCGAGATGGAAAGCGGCGGCCGCATGATCGACGCCATTCTCACCAACACGCTGCTCCCGCGCATCAGCACCGAGTTCCTGCACCGGATGGTCCAGGCGCGGGCGGTGGCGCGTGTGCACGTGGCGGTCGAAGGCAATGAGTTCAGCTACACGTTCGACTGACCCGCTTTCGACGCGCGAGTCAGCCTGGCGTATTGATCCAACAACCGTATCGCCGGCGAATCGACCCGGCGCATCACAAGCAAGGAGATGAATATGTCGGAAGGACTATCCAACGCTGATCCGGGCATGGGGATCGCCTCCAGCATTGCCGGTATCGGCAGCAGCGGCATGGGCTACGACTCGGAAGAAGGCTGGGGCGAGAACGGCCACGCCAACCGCGCCGTGTTCGCCTGCGGCGTGCTCAAGACGGGCGCCGGCATCGTCGGCGCCGGGCTGAACGCCGGCGTGCCCGGTGCCGGCACCGCGGTGGCGATCGGCGTCGGTGTCGTGACCGACGCAATCACCAACGGCATCGCCGCTTACGACTCGCACAAGACCGTGGCCGCGCTCAACGCACTCTTCACCAAGTACCCGGAACTGCAGACTGCGAAAGCGGGCGATTTCCTGAAGCTGCGCGAGATCATCGAGTACTGCATGGCCAAGCGCACCTCGCGGCGCGACCGCCAGATCTCAAAGGCGGCGGCCGTGGGCGCCGGCGTGAGTATCTTCCAAGGCGTCAAGGCGCTGCACAAGATCCGCAAGGGCACCAAGGGCGTGGCGCGCAACGCCAACGCCAATGACCTGTACGAGCTCGCCAAGCGCGGCGGCAGGGTCGGGGAGATCGCAACGCTCGTGGTGCAGTACGTCGCCGGCAACAGCTTCGACGGCCTGCTGAAGAACGCGATCAAGGACGGCATGAAGTCGACAGCGTGACGCCATGGCTCCGTCACCGTTCATTGCGTCCTTGCGCGGCGTGCGCCGCCAGGGTCTGCGGTCGTCAGCCGCGCCGCGCGCTGACGATGAGGCCGTCGACCGGCACGCCGCCTTCCAAGCGCAAGATGCAATGCCCGGCCGCGAGCACGGTGAAGTCCTGCCCCTGCAGCGCGCGCTGCACGTACACCGAGCGATGCGCGTAGCGACCGTGCGCGCCGATCACGTAGTCCGGGCCGGCGTCGGCGGCGCGCTCGACGGTGAATACCAGCAGCCCGTGCGGGCGCAGCGCGCGCTGTGCCGCGGCGAACGCGTCTTCGAGCGCGCCGAAGTAGCACAGCGTGTCGGCCGAAACCACGGCGTCGCACGCGGCCGGATTCTCCTGCAGGTACGTGCACAGCTCGGCGCGGGCGACGGAGTCATACGCGGCACGCCGTTGCGCCTGGGCCAGCATGCCGGCGGACAGATCGACCCCGGTCAGGCGTCGCGCATACGGCTTGAGCAGCGGACCGCACAGCCCTGTGCCGCAGCCGGCGTCAACGATGTCGAGCGAGCCGCCGGGCGTGCCCACGGCCGCACCGAGCGCCTCGGCAACGAGCTGTGGCGCGCGGTACTGCAGCCGCGTCAGCGTGCTGTCGAAACTGTCGGCAAAGCTGTCGAACGTCTGCGCAACGTAGTCGTCGCTGGCGCGTGCGGGCGTCGGCGCGGCCCCGAGCGACGCCAACATGTGGGCCGCCAGGGGTTCAGCGGGTTCGGCGGCGAGCCAGGCGCGCAGCGCGGCGATGGCTTCATCATGCCGTCCGGCCGAGGCGAGCGTACGCGCCAGCGCCTGGCGCGCGGCTTTCGACCCCGGTTCAAATTCGAGCGAACGACTGAATGCCGCGCAGGCAGCGTCGTACTGCGTGAGCGTCTCCAGCGCTTTGCCGACATGGAAGTGCGTTGGACCATCGGGCGCCAGCTCCAATGCCCGTTCGTAGGCAGCCAGCGCGTCGCGGGTGCGGCCCTGGCCGTAGAAGGAATGCCCGCGCAGCAGGTGCGGCAAGCCGGCCTTGTCATCGAGGGCCGCAGCGACTTCGAGCAGCGCGCGTGCCTCGCCCCGCCGATCGCTGTCTTCCAGCAGTCTGGCCAGGTTCAGGTAGGCATCGAACAGCGTGTTGTCCAGTTCGAGCGCGCGCCGGTAGCTGACTTCGGCCGCGCCGGTATCGCCGCTGCGCTGCAGCTGCCGCGCGAGGTTGTAGTGCGGTCTCGCCTCCCCTGGCGCCGCGGCGCAGGCAGCGCGGAAGGATTGTTCGGCCTCGGCATGGTGCCCGCGCTGGTCGAGGCAGTCACCGAGGTTGTTGAGGGCGCGAAAGTGCGTGGGGTCGCCCTCGACCACCTGGCGGTAGCAGGCGATGGCAGCGTCGAGGTCGCCGGATCGATGCAGCGAGCGGGCCTGCTGGAACAGGCTGTCGATGGTGTGCATGCAGCCGATGATGCCAGCCGCTGCCCCGGGTCAAGTGATGAACCGGCGGGCACTCGGCGCGGGGGCGGCCATGGCTAGCCAGGTCGCGATGGGCGCCATGCTCCAGTGCACGTTCGGCGTGGCGCCGTCCACGCTGGTGGTGATTCCGCAGTCCAAGGTGCTGGCCGATGGTCCGCCGGCGGCCACCATCATGGATAACAAGCCGATCGCCAATATCCCGCCGTTCGGCATGTGCAACTCGCCATCGAATCCCACCGTGGCGGCGGCCACTGCCGCGGCGCTCGGTGTGCTGACACCGATGCCGTGCGTTCCCGTCACCGCGGCACCCTGGGCTCCCGGTTCGGCCACGGTGCTGCTCGGCGGTCAGCCGGCCCTCAACAACACCTCCAAGTGCATGTGCAACTGGGGCGGGGTCATCAGCGTCACGAATCCCGGCACCACCAAGACCATGGTGCCCTAGCGCATCGCCGCTGCTCAGATCACAGGAAAGCCAGCATGCCCAAGTTCACCCAAGACCGACGCGAGATGGCGATCAGCACGCCGCTCGGGCCTGACGTGCTGCTGCTCGCCTCGATGCAGGGCAGTGAGCACCTGGGCCGGCTGTACGAGTACCGCGTGGCGCTGTTGAGCGAGAAGCCGGACATCGAGTTCGGCGCGATCCTCGGCAAGCCGGTGTCGATCCGGCTCGACGTCGCACGCGCCGCGAAGCGCCACTTCCACGGCTACATCACCGACTTCGCCTTCACCGGCAGTGCCGGCGGCATGCACAGCTACAGCGCGGTGCTGCGGCCCTGGCTGTGGTTCCTCACGCGTTCGGCCGATTGCCGGGTGTTCCAGAACTTGACGGCGGTGGAGATCATTCGCAAGGTCTTTGACAATGCGAAGTACGACGGCATCGTGACGCTGGAGTCAGCGCTGACGGCGAACTACGCGCCGCGCGTGTACTGCGTGCAGTACCGGGAGACCGACTTCGACTTCGTCAGCCGCCTGATGGAAGAGGAGGGCATCTACTACTTCTTCAAGCATGAGGAAAATCGTCACACGTTGGTGCTGGCCGATGCCTACTCGGCGCACGAAGTGATCGCGGGCTATGAGCGGCTGCAGTACCGTGCCGATGGTGCGGCCGCCACGCGCCTGACCGACAGTGTCAACGACTGGCAGCTCGGTCGCGCGATCCAGACCGGCATGTTCCAGTTGCTCGACTACGACTTCGAACGCTCGCGCACACCGCTCGTCGAACCCGCGCAGGACGTGCGTCAGCACGACCACGCACGCTTCGAGCAGGTCGACTATCCGGGCCGCTTCGTCAGCGCCGAGGTCGGCAGAGCGCGGGTGCGTACTCGGCTGGATGCCGCGCAGTCCGCCGGCCAGCGCGTGCACGGCGGCGGCCACGCCCGCAAGCTGGCTGCCGGTGGCTTGTTCACGCTGGTCGATCATCCGCGCAGCGACCAGAACCGCGAGTACCTGGTGGTCGGGACCGAGATCGATCTCGACAGCGGCGGCTACGACGGCTCCGGTGGTGGCAGCGCGAGCTTCGGCTGCCGCTTCAGCGCGATCTCCAGCAGCCAGAGTTACCGCAGTCCGTTGCTCACGCCGCGGCCGCTGGTGCACGGCCTGCAGACGGCCACCGTGGTGGGCGAGTCGGGCAGCAGTCCGGTGTCAACCGACAAGTACGGCCGGGTGAAGGTGCAGTTCCACTGGGACCGCGTGGGCGAGAAGAACCAGGACAGTTCCTGCTGGCTGCGCGTGGCGCAGGTGTCGGCCGGATCGTCCAGTGGCACCGTCGTGCTGCCGCGCATCGGCTGGGAAGTGGTGGTGAGTTTCCTTGAAGGCGATCCCGACCAGCCGCTGGTGATCGGCAGCGTGCACAACGACGCCAACATGCCGCCGTACGAACTGCCGGCCGCCGCCACGCAGTCGGTGTTCCGCACCCATACCCACGACGGCGACGGCTACAACGAGCTGCGCATCGATGACAAGAAGGATGCCGAGGAGATCTACATCCTCGCGCAGCGCGACTTCAAGCGCGTGGTCAAGAACAACGACGTGCTCGAGGTCGGCCTGGAGACCAAGGACAAGGGTGACCAGTCGATCAAGATCCAGAACGACCAGGTGATCGAGATCGGCAACGACCGCAAGCTCGCGGTCAAGAACCTGCACGAGATCAAAATCGAGGGCGACGAGAACGTCGCCATCACCAAGAACCAGGCGATCGATGTCGGCCAGGACCAGACGGTGAGCGTCACCGGCGCGCACAAGCTCAAGGGTCAGACCTGCCTGATCGAAGGGCAGACCTCGATCGAGTTGAAGGTCGGTGCCAGCAGCATCAAGATCGAGGCCGGCAAGATCACGATCTCCTCGCCGCAGATATCGCTCGATGCCAAGGGCACCGGCGAATTCAAGGCGAGCGGCCCGTTGACGCTGCAGGGTGCGATCGTGAAGATCAACTGAGGTTCAGGAAGTGGTCATGCTCACGATCCAGGTGATGAGTATCAAGGGTGACGCACCGTCAGCGCCGATGGTGGGTGTGTTCATGGAGCCGGTCGGCACCATCGGCCGCAACGACGGCAACACGCTGGTGCTGCCCGATCCGGAGCGGCGCATCTCGCGCACCCACGCGCGCGTCGTCGCTGCCGGCGACAGCTACGTGATCGAGAACCAGGGCGCGGGCCTGCCGGTGCTGATCAATGACCGGCCGCTGGCGCAAGGTGCGCAGGCGGTGCTGGCGCACGCCGACCTGCTGCAGATCGGTCAGTACGTGATGCGGGTGGCGATGGCCACGGGCGAAGGTGGCGACAGCCGCACGTTGATCGAGAGCCCGGATGACACCACGCGCCAGATGCAGTCGTCTGCTGCCGCCGCGCGCGTGGCCAACGATGATCCGCTCGCGTTGTTCGGCGCCAGCGCGGCGGCTGCGGCCGACGATCCGTTCGCCAACCTGCTCGCGCCATCGCCGCCGATGCCGCCAAGTGTGCCGCCGGCGTTAGCCGACGCCGCGCGCGCACCCACCGTGGGCGGGGGCCTGATCCCCGACGACTTCGATCCGTTTGCACCGCCCGCGCCACCGCCGGCGTTGTCGGCGCAGTACCCCAGCACGGGCGGTCAGTTGGCCGATTTCGATCTGGGCGCCGGTCCCGGCGTGCCGGGCCAGAGCCTCGATGAACTGTTCGGACTCGGTGGCAAGTCCGGCGGCAATGCGTTCGGCCCGTTGTCGACGCCGGCGGCGTCGGCAGCCGATCCGTTTCCGCCGGGCCATCCGCTTGCCGCACCGATCAGCCAGGCAAACACCGCCGGCAGTGCCGATCCGCTCGCCGCGCTGCGGGCGGGCGAGTCGACCGGCGGCAAGCCGGTCCACGTGCAGCGTGACGACGCGCCACAGGTCAACGCCGCCTTCACACTGCCCAGCGGGGTGCCGGGTGCCAGCTCGATCGCCGCTCCTGCGGCCGACGCGTTCCTCTCGTGGGAGCACGGCACGCATACCGGCGAGGTCGAGCCGATCCGTCAGTTCGAAGTCGTGCCGCCGCCGACGGCGCCGGCCGTGGTGGTGCCGCGCCCGGCGCGTGCGCCGTCCCCCGCGCCCGCCGCAGCGGCAACTGGCGACGAAGCAGCGGCGATGGAAAAGCTGCTGCAGTCCTTGCTCGACGGTGCGGGTGTCGGCGACCTGCCCCGCATGCCGGCCCTGACGCCGGACCTGATGCGGGTGTTCGGTGAACTGCTGCGGATTGCCACTGAAGGCACGCTGCAACTGCTGGTTGCGCGCGCGCTCACCAAGCGCGAAGTGCATGCCGAAGCCACGATGATCGCCGCGCGCGAGAACAACCCGCTGAAGTTCTCGCCGACGGTGGAGGTGGCGCTGCAGCACCTGCTGGCGCCGGCCGGGCGCGGTTTCATGAGCCCGCCCCGCGCATTGAAAGACGCCTACGACGACCTGCGTTCGCATCAGTTCGGCGTGATGGCCGGCACGCAGGCAGCGCTGGCCGGCGTGCTGGCCCGCTTCGACCCGGCACAGCTGGAGGGACGACTCACCCAGAAGAGCATGCTCGACAGCGTGGTGCCGATGCATCGCAAGGCCAAGCTGTGGGATCTCTTCACCGACCTGTACAGCGACATCTCGAAAGAGGCGGAGGAAGACTTCAATACGCTGTTCGGCAAGGCCTTCGTCAAGGCCTACGAGGCGCAGATCGAAAAGCTGCGCGAAGAACAGCAGGCGCAGCCGCATCCGCATGCGCCGCGAAGCTGATGCGGTGTCGGCTGCCCTCGGCGATCGGCGCGCCTGATCATGCGGGTTGAAGTCTCCATGCTGTCGCGCACCGGCGCCCGCGAGCGCAACGAGGACGCGCTGGGCGTGTGGTCGCACGACGGCGTGTGCTACTGCGTGCTGGCCGACGGTGCCGGCGGCCTGGGCGGGGGCGACCGCGCCTCCAAGCTCGCTGTCGGTCGCATGCTCGCCAGCCTGCAGGCGCGGCCCGGCTGCAGCGGCGACACCATCAGCGAGTCGCTGCATGCGGCCAACGTTGCGGTGGTGGAGGCACAGCGCGAGGATGCGCGCTTTGCCAGCATGCGCGCCACCGCCGTGCTGCTGGCGCTCGATACCGTGGGCCGGCGCGCCGTCTGGGGCCATCTGGGCGACTCGCGGCTGTACTGTTTTCGCGACGGCGGGGTGGTGGTGCAGACGGTCGATCACAGCGTGGTGCAGGAGATGGTGTTGGCGGGCTACCTGCGCGCCGACCAGATGCGCACGGCGCCGGAGCGCAGCCAGTTGCTCGGCGCGCTCGGCGATTCAGGCGAGTTTTCCCCGCAAGTGCAGGGTGAGGGATTCACGGTGCAGCCCGGCGACGCGTTCCTGCTGTGCACGGACGGCTGCTGGGAGCCGGTGGACGAGGCGCAGATGGCAGCCGATCTCGCCCAGACCGAGACCGCTGCCGATTGGCTGCGCTGCCTGCAGCAGCGCATCGTCGCGCGCGCATCGCCGCGCCAGGACAATTACTCGGCGATTGCGGTGCGGTGCGCCGCTGCAGCTCGACCCGCCGCTGATCCGCCAACGCTCGTGACTGACTGACGTCCTCGGGTCGCCCGCGCTGCGCTTGAGCAGTCGGCGCTCCGCGGCACGTAGCGCACTCCCTGCCGCGTAGCTGCGGCGCTGCCTCCACCCTCGGTGAGCCCATGTCCTACGCCCGGCACAACCAGTCCATCCACAAGCCACTGGCGATGCGCGAGGGGTACAGCGACTTCATGGCTGGCTATGTGACGACGCTGATCTCCGTCATCGACCGGACACCGGTCGAACTCGAGGCCCGCCTGGGGTACGGCCCGCGCATGCTGGCGCGTGGCTTCGCCCTGTACTTCCTGGTGCAAGGTGTCGGGCCCAACGAGTTCCGCTGGCGCGGACGCACCCGCCACGCCGCCGGCTGGAGCTGGGACAGCGATGCCGGCGACTACATTCAATGGGCCGACAAGGTGCGCTGGTCGATGGCATCGCAAGCCGGCGGCGCAGCAGCGCACGACTCGCAGTTCGACCTGCTGATGGTCGCGCAGCAGCAGCGGCTCAACGTGCGCACCGGCAGCGAGCGCATCGTCAAGGTAGTGCCGATCGAGCGTGGGGGCGACTATCCGGACGCGCCCGGCCGCGGCGTGCCGCAATGGGAACTGCTCACCCGCAAGGATTTTCGTTGTGCAGCGCGAGTGGCGCCGGGTGCGCGCTACCGCGGTGGTGCCGCCGGCGGTGCCCTGCTGGGCAGCGGCGCTTGAAAGATGTGGCGTTCACCGGGTGATCCCTCAGGGGTCGCCCGCAAGGGGGCACCTTACAGCGCGGTCCGGCGCGGTCCGCCGCTTGCCGATGGCCGCTGCCAGGGTGGCGGCGCGCGTGCCGCACACCGGTGCCACCGGGAGCGCACGTGAGCGAGCAAGTTTCCTTCGAGACCAACGATTTCGCCAGCAACCCGGAGCCGCGCTGCCCCTGCGTGCTGCTGCTCGATGTGTCCGGCTCGATGAGCGGTGAACCGATCAATCAGCTGAATGCGGGCTTGAGCACGTTTCGCGACGAACTCGCCGCCGACGCGCTGGCGATGAAGCGGGTCGAGGTGGCGATCGCCACCTTTGGGCCAACCAAGGTCGAAGCGCCGTTTACCACGGCATCTGCGTTCGAGCCGCCCACTCTCGCGCCGCAAGGCGACACGCCGATGGGTGGCGCCGTGATGCAGGCGATTGACCTCGTGCGCGAGCGCAAGAACGAGTACCGCGCCAACGGCATCTCCTACTACCGCCCGTGGATCTTCCTGATCACCGATGGTGCACCGACCGACGCCTGGGACGGCGCCGCCGCCGCCGTGCGCGAAGGCGAGGCGGCCAAGGCGTTCGCGTTCTTCGCCATCGGCGTGCGCGGTGCCAACATGGACGTGTTGCGACAGATCAGCGTGCGTGAGCCGCTCGCGCTCGATGCGCTGAAGTTCCGCCAGCTGTTCAGCTGGCTGTCCAGTTCACTGCGGTCGGTGTCGCGTTCGACCCCGGGTACCGACGTGCCGCTAACCTCGCCACGAGGATGGGCGGCCGTGTGAGCTGGCGCGTGATTGCGGCAGCGTCGGCCGGCACGGCGCACGTGGCCCGCGGCGCCCCCTGCGAGGATCGGTGCCAGGCGGCGGTACAGATGAGCACCGCCGGCGAGCCGGTGCTGTGGATGTTCGTGGCCGATGGTGCCGGCAGTGCAATCTGCGGCGGCGACGGCGCCGAGCTGTCGGTGCAGGCGGCGGCGGACACCGTGTCTGAACGACTCCAGCACGCCGACTTCGCGCCGGATCGTGAGCTGGCCGAGGCCTGCCTGGCGGCGATTCGCGGCCGCATTGATACGGCGGCGAACGCTGCCGAGCGGTCGCCGCGCGAGTTCGCCTGCACGCTTGTCGGCGTGGTGTCGTCGCCGCACCAGACGCTGGCGCTGCAGATCGGCGATGGCGGCATCGTGCTGGACGTGGGCAACGGCATCGAGCTGGCGATCACGCCGATGAACGGCGAGTACGCCAACACCACCCACTTCGTCACCGACGACGATGCGCCACAACGCCTGACCGTGCGCACCTACGCGCAGCCGGTCCGGCGCGCGGCAGCGTTCAGCGATGGCCTGCAGCGCCTGGCGCTCGACATGGCCAGCGGCACGCCGCACGAACCGCTGTTCACGCGCCTGTTCGGCGTACTTGCTGCGGCGGCCCCTGCCGAGCCGAGCGACCTTCACCAGGCGCTGCTGCGTTTCCTCGACGGCCCCGGCGTCAACCAGCGCACCGACGATGACAAGTCACTCGCCCTGGCGGTGCTGATGCCCTAGGCCCGGCCATGCCGCCGTCGATCGTCACGTGGCAGGGCCAGCCGCTGGCACTCGGCCGCGAGGTCGGTGCCGGCGGCGAAGGTGCGGTGTTCGACCTGCCGCGCCTGCCCGGGCGCGTCGCCAAGCTGTACCACCGGCCGCCCGGCCGCGCCAAGCAGGCCAAGCTGCGCTTCATGGCGGCGGGCGCCGATGCCACGCTGCTGCGCTACGCCGCCTGGCCACAGCAGACACTGCACGCGCTGCCAGGCGGGCCGGTGATCGGCTTCCTGATGCAGGAGATCGCCGGGCGCGATTCAATGCATGCGGTCTACAGCCCGCTTGACCGGCGCGAACTGCGGCCGAAGGCGGCATGGGACTTCCTGCTGCATGTCGCCCGCAATACTGCGGCAGCGTTCGCCGCGCTGCATGCGCGCGGCCACGTGGTGGGCGACGTCAACCAGGGCAACCTGGTGGTCGGCGACGACAGCACGGTGATCCTGATCGACTGCGACTCGTTCCAGGTGGACGCTGCCGGCACGCTGCATCTGTGCGAGGTCGGTGTATCGCATTTCACGCCGCCCGAGCTGCAGGGGGCCACATCGTTCGACGGCGTGGTGCGCACCGCCAATCACGACAACTTCGGTCTCGCGCTGCTGATCTTCCACCTGCTGCTGGGCGGCCGCCATCCGTACTCCGGCGTGCCGCTGCAGGCCGGCGTGGGCGACTCGCTGGAGGCAGACATCCGCGCGTTCCGCTACGCCTACGCGACCGATGCGGCGCGTCGCGGCCTCGCGCCGCCACCTGGAGCGATTCCCACCTCGCTGCTGCCGCCGGCGATGCAGCAGATGTTCCGCAGTGCCTTCACTCAGTCCGGCGCGGACGGCCTGCGACCGACCGCCGCGCGCTGGATGCAGGCGCTTGACGCCCTGCGCGAAAAGCTTGCGCGCTGCGCAGCGACGCCGCTGCACGTGTACCCGGACCATTCGACGCGCTGTCCTTGGTGCGCGCTAGAACAGCATGGGGTGGTTTACTTCGTCGACGGCGATGGTTACCGCGGCATCGATATCGCAGGCGCCTGGGCGCGCATCGAGGCCGTGCGGGCGCCGCCGCCGATTGCGCCGATTGCGCCGATGTCCGCTGCGCCGGGCAGCCTGCAGCCGGCGCCGCTGCCATTGAGCGTGTGTCCGCCGGGTGCGGTGCGTCGCTATCGGCTGCTGGTGCTGCTCATGGTGGTCGTGCTGATCGCGCTCGTGCCGCGTGGCTGGCCGTTCGCCTTGATGGCCGGCGGACTCGCGTGGCAACTGGCCGCATCGCTGGCCGACGAGCCGCGGCGGCGAGAACGTGCGCGCCGCCGCGCCGCGCTGCTCAGCGCGCAACAAGACTACGAGCGATTGCTTGGCGCCATCAGGCAGGAAGCCGGTCCGGAAGGATTCGCCGCAAGACGCGCGCAACTGGCGCGCGTGCGCGATGACTGTCGCCGGCTGCGCCAGCAGGACGCGTTGCTGCGGGCGGGTGCGGGCGGTGTGCTCGCGCGGGATCGGCGCCCGGCGGCGCGACGTGCGCAATACGCGGCCCGTCGCGGTCCGCTGGAAGCAGCACTGGCGCGAGGTGCCAACGAACTGCACCGATTCACCGACGCCGCACCGGCGCGCGTTGCACGTCGCCGCGCGCAACTGGACGCAGCCGCGCTGCGCGTTGCGCAAGCGCGCCTCGATCTGTCGGTTTTGTAGGCCGACGTTTACCGCAAGGTCAGTGGGTAGGCAGGCGGCATCTCGATTGCTACCATCCATGCAGATGGCGTGTGGAGGGCTACGGGATGGCGCGACAAACGATGGTGGGTTTAAGGCGAGAGCCGGAAACCGAAAAGATCACGATCAATCTGGGGTTCGTCGATTTGGGTCAGGTCGACCTGCTGGTGCAGGAAGGCTTCTACTCAAATCGCAGCGACTTCATCCGGACGGCGATCCGCAACCAGCTCGGCAGCCACGGTGAGGCGGTCAAGAGAACCGTCGAACGGCGCGCGCTGGTGCTGGGCCTGCAGCGGTATACGCGGGCGGAACTCGAACGTCGTCGGGCGGCGGGTGAGCAGCTTCACATCCAGGTGCTCGGCCTGGCGTCGATCGATGACGACGTGCCCGCCGAGCTTGCCCTGCAGACGATCGCGTCGATCACTGTGCTCGGTGCGCTCCATGCCAGCCCGGCCGTGAAGGCCGCGCTGGCGGCGCGCATCCGCTGAGCGCACTCACAACATCGCAACCAAGGAACAGCAGCATGTCCATGAACAGCAGTCACCCGATGTACGCCGGCATGATGGAAGCGACCCGGCTCACCCGCGCCGGTCGCCTGAGCGAGGCCGCGGCGCTGATCCAGCGCAGCCTGCGAGCGGGCGCCGGCCACGCGCCGATGCCGACGGCCGTGGACGCCGACGTCATCGATGTCGACTTCACCGAGGTGCCATCGGCACGGCCCGACGGCACGGGCACGCGCTGGCGCTCTGCCGACTGGGTTCGTGCGCGACCCGAGGTCGCCCGCCGGTCGACGGACGACGCCGATGTCGGCCCGCGGCCCGCTTCGGCGCGCGCACCCGGTCAGTTCGTTGCCGGCTCCTACAGCAACCAGGCCGGTACGCGTGCCTACAAGCTGTACGTCCCGACCGGCCACGCCGGCAGATCGTTGCCATTGCTGGTGATGCTGCACGGCTGCAAGCAGAACCCGGACGACTTCGCGGCCGGGACGCGGATGAACGCGTTGGCCGAGTCGCAGCCGTGCCTGGTCCTGTACCCGGCGCAGGCGCGCCAGGCCAACCAGGCGGGCTGCTGGCATTGGTTTCGGCGCGAGGATCAGCTGCGCGACCAGGGCGAACCATCGATCATTGCCGGCATGACGCGCGAGGTCATGCAGCGATATGGCGTCGATCCGCGCCGGGTGTACGTCGCCGGACTGTCGGCGGGTGGTGCCATGGCGGCCGTGCTCGGCGTGACCTATCCCGAGCTGTACAAGGCGGTTGGCATCCATTCGGGACTCGCCTGCGGCAGCGCGAAGGACCTGCCCTCGGCATTGGCGGCGATGCACGGCATCGCACCGGCCGGCGAGGGTGCGGCGTCGATGCCGCCGGTGCCGACCATCGTGTTCCACGGCGATCGCGACCGCACGGTGCATCCGCGCAACGGTGAGCAGGCGGTGCGCGGTTCGGTGGCCGCCGGGCAGACCGGCGGCCAGGTGCAGGTCGAACGCGGTCGCGTCGCCGGCGGGCACGCCTACACGCGCAGCGTCCACCACGATGGCGGCGGTCGCCCGGTACTCGAATCCTGGGTGGTGCATGGCGGTGGCCACGCGTGGTTCGGCGGCAGCACGGAAGGCTCGTATGTCGATCCACGCGGCCCGGTGGCCAGCGAGGCGATGCTGCGCTTCTTTCTCGCCCGCGCCTGACGCGCGCCGCGGCCTACAAAAGCGCAGGCCGACACTGTCTTTGGTCGACCCCGGTCGGTTCGATGTGAACGACCCTGGACCTCGCTGGGAGGGGACTGCTGGTTCCGCAGGCGACTTCCAGTGCGCGATGGCACCGGAGCGTCTCAGTGCCTGCTGTCAGCCGGAACGGACCTGCAGCATCGCCGCATAGCGCGCTGGTTCGGGAAGCCCCTGCATCGCCGCGATGATGCTGGCATGCGCATCGCCCGCATTGGTCCACCAGAGCGTGCGGCCGGCGAGTGCGCTCGCCAGTGCGGCGGTTTCGGCCTCCATCAGCAGGCGGTCTATCGGTTCGCCGGCAGGTACTCGCAGGAGGCTGGCGTCGGCGCGGTCGAGCGTGCGTGCCGAGTCGGCGCCGTGGGCGGCATCAGCACCGCCCAGGGGTGGCAGCGGACAGGCGTGCAGCGCTGTTTCGACATCGTCAGGCCGCACGCTGACCGCCAGACAGCCCAGCGCCACGCGCTCGATCGCATCGAACCATTGCTCCTGCGCGACGATGCGCGAGAACGGCATTGGCGGATCCACGCGCACCGTCATGGTCATCGGAAAATAGCGCCCAACGCGGTCCACGCTCGGCATCAGCACGCCGGTCCAGGCGTGTGGTCCGCACACCCCGGGGGTCAGGGCAAAGCGCCAGATCGGGCTGTGCAGGTAGGTGTCCAGCCAGGCCGGGCCGAGCGCGCCCTTGCTGGTCTCGACGCAGCGCTGCAGCCACTGGTCCCACAGGGCGACGAACTGCGGCGGCAGGCGGCGCATGGCAAAGTCGCCGATGCCGGGCAGCTTGCCGTACCAGCCCGCCACGCGCGCGGCCCGGTGCGGGTCCAGCGCGGGCGCGACGGTGACGTCGTCGTCTTCGTCGGCAGGTATCAGCGCTTGCACCACGGGTCGCCGTCTACAGCCGCGTGGGACAGCTGAACTGTTCGAGTTCGCGCAGGCGGAATGGGTTCTGCACGCTGTTGGTGGTCACCTCGAACACCGCCTTGCGGCCATCGACATCGAAGGTCACGCGAAACTTCTCCGGCTGTGCGGTGGGCTCGATCTTGGTGCGATCGAACAGGCGGAACAACGACCACGGCCCGTCGAAGGTGGCGCCGGAGGGGCGACCCGCCGGTGTCGGCGCCAGGGTGAGCCGGACCTGGCTGGTGCCGCGCGGGCCGGGCCAGGTGATGGCGGTCGGCACCTGCGGCCCGTGGCTGTAGCGCACCAGCTGTCCATCCACATCGAGGTTGAACTGCGTGATGCTGGCGTCCATTTCGACCGGCTTCATTTCCATCCGCAGCGCCGGCGTCTTGCCGCCGCCGCGGAAGAACACGTCACGGATGATCTGCGCCCGCTCGAACTGGGTGAGGCCGGCGGAGGCATCGCCACCGGACAACTCGCCGGTCTTGCGGAACGTCCACGGGCGAGTGCTGGTGTCGACGAACGGCAGCAACTCGCGCTGCACGAAGTCGTCCATCAGCCCGCCGGCCGAGAACACGCGGGCAAAGTCGTCCTGCGTGGCATCGCGGTCGCTGGCACGAACCAGCGGATAGCGACCGGCCAGCGCCTTGCTGCAGAAGTCCGACACCTGGGCCGTGAGCTTCTCGTTGAGCAGGCTGCGGGTCTGGCCCTGGATGCCACGCAACGCGAGATCGGCCAGATCGCCCATGGTGGAGCGCACCGGATCGGGCAGGCGCGCCGCCTCCGCCTTGATGCGGGTGGCGATGTCCGATGGCGGTGGATTGAGCTTGCGCTTCTGCGCGTCGTCGACCCCGACCAGATAGGTGTACAGCTCGCCCATCAGTCCGCCCACCTGGTCGATCTGCGCCGGCTTGCCAGCGACCATGCGACGCAACGATTCGAAGCGACTGTCGACGATCAGCTCGGGGCGCGCCACCGTGCCGGTGGCCGGCGCCGAATTCACGCCGGCCTTGCCGAACAGCTTGGCCATCTCGTCGCGCTTGCCGCGCAGCGTGTCGGCCACCTTGTCGGCCACGCCCTTGTCGCTGCCTTCGGCGGGCACCAGCGTGACTTCCTTGACGATCGCACGCATCAAAGTCGGCAGCGGCGAGTCGCTGGCCGACAGCACCTGCGCGAGCTGGATGCTCTGCGCCATGCCGGGCGGGCGGATCACGCGGATGTCGCGCACGAAGGCTTCCCACGTGTTGGCGTAGTCGTCCAGATACAGGCGACGCACCCCTTCGAGCACGGGGTCGGTGCCGCTGGCGCGCGCCGCGGCGGCCTGGGCCTTGTCGGTCGCGGTGCTCTCGGTGCCGAGCACCCAGTGCTGCTCCGCTTCAAGCTGGCGGGAGACCCGCTCGGCCTCGGTCACGAAGGCCTTGTGGTACCCGTCGAACGAATACAGGCCGGGCACGCCGCGCGTCAGCGGCTCGCCACTGGCGCGCATGAACACCAGCGCGGCCGACGGTCCGGCGGCGCGGGCGATGGTGAACTCTGGGATGTCGCTCCCCACGCCCTGCCGCTTGAGGCGGTTGTAGATGCGCTGCTCGGTGGTGGAGCGCGACAGCAGTTCGCGTGCGCGGGCAATCAGCGCGGCGTTGGCCGGCATCGGCGAGACCACCGCGCCGCGCTCGAACAAGGCGAGCAAGTGCGTCTCTAGTTCCTGGCGCTGTTCGAGCGTGACATCGCGCGGCAGGCTGCCCTCCCAGTCGGCGGCGATGAAGAGCTTGAGGGCGGTCGGCTCGAAGTGCTCGGGCTGCTGCAGCATCAGGTAGGCCTTCAACCCCTCGTACAGCAGTTCCGGGTTGACGGCACCGGCGCTGGTCATCAGCTGCTCGACGCGCAGCGCCAGGCGCGGCAGAAAGGCATCCTGCAGCAGGCGACGATACGACTGCTCCGAGGCGGCTGACAACTTGCCACCCTGATACAGGCCAAAGCCCATGCTCCACGGAACCGCGGCGTCCGATTTGCCGCCAGCCGTTTCAGAGGCCGCGGCCAGCTGGCGCACCGAGCGCAGCAAGGGCAGCAGGGCGACCACATCGGTACTGGGTGTGGCATCCAGGCGACCAACTTCTCGCGTGACCTCTTCGGCGCGCTTGGCCACCTCGGCGACGTAACTGGTGTTGCGCGTGTAGCTGATCGTCCATGCCACCAGGAAGCCGACCGTGAGCAGCGCCACCGAGGCGAGTGCGGCGGCATGCAGCAGGCGGCGGCGCTGTTCCCAGCGCCGATCGGTCCCGGCTACCTCGGCCTCGTGGAACACCACCTCGCGCAGGAAGCGGGTCAGGAAGAAGCTGCGTCCGGCTTCGGGGCGGGACGCGGCGAGGCTGCGCTGCAGGCCGAACGAGCGCGACAGCGAGCCCAGAACGCGGTCCAGCGGCGTGCCCTCCTGCGTGCCGCTGGTGAGGTAGACGCCACGCAGCAGTGCCTGCTCCTCGAAGCGGGTGCCGCCAAACACGCGTTCGAGCAGGTCGCCAAGCGGCGCGGACAGCGCGGTGAACTGCTGCGGGAAACCGTAAAGCAGGGCGCGACGCGCCGGGTCGCGTTCCTTCTGCATGCGGTCGATCAGCTGCGCGTTCAGGCGCTGCTCGAGATAGCCGTACTCCGTGCGCCAATGCCCCAGTGTCGCGCCGCCGGCCCCGCTCGCGGCCTGGGACAACGGGAAGGTGAAGCCCCAGGCCTGCGCGCGTTCTTCCTTGCCGAGGTCGCTGAAGAACTCGTTGAATCCGGCCAGCAGGTCCGCCTTGGTCAGCAGCACGTACACCGGGAACTGCAGCTTCAGCCCCTCGTGCAGCTCCTGAATGCGCTGGCGCAGCGCGGCGGCATGCTCGGCCCGCTGCTGCGGTGTCTGCGTGAGCAGGTCGGTGACGCTGACGGTGAGCAACACGCCGTTGATCGGCCGGCGCGGCCGATGCTTCTTCAGCAAAGTCAGGAAGCCCTGCCAGGCGGACGCGTCGGCGGCACGGTCGCTGTCTTGCGTCGTGTAGCGGCCGGCGGTGTCGAGCAGCACGGCTTCGTCGGTAAACCACCAGTCGCAGTTGCGGGTGCCGCCGACGCCCTTGACGGCCTCGGGGCCAAGCTCCGCAGCGAGCGGAAAGCGCAGGCCGGCATTGAGCAGTGCGGTGGTCTTGCCGGACCCGGGTGCGCCGATAAACAGGTACCAGGGCAGCTGGTACAGGTGGTGCGACGGTGACAGCATGGCCAGCCGGTCACGCAGACTCGGCTTGCGCTCGGCGAAGCGCGCCTTCTTGAGAATTTTCAGCGCAGACTCGAAGCGCTGCTTGAGCGCTTCGACTTCGGCCGGACTTTGCAGCGGCGTACCTGGCGCTGCCGGTGCGGCGGGCGCCTCGGCAATGCCTTCGATCAGCTTGCGGTCCTTGCGGCGCGCGGCGTGCAGTTGCCAGGCCACCCGCGCGACGTACAGCAGCAGCACCAGCGCGATCACGACCCAACGCACGGCCGCCGACTCGAGCGGATGCCAATCGGCGATTGCGATCAACGGGCCGACGAACCAGATCAGCAGCGCCAAGGCCAACAGGCCGATCGCGCGCAGCGTCCATCGGTTGAAGAAGAAGGCGATCAGCTTCTTCACTTGGTCGCTCCCACCGGCGCGGCGACGGTGCGCACGCCGGCGTCTTCAGAGGCGGCAACGAACAGCGTGATCTCGACGCGCCGGTTACGTGACCGTCCTTCGGCACTCGCGTTGTCTGCAATCGGCTCGGCATCGGCACGGCCCTCCGCTTTGAGCCTGGCGGCCGCCGTGCGCGTGGCGAGCAATTGCGCCACCGATTCCGCACGCGCCGTCGACAGGTGCCAATTGGACGGAAAGCGCAGTGACCGGATCGGCTGGTTGTCGCTGTGGCCGGTCACCACGACTGCGCCTGGGGTGGCGTTGAGGGCATCAGCAATGCGTAGCAAGAGTTCGTTTCGCCCGGGTTCAACGGCCGCGCTGCCCGGCGCGAACAGGCCGTCGCCGCGCAAGGTCACCACCGAGCGGTTGCCGTCGTCCTTGACCGCCACCAAGCCCTCGGCGATTTCCCGTTGCAGAAACTTCGCCAGGCGCGGTGGCGCCTGCACGGCCGGCGCGGCGGCCGAGGCGGCGGTGGCGGCGGTGGCTCGCACGTTCTGGATCTGCGCGAACACCGGGTCCGACACCCCACCCAGGGCGAGCGTGAAGCCGAGGTAGACGATCAGCAGCAGCAGCGCACCGGCGGCCAGCCCCACCCACACCGGCACCTCGGCCAGCAGCGACTTGCGCACCGGGATCGCCGCCTGCCAGTGCGGCGACAGTTCGCGCTCGTACTCGCCGGCCTCCTTGCGCAGCATTTGCGCCAGGCGCTCGCGCAGCGCTTCGAGCTGGCTGCGTCCGTCCTGCGCCACTGCAAAGCGGCCTTGCAGGCCGAGACCGAGGCAGACGTACATCAGCTCTAACAGGTCGCGATTGGCGGTCGGGTTCTCGGCCAGCTTGCCGAGCAGGACAAAGAACTTCTCGCCGCCCCAGGCTTCGTTGTGGAACAGCACGAGCAGGCTGTGATGCGCCCAGACTCCCGAGCCGCCCCACGGGGTTTGCGCCGCGGTCTCGTCGATCAGCGTGCACAGCGCGTAGCGGGCGGCGATCACCTTCTCGTTGGCCACGCCGCTGGCGCGCGCCTGCTGCTCGAACGCGCGCATCGCCTGCGCCAGCTGTTCGCGCAGGCCGGCCGGGTTGGCGTGCTGCGGCGTGGCGCGCAACTGCGGCACGAGGTTGAGCAGCGGATTGGCGGCGGCCAGCAGGGGATTGAGGCCCGCTGCCGGGGCGGGCTCGCCGGTGTCTGCAGTGTGGATCGCCGCCGCGCGCGGGGCGGCGGCCGCAGCAGCGGGCGCCGGCGGACGCCCGCGCCCGCCCGGCGTGGGCATGATCACGGTGCGGTCGTCATCGGGCGGCGGCGGATTGCTGCTCATGAGAGGCGATCCAAGGTCGGGTCAGGCGGCGACGCGCGCGGTGGAGCTCAGCCGCGGATCGCCCACAGGGCCAGTTCCAGGCCGGGGAACTCGCCCGCGACGTGCAGCGCAAGCGAACCCGACTTCTGCAACGCGCGGTACAGATCGCTGCCGCGCTCCAGCTCGAAGTACGTGAAGCCGGCGTGGAACGGGACCTGGCGCGGTGCGACCTGCAGCGGCTGCAGCGCGATGCCGGGCAGCTGCAGGTTGACGAGATCGCGGATCTTGTCGCTGGGACCCGCCTTCACCTGGGTTGGAAAGCGGGCGCGCAAGGCTTCGGGCGGGATCTGCGCGTTGGCAGCGAGGACCAGCGTGCCGGCCTGCAGCAGCTCCAGGTCGGCGATCACCGCAACCCGCACCCCAAAGCGTTTCTCGATGAGGTCGATCTGCACCGCGGCGGCCTCGGGCCGCGCCGACAGCAGCGAGCGCAGCTCGGCCACCACAGGCGCGAAGCTGGCACGCAGGTCATCCTGCCGGTACTGCACCGCAAAGCGTGGGCGGCGACCGCCTGGATTGAACACCGCCAGATCGCCGGTGAGCTGCAACAGGTGCTCGAACAGTTCTTCCGGATGCACTTGCGGCGTGGCACCCAGGTGGGCGAACAGCGGCTGGTGCCGGTTGATGGTCTGCAGCATCAGGAACTCGGCCACCTCGCCGATGCCGCCGCGGCCGGGCTGGCCAAGCGACGCGGCCAGAGCCTCGCCCAACTGCTGCAGGCGGCCATGGATGTCGGCGACCATCGCGCCAAGCACCGCACTGGCGGCCAGGTGCAGCGTCGGCGCGATGAAGTCGCGCGCCAGCACCACGGTGTTGTCGGCGCGCCGCTCCAGCACCTGCGCCACGGCCAGGCGGCAGTAGCCGTCCACCGCATCGCGCTCGCGCATCAGGCGCAGGCGCAGCGAACCCACCTGGATCAGCGCTGCCTGGCTGCCGGCGCCAGCGGTGTCGATCACTTCAGTTTCGCTGGCGCAGTAGCGCGCCAGCCGCCGCTCGCCGCTGCCGGCCTCCACATCGACGGTGCCGGCCTGGCGCAGCGGCAGGGCGAGCACGACACACTCGTCCTTCATCAGCGGATCGATGTCGATCGCCGGCGGCGGCGCATCGGTGCCTGGCATGTCGAACGGCGTGCCATCGGGCATCAGGCCGGCGGCCGTGCGCAGTTGCAGCTTGCCCAGTGCGAGTGCAGCGGTATCGATCTCCAGCTGCGTGAAGCCCCAGGCGTTGCGCAACAGCGGGCGGGTGCGACCGTCGAGCAGGTGCTCGAGGTGGCGATCCTGCTGCTGGAAGTGCTGCGGCTGGAGGAACATGCCCTCCGACCAGACCACCTTGTTGTTCCAGGCCATGAGTCTCGTCGATTCTTTCCGGTGGCCACGCCTTGCGGCAGTGTGGTGTCGGCCCGATGACGGCGCGCCCTGCGCAGGCAGCCGCGCTGCAGCTGAAGTTACTTGCTGTTGATCGTCGCGCGCGTGCCGTCGAGTGCGATTGTCAGTGTATTGAGCTTCGCCGGTGTCACAGCGATCGTAGCGCGCCACTGCGCGCGGTCGATCTCGCGGAACGCAGCGACCACGCCGACGAAGCGCGTGTCGGGCTGCAATGTCCGCTCGATGACGCGCTTGTCGCCGGGCGCCAGTTGGATTTCCTCGACAGCAAGCAGCTCGGCCGCGAGCGTGTCGCGCTCGCGCTCGAACAGGCTGAAGAAGTCGGCGCCATCGAACGCGGTGCGGGTCTTCAGTTCATAGAACTTGATGACGAGCGGGGAGGCGCGGCCGCGGCGGTCCGGGTTCACCGCGGAGGTGGCGGCGATCTCTGCCTTCACGCGGGCCGGGGCGGGGGGACCGCTTGCGCAGCCAGCCAGCAAAGCAACGGCAATCAGGCTCGACCAGCCCAGTCGCGACGGCACGGAAATGCGCATGATGCCCCTTGTGATGCGTGGAGCCGGACGATACCGGTCAACCCGGTCCGCTGACCAGCGGCGGCGCGATCGCTTGTTGTGTGATGACCGACTTTTCCACCCGATCAGGCGCGATCGGTGCGACGGCAAACGTGCTTCCGACGATCCTGTACTCGAGACGCGCGCCGCGCGTGCACAGCGCTGGCCGTCGATCAACCGCCGATGTATGACATCTCGATCTTCTTGATCCCGACGGTGGCGGCGCTGCGCAGTTCGGAATAGCGGTCGCCGCGACCGCGCCAGATGCGGCCGATGGCACCGGCGATCTGCGCATCGGTAGCCTGCGTGCGCAGCAGGGTGCGCAGGTCGTAGCCCTGCTGGGCGAACAGACACAGGTAGAGCTTGCCTTCGGTCGACAGTCGCGCGCGGGTGCAATCGGCGCAGAACGCCTGGGTGACGCTGGAGATGACGCCGATCTCGCCACCGCCGTCGCGGTAGCGCCAGCGCTCGGCGACTTCGCCGCGATAGTTGGGATCGGCATTCTCGAGCGGCAACTCGGCGTTGATGCGTGTCACCACGTCGGCCGAGGGGACGACGTCGTCCATCCGCCAGCCGTTGCTGGCACCGACGTCCATGAACTCGATGAAGCGCAGGATATGACCGCTGCCATGGAAGTGCCGTGCCATCGGCACGATCTGATGGTCGTTGACGCCGCGCTTGACGACCATGTTGACCTTGACCGGGGTCAGACCTGCTGCGCGCGCGGCCTCGATGCCTTCGAGCACGGAAGAAACCGGGAAGTCGACATCGTTCATGGCGCGGAACACGGCGTCGTCGAGGGCATCGAGCGACACGGTGATGCGTCGCAGGCCGGCATCGGCCAGCGACTGCGCCTTGCGCGAGAGGATCGAGCCGTTGGTGGTCAGGGTGAGATCGAGCGGCTTGCCCTGCGGCGTATGCAGGCGGGACAGCATCTCGATCAGTCGTTCGACGTTCTTGCGCAGCAGAGGCTCGCCGCCCGTCAGGCGGATCTTCTCCACCCCGTGGGCAACGAACAGGCGCGTGACGCGGGTGATTTCCTCGAACGAAAGCAGGTCGCCATGTGGAAGGAAGTGGTAGTTCTTGTCGAACACTTCCTTCGGCATGCAGTACGTGCAGCGGAAATTGCAGCGGTCGGTGACCGAAATGCGCAGGTCGCGCAGCGGTCGGCTGCGGCGGTCCGCCACCAGGCCATCGGGCGTCTCGGTGGCGCCGAGCAGTTCGAGTGGCGGCGGCGCCAGCGTGGCGGTGCGGACATCGAGCAGAGGAATCACGCGATCGGTCATGGCAGTCCAGCAGTTGCCCGCGCCGATGTTAGACGCGTGACTGCAGCGCGCAAGCCCGGCCGGAGCAAGACCCGGTTGACGGAGCGGTTTCGATACCTCACAGGAGATAGCGAAACCGCAACCAGCGCATTTCTAGCGCCGCGTCTCGACTTGCTGCAGCGGCGCAGTTTCGAGCGGAGGCAGAACGGGCCGCTCACGTTGCGCCCGTGCAGGTGCCGGCTCGGACGCCATCTTCGCTTGCGTCTGCTGCAGCTTGGATGTTTCGGTCTGGACCAGTTGCAGTCCAGCGCGATCCAGCACGGGCAGCAAGGCGTCAATCTGCATGGGTGCGGCAACCGCCGCCGGCGGCGTCGGTGCCTGCACGGCTGGCATCACGATCTGCGGCGTGGACACCGGCGTAGGCGGCGGCGGTAGCGGGATAGGGGCTGGCGCAGGCGCAGGCACAGGCGCAGCGGCGACCACAACAGGTTCGCTTGCCGGCTCGACCTTGGGCTTACTCGTCGCAGCGGTCGGCGCATGAGCTGCGTCCGAGGCCAGCCCCTGAGCGAGATCATCGACCGTGGCGGCCAGAACCTCGGGCGCCTGGTCTGTGTGCTGGTCGACAGCGAGATCCGCGTCGTCGAACTCGGCGTCGTCACCGGCGTCGGCATCGTCAGCGGCCGTGCTGACAGCCTCGGCACCCGCAGCGGTGCCCTCACGGTTGGCGCCACCGCGACGGCGCCGGCGACGGCGACGACCCCGACGCTCTTCGCCTGCGGCGTCAGCCGCGGGTGCGGCCTGCGTTGGGTCGACTGGCGGCGTGCTCGGATCGAGCGCGCTGTCCGTGTTGATCGCGAGTGGCAAGGCGACCGCAGCCACCGCGTCGGCATCGTCCACGGTCGTCGCGTTCACTGCTTCCGTGGGAGCGCGTTCCTCGCCGCGGGGCGGACGCTCGCGGCGACCATCCTTGCGGCGCGCTTCGCCGTCGCGTCCCTCGCGTTTGGGCAGGGGGGCGGCAACGGCGCCGCCCGCCGGCGCGGCCGCGTTGCTGTCGCGCGCGCTGTCTCTTGCGCCATCGCGTCCGCCGCGGCCATCTCGGCGCGGCTGGTTATCGGTCCGTCCATCGCTACGTCCTTCGGGGCGACCGTCAGCGCGACCCTCAGCACGACCTTCGGCGCGACCCTCAGGACGCGGTGCCTCGCTGCGGCTGCCGTCCGGGCGTTCGGCGCGGCCATCGCGTTTGTCTCGGCGACCGCGCCCGCCGCGGCTGTCGCCGCGGTCACCACGTTCGCCACGGTCATCGCGGCCGCGGCGCGGGCGATCACCGCGCTCCGGCTTGGCAACGGGCGCAGCGGCCGTGACAACCGGCGCTGTAACCGGCGATGACGCGGGCGCGCCAACGAAGAATGCCTTGATGCGATCGAGCCAACCGCTCTCCACCGGACGCACGACGACGACCGGGGCGGAAGCGGACTCCGCAACCACCGGTGCGGGCAGCGCCGCCACCGGCGCCGGCGAATCGGGCACGATGCCGCGGACCACGGCTTCCTGCTTGCTCTTGCCGGCATCGCCGTTGGCTGCCGTGTTGGCGTTATATGCGGCGTCGATGCCGGGCGATTCGGCGCGTTCGAAGCTCAGCTTCGACTGGTCGAGGCGCTCGTCGTCGTGACGCAGGCGCTCCACTTTGTAGTGCGGCGTTTCCAGATGCTTGTTCGGGATCAGGATCACCGACACACGCAGGCGCGCTTCCAGCTTGGCTATGTCGGTGCGCTTCTCGTTGAGCAGGAAGGTCGCGACATCGACCGGCACCTGCGCATGGACGGCGGCCGTGCCTTCCTTCATCGCCTCTTCCTGCAGGATGCGCAGGATGTGCAACGCCGAGCTCTCGGTGTCGCGGATCACGCCGACGCCATTGCAGCGCGGACAGGTGATGTGGCTGCCTTCGGAGAGTGATGGGCGCAGGCGCTGGCGCGACAACTCCATCAAGCCGAAGCGGGAGATCTTGCCCATCTGGACGCGCGCACGGTCGTAGTGCAGCGCATCCTTCAGGCGGCTTTCGACCGCCTTCTGGTTCTTCGACTCCTCCATGTCGATGAAGTCGATGACGATCAGCCCGCCCAGGTCACGCAGTCGCAACTGGCGCGCCGCTTCATCGGCCGCCTCCAGGTTGGTGCGGGTGGCGGTCTCCTCGATGTCGGAACCCTTGGTCGAGCGCGCCGAGTTCACGTCGATCGCGACCAGCGCCTCGGTATGGTCGATGACGATCGCGCCGCCGGAAGGCAGCGGCACGGTGCGCGAGTGCGCGGTCTCGATCTGGTGCTCGATCTGAAACCGCGAGAACAGCGGTACGTCGTCCTTGTAGCGCTTGACCCGTTCCACCATGTCCGGCATCACATGCGCCATGAACTGACGGGCCTGCTCGGCGATGTCGTCGGTGTCGACCAGGATCTCACCGATCGACGGGTGGAAATAATCGCGGATCGCGCGGATGACGAGGCTCGATTCCTCGAAGATCAGGAACGGCGCCGGATTCACGCGCTTGTTCTTCTGGCCATCGGTGCTCGGCTGCGGCACCGAGTTGCCGGCCGCGTCGCGAAACAAGGGGCGGGCGGCGTCATCGACCGCCGTCCACAACTGCATCAGGTAGTTGAGGTCCCACTGCAATTCATCGACCTGGCGGCCGATGCCTGCTGTACGTGCAATGACGCTCATGCCCTGCGGCAGTTCAAGCTGGTCGATGGCGTCTCGCAGTTCCTCGCGCTCGTTACCTTCGACCCGGCGCGACACCCCGCCGCCGCGCGGATTGTTGGGCATCAGGACAAGATAGCGGCCGGCCAGGGAGACGAACGTGGTGAGCGCCGCGCCCTTGTTGCCGCGCTCCTCTTTCTCCACCTGGACGACCATCTCCTGACCCTCGGAAATGGCCTCGTTGATGCGGGCGCGGCCCACATCTACGCCCTGTTTGAAGTACGTGCGGGAAATCTCTTTGAACGGCAGGAAGCCGTGGCGATCCTCGCCATAATCGACGAAGCACGCTTCGAGGCTGGGCTCGACCCGGGTGACGACACCCTTGTAGATGTTGGACTTGCGCTGCTCCCGACCCGCGGTCTCGATGTCGATGTCGATCAGCTTCTGGCCGTCGACGATCGCCACCCGCAGTTCTTCGGCATGCGTGGCGTTGAAAAGCATCCGCTTCATGTCAGCACTCCTTTGCGCCTTCTAAGGGGCGCTTGTGCCGAAGCGGGCTGGGAACAGGCAGAGCTGAAAGACCGGCGGCGGCGCGACGGCCGCGACGATTCAGGTCAGCGGCGTGTCGCGCAGGGTGCGTCGGCAATCGCCGATGCGCGCCAGGGCATGGATGATCCCCGGCCCGGAGGCCGTCTGGTCATCATGCTGGGCAGTCTGCGTGGGAACACGTTGCTCTCGGAATGTCTTGTCGGTCTTGCAAAGCTCTTGCCTGATCGCGCGCCGCGGATACTGGCGCGCGTACCAACCCGATTCAGCCGAGCCGGCCACACCCGAAGGCGGCACGACTCCTTGTTGCACGCCCCGGCGCATGGCGGTCTGCCGATGTGCACAGGGCGGATCAAATTGCACCAGCGCAGCGACGAGGTGCTGCGCTTCCCGTGGGCACTGATCTGAGCAGGCGCGGTCGCCGCAAAACGCTGCGGCCGGCGACTCGCGATGGCCAGATACAATCAGCACCCGTTGCTGGCCTCGCCTGCCGATCATCGCCGGACCGTTCGTGCTCGATGATGATCATCGGCACGAAACGCAGCGACACCGAACTTTGGCTGCCTGCAAGCGTGCCGACAAATCTCAGCACTCCCTTGAACAGCAGCGGCTAACTCCAGCGCGGGCAAGTATATATGCAGGATCGGGTTTCACCGCGCACGACGCCGAACGGCGAAGACGCCCCGATCGGGCCAGACCGCGTCGCCCATTTGACCGTGGGCGAGGATGGCGATGGCCAGCGGCTGGACAATTACCTGCTGCGCTTGGCCAAGGGCGTGCCCAAGAGTCATGTCTACCGGATCGTTCGCAGCGGCGAGGTCCGGGTCAACGGCGTTCGGGCCGCAGTCGACCAGCGGCTGGTGCTGGGCGATCGTTTGCGGGTGCCGCCGATCCGTGTGTCGGCCAGCCGCCCGCTACCGGTGGTGCCGCGCGGCGAGATGCCGCCGATCCTGTACGAAGACGAGCACGTCATCGCGATCGACAAGCCGTCGGGCCTGGCCGCGCACGGCGGCAGCGGTATCGCGTTCGGCCTGATCGAACGCGTGCGGGCGGCGCGGCCGAACCAGCCGTTCCTCGAACTGGTGCACCGGTTGGACCGGGACACGTCGGGCATCCTGCTGCTGGCCAAGAGTCGGCGCGCCCTGGTCGGCCTGCACGAACAGATGCGTGAGGGCAGGGTGGACAAGCGCTATCTCACCTTGGTCAAAGGCGCCTGGGTCAACGATCGCCAGCATGTCAAGGCCCCACTCACCAAGTACGTCACGCGCGAAGGCGAGCGCCGGGTGGCGGTGGACGAAGAAGGCATGCCGTCGCACACCATCTTCAATTTGCGCGAGCGGTTGGGCGCGTTCTCGCTGCTGGAAGCCGAACTGAAGACCGGCCGCACCCACCAGATCCGCGTCCATCTGGCCCATCTGGGCTTTCCGATAGTCGGGGATGACAAGTACGGGGACTTCGATCTGAACAAACGGGTGGCGCGGGGAGATTTCGGTGGCCGCCTGCCGCGCTTGTTCCTGCACGCCCATGCGACCCGGTTCGCCCACCCGGTCGGCGGTGCGCCGATCGACCTGATGGCACCCCTGCCAGCTGACTGCGATGACTTTTTGAGGAGCCTCGTCCGTGCGGCAACAACTTGATGCCGTGGTGTTCGACTGGGATGGCACGGTGATCGACTCCACCGCGACCATCGCACGCTCGATCATCGCGGCGGCCACCGACCTCGGGCTGCCCGCGCCTTCGTTCGAACGGGCGTCGCACGTCATCGGGCTCGGGCTGCGCGATGCGCTCGCCTTCGCGGTGCCGGACCTTCCGCCTGATCGCGCAAACGAGTTTGCGGCGCGTTATCGCTATCACTACCTCGCCACCGAAGACACGCTCGAGCTGTTCGCGGGATCGCGGGCCTTCATTGAGGCATTGCACGCCAGCGGCGCCCGCCTGGCAGTGGCAACCGGAAAGAACTCGCCTGGCCTGGCACGCGCGCTGGAGGCCACCGGGCTGCGGCCCTACTTCTGTGCCACGCGCTGCGCGGACCAGACGCATCCGAAGCCGCATCCTGCGATGCTGCTGGAACTGTCCGAGGAGCTCGACGTACCAGTCGATCGCATGCTGATGATCGGCGACACGACCCATGATCTGCAGATGGCGCAGGCGGCGCAGGTCCGGGCGATTGCGGTCACTTACGGCGCGCACCCGCGCGAGCAACTGGCGCGCCTCGCACCGGTGGCGCTGGTCGATTCAATGGCGCAGTTGCACGCGCTGATCCTGCCGGCCGACCGATGACCCCGGGTTGGCAGCCCATCTGCGCCAGCGAGGCAGTGAGCGACGGCGCCTCTGGCGTGCGGTTCCCGGCGCGTATCGGCGGTGAGACGGTCAGTTGCTTCGTCGTGCGGTTCAAAGGAGAGGTCTTCGCCTATCTGAACCGCTGTTCGCATGTGGCTATGGAACTGGACTGGCAGCCTGGGCGGTTCTTCGACGCCGACGCTCAGTTCCTGGTGTGCGCGACCCATGGCGCGCACTTCGAGCCGGACAGCGGCCGCTGTGCAGGCGGTCCGTGCACGGGTCGGGGCGGACTGCGTGTCTTGCAGGTGGTTGAACGAGACGGGGCGGTGTACTGGCAGCCCGACGACTATGTCGAGATCCTGCCGCCCGTGCGATCCTGATGGCGGGCGGTGGCGAGCAGCGCGAAGACGGTGGGTCGCCTATGGCGTGCCGTGGCCGCCGGTGACAACCTCTGCCAGGCGGCGACCGTGCGCGTGTGCACCGACGCCCCGGTGCCGGTCAGGTCCGTTGCCAGGGTGAGCAGGGTGTCCGGCGCACACGTGGCCAGCACTGCAGCCAGCATGCGGTCGTTGCGGTAGGGCGTTTCGATCCAGACCTGAGTCTCCGCCTTGCGCGATGCCTGCTCCAGTTCGCGCAGGCGCACCACGAGTCCAGCGCCATCTTGCGGAAGGTAACCAACAAAGCGGAACGCCTGCCCGTTCAGTCCGCTGCCCATGAGCGCCAGCAGGATCGACGAGGGGCCGACCAGTGGCACCACAGGCAGCCCGAGACGATGGGCGTGCGCCACGATCTCGGCGCCCGGATCGGCAACTCCCGGGCAGCCCGCCTCGGAGACGATGGCGGCATCGCGCCCGGCGTGCACTGGCTGCAGCCAGCCGTCGATCGCCGCACGATCAGGTCGATGGCCGATCTCGACGACCTCCAGTTCCTGCAGCGGTCGCGGGTGGCCGACCGACTTGAGAAAGGCGCGCGCCGACTTGGCGTTCTCCGCAAGAAACAGGTCCACTCGGCGAGCCGTGGCGAGGGTCGCGGCAGGCAGTATCTCTACGGCAGTGTCGTCGGCCAGCGGCGTCGGCAGCAGGAACAGCGTGCCGGCGCTCATGGGGCAGCCGGCAGTTGCAGCCCAACACGCGCGAGCATGTCCGTCAGGCGGATCAGCGGCAGGCCGATGAGGGCAGTCGGATCGTCGCACTGCACGGACTTGACGAGCGTGATGCCGAGCGATTCGATCTTTGCCGCTCCCGCGCAGTCGTACGGCTGGTCGGCGCGCAGGTAGGCATCGAGCCGGGCACGGCTGAGGCAGCGAAACTGCACGGTCGTGTCGATGCAGTCGATCTCCACTCGCCTTCCGCCTGCCGCGGCGACCGCGACGGCGGTATGGAACACGGCGCGTCGGCCCTGCAACAGCAGCAGTTGTTCCAGCGCAGCGTCGTGGCAGCCTGGCTTGTTCACAGGCACACCGTCGAGATCGGCGACCTGGTCCGAGCCGATGACGACCGCATCGGGTCGCTGGCAGGCGACCGCCACGGCTTTCGCCTGGGCCAGCCGACGTGCCGTGGTGCGCGGCGCCTCGCCGGCGAGTGCGCCTTCCTCGACCTGAGGTGCGGCAACCTCGAATGGCAGACCCAGGCGCGCGAAGAGGTCGCGCCGATAGGCGGAGGTCGAGGCGAGTACGATTCTCTGCATGGGCCGACTGTGGCGCATGACGGAGCCACGTCATACGCAGTGTATCGGGCGCCTCTCACCTAGCCCCTTGCGGGTCGTACTGCGTGCCGACATGTCCACACCCTCCGCCGACCCACCCTTGCTGATCGACGTGTTCGAACTCGCTCGCGTTGGCGGCGAAGTTGTCGGCGCACTGGCGCTGGCGGATCTGCACAGGGTGCTGCCGTCGCTGGCCTCAGGAGAGGGGGAAGTGCAGTACCGCTACGTCGGACGCAAGGATGAACATGGCCGGCCAGCCGGCGCGCTCCAGGTGAAGGCGACGGTTCAACTCGTGTGCGACCGCTGCACGCAGCCGGTTGCGGTCCCACTGGCCAGCGCGGCGCACTACTACTTCGTGGCGACCGAGGCCGAGTTGGGCCGCATTCCGGTGGACGAGGCTGACGATGAGCCTCTGCTGGGTTCAACGCGCTTCAGTCTGCTAACGCTGATCGAGGACGATGCGATCTTGGCGCTGCCGATGTCCCCGCGCCACGCCCATTGCGATCACGCTCAACTGGCCGTCGATCCAGGCGCCGCAGACGCGGACAGCGTGGCGCGTGAGCGGCCCCACCCGTTCGCTGCCTTGGCGAAGCTAAAGCCGCGCCGGAACTGAGTTTCTTCGTTGCTTGCGGGCTTTTGCGTCTGGGCTGGGATACAATCGCAGGCTTGATTTTTTGCCCTTAGGGGAACGCCATGGCTGTCCAGCAGAACAAGAAATCTGCGTCCAAGCGCGGGATGCATCGTTCGCATGATTTCCTGACCAACCCGCCGCTGGCCGTCGAGCCCAATACGGGCGAAGTTCATCGGCGCCACCATGTGAGCCCGAACGGCTTTTATCGCGGCAAGAAGGTCGTCCAGACCAAGAACGACGAGTAGTGTCGTCCTTTCCTGGTCGATCCTGAACAAGCGATCCGGCGCGCCTTGCTCCCCCGCGCTGCGCCGTCGATCCCTGGTCCGTTGCTCCTGCATGCCTCAGCCGTCACTTCTGTGACGATGACGGTCCCTGGTGCCTGTCCGACTCGCCGTTGACTGCATGGGCGGTGACCACGGTCTCGTGGTCACGATCCCAGCCGCGCTCGCGTTCGCTCGTCGCGAACCCGACGCAGAGATTCTGCTCGTCGGTCGCCAGCCACAGATCGAGGCGCAGATCGTCGGGGCCACCGATATTCGTCATCGGATCGAGATCGTCAACGCGGACGAAGTTGTGGCGATGGACGAGCCCCCTGCACAAGCGCTACGCGGCAAGCGCAACTCATCGATGCGGGTAGCCGTCAATCTGATCAAGGAAGGTCGCGCCGATGTCGCAGTCAGCGCCGGCAATACCGGGGCGTTGATGGCGATCTCGCGCTTCGTGCTCAAGACACTCGACGGCATCGACCGACCGGCGATTGCCTCGGCGCTCCCCAACCAGAAGGGTGGGGCGACAACGATGCTGGACCTTGGCGCTAACGTAGACAGCAGTGCCGAGCATCTGCTCCAGTTCGCCGTTCTTGGTTCAGCGCTGGTCAGTGCGCTCGAGGCGAAGGATCGGCCGACGATCGGCCTGCTCAACATCGGCGAAGAGGTCATCAAGGGCAACGAGATCGTCAAGCAGGCTGCCGAGTTGCTGCGCGCCAGCCGGCTCAACTTTTACGGCAACGTCGAAGGCAACGACATCTTCAAGGGTACGACCGATGTGGTCGTCTGCGACGGCTTCGTCGGCAACGTTGCTTTGAAGGCCTCCGAAGGCGTGGCGCTGATGTTGGCCGGCATGATTCGGGAGGAGTTCACCCGAGGACCGATCAGCAGGCTGTTGGCGGCCTTGGCTTATCCGGTCCTGGCTCGCTTCAAGCGCCGCATGGATCATCGCCGCTACAACGGAGCGGCGCTGCTCGGCTTGCGCGGCATCGTCATCAAGAGCCACGGGTCAGCGGATGCGTACGCATTCGAGCATGCGCTGCGGCGCGGGTTCGAGGCAGCGCGCCATCGGCTGCTCGATCGCACGATTAGCGCGATGCAACCGATCGCCGATCAACTGAGCCGCATGAAATCATCAGCTCCCGCCGCACCCGTGGATCAAGCGCAGCGCGACTCTGCCGAGGCGTCATGATGCGGACCTACTCTCGCATCACGGGCACTGGCTCGGCGCTGCCCCAGCGCGCCGTCAGCAACGCGGAATTGGCGGTTGAACTGGCTCAACGCGGCATCGAGACGTCCGACGACTGGATCGTCTCGCGTACCGGTATCCGTCAGCGGTTCATCGCCAGCGCCGATTGCAGTACGACCGACCTGGCTGTGGACGCCGCCCGCAAAGCCCTTGAGATGGCCGGTGTCACTGCGGACGATGTCGATCTCATTGTCTTGGCCACATCGACCCCCGATCAGGTGTTCCCGTCGACGGCGTGCCTGGTACAAGCACGCCTGGGTATCCGCGGCGCTGCTGCGTTCGACGTGCAAGCCGTCTGCAGCGGGTTCGTCTATGCATTGACAGTTGCCGACGCGATGATTCGCACCGGCACCTACCGTCGTGCACTGGTAATCGGCGCCGAGATCTTCTCGCGCATCCTCGATTGGACCGACCGCACCACCTGCGTACTGTTCGGGGACGGCGCAGGCGCGGTGGTTCTTGAGTCGTCGATTGAGCCTGGGTTGCTCTCATGCCGTCTGCATGCAGACGGCAGCCAAGCAAAGATACTGTGCGCCGCCGGCCGCGTGGACAGTGGCCAGATCGTGGGCGACCCATTCCTGCGCATGGACGGGCAGGCGGTATTCAAGCTCGCCGTCAACGTGCTCGACAGTTCCGCTCGCGAAGTGCTGGCCGATGCGAAGCTGGATGTCACCGCGATCGACTGGCTGATTCCGCATCAAGCCAACGTCCGCATCCTGTCAGCCACCGCCCGCAAGCTCGATCTGCCCGACAGTCGAGTGATTGTCACTGTCGACCAGCATGGCAACACCTCGGCCGCATCGGTCCCGCTGGCACTCGATGTTGCGGTGCGTGACGGTCGCATCACTCGCGGCCAGCATCTCGTGCTGCAAGGCGTGGGCGGCGGCTTCACCTGGGGATCGGTGCTCCTGCGTTTCTGACCACCCTAATCGAAAATGAAGATCGCATTTGTCTTTCCAGGGCAGGGCTCGCAGTCAGTCGGCATGCTCGCGCCGTTCGCCGACTCGCCGGCTGCTATGAAAACCATGCGGTGTGCCGATGCAGCGCTCGGCACGCCGATCTCGGCCCTGATCGCCGCCGGTCCGGCCGACGAACTGGCGCTCACCATCAACACGCAACCGGCCATGCTGGCGGCCTCGATCGCCATGTACGCCGCCTGGCGCGAGGCGGGCGGAGCGGTGCCGGCGATGATGGCGGGGCATAGCCTCGGCGAGTACAGCGCGCTGACCGCAGCCGGCGTGTTCACCCTCGAGCAGGCGGTCCAGTTGGTGCGCTTCCGGGCTCAGGCGATGCAGGACGCGGTGCCGGTGGGCAGTGGCGGCATGGCTGCGATCCTCGGCCTGAGTGACGCGCAGGTGCAGGAGGCCTGCCGCGAGGCGGCGCGGACCGAGGTGGTGGAGGCGGTGAACTTCAATGCACCGTTGCAGGTGGTGATAGCCGGCCACACGGCGGCGGTGGACCGCGCCTGTGAAGTGGCGAAGAAGATGGGTGCCAAGCGTGCGCTCGTGCTGGCGGTGTCGGCGCCCTTTCACTCGTCGTTGCTCCAGCCGGCGAGTTTGCTTCTGGCAGCGCGACTGGCCGACACGCCCATGCAGCCACCCCACGTGCCGGTGATCAACAACATCGACGTGTCCATCGAGACCGACCCAGTGTGCGTACGTGATGCGCTGGCGAGACAGGCAGCGGGTCCGGTGCAATGGTCTGCCATCATCGGTCGGATGGTCAGCGAAGGCGTGACGCACGTGGTGGAGTGCGGACCGGGCCGCGTGCTCAGCGGCTTGACGAAGCGCATCGCGCCGTCGGTCGAGTCGCTGTCCATCTGCGACATGGCGAGCCTGCGTGACGCCATGGAAAAACTGTCCGCATGAACCGCATAACCGCAAGGAGATGACCGTGCCGACTCGCACCGAGGTTTTTGCGACGGACGCGCTGGCAGGCGAGGTGGTGCTGCTGACCGGCGCCTCGCGCGGAATTGGCCGTGCCATTTGCGATCAGCTTGCGCGCATGGGCGCACTGGTGATTGGCACGGCCACCACCGAAGATGGAGCGGCCGCGATCACGCTGCGTCTGCGCGAGTTTGGCGCCCGCGGACGCGGCGCGGTGCTGAATGTGACCGATGCGGGTCGCGGGGATGCGCTGATAGACGAGATCGTGCGCGAGCACGGCAAGCTGTCGATCCTCGTCAACAACGCCGGCATCACGCGTGACATGCTGGCGATGAGAATGAAGGATGACGATTGGGGTGCTGTGGTGGATACCAATCTATCGGCGGTGTTTCGATTGTCGCGCGCTGCAATCCGGCCGATGATGAAAGCCAAGGCGGGACGGATCATCAATATCACGTCGGTCGTCGCATCAAGCGGCAATCCGGGCCAAGCCAATTATGCTGCGGCGAAAGCCGGCGTCGAAGGCCTGACGCGGGCGCTGGCGCGAGAGGTGGGTAGCCGCGGCATCACGGTCAACAGCGTCGCGCCCGGCTTCATCGACACCGACATGACGCGCGGTCTGACGGAACAGCAGACGCAGTCGCTACTGACCCAGATTCCGCTCGGTCGGCTGGGGCAACCTGAGGACATTGCCGGATGCGTGGGCTTCCTAGCCTCTGGAGCAGGCGCCTACGTGACCGGCGCCACGCTGCATGTCAACGGCGGCATGTTCATGAATTGATTCAACTTCACAGGGCAGCAAGGCCCTGAGATAACAGCGGTTCGCAAAGGGTGCTCTGTTAGACTCGCGGCCGATTTTTTGCAGGTCTTTGCCTTTGCTTGGGCCTGCTGCAACAATGAATTCCCCTGAAGGAGGAGTCATGGAGAACATTGAACAGCGGGTCAAGAAGATCGTCGCCGAGCAGCTCGGCGTCAATGAAGCGGACATCAAGAACGAATCCGCATTCGTCGAGGACCTCGGCGCTGACTCGCTGGACACCGTCGAACTCGTGATGGCGCTCGAAGACGAGTTCGAGTGCGAGATCCCCGACGAAGAGGCAGAGAAGATCCGCACGGTGCAGCAAGCAGTCGACTATGTCGGCGCGCACCTGAAGAAGGCTTGAGAACGCGCGCAGGTGATTCCGTTTCGACGATACGTTCGCAATGACTCGTAGACGCCGTGTCGTGGTGACCGGGCTCGGCATGGTGAGCCCGGTCGGCAATGACTTGCAGACATCCTGGGATGCGCTGGTCGCCGGCCGCTCGGGCATTGCGCGGATCACCAAGTTCGACGCGTCGGCGTTAAGGTGTCAGGTGGCTGGCGAGGTCAAGGGCTTCGACGTCGGCGCCTACATGTCGCCCAAGGAAGCGCGTCGGATGGATGCCTTCATCCACTACGGCATTGCGGCATCGGTGCAGGCAATCAAGGATGCAGGTGTCGAGATCAACGACGCCAATCGGGAACGTATCGGCGTGATCGTCGGTTCCGGCATCGGCGGTCTGCCGATGATCGAGGACAATCATCATGAGTTGATGACGCGCGGTGCGCGGCGCATTTCTCCCTTCCTGATACCTGGGTCGATCATCAACATGATCTCCGGCAATCTGTCGATCATGTATGGGATCAAGGGTCCGAATCTGGCCATTGTCACAGCCTGTACTACCGGCCTGCACTCGATCGGCATGGCGGGGCGGATGATCGAGTTTGGTGACGCGGAAGTGATGATCGCCGGCGGCGCTGAAGGCACCATCTCACCGCTTGGTATTGGCGGATTTGATTCAATGCAGGCCCTGTCCACGCGCAACGACGATCCGACGACGGCAAGTCGTCCATGGGACCGGGATCGCGATGGCTTCGTTATGGGCGAGGGCGCTGGCGTCATGGTGCTCGAAGATTACGAGTACGCCAGAGCGCGCGGCGCCCGCGTTTACTGCGAACTGGTGGGTTTCGGCATGAGCGCCGATGCGTATCACATGACCGCGCCCGACATGGACGGCCCCCGTCGCTGCATGGTGGCTGCGCTCAAGAGCGCTGGGGTCAATGCCGATGAGGTCGGTTACTTGAACGCCCACGGCACGTCGACGCCGTTGGGCGATGTCAACGAAACCAAGGCGATCAAGGCGGCGCTCGGTGACGCTGCAGCGAAGATCGTCGTCAACTCGACCAAGTCGATGACCGGGCACCTCCTTGGTGGCGCGGGCGGCGTCGAGTCGGTGGTCACGGTACTGGCAATCCATCATCAGGTCTCGCCGCCGACCATCAATATCTTCAATCAGGATCCGGATTGCGATCTTGACTACTGTGCCAACACGGCACGGCAGATGAAGATCGATGTCGCCCTGAAGAACTCCTTCGGCTTCGGCGGAACCAACGGCACGCTGGTTTTCCGGCGCGTCTAATGGGCGGTCCCGGGTTTTCCTGGACCAAGCTCACCCCCTCCGTTGCACGGCGGCGCTGGCTGATCGTCGGCGCCTGCGCCTGTGTCGTGTTGGCTGCGGTTTTCGTCGCCCGTTTGCTGGCCGACCCGACGATCGGGCTGGGCTTGGCTGTCGTCGCCACCTTGACGGCGGCGGCCGCTTCCGCGCGACCGCGACCGACGCTGGCATCCTGGGTGAAGATCGATGGCGATGGCTCGATCTGGCGCCGCTGCGAAGCGGACGCGGCCGGCGTCGGCGAGCGCTTGGTCCCGACAACTGTCAGTCGACACCTGGTGACCTTCACCGGCGTGGCAGAGCCGATCGCGATTTGGCATGACAATCTGTCCGCCGACTGTTTCCGACGCCTGTGTAGCCACGCCCGCTGGCATGTGGATCGGTCGCGGCAGGACGCCCGTCCGAGATCCGATGCACAGCCTCCGCCAGCTTGACCCAGATCGAACGATGCGCCAGCCAGATTCCGAACTATTCCATCGCCACCCGGTCAGATTGGCCATGTCCGGGCGCGGGGGAAGTCCAGGCGTTCTGCGAAGTCGATGAGCGAACGCGATATCGATCAGCAGATCGTCGAGCGCGTTCAGCGTGGCGACAAGCGGGCGTTCGATCTCCTGGTCACCAAATACCAGCGCAAGATCTTTCGACTGCTGTCGCGCCTGATCCGTGACTCGGGCGAGATTGAGGACGTGGCGCAGGAGGCCTTCATCAAGGCCTACCGTGCGCTGCCGAACTTTCGTGGCGAAAGCGCGTTCTATACATGGCTGTACCGCATTGCGATCAACACGGCGAAGAACCACCTCGTTTCTCAGGGGCGGCGGGCACCCACCTCGACCGAGGCCGAGGTCGAGGAGGCCGAAAACTTCGACGATGCCGATGGGTTGCGCGACGTCAACACGCCCGACGCCGTGTTGATGTCTCGTCAGGTGGGAGAAGCGGTCAATCGTGCGATCGAACGCCTGCCGGAAGACTTGAGAACGGCGATCGTGTTGCGCGAGCTTGAAGGTCTGTCCTACGAAGAGATCGCGGAGTCGATGAATTGCCCGATTGGAACCGTTCGCTCGCGTATCTTTCGGGCGCGGGACGCAATTGCCAACGAACTTCGGCCGCTACTTGATACATCCAAGGACAAGCGCTGGTGAGGTCATGATGAATGTGCAGCGAAACGCAGCGGCCAAGGCCGTGATGACCAAGGACGCCGACTTGGGCGAAGCGATCTCGGCCCTGATGGACGGCGAACTTGACCGTGCCGAGGATGCGGGCTGGCGCCGCAACTGCCTTGATCGACTCTGCGCGGATGAGGGCGCGCGCGATCAGTGGGCGCTGTGGCACGCGACGGCAGATGCGCTGCGTTCGTCGGAGGTGGCGGCGATGCACTCATCTCGCTTCTCCGCGCGCATGGCGCAGTCCCTGGAGGCCGAACCAGTGATCGTGGCGCCCAATGCCCTGCAACATCAGCGCCGCCTGTTGAGTCGGATGGTGTTGCCGGGGGCGGCCGCGGCAGCGGCGGTCGCGGTGCTGGCATTCGTTGCGGTGCCGATGCTGCAGGGTACGACGCGTGTTGGCACCGTCGAGATCGCGCGGGTCGAAGGGGCGTCGCGGCCCGCGGGTCCAGCGAGCCAGGGGGTGGCCTCCGTGGCGCGGACGCTGCCGGCTTCGGTGTTCGAGCGTCCGTCGCGGGTCGAGGCCGAGCAGTTCGAGATCTATCTTTCGGCGCACAGCCAGATGAGCGGCGGCCTGGGTATGCCGCGCACCAGCCATTATCTGCGCCAGGGCATGACTGTGCGCAACGGGCAGGGCGGCCGCTGACCGATGCTTTCGGCTGGCACGTGTGCATATCGCGCAGGGCAGCGCTCCCTGCGCCTGACATCGCTGACCGCGTTGCTGCTGCTCAGCGGCATGGCGGTCTGGTCGTCGGCGGGTGCGCAAGCGCAGTCCGAGCCTCCGGAGCGCACTGAACTGCAGTGGCTGCAGGCGATCCAGACGGCGGCCCAGCGCCTCAATTATGTTGGCACGATTGTGTATCAGCGCGGCGCGGCGGTGCAGTCGTCGCGCATCGTGCACTACTTTGACGGAAGCATTTCGCACGAGCGGCTGCAGTTGCTTGACGGCAAGCGGCGCGAGTACATCCGTCGCGACACGGAAGTGCAATGTCTGTATCCCGATAGCCGCAAGGTGCGCCTGGAGCGGCGACCTGATCAGGAGACCTTCCCGGCCCTCGGGGCAGGCGCGCCGGCAGAAATTTTGCAGCGCTACCGGGTGGAACTGGGCGGGGTCGAACGCGTGGCCGGATTGCAGTGCCGGGTGATCACGTTGCAACCGCTGGACGACCTTCGCTATGGCCACTGGCTCTGCGCCGACCGCAGCTCTGCGCTGTTGCTGAAGGCGCAGACACTGAACGAGCGGGCTGAACCGCTCGAGCAGATGGCTTTCGCCGAGGTGAAGATCGGCGAGCGCATGGATCGCAACCAGCTCAAGCCGTCGTGGTCGACCGACGGCTGGCAGGTCGACAAGGCCGAAACGCAGCCAACCGATGTTGAGGAGAACGGCTGGCGCATCAGCGCACCGGCGGGGTTCCGCCGACTGCGAGCGGTGGTGCGGACAATGGCCTCTGGCGACATCGAGAGGCCGGCGATGCAGGTCGTGTACAGCGACGGCCTGGCGACCCTGTCTGTCTTCATCGAGCCGGGCCAAGGCATCAACCTCATGCACGACATTACGCATTTTCAGGGGCCGATCAGCGGCTATAGCCGCCGCGTCGGTGACGCACTGGTGACAGCTATCGGTGAAGTGCCGCCCGCCACGGTCCGTATGGTGGCGCTGTCTGTTTCGCCGATCGTCGATCCAACGCGTTCCCGCTAACGGCGGCGCGGCCGTTTCGGCGTCCTTCTTGCTCACACTCACAAAGAGACCTTCTAGGACATGACGATGATGAACCCCGGCAAGCGCTTCCTGCTCCGTGCCCTGCCAGCGTTAGCTCTGCTTGCCACCGCCAGCCTGCCGCTGGCCGGCGTTTCTGCACAACCGGCGACGGTCGCCCCTTCCGTGGCGGCCTTGCCGGATTTCAGCGATCTCGTCGAACGGGTTGGTCCGGTGGTGGTCAACATTCGCACGTCGGCGCGCATCGGTGGCGCCGTGCCTGGCGGTGGGGGCGGGGGTGGCGGAAACGTGCCAGAAATGGACGAGAACGATCCGTTCTTCGAGTTCTTCCGCCGCTTCTTTCCGCAACCTGGGCCGGGACAGCCGCAGCCGCGTCCGGGTCCGCGTGGCCCGCGTGGCGACCGCGAGGTGCCGCGCGGTGTGGGCTCGGGATTCATCCTCAGCGCCGATGGTTTCGTGATGACCAACGCCCACGTGGTCCAGGGCGCCGACGACATCACCGTCACGTTGACCGACCGCCGCGAATTCAAGGGCAAGCTGATCGGCGCAGACCGGCGCACCGACGTCGCCATCGTCAAGATTGAGGCGTCTGGCTTGCCGTTTGTTAAATTCGGCGACCCCAACAAGTTGCGCGTGGGCGAATGGGTGATTGCCATCGGCTCGCCGTTCGGACTCGATAACACCGTAACCGCCGGCATTGTCAGCGCCAAGGCGCGCGAGACGGGCGAGTATCTGCCGTTCATTCAAACCGACGTCGCAGTTAACCCTGGCAACTCCGGCGGTCCGTTGATCAATATGCGCGGTGAAGTGGTGGGGATCAACTCGCAGATATTCACCACCTCGGGCGCGTTTGCCGGCATCTCGTTCGCGATTCCGATCGACGAGGCGACGCGCGTTGGTGACCAGCTTCGATCGTCTGGACGCGTCACGCGTGGTCGCATTGGCGTGCAGATTGGTCAGGTCACGCGGGAGATCGCCGAAGGCATCGGTCTGGCCAAGCCGCAGGGTGCCCTGGTCTCCCGGGTCGAGTCCGGGACACCGGCAGAGAAAGCCGGCGTGGAGGCGGGCGACGTGATCCTGCGGTTCGACGGCAAGCCGATCGAGCGCGAAAGCGATCTGCCACGTCTGGTGGGCAGCACCAAGCCGAATAGCCGGGTGCAGATTCAGGTGTGGCGCAAAGGCAAGGCGGTCGACCTGCCGATCACCGTCGCCGAGATGGAACCGGATGCCCCGGCACGTCGACCCGACCAGCCGCCCCGCAACGGCCCGGTGGCCAACGCCCTTGGCCTGACCGTGTCCGATTTGCCGGCGGATCGGCTCAAGGAGATGCGCATTCGAAGTGCAGTGCAGGTCGACAACGTCGATGGGCCAGCAGGGCGAGTCGGGCTGCGGCAGGGTGATCTGATCGTCGCCGTCAACAACGTCGAGGTGCAGAACGCCAAGCAGTTCAACGACTTCGTTGCCAAACTCGATCCCAAGCGCAATGTCGTGCTGCTGGTGCGTCGGGGCGAACAGAGCAACTTCATCATCATCCGTCCGCAGGACCGGCAGCCGTAGCCGGTCCGGCTGCGGCCGGTTTCCTTCCCGGGGCAGGTAGAATCCGCGCCCGGGACGCAAAGGGGGTGCAGCCGCGCCCCCTTTTCGTTATCCAGGCCTTTCGAACTCACCTCCGGCCGCATGTGGCGGCCGGCGTTATGCCGTGTTCAGGGCCGCTGGCGGCATCTGGAGCCGCGCACACCGCGACCCGTCGCATCAGGCATGCAGCACATTCGCAACTTCTCCATCATTGCCCACATCGATCACGGCAAGTCCACGCTGGCGGACCGGCTGATCCAGCGTTGTGGCGGCTTGTCCGATCGCGAAATGGAAGCGCAGGTCCTGGACTCGATGGATCTGGAGCGGGAGCGCGGCATCACGATCAAGGCACAGACAGCGTCGCTCGAGTACATCGCAAAGGACGGCCGCCGCTTCAACCTTAACCTGATCGATACGCCGGGTCACGTCGACTTCAGCTACGAGGTAAGTCGATCGCTGTCCGCCTGCGAAGGCGCGCTGCTCGTGGTCGATGCCAGCCAGGGGGTTGAAGCGCAGACGGTGGCCAACTGTTACACAGCCATCGAGCTCGGCGTCGAGGTGCTGCCGGTTCTCAACAAGATGGATCTCGCATCCGCCAATCCGGACGGGGCGCGAGAGGAGGTCGAGGATGTTATCGGCATCGATGCGCACGACGCCATTTTGGCCAGCGCCAAGACCGGCATGGGCATCGACGACATCCTGGAACGGATCATTGAACGCGTGCCGCCGCCCAAAGGCAGCCCGGAGGCGCCGCTGCAGGCGCTGGTCATCGATTCCTGGTTCGACAACTACGTCGGCGTGGTGATGCTGGTGCGGGTGGTCAACGGCGTCATCAAGCCGAAGGACAAGATCCTGCTGATGGCCACCGGCGCCACTCACATGGTCGAGCAGGTGGGCGTGTTCACGCCCAAGAGCCGCGGCCGTGAACTGCTGTCGGCCGGAGAAGTTGGCTTCGTCATCAGCGGCATCAAGGAACTTCGCGACGCTCACGTCGGTGACACCGTGACCAGCGTGACCAAGCCGGCGAGCACGCCGTTGCCGGGCTTCAAGGAAGTGAAGTCGCAGGTGTTCGCCGGACTGTTCCCGGTCGAGTCGAATCAGTACGAGGCGCTGCGCGACGCGTTGACCAAGCTGCAGTTGAACGACGCCTCGCTGCACTTCGAACCAGAGGTTTCGCAGGCGCTGGGTTTCGGCTTCCGCTGCGGGTTCCTCGGCTTGCTGCACATGGACATCGTGCAGGAGCGGCTCGAGCGCGAGTACGACATGGATCTGATCACCACCGCACCGTCGGTGGTGTATCAAGTCAAGCTGCGCGACGGCACGCTGGTCGACGTGGAGAACCCGTCGAAGATGCCCGACCCGGCCAAGGTCGAGGAGATCCGCGAACCGATCGTCGACGTCACGATCTTCGTGCCGCAGGAATACGTCGGCCAGGTCATCACGCTGTGCATCGGCAAGCGCGGCGTCCAGACCGACCTCACGTACCACAGCCGCCACGTCATCCTGAAGTACGAACTGCCGCTGGCAGAAATCGTGATGGACTTCTTCGACAAGCTGAAGTCCGTCTCGCGCGGTTATGCATCGATGGACTACGCGTTCAAGGCGTACCGCGCGGCCGACGTGGTCAAGGTCGACATGCTGATCAACGGCGACAAGGTCGATGCTTTGTCGGTGATCGTGCATCGGGCAAATGCGATGCATCGCGGCCGCGAAGTGACGGCCAAGATGCGCAAGCTGATCCCGCGCCAGATGTACGACGTGGCGATCCAGGCCTCCATCGGCAGCAACATCATCGCGCGCGAGGACGTCAAGGCGATGCGCAAGAACGTGCTCGCAAAGTGCTACGGCGGCGACATCACGCGCAAGAAAAAGCTGCTCGAAAAACAGAAGGCAGGCAAGAAGCGGATGAAGCAGGTCGGCACCGTCGAGATTCCGCAGGAAGCCTTCCTCGCCATCCTGCAGGTGGACGACAAATGAACTTCGCGCTGATCCTCTTCATCCTGCTGGTCGTCAGCGGCCTGATGTGGCTGCTCGACGTCCTGGTGCTGGGCAAGCAGCGGGAGCGCCAGGCGCTGGCCAAGTTGACCGAGTTCGACGCTCGTAACGCCACGCGGGTCGGTGTGCCGGTCGATGTGACCGCGCGCGAGCGCGCGGCGCTGCGGGAGGATCTGACGCGGCGGCCGTGGTACATGGAGTACACGGCGAGCTTCTTCCCTGTGATCCTGCTGGTGTTCGTGCTGCGCTCGTTCCTGTTCGAACCGTTCCGAATCCCGTCGGGCTCGATGATCCCGACCCTCGAGATCGGCGACTTGATCCTCGTGAATAAGTACACCTACGGCATTCGACTGCCCGTGATCAACAAGAAGGTCGTGGAGCTGAATTCGCCTAGCCGTGGCGACGTCATGGTCTTTCGCTTTCCCCATAACCCGCAGCAGGACTACATCAAGCGGGTGATCGGCCTGCCCGGCGACCGCGTCGCGTACGTTGGCCGCCAGTTGATGCTGAACGGCCAGCCGGTGCCGGCGCAACCGCTCCCACGCTATCTGGATAGCGAAAGAATGCAGCATTACGCACAGTTTTCGGAGAAATTGGGTGACGTCGAGCACCGAATCATCCTGAGCGAGGGAATGGGCGTGCCTATCATGCGGGACTTCGTCCACACCCACCCGGACGCCTGCCAGTACGGTGCCGAGGGGGTTACCTGTACCGTCCCGCCCGGGCACTATTTCGTCATGGGCGATAATCGCGACAACAGCCAAGACAGTCGGTACTGGGGCTTCGTCCCGGATGAGAACATCGTCGGCCGCGCCTTTTTTGTCTGGTTGACGCTCAAGGGATGGGTACCGTCATTCGAACGTGTCGGGCGTTTCCACTGAGGGTGGCCATGGCAACACCAGTACTGAAGAGCCGCCAGCGCGGCCTGTCGATCGTCGGCGTGATCTTCTTCGGCGGGATCATCGTGATCCTGCTGCTCGTGGCTGCCCAGCTGGTGCCGGCGATCACCGAGTACATCGCGATCGAACGGGCGGTGCAGAAGATCAAGGGGGAGGCAACCACGGTGCCGGAGATCCGTGCCGCCTTCGACCGACACGCCGTGATCGATGACATCAAGTCGATCAACAGCAAGGACTTGGACATCACCAAGGACAACGACCGCGTGGTCATTTCCTATGCGTACTCCTACCAGATGCAGTTGCTCGACAACGTGCGCCTGGTGATCGACTTCTCGGGCACGACGCGTGATCGTCCCGGCAAGCAGGTCCAATAGGTAATGGTCCAGCGGCCTCACCGGGCAGGCACCCACGATGGAATTGACGGCGCTTGAAGAGCGCCTGGGGTATCGCTTCACGTCGCCGGCATTGCTGGAACAGGCGGTGACGCATCGCTCCCACGGCGCGGTGCATAACGAGCGACTGGAGTTCCTCGGCGATGCGGTGCTGAACTGCACCATTGCCCAGCTGCTGTTCCAGAAATATGCGCGACTGAACGAGGGGGATCTGTCCCGCCTGCGGGCCAATCTCGTCAAGCAGTCGTCGCTGGCTGATATCGCCGAGCGCATCAGCCTGTCCGACTACCTGCGCCTGGGCGAGGGCGAGATGAAGAGCGGAGGCTTCCGCCGCCCGTCAATCCTTGCCGACACCATGGAAGCGATTTTCGGCGCGGTGCTGGTCGACGGTGGCTTCGAGGCTGGAAGCGGCGTGATCGCCCGCCTGTTCGAGCCGGTGCTCAAGCATGTTGACCCCAAGACCCTCGGCAAGGACAGCAAGACGCTGTTGCAGGAGTACCTGCAGGGCAAGCGCCTGCCGCTGCCGGTCTATACGGTGGTCGAGACACGTGGCGCCGCGCATAACCAGGAGTTCGAGGTCGAGTGCGCGATTCCCAAGCTCGAGGTGAGCGTCCGTGGCAACGGCCGCAGCCGCCGCGCGGCTGAGCAGACTGCCGCCAAGCTGGCGTTTGATCTAGCCCACGCGGCGATGAGCGCTGCACGCAAAGCGAAGAAGAAGGCGTCGCCGGCCAGTGACGGTGCCGATGCGATCGAGGGTGCCCCCAACAAGGAGGCCGCGCCTGCAGAGGTCGACCCGGTATCTGCTGCGGCCCGTTCGGTCGTGGTCAACGGCAGCGGCGTGGTGGCCGAGGCGGTTCCGGTGGAAGCGTCGGCGATACCGGTTGCGTCGCCGCGGCCGACCGGCACCGTGACGTGACGACCGAGTCGCCGGCATCATCGGCGCGTACGGGCCACGTGGCGATTGTCGGCCGACCCAATGTAGGCAAGTCGACACTGCTCAATGCGATGGTCGGCGAGCATGTGTCGATCACCTCGCGCAAGCCGCAGACCACGCGCCAGCGGGTGCTGGGGGTGCTCACGCGCGGCACGCCGCCTGCCACCGAGCAGTTCATCTTCGTCGACACGCCCGGATTCCAGCGCAAGCACCGATCGCTGCTGACGCGGCGGATGAACGATTCGGTGACGGCGGCCCTGTCGGGTGTGGATGCCGTGGTGCTGGTGATCGAGTCGCGCGGCTGGACGGTGCAGGACGCCGAGGTGCTCAAGCTCCTGCCCAAAGTTGCCCCTGACCAGACCAGCCGGGTCGTGTTGGCGATCAACAAGACTGATCTCATGACCAGCAGAGACGCGCTGTTGCCGATCATGGCCGACGCGGCGCAGAAATACCCTTTCGCGGCAATTGTTCCAGTGGCCGCCGAGCACGGTCGACAGCTCGATAGCCTGCTCGACGAACTCGCCTGGCTGCTGCCCGAAGGCGAGCCGTTGTTCGACGCCGATCAGTTCACCGACCGGCCGGTCCGCTTCCTGGCTGCGGAACTGATTCGGGAAAAGGCCTTTCGCTTGCTCGGCGAAGAGTTGCCATATGGCATTGCCGTGAGCATCGACCGCTGGGAGGAGTCGGACGACAGCTCGGGGCGAGTGGGCATCATCGCCACGCTGCTGGTCGAGCGTGACTCGCACAAGGGCATCGTGATCGGCGCGGGCGGCGCCAAGCTGCGTGAGATCGGCCGCCTGGCTCGCGCTGACATCGAGCAGATGCTGGGCAAGTCTGTCCATCTGGAGACCCACGTGCGGGTGCGCAAGGGGTGGGCAGACAGCGCTCGTGATCTCAAGTCGCTCGGTTATGAGTGATTCGTCCGGCGAGTCGACCACACTTGGCCCCCGTTTGCGCAAGCGCGGCAGTGATGTCCGCGTCGACCAGCAGCCCGGCTTCGTGCTGCACAGCTATGCCTGGCGCGAGACGAGCCTGATCGTCGAGGTCTTCACGCGAGACTTCGGTCGTCTGGCGCTGGTCGCGCGCGGTGCCAAGCGCCCGACCTCGCAGTTCCGCGGCCTGCTGTCGCCCTTCGCGCCGCTGGCGCTGGCATGGAGCGGCCGCAACGACATCAAGTCGCTGGTGCGCGTGGAGTGGCTGGGTGGTCTGGCGCCGTTGCGCGGTGACGGGCTGCTGGCGGCGTTCTATCTGAACGAATTGCTGGTGCGTCTGCTGCAGCGCGGAGACGCGCATGTACCGCTGTTCGGCAGCTACCTGCAGACGCTGCGCGAGTTGGAGACCGAAGGCGTGGCGCGCGAAGCTGTGCTGCGCGCGTTCGAACTCGATCTGCTGCGCGAGATGGGCTATGCCCCCGCGCTCGATCATGCGGCCGACGGCGATCCGATCGAGGCCAACCGCTGGTATCGCGTCGATCCGCAGCGCGGGTTCGTCGCCGCTGGCGGACCGTCCGATGAGTCCTGCGTGCGCGGCGCCTCGATCCTCGCGCTGGCGCGTCGCGACCTGACCCAGCCGCAGGTGGCCGCCGACAGCAAGACCGTGCTGCGTCAGCTCATTCGCTACCATCTGAACGGTCAGCCGCTGAACACGCGGCGTATCTTCCAGGACCTGCGGCGACTCGAATCCGCGCCGCTTTGACACCACGTCCATGACTGCCCTGAGCGTCAATCTCAACAAGGTTGCTCATCTGCGCAATACGCGCACGCTGGGCATTCCCAATGTCACTCGCATGGCCGTGATCGCGCTGGAAGCCGGTGCCGACGGCATCACCGTGCACCCGCGGCCCGACGGTCGCCACGTGCGCGGCCCGGACGTGACTGAACTGGCTGAACTGATGCGGCAGTGGCCCGCCTGCGAGTACAACATCGAAGGCAATCCACTTCACCAGCTGATGGACTACGTCACGACGGTGAGGCCGCACCAATGCACGTTCGTGCCTGACGAAACCGGGGCGTTTACCTCCGATCACGGCTGGGACCTCGACCGCGACGGCGTGCGCCTGAAGCCGATGATCGACGCCGCGCACGCGCTCGGTGTGCGAGTCAGCCTGTTCATGGACCCGCTGCCGGGCGCCATGCCGGCCGCAAAGGCCCTGGGTGCTGATCGCATCGAGTTGTACACCGAGCCGTATGCGCGCGCCTTCGGTACGCCCGCGCAGGCGACCGAGCTTGCTCGCTATCGCGCCGCCGCCGAGGCGGCGCTCGCGGTCGGCTTGGGTGTCAATGCGGGGCACGACTTGAATCGCGACAATCTCGCCGCGTTCCTGGCTGCAGTTCCGGGCGTGGACGAGGTATCGATCGGCCACGCGTTGATTGCCGATGCGATCGAGTTTGGCCTGTCAGCCACCGTGCGCATGTACCTCGCCGAGATCCGCAAGGCGGGCGCCATTCAGCGGGCGGCGTGATGATCGTCGGCATTGGCACCGACTTGGTGGAGATCGCCCGCATCGAATCAGCGCTGGCGCGCTTCGGCGATCGTTTCGCGCAGCGCATCCTCGGCCCGGCGGAGTGGCAACGCTACGTGGCACGGCGCGAACGCAGTGCACGGCGCGGCGTGGCGTTTCTTGCGACGCGCTTTGCCGCTAAGGAAGCGATCAGCAAGGCGCTCGGTCTTGGCATGCGGATGCCGATGACCTGGCGTGCTGTGGAGATCCTGAATGCGCCATCCGGGGCGCCGGTGGCGCGACCGCGCGGCACACTGTCCGAGTACGTGGCGCAGCGTGGCCTGTCGCTGCACGTGTCGGTCACCGATGAACGCGAGATGGCGATGGCCTATGCGATTGCCGAGACGAACGAGGTGAAGACTTGAAGGCGAGCGGCCTCGGTCCCGTGGTCATCGATCTGCCGGGCACGCAGCTGACGGCCCAGGACCGCGCGCGGCTGTGCCATCCGCTGGTGGGCATGGTGATCCTGTTCGCCCGCAACTTCGAGAGTCCGACGCAGTTGGCCGAGCTCACGCGGCAGATCCATGCGTTGCGCGACCCCGCGCTGATCATCGCGGTGGACCACGAGGGTGGCCGCGTGCAGCGCTTCCGCAGCCTGCCGTTCACCCACCTGCCTGCCATGGCCGATCTCGGCCGCCTGTGGGATCGCGACGTGCTGCGCGCCTGCCGCACCGCGCTGTCGGCCGGCTTCGTTCTGGCTTCTGATCTACGCGCGTTTGGCGTGGATCTGAGCTTCACGCCGGTGCTCGATCTGGACTGGCTGCGAAGTCGGGTGATCGGCGATCGCGCCTTTCATCACGATGCACGCACGGTTTCCATGTTGGCCGGACATCTGTGCCACGGCCTGTCGCTGGCAGGCATGGCCAACTGCGGCAAGCACTTCCCGGGACATGGCTGGGCAGAGGCGGATTCGCACACCGACGTGCCGCAGGATGAGCGCGTGCTGGACGAGATGCTTGCTGCCGATGCAGCGCCGTACGGCTGGCTGGGCGTCTCGTTGACCAGCGTGATGCCGGCGCACGTGATCTACCCGGCGATCGATTCCCTGCCCGCGGGTTTTTCGCGGCGCTGGATCCACGACATCCTGCGCGGTCGTCTCGGATTTCAGGGTGCGGTGTTCAGCGACGACCTGTCGATGGAAGGTGCGCGCGTGTGCGGCAGCGTGACGCAGAGCGCGCAGGCGGCCATCGATGCGGGTTGTGATTTCGTCCTCGTCTGCAATGACCCTGAGGCCGCCGACCACGTGCTGTCCTGCCTGCAGTGGAAGTCGACCGCCGCCTACGAGCAGCGTCTGCAGCGACTGCAGCCGCGCGGCGCGGCGATCGACATCGACCAGCTGCGCGCGTCCGCAGCCTATGGCGCGGCGCAGGCGGACCTGAGCGCGCTGGCCGCTGAGTTCGCCGCCTAGATCGAGCTGCACACATGGCAGGCGCCGACGATGCAGCGAGCGCGACGGCGTTCGATCCCAGGCCTCTACTGGAGGGGCTGCCGGGCCTGCCAGGCGTGTACCGGATGGTCGATGCAGCCGGTGCGGTGCTTTACGTCGGCAAGGCGCGCGACCTGAAGAAGCGCGTCGCGTCGTATTTCAACAAGGGGGTTGGCCCGCGCACGGCGCACATGCTGGCGCGTGTGGCGCATATCGAGACCACGGTGACGCGGTCCGAAGCCGAAGCGCTGCTGCTCGAGAACAACCTGATCAAGGCACTGGCGCCGCGCTACAACATCCTGTTTCGCGACGATAAGTCGTATCCGTACCTGAAGTTTTCCGCCCATCCGTTTCCGCGCATCTCGTACTACCGCGGCGGGTTGGACCGCAAGGCGCAGTTTTTCGGTCCGTTTCCCAACGCCTGGGCGGTCAAGGACAGCATCCGCGAACTGCAGAAGGTGTTCCGCCTGCGTACCTGCGAGGACACGGTGTTCAACCACCGCGCGCGCCCCTGCCTGCTGCACCAGATCCAGCGCTGCAGTGCGCCGTGCGTGAAGCTGATCGACGAAGCGACCTACGTGCAGGACGTCGATCGCGCCGTGCGTTTCCTGCGCGGTCAGACCGATGAGGTGATGGCCGAGCTCGAGGCGCGGATGCACGCCTACGCCAGCGAACTGAAGTTCGAGCAGGCCGCCGCGGTCCGCGACCAATTGGGGTCGCTGTCTCGCGTGCTGCATCAGCAGTCGGTCGAACAGTCGAACGCTCGCGGTGTCGACGTGGATGCCGACATCATCGCGGCGGTGATGCAGGGCGGACAGTCCTGTGTGAACCTGGCGATGGTGCGCGGCGGCCGACACCTCGGCGACAAGGCGTACTTTCCATCGCGGGCGGAAGACGTCGGCGATCCGGTGGAGGTGATGGAGGCGTTTCTGACCCAGCACTACGTTGAACTGCCACCGCCTGCTGTGCTGGTGGTCAACGCCGACATCGACACAGCAGCCTGGCAGGCCTTGTTCGCCGAGACCGGCCACGCGGTGCAGATCCTGCGCCATCCGCAGACGCAGCGCCGGCGCTGGCTCGAGATGGCCGAATCGAATGCCTCCCTTGCGCTGGCGCGGCGGCTGGCGGAAGAGGGCTCGCAGCAGGCGCGGACCCAGTCGCTGATCGACGTGCTGGGGCTTGAACCGGAAGGAGGGGACCCGGCCCGTTTGCGCGTCGAGTGCTTCGACGTCAGTCACACGATGGGCGAGGCAACGCAGGCGTCCTGCGTCGTCTACTGCAATCATGCGATGCAGCCCAAGGAGTACCGGCGCTTCAACATCGAGGGCGTGGAGGCGGGCGACGATTACGCCGCAATGCGCCAGGTGGTAAGCCGCCGCTACGCGTCGGTGGCACGCGGCGAAGGACTGATGCCGTCGCTAGTGCTGATCGACGGTGGCCCGGGCCAGGTGGCGGTGGCCCGCGAAGTGTTCGAGGAACTGGCCCTGGACGTCAGTCTGATCGTCGGGGTGGCCAAGGGCGAGCAGCGCAAGGTGGGTCTCGAGGAACTGGTGTTTCCCGATGGTCGGCCACCGCGGGTGCTTGGACGGGATTCGCAGGCGTTGATGCTCATCGCCCTGATTCGAGACGAAGCTCACCGGTTCGCGATTACGGGAATGCGCGCACGGCGCGCCAAGGTGCGCAACACATCGCAGGTCGAGGACCTCGAAGGGATTGGCCCCAAGCGCCGGCAGAAGCTGCTCGCCCGCTTCGGTGGCCTGCGCGGTCTGCGTGCCGCATCGGTGGAGGACATCGAACAGGTCGAAGGCGTTTCGCGTAAGCTGGCCGAACGCATCCATGCGCAATTGCATGGCATGCAGAACCCTTCCGACGACGTTGCCAAGTGAATCAAGCGAACGACGCAGCCGCCGTGACGCAACGCCCGTCGCTGCTCAACGTGCCAATGCTGCTCACCTGGGCACGGATCGCCATGATCCCGATGATCGTCGGCGTGTTCTACCTGCCCGACGCCTGGTTGACCATGCACGGCAAGAACGTCACGGCCTGCGTCCTGTTTACGGTAGCGGCGATCACCGATGCCATTGACGGCTGGTACGCGCGCAAGTACGCGCAGATCACGCCGCTCGGTGCGTTCCTTGATCCGGTGGCCGACAAGCTGATGGTTTGCGCCGCCTTGGTCGTGCTGCTCTCGCTGGACCGGGTCGATGCGTTCGTTGCGCTGGTGATCATCGGCCGCGAGATCACAGTGTCTGCGCTGCGTGAATGGATGGCGCAGATGGGCGCGTCGGCGAACGTCGCCGTGAACTGGCTCGGCAAGCTCAAGACCATCATGCAGATGGTCGCGATCCCGGTGCTGCTGTACCACGATCCGCTGTTCGGCGTGATTCCGGTGGCGGCTATCGGTACGCTACTGATCTATGTCGCCGCCGCTCTCACCGTCTACTCGATGCTGTACTACCTGCGTCTGGCGTGGCCGCATTTGTCCCGGCGCGAGTAGCGGTGGAAATCAACGCTTTCGCGGTGCGCGTTTTGACAGTCCACTCTGCGTCGATATAATCGCGCTCCGCGATGCGGGAGTAGCTCAGTTGGTAGAGCGCAACCTTGCCAAGGTTGAGGTCGCGAGTTCGAGACTCGTCTCCCGCTCCAGACATGCAAGGGGAAGCCGATCTGGCTTCCCCTTTTTCTTCCCGCCGTCGTTGATGATGGCGGCCGCTAGAATGCTCAAGCTTCGGCGGGGTGGCAGAGTGGCCATGCAGCGGACTGCAAATCCGTGTACGCCGGTTCGATTCCGACCCCCGCCTCCATAAAATCAAGAACTTAGCCAACTAAGTCTTGTATAAAACCTGAGAAAGAAGGCCCCGAAAAGAGGTCGGCCACGGGAGTTTTGAGTGGACATCTACTCGAAATTCGGTCTGGTAGTCCGTTGATGCGGGTTAGCGGCGATGAGCTGAGCTACGCTAATCGCATGCCGACCTACCGCACTCGCGCATCTGGCCGCACCGAGGCTATCGTCCGCCACAGTCTTCTTCCGCGGCCGTTCTCGCGCACGTTCGACACTGAAGAAGAAGCGCGCGCGTATTGCGAGCAGCTTCAGCGGTCGCTTGATGCGGGCGTTGTTCCGCCCGGATTTATTGAGCTGCTCGCGACTAAGCGAGGGCGCGGCGGTGTGCCCGGGCTCGTCACGCTGCGCGATGCAATGCGGGAGTACGAGAGCACGGTGTCCTTGCGCGACCACGACCGCGAAACATTGCGGATCCTGTCCCGCAGCCGCGTGCATGGTGAGTTGTTCGCCGACATCGAAATCCGCGACATCACGCGCGCGTCGGTCGAGGAGTACGTCAAGCACCTGAAGACCGTCGACCAGGTCACGCCGGGCACTATTAAGAAGCGCATTGGCACGATGCGTCGGCTCGGCGCCTGGCTCTCGACAGTGCATTTCGCAGCGACGCCATTCAATGCTTGGGCAGAACTGCCGCGCAACTACAGCGCGTTCAGCGACCGCGACAAGAAGGCGTTGAGGGCGAGCGGAGCCGTCGTCCCGGAGAACACCGAACGCGACCGACGCGTGCTGCCTGAAGAAGAGGAAGCAGTTCGCTTGGTGCTCACCGGGCACGTGCGGCCGGACCGAGAGCGGGGTATCAACCTCGAGGGCGCTGCCGAGCTGATGTTGCTGTTCGCTTTGGCCCTCGAATCCGCGATGCGTTTGCGCGAGATGTACACGTTGACCACCGACCAAGTCGACTTGCCTAGCCGGACGATTTTTCTCGACAAGACAAAGAACGGCGACCAGCGCCAAGTGCCTTTGACAACCGTCGCCGTCGCGGCACTGCGGGCCTACGCGGAGCCGGCTGGAATTCGCCTAGGTCCGGCGACACGTAAAGGCACCCGAAAAGCGGGCGGCCAACTGCTCTTTCCTGCGCTGTTCTCGGGGGGGTGGGACCCGAGATCTTTAGCAGCGACGACATCAAAGATCTCGGGCCGGTTCGGGCGCATTTTCAAGTACGCCGGCATTGAGGATCTCTCGTTTCACGACACCAGACACGAAGCGACGTGCCGCTTCTATGAGCGAACGACGCTGAGCGATGTTCAGATCGCGCGAATCACGGGCCACAAAGACTTGCGAATGCTAAAGCGCTACGCGAGCTTGCGCGGTTCCGACCTGGCGCCGAGGCTTTGGTGACTGCGGCGGTCGCGGACTAGTGCTTGGGCGGCTCGTCTGGCTGCCGAGCGGCTTGTGCTCGGCGAATCTCATCGAGCGTTGGAAGCACAGGCAGGTCAACGCGCCGCGGGCGTCCCCGGCCTCGACGGGGCGCAGGGGCACCAGATCCGTCCTCGACCTCGCGCTCTGAAGGGCGCATGCCGCCCCGACGCAACTCCGCTTCCTCATGCGCTTTGTCGCGGATGCAGTCGCACAGCTGAGACCGCAGAAAGACCCAGGACTTCCCAAACTTCGTGCCAGGGATGATTCCCCGCCGGGCCAACGACTCCACTGTCTGAGAGTCGCAATGCAGGAGCACCGCAGCGGTCTCGGAGTCGATGGTCTCATCGTCGTTCAGGTCAATATGTGGGGCGTCCATGTCTGCTGCTCGCTGCTTCTGTTTAACCTGCGCGCAACACTAAGGTAGCCAGCCGCTACACGAGGTGGCCGGGAACGACGACTAACTACCCTGCCAACCACGGCTTGGCGGTAAACCGAAGGGAACCCGCGCGAGCCTCCGCAACGTGCGTCGCATCAGGGCGGACTTGATGGCCTGATGGACACACAACGGTGCGAAGAAGCAGGGGCCTCGAGCGTCCGAAGCGGCATTCTGAGCGGTAAGAGACAGCGCGTCGCGGTGTGTCAGCTTCGGCTAGCGATTGGGTCGGCGCGAGGGGGCTAGCCGGTCTGTAGACCGGCTAGCGTTCGATGGCCGACCCTCTCCAAGGCGCCAGCCGGTCTGTAGACCGGCTGGCTCTCGATCCGCCGATCAATCCCACTTCCCAGCCGGTCTGTAGACCGGCTGGCAATCGACGGCAGGCTAAGACAGGACCTGGTTGCAAGTACCCTCGCAAAGCCTTTCCGTTCGACCTTCCCGCCGCACCCTTGCGCTCTATTCGCCTCGTAGAGGCCTTCCCCGGCGCATTGCTCCCCCCGGCTTGAACCCTTCGGCGCGCACTCACGGCCGGCCATTTCCCGTCCTCTCCCTGGCATTCCCGCGGCCTTTCGAGTCCTATTCGACCCCGGATCACCCCGATAGCTAAGGCTTAGTTGAAAAGAGAGGCGACTTTATGAACCGCCCCGGCTTCACCGGAGACACCCGGGTTTAAGTCAAGCCGGAATGGCTGACTCAGATTGCTGCTGAAGGTACTGCATCTCGCGTTCTGCCGGCGGCACGTTGCCGATCGAT
>JALHMQ010000021.1 GCA_022843955.1 Burkholderiaceae bacterium
GGGGCGGCCGGTCGCGGCGGCGCGGCGCAGAGTTCACAGCGGCGCGGCCGTCCGGCCAGTACCCGGCGCGGCGATCCGCGCGAAGGCCTGCGGCTGAACGTGGTCGAGACCCTGCGCTCCGCCGCGCCCTGGCAGCCGGTGCGCCGCCAAGAACGCGCACGCCTCGCGGGTGGCGTCGCCGACGCCGCGGTCCGCCCGCGCATCGACGTGCGCCGTGACGATTTTCGCGTCACCCGCTTCAAGCAGCGCTCGCAGACCACCACCGTGTTCGTGGTCGACGCCTCGGGTTCAAGTGCGTTGCACCGTCTGGCCGAGGCAAAGGGCGCGGTTGAACTGCTGCTGGCCGACTGCTATGTGCGGCGCGATGAGGTGGCGCTGATCGCGTTCCGCGGGCCGGGCGCCGAGCTCCTGCTGCCGCCTACGCGCTCGCTGGTACGCGCCAAGCGGTCGCTTGCCGGCCTGCCCGGCGGCGGCGGCACGCCACTGGCGGCCGGCATCGAAGCCCTGCTGCTCCTTGCGCAGAGCGAGCAGCGCCGCGGGCATACGCCGATGGCGGTGCTGCTGACCGATGGTCGGGCCAACATCGCCCGCGACGGTACGCCCGGGCGCGCCCCCGGCGAGGCGGATGCGCTGGCGGCGGCGCGGGCGTTGCGCACCGCGGCGCTCAATGTGGTGTTGATCGACACGTCGCCGCGGCCACAGCCGCTGGCGGCGCAACTGGCCGAGGCGATGGGCGCGCGTTATCTGGCGCTGCCGCACGCGGATGCCCAAGCGGTCTCTGCTGCGGTGCGACTGACGCAGGCGGCCTGAGCCGCGTACCGGGAACCCGGGGGTCGCTGGCGTTGCGACACTTTGTCTTGACAATGCGAACTGTCAGGTTTGATTGACTTAGCGCAAGGGCGCCACCGCCGCCACGCATAGGGTTACTCAACTGCCCAACGCTTGGAGCGCCGCATGCGCATTGTCCTGTTGCATCCCAACTATCACTCCGGCGGCGCAGAGATCGCCGGCAACTGGCCGCCGGCGTGGGTGGCGTACCTGACCGGCTACCTGAAGGCGGCCGGCTACAACGACATCCATTTCATCGATGCGATGACCGATCACCTCGAAGAAGATGAGGTGCGCGCGCGGCTGGTGGAGTTGAAGCCGACCATCGTCGGTTGTACCGCCATCACGCCGGCCATCTACAAGGCCGAGCGGCTGCTGCAGATCGCCAAGGAGGTCAACCCGGCCATCGTCACGGTGCTCGGCGGCATTCATGCGACGTTCATGTTCCCGCAGGTGCTCAAGGAGGCACTCTGGATCGACGCCGTGGTGCGCGGCGAGGGCGAGCAGGTGTTCCTGAACTTCGTCACTGCGGTCGATGACGGCCGCTGGGCGCAGGACCGGCATTGCGTCGACGGCATCGCGTTCCTCGAGGATGGCAAGGCCGTGTCCACCGCGGCCGAACCGCCGATCAAGGATCTGGATCGCATCAAGCCCGACTGGGGCATCCTCGAGTGGGACAAGTACATCTACCTGCCGATGGGCACGCGCCTGGCGGTGCCCAACTTTGCGCGTGGCTGCCCGTTTACCTGCAGCTTCTGCAGCCAGTGGAAGTTCTGGCGCGACTATCGCGTGCGCGACCCGAAGGAAGTGGTCGACGAGATCGAACTGCTGGTGCGTGATCACAAGGTGGGCTTCTTCATCCTCGCCGATGAGGAACCCACCATCCATCGCAAGAAGTTCGTCCAGTTCTGCGAGCTGCTGATCGAGCGCAATCTGCCGGTGCTGTGGGGCATCAACACCCGTGTCACCGACATCCTGCGCGACGAGCAGCTGCTGCCGATGTTCCGCAAAGCCGGCCTGATCCACGTCTCGCTCGGCACCGAAGCCGCGGCTCAGTTGAAGCTCGACCGCTTCAACAAGGAGACGACGATCGCACAGAACAAGAAGGCGATCCGCCTGCTGCGCGAAGCCGGCATCGTTGCAGAGGCGCAGTTCATCGTTGGGCTGGAGAACGAGACCGCCGAGACGCTCGAAGAGACCTATCGCATGGCAATGGACTGGAAGCCCGACATGGCCAACTGGTGCATGTACACGCCATGGCCGTTCTCGGACCTGTTCCAGGAACTCGGCGACAAGGTGCAGGTGTTCGACTTCGAGAAGTACAACTTCGTGACACCGATCATGAAGCCCGACGCCATGGAGCGCGGTGAACTGCTCGACCGGACGATGAACAACTACCGACGCTTCTACATGCGCAAGGCCTTCCTCGAATGGCCATGGATCCGCGACAAGACGCGCCGCAAGTACATGATGGGCTGCCTCAAAGCCTTCGCGAAGAGCGGCTTTCAACGCACCTTCTACGACCTCGGTCGGGTCGGCTACTGGGGCCCGCAGACCAAGAAGAAGGTCGACTTCGGGTTTGCCGACCAGGCTGTGCGCGGTCGTCCGGATTCCGAGGCGATCGCCGAGGCCGACGAGGCCTGGGTGACGATGCACGGCCCGAAGATCGCCATGCGTCGGCGCAAGGGCGAGGAGAACGCCGCACTCGCACTGGCGGCGATCAACGCAGTGGCGACGCCCCGAGCGATTCCGATGGCCTGCGGCGGCGGCACCGAGCAGCTGGCCGAAGAGATCGATCTGTCCGCCGTCGAAGTCCAGCGCCAACGCGCGCCGGACGTCGCTGCGGCTGCCGAGTAACGCGGCGGGCTGCGGGGCAGGCGCCCGGTCGGATCGCGCCATGGCTGCGGTCGAATTCGCGAGCGGCGGCGCCGGCATGCAGCCGGCGGCCGGCGCTGCGCGCGCGCTGATCGGCCCCAACGCCATCACGCAGATCGCCGACGCACTGCTGCGTGAAGTCGGCATGCAGGCGACATCGCAACTGTTCGAACGCGCCGCCCTGGCGCATTACCTGACCGCCCCGCCGATGCACATGGTCGACGATGCCGACGTGCAGCGACTGCATCTGGCGCTGCGCGCTGAACTGGGCGTGCCGCAAGCCAGGCAGATCGGAGCACTGGCCGGCCGCGGCACCGGCGACTACCTGCTCGCGCATCGCATTCCTGCCCTCGTGCAGCACGTGCTGAAGCGCTTGCCGGCGGCCCTGGCGGCGCGCGTGCTGATGGCGGCCATCCGGCGCCACGCGTGGACCTTCACGGGCGCCGGGTCGTTCACGGCGCGTGCGGGCATGCCCTGGCGCCTGTCGATCCGCCACGGACCGCTGGCGCGAGGCACGGTGGTCGGCGAGCCGGTCTGCGACTTCTACGCCGGTACGTTCGAGCGCTTGTTCAGCGTGCTCGTGCATCCGCAGGCGCGGGTGGTCGAAGTCGAGTGCGAGGCGGTCGGCGACGCCGCCTGCGTGTTCGAACTGAGTTGGTGACGCGACCCAACCGTAGCCGCCATGCCGTCCGGGGGACCGCCAAGCGCATGCGCGACGGCGTGGCGCAAGTTGGGCGCTGCTACCGTGGCGGCGCTTTCTGCTCTGCGTCCGCCTGAACCGAGGTCATGAGAACTGGTCGTCTGCTGTGGGAGTCCGACGGCCTTGATTGGCCGCATCGGGCTTTCAGCCGCTTTGTCGTTGCCAGTCATCTGCGCTGGCACGTGCAGGTGATGGGCGAGGGGCCGACGCTGTTGCTGCTGCATGGCACCGGTGCGGCCAGTCACTCTTGGCGTGATCTGGCGCCATTGCTGGCGCTGCACTACACCGTCGTCATGCCCGACCTGCCTGGTCACGCGTTCAGCGATGGCTTGCCAGCGAGCCGACTGTCACTGCCCGGCATGGCGCATGCGCTAGGTGAACTGCTCGCCACGCTTGGCCTTGCCCCGGTCGCCGCCGTGGGTCACTCGGCTGGTGCGGCCATCGCGGCGCGCATGTGCCTCGACCGTCATATGGCGCCCGCCACGCTGGTGAGTCTCAACGGTGCCTTCCTGCCGCCAGCCGGCTGGCCCGGCCTGGTGTTCCTGCCTGCGGCGCGCCTGCTCGCCCTGAGTTCTTTTGTGCCGAACATGGTCGCCCGGCGGGCTGCCGATCCCGCCGCCGTCCAGCGCCTGATCGACAGCACCGGATCACGGCTCGACGCGCAAGCTGCGGCGCTGTACCGCAAGCTGGTACGCAGTCCACACCACGTTGCCGCCACGTTGGCGATGATGGCGCGCTGGGACCTGCGTCCTCTGCTGGCTGACCTGCCGCGCCTGAAGCCCAGTCTGACGCTCGTTGTCAGTGAAGGTGACCGCACACTCGACCCGCGCCAGGCAGTACAGGTGGCGCATCGCGTACCTGCTGCGCAGATCGTGCGCCTGCCTGGTCTGGGACATCTCGCGCACGAAGAGGCGCCGCAGCTGATTGCAGATCGGCTGCTTGCTTGCTGCGGCGCGGGGCTGCCGAACACCCCGCCGAACACCGGGAAAACTGACGTGTCGGCGCCGCCACGAACGCGGGATCGTCAGTCTGAGTGTCCATAAAGCTTGACATTTGCACCTGACAAAGCATGATTACAGCTCGGACAACAGAGCGCTGGGGAGGCCGGGATGGACGTCGCAAGGCGGATCGAGCAAGGCCTCATCAATGCCCTGGCGCTGGCAGACCTGCCCGGCTGCCCGCCCAAGCTGGCGGCAGCGATGCGCCACGGCGTGTTTCCGGCAGGCGCCCGCGTGCGCCCGCGCCTGGTCCTCGCGGTGGCGGCCGCCTGCGGTGATGACACGCCGGCCCTTACCGACGCCGCTGCAACCGCGATCGAGTTGCTGCACTGCGCCTCGCTGGTCCATGACGATTTGCCCTGTTTCGACGATGCCGCCACCCGGCGCGGCAAACCCTCGGTGCATCGCGCCTTCGGCGAACGTCTTGCGGTGCTCTCGGGCGACGCGCTGATCGTGCTTGCCTTCCAGGTGATGGCGGGCGTGGTCCCCGTGCGGCCGGAGCGTGCGGCGGCGCTGCTGCTCACCGTCAGTCGGTCAGTGGGCCTGCCGCGCGGCATCGTGGCGGGTCAGGCCTGGGAGTGCGAGTCGCGGGTCTCGCTGGTCGAGTACCAACGCGAGAAGACGGGATCGCTGTTTGAAGCTGCAACGGTGGCAGGCGCCGAGGCGGCGGGCGCGCCTGCACACCCGTGGCGTTTGTTCGGCGAGAAGCTCGGCGAGGCCTATCAGGTGGCCGACGACATTCGCGACGTGGTGGCCGACCCGGCGCTGATCGGCAAGCCGGTCGGGCGTGACGTGGCGCTGGCCCGGCCGAGTTCAGCGCGTGAACTCGGCCTCGAAGGTGCGGTGCGCCACTTCGAGCAACTGGTTGCGCAGGTGGTCGCGTCGATCCCGGCATGTCCCGGGGCGATGGCGCTGCGCGAACTCGTTGCACTCGAGGCCGATCGCCTGGTGCCGAGCGAGATCATGGCGCTGGCCGCGTAGCGGCAACGTCGCATGCAGGTCGACGAAACCAGGCGATCGATGCGGCCGCGCAGTAGGTGGCGGTTCGTCTAATCTGCATGCGTGGTTCCTCGCTGTCCAATCACATGCCGGCTGCGGCGCCGTCGATGACGCCGCCCATCACGCCGCCCATCGCGCCACCCATCACGCTCATCGAGCGCTGGCGCCGTGTGCGCGACCGGCTGCTGTGCAGCCCGCGTTTTCATCGCCTCGCCACAGCCTTCCCACTCACACGGCCGATCGCGCGCCGCCGGGCCCGCGACCTGTTCGATCTGTGTGCGGGCTTCGTCTATACGCAGGTGCTTTTCAGTTGTGTGCGACTGAAGGTCTTCGACCAGGTGGCGCAGCAGCCGCTGACGGTCGATGAGCTGGCGGTGCGGATCCAACTGCCGGTGCATGGCGCCGAACGTCTCGTGCGCGCAGCCATCGCGCTGCGCCTGCTGGAGTCGCGCGACGGTGGTCGCATCGGTCTGGGCGCGCTCGGCGCCGCCTTGTGCGGCAATCCGGGCGTGCAGGCCATGGTCGAGCACCACGCGCTGCTCTACGGCGACCTCGCTGACCCGCTGCCTCTGCTGCGCGGCGAACGCGACCATCGTGCCCTCGCCTCCTATTGGGCGTACGCCGATGGCAACAACCCCGCCGCGCTAACGACCGCGCAGGTGGCGCCGTACTCCGCGCTGATGTCGGCGTCGCAGCACTTCGTCGCGACGGAGATCCTCGATGCGTATCCGTTCTCGCGCCACGCGCAGCTGCTCGATGTTGCGGGCGGCGAAGGGACGTTCGCGATCAGTGCCGGCCGCATCGCGCCGGCGCTGCGACTGACGGTGTTCGATCTGCCCGCGGTCGCCGAGCGTGCGCGCGCCAATCTCGCCGCGGCCGGGATGGCCGAGCGCAGCACGGCGGTGGGCGGCAGTTTCATCGACGACGCGCTGCCTGAAGGCGCCGACCTCATCACGCTCATTCGCGTTGCGTATGACCACGACGACGCGCGCGTGCTGGCGCTGCTGAAGAAGATTCATGCCGCGCTGCCGCGCGAAGGAACTCTGCTGATCGCCGAGCCAATGCGCTCGATGACTGGCGACGACCCGATGGCGGATGCCTACTTCGGTTTCTATCTGCTGGCCATGGGGCGCGGGCGCGCCCGTTCGTTCGCGGAGTTCCGCGACCTGCTGCAGGCAGCGGGATTCACGCGCATCGAGCCGCTGCGCTCGCGCGCGCCGCTTCTTACCAGCCTCATCACCGCAAGACGGTAGGGCCGCGTCGCCATGCAACCCGATGAGACACTCAGTGCGGCCATAAGTGTTAACTAAACTTGACACTCTACAAAGTCAGCGTAGAGTGACAGACAGGCACAGGGCGCGGTTTGTCCAAGACCGCGCAGCCGCAGGGCCGAAGCAGGAACGAGCACGAATGACCATGAAAACGCTTGCCGTCGTACTTGAGCAGCCCGAGCACCTGGTGTTGAGTCGCCTGGATCTCGCCCCCGCAAGTGAAGACGACGTGGTCGTGGATATCGAGTACAGCGGCATCAGCACCGGCACCGAAAAGCTGCTGTGGACCGGCCGGATGCCGCAGTTCCCCGGCATGGGCTATCCGCTGGTCCCCGGCTATGAGTCGGTTGGCACGATTCGCGAGGGCGGCAGCCACGCTGGCCTGAAGCCTGGTCAGCATGTGTTCGTGCCGGGTGCCCGTTGCTACGGCGAAGTGCGCGGCTTGTTCGGCGGCGCCGCTTCGCGCGTCGTGGTGGCAGCCTCGCGTGTGATTCCGATCGGTGAGTCGCTCGGTGAGAAGGGCGTGCTGCTGGCGCTGGCTGCCACCGCGTACCACGCGGTCGCCGGCGGCGGCAAGCGCGACAAGATCGTGCCGCCCGACCTGATCGTCGGCCATGGGGTGCTCGGCCGCCTGCTGGCGCGCCTGACGGTGATCGCCGGCATGGCGCCGCCCACCGTGTGGGAGCGCAATGCGCAGCGCTGCAGTGGCGCCGAGGGCTACCCGGTGCTGCATCCGGACGCCGATCCGCGCCGCGACTACAAGGCCATTTACGACGTCAGCGGCGACGCCGCCATCCTCGACACGCTGATGCAGCGCCTGGCACCGGGCGGTGAGATCGTGCTGGCCGGCTTCTACAGCGAGCCGCTGTCGTTCGCCTTTGCACCGGCCTTCATGCGCGAAGCGCAGATCCGCGCCGCCGCCGAGTGGCAGCGCCCGGACCTGCTGGCAGTCAAGGAACTACTCGACACCGGCCGCCTGTCGCTGGACGGACTGATCACTCATCACGCCGGGGCCGAGCACGCGGCAGACGCGTACCGAACAGCCTTTGGCGATTCGCAGTGTCTGAAGATGGTCCTCGACTGGCGAGGCTGCGCATGAGCGCAGCGTGCCGGCCCATGCACGTGTCCGCCAAGCGCACCGAAAGGTTCATCCGATGAGTTCATCCTGCAACAGCACGCCGGCCGCCGGTGCCGCCACGATCCAGCTGATGAAGCTGCAGTTGCGTGCGGAAGCCGCGATCGAACCTGCGCTGGTGAGCACCAGCGAGGCGAGCAAGAAGACACAGATCATCGCGATCTACGGCAAGGGCGGCATCGGCAAGAGCTTCACGCTGGCCAACCTCAGCTACATGATGGCCCAGCAGGGCAAGAAGGTGCTGCTGATCGGCTGTGATCCGAAGAGCGACACCACCAGCCTGCTGTTCGGCGGCAAGGCCTGCCCCACGATCATCGAGACCAGCAGCCGCAAGAAGCTCGCCGGCGAACCGGTGGCGATCGGCGACGTCTGCTTCAAGCGCGACGGTGTGTTCGCGATGGAACTCGGCGGTCCCGAGGTCGGCCGCGGCTGCGGCGGGCGCGGCATCATCCACGGCTTCGAGACCCTGGAGAAGCTCGGCTTCCATGACTGGGGCTTCGACTACGTGCTGCTCGACTTCCTCGGCGACGTGGTGTGCGGCGGCTTCGGCCTGCCGATCGCGCGCGACATGTGCCAGAAGGTGATCGTGGTCGGCAGCAACGACCTGCAGTCGCTGTATGTCGCCAACAACGTGTGCTCGGCGGTCGAGTACTTCCGCAAGCTCGGTGGCAACGTCGGCGTCGCCGGCCTCGTGATCAACAAGGACGACGGCACCGGAGAGGCGGCCGCGTTCGCGCAGGCGGCCGGCATCCCGGTCCTCGCTGCGATCCCGGCCAATGAAGAGATCCGCCGCAAGAGCGCCAGCTACGAAATCATCGGTCGTCCCGACGGTGCCTGGGGTCCGCTGTTCGGCGAACTCGCCGCCGCGGTGGCCGCAGCACCGCCGGTGCGCCCGAAGCCGCTGACGCAGGACGCGCTGCTGGGCTTGTTCTCAAGCGACGTCACCGGACGCGACGTGGTGCTGCAGCCCGCCACCACGCTCGACATGCTCGGTAAAGAGTCGATCGAGAAGAAGTCGCTCGAAGTGGTCTACGACACGGTATGAGTCCGCACGCCCAAGCTATTTCATGAGCATGTCCATGTCCGAACCGTCCGCCGCCGACTCTCCCTCCCATCCTCTCCACGGCGGCGAGGCTGTGTACGACGCGGCCGGTGCTGCACCCGTCAGTGGCGACACGACGGGCCGGCCCGGCCGCTCTTTTTCAACTGGCAATGCGGTGATCCCGATTACCCCGGTCAAGCAGGAAGCGCTGCAGGCCGATGGCCATGGCTGTCACGCCGGCCGCGATGAAATGGTCAAGGCGGCGCGCGCCTCCGGCAACAGCGAACTTCTGGCGCGCTACGCCACCGACTACCCGCTGGCGCCTGACGCCGGTCCGCACGACCAGCCGCAGAGCATGTGCCCGGCGTTCGGCTCGTTGCGCGTCGGGCTGCGCATGCGCCGCACCGCGACCATCCTGTCCGGCTCCGCCTGCTGCGTGTACGGCCTCACGTTCACCTCCCACTTCTATGGCGCGCGTCGCTCGGTCGGCTACGTGCCATTCAACTCCGAGACGCTGGTCACCGGCAAGCTGTTCGAAGACATCCGCGAGGCGGTCTTCAAGCTCGCCGACCCGGCCAAGCTCGATGCGATCGTCGTCACCAATCTTTGCGTGCCATCTGCCTCCGGCGTGCCGTTGCGGCTGCTGCCGAAAGAGATCAACGGCGTGCGCATCATCGGCATCGACGTGCCCGGTTTCGGTGTGCCCACCCACGCTGAAGCCAAGGACGTGCTGGCCGGCGCGATGCTCAACTACGCGCGCACCGAGGCCGAAAGCGGTCCGGTCGCTGCACCGCGCGGCGGAGTGAGCGACAAGCCCACCGTCACGCTGCTGGGCGAGATGTTCCCGGCTGATCCGGTCGGCATCGGCATGATGCTCGAGCCGCTCGGTCTCGCGGCCGGTCCGGTGGTGCCCACGCGCGAATGGCGCGAGCTGTATGCGGCGCTCGACTGCGCCGTAGTCGCAGCGATCCACCCCTTCTACACGGCGAGTGTGCGCGAGTTCGACGCCGCCGGACGCACGATCGTCGGCTCGGCGCCGGTGGGGCACGACGGCACTGCCGACTGGCTCGACGCGATCGGTCGCGCCACCGGCGTGGCGCAGGCCAAGGTCGACGCGGTGAAGAACCGGCTGCTGCCGGGCATCCGCGGCGCCCTCCACAAGACGCCGATCAAGGGGCGCATCACGCTGTCCGGCTATGAAGGCTCGGAACTGCTGGTGGCGCGCCTGCTGGTCGAAAGCGGCGCCGATCTGCGCTACGTCGGCACCGCCTGCCCGCGCACGCCGTGGTCGGATGGCGACCGCCAGTGGCTCGAGGCGAAGGGCGTGCGGGTGCAGTTCCGCGCCTCGCTCGAACAGGACCTGGCAGCGATCGACGAGTTCGAGCCCGATCTGGCCATCGGCACCACGCCGGTAGTGCAGAAAGCCAAGCAGATCGCCACGCCGTCGCTGTACTTCACCAACCTGATCTCGGCGCGGCCGCTGATGGGTCCCGCCGGCGCCGGCTCGCTGGCACAGGTGATCAACGCCGCGTTGGCGGGCAAGGCGCGCTTCGAGACGATGCGTGAGTTCTTTGCCGGCGTCGGCACAGACGCGACCAGCGGCGTGTGGCACGACAAGACCACCGTGCCAGCCGACAGGCCCGAGTTCCGCAGCTTCTACAAACGCCAGCTGGAAAAGCTCGCGAAGAAGCGCAAGGCGGAGGAGATGGTATGAGCGACCTAGATCTCCGCTCTAACCGGAGTTCCCCACTCATGGCTACGGGAGCACGAGGGGACCAGCCCAGTCCCCTCGTTCGTCCAGAAACAGCCGCCGCCTGCGCTCGGCATTCAGGTGCTTCAAGTGATGGAGCCCCGCCATGTACGTGATCGACCACGACCGGGCCGGTGGCTACTGGGGAGCGGTGTATGTCTTCACCGCGATCAAGGGCATGCAGGTCATCATCGATGGCCCGGTCGGCTGCGAGAACCTGCCGGTCACCTCGGTGCTGCACTACACCGACGCGCTGCCGCCGCATGAGTTGCCGATCGTCGTGACCGGCCTGGGCGAAGAGGAACTCGGCCAGAAGGGCACCGAAGGCGCAATGCGCCGCGCCCACAAGGTGCTCGATCCCGAACTGCCCGCAGTCGTCGTCACAGGTTCGATCGCCGAGATGATCGGCGGCGGCGTGACGCCCGAGGGCAGCAACATCCAGCGCTTCCTGCCGCGCACCATCGACGAGGACCAGTGGCAGTGCGCCGATCGCGCGCTCAACTGGCTGTGGACGCAGTACGGACTGCGGCACATCCCTGAACGCAAGCATGCGATCGACGCCAAGCCGCGCGTCAACATCATCGGCCCCTGCTACGGCACCTTCAACATGCCGAGCGATCTCGCCGAGATCAAGCGCCTGGTCGAAGGCATCGGCTGCGAGATCAACATGGTGTTTCCGCTGGGCTCGCACCTGGCCGACATCCAGAAGCTTGCCGATGCCGACGTCAATGTCTGCATGTATCGCGAGTTCGGCCGCCTGCTGTGCGAATCGCTGGAACGGCCCTACCTGCAGGCGCCGATCGGGCTGCACAGCACTACCGCGTTCCTGCGCAAGCTGGGCGAACTGGCCGGGGTCGACCCGGAGCCGTTCATCGAGCGCGAGAAGCACACCACGATCAAGCCGCTGTGGGATCTGTGGCGCTCGGTCACGCAGGACTTCTTCGGCACCGCCAGCTTCGGCATCCACGCCAACGAAACCTACGCGCGCGGCATCCGCCACTTCCTCGAAGTCGAGATGGGGCTGCCCTGCAACTTCGCGTTCGCGCGGCGTGCCGGCGTCAAGCCCGACAACGAGGCGGTGCGCGAGGCGATCAAGGCCAAGACGCCGCTGCTGCTCTTCGGTTCCTACAACGAGCGCATGTACCTGTCGGAGATCGGTGGCCGCGCGGTGTACATCCCGGCCTCGTTCCCCGGCGCGGTGATCCGTCGCCACACGGGCACGCCGTTCATGGGCTATTCCGGCGCGACCTATCTCGTGCAGGAAGTGTGCAACGCGCTGTTCGATGCGCTGTTCCACATCCTGCCGCTTGCAACCGACATGGACCGCGTCGAGGCCACGCCGAGCCGCCTGCACGCCGAGCGGCATGCGGAGCTGCCGTGGGACGCCGACGCCCAGGCGATGCTCGAGCAGCTGGTCGAGGCGCAGCCGGTGCTGGTGCGCATTTCCGCCGCCAAGCGGATGCGCGATCGCGCCGAACAGGAAGCACGGGCTGCCGGCGAGCCGCGCGTCACCGTCGCACGCGTCACGCGCAGCGGCGAAGCACTACGTCAGGGAGCGCCAGCATGAGGCTGCTCCTCGAAGGAATCCGGTTGCACCGGAACCCAACGTCGCGGCAGTCCGCTGCGACCGCCTTCGCTGCGCAGGCTCTGAGCGCGGCAACGGCCGACAGGCCATTTTGTTTAGGAAACGTCTATGGCTGAACCAAGAGGTTCGATCTCTGGCCTGACCGACGACGAGGCGCAGGAGTTTCATCGCTACTACCTCCAGGGCTTCGCGATGTTCACCGGTGTTGCCGTGATTGCGCATTTTCTCGTCTGGATCTGGCGTCCCTGGCTGTAACCCTGAAAGGGAATGCAATGGCTATCTCAACTCAATCCGCGGGCGGACCGCAGCAGCACCTGATGAAGGAGGACTTCAAGGCCTTCTACGGCATCTTTGCCGTCGGCTTCGTCGTGTTCCTGGCGATCGCGCTGGTCGGACAGGCGTTGGGATGGCAATGGCGTTCCTGGCTGCCTGGTGCGGAAGGCGTCAAGTCCGTCACCGGCGGCGTCAAGACAGCGGTCTACACCTTTATGTCCCATCTTTTATAGGAGAGTGAACTCATGTGGAGAATCTGGCGCTTGTACGACCCGCTTCGGGCGTTGGCGATTCAGGGCGTGTTCCTGTTCTCGCTGGCAGCGTTGATCCATCTGATCCTGCTGAGCACGAACAAGTACAACTGGCTCGACGGCCCGCAGGCTCGTCCGGTGGCAGGGCAGAACGCCCCGATGCCGGCGCCGACGCCGAAGTAGCGGCGCGGTCATGTCGGTCGTGGTGCAGCGCCGGGCGGCACATGCTGTCGGCCGCCCGGTCTGCCCACATTGATCTTGTCTTTGACGGTTTCATGAATTCAAGCCCCGGTGGCGGATAGCTACTCCGGAGGACCCAACAATGGCGATGCTGAGTTTTGAACGCAAGTACCGCGTGCGCGGTGGAACACTGGTCGGAGGAGACCTGTTCGACTTCTGGGTCGGACCGTTCTACGTCGGCTTCTTCGGCGTGACGACGATCTTCTTCGCCGTCCTCGGCACCGCGCTGATTCTCTGGGGAGCGGCCAACGGGCCGACCTGGAACATCTGGCAGATAAACATCGAACCGCCGGATCTGAAGTACGGGCTGGGGATGGCGCCGCTGATGGAAGGCGGCCTCTGGCAGCTCATCACCGTGTGCGCGATCGGGGCCTTCGTCTCGTGGGCGCTGCGCGAGGCGGAAATCTGCCGCAAGCTGGGCATGCAGCTGCATGTGCCGGTGGCCTTCGGGGTCGCGATCTTCGCCTACGTGACACTGGTGGTGATCCGCCCGGTGCTGATGGGCGCGTGGGGGCACGGCTTTCCCTACGGCATCTTCAGCCATCTGGACTGGGTGTCGAACGTCGGCTACCAGTACCTACACTTTCATTACAACCCCGCGCACATGCTCGCGGTGACGTTCTTCTTCACCACCACGCTGGCGCTGTCGCTGCACGGCTCGCTGATCCTGTCGGCGTCGAACCCCAAGAAAGGCGAGACGGTCAAGACGGTCGATCACGAGGACACGTTCTTCCGCGACATCGTGGGCTATTCGATCGGCGCGCTTGGCATCCATCGCCTGGGTCTGTTCCTGGCGCTGTCGGCCGGTTTCTGGAGCGCGGTTTGCATCGTCATCAGCGGTCCATTTTGGACGCGCGGGTGGCCGGAGTGGTGGGGGTGGTGGCTGAACCTGCCGATCTGGTCGCAATGGCCGCTGACCTGAGCGCGAGGAGAGAACACCATGCCTGAATATCAGAATCTGTTTACCGCGGTGCAGGCGGTCGGCCCGGCGCAAATGGGCGTGCCGCTGCCGCGCCGCGACAGCCCGCGCACCGGCGATAAACCTTTCTTCATCCACCTGCTCGGCCGCTTTGGCAACGCGCAGATCGGGCCGATCTACCTTGGCAGCCTTGGCCTGGCGGCCATCCTGCTCGGCACCATCTCGTTCGTGGTGATCGGTCTGAACATGCTCGCCTCGGTCAACTGGGATCCGATCCAGTTCATCAAGCAGCTGCCGTGGCTGGCGCTGGAGCCGCCGCCGCCGCAACTGGGTCTGGACCTCACCCCGCCGTTGAACCAGGGCGGTTGGTGGCTGATCGCCGGCGGGACGCTCACCGCCTCGATCATGCTGTGGTGGGTGCGCATCTACACCCGGGCAAGGGCACTCGGCATGGGCACGCATACCGCCTGGGCGTTCCTGTCGGCGATCTGGCTGTTCCTCGTGCTGGGGTTCTTCCGCCCGGTACTGATGGGCAGCTGGGGTGAGGCCGTGCCTTTCGGCATCTTCCCGCACCTGGATTGGACCGCCGCATTCTCGCTGCGCTATGGCAACCTGTTCTACAACCCGTTCCATGCGTTGTCGATCGTCTTCCTCTATGGCGCCACGCTGCTGTTTGCGATGCACGGCGCCACCATCCTCGCGGTGAGCCGCTTTGGCGGTGAACGCGAACTGGAGCAGATCGTCGACCGTGGCACCGCCGCCGAGCGCGCCGCGCTGTTCTGGCGCTGGACGATGGGCTTCAACGCCACGATGGAATCCATCCACCGCTGGGCCTGGTGGTTCGCCGTGCTGTGCCCGCTCACGGGCGGCATCGGCATCCTGCTGACCGGCACGGTGGTCGACAACTGGTACCTGTGGGCGGTCAAGCATGGCGTCGCGCCGATGTACCCGCCGGTGTTCCCGAGCGTGGTCGATCCCGCCACGCTGCTGCAGGGAGTCAAGCCATGACGATTCGATCACTGAAGGCAGCCTTGCTGCCGCTGCTTGCCGGCACGTTGTTGCTGGCGGGTTGCGAAAGGCCGCCGGTGGACTCGGTCCAGCATGGCTTCCGCGGCACCGGCATGGTCCAGGTCTACAACCCACGCACGGTGGCCGAGCAGATGCCGGGCAACGTGCCGCCGGTGCCGCTGCCGTCTCTCGGTACCGACGGGCCCAAGGCAGGCGAGGTCTACCAGAACGTCAGGCTGCTCGGCAGCCTCAGCGTCAACGAGTTCACCCGCTACATGGTGTCGATGACGAGCTGGATCGCGCCGGTCGAGGGCTGCGCCTACTGCCATGACGTGAACAACCTGGCCGATGACTCGCGTTACACCAAGGTCGTCGCGCGCCGAATGATCGAGATGACGCAGAACGTCAACTCGCAGCACAAGTCGCACGTCCTTGAAACCGGCGTCACCTGCTGGACCTGCCACCGTGGACAGGCCGTGCCCGCGAACATCTGGTACCAAGTCCCGCCGCAAAACCTGAAAGCCAACTTCATCGGCGACAAGGCCCAGCAGAACACGCCGGCAAAAAGCGTCGGCCTGACCTCGCTGCCCTATGACCCGTTCACTCCGTACCTGGTCGGCACGCCCAAGCCGATCCGCGTAATCGGGCCGGAGCCGCTGCCCAACGGCAATCGCATGTCGATCAAGCAGGCCGAGTTCACCTACGGTCTGATGATGCACATGTCCGATGCACTCGGCGTGAACTGCACCTATTGCCACAACACGCGTTCGTTCGCCAGCTGGGAGGGGCCGCCGCAGCGTGTCAATGCGTGGCACGGGCTCAACATGGTGCGCGACATCAACACCAATTACATCGATCCACTCAAGTCGGCGTTCCCCGCCAACCGGCTGGGTCCGCTGGGTGACGCGGGCAAGGCCAACTGCGCGACCTGCCATCAGGGCGCGTACAAGCCGATGTACGGTGCCAGCATGCTCAAGGACTTTCCAGAACTGGCTGGGCCGCTGCCGCCGTATGTGAAGGGCGGCGTTGCCCCGGCGCCTGGGGCCGCGCTGTCGGGGACGTTGGCCAAGGTGCTGTTCGCGGTCGGCCGGTCCAATGTCTCCAACGAGTCGCGCGCTGCCATCACCAGCGTGGCGGGTGCGCTGGTGGCCAACACGACGGTCAAGGTGGACCTGTCAGGCTTTGCCGACAAGACGGGCAATGCCGACAAGAACCTGGAACTGGCCAAGCTGCGGGCGTTCGCGGTGCGCGACGCCCTCAAGGCGGCGGGCGTGGCCGACGACCGCATCAACCTGAAGAAGCCCGAGTTCGTGGTCGGCGGCACCGCTGACGACGCGCGCCGGGTGGAGATCAACGTCGCGCAATGACGGCCGGCGCCGGCGGTCCGCTAGGCTGGCCGCCGCCGTCACCGGTTGACTAACGCAACCGACAAGACGGCCCGCACTTGCTGAGGGCGCTGCGCGGCGCAAGCCATGCCGGACGCATCGCCCGGTCCTGAAGCTGCTGCCCCGCAGGTGACGTCATGCCGACCGCTGTTCTCGATGCCCCCGACGCGATCGTCGCCACTGCTGCGGCCGCACCCTCGGTGACCCTGGCGCAACCGCGCGGCTTCTGTGCCGGCGTGGTGCGCGCCATCGACATCGTCGAACGGGCGCTGGCGTTACACGGCGCGCCGGTCTATGTGTTCCATGAGATCGTCCATAACGGGCACGTCGTCGCTGCGCTGCGCGATTGCGGCGCGGTGTTCGTCAACGATCTCGCCGACGTGCCGGTCGGCGCGGTGACCGTGTTCAGCGCCCATGGCGTGTCGCGCAAAGTCACGGCGCAGGCGACCCGCCGCCGGCTCGACGTCATCGACGCCACCTGCCCGCTGGTGACCAAGGTGCACAAGCAGGCGCAGCGCTACGCTGCGCTCGGCTACTCGATCGTGGTGATCGGCCATGTCGGCCACGAGGAAGTCGAAGGCACGATGGGGTCGGTCGATGCCAAGGTCTACCTGGTCAGCACGGTGCACGACGTGCAGGCGTTGCAGTTGCCGTCGCACGAGCCGCTCGCCTACGTGACACAGACCACCCTGAGCCTGGACGACACGCGTGAAGTCATTGCCGCGCTGCAGGCGCGCTTTCCTGCGCTGCAGGGGCCGCGCGAGACCGACATCTGCTATGCCACGCAGAACCGGCAGAACGCGGTGCGCACGCTGGCAGCGCAATGCGACCTGGTGATCGTGGTCGGCGCGCGCAACAGTTCCAACTCGGCCCGTTTGCGCGAAGTGGCGGCGCACGCCGGCGTAACGGCCCACCTGGTCGAGCATGCGGGCGAGATCGATCCAACCTGGCTGCGAGGCGTTGGCCAGATCGGCATCTCCGCCGGCGCCTCCACGCCCGAGGTGCTGGTGCAGCAGGTGTGCGATCGTCTGCGCGCGCTCGGCGCCGGCGATGTGCGTACGCTCGCGGGCGAAAACGAGAGCGTGGTGTTCCGCCTGCCCGCGGAGTTGCTGCGCCGAACCGCCACGGTCGAAAGGTGAGGTCATGACGTCGCAGGTCCCCGGCGCCGCGCAGGCGTCCGCGTTTGCCGCTGAACGGGTGCGACCCGTCGCACGCGATGCGCTGCCGCCGGCCGCGCCGCAGTCGGCAACGGGTGACCAACGGCCAGGCCCGCTGGCCACTGACACCGTGGTGCTGCTGCTGGTCGACTTCGCGCCCGCTGCGCGCCTGTGGGGCTGGTCGCGGCTGGTGCGCGGCGCGGCCGCGCTGCGGCGCGAGGCGGGCCTGCGCTGGTGCAAGGTGCTGGGCAGCGGCCATGACGGCGGCTTCGGACTGAAGCCCAGCGGTACCCGTCAGGGCCTGTTCTGCGTGTTCGACACCGATGCCAACGCGCGTGCGTTCATCGACCGCTCGCCGATCGTGCATGCGTATCGCCATCGCGCGCGCGAGTTCGCGTCGCTGCGGCTGGCGCCGTTCTCGTGCCGCGGCGCTTGGAACGGCCGCACGGTGACGCCGTCGATCGTCTCACCGCTGGCCGCCCCTGGCGCAGAGTCGCCGGCTTACCAGGGGCCGATCGCCGCGCTCACGCGCGGCTCGATCCGCCCGGCGGCGGCGGCGGCGTTCTGGAAGTACACGCCGGCATCGCAAGCGGCGCTCGAAGGCACGCGCGGTTGCCTGCTCGCGGTGGGCCTGGGCGAGGCACCCGTGTTCCGCCAGGCCACCTTCAGCGTCTGGGAGAGCCTCGCGCACATGGATGCCTACGCCCGCCACGGTGCCCACCGCGACGCCGCGCGGGCTGCTGCCGATCACCGGTTCTTCACCGAATCGATGTTCGTGCGCTTCGTGCCGCTGTCGATGCAGGGCACCTGGAAGGGCCGACACCATGCGCTCGGCTAGCGCGCTGCGCGACCACCACGTGGTGGTGGTGGGTGCCGGCGTGGGCGGCCTGGTCAGCGCGCTGCTGCTTGCCAGCCGCGGCCTGCGCGTGACGCTGGTCGAGCGCGCCGCCACGCCAGGCGGCAAGATGCGGCGCGTGATGGCGGGCGGTCAGCCGATCGACTCCGGTCCCACCGTGTTCACGATGCGCTGGATCTTCGATCAGATCTTCGCCGCGGCCGGTACGCGTGCCGAAGACGAGTTGTCGCTCACGCCGCTGTCGGTGCTGGCGCGCCACCACTGGCCGCAGGACGGTGCTGCGGGTGCCGACGTGGCCAGTCTCGATCTGTTTGCCGATCGCGACCGGTCGGCCGAGGCGATCGGCCGCTTCTCCAATGCGGCCGAGGCGCAACGCTTCCTGCGCTTCTGCGGCGAGGCGCAGCGCATCTACCAGACGCTCGAAGGGCCGTACATCCGCTCCGGCAAGCCGAGCTTCCTGCAGATGGTCGGTGACCTCGGCCCGCGCGGCCTGCTGCTGCTCGCCGGCTTGGGTCCGTTCGCCTCGCTCTGGCGCACCCTCGCACGCCACTTTCGCGATCCGCGCCTGCAGCAGTTGTTCGGCCGCTATGCGACCTACTGCGGCGCCTCGCCGTGGGCGGCGCCGGCCACGTTGATGCTGGTGGCGCAAGTGGAAATGGACGGCGTGTGGACGGTGGACGGCGGCATGCACGAAGTCGCCTGCACGCTGGCGCGCCTGGCGCAGGCGCGCGGTGCGCAGTTGCGCTACGGCCTGCACGTCGAAGAGATCCTGGTGCGCGAGGGTCGCGCCTGCGGCGTGCGCGTGCGCGACGCGCAGGGCGCGGTGGAGACGCTCAGTGCCGACTCGGTCATCTTCAATGGCGACGCTGCGGCGCTCCCGCTCGGTCTGCTCGGTGACGCCGCGCGGCCGGCGGCCCCCGCAGTGGCGCCGCACGAGCGCTCGCTGTCGGCGGTCACCTGGTCGATGCACGCGGCCACCTCAGGCCAACCGCTGGTGCGCCACAACGTCTTCTTCCAGTCCGACTATGCCGGCGAGTTTGCCGACATCTTCGGTCGCGGCCGCCTGCCGCGCCAGGGCACGGTCTATGTTTGCGCGCAGGACCGCGACGACGCCAGTCGCCTGCCCGCCGGTCATGCAGGCGTCGGCGAACGGCTGCTGTGCCTGGTCAACGCCCCTGCCGCCGGCGACCTCGCCAGCAGCGCACTGGATGCAACGGAGATCGACACATGCGAACGAACGAGCTTCGCGCTGCTGGCCCGCTGCGGCCTGACGGTGGCGCGCGAGCCGCAGGCGACGGTGATCACCACGCCGCGCGAGTTTCACCAGATGTTTCCGGCCACGGGGGGCGCGTTGTACGGCCGGGGCTTCTCGGACCGACTGACGGGCGGCTGGTTGACGCTGTTCAAGCGCGCCTCGGCGGCCAGTCGCCTGCCGGGGCTGTACCTGGCGGGGGGCAGCGTGCATCCGGGGCCGGGTGTGCCGATGGCGGCCATGAGCGGGCAACTGGCGGCCGCGACGCTGCTGGCGCACCTCGATTCGACCAGCCGGTCCCGCCGGGTGGTTATCTCTGGTGGTACGTCGACGCCCTCAGTGATGACGGCCGGCACGGCCTGAGCATCATCGCCTTTGTCGGCAGCGTGTTCTCGCCGTACTACGCGCTGGCGCGCCGGCGTGCGGCGGCGCGCGGCACGCCGGTCGATCCCGAGGACTTCTGCTGCATCAACGTTGCGCTGTACGGCGCTGCCGGCAAGCGCTGGACGATGACCGAGAGGGCGCGCCGCCACATGCAGCGCAGCGCGCACGAGTTCGTGGTCGGCCCCAGCCGCCTGGGCTGGGACGGCAGCATGCTGACCATCGAGTTCGACGAACTGGCGGTGCCGATCATGCAGCGGGTGCGCGGCCGCGTGCGGGTGCATCCGGCGCGCCTGTTCCACTTCGTCACGCCGCTGGACGATGGGCAGCGCCACCGCTGGGGGCCGATCGCGCCGGTGGCGCGGGTCGAGGTCGAACTGGCGGCACCGGCGGTGCGCTGGTCCGGCCACGCCTACGTCGACTCCAACGAAGGCGACGAGCCGATCGACCGTCCGTTCGTTGAATGGGACTGGGCCCGCGCCACGCTCGCCGACGGCGCCACCGCGGTGATCTACGACGTGCGCCAGAAGCAGGGCGGCGACCGCGTGATCGCCAAGCGCTTTGCCAACGACGGTGTGGTCACCGACTTCGATGCACCGCCGCGCCACGCGCTGCCGCGCACGTCCTGGCGCATCAACCCGTCGATGCGCAGCGAAGTCGTGCCGCGGCGCACGCAGTCACTCGAGGACACGCCGTTTTATGCGCGCGCGGTGCTCGATGCGACCCTGTGCGGCGAGCGGGTCACCGCGATGCACGAGACGCTCGACGTCGGACGCCTGGCCTCGCCGATCGTGCAGGCGATGCTGCCCTGGCGCATGCCGCGCCGGCGGTAAGGCGCGCGCAGCAGCCTCAGCGCGCTGGCCTCACCGGCATGCGCGACATGTAGTCGGCGATCGACGCCAGCACCGGATCCGGCAGGCCGCGCGTCACCTCGATCATGCGCGGGTCACCGTTGTTGCGCCTGCCGTCGCGGATGTCGACGATCTCGCGCAACAGGTATTTGAAGTGCTGGCCGGACACGCGCGGATAGAACTTGGCGGCATCGCCTTCGCCGCGTGGACCATGGCAACTGGCGCACAACTGGTCGTACTGCGCCTGGCCGGTGGCCAGATCGGTGCCTGGTCCCTTGCCGTTGTCGGCCGGCACCGGCAGGCGGGTCAAGTAGCTGGCGATGTCGGCGATATCGCGCGTGTCGAGCACGCCGTGATCAGCGAACGGCAGCATCTTCGCGTTGGCACGGCGACCGGCCTGCATGTCGGTCAGCTGCTTGATCAGGACCGTGTCGTGCTGCCCCGCGAGGCGCGGATAACTGCCGTCGGGCCGGCCGAGTGCCTGCGCGCGATGGCAGCCGCGGCAGCTGATGAACGCCTGCTCGCCGCGGGCTGGATCGCCCAGTACGCGCATCGCGCGCAGCTTGTCGGCCTCGGCGTCGTTCCACACGTAGGCCGCACTCGACATTGGCACAGCGGCCACGGTTGGCGCAGCGGACCGCGTCGGCGCGCCGCTGGTGCAGGCGGCGCCCAGCCCCACCAGGACGGCGGCCAGCATCGTCCGGCTTCTGATCATGTTCACCTCGGTCTCCTGTCGAACCGGCCTACATCCCGGCGATGTACTCGGCTACCGCGGCGATCTCCGCCTCGGTCATGCGCTCGGAAAGCGAGCGCATCATGCTGCCGCGATCATTGGTGCGGGCGCCGGTCTTGAACAGCAGCATCTGCTGCACGGTGTAGGCCTGATGCTGCCCGGCCACTCGGGGGTAGCGCGGGCTGCCGGTGCCGTCCTCCTCGTGGCAGCCGCTGCACGACGGCACGCCGGTGGTCGGGTTGCCGTCCATGTAGATCGCCTTGCCTAATTCGAGCAGCGCGGCATTGGTCGCCGGTCCGGGCGCTGGCTTCCTCGCCGCAAACCAGGCGGCCAGTTCCTTGATCATGCCGGGGTCGAGCGCGGCAGCGATCGGCGCCATCGTTTCGTTCGTGCGTCGTCCGGCCCGAAAGTCGTCGAGCTGCTTGGCAAGGTACTCGCGCTGCAGTCCGGCCAGCCGCGGAAAAGTCGGCGCGACGCTGTTGCCGTCGGGGCCATGGCAGGCGGCGCACAGCGTGGTGGCGGTCTGCTCGGCGGCGCTGGCGAGCGCGGCGCCAGCGAAGCCAAGCAACAAGCACGCGAGCGCCGCCCAGGTCAGCGGTGGCGCCAGGCGCGCCGACACACGCAGAGGTTGATCGAAACGCATAAGTACCCTGTCTCCCCAGGACGCTGCCGGGATCGTCCGGACCGGCGATAACGACATGAATCGTATCTTCAGACCAAGCCGCCTGTCGCTGAGGAGCGCCGGGGTCACGGCGATTGCTGCTTGCTGGCGGTGTGACGTGCATCACCGTGCTGCCCCGCCGCACGTCGCTCAACTGGCAGCGCGCGCGCTTGCGAAGGTGCGCCGCATCCGCCAGAGCAGCCACAGCACGATCGACACATTGATGAAGTTCCACAGCAGCCCATTGACGAACGCGGCGCGGTACGAACCGGTGAGATCGAAGATCTCGCCGGACAGCCAGCCGCCCAGTGCCATGCCCAGCAGGGTGGCGGTCAGCACCAGACTGACGCGGGTAGCGGCCTCGCGCGGCGGGAACAGCTCGCGCACGATGATGGCGTAGCTCGGCACAATGCCGCCCTGGAACAGGCCGAACAGTGCCGAGACGAGATAGAGCGAGGTCAGGCCGTCGAACGGCACATAGAGCAGCAGCGCCACGCCCTGCAGCAGCGAACCGAGCAGCAGCGTGCGCAGGCCACCGATGTGGTCGGCAATCCAGCCCGACAGCAGACGGCTGACGATGCCCAGCCCCAGCATCAGCGACAGCATCTGCGCGCCGACCGCCGGTCCGTAACCGAGGTCGCCGCAGTAGGCCACGATATGGACCTGCGGCATCGCCATCGCGACACAGCAGGCGATGCCGGCGATCACCAGCAGCGTCTGCAGCGCGTTGGGCGACAGGCCGAGGACGGTGCGCGTCGCGTGCATCGGCACCGTGGCGGTGGCGGTGGCGGCCGCGGGCTGATCGGCCGCGTGCGGCAGCCGTCGTCGCAAGGCGAGGGTGAGCGGCAGCATCGTCACCAGGCAGATCACGCCGATGGCGACGTGCGCGCTGCGCCAGCCGACGGCCTCGATCAGGGTCTGCACCAGCGGCGGCCACACCGTGCCGGCGAGGTACGAGCCGCAGGCGCAGATCGACACCGCGAGCCCGCGCCGCTTCTCGAACCAGTGCGAGATGTCGGCCAGCAGCGGGCCGAAGGTGGCACTGCTGCCAAGGAAGCCGACGAGCACGCCCTGCGCCAACGCATAGAGCAGGATGTTCGGCGCCAGGGACGCAACGATGTAGCCGGCCGAGAGCGCCAGTGTGGCGCCCACCAGCGGCACGGCGACGCCGAAGCGATCGGTCAGGCGCCCCATCAGGATGCCGCCGAGACCGAAGCCGACCATGGTCAGCGTGTAGGGCAGCGAGGCGGCAGCGCGATCGATGCCGAAGTCGGCCTGCACCGCGGGCAGCGCCACCACCACCGACCACATGCCGACGCCGCCCACCGTGCTCAGCGCCAGCGCGGCCGCCAGTCGCAGCCACGCGGCGCGGGAGTCGATCAGGGACGCGGTGGCAGTCATCTCGAAGACAGCGCACGGCGGAAGGAGTCGGCCCGCGTTGCGCGGACCCGGACGCCGGTCACGCTGTCAGGCTGCGTCGTTTCACGGCGGTGCTGCGGGCTACGGCTTGACGGTTTCCTGCACCTTCTTGCCGGCTTTCTCCAGCGCCTCGCCGGTGCGCTCCACGCCCTTGCCGACGGCTGCGCCGACCTTCTGCGCGCCGGCGCTGACCTTCTCGCCGGCCTTTTCCAAGGCCTCACCGGTCTTCTCGCCTGCCTTCTCGAGCGCCTCGCCGGTCTTTTCGCCGGCACGCTTGAGCGCTTCGCCGGTCTTGCGTGCGGTCTCGTCGATCGCGCGACCGGCGCGTTCGGCCGGTCCCTTCTTCTCTTCCTTGGCGCAGGCCGACAGCGACAAGCCTGCGGCTGCCAGGCCAACGGCAATCACGATATTGCGCAACATGCTTGTCTCCTCGGACGGACCGACGGTCCGGACACGGCAAGGATAGCGGGTCGGTCGGGTGCCGATGACCTGCCGCTGCCTTGGCCGCGCCGTCGCCGCTATAGCTGCCGCAGCGTTCGCCGCGCGGTCGACGCATACTCGCGCCGCTGTCTTCCCGCCTGCTGCCGCGCCGACGATGCAAGGCCATCTGCCCATGGTCATCGAGCTCGTGTTCGTCATCGGCGCAGTGGCGCTGTTCGCCTGGTGGCAACTGCACGAGATCAATATTGACCGGCGCAAGGCGGCGGACCAGCGCGCGGCGAAGACGCGTGAGGCGCAACGGGCTGGCACGGCGGCCACGCAGCCGCAGGGGACGGCGTTGTGCGCGACGTCGGCGCGGCGGACCCGCTCGCAGCGGACGCGCCGGGACCGTTGTGGTCAATGCGGCGGCTGCCACTAACCCGCCGGAGCGCGGGCCGCACGCCGCGCGTCCCGGCACCTGAGGGCGTTGCACCACTTCACGGCCATATCGCGCTGCCTACTGCGGGGCGCAGCGCCCTACCTCCTGCGGATCGCATTGATGGGGCGCAACGGCGGCCGCGCCGTGGCTCGGACACTGGCCATGTTGCGGCGGGCGATCATGCCCGCGCCCAGCTTCAACCACAGGAGAACGACATGGGATTTTCCGATAGGCAGGTGGCCGATATCGCCGCCCAACTGCCCGGTGCCACGCAGGTGTTTCGTGCACACAAGATCGACTTTTGCTGCGGCGGCGCCGTGAGCTTGGCCAGCGCAGCCGAGCAGCGCGGCGTGCCGCTGTCGGTGATCGAGGCGCAGTTGGCTGCACTCGATGGCTCGGCAACTGCGGTGCCGCAGGACACGGCGGCACTGATCGATCACATCCTCGCCCGCTACCACGACACCCATCGACGCGAGCTGCCCGAACTGTTGCGCCTGGCTGCACGCGTGGAGGAGCGTCATGCAGAACACCCGCAGGTGCCGCGCGGGCTGCATGCGGCGCTGGAGGAAGCGGCCGGGGCGCTGGACGAGCACATGCAGAAAGAGGAGCAGATTCTCTTTCCGATGATGAAGGCCGGTGGCCACCCGATGATCAGCGCGCCGATCGGCATGATGCGGCACGAGCACGACGCTCACGGCGAGCGGCTGGCGCAGCTGGAGGCACTCACGCAGGACTGCGTGGTTCCGCCCGGCGCCTGCGCATCATGGCAGGCGCTGTACGTGGGCGTGCGCAAGCTGATCGATGACGTGCGCGAGCACGTGCACCTGGAGAACAACGTGCTGTTTGGGCGGTTCTAGCGCAGCGGCGGATCCGGAAGAAGTCAACGTGGCTTGCGCCGGGCCGCTGGGTGCAGACCAGTGACCTCATCGATACGCGGCCGATCGCACGCGAGAGCCGGAGCCGTCACCCGATCAACAGTGACGGCGCTCGAACCGCGTGCGGGCGCACGCCATCTAGCTGCCGGTCACCGTGTCGGGATCGACGTCGCACGCGCCGGGCCAGGTCACCGTGCTGCGGTGGGCGCTCGTTGGCGGATGGCAGGGTTTGATCGCGGTGCCCTGACCGAAGCGGTAGCCAGCAGCGGTGGCCAAGTACTTCTGCTCGGCGGTCTCGATGCCAGCCACGATCAGCCAATCGGCGTTCAGGCCGGCCGCGCGCGCCTCCAGCAGCGCGTCCTGCCAATCCTCCAGTCGGCGTGACTGGGGCGCCTGCACCTTGGCGAAGTCCGGTTGCACAAAGCCGATCGCCTTCATCTCCATGCCGATACGCGCTGCGTTCAGCCGGTAGCCGACGCAAATCTGCTGCGAGCGCAGCCAGCCGATGAAGCTTTGCACCCGGTAGGGTGAGCGGATGCGGTCGATCTGCCCTCGCACGACGATGGCGATGCGGTGGCAAAGCAGCCGATGCGACTCGAGAACCTGGGTCACGGGGTCGAGGCAGCGCTCGATGGTGCCGAACGACAGCGTCACCGCCACATCTTGCGACTTCTCCTCTTCGAGCATGGCGAAGGCCATGTTCAGTCCTTCGAGCTGGATGCTTGCGCGCCGCATCGTTCCGGACTGCACGCCCTCGGTCCAGACGCATAACTCGTCGTACCAGCGGTTGCGCACGGCAAGCCCTCGGGTCGGCCACACGGTCGCGTGCAGTTGCGTCGGGTAAAGAACGCCTGTGTCGATCGGCGCAGTGTCGGGATCCGCAGACGGGATCGGCGGCAAGGGAGCAGACGGATCGAGCGGCGACGCTGGCCAGCCCATCAACGCCGCGTCCGCAACCACCTCGCGCTCAAGATCTGAGCCGTTGCGCTGCGCGCCGAGCAAGAACTGTCGTTGAGCGCGTGATTTCATCGGCAACCAACTGCCGTGGAGGCGCGCGCCGCCCGGCTTTCTCGGCGGCAAGTCATGAGATGGCGCGAATGAGTCGCGCAGAAGATCGACAAGGCGTTCCCTTTCCATCGGCGCAAGCGCACGCGCCTGCTCAACCCGTGCCACGACGCCGTCGCGACACGGGTTGCCTCCAATTCGTTGCAGACGGATCACCGCCTGGTCGTGGCCGGTGTGCCGGCGGGCAGGACTGCGACATCCCGACCCGCCGGTTCGCCCGATCCACCGTCGTCGCTTGCGCGACGGTGCTGACCATCGATCATGGGGTGAGAGCTTGTTCGGCGACGCGTCCTCTCAGCGGCGCTGGTACACGCGAACCCAGTCGACTTGCATCGTGTGCGGGAACGCGTTCTCCGCCGCTGTCGACAGGCCGTTCGCGGTCCTGGCACCGGTGAAATTCCGTGGGTTGTTCCGGTAGGCGGCGGGGTACGCGCCGTCGTACGCGACGTTGAGGATCAGGAAGTTGGGCTTGTTGTAGACCCACAGGCCTCGCGCCTCGACTTCAGCCCGCGTCACCGTACGGAAGGTCCTGCCGTTGAGACGGAACTCGACGCGATTGGCGTCCCACTCCATCTCGTAGTCATTCCAGTCGCCCGCCCGGTACTCCGCAAGATTGCCGAGGACGATGCCTGTGCTCGTGTCTTCCTTGTTGTAGGACCCTCCGATGCTGCCGCCGCCGGAGTGCCCCGGACCGTGCAGTGCCGAGCTGTACCACCATGAGTAGCCGATCATCTCCATCACATCGAGTTCGCCGGAGTACGGCCACCCGACGTAAGGATCGACAACGTCTTTGCCCAGAGTCCAGAACGCTCCCCACACGCCAACTGGGCCGTCCTTGGCGCCAGGACCGGATGACGCCGGCGTCTGAAAGCGGATGCGAGCGGCGACGCGGCCATAGGTGAACTCGTACCGGCCGAGCGTAGTGACGCGGCCCGACGTGTAAGCGCGATTCTGATGGTCCTTGCGCAGTGCGATGTTCAGTATGCCGTTCTGCATGAACACGTTCTCGATACTGTCGGTGTAGAACTGGCGCTCGCCGTTGCCCCAGCCGCAGAGGCCGCGGTCACAGCCGTCGCCGATCTCGTACCTCCACTTCGACGCATCGAGGCGCGCCGTGGTGGCGCCGCTGTCGAACTCGTCGGCCCAGACGAGTTGGAAGTCGCCCGTCCCCGGCATGGGCTCCGGAATCGGTGCTGGAGTTCCGGCACTGCCGCCGGTGCCGAAAACACGGAACTCGTAGAGCGAGATTCCGTACTGACTGCCGTCGCCGGCGCGCCAACCGCGTTCGGTGGAGTTCAGCCGGATATAGCGCCAACTGCCCGCGGCCGTCACGTCGACTCGATCCGCCAGTGGCGGCAGCATCGTCCCGTTCATGGACTTGGTGACCACGGCGCTGGCGGTGGTCCAGTTCTCGCGGTCGTTGGATACCTCGATCACATAGCGCGAAGAGAACCCCGTCTCCCAGTCGACCTCGACGCGGGAGATCTGCGCAGGCGCACCCAGGTCAACCATGTACCAGGCGCGCGCGCCGATCCCGCTCGCCCAACGCGTGCCTGCACTCCCATCGATACCAAGTGCGGGCGCGGTAAGCCGGTCTTGCGCCGTCGAGGCATACGCCAGCTTGCCGACACTGATTTGCCCTGACGGTGTGGGTGTGGGTGTTGGCGTTGGCGTTGGTGTTGGCGTTGGCGTGGGTGTGGGTGTTGGCGTTGGTGTTGGCGTTGGCGTGGGCGTGGGTGTGGGTGTGGGTGTTGGTGTTGGCGTGGGTGTTGGCGTGGGTGTGGGTGATGGCGTGGGTGTTGGTGTTGGCGTGGGTGTTGGTGCTGGATTGTTGGCAGGAGGATCCGACGGACTGTCGGATCCGCATGCTGTGAGCCCGATGCCGGCGATCAGCGCTGCTGATGCGAAGAGCAATGCTGTTCTGGTTCCGGCCTGAACTTGAGTCCTGCGAGTCATGCGTCCTCCGTGCGTCATTCGTTGTGTTTGAACTGACTTACGGGGCGGGATCCTATGCAGTGACGAGCGATTGGGAATGTGTCATCTGACATGGGTGGAACGCAGAAACGGAGAACTGGTAACTCGCAGGGACTAACGTAAGCGCGCAGTGGATCCCGTCCTTGAGCGAGGCGCTGCGGTTTGACTGGCACGAGTTTGAACAGTCGATCCCGACAGTCACCCGAGGAGCAGATCGTCTTGTCGTTGGATGAAGGCCGGCGGCCACCCGATGATCAGCGCGCCGATCGGCATGATGCGGCACGAGCACGACCATCACGGCGAGCGGCTGGCGCAGCTGGAGGCGCTTACCGGAGAGTGCGTGGTCCCGGAAGGTGCCTGCGCATCGTGGCAGGCGCTGTATGTCGGGATGCGCAAGCTGATCGACGACGTGCGCGAGCACGTGCACCTGGAGAACAACGTGCTGTTCCGCCGGTTTGGCGCCTGCGGTACGGCTGAGGCCGACGACGGGCGCGACGACGGGGTCCGACGACTGAAGTCCGGGACGGACCGACGATGCCTCTGTCCGAGGCCCGGAGGCGCCTACTCGGCGGCCTTCATCGTGTCGGCGCCGCTGCGGGCCAGGGTGGAGATGCCCTGCCGGTTGCGTTCGGCAACGCGCTCGAACAGGTCGATCACCCAAAGCGTGCGCTGGTAGAAGTTTCCGCTCGCGCTGGCGCGTGATTCGGGCAAGTGCGGCATGCGTCCGCTCGCGAGTTGCGCGGCCTCCACCAGGAAGCGCACCGCGGGCAGCGGTGTCAGCGGGTGGGGCGGTCGCGGCAGCACCAGCGCGGCGCCGAGCGCCTGCGTGATCAGCGCGAGCTTGCGCTGGCGCGGCACCACGGCGCGCTGCGACATCGAATCGAGTCCGGCGCGCTCGACCTCGCGGCCGATCTCTGCATACACCAGCCGGGCCGCGCGGATCGCCGGGCGGCAGGTGCGCGGCAGTTCGGCGATGCCGTGCTCCGCGCGTGCGTACAACGCATCGGCGGCCGCGAGCAGGCGTGCCACGACGCCGCCGATCGCTTCGTTGAACACGGGCGCGGCAAGCCAGACGTCGGGGTCGATGCCGGCCTCGCGCATCCAGTCGCGTGGCAGGTAGAGCCGACCGTTGCGTGCGTCTTCGCCCACATCGCGCGCGATGTTGGTCAGTTGCATCGCCAGGCCGAGTTCGCAGGCGCGCTCCAGCGCGGCCGGGCTGCGGGTGCGCATGATGATCGCCATCATCGCGCCCACGGTGCCGGCCACGCGCGCCGCGTAGTCGTTCAGCTGATCGAGCGTGTCGTACTGGCGGCCTTGTGCATCCCAGGCAAAGCCGTCGAGCAGCGCGGTGAGCAGCAGCATCGGCAGGTCGAAGCGATCGACCACCGCGGCGAGCGCGCAGTCGGCATCGAAGGGCAGGGGGTCGTTGGCGTAGATCCGCTGCAAGCGATGACGCAGCTGCGCCAGCACCTCGTCCACCGGCTGCGCCGGGTCGCGCAGGTCGATGGCGTCGTCGGCGACGCGGCAGAACGCGTACAGCGCTGTGGCTGGTACGCGCACGCGCGTTGGGAGCAGCAGCGAGGCGGCGAAAAAGGTCTTGGAGCCGCCGCGCATCAGGCGCTTGCACGCCTGCGCGTCGAAGGCGGCTGGCGGCGGCGCGGGCACGGTGCCGCCGAGCGTGGCCGGCGCTGCTGCGCGAACCCGCGCGAGATAGGGAGAGAGCCGGCCGTCCATGGCGGGATCAGACGAGGGCCGAAGGTTCGGGGATCACGGTCTGCAGCGCCTGCGCCGACATCAGCACGCCCGGCACGCCGGCGCCCGGATGGGTGCTGGCGCCCACGAAGAACAGGCGATCGATGTCCTCGCTGGTGTTGTGCGGGCGAAACCAGGCGCTTTGCGTCATCAGCGGTTCGAGGCCGAAGGCCGCGCCCTTGAGCGACAGCAGGCGGTCGCGGAAGTCAACAGGTGTGGTGATCAACTGCGTGACGATGTGCTTTTCGAAGCCGGGCATCACGGTGCGGTCGAGCTCGGCGGCGATGCGCTGGCGATACGTCTCGGCCATGGTCGACCAGTCGGTGCCGCTGTCCAGGTGCGGCACCGGCGACAGAACGTAGAACGTGTCGCAGCCGGCCGGCGCCAGCGACGGGTCGGTCGCGGTGGGCCGGTGCAGGTACAGGCTGAAGTCGTCGGCCAGGTGATGGCGCAGGAAGATGTCGCGCAGCAGTTCCTTGTAGCGCGGCCCCATCAGCAGCATGTGGTGCGGCAGTTCGTCATAGCGGCGGTTCAGGCCGAAGTACCAGACGAACAGGCTCATCGAGTACTTGCCCTTGTCGATGCGCCGATCGGTCCAGTGGCGCCGATGCTGCGGCTCCACCAAATACTTGTAGGTCCAGGCGGAGTCGGCATTGGAGACGACGATGTCTGCGGCGATCTTCTCGCCACTGGCCAGCGTGACGCCGGTGGCGCGCGGCCGGCTGCTACCGCGGGCTGGCTCGATGTCGATCTTGCGCACCTCGGCATTCAGGCGCAGGCGGCCGCCCTTGGATTCGAGCAGCTTGACCAGGCCGTCGACAATGACCCCGGTGCCGCCCATCGCCCAGTGCACGCCGAAGCGCCGTTCGAGCGAGTTGACGAGCGCGTAAACCGAGGTGACCGAAAACGGATTGCCGCCAATGAGCAGCGGATGAAAGCTCATCACCTGGCGCAGCTTGGGATCGCGGATGTGCTGCGACACCACGCCGAAAATGGTGCGCCAGCCCTGCATGCGGATCAGTTGCGGCGCCGCGGCCAGCATGTTGGACAGCTTGGGAAAGGCGACCGGCCCGAGTTCCTCGAAGCCCAGCCGGTAGCACAGGTCGGCGTACTTGGCGAAGCGTTTGTAGCCTTCCAGGTCGCCGGGCGCGAAGCGCTCGATCTCGGCGTACATCTTCTCGGTATCGCCGTGGTAATCGAAGTGCGAGCCGTCTGAAAAGCGCAGGCGGTAGAACGGCGCCATCGGCGTCAGCGTCAGGTCGTCGGCGAGCTTGCGGCCGCACAGCGTCCACAGCTCTTCGAGGAACCAGGGTGCGGTGATGATGGTGGGGCCGGCGTCGAACACGAAGCCGTCCTGCCGATGCACGTAGGCGCGGCCACCCGGGCCGTCGAGCTTCTCGACCACGGTGACGTCATAGCCGCGGCAGGCGAGACGGATGGCGGCGCCGAGGCCGCCGAAGCCGCTGCCGATGACCAGCGCACGTTTGCCGGGCGCGGCGGGGTTGACGGTCGGGACGGGCGAAGCGGCCAGTGGACCCTGGCCGTGAAACACGGTCTTCATGCGTGACCTCGAAAAGCGTGATGCGGTGATGCCTGGTGCAACCTACAGCTCGACATGATGGTCAGTCCGGACGCGGGCTCGGTGCCGGATGCAGTTCGATCGGTGTGATCGCGCGGTGGGTGGTGGCCGGCGGTTGCGCGATGGCGGCGCCGTGATTGCGCATCGCCCAGCGCCACAGCGCGGTCACATCGACCGGCAGCACCATCATCAGGTGCTCGACGATCGCCAGCGCCAGCAGCGCGGCCACCAGCAACAGGCCGACGCGCGCTGGCTCGCTCGCGGCCGGATCGATCGCGCCCTGCACCAGCAGCACCACGACCAGGCTTGCCGTGCCGACCGACACCGGCAGCAGCGCATTCATGCGGCGGCGACGGAAGAAACTCTTCAGGTAGGTCAGGTGCGGGGGCAGGAACTCTTCGCTCAGGTTGCGCACGCCGAAGAACAGATTCAGCTTGGCGCTGCTGCGCATCGTCCACAGCACCGCGTAGGTCCACAGCGCGACGGCATTGTTGCCGTGCCAGGTGAGCGCGGCGATCACCACGGCGCCGCCGATGATCGCCAGTTCGTGCCACAGGATCGCCTCGATCGCGTGGACGAAGTGGCGCCAGCCGCCGCAGTCGGGTGCGCAGGCGTGGCGGCGCGGGCCGGTGAGAAAGCCGGTGAGAAAGCTCAGCTCCTGCCAGCCCCAGACCAGCAGCGCGCAGGTGAAGGCGGCATACGCGCCCGAGACCGAGTTGTCATGGGCGGTAATGACGATGCCGCCGAGTGCCGCCACCGCAATCACCGTGGCGATCGCCAGGCTCCAGCGGAAGGTGGTGCGCGGCAGGCCGTCGAGCAGCAGCACGAGGCCGGTGCTGAACCACCAGATGAAGGCGGCAAAGACGACAGGAAGCACGAGGTCCAGCATGCTGCGTCAATGCTCCCGTTGGCGCCGTCTCACCAGACCGGCGCGACGCGGATCTGCGCCGGCAGGGTGTGCCGATGCACCGGCAGCAGGTACAGGCGGGCAAACACCGCAAACCCGGCAACCGCGCAGGCGCCGCGCTTGAGCGTGCCCAGCACGCCGCCCTGCGCCTTGGCGCGGTCGGCGGCGAAGCTGATGCGGCGCAATCGATCCATCCCCGCGCGGAACGCCGGGTGGTCGATGTCGAGCGTCAGCGGGAACACCTGCTTGCTGATTTCGCTGGTGATGCGAAAGACCTCGTAGTCGTAGGCGGTCGACTGCAGTCCCATCGCCTCGTGCATCGCCGGCCGGGTGTGGTCGCGCACGAACATGGTGGCGTACACGGCAAGCAGGAAGAAGCGGATCCACAGCGTGTTGGCACCGCGCAGCAGGTGCGGATGCGCGCGCATGATCAGCGCGAACGATTCGCCGTGGCGAAACTCGTCGTTGCACCAGCGCTCGAACCAGCGAAAGATCGGGTGGAAACGCTTGTCGGGGTTGCGCTCGAGCTGACGAAAGATGGTGATATAGCGCGCGTAGCCGATCTTCTCCGACAGGTAGGTCGCGTAGAAGATGTACTTGGGCTTGAAGTAGGTGTACGCCTTGGTGCGCTTGAGGCCGCCGAGGTCCACCCCCATGCCCAGGTCCTTGAGCGAGGCGTTGATGAAGCCGGCGTGGCGGCTCTCGTCGCGCGCCATCATGCCCATCAGGTTCTTGATGTCGGGGTTGTCGACGTTCTTCTTGATCTCGTTGTAGAGCACGCAGCCGGAGAACTCGCTGGTGACCGAGCTGATCAGGAAGTCGAGGAACTCCTTGCGCAGTTCGGGCGAGATGCGCGCGAAGACCTCTTTCAGCTCGACCTCGAACTGGGCGTCGCGCTGGAAGTGGTCGTGGTTGTTGTCGCCTTCGTACTCGGCCATCATCGCGTCCCACTCGGCGCGTACCGGGGTGACGTCGATCGCGTCCATCGCCTTGTAGTCGGTGGTGTAGAAGCGCGGCGAGAGCAGGGTGCTGACCTCGGCCTTGCGGGTCGACTCGTCCGAGGTGGCGGGCGTTCGGCTGACGGCGGTGCTTTCGATGACGGCGGACATGCTGGTCTCCTCGTTGTCAGTTGCGCGGCTGGGTCGGGCCGGCCGTGGTCGGTGTGCTTGATGGTTGCAGCAGGCGCGCAAAGGCGCCGGCGTGCATCGGACCGAAGGACTCGAGATCGATGCGCTGTCCAGTGGCCGGGTCTTCGAGCGTGAGACGGCCGTCGACGCGGCCGATCAGCACGAAGGGCTGCGTGTGGTCGAGCCCGCGCAGCTTGCGTTCGCGCGCCAACGCCCGCAGCGCGCCGCGCACGAAGCCGTTCTCGCCGTGCAGCGTGTCCACGATCTGACCACTGCGGTCGTCGATGACGGTGATGCCGCCGTCCGGCCGATCTTCGAAGCGCAGCTCGCGCGTCTGCGCGGCGGCGGCGTCGGGCTCGCGCACGTCGATGCCCGACAGGCGCACCGCTGCCACTGCCACGAACGTGGCCAGCACCAGCGCGCCGATCGACAGCAGGACGCCGCGCGGGAGGGTGTCGCCGTGGGGAGCGGTCGGGCTCATGGGTAGGCTGCCAGGGTCAATGCGCCGCAACCGGCTGCTGTTCGCGCGACGGCTCGGCCACCGCGTTGCTGCTCGGCAGTTCGACACCGGTAGCCTGCGACCAGGCCTTGGCGAGGATGGCCGCGACCTGCTCCACGTTCTGCAGGCTCGACAACATCGGCTCCGGGCGGCGCATGTTCCATGGGCGACAGTGCGGCCACAGATGCAGCCAGGCGATCTGGCTGCCTTCGGCCAGCGTCAACGGGATGTCGCCCAGGCTGTCGCCCTCGATCCGCAGTCCGGCACTGGCAATGCGCTTGAGCGGCAGGTTGAAGGTGAGCGTCAGTACGATGCCAATGCGCATCACCACCCGCTTGCTGGTGATCGTGTACACGGTGGTGCGGCCGGTGAGCCACGCCAGCGTCAGCACGGTGCCGAGGGCGAACACCACCAGCGGCAGCAGCCACGCCATCGCGACCAGCGCGGCAACGATGCCACTGCCATCGGCCAGGACGTTGGCGCCGCGCAGGGCGAGGATCACGCCGAAGTAGATCGCCAGCTTGCGCGCATGGAACGCGCGCACTGCCACACGGCGCCATTCCGGTCGGCCTTGCCAGAGGATGCGCTCGCCGGGCGGCAGCGGTTCCGGCAGCCCGGGCGTTGGCTCGAACTCGTGTTCGTGCTCGCCGGGCGCAGCGTGGCGATGCGATGTCATACCAGCGGCTCCATGCGATCAGGCGTGGCGTACAGCGAGCCGCCACCGTAGTACGCGGTGATCTTCTCTTCTTCCTGGATCGTGACCTGGTCCATCGACTGGGTGCGCGGCACCTGCGCGAACTGCGTCGCCAGCAAGGCGCCGACTTCGATGCGCGCATCGGGCTTGGCGCCGCGGCCGGTGTGCAGCAACTTCTCCGCGCCGAGAGACTTGAGGATGTTGCCGATCAGGTCGCCATCCTTGACGCGGGCGAAGTTCATCGGCAGCAGCACGTTGGGCGTGGCGCCCGTGTCGTCGACCTTGACTTCGAGGTAGCGAATCACCATTTCGGAGACATCGAGCCAGCAGTCGGTCACGGTGCCGGCGACCTTGCCGTCGGCGCCGTACACCGGGACGCCGCGCGGATCGACGTTGTTCGGCGACATCGAGTATTCGCCGAGCAGGCGCATTGGCCGCGTGCGCGGCGTGCCGTCGGCCTGGGCGTCGGGGAAATTGGCACGTGGCGTCCAGGCACCCGCGCCCACACCCGCCAGCATCGGATCGCCGATCGGCTCGAAGGTGGTGCCGGGATGGCCTTGGATGGGCGTAACCGCCGGCCGCATGGCGTCCTTGGCCGGGTTGGGAGCGATCATGTCGCCATGCTCTGTCTTGAAGACCTTGGTCGGTGGCACCGGCCAGCCGGTGATGTTGCTGGAGTCATTGCGGCCTGAATCCATCGGGTAGCCCTCGCGATGGTTCTCGCGCACGAGGTAGTAGATCAAGCCGGCGAAGAACGCCCAGAACATGTAGAGCACGAGCTGGGCGACGTCGACGTACTGGGTGATGGCTCCGGTTCCCATGAACACTCTCCTTGTTGCGCTTGCAACGTATGACTGCCTAGCCGGGCAGGCTGGCCAGACCAAACTTCTGTGACGGTGGATTGGAATCGATGTGGGCGCCCGCACGACGAACCCGCACCAGCGGGCCGATCGCGATGAGCGCGGCAAACAGCAGGTAAATCTCGAGGTGATAGACGAAGCTGTAGCCGATGACGGCGCTGTCGAGCACGCTGCCGAGCGCGCCTTGGGTGGCAAGGCCCGACACGATGTCGCGGATCGCGCCGCCGGCGGCAATGGCAGTGCCCGCAGCGGTGGCCTGCACCGCACCCCAGGCACCGAGTGCCAGGCCGACGTGTTCGGGACGTTCAAGGCTCATCGCTGCGGTCAGCGTGCCGACGGCGAACAGCCCGCCGCCGAAGCCGATCATCAGCGTGCCGGCACGAAACAACTGCGGCGAGTCCAGCGGTGCGGCGAAGATGACGGCGCAGAACGCCGGCAGGCCCACCACCGCGCCGTAGGCGGCGATGCGGTACGGATTGCCGCCGCGGGTCAATGCGCGAGCGGCTACCGCAAACGCGAGCAACGAGCCGAGCGCAAGGATGGCGGTGAGCGCACTGGTGGCGCCGACCGACAGGCCGAGGATTTCGCCGCCATACGGCTCGAGCACGATGTCCTGCATGTTGAAGGCGGCGGTACCCAGGCCCACGGCCCACAGGAAGCGGCGTGCCTGCCGGTCACCGATGAAGGTCTTCCATGCCGGACCGAAGGCCGGTGGCGCGTCTGCCGCGCGGTGCAGCGCCTTGCGCGCAGGGTCGCGCGCTTCCTGCTTCCACAGCGCGACGACGTTGAGCACCATGGTCAAGAGGGCGGCGCCCTGCACCACCTGGACCAGGCGGACCTGGGTGAAGTCATCCAGCAGCGCACTGAAGGCGAAGCCGCTGCCCACCATGCCGACCAGCAGCATCACGTACATCAGCGCTACCACGCGCGGGCGCGAAGCCTCGCTCGCCAGGTCGGTGGCGAGCGCCAGGCCGGCGGTCTGAGTGGTGTGCATGCCGGCGCCGACCAGCAGGAACGCCAGGCCGGCGGCCAGCGGACCAACGACCGGACCGATCCACTGCGGCCCGGACACGGTGTCGCCCGCCAGAATGAACAGCGCGAACGGCATGATGGCGAGGCCGCCGAATTGCAGCATTGAGCCCATCCAGATGAAGGGCACGCGCCGCCAGCCGAAGGCGGAGCGATGGTGATCGGAGCGGAATCCGACCAGCGCGCGGAACGGCGCAAAGAGCAGCGGCAGGCCCACCATCACCGACACGATCCAGGCTGGCACCGACAGTTCGACGATCATCACGCGGTTGAGCGTGCCCACCAGCAGTGCCGCCGCCATGCCGACGGCGACCTGGAACAGCGATAGCCGCAGCAGACGACGGATCGGCAGGTCGGCACTGGCAGCGTCAGCGAAGGGCAGGTAGCGCGGCCCGAGCCGGATCAGCGCACTCGAACCGGCGGTGACAAAGCCGGTGACGAGGCGCAGGGCCGGGTGGGTCGCGGCGCGCGTCATGGGCGGGCCAGCTCCAGTGCCTGTGAAATGTAGAAGCCGCGGGCAACCCGCGCGGTGCGCGCCGGTGCCCAGCGCGACAGCGCCGGCTGGGTGCGCAGCTGCTCCTGCAGCATCTGCTCGGCCACGGGCTCGATCATCGGGGCACGGTCGCCGCGTGGGAAGGCGCGGCCCACGGTGTGCATCAGCGTCAGCAGCGCGGTGCGCGGCGCAAAGGTGAACAGCAGCGAGGCCGCGGTCCGCTCGGCGAGCGCGGTGACGGTGCGCACGACGTCGGTGGTGGTGTAGTGGATGAGCGAGTCCATCGCCACCACGTGGTCGAATTCACCCAGCGCCGGATCGAGGAAATCGCCGGTGTGGAACTCGATGCGGCCCACCCCTTGCGCGCCCAGATCACGCGCCAGCCGCTCATGCGCAAGCTTGACCAAGGTGGGCGACAGGTCGATCGCCACCACCTGGGCGCCACGGCGGGCGGCTTCCACTGCCAGCGCACCGGTGCCGCAGCCGGCATCGAGCAGGCGCTTGCCGCGCAGGTCGGTCGGCAGCCACGACATCAGCGTGCGCCGCATTTCGTCTCGGCCGGCGCGCACGGTGGCGCGAATGCCGCTGACCGGGACATCGGAGGTCAGCCGCTTCCAGGCATCGGCCGCGGTGCGGTCGAAGTAGTGCTCGAGCTGGCCGCGTCGCTGCAGGTAGGAAATGCTGGGGAGCATCATCGGTGCGCCTCGCCTAGTCGAAACCGAGGAGGTCGAAGATGTCGCGGTCGCGCATCGGCGTGGCCACCAGCGGGTCCGTGCCGGCCCACAGTTGGGCAGCCAGGCGCATGTATTCCTGCTGTACCGCCTCCACCTCGGGCGTGGCATCCATCTCGAACAGCGTGGCCTTTTTCAGGCGGCTCTTGCGGATCACGTCCAGCGACGGGAAGCGCGCCATGGTCTTCAGGCCGACGACCGCGTTGTACTTGTCGATCTGGTCGGTGGCGTCCGAGCGGTTGGCGATCACGCCGCCCAGGCGCACGTTGTAGTTCTTTGCCTTGGCGCCGATCGCACCGATGATGCGGTTCATCGCGAAGATCGAGTCGAAGTCGTTGGCGGTGACGATCAGTGCCCGGTCGGCGTGCTGCAACGGTGCTGCGAAGCCGCCGCACACCACGTCGCCCAGGACGTCGAAGATCACGACATCGGTGTCGTCGAGCAGATGGTGTTCCTTTAGAAGCTTCACGGTCTGGCCGACCACATAACCGCCGCAGCCGGTGCCGGCCGGCGGCCCGCCGGCTTCGACGCACATCACGCCGTTGTAGCCAGGGAACACGAAGTCCTCGGTGCGCAACTCCTCGGGGTGAAAGTCGACCGTCTCCAGCACGTCGATCACGGTGGGGACCAGCTTCTTGGTCAGCGTGAAGGTCGAGTCGTGCTTGGGATCGCAGCCGATCTGCAGCACGCGCTTGCCCAGCTTGGAAAAGGCCACCGAGAGATTGGAACTCGTGGTGCTCTTGCCGATGCCGCCCTTGCCATACACGGCGAACACCTTGGCGGTGCCGATCTTGACGTTCGGGTCGAGCTGCACCTGCACGCTGCCTTCGCCATCCGGGCGCGCAGGGCGCGGTCGGACTGCCTGGCGGATCGAATCGGCGCGGATCATGACTTCGTTCATGCGTTGGCCCCTGCGCCGCTGGGTATGCCTTCCAGGCGGTCTTCCAGTTCTTCCCCGGCACGGCGCAGCGCATCGAGCGTGGCGTCATCCGGGGTCCAGTAACGGCGCTCATGCGCTTCGATCAGCCGGTGCGCAACCTTCACGGATGCGGCCGGATTCAACTTCGCCAGGCGCTCGCGCATCTCGGCGTCGAGCACGAAGGTCTGTGTGAGCTGCTGGTACACCCAGGGCGCAACCTGCCCCGTGGTGGCTGACCAGCCCATCGTGTTGGTGACGTGGGTTTCGATCTGGCGCACGCCTTCGAAGCCGTGCTTGAGCATGCCCTCGTACCACTTGGGATTGAGCATGCGGGTGCGGGTTTCCAGCGCCACCTGCTCGCTCAACGTGCGTACCGCGCCGCTGCCGGCGCCGCCGCGTGTCTGGTCGCCGATGTACACCGGTACCTCGGCGGTCACGCCGACCGCCTTGCGCGCGCGCTTGGCAGCGCGGCTGATGCCGCCCAGCGTGTCGAAGTAGTGGTCGACCGTGGTGACGCCAAGCTCGACCGAGTCGAGGTTCTGATAGGCCAGTTGCACGTCCGCCAGCACGCTCTCAAGCAGCTTGCCCTGCGCCAATGGCTTGCCGGCAATGCCGTAGGCAAAGCATTTGCGCCGCGTGTAGCACTCGGCCAGTTCGTCCTCGTTGTCCCAGCGGCTGCTGTCGATCAGGTGGTTGACGTTGGCGCCGTAGGTGCCGTCGGCGTTGGAGAACACGCGCAGTGCGGCGGTTTCCAGGTCGCAACCATGCTTGCGCTGGTAGGCGAGCGCGTGCTTGCGCACGAAGTTCTGGTCGAGCGGCTCGTCGGCGCTGGCGGCGAGCAAGCTCGCCTCGGCCAGCAGACGGGTCTGCAGCGGCAGCAGGTCGCGGAAGATGCCCGATAGCGTGGTCACGACGTCGATCCGCGGGCGGCCCAGTTCGGCCAGCGGCAGGAGCATGGCGCCGGCCAGTCGGCCGTAACTGTCGAAGCGCGGTCGCGCGCCGATCAGCGCCAGCGCCTGGGCGATCGGTGCACCTTCGGTCTTCAGGTTGTCGGTGCCCCAGAGCACGAGGGCGATCGACTCCGGCAGCGCATGGCCGTCGCGCGCATGGCGCGCGAGCAGACGCTCGGTTTGCTGGATGCCGTCGCGCACGGCGAACGCGCTGGGGATGCGGAACGGATCGAAGCCGTGCACGTTGCGCCCGGTCGGCAAGATGGCCGGCGTGCGCAGCAGATCGCCGCCCGGCGCGGGGCGCACGTAGCGGCCGTCGAGCGCATGCAGGATGGCCGGGATCTCGTGGTCCTGCGCGAGCAGCTTGTCGGTGGTGGCCAGTTCGCGCAGCAGCGTCTGCAACTGGTCGTCGGCCTTGGCGTCGGCGATGCGGCCGCTGGCCTGGTTGCTGATGGCGGTGGCCATCTCGGGCGAAAGACCCTGGACGATCGCCTCGATCGCCTCGCGACCGGGCTTGGCGCCGTGCGAGGCCTCGGCCACTGCAAGCAGCATGTCGATGCGTTCCAGCTCGGTCGGCGCTTCACCGACCACATGCAGGCCATGCGGGATCAGCGTGTGTTCCAGCTCGATCACCTGGCGGGCCAGCGCGGCGACCTGCAGGTCGGCGTCGACGCCCCACACCGGCTCGGCGGCGACCAGTTCGAGCTCGGCGCCTTGCACCTGGATCAGCTGCGCCAGGTCGGCGCGCTCTTCATGGGCTTCGGGCTCGAGAGCGCGCCAGCGGTCGACGCTGGCCTTCAAATCCAGCAGGCCGCGATACAGGCCGGCCTGGGCGACGGGCGGCGTCAGATAGCTCACCAGCGTGGCGGCGGCACGGCGCTTGGCGATGGTGCCTTCCGACGGATTGTTGGCGGCATACAGGTAGAGGTTGGGCAGGGCGCCGATGAGGCGATCGGGCCAGCAGTCGCCCGACATGCCGGCCTGCTTGCCGGGCATGAATTCGAGCGCGCCATGGGTGCCGAAGTGAAGTACCGCATGGGCGTTGAAGTCCTCGCGCAGCCAGCGGTAGAAGGCAGAAAAAGCGTGCGTCGGCGCAAACCCCTTTTCGAATAAGAGGCGCATCGGGTCGCCCTCGTATCCGAAACCGGGCTGCACGCCGACAAATACGTTGCCGAAGTGCGCGCCGAGCACGTGAATCGACGCGCCGTCACTTTGGTGACGGCCAGGTGCGGGGCCCCATTGGGCCTCGATTTCCTTCAGGTGCGGCTCGCGCCGTACATGGTCTTCCGCGCCGATGAGCTCGGCGACGTTGGCCATGGCGCCGTAGCGCTCGGCATTGCCGTCCAGGATGCGGTCGCGCAGCTCGTCGATGCTGGCGGGCACCTCCACCGCGTAGCCGCGGTCGCGCATCGCGGCGAGCGTGTGATGGACCGAGGCGAACACCGACAGGTGGGCGGCGGTGCCGACGTTGCCGGCGTTGGGCGGGAAGTTGAACATCACCAGCGCGATCTTGCGTTCGGCCGGCGGCGTGTTGCGCAGGCGCACCTGCTGGGCGACGCGCGCGGCGAGCATCTCGGCGCGCTCGGCGCACACGTTCATGTCGCGCGCGCGGTCGGCGTTGAACTGACAGCGGCGCTTGCAGCCGGTGCACTGCGCGGTCTTACCATCACTGGTAACACGGCCACCGAACACCATCGGATCGGTGGCGCCGTCGAGTTCCGGAATCGCGACCATGATCGTGTTCTCGACCGGCATCAGGCCGCGGTCGCCCGCGGCCCACTGGTCGATCGTCTGGAACTCGACCGGGTGCGCGGCGATGTAGGGCACGTCGAGGTTGGCCAGCACTTCTTCGGCGGCGCGGGCGTCGTTGTAGGCCGGGCCACCGACCAGCGAGAAGCCGGTGAGCGAGACCACCGCATCCACGGTGGTGGCGCCGTCGCGCGTGAAGAAGCGCTCGATGGCAGGGCGCGAATCAAGTCCGCTGGAGAACGCCGGGATCACGTTGAGACCCTGCGCTTCGAGCCGTTCGATCACGCCGTCGTAGTGGGCCGAGTTGCCGGCCAGCACGTACGACCGCAGCACGATCAGGCCCACGGTGCCGCCCGCGTTGCGCTTGCGCGGCAGTTGCGAGGCTTCCTCGCTGATGCGCTGCTTCATGCGCGGGTGGTAGACGCCGACTTCCGGGTACTCGGCCGGTGCCGCGTACTTGAGCTTGCCGCGCATCACCGCGCGTTCGCCGGCGGCATACCGATCCACCAGGTAGCGCACCAGGTTGGCAACGTTGTCGTCGGAGCCGGCAAGCCAGTAGGACAGCGTGAGGAAGTAGGCACGCACGTCCTGGGCAGTGCCCGGGATGAAGCGCAGCAGCTTGGGAATCCGCCGCAGCATCTTGAGCTGCTGGGCGCCGCTCGAGCCCTGGCGCTTGCTGTCCGAGCCGGTATTGCCGCGCAGCTTCTTGAGCAGCGCGAGCGGACCGCCGCCGCCGTTGCTCATGTCGAAACGGCCGACGCGCGTGAGCTTGACCACCTCACCGGCCGACATGCTGCAGACCATCGCGTCGCAGTGGTCGCGGCGGGCACGCAGGGCCGGCAGCACCGCCTGGATGTGGTCTTCCATGAACATCATCGTGACGATGATGATGTCGCCGGCGGCGATGTCGGCGCGGCAACGCTCCAGCGCGTCGCTGTCGTCACCCCATTCGGCGGCGGCATGCAGCGACAGGCGCAGGCCGGGAATCTCGCGCAGCAGCACGTGCTGCGCACGCTCGGTCGCGCTCGCCAGATGGCTGTCGAGCGTGACGATCACCACGCGCACCTGCGGCGCGGGGATCCGTTCAGCGGCCGAAGTGGGCCTTGGCTTCATAGAGTGTTTCCACCGAGATCTGCGTGAGGCCGCGTTCGGCGGCAAAGCGTTCTGTGTTTCGGCGCGCCTTGTTGCGCACGAAGAACGGGATTTTTCTCAACTCCTGCTCGCCTTCGGCTGTCCAGCGCGGCTGGGTCGCGGTTCCGGGGGCGGTCTGGGCAGGTTCGACCGTGGCCACATCGATCGCCGGGGCGTTGGCGGCGGGCTGGCTTGCGGCCGGGGCGGGCCGTGCGGTGCGCGGCAGATGCGAGGCGGCGGCGCCGTCGTGGAACTCGAAGTCGTCGCGGAACATCTGCAGCAGGTGCTCTTCGAGACCCATCACGAGCGGATGCACCCAGCTGTCGAACAGCACGTTGGCGCCCTCGAAGCCCATCACCGGGCTGTAGCGCGCGGGCACGTCCTGCACGTGGATCGGGGTGGAGATCACCGCGCAGGCGATGCCCAGCCGCTTGGCGATGTGCCGTTCCATCTGCGTGCCGAGCACGAGTTCGGGCGCGGCGGCGTTGATCGCGGCTTCGACCTCGAGGTAGTCGTCGCTGATCAGCGCCTCGACGCCGTGCACCTGGGCGGCGTCGCGCACGTCGCGCGCGAACTCGCGGCTGAAGGTGCCCAGGCCAACGACGGTGAATCCCATGTCCTCGCGCGCGATGCGCGCGGCGGCGATGGCGTGGGTGGCGTCGCCAAAGATGAACACGCGCTTGCCGGTCAGGTAGGTCGAGTCGACCGAGCGGGCGTACCACTGCATGCGTGCCTGCGAGGCCGACAGCGAGGCCACGCCCGGCTGCTCATGGCCGAGGACCGGCGCGGCGTCGACCCCAGCCAGTTTGGCGACCTGGGCGATGAACTCGCGCGTAGCGGACAGGCCGATCGGCACCACCGTCGTGCGCGGCTGGCCGAACGACTTCTCCAGCCACAGCGCGGTGGCGCGCGAGGTCTCGGGATACAGGTCGATGTTGAAGTCGGCATCAGGCAGGCCGCGGATGTCGTCGGCGCTGGCGCCCAGCGGCACCGTGGCATTGATCTCCACGCCCAGTTGCGCGAGCAGGCGGGTGATCTCGACCACGTCGTCACGGCAGCGAAAGCCAAGCGATGTCGGGCCGAGGAGGTTGGCGCGCGGCGCCTGCGTCGGCGCGCGGGCGCCACGCGGGGTGCCCGGCGCCGGCACCCGATCCAGCAGCAGACTGCGCACCAGGCGGTACAGGGTCTCGCTCGCGCCCCAGTTTTCCTTCTTGGTATAGGCCGGCAGTTCAAGCGGCACCACCGGCACCGGCAGGCCGAGGGTGGCGGCCAGATGGCCCGCCTGGTCCTGGATCAGCTCGGCGGTGCACGACTCGCCAACCAGAAGCACGTCGGGCGAGAAGCGATCGAAAGCCTGCTGCGCGCAGGTCTTGACCAGTTGTGCGGTGTCGCCGCCCAGATCGCGTGCCTGGAACGTGGTGTAGCTGACCGGCGGGCGCTTGTCCTGGCGCTCGATCATCGTGAACAGCAGATCGGCATAGGTGTCGCCCTGCGGCGCATGCAGCACCAGGTGCGCGTTGCGCAGCGACGCCGCCACCCGCATCGCACCCACGTGCGGCGGACCTTCGTAGGTCCACAGCGTCAGTTGCATGTGGCCTCCGACGCCGACGCCAGCAGCGCGCGGCGGTGCAGGGGGCGGGCGAAGATCTCGGCCAGGTCGCCCGCCTGGTCATAGCCGTGGATCGGCGTGAACAGCAACTCGATCGACCACTTGGTGGCGAGCCCTTCGGCCTCCAGCGGATTGGCCAGCCCCAGGCCGCAAACGGTGAGGTCAGGCTTCGCTTGGCGCACGCGGTCGAGTTGACGCTCGACGTCCTGCCCCTCGCTCAGCTGCACGTCGACGGGCAGCAGGTCGAGCTCGGCGGCGATCATCTGGCGATCGAGGTACGGCGTGCCGACTTCGATCAGCGGCATGCCCAGTTCGCGGTGAAGGAAGCGCGCCAGCGGCAGTTCGAGCTGTGAATCGGGCATGAAGAAGACGCGCTTGCCGCCAAGTTGGGTGCGGTAGCGCGACAGCGCCCGCTGCGCACGATCGGCAAGCGGCTGCGTCACGCGATCAAAGGTGGCGCGGTCGATGCCGAACTCGGTCGCGGCAGCCCACAGCCATGCCGTCGTGCCTTCGGCGCCGAACGGATAAGGTGCCGACAACTGGCGCGCGCCGCGGGCGGCGAGGGCGCGCACGGTGTCACCGTTGAACGGCTGCGCCGGCAGCACCAGCGTGCCTGCGCCAATCGATGGCAGCTCGCGCGCATGCCGCGCCGGCAGGAAGGCCACCGAACCGATGCCCAGCGCATCGAACACGCGGCGCAGCTGGTCCTCCACCACGTCGGCGAGGCAGCCCACCACCAGCAGTTGCTTGGCATCGGAGGCCGGCAGCAACGGCACCAGTGCCTTGAGCGCACCGTCTTCGCCCTGCGTGAAGGTGGTCTCGATGCCGGAGCCCGAGTAGTTCAGCACCCGCACGCGCGGCAGCAGTCGTGCGTTCAGGCGCTCGGCGGCCTTGGCCAGATCGAGCTTGATGACCTCCGACGGGCACGAGCCCACCAGGAACAGCGTGCCGATGTCGGGGCGACGCGCCAGCAGCGTGAGGCAGATGCGATCGAGTTCCTCATTGGCATCGGCCAGACCTGCCAGGTCGCGGTCGGTGAGGATGGCGGTGCCGAAGCGCGGCTCGGCGAAGATCATCACGCCGGCCGCGCTCTGGATCAGGTGCGCGCAGGTGCGCGAGCCGACCACCAGGAAGAACGCATCCTGCATCTTGCGATGCAGCCACACGATGCTGGTCAGGCCGCAGAAGACTTCGCGCTGGCCGCGCTCGCGCAGGACCGGCAACGCTGTAGGCACGCGTTCACGCATCAACGTGACGGGCACGGCGGCCAGGTCGTTCATGCGCCCACCCCGGCGGCCTGGTCCGGCATTGCGCGACTGGCCTGCAGGCGGGCCGCACGCAGCTTCAGCACGAACTGCGCGGCGTTAATGACATAGGCGAGGTACGCGGCAAGTGCGATGTACATCTGTTGCGTTGGCGTCAACGCGCCCGTCAGAACCGCTGCCAAGTACACGGTATGCAGCGCCAGGACGGCCATGCTGAAAACGTCTTCCCAGAAAAACGGTCGCGCAAACAAATACACGCCAAAGACTTCTTTCTCCCAGATCGATCCGGTGACCATGATCGTGTACAGGACTAAGGTCTTGATCACGACTGACAGGGTCGCGGCGCCCAGGCCCTCGCCGGTCGCGAGAAACCGCAGCACGAGTGCAAGGCTGACGAGGAAGACGATGAACTGCAGCGGGGCGAGCACGCCCTGGACCAGCGTCCAGCGTGAAGCGTCGCGGCGACGTCGTTCTTCGGCGGAATACAAGCCCGTCATGCGCTTCCCCGATTGATGCCTGTCTGTCGGTCCGCCCGCTGCCGCTTGGCGGTCTCGTGTTGCTCGGATCGATGCCGAACACGGTGCAATCTAGGCCGGCGCCGGACGAGTGTCAACTTAAATGGACGTCTCGGAAAGTTGACGTACGCATTCATGTCCATTACAAAGTCGGTGTGCTCTGCAGCGTCACGTTTTCTTGACACCACAAGGCACGCTGTGTTGTCGTGTCGATGGGGATCAGGTGCGCTGAATCGCCGACTCCTTTGCCAAAGATCGACCCGACTAGCATTGCCCGCGCAGTGCAGAACGGATGTCGAAAAACAATCAGCGCGCGCGGACCCGAAGTCCGCGCCCCTCTCCGGGGGAGGAGACCATGGCTGGCATCACAGGGCGTGTCCCTGACAGGCGCAGTACCGACGGTGCAAGGCGATCAACGAATCGCCAGACCGACAATGATCACGGACCATCAGCTGGTTTCGATCGTCTGTTGCGTACCATTGAAGGCGAGATCATTCCTCGCTTGGTTCTTGCTCATCGCGGTCAGAAGCCGCGCTCGCCCAGCGCTGCTGCAACCGGGGCGGAAGTGGCGGCCCGACAGGTCGGCCAGTTCACCGACATGTTGCTGACGAGCGAGATCGACAGTTCCCGCCAGTTCATCGACGACCTGCAGGCTGACGGGGTGACACTCGACAGCGTGTATCTCGATCTGTTCTCGCCGGCTGCGCGCCAGTTGGGTGAGATGTGGGCGGCTGACCAATGCGACTTCACGGCTGTCACGCTGGGCTTGTGGCGACTGCAGCGGCTGCTGCACGAGTGCTCGCCGCAGTTCCACGTGGAGGCTGTCCCGCCGATCGAAGGCCGCAGGATCCTGCTGGCGCCGATGCCCGGCTCGCAGCACACCTTCGGCGTGTTCATGGTCGCCGAGTTTTTCCGGCGCGCGGGCTGGGACGTGGTCGATGGACCCGTGGCCAATCCGGTGGACCTCGTGTCATCAGTGACGCGCAACTGGTTTGAGATTGTCGGGTTGTCGCTCAGCTGCGATCAGCGGCTGGACGCGCTGGCAGCGCTGATCCGCGATATTCGCCGGTCATCACGTAATCGAGCGATCGGTATCATCGTTGGTGGACCGGTGTTCGTTGAGCACCCCGATGCGGTGGTTCGGGTGGATGCCGATGTCTATGCGGCCGATGCGCAGCAGGCATTGCTTGCAGCTCAAGATCTGCTGTTTGCCTTGCCACAACGGCAGCGTGCCGCGTCGGCGGCTAGTCGGGGCGAGGCCGCGGCTGCCGGGGCCGCCATCAAGTTCGCCGGAGACACGGGTTGCATGTGAGTCAGTTTCTCGCACCAAAGAAGTCGCTCGGCAGCCTCGATATCGAGGCTGCCGCCAGGCTCATCACTGCGGCAGCTGATGTGGCGCTGGTCGTGGACAGTCAGGGCGTCATCCGTGACCTTTCGTTCAGCAGTGAAGAGCTGAGCAAGGAGGGCTACGGCGAATGGCTTGGGCAAGCTTGGACAGAGACCGTTACGGCCGAAAGCCGCCCGAAGATCGAGGCCTTGCTGCGCGATGCCAGCGGCGTCAGTGGCTCGACTTGGCGGCACGTCAATCATCCATCGGCGCGGGGCGCCGATGTGCCGGTGCTGTATTCAGCGATCAAGGTCGGAAAGACCGGACGCGTGATCGCCGTCGGCCGCAACCTGCGCCCGGTAGCCATCCTTCAGCAGCGCCTGGTGGAGGCGCAGCAGTCCCTTGAGCGCGACTACGCCCGCTTGCGCCACGCGGAGACGCGTTACCGGCTGCTTTTCCAGATGGCGTCCGAGGCGATCATCATCGTCGATGCCGGCAGCGAGAAGGTGCTGGAGGCGAACCCAGCGGCCGCGCGGTTGCTCGGCGTTGCAGCCAAGCAGGTCAACGGCAAGCCCTTCACAGAATCCTTCGATGCGAGCAGTTCCAAAGCGATTGCTGCCTTGCTGAACAAGGTGCGCACAGCGGGCCACGCGGATGAGGTCCGGGTGCGGCTCCGAAATGGCAAGCAGGCCGCGCAGTTGTCGGTGTCACTGTTCCAGCAGGACAAGGATGCGCAGTTCATCTCGCGACTGGTGGCGCATGAGCCGGCCGGTGCAGCGTCGGATCGCGTCGGCGGCAAATCGCCCGTCCTGCGCGCGCTGGAGAATTCGCCGGATGGCTTCGTCGTCACCGACGGCGAAGGTCGTGTCATGACTGCCAATCGTGCGTTTTTGGACGTCGTGCAGTGCGCGGCCGAAGAGCAGGTGCGCGGCAAATCGCTCACGCAGTGGCTGGGCCGCCCCGGGGCCGACCTCAATGTGCTGCTCGCCAATTTGCGGCAGCACGGCTCGGTGCGGCTGTTTGCCACCACCTTGCGGGGTGATCTGGGCTCGACGACCGAGGTGGAAATCTCTGCCGTGGCCGTGCCGGACGATGATCCGGTGCTCGGATTCGTGATTCGCAGCGTCGGGCGGCGCCTGGCGAGTTCAACTGCAGGGGATCGCGAACTTCCGCGCTCTCCGGAGCAACTGACGGAGCTGATCGGGCGCGTGCCGCTGAAGGACATCGTGCGCGAAACGACCGATGTCATCGAGCGGCTCTGTATCGAAGCCGCCTTGCAGTTGACGAGCGACAACCGCGCGTCGGCGGCCGAGATGCTCGGGCTGTCGCGCCAGAGCCTGTACCTGAAGCTTCACCGCTACGGCCTCGGCGAACTGGACTCAACCGGCGCCTGATCTGCTTCGGCCGTCGCCGCATCGCGGCGATCTGTCAATTTTGATTGACGTTCCAGAGTGTCAGGCCTAATGTAGGCCGATGGCACATTCGTCTGCGTCTGCGCTCGCGCTGCCGACCTCCTCGGCGGTGCTCGAGCTGTTCAAGCCGATCACCTGGTTTCCGCCCATGTGGGCGTTCGGCTGCGGGCTGGTGTCCTCCGGCGTGCCGATCGCACCTCATTGGCTCCTCGCGGTCACCGGTGTGCTGCTCGCCGGCCCGTTGCTTTGCGCCGCAAGCCAAGCGACCAACGACTGGTTCGACCGCCATGTCGATGCGATCAACGAGCCGAATCGGCCGATTCCGTCGGGACGCATCCCCGGCCGCTGGGGGCTGTACCTGGCAATTCTCTGGAGCGCGCTGTCGCTGCTCGTCGCTGCTGCGCTCGGTCCGTGGGTTCTGATCGCCGCGGCGCTCGGTGTTGTGCTGTCCTGGGCCTATTCCGCTCCGCCGCTGCGCTTGAAGCGTAACGGCTGGTGGGGGAATGCAGCGGTCGGCATCTCGTACGAAGGGTTGGCCTGGATCACGGGTGCGGCGGTCCTCTTGGGCGGCGCGATGCCCGATGGCCGGATCGTCCTGCTCGCCCTGCTGTACAGCCTCGGCGCGCACGGGATCATGACGTTGAACGACTTCAAGGCGATGGACGGTGACCAGCGCATGGGCGTGCGTTCACTGCCCATCCAACTGGGCGCGCTCAATGCGGCGCGTGTGTCCTGCGTGATGATGGCCGTTCCGCAGGCGGTGGTGGTGGCGCTTCTCATCGCCTGGGACCGACCCTGGCACGCAGCGGCAGTGGCCGGCCTGCTGGCCGTGCAACTGGCACTCATGCCCCGATTCCTCGCCCAACCGCGCGAGCGCGCGCTCTGGTATTCGGCGCTGGGCGTGAACTTCTTCGTGCTCGGCATGTTATCGGCAGCCTTGGGTGTGCGCGCGCTCATTGGAGCGGGTGCATGAGCCCGCCGGGCCGCCCCAAGGGCGAATCCTTGAGCGCGCAGCGCGAAGGGCTCCAACTGAGCCCGCCGGGCCGCCCCAAGGGCGAATCCTTGAGCGCGCAGCGCGAAGGTTGCCCAGTCACTTCGCCGGGCCGTCCGAGCGGCGAATCTGCGCGTGCTCATTGCCACGTCGAAGCGCTCATGCGGCTGCGTCGCGCGCGAAGGGTCGTCCGGTGAGCGGGCTCGGATGGATCGGCATCTTCCGGCTCGGCCTGGTGCAGACCGCGCTCGGTTCGATCATCATTCTCACGACGTCGACGATGAACCGCGTCATGGTGGTCGAACTGGCCTTGCCGGCGATGCTGCCCGGGATCCTCGTCGCCCTGCACCACTCGGTGCAGTTGCTGCGGCCGCGGCTGGGGCACGGCTCCGACGTGGGCGGCTGGCGCACGCCGTGGATCATCGGCGGCATGGCCGCGCTCGCGCTCGGCGGCATCGGCGCGTCGATCGGCACGGCCTTGATGGCAACCAACGTCACCGCCGGTGTCGCCCTGGCGGTTGTTTCGTTCCTGCTGATCGGCGTCGGCAGTGGAGCGACAGGAACTTCGCTGCTCGTGCTGCTCGCCAAGCAGGTCAACGACGAGCGCCGTGCGGCTGCGGCGACGATCGTGTGGACGATGATGATCGTCGGCTTCATCGTCACGTCGGCGCTGGCCGGCCACTTCCTCGATCCGTTCTCGCCGCAGCGCCTGGTGGGGGTGACCGTGGTCACGGCATGCTCGGCTTTCGTGCTCACGCTGGTTGCGGTGGCGGGTGTGGAGCGCCGGCACGCTGCGCCTGCGGCGTCGCCCGGCGTGGCACAGCTTCCGTTTCGAGCGGCGCTGGCGCAGGTCTGGGAGGATCCTCAGGCGCGGCAGTTCACGATCTTCGTCTTCGTGTCGATGCTTGCCTTCAGCGCACAGGACTTGATCCTGGAGCCATTTGCGGGAACCGTCTTCGGTTTCACGCCGGGCGAGTCCACGCAACTATCGGGCATCCAGAACGGCGGCGTGCTCGCCGGAATGATGCTGGTGGCGCTGGCTGCGAGCGGCAAGCGCCGGATCGGTTCGCTGCGCGCATGGACTATCGGTGGCTGCCTGGCGTCGGCGGTCGCGCTGATTGCGCTGGCCCTGGGTGGCTTGTCCCCGGGTTGGCCGCTGCGCGCCAACGTGTTCGCTCTGGGTATGGCCAACGGCGCCTTCGCCGTGGCTGCCATCGGCTCGATGATGCGACTGGCCAACACCGGTCCTCCCGGCCGCGAGGGCGTGCGCATGGGTTTGTGGGGTGCGGCGCAGGCGATTGCGTTTGCGATCGGTGGTTTTGCCGGCACCGTGGCCAGTGACCTCGCCCACCTGCTGATCGGTTCGTCCGCGCTGGCCTACGCCTGCGTCTTCGCGGCCGAAGGCGTTCTGTTCCTGTTTGCCGCGCGACTCGCGTTGGGCGTCTCCGCAACGGCCGGAGAACGTATCCGCCTGCGCGTACCCGTGGCCGAACTCGCCGAAACCGAGGCGCGATGAGCGCGCACCGATGAAATCCACTGTCCTGCCGACCGCATCTTGTCGCCGAAAGAGAGAGCGTCAATGACATCCATCGCCTGTGCCACGCAAACGTTCGATGTTGTCGTCATCGGCGGCGGACCGGCGGGTGCGACCGCAGCCACCGATCTGGCTCGCGCCGGTCGCTCGGTGCTGCTGCTCGATCGCGCCGGCCGTATCAAGCCTTGCGGTGGTGCGATTCCGCCGCGGCTGGTGGAAGAGTTCGCCATCCCGGACACGCTCATCGTCGCCCGCATCAAGTCGGCGCGGATGATCTCGCCCAGCAACCGGCGCGTCGACATGCCGATTGATGCTGGCGCCGGCAATGCCGGTGGCTTCGTCGGCATGGTGGACCGCGAGGTGTTCGACGAGTGGCTGCGTGAGCGCGCTGCCGCAGTGGGTGCAACGCGCCGCACCGGCACGTTCGAGACGTTCGAGCGCGGCGATGACGGCGTTGCCCAGATCCGTTACCTGGATGCAGAGGGAACTGCCCAGGTCGTGCGGGCGCGCGCGGTGGTGGGTGCGGACGGTGCGCGCTCTGCCGTGGCCAAGCAGTGCATACCCGGCGGCGACGAGGTGCCCTGCGTCTTCGCGTACCACGAAATCGTCAAATCGCCCGAGCCCGGCAGCAAGGCGGCCGATGACTTTGATCCCACGCGCTGCGATGTGATCTATCGCGGCAAGATCTCGCCCGACTTCTACGGTTGGGTGTTTCCGCATGGGCCGCATACCAGTGTCGGTGCGGGGACGATGATCAAGGGCTTCTCGGTCCGCACGGCAGTCGATCAACTGCGCGCCGATGCCGGCCTGTCTGGTTGCGAGACCGTGCGTCGCGAGGGCGCGCCGATCCCGCTCAAGCCGCTGTGCAAGTGGGACAACGATCGCGACGTCGTGCTCGCTGGCGACGCTGCCGGCGTGGTGGCGCCGGCATCGGGAGAAGGGATCTACTACGCGATGGCGGGCGGGCGCATGGCCGCGGAAGCCGTGCATGAGTTTCTGCGAACCGGCGATGCACGTGCGCTGCGCAGCGCGCGCAAGCAATTCATGGCGGCGCACGGTCGCGTCTTCTGGATCCTCGGTCTGATGCAGCGCTTCTGGTACTCGAGTGACAAGCGGCGCGAGAAGTTCGTCAGCATCTGCCGCGATCCGGATGTGCAGCAACTGACCTGGCAGTCGTACATGCACAAGAAACTCGTGCGCTCCCGACCGCTTGCGCACGTGCGAATCTTCTTCAAGGATCTGGGACACCTGTTCGGACTTCTGCCTGCCGAGAAGTCGTAGTTCGTCCGCGCTGCGGGCGAACACGGCGCGATTGCCTTGGTCAGATGAGGCAAGCGGGTCGTTGTGTGCTCGATCTGTTTTCAACCTGCATCGATTTGTTGTCATCGCGCATGACTCGAGCGAATGCGCATGGTTACTGCCCGCTTTCGCTTGCCTTCGTCGGCATGACGCCTAGAATGTCAATGTCTTGGACATTGGTTGGGCGTCCTGCCTGACTGCCTGTTCGAGGCGATTTGCCGCCCATGCGCTGATCCGAGATTTCCGGATCTGGTTCGTGTCGCAGGAGCAAGACATGACCAAGCGACCACAGGATGTCGCCGCCGAAATCGGCACCGACCTCGGGGCGCTATCCCACCTGGCCCCGGAACTGGCCGCCACGTTTGCAACCGTGGCAAGTGACATCGCGCTCGTCATCGATCGCGACGGCGTGATACGCAATGTCGCTGTTTCCGGCGGCAAGGACGCCGTGCCCGCGCCACGCGATTGGGTCGGTCGTCCCTGGGCCGACACCGTCACCGACGACACGCGCCGGAAGATCGAGCAACTGCTGCTCGAAGCAAACGAAAGCGGCGTGTCGCAGCGACGCGAAGTCACGGTCTGTGGCGACGCCGGCCAGATTCCCATCGCCTATGCCGCCGTTCGCCTGGGCGAGCATGGTCCGGTGCTGGCGGTCGGTCGTGACCTTCGTGCGATTGCCGCGATCCAGCAGCGCTTCATCGAGTCGCAGCAGGAAATGGAGCGCGACTACTGGAAGCGGCGCCAGGCCGAAGCCCGCTATCGACTCCTGTTTCAGGTCGCCACCGATGCAGTCCTCGTGGTCGACGCGACTTCCTTGCGCGTCGTCGAGGCCAATCGTGCCGCCGCCGAATTTTTCGCCCTTGCGCCCGGCAAACTGGTGGGCCAAGAGGCAAGTCTCGGCTTTGCCCCCGCGGCGCGCGTAGCGGTCGATAATCTGCTGGTCGCTTCTGCCACCCATGATCGGCCCAGCGAAATCCGTATTCGATCCGGCATTGACACGTTGAGTGTTTCGTCGACGCCGTTTCGTGCCGAAGACACGTCGCTGCTGCTGCTGCGGGTACGCACAGCCGATGCAACCGAAACAACCGACAGCAGCCTGGCTCGCCTGGCTGAACTGGTCGAGCGCACGCCGGACGCGATTGTCGTGACCGACATGCTGGGCCGGATTCGGCTGGTCAACCCAGCCTTCCTCGAACTGTCCGGGCTGCCGTCGTCAACCGATCTGGCCGGGCGCATGCTCAGCGAATGGCTTGGACAGGGGCCGCGCGAATTCAACGAGACGCTGGACGTCGTTCGCCGCAATGGCATGGTGGCGCGAATCGTCAGCCGCCTGCGGGGACTGGCCGGATCGATCGACATCGAAATGTCGGCCGCGCGCCTGCCCGATGAGGCCGACGATCAGGATTCTCTCGGCTTCACGTTGCGGCCGCTCGCGCGCAGCAGTTCCGCCGAGACTGCCGCTTTCGATGAACTGACCCGGGCCGTCGAGCGACTGGCCTCGCGCGTCGGAAGCGTCATCTTGCCGAGCCTCATGCGCGAGGGTGCCGAGCTTGTCGAGCGGCACCTGCTGCAGACGGCGCTCGCGCGTTCAGGTGATGACGAGGCGGCCGCGGCGCGGCTGCTCGGCATCAGCGAAGACAGCCTGATGCTGCGCCTGCGACGGCAGGGACTGCGTCTTGGCGGGGACCGTCCTTCGGTCATGGCCTAGCCGCACGGCGCGGAACCGGGCACCATCCGCAGCTGGCCCGTCGGGCCATCATCGCGAAGTCCATGCAAACCAGTCCGGCGTTCGGTCAGGCCGACCTCAGCAACTGCGAACGAGAACTGATCCATCTTGCCGGGTCGGTGCAGCCGCACGGCGTACTTTTGGTGGTGGATGACGCTTACAGAATCCTGCAAGCCAGTGCCAACTGCGGCCCCATTTTGGGCCGACCCGCGAATGAGTTGCTGGGTCAGTCGTTGTCGACCTTCGGCGGCGATCTTGATCTGACCGTTGCGCGGCTCGCGCACGAGCCGGAGCTGGAGCGGCATGCGCCGGTGTCGTGCACGCTTCAGTGCCATGGCGCGCCTGCCGCCTTCGAAGGCGGGCTGTCTCGCGTGCCCGGTGTCGGTCTGATGATCGAGATCGAGCCGCTCGCGGGACAGGTCGAAACCGTCAACCTTTCTCGAGACGTGCTGCTCACGCAGGTCGCCGAGGCGACCAATCGGCTGAGCAATGCGCCCACCTTGGGCGTGCTGGCCGATGCCACGGTCAAGTGCGTGCGCGACATGACCGGCTATGACCGCGTGATGGTCTACCGCTTCGACCCGGAGGGACACGGCAAGATCATCGCCGAGTCGCGCCACCCGCGCCTGGAGTCGCTGCTCGGCCACCACTACCCGTCCACCGACATTCCGCAGCGCGCGCGCGAGCTGTATCTGCGCAATCGGGTGCGCGTGCTGGTCGACGTGTACTACGAGCCGTCGCTCCTGGTGCCGCGGCAACTGCCCGGTCTGGGCGAGCTCGACATGTCGCAGAGCTATCTGCGCAGCATGTCCCCGCTGCACCTTCAGTACCTGCAGAACATGGGAGTGACCGCCACCTTGGTCGTCTCGCTCGTTCGCGAAGGACGGCTATGGGGGCTGATCGCGTGTCACCACTATGCGCCGCGCAATCTGCGCTTTGGCGTGCGGGCCGCCGTCGAGCTGATCAGCGAGGTGATGGCCACTCGCATCGCCGGCATCGAGAACTACGCGCAGGCGCAGGTCGCCATCCTGGTGCGGCGGCTGGAACGACGGTTGCTCGAAGCCACCTCCACCGAGGGCGACTGGCGTCACGCGCTGCTGCGCCAGCCGGGCATGCTGCTGCAGCCGCTAGACGCTACCGGAGCGGCCCTGTTTCACGACGGCGAGATCCAGGCCATCGGTGAGGTGCCGTCGACCCCCGAACTACGTGCGCTGCGCGAATGGGTCGATGGTCGCCTGAGCGACGGCTTGTTCTCGAGCCACGCGGTGGCACGCGATGAGCCGTCGTTCGGTGCGCTGACCTCGACCGCCAGTGGCGTGCTCGCGGTGCGCCTGTCGGCGTCTCGGCCGGATTACCTGATGTGGTTTCGCAAGGAGCAGCTGCTGACCGTCACCTGGGCGGGCGATCCGCACAAGCCAATGGTCGGCAATGACCCGCTCGAACTGTCACCGCGGCGCTCGTTCGCCGCGTGGTCGGAGATCGTGCGCGGCACGGCGGCACCTTGGACCACTGCGGAGTTGGCGCTGGCGCGCGCCATTGGTCTGGCGCTGGTGGACATCATCCTGCAGGTGCATGCGGTGCGCCTGCTGGTGGCCGAGCACCAGCTCGGGCAGGTGCGACGCACGGTTGCCGGATCAAGTGAGCCGGTGGTGATTGCCGATGCGGCCGGTCGACTGCTGATGGCCAACGAAGCCTTGCTCAAGCTCGCGCAGCGGCCATCGCTGGCCGCGCCCGAACCGTTGGCCACCCTCGCCGATCTGGCCCGCATCTTCGCCGACGGCGACCTCGCGCGGCACAAGCTGCGCGACTTGCTGGCGGTCCACGTGTCGTGGCGCGGTGAACATCTGCTTGCACGCACCAATGCCGAGGCAGTGCCGGTCGGCGTGCGTGCCGAGGCAGTGAGCGGGGCCGACGGGCGGGTACTCGGCTTCATCGTGATCCTGCTTGACCTCAGTGCCAAGCGGCGTGCGGCGGCGGCGCGCCGGCAACTCGAGCAGTCGCTGATGCTGGCGGCGCGCACCGCGGCCGCGCTCGAACCGGGACGACTCACCGAGCAGGAAGTAGATGTCGTGATCAGCACCATCGTCACCAATGCCAGCCTGGCAGCGATGGACATCGCCGACGGTGCGGTGGACGCCGGCGTGGCGCCGATGCTGGAGGAACTCGACGCCTCCACCCGCCGCGCCGCCTTGCTCTACCAGCGGATCCGCTCGACCTGACCCGTCAGGCGTTTTGCCCCAAAACGCCTCAGGACGGCATGGTAGTGACCGGCAGCGTCCCTTGACGGCCGGGATCGAGCTCCTCGAACAAGGTTCGGTGCAACGTGAAGGCGAACTGCGCTTCCGCGCAAAGTGCCTGCTTCTCCTCGTCGGTGGCGTCAATCGCCGTCAGCCCCTGCCTGAACCACTGCGCCAGCGACTTTGCCTGCGCAGCGTCGCCGAACTCGTAGAAACGCAGGCCGGCGTCGGTCGGCAGGTGCAGCGACTTGCCAACGATCCGCCGGACCACCTGGCCGCCACTCAGGTCACCGAGGTAGCGCACGTAAGCGTGCGCCACCAGCAGCCCGGGTGCGTGGGCGCCCAGATGCTGCAGGTGCAGCCGATAGCGCTGCGCGCTCGGTGCCAGGGCATCGGTGACGGCCGATGCGTCGAGCGCCTGCAGGTCTGCAGCCAGCGCGGCGCTGCGAAACAGCGCGTCGTCGACGATGCAGCGCAGCCATCGATGATCCCGGTGGGCAGCCAGCAGCGGCTCCATCGTTGCGTAGATCGCGGCCAGGTTGCGCAGCAGTGCGGTGTAAGCAGCCCGGTCGATGTGGCCGGCGAGCAGGTGCCGCATCACGCCGGTGCGTTCGACCTCGGTGTGCAAGGAGCGCGTGGCGTGCCTGAGTCGATCGGGCAAGGAGGCCGATGCGAGCGCGGTGTCGTCCTGATGGGTACTCATGGCCGACCTGGCGCAAGACTCGCGGTGACACCGATGCCTGCCGTGGCAGGCGCGATCAACCAGTCGCGGATCGCTTCGTGCAGGGTCTGACGCACGATGGCCTGCCGCGCGGGATCGGCCTTGCCGCAGAAGACCTGACAGGTGCGGTCGGTCGGTGATTCGAAGTCGCAGTGCGAGGCGTCCTGAATCACGCGATCCTGTTGCAACTGCTTGAGCGCACCGACCCAGGGGGACGCGATGCCATAGGCGTTGCAGAAGGACGAGGGCGCGCGCAGCAGGCGCGCCGGCTTGTCGAGTCGGCGCGCGGCCGCCAGGCCCACGCCGCCCGGGCGATCAAACGCATCGAGTCCGACATAGCCGACCACGCCCGGTGTATCGGCGGCCAGCAGGGTAGACAGACCGCCGGCGGAAAAGCCCACCAGGACCACCTGCTCGATCGCCGGACCGAGCGTGCCGGCGCGCAGCTGGCCGACCAGGTCGGCCAACGCACGCGCGTTCTTGCGCGAGTCGGTGGCGTAAGGCATGTCCGGCACCACGGCGAGCACGCCGTCGCGGGCAAGCGCGGCGGCGTGATCGCTCATGGTGAGGCGACTGCGCATGAAGCCATGCACCAGGATCACTGCTTTCTGCGTGGGGCGGCCCGGCCCGTGCAGTTCAGCCAGCGTGAGTTGGCCGTCGAGCGTCACATCGACCGTCTGCGGTTGTGCCAACGCCTGCCCGGCGATCATCGCGAGCAGGGCGCCCCACCAACGCAAGTGCAGCAGCATGCCGACAGCCTCTCCGATCCGTACTCGTACGATGCGCATCGTAGTGCGATCGGTGCCGGTCGACGGGGTCGCCTGATTGATCGCCGACAGGATGCGTGCTGATGTCGCCGCGCTTGGCGGCGCGCACTGTCGCTCGGCGTCGGATCAGCCGCGGCGCAGCGACACCAGGGGCACCGCGTCGCTGGCGTCGATGCGCCGACGATCCGGCTCGGCCGCGGTGAGCGGGCTGACTTCGCGCAGCGTTGCCAGCGACCGCTCCGCCAGCTGCTGATAGCTGCGGGTGCCGCTCACCTTCCAGGCGATCTCCTCGTCCGACAACTCGCGCAGGATCTTGGCCGGCACGCCGGCGGCCAGGTGGCGCGGCGGCACCACCATCGCTGCCTTGACGAACGCGCAGGCGGCCACCATCGCCGACTCGCCGATCACCGCCTCGTCCATCACCACCGCGTTCATCCCCACCATCGCGTTGCGCTTGACGGTGCAGCCATGCAACACCGCGCCGTGACCGATGTGTCCGTCGACTTCGATGCGCGTGTCGGTGCCGGGAAAGCCGTGCATCACGCAGGTGTCCTGCACGTTGCTGCCTTCCTCGAGAATGATGCGACCGAAGTCGCCGCGCAGGCTGGCCACCGGTCCGACATAACAACGCGGGCCGATGATGACGTCGCCCACCAGGACCGCGGTCGGATGCACGTAGGCGGTGGGATCGACCACCGGGCGGATGCCGTCGATTTCGTAGCAGGGCATGGCGATCCCGCCTCAGGCTGCCGCGGCGGTGGGGGCCACGTGCACGCGCCGCTGCACCACGCGGAAGCGGTTGGAAACGAAGGCACTGTCGGCGTAGCTGGCGTTGGCGGCGGGATTCGCGCCCGTGGCGTGGAAGTCCGAGAACGCGGCCGACTGGTTGACGAACACGCCACTGGTCAAGTTGATCGATAACGCCACGCCGACACGTTGCGTGGCCTGCACCATGGCGTCGATCACCGGTTCGTTCTTCGAGTACACGCCCACCGTGAGCGCGCCCTGTTCGCGCACGATGCGCTCGGACAGCGCGACCAACGCGGCGGCGCCGCCCGGTACCGCGACCACGGTGCAGATCGGCCCGAAGCGCTCCTGCATGTACACGCCCTCGCGCGAGGCGTCGGTCTTGAGCAGCACCGGCGTGCGCACCTGCGCTTGCGGAAACTCGGGATGAGGCACGGGCTTCGATGCCAGCACCACGGTCGCCACCGCGGCGGCTTCTTCAATTCGCTTGAGCGTGGCCTCCGACTGGATCGCCCCCAGCACCGCAGTCGCCGTGGCCGGATCGCTCAGGAACTTCTCGATCGCCGCACCCAGGTCGGCGGCCACCTCGTCGAACGACTTGCGGCCCGCATCGGTATCGATCCCTTCGGCCGGCACCAGGATCGCCTTGGTGGTGGTGCACATCTGCCCCGAGTACAGCGACAGCGTGAACGCCAGGTTGCGCAGCATGCCCTTGTAGTTGTCGGAAGACTCGATCACCACGTTGTTCACGCCGGCCAGTTCCGCATACACCTGCTTGCCCGGCGCGTGCTCGATCAGCCAACGACCGAAGGCGGGACCGCCGGTGAAGTCGATCGACTTCACCGCCGGATGCGCGACCAGAGCGCGCGTCGCCTCCTCATCGACCACGGCGAGTTGCACCAGATTCGGATCGAGCCCGTGCTCGCGCAGCACATCGCGCGCGATCTTCACGCTGATCGCCGCCGGCAGCGTGCTGGCCGGGTGGGGCTTGACGATCACCGCATTGCCGGTGGCCAGTGCAGCGAACAGGCCCGGGTACGTGTTCCAGGTCGGGAAGGTTGCGCAACCGATCACCAGTGCAACGCCGCGCCCGACCACCTGATACTCCTTGCGCATGGCCAGCGCCGGGTTCTTGCCCTGCGGCTTCTCCCAGTGCGCCTGTCCCGGCACGAAGCTCATCTCGCGATACGCATAGGCCACGGCCTCCAGGCCACGGTCCTGCGCGTGGGGGCCGCCCGCCTGGAACGCCATCATCCATCCCTGGCCGCTGGTCAGCATCACCGCCTGGGCGATCTCGAAGCTGCGCCGGTTGATGCGTGCCAGGATTTCCAGGCAGACGCCGGTGCGTCCATCGATTCCGGCTTGCTGCCACGCCGGCATCGCCGCTTCGGCAGCAGCGATCAGCGCATCGACGCTGCACACCGGGTACTGCACGTCGAGCGTCACGCCGTAGGGCGAACGATCGGCCGCCGTCCACCCGCTCACACCGGGTTGGTCAAGTTCCAACTTCGTGCCGGTGAGCGCTGCCACGGCACGCTTGCCGTCGTCCATCGCGGTGTCGCCGTACACCTTGGGGCTCGGCATCTCCGGATAGGGACTCCAGTAGCCGCGCGTGGCGATCGCCTTCAGGGCGCCGTCAAGCGTGGCGCGATGCTGGTCGAGCAGGGGGTGCGTCATCGATGGTCTCCTCGGCCGCGCTGTTGCGGCGCGTTATGGGTTTTCCGCTGCAGCAGTCGCCGAACCCGATCAGACACCGCCGATGAGGGCTTGCTGCAAATCGCGGCTCAACCTACTATTGATTGAACGGTCGGTCAACGAATGCGATCGACGAATGCCGGCCGACGAATGAGACCGACCCCGACCCAGATTGGCCAGGGTCGGGGGTCGAGGCAGGACCGATCCGGGGCACGTCCTACGTGGCGTACCGGATGCCGGGGCAGTTCAGCCCGGCGCGCGGGCGTGGAGGAAGGCAAGCGAGGACCGGCACAGGTCAGAGCAGGGAAGGCAAGGCAATAAGGATGCATCGGCGGCGCCGACCGACAGGATCGGCGCCGACCCTTGCCAAGTGAGCAGCCCGGGCCGCACGCGCGCTCGGGCGCCTGCCAAGGAGACACATGGGCACCACGTTCCAGACGATTCGCCTCGAGCACGAGGCGGGTGTGGCGACCTTGACGTTCAACCGTCCCGAGCGGTTGAACAGCTTCACCGTTGCCATGCATGGCGAGGTGCGCGCCGCGCTCGACGCGATCGCTGCCGATCCGTCGGTGCGCTGCCTGGTGGTCACCGGGGCCGGGCGCGGCTTCTGCGCCGGGCAGGATCTGAACGACCGCGCGGTGTCGCCCTCGACCGACGCGCCGGATCTTGGGTACTCGATCGAAACCTATTACCGGCCGCTGATCGTCACGCTGCGCAGCCTGCCGCTGCCCGTCATCTGTGCGATCAATGGTGTGGCCGCCGGCGCCGGAGCCAACCTCGCGCTGGCCGGCGACCTGGTGTTTGCGGCGCGCTCGGCGAGCTTCGTGCAGTCGTTCGCCAAGCTCGGTCTGGTGCCCGATTGCGGCGGCACCTGGGTGCTGCCGCGCCTGGTCGGTCGCGCGCGCGCAATGGGGCTCGCCCTGCTGGGCGACAAACTGACCGCCGAGCAGGCCGAGCAATGGGGACTCATCTGGCGCTGTGTCGACGATGCGCAGCTGATGCCCACCGTCAGCGAGGTGGCGCGCCAGCTTGCCGCCGGGCCGACGCGCGGCTATGCGCGCACCAAGCAGGCGATCGACGCGGCCGCTCGCCTCACGCTTGAACAAAGCCTTGACCTGGAGCGCGACTACCAACGCGAGCTCGGCCGCTCGGCCGACTATCGCGAAGGCGTGGCCGCGTTCATGGACAAGCGCGCGCCGCACTTCACCGGCCAATGAGCCCAGCGAGCGCAATGAACGCAGGCAAAGCCGACGAGAACGTCGCGCTGCCGGCTGCGCGCGCCGTCGGTGTGATCGGCGCCGGCGCAATGGGCGCCGGCATCGCGCAGGTGGCGGCACGCGCGGGGCATCCGGTGCACTTGTACGACGTCAGCCGAGAGGCGATCGACCGCGCGCTGACCGGGCTCGATCGCGATCTGCAGTTCCTTGTCGGCAAAGGCAAGCTGCCCGCGGCCGATGCGAAGGCGGTGCGCGAGCGCGTGCGGCCGGCCACCGGCCTGGCGGCGCTGTCCGACTGCGCACTGGTGATCGAGGCCGCGGTCGAGGACCTGGCGATCAAGCAGGCGCTGTTTGCCGAACTCGAAGGCATCGTCGATGCCGCCTGTGTGCTTGCCACCAATACCTCGTCGCTGTCGATCACGGCGATCGGCGCCGCCCTGAAGAATCCGGCGCGCCTGGCCGGCATGCACTTCTTCAATCCGGCGCCGCGCATGAAGCTGGTGGAGATCGTCAGTGGCGTGGAGACCCATGCCGCCGTCACCGCGCAGCTGGCGGCCACGGCGCGCGCCTGGGGCAAGACGACGGTGCATGCGCGGTCGACGCCCGGCTTCATCGTCAACCGCCTGGCGCGCCCGTTCTACGGCGAGGCCTGGCGCGTGCTGCTGGAAGCCGGCGGCGACCCGGCCTCGCTCGATGCGGTGATGCGCGACTGCGGCGGCTTTCCGATGGGGCCCTTCGAGCTGATGGATCTGATCGGCCACGACGTCAACCTGGCGGTCACGCAGTCGGTGTTCGAGGCCACGTTTTTCGATCGCCGCTACACGCCCTCGCTGGCGCAGCAGGAGCTGGTGCGCGCGGGTCGGCTCGGCCGCAAGCGCGGCCGCGGCATCTACGACTATCGCGATGGCGCCACGCCGCCATCGCCGCGGGTGGAGCCGGGCGCGGAGCCGGCACGCCGCATCGTGCTGGTGGGCTCGCTCGGGATGGCGACGCCGATCGTCACCCGGCTGGAGAGCGCCGGCGTCGACGTCGTGCGCGTGCAGGGGCAGGCGGGCGCGCCGGGCTGGCTGGAGATCGGCAGCGCTCGGTTGATGCTGTCCGACGGCCGCCCCGCCACGCAGCGCGCCACCCAGGATGAACACCGGCACCTGGTGCTGTTCGACCTCGCGCTCGACTACGCCAGCACGCCGCGCCTGGGCCTGGCGCGGGCCGATCTGTGCGGCGACGCCGCTTTCCGCAGCGTGTGCGCCACCCTGGCACGCGCGGGATTTGCCTGCACGCCACTGGACGACGTGGCCGGGCTGATCGTGCTGCGCACCGTGGCCATGCTGGTGAACGAGGCGGCCGATGCGGTCGCCACCGGCATCTGCTCGGTGGATGCAGTCGACGAGGCGATGCGCCACGGCGTCAACTACCCGCGCGGACCGATGGCCTGGGCCGAGGCGGTCGGCCTCGACTTCTTTGCACGCACGCTCGCCAATCTGCGCGCGCACTACGGCGAGGAGCGCTACCGCACCTCGGTGCTGATCCAACGCCGCGGCTGGACCGGCAGGGGGTTCAACGAATGACGTGCTTTCGACCAGGCTTGGGCGCGCCGGCGCTTGCCCGGATGCACTGGGCCGCAGCTTGCACTTGGACCCCGGCCTGCGCCGGGGCGACGACTGGACCATGAACGACACACCGCCCCGCTTTGATCCGCAGCACGTCGCCGAAGCCGTGCGCGACGGCATGTTCTCCAACGACAACGCCTCGCGCGCGCTCGGCATGCAGGTCGAGGCGGTCGGACCCGGCTACGCACGCATCGTGATGACGGTCCGCGCCGACATGCTCAACGGCTTCGCGATCTGCCATGGCGGCTTCATCACCACGCTGGCGGACTCGGCCTTCGCCTTCGCCTGCAACAGCTACAACCAGCTCACGGTGGCCAGCGGCATCGTGGTCGACTTCCTCGCCCCGGCCCACGAGGGTGACCGTCTGCTCGCCGAAGGACGCGAGGTGTCGCGCACCGGCAGCACCGGCGTGTACGACATCGCCGTTACCAACCAGCATGGCAAGACGGTCGCCGTGATGCGTGGCCGCTCGCACACGCTCAAGGGCCGCCACGTGGTCGAGCTGTAGCCGACACCGACATGGGAGACAGGGAGACACCGCGCATGAGAGATCCTCGCCCGCATACGACCCCGGCCCAGTTGGAGCCGATCGAGACCGCCAGCCGCGACGAACTGCAGGCGCTGCAGCTGGCGCGCCTGCAGTGGTCGCTCAAGCATGCGTACGACAACGTGCCGCACTACAGGAAGGTGTTCGACAAGGCGGGCGTGCAGCCGTCGGACTGCCGCTCGCTGGCGGACCTGGCGAAGTTTCCGTTCACCGGCAAGAAAGACCTGCGCGACAACTACCCGTTCGGCATGTTCGCGGTGCCGCGCGAACAGGTGGCGCGCCTGCATGCCTCCAGCGGCACCACCGGCAAGCCGACCGTGGTCGCCTACACGCCGAAGGACATCGACACCTGGGCCACCGTGATGGCGCGCTCGATCCGCGCTGCCGGCGGTCGCCCCGGCGACATGGTGCACGTGAGCTACGGCTACGGGCTGTTCACCGGCGGGCTGGGTGCGCACTACGGCGCCGAGAAGCTCGGCTGCACCGTGGTGCCGATCTCCGGTGGCATGACCGAGAGGCAGGTGCAGATCATCGTCGACTTCAAACCCGACATCATCATGGTCACGCCGTCGTACATGCTGGCGATCGCCGAGGAGATGGAGCTGCAGGGCGTGGATCCGAAGTCGACCTCGCTGCGCATCGGCATCTTCGGCGCCGAGCCGTGGACGCCGGCGATGCGCGAGGCGATCGAGAGCAAGACCGCGCTCGATGCGATCGACATCTACGGCCTGTCCGAGATCATCGGTCCCGGCGTGGCGCAGGAGTGCATCGAGACCAAGGACGGCCTCACGGTGTGGGAAGACCACTTTTACCCGGAGATCGTCGATCCGATCACCGGCGCGGCGCTGCCCGACGGCGAGAAAGGTGAACTCGTGTTCACCTCGCTCACCAAGGAAGCGCTGCCGATGATCCGCTATCGCACGCGCGACCTGACGCGGCTCATGCCGCCGACGGCGCGCAGCATGCGACGGATCGAGAAGATCACCGGTCGCTCGGACGACATGCTGATCATCCGCGGCGTGAATCTCTTCCCCACGCAGGTCGAGGAATTGATCCTGAAGCAGCCGGAACTCGAGCCGTACTACACGCTTGAGGTCACGCGCCCGGGCCACCTGGACGAACTGACCGTGCACGTGGAGATGGGCTCCGCACTCGCCTCGGCGAGCCAGGACGCACGCCATGCTGCCGCTGCGCGGCTCGAACACGGCATCAAGGCGTACATCGGCGTCAGCTGCAGCGTGCAACTGGCGCTGCCGATGGGGCTGGAGCGCTCGGTCGGCAAGGCCAAGCGCATCCTGGATCGGCGGCCGAGATGATTCTGTCGTTGAGCAAGTTGATTCGTCGTCCCCGCGCAGGCGGGAACCCAGCGTCTTTGCATCGTTGAAAGTCACCCGGGTCCCTGCCTGCGCGGGGACGACGGTGATCGGTCAGGAGCAGCTCATGTACACGCAAGCACTCGACATCGGCGGCAAGGAACCGGAAGCCAAGCGCGGCCCGCGTTCGCTCACTGAAACGCAGTACGAAGCAGAGTTCGATGCCAAGGTCGCGCGGGGCGACTTCATCGAGCCCAAGGACTGGATGCCGGAGGGATACCGCAAGACGCTGGTGCGGCAGATCAGCCAGCATGCGCACAGCGAGATCGTCGGCATGCTGCCCGAGGGCAACTGGGTCACGCGCGCGCCCACGCTCAAGCGCAAGGCGATTTTGCTCGCCAAGATCCAGGACGAAGGCGGCCACGGCATGTACCTGTACGCAGCCGCCGAGACACTCGGCGTGGAGCGCGACGACCTGGTGGACGCATTGCATTCAGGCAAGGCCAAGTACTCGTCGATCTTCAATTACCCGACGCTGAACTGGGCGGACATCGGCGTGATCGGCTGGCTCGTCGACGGCGCGGCGATCATGAACCAGATCCCGCTCACCCGCTGCTCATTCGGCCCGTATGCGCGAGCGATGATCCGCATCTGCAAGGAAGAGTCGTTCCACCAGCGCCAGGGCTACGACCTGCTGCTGGCGATGATGAAGGGCACGTCGGCGCAGCACGACATGGTGCAGGACGCGGTGAACCGCTGGTGGTGGCCCAGCCTGATGATGTTCGGCCCGCACGACAAGGACTCGCCGCACTCCGGCGACTCGATGCGCTGGGGCATCAAGCGCATCAGCAACGACGATCTGCGGCAGAAGTTCGTCGACGCCACCGTGCCGCAAGCCAAGGTGCTCGGCGTGTCGCTGCCCGATCCGCTGCTCAAGTGGAACGACGAACGCGGCCACTTCGATTTCGGCCCGATCGACTGGTCCGAGTTCTGGAACGTGGTCAACGGCCACGGTCCCTGTGCCAAGGACCGCATGGCCGACCGTGTCGCTGCCTGGGACGACGGTGCCTGGGTCCGCGAAGCCGCGCTCGCCTACGCCGACAAGTCCGCCGCACGCGCGCAGAAGGCTGCCGAGTGAACACCGCCACGCCGAGCTGGACGACTGAGAGGGAATCTCAATGAACGCCGCCCTACGCAAGCGGAGAGCCCTCCGAGCGGCACGCAGGGGGGAATCCAAAGGGGGCACCGCCCCCTTTGCATCCACATAACCCAGAGTGGGCAGGCCGATCCCATGGCACGCCCGCCGCGAACCACCGAATCCAATTGGAACCTCCCATGTCTGACTCCCGCCCCTGGCCACTCTACGAAGTGTTCATCCGCAGCCGCAACGGCCTCGATCACAAGCATTGCGGCAGCGTGCATGCGCCCGACGCCAAGATCGCGCTGCAAAACGCGCGCGACGTCTACACCCGGCGCATGGAAGGCGTGAGCATCTGGGTCGTGAAAGCCAGCGACATCCACGCGTCCGATCCGGACGCCAAGGCCGAGTTCTTCGATCCGGCCGACGACAAGATCTACCGGCACCCCACGTTCTACGTGCTGCCGGATGAAGTCAACCACATGTGAATGGCCGATGAAGCTACTGCGCGCCCCGATCTGCCGCCTGCGCTGCTCACCGCACCTGCGTGCGGCTCCGCTGCCCGGCGACACCTCGGGGCTGCTCGCGACGCTTCCTCGGCCACTCAATCGGAGTCTTGAATGAGCATCGTGACCGACCCCACTCGCGGCGTACACGTCGACGCCCTGCTGCGCATCGCCGACACCTCGCTGATCCTCGGCCAGCGGCTGTCGGAGTGGTGCGGCCACGGCCCGGTGATCGAGGAGGACATCGCGCTTACCAACATCGCGCTCGACCTCATCGGCCAGGCGCGCCTGCTGCTCACGCTGACCGGGCGTGTCGAGGGGCGCGGCCGCGATGAAGACGCGCTCGCGTTCCTGCGCGACGAGAACCAGTACCGCAACCTGTCGATCGTCGAACTGCCCAACGCCGATTTCGGCCGCACGATCCTGCGCAACCTGTTCGTCGCGGCCTGGCAGGTGCCGCTGTGGCAGGCACTGCGCGCCAGTCGCGACGAGCAAGTGGCGGCGATCGCCGAGAAAAGCGCGAAGGAGACCCGCTACCACCTGCAGCACGCGGCCGACTGGACCGTGCGCCTGGGCGATGGCACCGACGAGTCCAGGGGCCGCATGCAGCGCGCGCTGGACGATCTCTGGCCGTACACCGCCGAGTTCTTCGCCGACGACGACACCGACCGCGCCGCCCACGCCGCCGGTCTCGCGCCGCTGCCGTCGTCGCTGCAGGCCGCTTGGGAGGGGCTGGTGCTGCCGGTCCTCGCCGAGGCCACGCTCGCGGTGCCGAAACGCACACCGTTCCTGTCGCACGGCCGCCGTGGTCGCCACAGCGAGCACATGGGCCACCTGCTGGCGCCGATGCAGGCGCTGCAACGCGCGCATCCGGGTGCCAACTGGTGAGCGTCGCGGCCGACATGACGAGCTTGACGAACGCCGCTGCGACCCCGCTGACGCACGACGCCGCGTGGGCGGTGCTGCGCACCGTGCCCGATCCGGAGATCCCGGTGATCTCGGTCGCCGACCTGGGCATCGTGCGCGACGTGCTGGTCGACGACACGGGGGTGCACGTCACGGTTACGCCGACCTACGCCGGCTGCCCGGCGACCGAGGTGATCGCGCGTGACATCTCGGATGCCCTCTATGCAGCGGGTGCCACGGCCGTGGAGGTGCGAACGCGTCTCGCGCCGGCGTGGACCACCGACTGGATCGCCGCCGATGCACGCGAACGGCTGCGCGCCTACGGCATCGTGCCGCCGCAGGGGAACGCCGCGGCTGCCGGCGAGCAGCCGCTGCGCTTCGTGCCGCGCGCATCGGAGAAGATCGGCTGCCCGCGCTGCGGCAGCAGCGACACCGAGCGGCTGTCTTCTTTCGGCGCCACGCCGTGCAAGGCGCTGTACCGCTGCCGCACCTGCGCCGAACCGTTCGAGTACTTCAAGCCGCTGTAGCCGACCTTCCGCCGGAACCCATGCCATGACGCCGCGCTTTCATACCCTGACCATCGCCGAGGTCCGCCGCGAGACCGCAGACGCCGTGAGCCTGCGCTTTGACCTGCCGCCCGAGGTCGCGGCCGACTTCTCGTTCGTGCCCGGTCAGCACCTGGCGCTGCGCACGCAGCTGGATGGCGCCGAGGTGCGCCGCACGTACTCGATCTGCGCCGGGCTGGACGACAACGAACTGCGGGTGGCGATCAAGAAGGTCGGCGGCGGCCGCTTCTCGCGCTGGGCCAACGACGCATTGAAGTCCGGCGACCGCATCGACGTGATGACGCCCGATGGCCGCTTCACCGTGGCGCTGGACGCCGCGCACGCCAAGCACTACGTCGCCTTCGCCGCCGGCAGCGGCATCACGCCGATCCTGTCGCTGGTGAAGACCATCCTGCGGCGCGAGCTGGGCTCGCGCGTCACGCTGGTGTACGGCAATCGCCATGCGTCGACCGCGATGTTCCAGGAGGCACTGGAAGACCTGAAGGACCGCTACCTGTCGCGCTTCGTGCTCTACAACGTGTTCTCGCGCGAGGAGCAGGAGGTGGAACTGTTCAACGGCCGCATCGATGCCGCCAAGGTGCGTGCCTTCACCGACATGCTGATCCCGGCCGCCACGATCGACGAGGCCTTCGTCTGCGGGCCGGCGTCGATGATCGATGAGGTCGAGGCTGCGTTGCATGCGGCCGGCGTGCCGGCGGCGCACGTGCATGTGGAGCGCTTCGGCACGCCGGATTCGAGCGCCGATGCGCGGCCGCAGCCCGCGTCCGAAGCGACGCTGGCGCGCGTCACCTACATCGTCGACGGCGTCAAGCGCGAGGTGCAGTTCCAGCGCGAGCACGGCAGCCTGCTGGAAGCGGGCGCGGCTGCCGGGCTGGACCTGCCGTTCTCGTGCAAGGGCGGCATGTGCTGCACCTGCCGTGCCAAGCTGATCGAAGGCGAGGTCAGGATGCGCAAGAACTTCGCGCTGGAGCAGGCCGATCTCGATGCGGGCTTCGTCCTGACCTGCCAGTCGTATCCGTTGAGCGAACGCGTGCTGGTGTCGTTCGACGACCGATAGACCGCGCTGACAACCACCATGGGGCGGCTCGGCCGCCCCGGCGCAGCAGCAGGCACACTGCGCCGAATCGAGTGAGGACGGATTGGCCAGACAACGAGCGGCGGACTTCGAGCAGCACCGCGACGCGATCCTTGCGGTCGCGGCGCGGCTGTTTGCCGATCGCGGCTATGCAGCGGCCTCGATTGCCGAACTGGCGGCCGCCTGTGGCGTCAGCAAGGCGCTGCTCTACCACTACTACCGCGACAAGGAGCAGTTGCTGTTCGACATTGCCGACCGCTACATCGACAGCCTGCTCGGCATCGTCGACGAGGTGGCGGCCGAAGCGCGGCTGCCCGACGAGCACCTGCGGCGCCTGATCGAGCGCTTCATGCAGGCGTATGAGCATGCCGCCGCCTATCACCGCGTGCTGGTGCAGGACGTGAAGTACCTGAGCAGCGCGCACCGGCGCCGCGTCAATCGCAAGCAGGGCGAGGTCGTCGATGCCTTTGCCGCAGCGATCGTCGGCGTTGCCCCTCGGCTCGAGCGCGACGCGTTGCTCAAGCCGGTAACGATGACGCTGTTCGGCATGATCAACTGGACCTTCACCTGGCTGAAGGACCGCGGGCCGATCACCTACGCGCAGATGGCGCCGGTGGTCTCGGCGCTGTTCCTCGGCGGCGTCGGCAGCCTCGCGGGTGCCGCCGTGCCGGCGCGGTCAGCGCGTGCGTCGCGGTCGGTGCGTGCCAATGGCCACGCGCTGCTCGCGGCTCAGGTCGGCGCGCCGCGGCGCCGCCGCAACACCGCGTTGCCGCCGCCGCCGGTGCCCGCGCACCTGCCGCCGCGTGCGGTGCGTCGTCCGGCGCGCCGTTCATCGACCAAGGAGTCGACGTGACCACCGCAGCCTTCCTGTGTGACGGGACCCGCACGCCGTTCGGTCGCTATGGCGGTGCGCTGGCGTCGGTGCGTGCCGATGATCTCGCCGCGCTGCCGATCAAGGCGCTGATGGCGCGTCACCCGCGGGTCGACTGGGCAGCACTCGACGAGGTGGTGTACGGCTGTGCCAACCAGGCCGGCGAAGACAACCGCAACGTGGCCCGCATGGCGGCGCTGCTGGCGGGGCTGCCGGTGCAGGTGCCGGCGGCCACCATCAACCGCCTGTGCGGCTCCAGCCTGGATGCGGTGGGCATCGCCGCGCGTGCGATCGGCAGCGGCGAGGCCGGGTTCATCATCGCCGGCGGCGTCGAGAGCATGTCGCGCGCGCCGTTCGTGATGCCCAAGGCCGACAGTGCGTTCTCGCGCAGCAACGCCGTGTACGACACCACGATCGGCTGGCGCTTCGTCAATCCGCTGCTCAAGGCGCAGGTCGGCATCGACTCGATGCCGGAGACCGCCGAGAACGTGGCGCAGGAGTTCAACATCGCCCGTGGCGACCAGGATGCGTTCGCCCTTCGTTCGCAGGCGCGCTACGCGGCGGCGGCCGCGGCAGGCTTTTTCCGCGACGAGATCACTGCGGTCACCGTGGCCGGCCGCAAGGGGGAGGTCGTGGTCGATGCTGACGAGCATCCGCGCGAAACCACGCTCGAGGCGCTGGGCAGGCTCAAGCCCGTGGTGCGCGCCGACGGCAGCATCACCGCCGGCAATGCGTCCGGCGTCAACGATGGCGCCTGTGCGCTGATCGTCGCCAGCGAGGCAGCCGCCGCGCGCCACGGCCTGACGCCGCGGGCGCGCGTGCTCGGCATGGCAACCGCCGGCGTGGCGCCGCGCATCATGGGCATCGGCCCGGCGCCGGCCACCCACAAGCTGCTGCAGCGGGCCGGCCTGTCGCTGGCGCAGGTCGACGTGATCGAACTGAACGAGGCGTTCGCCGCGCAAGCACTGGCGGTGACGCGACAACTCGGGCTGGCCGACGACGCCGCGCACGTCAACCCCGCGGGCGGCGCGATCGCCATCGGTCATCCGCTGGGGGCCAGCGGCGCGCGTCTGGCGCTGACGCTGCTGCGCCAGCTCGAGGCGCGCGGTGGACGCTACGGCGTGGCCACCATGTGCATTGGCGTGGGGCAGGGGATTGCCCTGCTGATCGAACGCGTCTGAACCTGCTCTGATGCGAAAGGACTCGCCCGCCACGCTTGACGCCATCCGGGGTTCATCGGCAACTTGCATGCAACGCCGACCGCACTACGGCAACATCGCAGCATCGACAGCGACAACAACGACTCACCAGGAGACCCGCCCATGAAGTTCACCACCCAGCTCCTTGCGGCCGTGCTGGCCGCCACCGGCCTCGGCCTGACTCACGCACAGGCCCAGGCGCAGACCATCAAGGTCGGCGTCACGGTATCGGCCACCGGCCCGGCCGCCTCGCTCGGCATTCCGGAGCGCAACACGTTCCCGCTGCTGCCCAAGACCATGGGCGGGCGACCGGTCGAGTTCATCATCCTCGACGACGCGTCCGACACCACCACCGCGGTGAAGAACACGCGCAAGCTGATCACCGAAGACCGGGTCGACGTGATCGTCGGCTCCACCATCACGCCCAACTCGCTGGCCATGGTCGACATCGCCGCCGAGACCGAGACGCCGATGATCTCGATGGCCGCATCGAGCCGCATCGTCGAGCCGGTCGACGCCAAGCGCCGCTGGGTGTTCAAGACGCCGCAGAACGACCAGCAGATGGCCGTGGTGATCGTCTCCCACATGATCGGCGCCGGCGTGAAAAGCGTCGGCTTCATCGGCTTTGCCGACGCCTACGGCGAGGGCTGGTGGAACGAGTTCAACAAGATCGCCAGCGCGCGCGGCCTGAAGGTCGTGGCCAGCGAGCGCTATCAGCGCACCGACACCTCGGTCACCGGCCAGGTGCTCAAGATCATCTCGGCGCGCCCCGATGCGATCCTCATCGCCGGCTCCGGCACGCCGGCCGCCCTGCCGCAGAAGACGCTCAAGGAGCGCAACTTCGGCGGCCAGATCTACCAGACCCACGGCGTCGCGAACAACGACTTCCTGCGCGTGTGCGGCAAGGACTGCGAAGGCACGCTGCTGCCGGCCGGTCCGGTGCTGGTGGCTGACCAACTGCCTGCCGACCATCCGGTGAAGAAGTCGGCCACCGCCTATGTCACCGCGTATGAGGCGGCGCACGGCAAGGGCAGCACCTCGACCTTCGGCGCCCACGCGTGGGACGTCGGCGTGCTGCTGCAGGCGGCCATTCCGGTGGCACTGAAGAAGGCGCAGCCGGGCACCAAGGAGTTCCGCGCCGCGCTGCGCGATGCGCTGGAAGGCGTGAAGAACGCCGCCGGTGCGCACGGCATCTTCAACATGACCGCCAGCGACCACCTGGGCCTGGACCAGCGCGCCGCGGTGATGGTGCGCATCACCAACGGCACCTGGCGGCTGGTGAAGTAAGCGCAGCCTGGCTGCGTCCGACGATCTGCCGGCGCGGCGGAACCCGGTGAGCGTGCAGCAGGCGCCACCGGGTTCCCGCCGGCACCAGCATCGGCAAGAACGCCAGCACCAACGCGCGCGCAAGGGTGGCGCGCGACCATGACAACAACAACGACGGTCCGATGAACTTCGAAATCGCCCTGCTGCTCGGACAGGACGGCATCACCAACGGCGCCATCTATGCGCTGCTGGCGCTGGCCCTCGTGCTGGCCTTTGCCGTTACCCGCGTGATCTTCATTCCGCAGGGCGAGTTCGTCGCCTACGGAGCACTGACGCTGGTGGCACTGCAGGCCGGCATGTTGCCGGGCACGCTGTGGCTGCTGATCGGTGCCGGCGTACTGGTGGCGCTGGTCGACGGCATCGACGCATTGCGCACCCGTCAATGGCGTCGCCTTGTGCCGATCGCCGGCTGGAACCTGGCGCTGCCGCTCGGGCTCTGGGGCCTGCTCAGCGCGATCGACCTGCCGAGGATGCCGATGGCGGTGCAGATCCTGCTCGGCCTGCTGGTGGTGGTACCGCTCGGGCCGATGCTCTATCGGCTGGCCTACCAGCCGCTGGCGGGCGCCTCGGTGCTGGTGCTGCTGATTGTCTCGGTGGCCGTGCACGTGGTGATGGTGGGTCTGGGCCTGCTGCTGTTCGGCGCCGAAGGCTCGCGCACGCCGCCCTTTTCCGAAGGCCGCTTCGAGTTCGCGGGGATCGTGGTGGGCGCGCAGACGCTGTGGGTGATCGGCTGCTCGGCCGCATTGATCGTCATCCTGTACCTGATGTTCGAGCGCACCATCTACGGCAAGGCGTTGCGCGCCACCGCGGTCAACCGTCTGGGGGCGCGCCTGATGGGCATACCCACCACGCTTGCCGGCAAGCTGTCGTTCTTCCTGTGCGCGCTCATCGGTGCGGCCAGCGGCATGCTGATCGCGCCGATCACCACGATCTACTACGACACCGGTTTCCTCATCGGGCTGAAGGGCTTCGTCGGCGCCATCATCGGCGGGCTGGCGAGTTACCCGCTGGCGGCGGTCGGCGCGCTGCTGGTCGGCCTGCTGGAGTCGTACTCGAGCTTCTGGGCGAGCGCCTACAAGGAGGTGATCGTCTTCACGCTGATCATCCCGGTGCTGCTGTGGCGCTCGCTGCGCACCCATCATGTGGAGGAAGAGGAATGAGCGCGGTGCTGGCGCGCCGCGCGCTGCCGCCGCGCCTGGTGTTCGGCGTGTTCGTGGCACTGCTGGCGGTCGCACCGCTGGTGCTGCCCGAGTTCACCGTCACGCTGCTCAACTACATCGGCCTGTACGCGCTGGTGGCACTGGGTCTGGTGCTGCTCACCGGTGTGGGCGGACTCACCTCGTTCGGTCAGGCTGCCTTCGTCGGCCTCGGTGCCTACACGACCGCCCTGCTCACCGCGTCGACGACGCTGCCCGGCTGGCTCGCCTGGATCGGCGCCAGCGCGTGGCTGGCATTGGTTGCCGGGCTGCTGCTGACGGCGCTGTTCGCGGTGGTGCTGGGCTCGATGACGCTCAAGCTCTCCGGCCACTACCTGCCGCTGGGCACGATCGCCTGGGGCATCAGCCTGTACTTCCTGTTCGGCAACATGCAATTCCTCGGCGGCTTCACCGGCCTGTCGGGGATTCCGCCGATCAGCGTGCTGGGCGAGCCGATCGACACCGGGCGCGAGATCTTCTACCTGATCTGGCTGTTCCTTTTGGCGGGCATCGTCACCACCCAGAACCTGCTCGACTCGCGCGAGGGCCGGGCGATCCGCGCGCTCAAGGGCGGCATGGTGATGGCCGAGTCGATGGGCGTGAACACCTCGGCCGCGCGCATGACGATCTTCGTGCTGGCCGCGCTGCACGCCTGTGCCAGTGGCTGGCTGTACGCGCACATGCAGCGCTTTCTCAACCCCACGCCGTTTTCGCTGCACACCGGCATCGAGTACCTGTTCATGGCGGTGGTCGGCGGTGCCGGGCACGTGTGGGGTGCGCTGCTCGGCGCCACCGTGTTCACCGTGGCCAAGCAGTGGCTGCAGGACTGGCTGCCGGCGATCATCGGTCAGGCCGGCAACTTCGAGGTGATCGTGTTCGGGGTGGTCATGATCATCGTGCTGCAGCGGGCGCGCGACGGCCTGTGGCCGCCGCTGGCGCGGCTGATGCCGGTGCGTGCAGCGCCGCGCCGCATCGATGCCCACGCGCCGCCGCTGGCGCGACGCGCCATGCCGGCGGCCGACGAGACGCTGCTCGAGGCGCGCCGCATCACCAAGCGCTTCGGCGGCCTAGTGGCGGTCAACGACATGCACCTGTCGGTGCGCGCCGGCGAGATCGTCGCCCTGATCGGCCCCAACGGCGCCGGCAAGAGCACCATGTTTAACCTGATGTCGGGCGTGCTCGATCCCACCAGCGGCGAAGTCCTGCTGCGCGGCCAGCCGGTGGCCGGCCACAGCGCACGCGAGGTGGCGGCACTCGGCCTGTCGCGCACTTTTCAGCACGTGCGCCTGATGGGGCAGATGAGCGTGCTGGAGAACGTCGCCATCGGCGCGCACCGGCGCGAGAACCCGGGCCTGCTGGTCGGCGTGCTGTCAGGTGCGTGGCGGCTCGACCGCAAGCAGGAGCAGCGGCTGCTGGCCGAGGCGGCGCGCCAGGTCGAGCGCGTGGGTCTGGCCGATCACATGTTCGAGCCTGCCGGCAGCCTGCCGCTGGGCAAGCAGCGCCTGCTGGAAGTGGCGCGCGCCCTGGCCGCCGATCCGTGCCTGCTGCTGCTCGATGAACCGGCGGCCGGCCTGCGTTACCTCGAAAAGCGCGCGCTCGCCGATCTGCTGCGCAAGCTGCGCGGCGAGGGCTTGTCGGTGCTTCTGGTCGAGCACGACATGGACTTCGTGATGGGGCTGGTGGATCGCGTCTACGTGATGGACTTCGGCCAGAAGATCGCAGAAGGGCTGCCCCAGGAAGTGCAGCGCGACGCCCGCGTGCTCGAGGCATATCTCGGGGGCATCGAATGACGGCGCCTGTCGACGATCCGGTGCTCGATGTGCGCGACCTGTGCGTGGCCTACGGCAAGGTCGAGGCGCTGCACAACGCCAACCTGCGCGTGCCGCGCGGCCAGATCGTCACCGTGATCGGCCCCAATGGCGCCGGCAAGACGACCATGCTGGCGGCGATCATGGGCGCGCTGCCGGCCAGCGGCACGGCGCGCGGCGAGGTGCGCTTCGCGGGAGCCAACTGCGTCGGCGCCCAGATCGAGGACATGGTGGCGCGCGGCATGACACTGGTGCCGGAGAAGCGCGAGCTGTTCGGCGAGATGACGGTCGAAGACAACCTGCTGCTCGGTGCATTCCAGCGCTACCGCAGCGGTGCACGCGACCAGCGCGAAACGATGGCCGAGGTGTTCGCACTCTTTCCGCGCCTGCAGGAGCGCCGTGCGCAGCTGTCGGGCACGCTGTCGGGGGGCGAGCGGCAGATGCTCGCCATCGGCCGCGCGCTGATGGCGCGGCCGACGCTGCTGATGCTGGATGAACCGTCGCTCGGGCTGGCGCCGCTGATCGTGCGCGAGATCTTTCACATCATCAACGAGCTGCGCCGGCGCGGCGTCAGCATCCTGCTGGTCGAGCAGAACGCGCGCGTGGCGCTGCAGGTCGCCGACCATGCCTACGTGCTGGAAACCGGCGAAGTGGCCCTGGAAGGCCCGGCCGCGCAGCTGGCGCAGGACCGGCGCGTGATCGAGACCTACCTGGGTATCGGGCGGGTGGCGCCGGGCGCGGCCTGAACGCAGCGTCGGGCACGAGCAGGCTGGCCGGTGCCCGGCCGAGCGCGCTGATGCCCCGCGTGCGGCCGGATGTCGGGCTGCCGCCGTGGCGTTGCGCACGTCGGCCATCGCAACCGGCAGGTGGCGGTCAGTGGCTCACGCGCCCGCCTGCTCCAGCATCGGCGCCGATAAGCGAAGGGTGCCGGCGCCAAGCATGGCGGTGATCTGGGCAGCGGCCACCGGCCGACTGAAGTGGTAGCCCTGCAGCACGTCGCAGGCCATCTTTTTCAGGGTGCTCACCTGCTCCGGCGTCTCGACGCCCTCGGCCGTGACCTTCAAGCCGAGACTCTTGGCGAGCGACACGATGGCGCGCACGATGGCGAAGTCATCGGCGTCGTGCGGCAGGCCATCGATGAAGCTGCGGTCGATCTTCAGGTTCGACAGCGGCATGCGCTTCAGGTAGCTCATCGACGAGTAGCCGGTGCCAAAGTCGTCCAGTGCCACGCGCACGCCGAGGTCGCGCAGCGCGATCAACGTCGCGAACGTGCTGCTGGTGTCTTCCATCAATGCACTCTCGGTGATTTCCAGTTCGAGCAGGTGCGGCGCCAGGCCGGACGCCGTCAGCGCCTCGCGCACCACCTCGACCAGGTTCGCGTCGCGGAACTGCAGCGGCGACAGGTTGACCGCAACGCGCAGTTCGTGACCTTCGGCCTGCCAGTGCGCGGCTTCGCCGCACGCGGTGCGCAGCACCCACTGGCCGATCGGCACGATCAGTCCGTTTGCTTCGGCCAGCGCAATGAAGTCCAGCGGCAAGACGGTGCCGCGGATCGGGTGCTGCCAGCGAATCAGCGCTTCGACCGAGACGATGCGACCGGTGTTCGCATCGACCTGCGGCTGATAGGCGAGCGAGAACTCGCCCCGCTCCACCGCCTGGCGCAGACCGGCGCTCAGTTCCATCCGCTGCATCGCGAGTTCGGTCAGCGCCGCGCTGTAGTACTGGCAGTTGTCGCGGCCCAGTTCCTTGGCGTGATACATCGCGGTGTCGGCGTGCTTGAGCAGCGTGGCACCGTTCCCGCCGTCCTCCGGATAGACCGCGATGCCGATGCTGGCTGTCATCAGCACCTGCCGGCCGCAGACGGAAAACGGCTGCCGCATCAGCTCGAGCACGCGCTGCGCGATCGCGAGGGCATCCTCGGGCTGGGCGACGTCGAGGATCAGCGCCGTGAACTCGTCGCCCCCGAGCCGGGCCAGTTCGACATCCGACGCCTGGTTGCACCCGCGCGATACGAGGTCGGACGCGCGCAGGCCCTGCTGCAGGCGCTCGGCCGCCGACTGCAGCATCAGATCGCCCGCACTGTGGCCCAACGTGTCGTTGACGCCCTTGAAGCCGTCCAGGTCCATGAACAGCACGCCGAGGCGGCGGTTGGCGCCTTCGGCACGCGCGACCTCGCGGTCGACTCGATCGATGAACGACTGCCGGTTTGGCAGGCCCGTCAGGGCGTCGAAGTAGGCCAGCCGCGCGATCCGGTGTTCGGCGTCCTTGCGTTCAGTGACGTCGCGCGACAGCACGATGAAGCGTGGCGGCTCCTCATCGACGCCGGACTTGCGCGAGATCGACAGCTCGAACCAGAACCTGCCTTGCTGCAACGGCAGTTCGAACTGATGTCCGGTCGACAAGCCGTGCTGGTCGGCCGCCTGCAGCGCCTCGATGCACACCTGGGCCGCCGCGGGCGGCAGCACCTCTTGCACGGTCCTGCCGAGGAACTGCTCCGGCGGCGCCCCCAGCAGTGGGCTGTGCGGCGTGTGGCAGTCGAGGTAGCGACCTTCCAGGTTCATCTCGAACAGCAGATCCGGGATCGCCCGCAGGATGGCCTCGCTGCGGGCGTTCGCGCTGCGCAGATCGAGCAGTGCCTGTCGCCCGCGCAGCAGGTAGCGCACGCGGTGGCCGATCAGTGCCCAGTTGATCGGCTTGGCGATGAAGTCCGTCGCCCCCGACTCGTAGGCGCGTTCGATCGATGCGATGTCATCCATGCCGGTGACCATCACGATCGGCACCTCGTCGCCTGATTCGCCCCGCAATTGCGCACAGACGTCGAAGCCGCTCAGGCCCGGCATCTCGACGTCAAGCATCACCATGTCGCAACGCTGCGCACGGAAGGCGGCCAGTCCCGGCTCGCCGCCATCTGCCGTGACGACGTCGTAGCCTGCCCTGGCAAGTGCCGCCCGCATCAGGAGCAGGGCGGTGGCGTCGTCGTCGATGACGAGAATGCGTGCGGTCATCTAGGCGTGCACCAGCAGATCTTGCATGCAGGCCAGCGTCTTCGCGTGGGAGACCTTGACCCGGCCGTGCAGCGCGCGCGCTTCGTCGAGGCGGGCGTGCCGCCCCAGCTGTTCGAGCTCCCGGAACAGCGCCGACAGCCCATCGGCGCCGACGTTGGCGCTGCTCGACTTGAGCGCATGGGCCGACCGGGCGACCGCGGCTGCATCAGCCGCGCCGAGCGCTGCCTCGATCTGCGCCAGCTGCCGCGCCGACTCCGTGATGTAGCCGGTCAGCAGTTCGCGCATCAGGCCCGGACCGCCTTCCGGGTCCAGGTCGTGCAGCGTGCGCAGGGTCGCTTCGTTCAGTTGCATGGTGTCTGGCGCCGGCTCGGACGCGCGTGCCAGCGGCGAGCCGGGTGTGACAGCGTCGCCCAGCGCCGGCAACCAGCGCATCAGCGTGGCCTGCAGCGCAGCCAGCGTGTAGGGTTTGCCGAGGAATCCATCCATGCCGGCGGCGCGGCACTTCTCCGGGTCGCCCTGCAGCGCATTGGCCGTCAACGCGACGATCGGCAGCCGGGCCCGGCGCGGATCGGCCAGCGCACGAATCGCTGCGGTCGCCTCGTACCCGTCCAGCACCGGCATCTGGCAATCCATCAGCACCAGATCGAAGTCGCCGGCCTGCACGCGCTCCACGCCTTCGCGGCCATCATTGGCCACGTCGACCTGCAGGCCGAGCTTGCGCAGCATCGCCCGGCCGACACCCTGGTTGATCGGGTTGTCCTCGACCAGCAGCACCTTGCCGACGAGCCGCGCATCGACCGCACCGGCGGCATACACGGGTTCCTCGTCCAGCCCATCGTGCAGCACCGAGTTGATCACGCGCAGCAGGTCGGCACGTCGGATCGGCTTGGTCACGCAGCGCCTGATGCCGGCATCCAGGCGCGCCCTCGCATCGGCGTTGGCGTAGGTGGAGGTCAGCATGATCAGCCGGGTGCTGGCGAACACGGGGTGGGTGTGGATCTGCTGCGCCAGTTGCAGGCCGTCCATGCGCGGCATGTGCATGTCGAGCACGGCCAGTTGGAACGGCAGGCCCTTGCGCGCGGCGCGGTCCAGCCGCTCAAGGGCCTCGGCGCCGCCTTCGGCACAGTGGACCTGCATCGCCCAGCCGCCGAGCTGATGGCGCAGGATCTCGCGGTTGGTGTGGTTGTCGTCGACCACCAGCACGCGCACGCCGGCCAGCCCGTGCGTGTCGGGCGGCTGCATCGTGCGCGTCGCCGGCGGCAGTCGCAGATCGACATGGAACGTGGCGCCGCAGCCGGGACTGCTATCCACCCCGATCGCACCGCCCATCAGGTTGATCAGGCGGCGGCAGATCGCCAGGCCCAGCCCGGTGCCGCCGAAACGGCGCGTGGTGCTGCCGTCGGCCTGGGCAAAGTGCTCGAAGATCCTTTGCTGGTGCTCGGGCGCGATGCCGATGCCGGTGTCCTGCACGCTGATATGCACCGGTACCAGGCCATCGGTCTGCGGCCCGCAGCGGACACGAACGACGACTTCCCCTTCCTCGGTGAACTTGATCGCGTTGCCGAGCAGGTTGGCCATCACCTGGCGCAGGCGGAACGGGTCGCCGCGCAGCGGCAGCGGCACGCCGGCCGGCTCGAACCGCGCTGCCACTTCCAGCCCCTTGCTCTCGGCCGGCTGCGCGAACATGGCCAGCGCATCCTCGACCACGTCGACCAGGTCGAACTCGGCCGCGTCCAGTTCCATCTGGCCCGACTCGATCTTCGAGAAGTCGAGGATGTCGTTGATGACGCCGAGCAGGTGTCGCCCCGAGGACTGCACCGCTTCGGCCCAACTGCGCTGCTGTGCCGGCAGGGGGCTGTCGAGCAGCAGTTCGGTCATGCCCAGCACGCCGTTCATCGGCGTGCGGATCTCGTGGCTCATCGTGGCCAGGAACTCGCTCTTGGCTTGGCTGGCGGCCTCGGCGGCCTCCTTGGCGACTCTCAGCTCAGCGGTGCGGGCAGCGACCTCGTCCTCCAGCCGGTCGCGATGCGCCGCCAGCTGATCGTCGCGGCTGCGGATCTGCTCGATCATCGCGTTGAAGCCGGTGCCGAGCTGCTGCAGCTCGTCAATGTCGCTCGTCCCGGCATGGACCGAGTAGTCCGCATCGCGCGATACGCGCACCATCGCATCGGTCAGCGCGCTCAGTGGCGCCAGCACCGCGGCATCGAGCCGGCGCAGCAGTGCCCGGCTGGCGACCAGCGCCAGCAGCGCCGCCAGCAGGGTCACCAGCGCCTGCAACACCGTCTGGCGGTACAGCCCGCCCAGCCCCACGCTCAGGTGCACGCCACCGCTCACCGTGTCGCCGGTGACCACCGGCTGCGTGACCTCGATATGCAGCAGCGACACGTCGAGTCGATCGTGCAGCCCCTGCCGGACGTTTGCGGGGGGCTGGTGTGCGTCATGGCGATAGACCGCGAACAGGCGGCCGTCGTTTCGGTACACAGCCGCGGTCTGCACCTGCGGCGCATTGCGCAGCGACTGCAGCAGTTCGCGCGCGGCCTTCTCGTCGTCGAACATGACCGCCGCGCCGACGTTGTCGGCCAGCACCCGTGCCTGCACGCGGGCGGCATCGGCCAGGCCCATCAGCCCCAGCGCAAAGCTGCTGACGAGGACCACCGCGGCGACGACGGATACCGCCACGGCCAGCCCGATGCCGTTGATGCGCATCAGGCGCGCCGCGAGGCTCGACGGCGCGGCGGCGGCCGCCACCTCGATGCGCGGCAGCGCGGCGCTCATTGGATCACCTCGGTCGCCAGCCGCAGCAGGCGCGAGCTCAGCGTCAGACCTGCGGCGCGCGCTGCGCGCAGGTTGGCCTCGAATGTCACGCGGTTGCTGGCCACCGCCATGTTCAGTGCGGCGCCCTGCTGCGCGGCGCCCGGGCTGTCCGCTACCACCAGCACCGGCTGGCCCTTGATCTGGTCGAGCAGCTTGGGCAGGCCGCCGATCGCAGGCGCCGTCACGAACACCAAATGGCAGCCCGTCACCGGCTGGCCGGCGCCTTTGCGCTGCAGGTTGAGGCTGCGCGCACCGACCGCCTTGCCTTCCAGCCCTGTCAACTCGGCGCCGAACAGATCGGGGCCGACGAGGCACAGCGTCAGCGTGCCGCCGACCTCGGCCGGCCACTCGGTGAAGAGCGCGAAGTTGTAGAGGAATGCCGCCTTCAGCCGGTACTCGGGTGTCTCCTGCGCCTGCGCGCCCAGCGGCCCGGCGAGCAGACCGAGCGCGCCGAGCAGGATGGTCAGATGCGCAAAGAGCCGCCTCATCGCGCACCCCCCGTCGTCATGATCTGAATGGTCAGCAACTGCTCGATCGGCATCGCCAGCAGTTGCTCCAGCGTGCACGGATAGGCGAGCGCCGGCTGCATCAACGCGAGCAGCAGCGCGGCCGCGAGCACGCGCCGGCGGGCACCGCGCTGTGCGCGCCGACGTGCGGCGAGAATCTGCGCGTCGATCACGATCAGAACCGGTACACGGCCTTCAGGCGCACGCTGCGGCCGTCCCGCTCCAACGCGTTCTGCCAATTGATGTCGGCACCCGGATCGCCGTACTGCTTGTCGAACAGGTTGAACAGGCCGAGCGTGAGCGTCAGTCTGGGCAGCCAACCCTCGGCCACGAGGGTCGCGTTCGATAGCGCATAACTGCCAAGCTCGCTGCCATCGAGCGTCAGGCGCGCGCTGGTGAACTGGACCTCGTAGGCGGCCCGCAGACCCGCCCAGGGCAGCGGGGCCGAGGCATTGAGCTTGGCCAGCGTACGTGGTGAGTTGGGCAGCCGGCCGCCGCTGGACTGCTTCACGTCCTGGAACGACAGGCTGCCGCGCACCCGGGCCCCGCCGGCCCAGGTGCGATCAGCCGACAGTTCGGCGCCCGTGGCGTTTACCGGCGCGCCCGACTGGTACTGCGGGAGGCCGCTGACGGGATCGATGCCGAGTGTGATGATCTCTTCCAGCGTCCAGCGATAGAGCGACAAGCGCAGTGCCAGGTCGCGTCCGACCCGATGATCGGCGACCAGTTCGAAAGTGTTGATGGACTCGCCGCGCAGCGCCGGATTGCCGATCTGCGAGGTGCCGTCGTCGAAGTCGCGCTCGAACGCGTTCGGCGCCCGATGCGCGCGGCCGTACAGCGCCTTCAGCGTGGTCGCCGGCGCGGCGCGCCAGATCAGCGCGGCACGCGGGCTCCACTGCGTCCCGGTCTTGTTGTTGCGATCAACCCTCACGCCGAGGGTCGCCGACAGCGCCTGGCTGATGCGCCAGTCGTCCTGCGCAAACAGGCCGTAGCGGTCGCCGGACCGCTCGATCGCGATGTCGTTGCCGGGGTTCGCCAGGTCGTAGACGTACTGGTCCTCGCGGCGGTTGTCCTGTCCCTCGACGCCGGCCAGCAGCGTGTGCCCGGCGATGCCCGTGTACAAGAGGCGTGCCTCGGCGCCCAGCCACTCGGACTCGGTCGGATAGGAATACGGCCCACCGTAGCTCAGGATGCTGCGATAGCGTTGCTGCCCGCCGAACAGCCGTGCCGTCAGCTGCAGGTGGTCGCCGCCGAGGTTCTGCTGGTATTGCACCTGGCTGACGAGGTAGCGGTCGTCCTGATACTGCCCCGGCACCAGCGGATCCGACAGGTAGGAGGCGGTCGGATCGGCCTTGCTGCGGTCGCCATAAATGAAGTCGACGGCCCAGCGGCCGCTGCGCAGGCTGGCGAAAAACTCGCGGTCGCGCTCGCCGTCGAGGCCGGCCGCCACGCCCGAGATCCCGGCAGCGCCGTAGTCGTAGAAGCGGTCTTCGCCGCGCGACTTCATCGCCGACGCGGACAGCAGCAGCTCGACGCCTTCGCCCACGCGGCCCCCCCAACTCGCGCGCCCTTCACGGCTGGCTTGCGGATGCTCGTAGGCGGCTGCCAGTTCGGCGCCGACCTCGACCGCGCTGCGCGTGACGAGGTTGACGACGCCGAACATCGCGTTCTGGCCGTACACCGCGCCGCCGGGGCCGGGGATGAATTCGATGCGTTCGATCAGGTCGATGTCGAGCGGCACCAGGCGGCCGGTCGGCGCGCTGTCGTACAGCGGGTCGTTCAGCCGGTTGCCGTTGATTGTGACCAGCACGCGGCTGGTGTAGTCGCCGGGCAGGCCGAAGCCGCGCGCACCGAGGTAGCTGTACTGCCGGTCGTAGGCGATGCTCAGGCCCGGGAGACTGGCGAGCGCATCGTCGATCGTGCGCCAGCCGAAATTGCGGATGTCCTGGCGCGTGATCACGCTGACCGCGGCGGCGATCTCGTCCTGCCGCTGCTCGTACTTCGAGGCGGCCGAGATCGACACCTGCATCAGCTGCTCGATGCTCAGGCTGGTCAGGTCGCTTTGCGCATGGACCGGCCAGGCGAACGCAAGCCCGAGAGCGACCACGAGGGGCCGATGCGTGAACTGGCACAGGTGCTTCGCAGCCTGCTTGGTGTTGTTCTTCATGTGTCGTTCCGTACCGGTGCCCTGCGTACCGTCGTGAACCAGGGTCTATCGGGAGGACGACTGTCGGCCCCACGCCATTCCCCGGTCGCTTTGGCCAATTTAGATACTGGTGCTGGCGCAGATACCCCGATAAAGCGACGAAATGCCCCTCAGCTAACCGGCTCGTGCGGCTCAAGTCGATCGCGGGTGTGCCGTCGCGGCCGATGGGGCGGGGCGCAGCGAGCGGCAGTGGCCCGTGGCAGGAGTCCGCACGCTCCGTGCGCCAGGTCGGGTATCTCCCCGCGACGTCGCGGACGTGCCACACACCGGCCGGTCAGACACGTGTGGCCTGTGAGGCAGCGCCGTCGCGCACACACCGGCCGCGCGGCCGGTTGCCACGTGACCATCGGCCGCGTGTGGCCCACCCACGCATGCGACGGCGACCGCAGGCGGTCAGCTCGACCGGTACGCCGCGATGCAGTCGCCCGCATGTCAGGTCCGACGCGGCCGATCCAGGTGGTGCGGGAGGAACCGTCGCTCGGCCGCAGAGCGCCGGCGGCACGCGACGACGAGCGACTACGATACGGATCAGCCTGCGGTCACCATGCGGGCATGACACTGCGCGGCAGCCGGCTGCCGCCGGCCGGCGAGGGGACAGGGATGAATCTGGAAAAGGTGATCTTCGGCGCGTTCGTGATCCTCGCGTGCACGCTGAACTTCGGCTTCTTTCTCGGCGAGATGGACAACCCGGAGCATCACCACCCGCTCGAACTCGGTGCCACGCTGGTGGTGAATCTGATCGCGATGACGCTCAAGTTCGGCGATCGCACCCACATCGGCGCGGTGCACCTGGCTACCAGCATCGTGGCGGTGCTGCAGTTGCTGGCAGCGTCGACCTTCTGGGTCTGGGCCACGCGCGTCAGCGGCCTGCCGTCCGAAGGCGAGGTGATGGCCACCGTGGTGTCGCTGTCCGGTGGCGCGCTGCTGGCCAACCTGATCTCGGTGACGCTGCTGATTGGCGAAACGCTGCGGCGCGCCCGCTAGCACGGTGCCGTCGCCACCGCCGGTCCGGGATCGCGCGCGATGACCGATGTCCAGCTGATGGTCCTGCGGCGCCTGCGGATGCCGCTCATCGTGCTGATCGTCGCCTATGCGGTCTCGGTGTTCGGCCTGACGCTGATGCCCGGCGTCGATCCGGACGGCAACCCCTGGCACATGAGCCTGTTCGACGCCTTTTACGTGATGAGCTACACCGCCACCACGATCGGCTTCGGCGAGGTGCCGTACCCGTTCTCCTACGCGCAGCGGATGTGGATGACGGTGAGCATCTACGTGTCGGTGATCGGCTGGGCGTATGCGCTCGGTTCGATCTTCGCGCTGGTGCGCTATCCGGCGTTTCGGCAGGCGCTCGCGCGCAGCCGGTTCGAGTCGGGCGTACGCCGCCTGGTGGATCGCTTCTACGTGATCTGCGGTTACGGGCAGAGCGGCCGACGGCTGGCGGCGGCGCTCGACCGGTTGGGCTATGCCTGCGTGGTGATCGACATCAGCGACGAGCGATTGCAGCCGCTGCACCTGCAGGACACCGCGCAGCCGGCGATCGGCCTGGTGGGCGACGCGCGCCTGCCTGAACTGCTGGAGGCCGCCGGCATCCGCCGCGACAACTGCCAGGGCTTGACCATCCTCACCGCCGACGATGACGTGGCGCAGACCATCGCGATCGAAGGTCGGGTGATCGCGCCCGACCTGCCGGTGCTGGCGCGGGTGAAGACGCCCGCCGCGCAAGAGACACTGACGGCGTTCGGTGGGGTGACGGTGGTCAATCCGTTCGAGACCTTTGCCTTCAACTTTGGCGTCGCGCTGGCCAAGCCCGATGCGCTGCGCCTGGAGGACTGGCTGACCGGCGTGCCGGGTGCGGAGCCGCCGCCGCGCATCGAGGTGCCGCGCGGGCGCTGGGTGCTCGCCGGCTATGGTCGCTTCGGCCGCGCGATTGCCGCGCAGCTCACCGACGCCGGACTGCCCTGGAAGTCGATCGACCGCGACCCGGCCAACTGCGACACCGACTGCCTCGAAGGCACCGGGCTCGCCGCGGAGGCGCTCAAGCGCGCCGGCATCGAGGAGGCCTGCGGGCTGGTGGCCGGCACCGACAACGATGCCAACAACCTCGCCATCGTGATCGCCGCGCGCCGGCTGCGGCCGCGGCTGTTCGTCGTGATCCGCCAGAACCACGCGACCAATCGCAGCCTGATCGATGCCGCGCGCGCCAACATGAGCTTCGTGCAGGCGCAGCTGATGACGCACGAGTGCGTGCAGATGCTTACCACGCCGCTGCTCAACCGCTTCCTGCTGCGCGCACGGGCCGAAAGCAACACCTGGGCGCAGGGCGTGTGCGGCCGCGTGCAGGATTTGATCGGTGCCCAGGTGCCGCACACCTGGAGCGTCACCTGCGATCCGGTGCAACTGGGAGTGCGTCGCGCGCTGATCGAGCAGCCCGAGCCGCGGCTGACCATCGCGCACCTGCTGATCGATCCCGATGATCGCCGACTGCGCCTGAAGGGCACGCCGCTGCTGTTGCTGCACAACGGCCGCGACGCGATGCTGCCGGACGAGAGCACGCCGCTGACGGCGGGCGATCGGGTGCTGTTCGCAGGAGAAGAGGGCGCCGAACGGGTGCAGGAACGCCTGCTGGGCGACGATGTTGCGATCGACTATGTGCGCACCGGTCGCGAGCCGCCGCGTACCTGGGTCGGTCGCTGGCTCGCGCGCGCTGGCTGAGGTTCGGCGGCGCTGTCGCGCGGTGTCAGTCCGTCGCCAGATGAAAACTCACTTCGGCGTCGACGAACGCGGCACGTGCGGAAAGTGCTCCAGCGCCAGACGCGCCAGGTCGACCGTTGTCTTGGCCCCCAGCTTGGTGCGCAACGAGGTGCGGTACGCCTCCACGCTCTTGATCGAGCGATTCACGCGCACCGCGATCTGGGCCGAGGTCAGCCCCTGCGCGATCATCTGCAGCACCTCGAACTCCCTCTCGGTGAGCACCGACAGGCTCGGTTCGGTCGAGGCGGGCTTGCCGCGCACCAGCGTCATCAGCATCCGCTCTTCCATCTGCGGCGACAGGTAGATGCCGCCGGCCAGCAGCTTGCGCACCGCCGCCACCAGCTTGTCCGGCGCTTCCTGCTTCATCACGAAGCCGCGTGCGCCGGCAGTCAGCGCCCGCTCGGCGTAGACCGACTCCTCGTGCATCGACAGCACCAGCATGGGAGGCGCGTCCTTGGTGGCGTTGATGCGGCGGATCAGGTCGAGGCCCGACAGCCCAGGCAGCGAGATGTCGGTGACGATCAGGTTGAAGCTGCGCTCGCGCAGGTGGTTGAGTGCGCTTTCGGCATCGTCGGCCTCGGCCACCACCTCCATGTCGGGCTGGCGGTTGAGCAGCTGCACGATGCCGTGCCGCACGATCGGGTGATCGTCGACCACCAGCAATTGCGCCTTGTTGAAATCGTTCACGGATGAGACTCCCTAGGGGTTTTCTGTGTGCCGGCCGCTCGAGGCCAGTTGCAGGATCACTTCGGACCCGCCCGCCGGGCGGGGTTCGATCGATATGGTTCCGCCGATCGCGTCGGCACGCAGGTGCATGCCTGCCACGCCGATGCCCTTGGCGCCGGCGAGCTTCGACGGATCGATCGGTACCCCGTCGTTGAGCACGCTGATTTCTATGTCGTTGCCCATGCGCTCGCAGCGGAACTCCAGGCGCCGCGCGTGCGCGTGCTTGATGGCGTTGTTCGCCGCCTCCTGCACGATGCGGAAGATGTGATACGCGGCCGCTGGCGAGGCGATCGCCGGCTCCTCGTCGATGTGCACCGCGCAGGAGATGCCGTAGATCGACTCGAGGTCCTCTGCCAGGCGGCGGATCGAGTCGCCGAGCGAGCCGCGTTCCAGGCTCGCCGGCCACAGGCCGCGGGCCAGGCTGCGGGTGCGCGTGACCGCCTCGTTCATCAGCCGCAGCAGCCAGTCGATCTCGCTGACCTCGGGCGTCTTGCCGGCATGCACCGCGTCGGCCAGGCCGCGCGCCACGAAGGCGACCCCGGCCAGATGCTGTCCAAGGCCATCATGCAGTTCCAGGCTCAGGCGTCGCTTCTCCTGCTCGGCGACGTTGAGCATCTGCCGTTCGAGGTGGCGGCGCCGGCGGATCTCTTCCTGCAGGCGCAAATTGGAGTTGGCCAGGCGCTGGCTGATGCCGCGGTCGGCGTCCGCGTCCAGCGGCAGTGCGCCAGCCGCATCGATGAACCAGCCGGAAAAGTCGTCACAGTGAACCTGCAGCACGCGCAACGGCATCGCCGCGCGCTGGCGGCGGCCGCGGCGGTCAAGATGCTCGGTCAGCACCGCCAATGCCTGCGCGAAGCTCTGGCCCGCCGCCGCGCCTGCCTGCTCGGCGGCAGCATTGACGAAGCACACGCGGTGCTGCGCATCGGCCAGCATCGCCGGACCAGGCCAATGGGCCACGTCTTGCTGCCAGCGTGCCAGCAGCACGCCGTCCAGTGCGGGCGCCGATGCGTGGTCGCCATCGCCGTGCAGTACCGGCAGGTGGGCAGTGCCGGCAACGGCTTGATCGATCGCCGCCGCACGCTGCGGGTTGGATGCGCCGGCGGGCGCGGCGGGGCGCGCTGTCACGCGGCCTCTCCGTCCTGCGTGCTGTGCGCCGCAGTCGCAGCAGCCAGCTGCTCGTCGATGCCGCGCAGGAAGCGCGTCACCTCGAGCGGCTTGGTCCAGTAGTCGGCAAAGCCTGCTGCCAGTGCCGCGTCGATGTCATGCGGCATGGCGTTGGCGGACACGGCCACGCAGGTGATCGCGCGCGTCTCGGCTTGCCGGCGCAGCTGCTGCAGGACTTCGTCACCCATCATGTCGGGCAGGCGGATGTCGATCAGGATGAGGTCGGGTTGGCACACGGCGGCCATCACCAGGCCGGTGGCGCCATCGGCCGCCTGGTACAGCTTGACGCGCGGCCGGAACTGCAGGAACTGCTCGACCAGGGCGGAATTGGCGGGGTTGTCTTCGATGTAGAGCAGCGTGCCGGTCACGTCCTCGCGCATCGACAGGCTCAGCGCCGTCGGCCCGGTCACCGCCGCCATCGGCCGTTTCTGGACGCGTGCGCAGCGCAGTCGCACGCGGAACTCGCTGCCCACGCCGACCTGGCTGTCGACCTCGATCGCTCCCTCCATCTGCTGCACCAGCCGCTGCGAGATCGCCAGGCCGATGCCGCTGCCGGGCGTGTTGGTGTCGACGCCCAGGCGGTTGAAGGGCTGGAACAGGCGCGCGAGCTGGCTGGTGCTCATGCCGCGCCCCGCATCGCGCACGGCGAACACGATATGGTCGTTCTCACTGCGCACGTTCACCTGCACGCTGCCGTTGTCGCGGTTGTAGTTCACCGCGTTCGACAGCAGGTTCAGCAGCACCTGGCGCAGTCGTACCGGGTCGGCCCAGACATTGTCGGGCGCATCACTCGCATGGCGCGTCTCCAGCACGATGCCGCGCTGGGTCGCATCGGCCTGCACCATGGCGATCGCGTCGTCGAGCACGCTGCGCCACGCCACGACCTCCATCGCCACACTGCTGCGACCCGATTCGATGCGCGCGAGGTCCAGCACGTCGTTGATCAATTTCAACAGGTGCCAGCCCGCGTTGCGGATCAGGCCAACCCGCTCGCGCTGGGTCGCGGTCATCGGATCGCCCGGGTCCAGTTCGAGCAGCTGGGTGAAGCCGACGATCGCATTCAACGGCGTGCGCAGTTCATGGCTCATGCGCGACAGGAACTCGCTCTTGGCGCGGCTGGCGCGTTCGGCCGCCTCCTTGGCGAGCATCGCTGCTTCCGCTTCTCGCGATTCGGTGGCGTCCCACGCGACCCCCAGCAGTTCCGTGGCCCCCGAAGGTTGCACGCTCAGCTTGCCGCGCGAGGTGATCCAACGCCAGTCGCCGTCGCGGTGACGGACCCGGAACTCGCAGTTGAACTCGTTGCGTACCGCGGCCTCGGCCAGCGCCGTGTCGTACTGCGGCAGGTCTTCCGGATGCATGCAGCGCGCCAGGATCTCGCCCGGCTTGCCGTCGTCGGGCGTAGCGTCGCACAGCAGGTACATCTGCTCGTCCCACTGCTCGGCGCCACCCGACACGGCGCGCTGCCAGCAGCCAATGCCGGCGCTGGCGGTGGCGATGGCGAGCCGGGTGCTGTACTCCTGCGCGCTGCGCTGCGCTTGGCGCAGGTCGGTGATGTCGAGCAGCGCGCCAATCTCACCGGCGTAGCTTCCCTTTGCGTCGAGACGCCGCCGACGCCACGACAGAACCTCGCGCACGCTGCCGTCGGTCAGTGCCACGCGGAACTCGCAGCGCACCGGCTCATCGACCGTCATCATTCGCTGGCGCGCGGCGGCCAGCAGCTGCCGGTCTTCGGGCAGCACGGGACTCAACGGGTCGAGGATGGCATCGGGCGCGTTCAGTTCATCGTCACGCCACAGGCTGCTCACCACACCGTCGTAGTAGATGAACCGGTTGTTGGCGTCGCGCTCGAACACGCCGAGCCCGCCGAGTCCGGTGGCCACCGCCAGGCGTTCGGCGACCAGCTGCGCGCTCTGCTCCGCCCGCTTCAGATCGGTGACGTCGAGCGCCGTGCCGAGGACCTTGTGCGCCCGCCCGTCCGCGCCGCGCTCGATCGCCCCGTAGGAAATGACGTGGCGTATTTCGCCGCCCGGCCGCACGACCCGAAAGGCCATCGGACCCACGGTGGGCGCGGTCGAGTCGAGCGCCACCTGCAGGTCGCGCAGGAGGGCGCCGGTGTCATCCGGGTGCACCAGCGCGACGAAGTCTTCCATGCTGCGCAGCTGCGGGCCGCTGCCCAGGCCGAGCAGACGGCAGACGGCGTCGTCGAGCAGCTCGGTGCGGTCGTCCAGGCGCGTTTCCCACAGGCCGATGCTTGCGATCCGGGTGGCCAGTTGCAACCGCTTCAGCAACTGCTCGCGATCGGCGATCGCCATGCGCTCGATGGTCACATCGCGCACCGTGGCGACCATGTGTACGACCTTGCCGCCGGCGTCCTTGATCGCGATGGCCTTGACGTCGACCTCGATCACCGACCGGTCGGCGCGGACGATCCGATAGCAGTCCTCATCGCTGCCGCCGTCGAGCAGCAGCGGGCGCAGGCGGTCGAGCACGCGCGGGCGATCGTCGGGATGCAGGTGCTGCGACCAGGCAAGCAGGTCGAGCGCCGGCTCGTCGGGCGAGCGCAGCATCAGCGTGTACAGCTGTTCGTTCCAGGTCGACCTGCCGGTGGCCGTGTCGAGGTCCCAGATGCCGATGCCGGCGGACGCGACCGCCAGAC
>JALHMQ010000022.1 GCA_022843955.1 Burkholderiaceae bacterium
GGCGCAGCCACCGCGGCCGGCGGCCTGGCGCGCCTGCCGGACGGCAGCGTCAACGTGCCCAAGGCGGCGCAGCGGCGCATGGGCGTGCGCACGCTGTTGGCGCCCATGGCGCAGGCGGCCGCCACGCTCGAACTGCCGGGCCGGGTGACGTTCAACCCCAACGCGGGCGGTCGCGTGCAGGCGGTGCACGGTGGCCGCATCGAGGCCGGCCAGCAAGGCCTGCCGGTGCCCGGCCAGCGGGTGCGCCGCGGCCAGGTGCTCGCTTATGTGCGCCACCATGCCGATCCGTTCGCTCTCGGCAATGTGCAGGCACAGCTGGCCGAGCTGCGGGCGCAGCGCCAGGTGGCCGAGGCCCGCGTGACGCGCCTCGACGGCCTGGAAGGCTCGGTGCCGCGCAAGGATATCGACGCAGCCCGCGCCGAGGCGCAGGGGCTGGTCGAGCGCGAGCGCACGCTGGCGGCCAGCCTGACTGCGCGCGAGGCGTTGCGGGCGCCGGTCGACGGCGTGGTGGCGCGCGCCGAGGCCGTGCTGGGTCAGGTGGTCGAGCCGCGTGACGTGCTGTTCGACATCGTCGATCCGGCGCGCCTGATGGTGGAGGCGACCACTGCAGACGTCACGCTGGCGCGGAACATTGCGGCGGCCTCGCTGGTCGGCGAAGCCGGGGTGCGGTTGCGGCTGGTGGGGGCGCCGCAGGCACTGCGCGATGGCGTGCTGCCGCTGCTGTTCGCGGTGGAGAACTCGGGCAGGCAGCCGGCGCCCCTGGCGCTCGGCCAGCCGGTCACGGTGGTGGCCCAGCTGTCCGAACGCATCGACGGCATCGTGCTGCCGGCCGCGGCCGTGGTGCGCGGCGCAGCCAACCAACATGTGGTGTGGATCAAGTCGGGCGCCGAGCGCTTCATTGCGCAGCCGGTGCAGGTGCGCCCGCTCGATGCGTCCTCCGTGGTCGTGACGCAGGGCCTGGGCGCCGACAACCGGGTCGTGGTGCAGGGTGCGTCCCTGATCGCGCAGATCCGCTGAACCAGCCAAGAGAACCGCGATGTTCAACTGGATCGTTCGCAACAGCCTGCAGCACCGCCTGTTCGTGCTGGCGGTGGCAACGCTGCTGCTCGCCTATGGGGCGTTGAGCGCGTGGCGCACCCCGGTCGACGTGTTCCCCGACCTGAACAAGCCGCAGATCACCGTGCTCACCGAAGCCGGCGGCATGGCGCCGGAGGAGGTCGAGCAGATCGTCACCTTCCCGATCGAGACGGCGCTCAACGGCATGCCCGGCGTCACCCGGGTGCGCTCGACCTCGGGCGTGGGCCTGTCGATCGTCTACGCCGAGTTCGACTGGGGCACCGACGTCTACCGCAACCGCCAGCTCGTCAACGAGCGGCTGGCGCTGGTACGCGAGCAGCTGCCGGCCGACATCACGCCGGTGATGGGACCGGTGTCATCGATCATGGGCGAGATCATGCTGGTGGCGCTGCCGATCGGCAGCGCCGGCGGCAATCAGGGCGGCACCTCGGGCGGCGCCCCGGGCAGCCCGCCGGCTGCGACGCCGATGCAGGCGCGCGAGTACGCCGACTTCGTGCTGCGCCCGCGCCTGCTGTCGATCGCCGGCGTGTCGCAGGTGATCCCGATCGGGGGCGAGGTGCGCACCCTGCGGGTGGCGCCGGACACCGCCCGCCTGGCGCAGTTCGGCGTATCGCTGACGCAAGTGGAACAGGCACTGCGCGGCTATGGCGCCAATGCCGGCGGCGGCTTCATCGACCTGAACGGCCGTGAATACCTGATCCGCCATCTTGGCCGCAGCAATCGCGTCGAGCACCTCGCGGGCATGGCAGTGGCATGGAAGGACGGCCGCCCGGTGCTGCTGTCGCAGGTGGCGCAGGTGGGCTACGCCGCGGCGCTCAAGCGCGGCGACGCCGGCTACGACGGCCTGCCGGCGGTGGTGCTGAGCGTGCAGAAGCAGCCAGGTGCCGACACCGTGCAGCTGACGCAGCAGATCGAAGCGGCGCTGGCGGCCCTCAAGCCCGGCCTGCCGCCGGGCCTGTCCGAGCCGCGCGTGCTGTTTCGCCAGGCTGATTTCATCCGCGCCTCGGTCGGCAACGTGGCCGAGGCGCTGCGCGACGGCGCGATCATGGTGACGATCATCCTGTTCGCGTTCCTGCTGTCGGCGCGCACCACGTTCATCTCGCTCACCGCGATCCCGCTGTCGCTGGCGGTGGCGGCGCTGGTGTTCCAGTGGTTCGGCCTGTCGATCAACGTGATGACGCTGGGCGGCCTGGCGATCGCCATCGGCGAACTGGTCGACGACGCGGTGGTGGACGTCGAGAACATCCTGCGCCGGCTCAAGCAGAACCGCGCTGCGGGCGACCCGGTGCCGCTGCTGGAGGTGGTGCGCAAGGCGAGCGTCGAGGTGCGCTCCGGCATCGTCTATGCCACCGCGATCGTGGTGCTGGTGTTCGTCCCGCTGTTCGCGCTGCCGGGCATCGAGGGGCGCCTGTTCTCGCCGCTCGGCGTCGCCTACATCGTGTCGATCACGGCGTCGATGCTGGTGTCGATGACGGTCACGCCGGTGCTCTGCTACTACCTGTTGCCGAGAATGAAACGGCTGCAGCATGGCGACAGCCCGCTGGTGGCCTGGCTCAAGCGGCAGGACACGCGGCTGCTGTGGTGGTCGTTTCCCCGCGCAGGCGCGCTGCTCGCGGTGGCACTGGCGGGCGTGATCGCGGCGGCCGCCAGCGTGACGTTGCTGCCGCGCGCGTTCCTGCCGGCGTTCAACGAAGGATCGCTGGTACTCGGGGTGGTGATGACACCCGGCACGTCGCTCGCCGAGGCCAATCGTATCGGCGCGGTCGCCGAGGAGCTGATCAGCGAGGTGCCGGAGGTGGTGCAGGTCGGCCGCCGCACCGGGCGCGCGGAACTGGACGAGCACGCCGAGGGCGTGCACTCGACCGAGATCGACGTCGACCTGCGCCGCTCGGCGCGCGACCGCGAGGCGATCATGGCCGAGATCCGCGCGAAGTTGGCGGTGCTGCCGGCGCAGGTGGCGATCGGCCAGCCGATTTCGCACCGGCTCGATCACCTGCTGTCGGGCGTGCGCGCGCAGGTGGCGATCAAGATCTTCGGCGACGACATCGACACCCTGCGCGGGCTGGCGGAGGGGCTGCGCGGCCAACTGGCCACGGTGCCGGGGCTGGTCGACCTCTCGGTCGAGCGGCAGGTGCTGATCCCGCAGATCACCGTGCGCCTGGACCACGCGCGCGCGGCGCAGGCGGGTCTCCCGCCGGGCGAGGCGCTGCGCCTGCTGCAGGCGCTGACCGACGGCGCGCACGGCGCGCAGATCATCGACGGCGCGCGCCGCTACGAGCTGGTGCTGCGCCTGCCCGACGAGCGCCGCACGCCGCAGGACCTGGCGCGCACGCTGATCGACACGCCGGCCGGCCGTCTGCCGCTGTCGGCCATCGCCACCGTCGAGGAGACCGATGGGCCGAACCAGATCGGCCGTGAAAACGGCCGCCGCCGCATCGTCGTCTTCGCCAACACCGACGGCCGCGACATGAGCGCGGTGGTGCGCGACGTGCGCGCGGTGATCGCACGCCAGGCGCTGCCCGGCGGCACCTTCATCAGCCTGGAGGGCCAGTTCCAGGCGCAGGAGGAGGCCCTTCGCCTGATCGCCGCGCTGTCGCTGGTGTCGCTGGCGCTGATCTTCCTGGTGCTGTATTCGCGCTACCGCTCGGCGGTGCTGGCCGCGATCGTGATGATCAACATCCCGCTGGCGCTGATCGGCTCGGTGGCGGCGATGTGGCTGGCCGGCGTGCAACTGTCGGTCGCCTCGATGGTCGGCTTCATCACGCTGGCCGGCATCGCCACCCGCAATGGCATCCTCAAGATCAGCCATTACGTGAACCTGTGCAAGTTCGAGGGCGAGACCTTCTCGCAGACGATGATCGTGCGCGGTTCGCTGGAACGACTGACCCCCGTGCTGATGACCGCACTCGTGGCCGCCTTTGCCCTCACGCCGCTGCTGGTGGCCGCCGACGCGCCGGGCAAGGAGATCCTGCATCCGGTCGCGGTGGTGATCTTCGGCGGCCTGATCAGCTCGACCATTCTCGATACCGTGCTGACGCCGGTGCTGTACTGGCTGTTCGGCCGCGCCGCGACCGAGACGCTGCTGGCCGAGGGCGCCACCGCCGCCGGCGAGCCGGCCGAGGTCGTATGACCGAACTCAACGTGAGGCGCTCGTCGCAACCCTCGGTTCAATCTGCCGGACCCTATTCCATCGCAAGGAGCAACCCATGAAGACCCAGCTTGCCGCCGCCCTCGCGGCCCTGTCGATCATCACCTGCCCCGCCGCGCTCGCGCATGGCGAAGCCAAGGCGCGCCATGGCGGCGTGGTGCAGTTGGCGCACGACCTCGGCTTCGAGTTGGTGGTGCGCGGCGACGTGGCGGCGATCTACGTCGACGACCACGGCAAGCCGGTCGATCCGGCCGGCATGAGCGGGCGCCTGACCATCCTCAACGGCACCCAGAAGTCCGAGGCCGCACTGGCGCCCGCCGGCGATCGCCTGGAGGCCAAGGGCGTGCAGGTGGCCAAGGGTGCGCGCGTGGTGGCGGCGCTGACCACCGCCGACAAGAAGGCGATGACGGTGCGCTTCACCGTTCGCTGAGATGAGGCTGAGAACGCGGCGAGTCGCCGGTGGCGGATCGCATGCCTGAATGCCGGGCCAGCCAAGCGGCGCCATGGGAGAACGCAAGGTGCAGACACACGACGTAGGCCCAGGTGGGCCGAACGATCTATCCCGCTGGACCCACGACCACGTCTTCGACCGCAGCAGCAGCGCCGCCGAGCGCGGCACGCGCGTGGTCATGTGGATCACGCTCGCGATGATGGTGGTCGAGATCACCGCCGGCTGGTGGCTCAACTCCATGGCACTGCTGGCCGACGGCTTCCACATGAGTTCGCACGCGCTGGCGATCGGCCTGTCCGCGTTCGCCTACGCCGCGGCGCGCCGCTATGCGCACGACCGGCGCTTTGCCTTCGGCACCTGGAAGATCGAGGTGCTGGGCGGCTTCGCCAGCGCCGTGCTGCTGCTGGGCGTGGCCGCGCTGATGGCGGTGGCCTCGGTCGAGCGCTTTTTCAACCCGCAGCCGATCGGCTACGGCGAGGCGATCGTCGTCGCCGTGGTCGGCCTCGGGGTCAATGTCGTGTGCGCGCTGATCCTCGGCCGCGCGCACGACCATCACCACCCCGGGCACGACCATGGACATGGTCATGGTCACGGCCACGATGGCGACCCGCATCACGGGCACGACGGCCATCACGACCTCAACCTGCGCGCGGCTTACCTGCACGTGGTGGCCGATGCCGCCACCTCCGTGCTGGCGATCATCGCGCTGGTCGGCGGCATGCTCGCCGGCTGGGACTGGCTTGACCCCGCGATGGGGATCGTCGGTGCCGTGCTGGTGGCGATCTGGGCGCGCGGCCTGATCCGCGACACCGCCAAGGTGCTGCTCGACCGCGAGATGGATCACCCGGTGGTCGACGAGATCCGCGAGGTGGTGGAGCGGCCGGCCGGCATGACCGGCGCCCCGGCTGACCCGGCCAGCGTGGCCAACGCAGCCAGCTCAGTTGGCCGGTTCGACACCCGTCTCGCCGATCTGCACGTGTGGCGCGTGGGCAAGCAGGCCTACGCCTGTGCGATCACCGTGGTGTCGAACGATCCCGATCTCACCGCCGATGTGCTGCGCGCGCGACTGGCCGTGCACGAGGAGATCGTCCACGCGACGATCGAAGTGCATCTGCGCGGCGCTGGCTGAGCGCAGCAGCGGCAGTCCTTGCCGCCGGTCCGACCGCATCGGACCAGCATGCCGTCGATGTTCGGGTGCAGGCGCAAAACCGCTGCAGCCGCCCGCCAGAAGCACACCGCCGGGGTCAGGGCCGCGCCGCCCGTGCGCGCGAGATCATTCGCTTGACGTCTGCGTTGGCGTTCACCTCAAGCAACTCGACGTCGGGGTGGCGGAGCGGATACACGCGAAAAACCTCATCCGCGAACGCCTGGCCGATCGAAGACACGTTCGCGAAGTCCAGCATCACCGTCTTGAAGCGGTCAAAGCGCACAAGCAGCCGCTTGGCCTGCGAGCGCGACACGAGGTTGTCGTCGCCGTACTCGGTCAGCTTCACCGGGACCACGGTCTTGTTGAACCCGTAGTCCTCACCGGTCGCAAACTTGTCGAACACCTTCTTTGTCGATCGCGCCGTGTGGTTGTCCAGGCGCATCGTCACCACGGTTCCCAGCTCGCGACCGTGTCCGCCGAGAATCCAGTCTTCCTTGTTCCCGAACTTGTGCGAGAAGTAGACGCCGCCCGACAGGATCGCAAAGTCATCGAACATGCGCGACGTGAAGAAGATGCCTTCGCCCGAGTGATTGGCCGGGTCGGTCGTGAACTTGCCCTTGGCAAGCTCGAGCACGGCGTGGCGCTCGTCGTCGAGCCCTGCGGCCTCCTTGATCTTGCGAAAGATGCCGACGCCGTCGTCGAAGATCTCGATCTGGGCTGACGCCGCCGTTCTTTCGATCGCGATATGCAGCTGTGCGGCATTCGAGTGATCGATCACGTTGTTGACCATCTCCGTGACGCCGTAGTGCCAGATCTTCGTCACGTTCTCCGGCAGCGTGCCGAGCTGGGGCGCGACGTCTTCGCGCCAGACCTTGTCTTCCGACAGGCCGGGACCCAATGCGTAGTCCTTGCTCCATGCAACCAGCGGCGCGAGCCGGTACGTCTTGCCGCGCGTGCGGCCATCCATGAGCACGGTGCCCTCGGTCACCAGGCGCTGCAGGTGCTTGCTGATCGCCTGCCGCGAGCAGCCGAACTTCTCGCTCGCCAGCCGCACGATGTCGCTGCTGTGATCGGCGATGTTGCTGATGAGGAAGTGCCGGATCTCCTCGCCGCGCTGTCGTACGTTGGCCATGAATTTGACAACCTTTCGGGCGGAGATTGTCAATTTGTAGTTAGGACATTGTCAACCACGACAGGCTGGATCAATGCCGCCGCCTGCGCGCGGAGACCCTTGAACTTGGCGGCAAGACAGGCTCAACCCCAAATCACGCGGCCATCGCGGCTACTAGCGCGGCGCGTACCGGGGCAGCATCAGGTGCTCGCCGGTGCGCGCTGAAGGGTCAGTGGCGGGCACCACAACTTGCGACGAGATCTATCACGTGGCGGGGCTCCACTGGCTTCGTCAGGTGGTGACTGAAGCCGGCGGCGGCGGTTCGCCGCCGGTCCTCGCTGCCTCCCCAACCTGTTATCGCTACCAGGATCAAGTCGTTGGCCCAGGGCATGGCGCGCAGTCGACGCGCGACCTCGTACCCATCGATGTCGGGCATGCCTACATCCAGCAGGGCGATCTGAGGTTCGAACGACTCGGCGATCTCGATCGCCGAGCGACCGCCATACCCGATCCGAACGTCGTGACCCTTGAGCGCCATAAGCGAGGCGAGCATGTCGGCAGCGTCGCGGTTGTCGTCTGCAATCAGTACGCGCACCGGTGCTTGCGCATCCAGAGTTTGTGGGTCGACTCCCTCCGCTTCGGGCCCTGGGAGGCTCGATGCATGCGGCAGACGGACGACAAACGCGCTGCCCTTTCCTTCCCCGTCACTGCTCGCCGTGATGCTGCCGCCGTGAAGTTCGACCAGAGCCCGGGCGAGCGCCAGCCCGATCCCGAGCCCGCTCTCGCCGTGGCGATGCGCGCTCGCTGACCGGGTAAACATGTCGAAGACGTGCGCCTGCTCCTCGGTCGCAATGCCGATTCCGTTGTCGCGCACCTGGATCCGCACGCCGTCGGCGTCAACGCCGGCCGCCAGTTCGATGTGGCCCTGGGGTGCCGTGTACTTGCACGCATTGCCAAGCAGATTGGTCAGCACCTGCGAGATCCGCAGCGCGTCCACATCAAGCCAGACCGGCTGATCCGGCAGGCGCACCGTCAATCGGTGCGCCTTGACCTTCATGGCTTGCTGTGTGGTCTCGAGCGCCGTGTCGACGATCGACGCCAAGGTCGCGCGCTCGCGGCGCAACTCCAGGCTGCCGCGCGTGATGCGCGCCACATCCAGCAAATCGTCCAGCAGCAGACCGAGATGACGCACCTGGCGCTGGATGACCGCCTTGGCACTCTCCTGTTCGCGTGCTCCCGCCTGAGGTGAGGTCAGGATCCCCGCGGCCACCTGAAGCGGCGACAGCGGATTGCGAAGCTCGTGCGACAACGTGGCAAGGAACTCGTCCTTGCGCCGATCGGCGTCTTCGAGCGAATTGATCGCTACCGACAGATCGCGCTGCGCTTGACGAAGATCGGTGACGTCGTCCGCAATAAAGCAAAAAGCCAGTCCGCCGGAGCCAACGCGCCTGCCCAGACTCGCGACCGTGGCGGCCACGGTGCGCGTCGCCGATCCCAGTCTCGTCTGATGCTCGTATTCGAACGAGACGGGCGCATCGGCGTCGCGCGCCGCCTCGTAGCTGCGACGCCACAGCGCAACGGTCGACTCCGGCAGCCCCACCTCGCGCGCCGAGCACCCTTTCGGGTCCGCCGCATCGAGTCCGAAGAATCGCCGCATGGCCGGGTTGATGTAGAGCGGCACAATGTCGCCGTCCGGGTGCAGTTCGACCGTGCCCATCATCAACGGCGATACCTCGTAGAAAGCCTGCAGCGCGTTTTCGACGGCCTTGCGCTCGCTGATGTCCTGGGCGGTGCCGATCAGGCGCAGGGGCCGGCGGTTCTCGTCGAAGCTGACCCGCCCGCTGGCTGCCACCCAGCGCGTGATGCCGCTGCGGCGGTCGATCACCCGGTACTCGACAGCCATCCGACCCGGCCCCGACGGATCGAGCGCCCGATCGACGGCGGCGTGGGTTGCGGGCGCATCATCAGGGTGGAGGCCGGCGGCGAACGTGGTGTAGTCCACCGGTTCATCGAGATCGATGCCCCAGATCTCGCGCACGCGCTGGTCCCACACGATCGCGCCCGAGCGCACGTCGTAGTCGTAAATGCCGATACCGGCCGCCGCGGTGGCGATTTCGAGGCGGGCTTCGCTCTCCCGCAGGCGCGTCTCCATCCGGATCCTGTCGGACAGGTCGTAGAAGTAGCAGACGACGCCGAAGCGACCATCGGGAAGCACGATGCGCTCGATTCGCCAGTCGTACGTCTCCACGGCGTTGATGTCACCGCGCTGCTCGCCGATGCGCGTCGATACGAAAGGCTCGCCGGTATCGAGCGTATGGCGAAAGCGGGTGATCGCCTCGGTGGCGAACGGCTCCGCCCAGATCGCGCGCAATACCTCGGCAAAGTCGCGACCGACCACCGGCTGCACGTTCTCGAACACGCGAAGCGAACCGCGGCTGACAACGGCGACCCGGAACTCGGCATCGATGACGTAGACACCGAAGGGGTTGTCCGCCACCAGGCGGTAGAACGTCTCGGCATTGCCGCGAAGCCGCTCCTCGGCCCGCACCCTCTCGGTGATCACTTCGCTGAAAAACAGCAGGCCCGCGACCTGGTCGTGGTCGTCTCGCCAGGGGCGGACCTTCCAGCGCAGCCAGATGACCGAGCCGTCGGCGCGCTCGAACGCGTCGGCTTCATGGCTGGCGACGTCGCCGGCCAGACAACGCTGGTGAATCTCGCGCCAGCGTGACGGCACGTCCGGGAAGACGTCGTAGTGGCCGCGGCCGATCAGCTCATGCGTCGTCAGACCGAAGTCCTCGGCGTACCGGCGACTCGCAACGAGGTAGTTCAACTGCCGATCCAGCATCGCAATGCCCGCGGGCGCGTGTTCGATGAAAAGTTGCAATCGATCCTGCTGCCCTCGCAGGCGGCGCTGCGCATCGCCCAGCCTCGATTCGGCACGGGCTCGCTCGGCCGCCTCCCAGGTGCGTGCGGACACCGCTTCGATCAGCGTGATCTCTTCATCGGTCCAGGTGCGCGGGTGCGCATCGTGGACGAACATGACGGCCACCAGGCGGCCGTCACGGATCAGCGGCACGTTGACCATGGCCTCGACCTGCACGTCCCGGAAGGTGCGCTTCTGCTCGGCCGTCAAGCGATCGTCAGCCGACGCGTTCGCCGTGACCTGTGGCTTACCGGTATTCAGATCGTCGAACAACGTGTTCCCGAACTGCCGGTACGCATGACGCCCATGGATCGCGGGCACGCCACTCACGTGGTGCGTCGTCACGATGATGCTGTCGCCATCGCCGGCGTCTTCCGCATAGCCACAGCGGTTGACACCGAGCCGCTGCCCCAGCGCGAGCGATGCCTCGTACTGGACCTCGACCGGGTCGGCGATGGCGCGCAGCCGCTCTTTCAGCGCCTCCAGGAAGTATTCGCGATCGTCGGGCGCCGGACGATCAAGTTGTTTCAGCGCCGCGATGTCGATGACGGTGCCGATGCTGCGCGTGGCCCGCCGGTGCCCCGGGGAGTCTTCGAACAGGGTGACCCCTTGGACCAGGAACCCATCCGGCCGACCTCCCGTCTCGGTCACTCGCTGTTCGAAACAGAACCGAGGCTCGCCGGCAGGATCGAGCGACGCCACGATCGCCGCGGGCATCTGCCAGCGACCTAGACATATCTGCTCGCTCGGCGGAAGCGCAAACGCGGCGCGCGCAACGTCGCCGGCATGGAGCAGGCCGAGCCGATGGTCGCACTCGAAAGCGCCTATTCGGGACTCACCCAGCGCGCGCAGCAGCGCGCCTGTGTCAGGGCCCACAAGCATGTCTGGGTTTTCTCGGGGTTCAATTCGGATGCGACGCGGAATCGTCATCCTAGATGACGCGGCAGCTGGATTCGTCAGAGCGGCAACACGTGAGTGCGTGGTAGTGCTGAGCCAGTCCGACCATTCATGACGGGGATCTTCCATTGGGACCCGTAGACCATGGATCGGCACCGTGTCGACCGCGAAGCGTTGCGCTTACGCAGTTGCCGAAGGGGGGTTCGCCTCCCTCGTTGGCTGCTGCGAAACGCCGGGCCGCAGGCCGCGTTGTTGTGCAGGGCGATCGCCGGCACCTTCAGCGCCGACGCCCATCCCGCTCCTTGTTGCTCGATGACGTTGCGGGCGCGTCACCGATGCAGCACCACCGCGCCGGGAGCGGGAGTGGTGCTGTCACATGCCGTCGAACGCCCGCGCGTGCAGGCGGCGCGCTACGCTGATTGCGCGCCGCATCGCCTGACTCGCCTCACGTCTACCGCCGCGAACATCAAGAGCAAGGAAGCGACGCCTTGACCCCCTCAGCCTCCGCCCAACTGGACCGCGCCACGCTGCGCGCCATTCCGCCCGGGATCTGGGTGCTCGGCTTCGTCTCCATGCTGATGGACATCTCGTCCGAGATGATCCACGCGCTGCTGCCGGTCTACCTCGTGGTCGTGCTCGGCACCTCGGCCACCACGGTGGGCGTGATCGAGGGTCTGGCGGAGGCGACCGCGTCGATCGCCAAGGTGTTCTCGGGCGCGCTGTCCGACTGGCTGGGCAAGCGCAAGCTGCTGGCGGCGTTGGGCTACGGCCTGGCGGCGCTGACCAAGCCGATCTTCCCGCTCGCGCCTTCGGTGGGCTGGCTGGTGGCGGCCCGCTTCATCGACCGCGTGGGCAAGGGCATCCGCGGCGCCCCGCGCGACGCGCTGGTCGCCGACCTCGCCCCCGCCCACCTGCGCGGCGCGAGCTTCGGCCTGCGCCAGGCGCTCGATACGGCAGGGGCGTTCATCGGGCCGTTGATCGCCATCGGCCTGATGTGGCTCACCGCCGACAGCTTCCGCGCCGTGTTCTGGGTTGCCGTGGTGCCGGCGTTCCTCGCGCTGGCGCTGATCGTGTTCGCGGTGCGCGAGCCGGCGCGCGCCGACGGCCTGCGCCGGGTGCGCTTTCCGCTGCACCGCGCGGAGCTGGCGCGGCTCGGCCGCGCCTACTGGCTCGTCATCGCGGTGGCCACGGTGTTCACGCTGGCGCGCTTCAGCGAGGCGTTTCTCGTGCTGCGCGCGCAGGCTGTGGGCCTGCCGATCATGCTGGTGCCGGCCGTGCTCGTGGTGATGAACGTGGTGTATGCACTGGCGGCCTATCCGGCCGGCATCCTCGCCGACCGCGGCGGTCGCCACCGGGTGCTCATGATCGGCCTGGTATTGCTGGTCGCAGCCGACCTGGTGCTCGCGTTGATGCCGGGCTTGGCGGGCGTGGCTGTGGGCGTGGCGCTGTGGGGGCTGCACATGGGTTTCACGCAGGGCCTGCTCGCCACGCTGGTGGCCGATACCTCACCGCCGGAACTGCGCGGCACCGCGTTCGGCGTGTTCAACCTGGTGACCGGTGTTGCGCTGCTCGCAGCCAGTGTGGTGGCGGGCCTGCTGTGGGACACGCTCGGCGCACAGGCGACCTTCCTGGCCGGTGCGGCGTTCGCCGTGCTCGCCGGCGTGGGGCTGCTTGCGGTGCGGCGTCAGTTCGGCCGCAGCGCATCGGCGTGTCGGTCGCTGGCGGGTGTTCATGGAGCGCGTGCGCGCGCCTCGCCCCACGAGACTTGGCATGCGCGACTGTGCGGCGCAGAGCATCCAGGCGATCCATCAACCCTGATCGGCCGTAGCGGTCGTTGCTGATCCCGCACTCGCCGCGATGCCTGACGAACGACAGCCTGCCGGCGCCACGGCCGCGGCCAGACGCGACCGCGGCCAGCACGCACCGGCGTGGCATGGCGACGCGATTCGATAGCTCAGCACCGCCGCTCGAAGCGTTCGTCCTCCAGCTTGCGCCGCTGCACGCGAAGCCAGTCTTGGTGTTGCGCGCTGCCGCCCGCGCGGGCGGCAGCATCGTTCTGATCAATGGCGCGCCAAAGCAGTTCGCACCTAGCCGCGTTGGCGGCCCGGCTGGCGCGCTCGCTGTCGGGGGCCGGTTCTGCGGGTAGCAATTCCGTCGGTGCCTGGGGCTGCTGCCAGGGTGACGCAGAGGCAGGCGGCTGCGGTGTGGCGTAGCGGTTGATCGCCGGTCGCACATCGACCACGGCTCCTCCGGGGCAGGGCGTGTCCGAGTACTCGGTCCGGCCGTTGCGGCTGCACCGATAAACGCTGCCGGCCGGCGGCAGCGGCGCAGCGGCCACGCTCGGCCGTGGCAACGGCTGCGCTCGCAAGGGGCCGCGGTGGCTCGTGTGCGGCGCGTTCCTTCGGTGGCGTACGACGGCGCGCGCTCGGACGGCGACTGCGCGCTGCGTCGGCAGCATCCAAGATCCGCAGCCGCTACGCCATCGCCGCGAGAAACGCCTGCGCAAACGGTGAGCGGGCGAGGGTGGCTTCGTCCAGGCGCGACTCCCAGCGCAGGCCATCGCTGTTCGCAAGCAGGATCAGGGTCGCGCCGGTCGCGGCTGGGGTCGGCAGCAGCTTCAGATACAGCGCCGAGTAGCGCTCCTCCCACAGCCCGCTGTGCCAGATCACCGCGCGCTCGCCGGCGCGGCCAGCCGTGCGGCCGAGGTACCAGCCCAGGCCGTAGGGCAATCCGGGTGCGGCGGGCTGCAGCAGTGCCTGCCGCGCCGCCGCGGGCAGCAGCCGACCGTCATCCAGCGCCTGGTCGAAGCGCGCCAGGTCGCGCGCCGTGGAGATCACGCCGCCCGCCGCACCGTCGCCCTGCGGCGGCGGTGGCGCGTTGCGCTGCGGCCGGCCGTCGGCATTGATGCGATATGGCGGCGCCAGCGCTGCGGCCAGATCGGCGCGCAACGGCAGCGCGCGATGCACGCGGGTTGAGCATGTCATGCCGGCCGCATCGAACACCTGCGCTTGCACCAGCGACGAGAACGGCATGCCTGCGACTTCCGCCATCGGCCGCGAAGCCCACGAGAACAGCGGCGGGTTGTAGAAGAAGCGCGTGCCCGGCTCGCCATTGGCCGCCATCGACAGCACCGCGCGCAGCGTGAGCCGCGGATGGGTGCAGTCCACGTCCCGGAAGAACGGCCCGGGCGAGCTGCGCGCTGCCGCGCAGAACTCGCTGAATCCGGCGAACGACTGCATCGGCCGATCCAGATCGAGCCGGCCCGCCTGCGCGAGCTGCATCGCCACCACGCCCGCGATCGGCTTGGTGACGGAGGCGATGTTGAACGGCGTGTCGGGCGTGACTGCGACCGCGGCCTCCACATCGGCCTTGCCGAGTCCCTGCAGCGCCAGCACCCGACCATCGCGCAGCATGGCCACCGCCATACCCGGGATGCGCGCATCGACGCGCAGTGCCTCAAGCCGCGCGAGCAAGGCGGCCACGCTACAGTCAGGCACGCCTGCCGTGCGGTCGCCTGCGACAGATCGGCAGCCCGCGAGCGACGCCGCTGCGCTGGAAGCGAGGGCGGTCAGGATGTGTCTGCGCCTCGGGCAGGCTACCGGCGGGTCACTCTTCGAAGTTCGTGCCAGGAGTATCAAGGGGTAGCGGGTGGCGCGACAGTCGAGGTGAAGCCAGCCGAGCCCCATTTCGGATTAGTCCTGCTCGAAAAGCTCGAGCGGGGCAAGACGCCTTGGACGGCCAGTCGAAACTCACAAGTTGGGTCTTGATCGATCAAGTGCTCAAGCAACGCGTGGGTTTCGATCAGACGCTTGAGCGAGGAGCGAGTCGGCGTCATTGCGGCGACCGCCAAGACAATTAGATCGCTGTTCGAGAGCTGAGCCTTCGCGAGGTCCATGTAGGCGCCCTTTGCCTGCGCGGTCAGAACGGAACCTTCGATGAACAAAAGCCACTGTTCGAGCAAGCGGAAGTATGGGCCAAGTGTGTCCACGTTCGCGCCGTAGAAGGGGTCAAACAACTCGTCGGCGATGACGCTTTCGCGCTGATCGGCCGGCTGCTCGCAGAACGATCCCTCGACGAATGTCGCGGCCAGCTCGGCAGCAGCCTCGGAAAAGTGGCTGCGACGCCCAATCGTGCTTTGGGGGTCGACAAGCTCAGTTGGTCGAAGGGCACGAAACTGCGCAGCCAGATTGAAGAACGTCGACTCGAATGCTTGCTGCTGGATAAGTCCTTGCTGGCGCTGACTCTCGTCTCGTTGGCGTCGGTTGACGTCGCGTTCGAACCAGACAGTCACTGCAATGCCAAGAAGAGCAAGCGACGAAAACAATGCAGAGAGAGGACCGAACATGTCCCCGAACTCGCCTAGGTCCGTGGGTCCCTCTAGCTGCGCTAGCCAAGGCGCCAGGACAGGCCACCAGAGCCAGAGACCTACACAGAAGCTAAAGACCAGCGCAACAGCAACGGGTATGGATTGCCTTCGTGCGAATGCGCCCGCCGCCAACAGAGCGGCGATCGTCAGGAAGAACGCTACGACGGCTTGGAAGTCGACACTAGGCTTCATCTCGGTTCACGCGCGCGGGGCGATGGTCCTGTCGTCATGGACGCGAACGCGGCCGAGGGCGGCGAGGGAGTCGACGATGTCGGGCAGGCGCTTCTTCCACGCGCCGCGGCCGGTGAAGTGGTCGGCGAGCTGGTCGAGGTCGAGCGGGCGGGCGGCTTGGGTCACGGTGTCGGCCACCAGGCGAATCTGCTCGGGCAGCGTGGCGGGCCACGGCGCGCGCTTGCCGATCAGCGTCGGCAACTTGGCGGCGGGTGCGTCGGTGCCAGCGCTGGGGTCTGCAGCGTCATCGCCGGTATCGATCTCGGTCTGTGCCGCGGGCTGCGCGCCGGCAGCGGCCTGGAACTCGGGGCGCAGCCAGCGCACCAGGCCGCGCGCTTCTTCGGCGGCGCGCTCGGCGTTGAGCGCCACCAGGCGCGACAGCAGTTCTTCCTCGGCGGCGGCCTGCTCGGCCGGCTTCTCCGGCCACGGCGTGGTGGCGCCGGGCTGGCCGACGAGGGCGGCTGCCAGATCGCTCCAGCCATAGGCGGCGAACACCGCGCGGTCGAGGTCGTCGTGCAGGTCGCGCAGCACCGACACCAGGCCGTGGTCGTGGATCGTCTTGTCCTTCGCGTTCAGCGGCTCGCCGCGGCGGAGCTTTTCGAGGACGTTGTAGAGGCCGGTGAGGGTGAGGTCGGAGTGTTGGGACTGGACGCGTTTGCGGTGGGCGTCGATTTGCGAAGCGAGCTTTGCAATGCGCTGCTCCGCATCCTCAGCGATGGTCGGGAAAGCGAACTTCTCGAAGCACTCAGACTTTGGGTACACGGGCCGATCTTCTAGAAGCGCGCCTGACTCCTGCGCCCAAATCCAATGGATTCGACTCGAAAGCACTCCGAGATGGTGAGGGCTTTCGGTGGAAATCACGACCAGCTTGTTGTCAGGCGCAATCGCAGCGTCAAGAAACTGAAACGTCCGGTGCTTCGCTGTCTCAACAGTAGCGATGTACCGCGGCAATCCCTTGAGCGCAGTTCGGAGATTCGGGCGAGGCTTTCCGTGAAGCCACCACATCGCAGCGTAGCCGGCACCGTCTTTTGTATGCGCCTTCGCATCACGCTCGGGTTTCACTCGATCGACGAGGCGCTGGTAGATCGCCGGGAAGCGTGCCCGAACGTCATCTGCGGACACGCCGAAGAGGTCGATTACGTATGCGCCGCGCGGCCGGTCGGTCAGATCGCGCCCGTTGCGATACGGGCGCATCACCGACGCCACTTCTGTTCCGTGCGCGAGAACGAATTGCTCCGCTTCTGCCTCCGTCACGATGAAACCAGCTCCGTGCAACTTGAAGCCGGGTGAACTGATCATCGCGTTGGACTTAAGTCGCTGCGCCTTCGCGACATTGGCGCCGACGCGTAGATCGGCGTGGATCACACCCGTCTGGCGGGCGAGGGTGACAGCCGAACTGCCGTCGTCCGACGGGACTTCGCTGATGACGGTGAGCAGTTCGCCTTCGGCCGCACCTTGTGCCACTACGGTGATGCTGATGCGCACTGCCGCGCCGTCCGCACTGTCGACCCACGGGTGATCGGGAATCGCGAATACAAGTCGCACTGACGGCGAGGCGTCGAGAGCCGCAGCGACGACGCGGCGATTGAACGACTGCGGCAGGCTGTTGGTCGTGATGAACCCGAAGCGCCTTGCCTTGCCCTCCGCGACGCGTTCGGCAGCGATGTGCCACCAGTGCATCACGAGATCCGCACTCTCCGGCACCGCCTTCCAGGTCGCGCGAAGTGCGTTGGCGTAGCCGTCACCCAACGCGCGCCGAACATTGCTTGCGCCAATGAAAGGCGGATTGCCAATGATGAAGTCCGCCTCGGGCCACGTGGCCGCGCGCGGGTTCACATACTTCTCGACCGGCACCTGCGCGCGCTCGTCGGGCACATCGAGTCCCGTCACCGGGTGCGGCTTCATCGTCCTGCCGTCCCATCGCGTGACGGGCTTGCCGTTCGCATCGGTCTCGTACTCGACGCGGTCGTAGGCGAGCACGGCGTCACGGCATTCGATGTTGTGGAAGTCCTTCAGCACCGGCAGCGGCGGGTTGACGTTGCCGCGGGTGCGGAAGTGCCACTGCAGGTAGCCGATCCACAGCACCATCTCGGCCACCTCGGCCGCGCGCGGGTTCAGCTCGATGCCGAGCAGCTGGTGCGGGTCCACGCTTACGCCCGCAAGATCGAGCCGGCCCTGCGTGTCGCCGAGCGCGTCGAGGAAGTTCAGCACTTCGCCTTCGAGGCGCTTCATCTGCTCCAGCGCCACGTACAGAAAGTTGCCGCTGCCGCAGGCCGGGTCGAGCACGCGCACCTCGCACAGGCGCATCAGGTACTCGCGCACCAGGCGGCGCGCTTCCTCGGCGGCCTTGCTGTTGCCTTCGTTCACCAAGACCAGCGCGGCGGCCTGCACGTGCTGCCAGTCCTGCCGCAGCGGCTCGATGATGGTGGGCAGCACCAGCCGCTCCACGTAGGCGCGCGGCGTGTAGTGGGCGCCCAGCGCATGGCGCTCGTCGGGGTCGAGCGCGCGTTCGAGCAGGGTGCCGAAGATGGCGGGTTCCACCTGCTTCCAGTCGGCGCGCGCGGCCGCGAGCAGCAGCTCGATCTGCTCGCGCGCCAGCGGCAACGCCTCGGGCTGCTTGAAGAGCTTGCCGTTGAACTTGAGCAGCGTGGTTTCGAGCAGCGGCGAGAACTCGCCGCGGTCCATGTTGTGCCACAGGATTTCGAGCTGACGCGCCAGCACGTCGGGCTTGCTGGTGTAGCGCTCCAGCAGATCGGCAAAGGCGCGCTTCGGGAGCAGGCCGATGTCCTCGGCGAACATGGTGAACAGACAGCGGCTGAGGAAGGCAGCCACCCGCGTGGGCGCGTGGCCGGCGGCTTCCAGTGCCTTGGCCACGCGCGCCAGTTGCGCGGCGATCTCGCGCGTGACGCGCGCGGAGCGCTTGGCGGGATCGAGCGCCAGCGGGTCGGTCCAGATGGCGCGCAGCGTCTGCTGCACCTCGGGCTGGGCAAGATCGGCGACGCGGATGCGGTGCGAGCGCGGGTCGGGGAACGGCGTGTAGGTGGCGCCGCTGCGCGTGAACTCGGCATAGACCTCGATCACGTGGCCCACATCGACCACCAGCAGGAACGGCGGGCGGCCTTCATCGGCGGGCAGCGCGCGGGCGTAGGTCTCGGCCTGGCTGCGGGCGCGCAGCAGGGCGTCGTCGAAGCCGCGGGTACTGGCGCCGGCGCGAATCTTCTTGGCCTCCAGCACGAAGGCGCCGCGCTTGTAGCAGTCGATGCGGCCTTCGCTGCTGGTGCCGTCGCCGCGTGCGAGCGTGACGCGACGCTCGAACACGTAGGCGTTGTCGCGCGTGTCTTCGCGTGCCGGCTGCGGGTGGTCCACGCCGAGCAGCGTGGCGAGGTCGTGGACGAAGAGCTGGTAGTTGGCGAGTTCGGTGCCGTCGGCGTGCTGCCAGCGGGCGAGGAAGGCGGCGGCGGATTGCTGGGGGTCGGGGGCCTGGGTCACGGGCGCAGGATAGATGACGCGCGCGCCGACTGGCAGGCGCGTGCAGCGATTCCTCGCCGCAAGCGGAGGTGCCTGCGCGTTGCCTTGCGGGCGCCGCCGCAGGGACGTCAGGCCGCCGCCTCGCGCGCAAGGTGTCCTGTTGCTGTTGCTCGACTCACGTCAAGAGCCTTGGGTACTTGGTGCGCAGCTGCGCGACCACCTGGGGAATCAAGCGTCCACCTCGACCACTTCATTGATGAGCAGCTTCCAGGTGGCATCGCGCTCCGGAACCTCCGCCAGTGCGGCCACGATCGGTTTGACGCCGGGGTCAAGGGGCGCGAAGTGCCTCGTGGTTTCAGCGTAGACGCGCAACGCCTTCGCTTGCTTGGTGTGCCCCGCCTGTTCCAGCAGGTAGCCCAGGCGGCGCACCGCGGCGCCTTCGTAGTGCGCTGCAGCCCGTGCCAGCCGGCGCGCATCCGCGAGCGCGCCAAGGTCTTTGGCGATCTGTGCCACGCTGCCAAGGCCACCGGCCCGATGCATGTAGCGCACGCAGTCGAGCAAGGTCAGCTCGACGCCCGCCACGACGGCGAAGCCGGCGGGCGTCTTGATGGCATCGACGAGCGAGGCTTCGTTGCAAGCGGCAAAGGCCGCCGGCTCTTGGTAGATGAACTGCAGGCGATGCGCGCCCAGCGTCAGATCACGCAGTTGGCGCGGCGCCACCACCTGGAAGATCATGGCCGCCTGGTGCGACGAGCCGTGATGAGCCGCCGCACGCAGCAGCGACACCCGGTAGCCCAGGCCCTGATGCTTCATCAGTGGGTCGATCCACTCGGCCGGGTCGGCGGCACCTGCCGCTCTGTGTTCTGGCCGCACGATGAGGTAGAAGCCGTGCCTTGGACTGGCCAGCTTGCCCTTGGCGACGGCACGCGTCAGTGCCGGTGACAGGGTGCTCAGGGCGATGCCGGACGCGACCGCTTCGTCGCGACTGAACCAGCCCCGGCCTGCCGCAAGGCGGTCGTCGATGAAGGTGTCCAGGGCAGCCATGCCGAAGCATATGCGAATTCACCTTCAATTTGATCTGTTTTGCATATGAAAGCGTGGCGGCCATAGGCCTACATGCAAGAACTGCGGGCGATTCTCCGCGCGGAACTTGCGAGCGCCCGCCTCACCATTGGATCGGGCCGACCGCCGATGACATTGATCGAAAACTCATCGCGCGAGGCGCCCCGCCGGCAGGATGTCAGGCCGTCGCGGGCGCTTCGGGAGCAGCGGGAGCAGCGGTGGCAGCGCGGTCCGACTCGGCAGCGAGCGGTTCAACGGCGGGCAGGCCGACGAGTTGCAGCAGGCGGCTCAGGCGCTCGTCGGCCAGCGCCTGGGCGGCAGACACGGCGCTGTGCTCCAGTTCATCGAGCAGCCGGTCCATGCCCTCCACGGTCTCGGGCGTGACGGCGATCTCGTGCATGGTCCAGCGCGCAAACCGGCGGCGCGCGAGGTAGGTGAGGCTGAGCAGTTGGCAGCCGCGGTTGCGGGCATCGCCGGCAATGCGGGCGAAACAGGCGGAAACATCGGCGCGCTCGCCTTCGAGCACCTGCACGAACCTGTTCGGACCCGTGAGCAGCACGCCGGTGATGCCGTCGCGCCAGTTGTTGCGTTCGGACGCGGCGGCGATCTGCTGCAGCACGCGGGCGTCGAGCGTGCCGGTGACATCGCTCGAGAAGACCAGGCGGACAAGGGTGTTCATGGCGGGGCGAGAAGTCAGTCGCTCAGGAGAAGGCGCGCTGCAGGATGGCAGCCGTGCAATGCGTGATTCTCCAAGGGGCCCCTGGGGGCGATCCGCCAAGCTGGTGCGGTTCGCCTGGGCTTATCCGTTGTTCATGTCGGGTGAGGTGCTGCGTCAGGCAAGTCACACGGCTGCTCGCTCATTGACCTGTGGCCGGCGCGCGGTCGCAGACGTCGAGCCGGTCGATCAGCGCCTCCAGCTCGGTGTGATTCACCGGCTTGGTGAAGTGATGGTCGAAGCCGGCGGCGGTGGTGCGCTGGCGGTCGACGTCCTGGCCCCAGCCGGTGAGCGCAATGAGCACCAGATCCTGGCTCCACGGTTCGTCGCGCAACTGGCGCGCGACGTCGCAGCCGTCGTGCTCCGGCATGCCGATGTCGAGGATCGCCATGTGCGGCCGGTAGGCGCGCACCGCATGCAGCGCCTCGCGGCCGTCGTAGGCGGTGTGCACGTCGTGGCCGCCGAGCTTGAGGATCATCGCCAGGCTGTCGGCGGCGTCGCGGTTGTCGTCGGCCACCACGATCAGGCAGCGCGAGGTGTGGGTGGCGGGCGCCAGTTCGGCCAGGTCGGCGGCGTCGTCCGGCCGCGCCACCGGCAGGTCGACGGTGAACGTGGCGCCGCGCCCCACGCCGTCGCTGTGCGCGATGATGCGACCGCCATGCAGCTCCACCAGCCGGCGCGCCAGCGACAGGCCGATGCCGAGGCCGCCTTGGGCCTTGTCTGCACCGTTGTCGATCTGCGCAAACAGGTCGAACACGCGCGGCAGCGAGGCCGGGTCGATGCCGATGCCGGTGTCGCGCACCCGGATGCTCACCCGATCGGGCCGCGGTGAGCGCAGGAACAGCGTGATGGTGCCGCCAGGCTCCGAGTACTTGGCGGCGTTGTTGAGCAGGTTGGTGAACACCTGCGCCAGCCGCATCGGGTCGCCGTCAATGGTGGCGTCGTCGACCTGCCAGTCGACCACCAGGCGGTGGTGCTGCGCGTCGATCAGCGGACGCGCGCTCTCGATGGCGGCGTCGATCACCTGCCGCAACGACACACGGCTGCGCTGCAGCTTCAACTTGCCGCTGGTGATGCGCGAGACCTCGAGCAGGTCGTCGACCAGCCGCACCAGCTGCGCCACCTGCCGGCACATCATCTGCCGCAGCGGGGCGATCACGCGCGTGTCGTCGGTGCGTTCGAGGATCTGCAGCGAGTTGCTCAGCGGCGCCAGCGGGTTGCGCAGTTCGTGCGCGAGCGTGGCGAGGAACTCGTCCTTGCGCCGGTCGGCCTGCTTGAGCTGGGTCTCGGCCTCGCGCAGGTCGGTGATGTCGGTATGCACGCCGACCCACTCACGCGTGCCGCCGGCGGTGTCGCGCACCGGCAGGGCGCGCACCGCAAAGCGCCGGTACACGCCGTCGTGCCGGCGCAGCCGGTGTTCGCAGGCGAAGCGGGTGCCGGTATCCACGGCCGTGCGCCACAGCGCAAGCGTGGGTGCGACGTCGTCCGGATGCAGGGCGCTGGACCAGCCAACGCCCGCGTACTGCTCGAACGACTGGCCGGTGAACGCCGCCCACTTGGGCTGCGCGTCGCTCATGCGGCCGGCGGCATCGTTGGTCCACAGGATGTCGCTGGCGGCATCCACCGCGGTGCGAAAGCGTGCCTCGCTGTCGCGCAGCCGCGCCTCCGCCGTCTTGCGGGCGGTGATGTCGATCGCCACCGCCAATCCGCGCAGCGGTTCGCCCGGCGCCTGCATGCGCGTCACGCTGAGCGTGACCCAGACGTCGCTGCCGTCGGGCCAGCGATAGCGCTTCTCCGCAGAAAACGGCGTGCCGCAGGCCATCAGCTGCTCGAACAGCGGCACGTTCCACGCCAGGTCGTCAGGATGGGTGACGTCCTGCATGCTCAGGCCGAGCAGATCGTCGCGCGTGCGGCCCACCAGTTCGCAATAGCGCTGGTTGACTTCGACAAAGCGACCCTGGGCGTCGGTCTCGGCCAGGGCCGCGCCGGTCTGCTGGTAGACCGTGGCCAGATGCGCCTCGTGACGATGCAGCGTGGCGAGCGCCTCGCGTTCGGCGGTGACGTCGCTCATGGCGCCGATCATGTGGATCGCGCGCCCCTGCGCGTCGCGCGCCACCAGACCGCGGTCGGTGACCAAGGCGTAGGAGCCGTCATGGCGGCGGAAGCGGTACTCATCGGCCCACTGCCGGCCGTTGCCCGGCGCGCCGGGCTGCCGGTCGATCACGGCGTGAATGCTGCGCTCCACGCGGGCCCGATCGTCGGGGTGAATCGTCTCGAGCCACCAGCTGATGTGCGCAGGCACGCGGTCGGGCAGGTAGCCGAACAGCTCGTGCATGACGTCGTTCCAGTGCAGCGCATCGGTGGCCAGGTCCCAGTCCCAGATCGCGTTGTAGGTGGCGCGGGCGGCCAGCGCGTAGCGCTCTTCGCTGATACGCAGCGCGCGTTCGTCGCGCTTGCGGTCGGTGATGTCGCGCGCGATGGCGGCGGCGCCGGACACCTGGCCGCTCGCATCGCGCAATGGCGACAGCGCAACGCTGACGGCGATGCGGCGGCCGTCGGCATGCAGGCGCTCGGTCTCGTGGTCGTCGACCGCTTCGCCGCGTGCCAGTCGCGCCAACAGCCGCGCCTCGTCGGCGCGCAGCTCGGGCGGGATCAGCGGATCCATGGGTCGCCCGATCATCGCGTCGGCGGCGTAGCCGAACAGGCGCGCCGCGCCGGCGTTCCACGAGGTCACCGTGCCCTGCAACGTCTGGCTGATGATGGCGTCGGCCGAGGCGTCGACGATGTCGGCCAGGTGCGTGCGCTCGCGCTCGGCCAGCTTGCGCGCACTGATGTCGGTGATGGAGGTCAGCACCAGTGCGCCGCCGTTTTCGCCCGGCAGGTGGTTCAGCGCGATCTCCACCGGCACCTCGCTGCCATCCTTGCGCAGCGCGTAGAGATCGCGCCCGGCACCCATCGGACGCGAGGCCGGGATGCGGCGGAACGACTCGCGCAGCGCGGCGTGGCCGCCGCGAAAGCGCGCCGGGAGCAATTGCTCGATGGTCAGCCGCTCGAACTCGGCGCGCGTGTAGCCGAGCAGCCGCTCGGCCGGGCCGTTGGCGAAGACGATGTGGTTGCCGTCGATCAGCAGCATCGCCAGGGGCGCACCATCGATCAGATCGCGGATGCGCCGCTCGCGGGCGGCCAGCGCGGCCTGCACCTCGGTCATCTGGTCGTGCTCGGCCTGCAGTCGCCCCAGGGCCTGTTGTCGCGCGGCAATCGTCCAACTGACCAGCGCGCCGATGCCGACAAAGACGGCCAGTGCCAGCCAATCCCTGGCTTGCGGCGACGGCAGGGCGTCGGTCGGCAGCACGAACAGCGCCATGCCGGCGATGCCGGCCAGCGCCGTCGACACCAGCCCCGGCCCGAAGCCGCCGTAATAGGCGGCCATGACCGGCGCAGCCAGCAGCAGGATCAGCGGTGCGGTCGGACCGAGCCAGGGCTGCGCGGCGTAGCGCAGCGCGAGCATCGCCAGCGTGATGCCGAAGGCGAACAGGTACGGCAGGGGACGGGTCGTCGGGAGCAACTTGGGGGGTGGGTGGTTCAGACGTCGGCGCGACCGGGGGCCGGTCTCGGACTTTGCCAGGCGAGTTCGGGCCGTCGCGCGGCGGGGCAGCCCATCTAAGCGATGCGGCGCCGAATGGGTTGACGCCGACGGTGACGCGATGACGGCGTTGCGTTGCGTGGATCGCTGGGGTCGCGCGATGCGAGCGCGACGAGGGGGCCGGCCGGCGCCGGGGCGCCGCGTCTTTCACGGGCAGCGCAAAGACACGGGGTTCCCGCCTGCGCGGGAACGACGGGCGGGGCGGCGTGCATGGCGCGAGCACAGCGCAGAGACATTGGGTTCCAGTTTGCGCGGGAACGACGGGCGAACGTGGGCGTCGGCCTGCGTTGGGGTGGCGTGTGTCGCACGGCAGCGCAAGCGCAAAGACACTGGGTTCCCGCCTGCGCGGGAACGACGGGCGGGGCGGCGTGCATGGCGCGAGCACAGCGCAGAGACACTGGGTTCCCGCCTGCGCGGGAACGACGGGAGAACGTGGGCGTCGGCCTGCGCTGGGGTGGCGTGTGTCGCACGGCAGCGCAAGCGCAAAGACACTGGGTTCCCGCCTGCGCGGGAACGACGGGCGGGGCGGCGTGCATGGCGCGAGCACAGCGCAGAGACACTGGGTTCCCGCCTGCGCGGGAACGACGGGAGAACGTGGGCGTCGGCCTGCGCTGGGGTGGCGTGTGTCGCACGGCAGCGCAAGCGCAAAGACACTGGGTTCCCGCCTGCGCGGGAACGACGGGCGGGGCGGCGTGCATGGCGCGAGCACAGCGCAGAGACACTGGGTTCCCGCCTGCGCGGGAACGACGGGCGAACGTGGGCGTCGGCCTGCGCTGGGGTGGCGTGTGTCGCACGGCAGCGCAAGCGCAAAGACACTGGGTTCCCGCCTGCGCGGGAACGACGGGCGAACGTGGTCGTCGGTCTGCGCTGGGGTGGCGTGTGTCGCACGGCAGCGCAAGCGCAAAGACACTGGGTTCCCGCCTGCGCGGGAACGACGGGCGGGGCGGCGTGCATGGCGCGAGCACAGCGCAGAGACATTGGGCTCCAGTTTGCGCGGGAACGACAGGCACCCACCAACGGCTCGCTAGGCCCAGCGTCGCTACCGCAGGTCAACTTGGGACTCGGCCTGCGCTGGGGCGGTGCGCGTTGCACCGGAACTCAAGCTTGTCGTTCCCGCGCAGGCGGGAACCCAGTGTCTTTGCGCTGCCCGTCGCTTGCGCGGGAACCGCAAGCGCTCGCCGCCGCGGCGGTGGCGCAGGCTCAGCGGCCTCAGGCCGCCTGCAGCGACTTCTGGAACACCAGCCCGGCGTGGTCGCGCATTGCGTGAAACTGGATCTTCTTCCAGCGGTCCTGCGTGACGTTCAACTCGGCCTGGCTGGCGGCGAGATAGGTGGGCGCCTCCACCGCGTCGTAGGCGACGCGCATTTCGTTGGCGTCGATGAAGCGGCGCAGCTCGGCCGGATCGTCGGCGGTGATCCAGCGGGCCGCCTGGTACTTGCACGAGGCCAGCCGCAGGGCCACGCCGTATTCGCTGGTGAGGCGATGCGCCACCACCTCGAACTGCAGCACGCCGATCGCACCGAGCAGCAGCGCGGCGCCCGTGTGCGGGCGGAACGCCTGGATCGCGCCTTCTTCGCCCAGTTGCGCCAGCCCCAGCTTGAGCTGCTTGGAGCGCATCGGGTCCGCCAGCTCGACTTCGCGAAACATCTCCGGCGCGAAGAACGGCAGGCCGGTGAACTGCAGGTCCTCGTCCTCGGTCAGCGCGTCGCCCAGCTGCAGCGTGCCGCGGTTCTGGATGCCGATGATGTCGCCGGCATACGCCTCGTCGAGCAGCTCGCGCCGCTGCGACAGGAACGACACCACGCTGGTGGGGCGGATCAGCTTGCCGTTGCGTACCACCTTCAGCTGCATGCCGCGCTCGAAGCGGCCCGAGCAGACGCGGAAGAACGCCACGCGGTCGCGGTGCGCCGGGTCCATGTTGGCCTGCACCTTGAACGCCACCGCGGAAAAGCGCGGCTCGCTCGAGTCCACCGTGCGCTGCAATGCCACCCGCGATCCGGGTGCCGGCGCCAGATCGACCAGCGCGTCGAGCACTTCCTGCACGCCGAAGTTGTTGATCGCCGAGCCGAAGAACACCGGGGTCTGCTTGCCCTGCAAAAACGCCTCGCGGTCGAATGCGGGCGAGGCGCCGCGCAGCAGCTCGATCTCGCCGCGCGCCTGCGCGAACTCGTCGGCAAAGCGCTCGATGCAGGCGTCGATGCCGAGTTCCTCGGGCGCGGCACCGGTGCCGTCGAGCCGATCGGCGCCGGCACGGAACACGCGCATGCGGTCGCTGCGCAAGTCGAACACGCCGCGAAAGCGCGAGCCCATGCCCACCGGCCAGGTGAGCGGCACCGCCGCCATGCCCAGCTCGCGCTCGATCTGGTCGAGCAGGTCGAGCGGCTCGCGCACCTCGCGGTCCATCTTGTTGATGAAGGTGATGATCGGCACGTTGCGCGCGCGGCAGACCTGCAGCAGGCGGCGCGTCTGCGCCTCCACGCCGTTGGCGGCGTCGATCACCATCAGCGCCGAGTCCACCGCGGTGAGCACGCGGTAGGTGTCTTCGGAGAAGTCCTGGTGGCCGGGCGTGTCGAGCAGGTTGAGCACATGGTCGCGGTACTCCATCTGCATCACCGAGCTCGCCACCGAAATGCCGCGCTCCTTTTCGATCTCCATCCAGTCGGACGTCGCGTGGCGCGAGGCCTTGCGCGCCTTGACGCTGCCGGCAATGTGGATCGCGCCGGCGAACAGCAAGAGCTTCTCGCTGAGCGTGGTCTTGCCGGCGTCCGGGTGGGAAATGATGGCGAAGGTGCGGCGGCGGCCGACCTGCCTTGCAACTTGACTGTCCGACATCGCTTCAGCTTTCCCGATATGTACGCAGCAACGAACGCATTCCCAACCTGCCCATAGCTGTCGCTAATCGGCCCGTGCGCTTGCGCCAAGCATGCCCGGCGCGGACGTGATCTTAAGGGCGACGGTGTTCTCTTCCTCCCAGGTGGCCCTACTCAAACGTGGTCACGCGGCTGCGGCATAGATCAAGTGTCCTGGCAACCAGCGCTACTGCCGCTGCATCCTGTGCAGCCGGCGCCGGCACTGCGGTCGAATCGAGCGCGGCACGAAGCCGATCCAGCACGTCGTCCATGGCAGCGTTGGCGTCGCCGACGCGCAGGCCAGCCAGCGTCGCAAGCGAGATGAAATCAGCGCGCCTGAGCCGTTCGTCCTTGCCGCCCAGCTTGAGTGCCATGCGGTCATGTTCTAGTCCGGGGAAGACACGCGTGGTGAGCGCGTCATACACCGGTGCCAGCCGCACGCTACGAAACGCCTTTTCCCCGGCTTGCGCCGTCTTGAGCAGCGCCAGGTTCTTCAGGTGCATGTCGCCATCGGCGATCAGCCAGGCGAAAAGGACGCGGCGCACGAGGATCAAGAGGTCTTCCTCCGGCGCCGAAGACAGGGCGCGCAGCGCACGCGCAACGCGCTCGATGGTGCCCGTGTACTTTTCCTGGGGTGCGAGATCGAGCACCGCACAGAAGTCTTCCATTGCCAGCAGCCGGGTGTCGCCGGGATGGTCCCGGATGTCGAAGCGCTCGACCAGCAGCGCGGGCGACATGCCGTCAGGCATGGCAACCAGCGCCGTCTCGGGGACGGGCAGCCCGACCGCGCGAGCGAGCGCAAGACCGATCCACTCGACCAGCGGCAGCGCCGCAAAGGCCCCGGTCCCGGCGGGCTTCAGGATGTGCGTGAACGGCAGTCCCACGCTTGGCTGCAGTGTGCCGTCGGCGGCCAGGTACATCGGCGCCTTGATCTGGACACCCGACAGCCGTGGGGTCTCGGCGCTCGCGTAGAGCGCCGCGAGCTTGTGCTCGAAGTCGCTCTCGATATCGCTGCGGCCCGGGCCGGCGTAGCGGCCCGTGAAGAGCCCGTTCATCGCGCGGTCTGCCAGTCTCGCGCTAAGGAGATCGGCCGGCAGCGATGCGAGTTCGGCGCGGGTCTTCGCCACCGTGATATTCGACAGGTAGCGCCGTCCCGAGCGCAGCAGGGCGCGTTCATCGCGGTGGTCTTTCAGGACCGATTCGAGCCAGCCTTCCGGCAGCAGCGAGACGATGAAGGGCGGCAGTCTGCCTGGCATGGTCTGCCGCACGACAGGCGGCAGCTCAGGCCCCTCCGTGGTCTGGGTCCAGCGCCATTCGAAGCCGTCGTGCGAGAGCGTGCCGATGCGCAGGCCATGCCACGCCACGGCGAGATCGAAGGCGGCCTCGTTACGGGCGGGTGCGACAGCGGGACGGCGCAGAAGGAACTTCTCCGCCCCCTCGCCTTCCTTGTACCAATCGTTTTCACGCGCAAGGGCCCACACCGCGTCGCTGGCAGCCTGGGGGCCGCCGTACTCCTCGCACAGGCGGCTGGCGATCGCGTCGCGCATCGGCGCATCGATGGAGGCCGCGTGCTCGCTGCGCATTCGAAAGGCTTCAAGGAAGCGCTGGCGCAGTGCCGAGACCGTGACGGGGAACTCCCCGAGGCTGTCGGCCACGACGGCAGAAGCCACCGACGGTTTGATGGGCGCCTTGTTCTGGATGATCTCGAGCGCCCTGAGGCGCGTGCGCTGGATGCGCGGTCCGGTGATGAAAAGCCGACCGTCCACGGTCGGTCCCAGCAGGACCGCGCTTGCGCCTGACAGATACGCCTTCGGGTACAGGTAGCGGGCGATGCGCACCGCGTGTGCCAGTACGGTGCGGTCGACCTCGTCACCCGCATCGACATAGATGCCGCGCATGAGTTGGACGAGCTTCCCCGTCTCGGCGAGGTAGTGACTGCGCGCCTTGTCGATGGTCTCGCCGACGAGGTGAATCGCCATGTTTCTTACTGTCTCGTGTTCCAGATACGAGAAAGTAGCAGAAGAATCTAACTTTCGCGTGTTTGAAACACGTGAAAGTTCAATCGCGCGTCTCTTCAGCTCAGTCGCGACCGCATGGCAAACGCTCCCCGCCTGCAACCAAGGCTCTCAGTGCCGCAGGCTTGATCCGGTCGGGTGCTCAGTTTTTGCTAAGGCAGCGCCTGCGCGACGAACCAGGCGCCGGCGAGCATGACTACGGCGCGACGCTGCGCCGCCCCGGCACCCAGCACATCCACGTGGCCAGAGTTGCTTCTGGCGTTCTGCACGAATCACCGACCGATTCGTTGTCGGCCAGACGCGAGTCTGCCTCGCCTGTGAGTTGATCGCGAGCCGGCGCACCCTCAGGTGGTGCGCCGTGCCCATCGCCTTCAGCAGCAGCGAGGGCCGGAACCGCAGCAGGATCCGGGCTGCTTGTGCGCCGTGGCGTCTGGCGTGGCGGGCATGACAGCGACCTGCAGCGGCTTGACCGCACGGATGAAGCTGCTGGCGAACTTGCCATCGACCTCGGCGACCAGGGTGTCGATGTCGCCGCCCTCGCCGGACAGGAACTCGCGCGCGTCGTCGGCCGCATAGACGCGCGTGATCTCGATGCCGGCCTGCTCGAAACCGGCGGCGGAAAGCTTGGCGAGGTACTCCTCGTCGGACAGCGCACCGGCGACGCAGCCGACCCACAGTTCCATGCTGCGGCGGATCGACGCCGGCATCTGGCCGCGCACGATGACGTCCGACACCGCGAAGCGGCCGCCGGGCTTGAGCACCCGGAACGCTTCCTTCAGCACGCGATCCTTGTCGGCGGACAGGTTGATCACGCAGTTGGAGATGATCACGTCGACCGAGTTGGCGGGCAGCGGAATCGCCTCGATCTCGCCCTTGAGGAAGTGGACGTTGGGCAAGCCGCTCTTGCGCTTGTTCTCCTCGGCCAGCGCGAGCATCTCATCGGTCATGTCCAGACCGAACACGTGGCCGGTGGGACCGACGCGCTTGGCCGACAGCAGCACGTCGATGCCGCCGCCGGAGCCGAGATCGAGCACCGTTTCGCCCGCATGCAGCTCGGCCAGCGCGGTGGGATTGCCGCAGCCGAGCGAGGCCAGCAGCGCCTGCGCCGGCACGTCGCCGGCCTGCGCGTCGTCGTACAGGTTGGAGGTGATCGGGTCCCAGGCCTGTTCGCCGCATGACGAGCCGCCGCAACAGCTGTTGCGCTCGCCCTGCGCGGCGCGGCTTGCTGCCTCGCCGTACTTCTGCCTGACCACGTCCTTGATGCCGGTCTGCGTGTCCATCATGCCTCGTGAATGGGGTCCATGCGACCTGTCTAGTGTGCCGCGTTCGGAGCCTGGCCGGCATTGACCCAGCGCACCACCCGCCCCATCGACGGCGCTGATGGTGGCTGCCGCGACGGGGGGTTGGGTGCGTCACGCAAGGTTCAGTTTCAGTGACCGGGCGGTGGTACTGGCGCAAATCGACTGTGCGAGCGGTCGATGCTCAAGCAGCGCCGCCGTCAGCCGCGCGGTGCCGCGTCGGCTGCGCAGGCGCCGCGCAGGAAGGCCACCAGTTCGTCTGCATGCGGCAGCAGGGTGTGGCGCAGGTCGTGGTCGCCTGCCACCGGCAGCAAGGTCGCCTGATCCGACGCCGCCTGCAGCCGCTGCGCATCGGAAAACGGCACCGTGGCGTCGTCGCGTCCGTGCACCAGCAGCACCGGGCAGCGCACCTGTGCCAGCGTGGCCAGCGGCGCAATGTCGTCGAACGAGGCGCCGATCACCCGCTGGACATGGCGCAGCACGTACCAGCCGAGCAGCGGATACGGCACGCGCTTTTCTTGCATCCAGCGCCGCATCACCTCGCGCGGGTGGGCGAAGGCAGACAGGCTGACCACCGCGCATACGTCGCGCTGCCGTGACGCATGCAGCAAGGCGGCGGCAGCGCCGACCGAATGGCCAATCAGCGCAAGCCGCTGGGGGTCGATGTCGGGCTGCGCGCGCAGCCAGGCGAGGCCGGCGCCGATGTCTTCGGCAAAGCGCGGCATCGAGGTGAACGGTTCGTCGTCGCTGCAGCCGTGACAGCGCGCGTCGAGCAGCAGCACGGCGAAGCCCGCTGCCCGCAGCGGCGGTACCACCGGCCACATCATCGCGGCGTTGGCGCCCCAGCCGTGCATCGCCACCACCGCGGGCACCGGCCGTTGCGTCGCTTGCGGCATCACCAGCCAGGCGAACAGTTGCCGGCCGTGCGGCCCGGCCAGGCGCAGTTCGCGCACGCAGCCGGGGTCGAGGACAAAGTCGGTCGGGCCGTGCGCATGCGCCACGCGCGGCGCGCGCAGGCCATGCAGGATCGCCCAGTGCACCAGCGCGCGCAGGCCCCACAGGCTGGCGGCACCGAGCGCGGCACCGGCTACGGCTTCGATCATCATCGGGCGCAATTGACGGGGGCGTGCGATGGCACGGCGGATGGGAGAGTCACTGCATGCATCGTGTGGCGACGGGTGGTGGCGTCGCACAGTAGTGGCAAGCGCGGGTCGATTCGTGTGCGGACGATCACGGCAGCGATGCCAGTCCACACCAAAGCGCGCCCTGCGCGCAGCGGCGCATCCCTGGATGACGGTGCCGGCCGGGCGTGTCGGTGCGGCAACTCGACCTCGATGAGCAAGGTTGCTGCTGACGAGTTGCGCCGCATCGCCGGACTCGGACGTGTGCGTCCGGACCAGTACTTAGACATCTCGCAGTCAGCGTTGCTGTGGAGGTAACTCGTTGATCTGATCCAGCGCCGGCGAGACACTCGCGCACTATCTTCGACCGCCCCGCAGCACTGAATCCTGCGGGTCCACACGTAGAGAGGGGCTCACTTCAGATGGAGACACCACCACACGGTACGTCGATCGCCACGCAATCACTGCGGCTTGCGGGTGGCATCGCGTTGCTCTACGGGCTGCTGGGCATTGCCTGGATCCTCAGCTCCGACGCGCTGGTGCAATCGATGTCGACCGACTTGGGTGGGCAGACACTGGCCCAGCGCTACAAGGGCATCTTTTACGTCGTCTTTACCGCGGCGGCGCTGATGTGGCTCGTGCACGTGGGCTACCAGAGACTGCTGCGCGCAGATGCGCAGGCGCGCTCGCGCGAACTGCAGGCGCACGATCTGTTCAACCGCCATCCCCAGCCGATGTGGTTGTACGACCGCAAGACGCTTGCGCTGCTGCAGGTCAATCATGCCGCGGCACGCCGCTATGGCTACAGCGAAGGCGAGTCGGCGCAGATGAAGCTGACGGATCTCTGCGTTCCTGAGGACGCCGGGCGGTTGCAGGATCTGATCGAGATACCGGCGCGCGGCTACGGGGATGTGGAGCGCATGCGCCTGCGGGGAAAGTCCGGCGAGGCGATATTCGTGCACATGATTGCGCATGCGCTGCCGTTTGCCGGGCGCGACGCGGTGATGGTGCAGGCGATCGACATCACGCGGGAAGTGCTTGCTTGCAACGCGCTGGAGCGGCAGGAAGCGCAGTTCCGCCAGTTGCACCAGAGCCTGGGTGAGGTGCTGTGGCTGTCCGGGACCGATGTGCGCGAGGTGCTCTACGTCAGCCCCGCATTCGAGCAGTTGTACGGACGCCCGATCGCCGAGGTCCGAGCCGACTCGCAAGTCTGGCTGAAGGCGGTGCACCCGGACGATCACGCGGTGGCACAGCAGTCTGCGGAGGTGCTGATGAAGGAAGGCGAGGCGAGCTGCGAATACCGCATTTGCCGCCCGGACGGCAGCGAGCGCTGGATCGCCGATCGCAAGAAGGTGATCGTCGACGAGCACGGGTTGGTCAGCATGATCGGCGGCATCGTCGAAGACATCACCGCGATCCGCGAGCGCGACGAGGCCCGCAACGTGACGCAAGTGGCGCTGGAGCGGATGGTGGCGCAGCGCACGGCCGAGCTGGAGCGGGTGAATGTCGAGCTCGAGGCCTTTTCCCACACGGCGGCGCATGACCTGAAGTCACCGCTGGCCAACATCTACAGCTTCAGCGAGCTGTTGAATGTGCGCTTCGGCGGCGAACTGGGCGCGGATGGACGGTCCATGCTGGGGCACATCGCGCAGTCGGCGCGCCACATGATCGGCCTCGTCGATGATCTGCTGGCGCTGTCGCGCGTCAAGACGGTCGATCTGCAACTGGCTGAGGTGGATCTGGTGCAAGTGGCAAAGCGGGTGATGGCCGACCTGCAGCGCGGCGAACCGCAGCGGCAGGTGCAGTTCGATGCGCCGGCCCAACTCGTCGTGCGCTGTGACCACGGCCTGGCGGTGACGTTGCTCGCCAACCTGCTCGGCAATGCCTTCAAGTTCACCGGCAGGCGTGAACGCGCGCAGATCACGCTGCGGACCACGGGGGCCGTGCCGGTGGTGTCGATCGAGGACAACGGCGCTGGCTTCGACGCGTCACGCACCGAGCGCTTGTTCAAGCCGTTCCAGCGCTTTCACTCGGCCACCGAGTTCGCCGGCACCGGCATCGGTCTGGTGACGTGCCAGCGCATCGTGCAGCGCCACGGCGGCGACATCTGGATCGGCTCGTCACCCGGCGTGGGTACCACCGTTCACTTCACGCTGTGCCCGCCACCGGCGACAGCGGTCGAGGCCGCGGGCGCGGCCACGGCCAATGACAGCGCCTAGAACGCGTACTTCAGGCCGATCGTTGCGAGCCGGGCGCGCGCGCCGTCCATCTGCACGCCGTACGAGGCATCGACGAACAGGGTGTCGGGCTTCAGCGTCCAGCGCAGGCCAGCGTTGATCCACGGCGCGCTGCGGTCGTCGCCGAACACTTCGGCCATCGCATCGACGGGGCCTAGACCGGTGCGCTCGGCGGCGACCGACCAGATCGTGCTGTTGAGCTTGTCTGCCTGGCTGCGGGTCCAGCCGAGGTTGGCGTGCAGGAACCAGTCACCCAGCGGCTGCGTGACCACCGCCTTCACTTCGGTGCCCTCGTGACGCAGGCTGCCGCTGCCGGGGCGTGCTGCCGTGGCCGCCCAGGCGATGACGACGCCGGTGGACTCATCGGTCAGTTCGCGCAGCGCGGTCTTGCCGACGATGCCCACTTCCTCGCTGCGTTCGCCTGCAAGGTGCGCACGCGCGCCGAACAGGGCGATCTGGCTGCGCAGGCCGATGCCGCAGCCCACCTGCGCGCTGGCGCCGCGCGCTGCCGGCTCGCCGCGCACGCCCTCACGCGCGCCCACGAGTTCGAGTTCGCATTCGCCGCGGCCGAGCAGCCCGGCATCTTCGGTGGTCAGGGGCCGACCCGCGAGCGCGGCGGCTGGATGGAGCAGGGCGCCGATGGCGGCGATGGCAAGCAAGGCACGGAGAGACGTCATGTGGGCAGCCGCGATGTTGAGTTGTTATTGATGAGATTGATTCTCTTTAGAGATCGGTTCTCATTGATTGACTTGTGGCAAAACCTCCTTCGGTTCGACCCGGGTTGGATCGGTCTGCGCCGACAGCTTGCGCACAATGGAGGTCAATTGCTCATCGGCACCCGACAAGAAAACTGGACCAGAAAATGAAAGCCTTCCTTATCGATCCCGCCACCCGCTCGATTTCGCGGCTGGATCTGGCCGATGGACTCGTCGACGTACGCAACGCCATCGGCTATGCAACCGTCGACTCCGACGAGATCGACGACAACGGCGATCGATTGTTCTTCGACGAGGAGTGCTTCATCCGCGCGATTCCCGGCGCCGGCCGCTTTCGCGTCGACAACCTGGCGCCGGTGGCCGGCAAGGCGGTGATCGTGGGCTCGACCGCGGGTGGCACCCAGTTCGCTGACGCCCACATCGACGAGACTGCCCTGACGCGGCGCGTGACGTTCCTCTAGCCGTTTCTTACCAAGTCAGCCGCATCAGCCGCATCAAACTCATCAGCCTCATCGGGGGCAGCGGGGCAGCGGCCGCCGGGCACCGGGCTTGCCGCATCTGCCCGTTCCCTGACCTCGGATGCGCCGGCATGCATGGCATCACCTCGGGGCTGGCGCAGGCCGCCCGCTCTCGTACCTTTCCCCGCAAGCTTCTGGTTGCGAGCGCACTGCTGGGCGTGGCTGCGCTCTTCGTGCGGGCTCGCGTGCGTCAGGTCGAACACGACCATCCGCCAGCGGGCCGCTTCATCGATGTCGACGGCGTGCGGCTGCACTACGTCGAGCGCGGCAGCGGCGAGGCGATCGTGCTGCTGCATGGCAACGGCACCAATGCACTCGACTTCGTGCTGGCCGGCACGCTCGACGCCGCGGCATCGAGCGGGCACCGGGTGATCGCCTTCGATCGGCCGGGCTTTGGCTACAGCACCCGGCCCGCCGACCGGACCTGGACGCCGCATGCGCAGGCCGACGTGATCGCGGCGGCGCTGCGTCGCCTGGGCATCGAGCGCGCGACCGTCCTCGGGCACTCCTGGGGCACGCTGGTCGCACTGGCCATGGCGCAGGCCTATCCGGATCGCGTGCGCCGGCTGGTGCTGGTCTCGGGCTACTACTTTCCGACACCGCGCCTGGATGCGGTGCTGCTGTCGCCGCCGGCGCTGCCGCTGATCGGCACGCTGATGCGGCACACGATCTCGCCCCTGCTCGGCCGCCTGATGTGGGGGCCGGTGATGCGGCGCATGTTCGGTCCGCCCGAGATGCCGCCCAGCTTTGCCGAGTATCCGAAGTGGCTGTCACTGCGGCCCGGGCAGTTGCGCGCATCGGCCGCCGAAAGCGCCGGCATGATCCCGGCCGCGTGGCGGATGCAGGGTCACTATGGCGAACTGCGGATGCCGGTGTCGATCATCGCCGGCACGGACGACCGCCAGGTCAGCGCTTTCCATCAGTCGGCGCGCCTGCACGGCAAGATCACCGGCAGCACGCTGACGCTGGTGCCCGGGCAGGGGCACATGCTGCAGCATCTGGCGCCAGAGGTGATCGAGGCGGCGTTGCGCGATGACGCGTTGGCTGAGCCGGTGTCATCGCCAGGCAGCCAGCCCGCCACGGCGCCGCTGCGCGCGCCGGAGCAACCGGCTGCGCACTGACGCTCTCACTGAAATTCAGACGCGCACGATCTTGCCCGGGTTCATGATGTTCAACGGGTCGAAGGCACGCTTGATGCGCGCCATCAGGTCGACCGCGTCGTCACCGTGTTCCTCGATCAGGAAGTCCATCTTGTGCAGCCCCACGCCGTGCTCGCCGGTGCAGGTGCCGTCCATTTTCAGCGCGCGCGTGACGACGCGCTGATTCAGGCGCTCGGCCTCCTGCGCCTCGCGCGGATCGTCGGGATTGGCAAGGATCGCGACGTGGAAGTTGCCGTCGCCCACGTGGCCGAGGATCGGTGCCGGCAGGAAGCTCGCGGCGGTGTCACGCTCGGTCTCGACGATGCACTCGGCCAGCCGCGAGATCGGCACGCAGACATCGGTGGTGAAGCTGCGGCTGCCGGGCTTGAGCTGCAGGCAGGCGAAGTAGGCGTTGTGCCGCGCGGTCCACAGCCGCGTGCGCTCCTCGGGCGTGCTGGCCCACTGGAAATCCTGCGCGCCATGGTCGCGCGCGATCTGCTGCACCGCCTCGGCCTGTTCCTTCACCCCGCTGGCGGAGCCGTGGAACTCGAACAGCAGCATCGGCTGCTCGGGCAGGCCCAGCTTGCTGTGCGCATTGACCGCCTTCACCGTGAGCGCATCGAGCAGTTCGCAGCGGGCGATCGGAATGCCGAGCTGGATCGTCGCGATCGTGGTGTTGACGGCGGCCTCCACACTGGGGAACGAGCAGGCGGCGGCGGAAATCGCCTCCGGCTGCGGGTATACGCGCAGCGTGACTTCGGTGATCACGCCCAGCGTGCCTTCGCTGCCGACGAAGATGCGGGTGAGGTCGTAGCCGGCGCTGCTCTTGCGCGCGCGGCTGGCGGTGCGGATCACCTTGCCTTCGGCGGTGACCACGGTCAGGCCGAGCACGTTCTCGCGCATCGTGCCGTAGCGCACGGCGTTGGTGCCGCTGGCGCGGGTGGCGGCCATGCCGCCTAGGGTGGCATCGGCGCCCGGATCGATCGGAAAGAAAAATCCGGTGGACTTGAGCTCCTCGTTGAGCTGCTTGCGCGTCACCCCGGCCTGCACCGTGACCGTGAGGTCTTCGGCGTTCACCGCCAGCACCTTGTTCATGCCGGACAGGTCGATGCTCACGCCGCCCTGTACCGCCAGCAGGTGGCCTTCGATCGAGGTGCCCACACCATATGGGATGAGCGGCACGCGGTGCTGCGCGCACAGGCTGACCACCGCAGCCACGTCCTCGGTGCTGGCGGCGAACACCACGGCGTCGGGCAGCATGGGCGGGTAGGGTGATTCATCGCGTCCGTGATGCTCGCGGATCGCCTGCGCGGTGGACATCCGGCTGCCGAAGCGCTGCTGCAACGCTTGCAGGAACGCGGCGGGCAAGGGTCTGCCGGCAGGCTGCACCGAGGCGAGGAAAGCAGGGGCGTTCATAATGAATCCTCACAAGAGGGCCGGCGCACGCCGCCAGCCCGGCTGGAACGCCCGATTTATACGCGCGGCGGTCCTCGATCGGAGACGAATTCCATATGGGCAATCGACTGACGCAGATCGCCACCCGCACCGGTGACGATGGCACCACCGGCCTGGGCGACGGCACCCGCACCCGCAAGGACGCGCTGCGCATTCAGGCCATGGGCGACGTCGACGAACTGAACTCGATGATCGGCCTGCTGCTCACCGAAGACCTGCCGGCACAGGTGCGCGCCGACCTGCTCGACATCCAGCACGACCTCTTCGACCTCGGCGGCGAGCTGTGCATTCCCGGCTACACGATGCTCAAGAACGAGCAGGTCGCGCGCCTGGACGAGCGTCTGGCGCACTACAACGCCGGACTGCCGCGGCTGGCCGAGTTCATCCTGCCCGGCGGCAATCGCGCCGCGGCAACCGCGCACGTGGCACGCACGATCTGTCGGCGTGCCGAACGGGCGATCGTCGAACTCGGCGCCGAGGAGCCGCTCAACGCCGCGCCGCGCCAGTACGTCAACCGCCTGTCCGACCTGCTGTTCGTGCTGGCGCGCGTGCTGAACCGCGCCGGCGGCGGCACCGACGTGCTGTGGCAGCAGCGCAAGACCCAGGCCGGCTGACCGGTGCGCAGCAAGTGGGCCGACCGGCGCGCGCCGGCGATGAACGCGCCGGGTGCCGGTGCGTCGGCGCCGCGGCGGCGATCGCGCGCGCTCCGTGGCAGCGCCTGCCTTTGCTTGCGTTGCCGCCGCTAGCTGCGCGCTCGCCGGTCGACAGGACTTCGACATGCCCCTTTGGACCTATCGCTTTGCTCCGGTGGTTGACGGACGCGCGTTGCGCGTGTCGGTAGCGGTCGGCTGGAACGAGTCGCGCGTCACCGCCGAGCAGGACGGCGCGCTGCTCGCCAGCGACACGCTGCGCTTCCGGCAGGAGCCCTACCGCACCCAGCAACTTCAGCTGCCACCCGAGGCCGGCAACCTGCTGGTGGAGGTCGGCCCGCGCACCTGGTACACGTATGGGCTGCAGGTGCGGCGCGACGACGAGGTGCTGTACCAGTCGCACGCCGACCCGTTTGCCTACGTGCCGAAGATGCAGGCGAAGCTGAGTCCCTCAACGGGCAGCGACGACGGTGAGATCGACATGGCGCGCGTCAAGCGCAATGCGCCGGCGATCAGCGCCGACCTGGCACTCGGCCTGCTGTTCTTCATCGTGGCCAAGCTGACCAACCTCACCACGGCCGCCCTGGTGGCGGCCGGCGCCGGCCTGTCGCTCTACGGCGTGCAGTGGCTGCTGAACCGCGTGTTCGACCGGCTGCAGCGGCCGCGCATCGACCTGCTCGGCGGGCTGGCCATGTTCGGCGTGCTGATGCTGCTGCTGTCCGCCGGCTTTGCCTGGCTGTTCGACTCCGAAATGGCGGTGCAGCTGAAGGCGACCTACCTCGGGCTGATCGCGGCGACGTTCTTCGCGATCGACGCCTGGCGCGGCGCGCCCTATCTGGGCAAGCGCCTGGCGCTGTACATCGCCTACAAGGACATCGATCCGCACCAGCTTGCCGCGAGCTTCGCGCTGGTCGGCGCCGTCATGGCGGCCGTCAACGCCGCCGTTGCCCTGACCTTCAGCAAGGACACCTGGCTGCTGTACACGTTGTGGGGCGACATGCTGCTCGCCGTGGTGCTGTCGATGTGGGCGATCGAGCGCGCACGCGGCAAAGCGGCCATGCGCTGACGGGGCCGGGCAGCTCGCAAGAAGACGCGGCTTGGTGGCGGGTCAGCGTGGCCGGTGGGGCCCGCCGGCAAGCGGGCCGTCAGCCGGCCTCGCACGCGGCCACAGACCGAGGGCGAGCACGGTGCTGGCGATGATCACGGCGCCGCCGGCAAGCATCTGTAAGGTGACGGCTTCATCCAGCACCAGTGCGCCCCAGCCGCTGGCGAACACCGGGATCAGGAAGGTCACCGACGAGGCGGCCACCGCGCCGACGCGGGCCAGCAGGCGAAAGTAGAGCAGGAACGCCAGGCCGGTGCAGGCGACGCCGAGCAGGATCGCGCAGCCCCAGGCGAGCGCGCTCGGCGGTGTCGCCGGCCACAGTGCGATCGCCGGCAGCAACAGCGCGGCGGTTGCGCTGAGCTGGCTGCCGGCCGCCATCGCCAGCGGCGGCGTGCCGGCGAGCCGTGCGCGCGCGTAGTTTCCCGCCACGCCGTAGGCACAGGTCGCCACGAGTGCGGCCACCAATGCGAGCGCCGTGCCGAAGCCCGCGCTGCCGGGCACCAGGCTCGCCTGACCCCACATCAGCACCACCACGCCCACCAATCCAAACGCCAGGCCGAGCCATTGCGGCGCGCGGATCGCATTGCGCAGCCACAGCCAGCCGATCAGCGCCGTCCACAGCGGTGTCAGCGCGTTCAGGATCGCGGTGAAGCCGGCCGTCACGTGCAGCGTGACGAACGACAGCAGCACGAACGGCAACGCCGAGTTGAGCAGGCCAAGCAATGCGAGCCGGCCAGGCTGCGCGCGCAGCAGCGGCAGCTCGCCGCGCATCGCGAGCAGGCCACACAGGAAGGCAGCGGCAATCGCCACGCGCACTTCCACCAGCGCCACCGGCCCGAAGGCCGGCGCGGCGATGCGCATCATCATGAAACTCGCGCCCCACAGGGCGGCGAGCAGCAGCAGGTCGGTCAGGTCGCGTGTCTTCATGGGTCGAGCGTGACAGGCGGCGCGGCAGGCGACCACCCGATTTGGTCGAGCGTGGCGGAGCGCGATGCAGTGCAACCGCGCAGCCATGCGGCGCGCACCGTTCGAGGTCTGTCGCGCTGCCTCGGGTTACCGCGCGTGGCCGAGTGGCGGAGTGTCCGCGCGGCCGTCCATCCGGGCAAACGGTGGATCGGCATGCCTCGCCTGCGCCAGGCGCATGCGAGCCGCCACGTTAGCTGACCCGCCTAGTCGCGCTTGCGGTCAGTGGCCTTGCGTCGCGCCGCCTTGGGCACGATGCCGCGCGTGGCGAGCGCCTCCCGCAGCAGGAACTCCGTCTGCGCGTTGACGCTGCGCAACTCGGCCGCCGCCAGCCGCTCGAGTTCGGCCCACAACGGCGGGTCGATCCGCAGCAGGAAGGCCTTCTTGTCGGGGCTGGGCATCGGTCGGAATTGAAGTCAGCGCCGGTGCTTGGGCGCTGGTCGCTGGTGGAAGCGGATCAGTCCCCAGAGCACGCCGATCGTCATCACGGCCACTCCAGCGAGCATCACGAGCGCGCTGCCGGCGTCGTCGAGCGTGCTGGCCCAGAGCATCGCGGCACTTGCCAGCATGCCAAGCGCGCCGATCCCCAGCGAGACACCCATCCAACGCCCGAGGCCGTCGGCATCCGGATACTTCTCGGGTGTGTAGTTGTTCATCAAGAACAGCATCTTGCGCACGCCGATCAAGTACGCCAGCCCTCCTAGAAGCGCCGCGCCAATCAAGAACCCCACGATGCCTATCAACTGCCCGCTCATCACTGTCATCCTTGGTTTGACCGCCGACCGGTCCCAAATGCGAGCGCAAGCAGGCCGCGAAAGCCAGCCCTGTTTCGTGCGCTGGTAGAGGTCACCGGCGCCGCTCTGGTTGCACCGCGCCGGCGCGTGCCCGCTCGATCGCCGCGTGCAGGCGCCTTGGCTCGTCGGTGCCGACCATCAGCCGCTTGCCGGTGGAAAGCTGCAGCGCCACCGCGTCGAGGCCGCTGACGTTCCACAGCCAGCCGCGGCGCGTGAGGCGAATGCCCCAGCCTTCGATCCAGGTCGTGCGCGTGACCTCGGCCACCGCGATCTCCGTCACTGCCACCGTGCGGCGCGGCCAGCCCAAGCCGAACGCCACGGTGAGCTGGTTGCGGTCGATGCGCACCGTGAGCCGGCTGAACACCAGCACCACGATCGGCAGCAGCGCGGCAGCGACCAGCAGTGCGGCGCTGTTCGACAGCGGCTGCGCGCTCATCGCCAGCAGCGCCACCACGCCGACGGCGGCGGCCAGGCGCGTGGCCCAGCCGACCTGCGTGTGTTCGTAGAGCGGCCGCATCAGCGACGCTGTTGCCGCGCCTGCACCCGTTCACGGATGAAGGCGACAATTGCGGCCGATTCCACCAGCCCGCCGACGGCAGCCAGGCCGATGGCGACCGGCAGCGACAGCCAGCCGAGCACGGCCGCGAGCACGCCGACGACGAGCAGCGCCGAGCCAACGAGCAGGATCACGATCAGCAGGGCCGGATTCATCGCCCGCTTACTGGTACAGCGTGCCGGTGTTGATCACCGGCTGCACTTCGCCTTCCGAGCACAGCACCACGAGCAGGTTGCTGACCATGGCGGCGCGGCGCTCGTCGTCGAGTTCGACGATGTGCCGCTCCGACAAGCCCTTGAGCGCCATTTCCACCATGCTCACCGCGCCCAGCACGATCTTGCTGCGCGCGCCGATGATCGCCTCGGCCTGTTGCCGCCGCAGCATCACCTGCGCGATCTCCGGCGCGTAGGCCAGGTGGGTGAGCTTGGCGTCCTCGACCACGATGCCGGCCTGGTCGAAGCGTTCCTGCAGCTCGCGCGCCAATGACGCCGCGACCTTGTCCTGCCCGGCGCGCAGCGTGATCTCGTGCGGGTCGCTCTCGTCGGCATCGTCGTACGCGTAGCTGGAGGCCAGGCGGCGCACCGCGCTTTCGGCCTGCACCTTGACGTAGGTTTCGTAGTCCTCGACGTCGAAGCTCGCCTGCGCGGTATCGCGCACGCGCCAGACGATCGCCGAGGCGATCTCTATCGGGTTGCCGCGCTTGTCGTTGACCTTCAGCCGCTCGCTTGCCAGGTTGTGCGCGCGCAGGCTGATCTTGGTCTTCTTGAAGAACGGGTTGGCCCAGCGCAGGCCCTCGGTGCGGTCGGTGCCCTTGTACTCACCGAAGAGCAGCAGCAGGGCGGCCTCGTTGGGCTGCAGCATGTACAGCCCCGCCAGCACGAAGGCGCCGAGGATCGCCAGCGGGATGCCGATGAACAGCACGCGCGGCCCGGCGCCGACGATATTGAGGAAGAAGAAGATCGCGATCGCCAGCAGCGCCAGGCCGACCGCGCCCATCGTGTAGCCGCTGCTGGTTGGGCGCTCGATCTCCTGCGTGTGCGGCATCGGGTGCATGGACATTGTTGTTCTCCGGGTCCCTCAGCGGCCGCGAAGACGGCCGCCCGGCAGGCGCAGATGCGAGTTGCAACTGCGCCTGCTTTCAAAGTGATATCACTTTGATAGGAACGTCTGGGTTTGTCAATGCCCCTGCATCGGTGCGGCGGCGCTACGGCTTGGGCAGTTCTCCCCACAGCGCCTTCAGGCGCGCATCGCGGCCGCAGCCGCTGCGGTAGTAGCGGTAACGCAGCGGGTTCTTCAGGTAGTAGTCCTGGTGATACACCTCGGCCGGATAGAACGTGGTCGCCGGCGCGATCGGCGTGAGGATCGGCGCCTTGAACGGCTTGGACTTTTCGACCGTCGCCTTGGACTCCTGCGCGATGCGCAACTGCGTGTCGTCGTGCGTGAAAATGGCCGGGCGGTACTGCGAACCGATGTCGCAGAACTGGCGGTCGTCGACGGTGGGATCGATGGTGCGCCAGAAGTAGTCGACCAGCCGGCGATAGCTCACGCGTGCCGGATCGAACGTGATCTCCACCGCCTCGGTGTGGCCGGTGGTGCCGGTTGAGATTTGTTCGTAGGTCGGCGCGGTGGTGCGGCCGCCGATGTAGCCCGAGGTGGTGGAAATGACGCCGTCGACTTTGTCGAAGTCGGCCTCCACGCACCAGAAGCAGCCGCCGGCGAAGGTGGCCTTGGCGACCTGCGCCGGCGCGGCCGCCGCCGCCGTTTTCGCCTGCGCTTTGGGTGCCTGCGCGGCGACCGGGCCGACTGCCATGGCGGCCGCGGCAACGACCCACAGGAGTGAACCGAGCGCCCGCATCATGCGGCCTCGAAGATCAGCGCCACGCCGTTGTTGCAGTAGCGCTTGCCGGTGGGGCGTGGACCGTCGTCGAACACGTGCCCTTGATGTCCACCGCAGCGCGCGCAGTGGTACTCGGTGCGCGGAAACACGAGCGCGAAGTCTCGCCGTGTGCCGAGCGCATCCGGCAGCGCCATGAAGAAACTTGGCCAGCCGGTCCTGCTGTCGTACTTCATGGCCGAGGTGAACAGCGGCAGCCGGCAGCCGGCGCACAGGTAGGTGCCGCTGCGCTTCTCGCCATCGAGGGGGCTGCTGCCGGCCGGTTCGGTGCCGTGCTTGCGCAGCACCCGGTACTGCTCGGCCGACAGGCGCTTCTTCCATTCGGCGTCGGGCAGGTCGAGCTTGTCGGGCGCGGCGGCGGCCGCATCGGGCGCGTTGGCGGCGATCGCGGCGCCTGTGACAAAGGACAGGAAACTTCGGCGGGTCATCATCTGGCCTCGGGTGAAGGTGGACTTGGCGCAGCATGGCGGCGTTGGGTGCCTGCCGCATGTGGGGAGCGCGATGCGCGGCCCGCATCGGGAACGCGGGTTGGAGCCGGCCGTCGGCGAAACGTTCGCGCCGCCGTGTCGCTGTCAGGTCATTCGCGCGGACTGCTCCGGAAGTTACATGGCGAGCAACTGCACCGGACCAGATGACCGCGGACAGGGTTGCGCCGGAAGATTCGGCTTTCCACGGACCAGATAGCCGTGATGCACTTGCGGCCGGGCGCGACATCCGCGCCGCATCGCGAGATCCGATGACGCATTTGCGACGAGCCCGGGATGCACGCTACGCAGCGCCGCCTGTGCGCACCATCGACGCCGCCCCGGGCGAACTGATCGCCAACGAAAAGCGGCGCGAGGTGATCGAGCGCGAGCAGGACCTCAAGGCACAGGAAGCCACGCTGCAGGCGCTCGAGTCAGCCATCGCCCAAGCCGACAGCCGCATCACCCAACTGCGCTCGCAGTTCCGCAGTCAGCTACTCGGCGAGCGGGTCGAGGCCGAGGCCGCGGTCAGCCGCCTGGCGCAGGAAGTCGCCAAGGCCGGGTTCCGAAGCGGGCTGCTGGAGGTGCGTGCCCCGGTGGCTGGCACCGTGCAGGGCCTGTCGACCACCACCCTCGGCGCCGTGGTGCAGGCCGGTGCGCAGTTGCTGACCGTGGTGCCGCAAGGCGATGTGCTCCGCGCCGAAGCCGTGCTCGCCAACGACGACATCGGCTTGCAGGTGGCGTACAAGGCGGTGATCGAGTTGGCGGCGCAGAACCTTGAACTGCCGAACGGTAAGCAGTTGAGGCTCACGCCCGGCATGGCGGCGACGATCGAGATCCACCAGGGGAGAAGGACGGTGATGGAGTACCTGTTGAGTCCGGTGCAGCGGGTGACTAGCGAGGCGGGGAGGGAGCGATGAGTGTGGTGGGCAAGGTCATCGCAGCCGTTCTTCTCGCGCCGGTCGTAGTCGTCGTCGCTGGCATCGGTGGATGCGCGGCGCGGAAGACGTACTACGACTGGCAGGTGCGAAAGCGTTGCGAGGCAGATGGCGGGGTCACTATCCACGAGCGCGTGCTTCTGTCGCCAGGACAAGCTGCTTCGATGACCGTGAGCGGACACGTACTCTCCGTTCCGTTCAAAGCGGAGAAGCGGCCGGATCAGGACTTCTATCGAGAAGAGGTCTCCCAACAAATCCGTGCATCTAACCCCGAGATAGGTCGGAGCGAGTCAAGAATCATCCGCGCGACGGACCAAAAGGTACTCGGCCGTCGAGTTGTCTACTGGCGCAGAGGTGGCGACTTCCCCAGTCCAGCCCACGACTCCTCTTTCTCCTGTCCAGAGCGGTCGTTCCTTGAAAACGAAGTCTTCTTGCGCGACGGAGGGAACAAATGACTTTCCGCACCAACGTTTGGATGGAGGCGGAGCTTGCTCTCGCCGCCTACGCCAGTCTCGCAGGTGGAGTCGCAACGAACAGCCAGATTGATGCGCTCCAGGAAGCTGGCATGTCCAGAGCGCAAGCCGAGGAGTTCGCGCGGAGGTACCCCACTGTTGTCTGTTAAAGGGGCCAGCGTCGAATTGTTTTCACCCGCGATGAACTGACCATGCCTCGCCGCACCCGCGTCCACCTCGACGGCCTGCCGCTGCACATCGTGCAGCGTGGCCACAATCGTGAACCGTGCTGCTTCTTCGCGGTGGAGGACTTCCATACCTACCTGGAGGGTCAAAAGGGGTGGGGGTCAAAAGGGGGGGTCAAAAGGGGTCAGGGTCGATTTGTTTTTTGAGATCGATGCAACCACGCGGCGTCGCGTTGGCAGTCTCGACCTGTCGAAGAAATCGACCCTGACCCCTTTAGCCTTACCCCCGCTGCCGGTGATCGCGTTCCGTTGCAGACCTCGCACACGTCGCGCCTGTTGCCCTCGACTTGCGTGGCCCAAGGTATCGTGAAGCTCGGCATGGTCTAGGGGATCTCGATGGAGTTCGTCCTTCTTTGGCTGGTCTTTGCGGTCGTGGTCGGCATCGGTGCCGGTGCACGGGGGCGGTCTGGATTCGGCTGGTTCCTTCTGGCCTGCATTTTCTCGCCCTTGCTGATGGTGCTCCTGCTGGTGCTGCTGCCGAGCCTCAACCAAGCAAAGGTGGCGACACCGGTCGCACAGGCCTCCGACGCTGTCGGCCCGAGCACCCATCGCCGCTGTCCCGAGTGTGCCGAGTGGGTGCTCAAGGAAGCTCGCAAGTGCAAGCACTGCGGCAGCGCGATCGCCGCCGAGCAGCCCGTCTCCCCGCAACGGCTCTCCGTCACCTACGACGAGGCTGACCTGGCGGATGTCCCTGTCTCTGGCACGAAGGACTTTCAAACCACCTTGACCGAGATCGCGGGCCGAACCGCCATCCATTCACTGGACAAGCTGCGCGCTCAGCTGGTGCGCGACTCCAACAACAAGTTCGACCGGAACGCCGTGCGAGTCGAAATCGAGGGCAAGCCGGTCGGCTTTCTGCCCGTCAGCGTGGCAGCCGAGTTCGAGGCGAACTTGAGGCGCCACTACAAGGTCACGGCCGACGAGCTTCCGCCTATGACCGTGCCGGCAATCATCAGCCTGCAGTCCAGTGCAGGGGGAATGGGCGTCACGGTGCGCCTGCCTGCGGCGATCGCCCGAGGGATTCCAAGCGGAGCGTCCTACGCCTAGCTGACGCCCTGCGGTCGCCTTACGGGCCCAAGACTGGCTTCGCAGACGGCCAGCTAAAGGCGGCCAGGTAAAGGCAGCTAAAGGCAGGCAGCTAAAGGCAGCTAAAGGGGCCAGCGTCGAATTGTTTTCACCCGCGATGAACTGACCATGCCTCGCCACACCGCGTCCACCTCGACGGCCTGCCGCTGCACACCGTGCAGCGTGGCCACAATCGTGAACCGTGCTTCTTCGCGGAGGAGGACTTCCATACCTACCTGGGGGGTCAAAAGGGGTGGGGTCAAAAGGGGTCAGGGTCGATTTGTTTTTTGAGATCGATGCAACCACGCGGCGTCGCGTTGGCAGTCTCGACCTGTCGAAGAAATCGACCCTGACCCCTTTAGCCTTCCCCCGGCATGGCGGCGACGATAGAGATCCACCAGGGGCGAAGGACGGTGATGGAGTACTTGTTGAGTCCGGTGCAGCGGGTGACGAGCGAGGCGGGGAGGGAACGATGAGTATGGTGGGTAAGGTCGTTGCAGCCGTTCTTCTCACGCTGGTCGTAATCGGCGTAGCCGGCATCGGCGGATGCGAGGCGCGGAAGGCGTACTACGACTGGAAGATAAGCAGACTCTGCGAGACAGAAGGGGGCGTGACTGTCTTCGATCAGATCGTTGTTTCATCAACTGAGGTGAGCAGCTTGCCAAAAGTTGGAGGGATGCTTGGCGTCGCGCCCGAGGCGCTAGCGAAATCAGAGGAACCTGCTTTCTCGCGAACCAAGCGAACCCTGCTTCATTCGAGTGGCGGTCTCTCCGTTCTGAAATACGAGACCGAAATCCTTCGTAGATCCGACGGAAAGCTAGCTGCTCGGTCCGTCACTTTCACGCGTGCAGGCGGTGACTTCCCGTCTTTCGCTCATTCGAGCACTTTCACTTGCCCTGAGGAAGTCGCCACTTACAAGAGCCTGCAGGGCGTCTATCGAGTCGAGGAGTAAAGGGCTAAAGGCTAAAGGGGTCAGGGTCTGCGCCGGAAAGCGTCCCCCGCCGAGCGGCTGATTCTGATTCACGGCCAGGCGGATGTCGGCCAGCGCCTTGTCGCTCAGATGCGCACGGAACACGCGTTGGGTGCGCGACGCGAGGCGCGTCCGCGCGGACGTCCGCGAAGCGCGCTGTCGACCGACCCGTTGCCGGGTCAGCGCGACCCGACCTGCCCCTTTGAGTTTGCGAGACCGCGCCGCCGTTCGCCTGCCTACCCCGCCTACTTCCCCGGACAGTTCGCCGCCCGCAGCCGCCGCGCGCGCACGCCGGCCGCCAGGTCGTCGAGCAGCTTCACGCTGTCGTCCCAGCCGAGGCAGGCGTCGGTGATCGACTGGCCGTACACCAGCGGCGTGCCCGGCACGAGGTCCTGCCGGCCAGCCACCAGGTGGCTTTCCACCATCATTCCGACGATGCGGGCCTCGCCGCCTTCCAGCTGTTGGGCCACGCTGCGCGCCACCGCCAGCTGGTTCTCGTGTCGTTTCTGGCTGTTGGCGTGCGAGGCGTCGATCATCAGGCGTTGCGCGAGGCCGTTGCGCGCCAGTTCCTGGCAGGCGGCCTCGACACTGGCGGCGTCGAAGTTGGTGCTCTTGCTGCCGCCGCGCAGGATGATGTGGCAGTCCTCGTTGCCCTTGGTGGAGACGATGGCCGAGTGGCCGCCCTTGGTGACCGACAGGAAGTGATGCGGCTGCTGGGCGGCGCGGATTGCCTCGGTGGCGATGCGCACATTGCCGTCGGTGCCGTTCTTGAAGCCCACCGGGCACGACAGGCCGCTGGCCAGTTCGCGGTGCACCTGGCTCTCGGTGGTGCGCGCGCCGATCGCGCCCCAGCTCACGAAGTCGGCGATGTACTGCGGCGTGATCATGTCGAGGTACTCGCAGCCGGCAGGAACACCGGCAGCGTTGATCTGCATGAGCACCTCGCGCGCCAGGCGCAGGCCCTGGTTGATGCGGAAGCTGCCGTCCAGATCGGGGTCGTTGATCAGCCCTTTCCAGCCGACCGTGGTGCGCGGCTTCTCGAAGTACACGCGCATCACGATTTCCAGGTCGCCGGCCAGTCGCTGGCGTTCGGACTTCAGCCGCTGCGCGTACTCGGCGGCGGCGTTCGGATCGTGGATCGAGCAGGGACCAATCACCACCAGCAGCCGATCGTCCATGCCATGCAGGATGCGGTGCGCTGCCTGGCGCGCGTCATGCACGGTGCGGCTGGCAATGTCGTCGCAGGGGATATCGCGGATCAGGTGAGACGGCGGAGCAAGCTCCTTGATCTCCTTGATGCGCAGGTCGTCGGTCATGAAACGCATGGCGCGTGCTCCGTCCACGTCGGGCTCTCTCGTTGCCGCTGCGGCCCGCCTGGCAAAAAAAAACCGCCAGGATCTGGGCCTGGCGGTTTTGGTTGTTTCGGTTTGACTCTGCTTTACGCGCGCCGATCAACTCGTTCCGCCAGGGGCAGGAAGAAGCCGTAAAAGAAGAAGTAAAAGCGCGCGATGGTCATTCGAGATCTGCTTGCAACCAGTCAGGGTGGCTGGCGAGGGCCGCAATGTAACCGGCTTTGGCGCCCCGCCGCAAGGCGCGCGGCGCGCGGTGGCACGACCCCGCGCGCTCCCGCTCGGCTAGCTGCGCACCGGCCTAGAAGCGCAGCCGCACGCCGACGTTGGCGCTGTTGGAAAAACCGTTGCCGTAGGCCTCTTCGCCGTCACCGGCCGCGTCGGTCAGGCGGTAGCCGCCCGTGACGGCAAAGTTCGGCGCGAGCAGGTAGCTGACGCGCAGGCCCAGTTCGAGGGTGCGACCACGGCCGGTCATCAAACCGTCGGCGTCGAACCCGAGCTGCCAGCGGCGCGCCATGCTGGCTTCGCCGGCCACGTGCAACAGCGGGTAGCTGCCAAAGCGGCTGTGTTTTTCGACAGATTGGAAGCGCGGCTCGTGATCGCCAAGAGCCGCCGTCAGGCCCACGCGCCAGGCCCAGCCCGGGCGCTGCAGGACCGTGTAGCGCCAGGTGGCACGCGAGTCGAACTGCGCGACGCCGGCGGCCAATGGAGCAGACAGGCTCAATGCACTGGTGGTCAGGCGCAACTGCTGCCGCTCGCCCAGGCCGAGCGCGGATTCCATCCGCCAGCGAACATCGGCACCGGGTGCGATCGAGGCCAGCGGAGCGGCATCGACCAGGCGATACAGGCTGCGGCTCAGCGCCGAGGCGGCCTCGTCGGCCAGCACAGGCGCGGCGGGCAGGCCCAGCAGCAGGGCGACCGCTGCCACCACGGGACACAGGCGGGGCGTGCGTCGGATGAGGCGGGTCATGGCGGGCTCCTTGCTGGAAGGACGGTACCTCAGAGGCACCGTCTGCTGTGCCCCAACAGTGCACCGGTGTTGCGCCGCTGCCAATAGGACCTCCGCATGAATGGTCCGCATCCACTCGACTGAACCTTCACGTAGCGCGATCAGGCGGCCGGTGCCGCACCCGTACGCGCCGATGACGCGCGGACGACCGCGTGGCCGCCTCAGTTCGCAAAAAAGTACAGCGTCAGGTGGAAGAACACGGGTGCCGCGAACGACACCGCGTCGAGGCGGCCCAACGCACCGCGCGCTAGTTGCACGCCGCCTTCCAGCCAAAGATCGCGCGCGCCCAGGCTGCGCTTGGCGCTGGCCAGCACCAGGCCGCCCATGAAGCCGGCGACGACGATCGCCGCCGACATCAGCAGCGATTGCCACCACGCGAACGGCGTCATCCACCAGAGCGCGGTGCCGGCCAGCGTGGCGGCGATGCCGCCGATCGCCACCCCTTCCACGCTCTTGGCCGGGTTCAGTCGCAGCGGCGTGCGGCCGACCGAGGCGCTGGCGATCACCGCCAGCAGTTCGGACAACTGCAGCACCAGCAGGAAGTAGAGCAGCAGCAGCGCACCGCGCTCCTCGTAGCCGGGGATCTGCAGCGTGGCGATGGCCGGCGCATGACTGACGCAGTACACGCTGATCATCAGGCCCCACTGCACCTTGGCCACCCGTTCCAGGTAGCGCTCGGTGTCCTGCCGCAATGCCATGACCACCGGCAGCAGCAGGAACAGGTAGACCGGGATCATCACCGCGTACCACTCGTACAGCCCGCCCGCGACCAGCACGTACTGCAGCGGGATCGCCACATAGAACGCGATCACCAGCGCCCAGTAGTCGGAGCCGCTGGTCGGCGTCAGGGCGACGAACTCGCGCAACGCGAAGAACGACGCCAGCGCGAACACCACCGTCAGCGACTCGCCGCCCAGCGCGAAGGCGAGCGTGAACACCAGCACGATCGCCCACGAGCCGCGGATGCGCAGGTTGAGTTGGTGGATCCAGGCCAGCTTGGCCGTATCCACGGTGCGCGACTCCAGCCAGGTGCCCAGCGCGGTGGCAGTGACCATCAGCGTCACCAGACCACCGAGGACAAGCAGGAACGTGTGCTGGAGCGCCATCTCAGCCGGCCGCCAGTTCGATCACCGCCGCGCGCGCGCGGCTCAGGAAGGCGTCCTTCGACTCCTCGTCGACCCGCGCCAGCGGCGCGCCGAAGCGGATCGTGCTGATGATCGGCACCGGCAGCAGCGCGCCCTTGGGCAGCGAGCGATGCAGGTTGTCCAGATACACCGGAATCAGTTCCACCGTCGGGAACTCCTGCGCCAGAAAATACAGTCCTCCCTTGAACGGACCGGGCATCGGCTGCGCGGCGCGCGTGCCTTCCGGAAAGATGATCAGCGAGAAGCCGTTGGCCAGTGCGTCGCGTAGCGGATCGAGCGGGTCGGCGTTCGGGTCCTCGCGCGAGCGGTCGATCATCACCACGTTGAGTTCTTCCTCGGCGATCTTCTGCTTGATGCCGCCGCGGCCCCAGTAGTCGCGTGCCGCCACCGGCCGCGTGTTGGCGCGCAGGCTGCCGGGCAGCGCGGCCCACAGCACCAGCGTGTCCATGTGGCTGCTGTGATTGGCGAAATAGATGCGTTGCGCAGCCGTCGGCGCGCAACCGATCCAGCGCGGATACGCGCCCACCAGCAGGCGGGCCAGCAGCACAAGCGGGGGAAGGAATTTCAAGCGCGCGGCGCCGCGTCTGGGGCGCGGCTCGATGGTCGGGCCGGCAATTATGCGGGCAGGGCGCACGATGGCGTGCCGCGCGGCGTGCGGGCGCCGGCGGCCAGCTTGACGTGCCGCCGCTGGGCGTTCGCTATCGCCTCTTGGTTCAGCGATCAGTGCGCGGCAGCGCGGGTGCCGCCGAGCGCGCTGACACGGCCGGGGCCGCGCAGCGCCATCAGCGGCCAGGCGATTGCCACGCCGACGGCGGCCACACCACCGGCGCTGCGCGACGCGCCCCGGATGCCCGACGTCAGCCGGTGCCGCCGATGGTCAGGCCTTCGATGCGCAGCGTCGGCTGGCCCACACCCACCGGCACGCTCTGGCCTTCCTTGCCGCAGGTGCCGATGCCCGAATCGAGTGCCATGTTGTCGCCGATCATTGTCACCCGGGTCAGTGCATCGGGTCCATTGCCGATCAGCGTGGCGCCCTTGACCGGCGCGGCGAGCTTGCCGTCCTCGATCAGCCAGGCCTCGGCCATGCTGAACACGAACTTGCCGCTGGTGATGTCGACCTGGCCGCCGCCGAAGTTGCTGGCGAAAATGCCTTTCTTCACCGAGCGGATGATCTCGTCGTGCGCGTGCTTGCCGCCCAGCATGTAGGTGTTGGTCATGCGCGGCATCGGCAGATGGGCAAAGGACTCGCGCCGGCCGTTGCCGGTCGGTGCCACCTTCATCAGCCGCGCATTGAGCGAGTCCTGGATGTAGCCGCGCAGGATGCCGTCTTCGATCAGCACCGTGCGCGAGGTCGGATTGCCTTCGTCGTCGATCGACAGCGAGCCGCGCCGATCCTGCAGCGTGCCGTCGTCGATCACGGTGACGCCTTTGCTGGCCACGCGCTGGCCCACGCGGCCGGAGAAGACGCTCGATCCCTTGCGGTTGAAGTCGCCTTCGAGGCCGTGGCCGACCGCCTCGTGCAGCAGGATGCCGGGCCAGCCTGGCCCCAGCACCACCGTCATCACGCCTGCCGGCGCCGGCTTGGCGGCGAGGTTGGTGAGCGCCATGTCGACCGCCTGGCGCGCGTAACCGGCGAGCACGGCATCGGTGTAGTAGGCGAGGTCGAAGCGCCCGCCGCCACCGGAGAAGCCCTGCTCGCGGCGGCCGTCCTGCTCGGCGATCACGGTGAGCGACATGCGCACCAGCGGCCGCACGTCGGCGGCGATCACACCGTCGGCATGGCGATCGCTGCGCGCCACCAGCATGACGTCGTACTCGGCGCCGACATTGGCCATCACCTGCTTGACGCGCGGATCGCGGGCGCGCGCGAACTGCTCCAGGCGCTCCAGCAGCTTGACCTTGGCGGCGGCATCCAGTGAAGCCACGGGATCGGCAGCGCCGTACAGCGGCACCGCCGAGCGCGGTGCCAGGGGACCGACGCGGCGCGTGCCGCCGCCGACGCGGGCGATCGAACGTACTGCCTCGGCCGCTTCCATCAGCGCCGCTGCCGAGATGTCGTCGGAGTAGGAGAACGCGGTCTTGTCGCCGACCACGGCACGGACGCCGACGCCCTGCTGGATGTCGAAGCTGCCGCTCTTGACGATGCCTTCCTCGAGCGAGTACGACTCGTTGCGCGTGTACTGGAAATACAGGTCAGCGTAGTCGGCACGATGGGTGAAGACACTGGCGAGCGCGTCCTGCAGCCGGCTCTCGTCCAGGTCGAACGGTTCGAGCAGCAGCGCGCGGGCGGTGGCCAGGTGATCGAAGGGCGAGTCGGTGAGCTTCATCGCGATGCAGTTCCGTGGGTAGATGGAGCGGTGGGCGGCGGCCGGCGGCAAGTCAAAGCACGCGGTGCGACAGCGCCGGCAAATGGGCGCGCACATCGGCAATCAGTTGGGGCGTGATGTCGCCGATCACAACCCCGGGTCCTTCCTCGCGCTGCGCGAGCACGGTACCCCAGGGGTCGATCAGCGCCGAGTGACCGTAGGTGGCGCGCCCGTTCTCGTGGCGGCCGCCCTGCGCCGGCGCCAGCACGTAGCACAGGTTCTCGATCGCACGTGCCTTGAGCAGCGTGGTCCAGTGGGCGCGTCCGGTGGTGGCGGTGAAGGCGGCCGGCACCAGGATCAGGTCGGGCTGCGGCATGGCGCGGTACAGCTCGGGAAATCTCAGGTCGTAGCAAACCGACAGGCCGACGCGCAGCGTGGTGCCGGCACGCGCGGTGAACGAGAAGCTCGCAACCTCGCTGCCGGGCTCGATGGTGCGGGCCTCGTCGTAGGTCTCGTCGTTCTTGGTGAAGTTGAACAGATGGATCTTGTCGTAGCGCGCCACGCGAGCGCCGTCCGGGCCGTACACCAGCACGCTGTTGCGTACGCGCTGCGCCTGCGCAGCCGCCAGCGGCGTGGTGCCGCCGATCAACCAGATGCGGTGCCGATGCGCCTGCCCGGCGAGAAACGACTGCACCGGGCCGCTGCCGTCGACCTCGCGCGCGGCGATCTTGTCGGTCTCCTGGTGGCCCATCAGGCAGAAGTACTCGGGCAGCGCCACCAGCTCGGCGCCTTCGTCCGTGGCCTGCTGGATCAGTTCGCCGGCCGTCACCAGATTGGCCGCGAGCGATGCGCCCGAGACCATTTGCACGGCACAGACGCGGACGGGAGCAGCGGAGGCGGTCATCGGATCGGGCACATCGGCAATCGAGCGGATCAAGGGACAGACGGCTTGCGACACATCGGGTGGCTGGCCAGCGGCTGGCTGGCACAAGGCCAAATCAGTTGCCGCCGGAGGCGGCCTCGACCGCCGGACGTTCGCGACGCTTGACCTGTGGCTCGGCCCAGGTGCCGGTGACGTCGTATTCGAACGAGAACGCCTTGGACAGCGGTTCGCGCAACACCAGTTGCGCAAGGAACGTTCCCAGGCCGATTGCCGGGTTGGCGAATAAAGCATACGCGAGCGAGGCCGAGCCGGCGTTTATCTCGGGCAGGACCAGGACGTGCAGGTTCTGCGTCTCGCGCCCGATGTCGGCACTGCCTTCGATCAGCACCTTGGCACTGGCGCCGGCCATGCGGAAATCGTTGGTCGACAGCACGCCCGCGGTGACCTGCGCGTTGGCGGTGATGCTGTCGAAGGCGAAGCCCTCGGCGAACACGTCGCGGAAGTCGAGCGTCATCCGGCGCGGCAGCGACTGCAGCGACAGCACGCCGAGCAGGCGGCCGGCGCCGGCACTGGCCTTCAGGAACTGGCCCGTGCTGGTGTTGAGCTTGAGGCTGCCGGCCAGGGTCGGGTAGTGGATCGCGAACGGCAAGCCGCGCCAGCTCAGTTCACCTTCGATGCGCCCCTGGCCGTCGCGCAGCGCATCTGGTAAGCCCAGGCGCTTGAGCAGGGCGCCGCCGTTGGCGAAGTCGAGCCCGAACACCATCGTCATCGTGCGCTGCGTCTGCCCGGCCTCGCGCTGCCAGCGGCCGGTGGCGTGCAGGTGCCCTTCCGGGCTCGAGATATCCAGCTTGTCGACATGCCACACCGGCTGCGCTGCCGTGCCGCCGTTGGTGGCCGCCAGTTCGAGTCGACCGAGGTTGCGACCGCCCAGCTCGAAACTGTCGGCAATCACGTCGAAGCCGGGTACGTTGGCGGGCGGGGTGTCCAGCAACTGCGCCACCTGCGTGCGCTGTCCCTCGGGGATCGCCAGGCGCGTGAGGCGCGCGCTGAGTCGGCCGGCCTCGGTGCCGGGGCGCCAGTTGAGCGCGCCCTGCACCTGGTCGGATTTGATGTCGGCCAGCCAGACCGCCTCACCGCTGTCGGTCACCCGCCGCGCGCGCAGGTTGACGTTATCGATCGGCTTGCCGGCGATCAGCAGTTCGCGCGTGCGCAGGTTCAGGATGTCGACCGCGTTGTCGGCCGTGGCTGCCGCTGATTGGGCAGCGCCGATGCTGCCGTCGGCGCCTTCGAGCAATGACTGCCAGGCGCCGACGTCGACGCGCGGCAGGTTCACGTGCGCCAGCAGTCCGCGCGCGGGCAGGGGCGCCGCCTCACCCAGCGCGATCACCCCACGCTCCACATGCATCGGCGCACGTGCGCCGCTGCGGACGCGCTCCAGTTTCACCCGCAGCGCGTTGCCTGCGTCGACCGCGATCTGATCGCGATCGGCGCCCAGGCCCTTGAGGTCGACGCGCAGTGGAAAGGTGGCGCCGGACGCCTTGCCCAGCGGTGCCGGCGCATCGATGGCCCAGCCTGCGAGGTCGGAGTCGACCTGCAGGTCGCTGTGGCTGTCCCACAGCGTCAGCTTGGCGCTGTAGCGCGCCATGCCACGGCCGCGGGCGAGCAGTCGCTGCACCGGCGCCGACTCCACCAGCCGGGCTACCGCCGCCGGAGCAGCCGTGCCGGTGCCGATGACTTCGATCGCGCCGTCGCTGCGGGTGCCGCCGCTGGCGCTGACCTGCCCGCCGACCAGTCCGGCACGCACGTCGTTGAAGCGGACGGTGGACTCGGTGAAATCAATGCGGCCTCTGACCTGCGCCAGCGCAGGGATGTCGCCGCCGAGGGCGATGTCGTTGTCCGCCAGCTGCACGCTGCCGGCGACCGTGGTGTCGCGCGAATGGACAAGCGGCACCTCGAGCTTCAGTTCGAGGCGCGCGGCACCGTTGGCGGTGGCGGCGCCGAGGAACCGCAGCGGCGCCTTCAAGCCACTGTTGTTCACGTAGCGCAGCATGTCGGCCGCCGGGCCACTGGTGGAGCCGCGCAGCGCAAGGACGGGGTCGGCTTGAAACAGGTCGGGTATCCGCGCCACGACGTTGTTCAGTTGCGTGCTGAAAATGCGCGCGCCGCGGCCGGTGACGGTGAGCGCCTGCCGCTCGAACACCACGTCGGCATCGATGTTCTCGATGCGTGGCCAGGCCGGATACGTGACGCCATCGTCGCGCGACTCCGGCAGGTAGTCGAGCACGGCACCGCGCACCGAAATGGCGGCGCGGAACTCGCCGCGCTCGCGCTGGCGGAATGGGAAGTGCCGCAGGTCGCCCTGCAGTCGAACGCTGCCCTCGCTGGCGCGACCGCCCTGCAATGCCTGCGCCAGCCAGGCGCGCGTCTGCGGCCCGGCCTGCAAGGGCACCAGGCGCGGTGCTGCAGCCACCGCCAGGCTGTTGACGCGGGCGGTGAGGTCAATGGTGCCCGGGCCGCCGTCGGCGACGGTGCTGCGGCTGTAGGTGCCGCTGGCGGATACGTCGAGTTCATCGCTGATGGCGGCCAGGCTCTGCAACTGCACGTCGATGCGGCCATCGCCGCGCGCGATGCGGGCGCGCAGGTCGAGCTGTTCGAGCTTCACCGGCTGCGCCAGCACGCCAGGCAGGTCGAGCGTGGCGTCACGGGCATCGACGCTGATGGTGCCGCCCGCTTCGGTCAGGTCGAGACTGCCCGAGAGGTTGGCGAAGCCGGGCAGGCCGGCGCGCGGCCAGCCGCCGGCGTCAAGCAGCGGCGTCGCCGGCTGCGCGCTCATCGACAGCTGGTCGAAGCGCGCCTGCACCGCGTAGCGGTCGGGTGCGGTGGCTTCGCCGTCGAGGTCGATGCGCAGGTTGGTCAGCGTGCCGCCGATCGCCTGGCGGGCAATGCGTTCCTGCAGCGCGCGCGCCAGCGGCACGTGCGCCGCCAGGTGGGTCAGCATGTCGAGCGACAGCCGGCTGGCCTCGATCTCGGTGCGCGGTGCGCGGCTGCCGCCGCGCGCATCGTCGCCCGCGGGCGTGCCGCGCGTGTAGCGGTAGCGCAGGTCAGTGGGCGGCAGGTCGAGGCTGTCGCCGTGCAGCGAGAAGCCCTGCAACTGCAACTCCTGGCCGCCGCGCGATTCGTTGCCCCATTGTCGCTGCGTCAGTCGCCCCTGCATCGCCCCCACCTGAAGCGGCGCCAGGCCGGTGCCGGTGACGGCGCGCACGTCGCGCAGAACGACATCGGCGGTCAGCTGCGTCAGTTGCAGGTGGTCGATGTCGGCCCAGGCGCGCAGCGCACCCTGCGCTTGCTCGATGCGCATGGAGGCAGGCAGCAGGCGGGCGACCGCCTCGGCGCGCGCCAGATCGGCCGAGTCCAGCTGAACGAACAGCCGGCCTTTCCACGCCGCCACCTCCGATCGGCGCTTGAGCCAGCCATGGCGGAAGTCGCCCCGTACGTCGATCGTGCCGGCCAGTTCGCCGGGCGGGCGCGCGTGCAGCGACAGCCGGGTCGAGGTGACGCCGCTCAGCAGCGTCAGTTGCACGTCGCTGAAGGTGTAGGTGGCGGCCGCCTGGGTTGCCTGGGGTGATGAGGCACCGGCCTCGTCAACGTAGACCACGCGCGCATCGCGGATGCTGATGCGGGTCTGGTCGAGCAGCCAGTCGAGCAGCGCGGAGTCGGGCTTGCCGTCGTCGTGGCCTCCCGCATCGATCATGAAGCCGGCGACCGAGAAGCGCTGTGCGCCGAGGCGGCGCACCTCCATCTCGGGGGCCAGCACCGACAGTGCCGCGAACTGCAGCGACAAGCGCGGCACGCTGCTCCAGCTGAGTTCGGCATCGACCTGCGGCAGCGCCAGGCGCGCGTCGCCGCCCTGGCTGGTCAGGCGCAGGTCGCGCAAGGTCAGGTGCGGGTTGACGCCGCGCCAGCCGGCGTCGATGCGGCCGATCGTCAGTTGCGCATTGGTGGCGCGGCTGAGCTCGCGCTCCAGCCAGGGTCGGACCTGGTCGATGTTCGGCATCACCCAGTAGCGGGTGGCGAGAAACAGCGCGCCGAATGCGAAGTAGGCGATCAGCAGCGCGGCCAGCGTCAACTTGAGCACGCGGCGCAGGCCGCGCACGCAGCCGGCGCCGAAGCGCTGCGCCAGGCTGCGCTCGGTCGCCGTGATCGCCTGCTCGACCGCGTCTTCGACGGCGTGCTCGATCGCCTCGAGTCCGTGCATGGGGCCATGCACTGTCGCCGTGCGGTCGGCAGCAGGTGGGGCGGGGTGGGATGGGGGCACGGGTGGAAACGAAGCCAATCAGGTCAGCGCCCGAGGGCACACGAGCGCGACATCACGCGCAGCTAATGCTTGACCAGGCGCACGCGCAGCAACGCCAGCCGAGCTTAGTCGTCAGAGTGCTGCACCGGGTCGGCCGTTCAGTCATCGGCTGATTCAATGATGTATCGATTCGTACAATGCGGCGATGCTTCGAACCCATCGCACTGACCTTCAGCGCCGCCGACCGCGGGGTTGCCGGACCCCGGATGCCGCGGTGCGCTGCGCCTGCGCCACGGGGCAACCTTACCGTGCAGGGCAGGCTATCACGGGCATCCGGCGCCGATGACCGAGGCTGCCGTGCCGGTCCCGGCCGACCCGATGCCTGCTGACCCGCTGGTGGCCGGCACAAAACGCGCGCGTGCTGCCAGCCGCTTCGTTGCCCAATGCGTGCGCCATCTGGCGCCCGACGAGGCGGGCCAGGACCAGGCGCTGTACACGCTGGCGCGCGAGCCGTGGACCCCGGCCCGACTCGACCAACAGCTCGTTGCACTGGCACCACCGGCGGCCCATGCCGATGCGCTGGCAGCCGCCCTGCGCCGTCTGCGTCGCAACGTGCTGCTGAGCGTCATCGTGCGCGATGTTGCCGGCGTGGCGCTGCTCGACGAGGTCACGGCGACGATGACCTGGCTGGCCGAGCTGGCCGTGCAGCGGCTGGTCGGCGCGCATGCGCACGATCTCGCGCTGATCCATGGGGTGCCGCTCGCCGCGGACGGTGCACCGCAGGACCTGCTGGTGGTGGCGATGGGCAAGGGCGGCGGCGGCGAGTTGAACGTGTCCTCGGACCTCGACCTCATCTACGTGTACGACGAAGGCGGCGAGACGCGCGCGCTCGGGGCCTTTGCCGATGCCCGGCGGCCGCTGTCGAACCATGAGTTCTTCGAGAAGCTCGGCCGGCGCGTGGCAGCCGCGCTGTCGGATGCCGCTGCCGATGGCTTCGTGTTCCGCGTTGATCTGCGCCTGCGTCCGAACGGTGACGCCGGACCGCTGGTGGTCTCGGTGGCAATGCTGGAGGAGTACCTGATCCGCCAGGGCCGTGCCTGGGAGCGTTTTGCCTGGCTCAAGGGGCGGGTGATCTCGGCGCCTGTGTTTGCCGATGCCGCCGGCTTCGAGGCGCAGGTGGCGGCGCTGGAATCGACCGTCGCGCCGTTCGTGTTCCGCAAGTATCTCGATTTCAACGCCATCGCGGCGCTGCGTGGCCTGCACGAGATGATCCGCGCCGAGACGCAGAAGAAAAGCGCGCGCGGTGCCGGCGGCCACCGGACGCACGAGGACAACGTCAAGCTCGGGCGCGGCGGCATCCGCGAGATCGAGTTCATCGCGCAGACGTTCCAGGTGATGCGCGGCGGTCGCGAGACGCGGCTGCGCGGCAAGCGCACGCTGGACACGCTGGCCATGCTGGCGCGGCTCAACCTGCTGGCGCCTGCGACCTGCACGCGGCTGGCCGAGGCATATGTGTTCCTGCGCCGGCTCGAGCATGCGCTGCAATACATCGACGATGCGCAGACGCACCTGCTGCCGGCGGCAGCCGACGAGCGCGCGCGGGCGGCCGCCTTGCTTGGGCTGGAGGTCGATGACCTGATCGCGCGCTACCTGGCGCAGCGCGAGTTCGTTGCCGCCAGCTTCGATGCGATCTTTCTGCCGCCCGACGATGGCGATCGCAATGGCGAGTCGCAGGCGCCGCTGACCGACGAGGCGCTGCTGGCGCGCCTGACCGCGCGCGGCTTCAAGGCGCCGCAGGAGTCGGCGGGGCGGGTGCGCACGTTGCTCGGCTCGCGTCGCGTGCAGGCCGCGAGCGAGGTCGCGCGCGGATCGATCGAGCGCCTGCTCGAACGCGCGATCGAGGCAATCGGCGCGCGCCGCGACGAGGAGGGCGCGGTGCACGACGTCGGTCCCGACGAGGTGCTGGCGCGCTTTGTCCAGCTGCTCGACGTGATCGCCGGCCGCAGCACCTACATCGCGTTGCTGAACCAGTATCCGCGGGCGTTCGCACGCGTGCTTCGCCTGCTCGCCGCCAGCCGCTGGGCGACGGACTTCCTGGCGCGCCATCCGATCCTTCTGGATGAAATGCTCGACGACCGCGAGGGCTGGGAGCCGGACTGGATGGCGTGGAAGGTCGAGGTCGAGGCACAACTGGCCCGCGATGCCCACGACGATGTCGAGCGCCAGATGAACATCCTGCGCGACGTCCATCATGTGCAGCTGTTCCGCCTGCTGCTGGCGGACCTCGATGGCCGATTGACGGTCGAGCGGCTCGCCGACCATCTGTCGCTGCTGGCCGACCAGACGCTGAGCCTTGCGCTGGCCGGTGCCTGGCAAAGTCTGTCGCGGCGCCATCGTGACGCCCCGGCGTTCGCCGTGATCGGCTACGGCAAGCTCGGCGGCAAGGAACTGGGCTATGCGTCGGACCTCGACATCATCTTCCTGTTCGATGACCCGCACCCCGACGCGGCGGAGATTTATGCCTTGCTGGGCCGGCGCCTGGCCAACTGGCTGACGGCGCAGACCTCCAGTGGCGTGCTGTTCGAAATCGACCTGCGGCTGCGGCCGAACGGCAACGCCGGGCTGCTGGTGTCATCGATCGAGGCCTTCGAGAAGTACCAGCGCAATGACGCTGGAGGCGGTGCCTGGACCTGGGAACACCAGGCGCTCACGCGGGCGCGCTTTTGCTGCGGCGACGCCGCCCTGGGCGCGCGGTTCGAGCAGGTGCGTTGCGAGGTGCTGGCACGCGAGCGCGCGCGCGACAGCCTGGTCGCCGACGTGCTTGCAATGCGCCAGAAGATGCACGACGGTCACCCCAATCGCTCGGCGCTGTTCGACCTGAAACATGACCTCGGCGGCATGGTCGACATCGAGTTCATCGTGCAGACGCTGGTGCTGCTGCACTCGCATCGGCACCGGCGCCTGCTCGGCAACCTCGGCAACATCGCGCTGCTGCGCATCGCCGCCGAGGTGGGGCTGATCGACGCGGGTCTGGCGCAGGCCGGTGCCGACGCCTATCGCCACTATCGCAAGCTGCAGCACCGGGTGCGCCTGAACGGGTCGCAGTACGCGCGCGTTGAACCGGCCGAGGTGGTGGGCGAGAGCGAGTCGGTGGTGGCGCTGTGGGACGCGCTCTTCGCGCCCCCACCGGCCGCGGCCGCAACCGCGGGCGGCTGAGGCTCGCTCGACCGGCGCTCAGGCGGCGGCGATCTCGGCGGCCTTGAAGGCGTGGGCGAGGGCGGCCGGGGTGTGCTTGCGCACATCCTTGAGCGAATGCAGCTGCTCGTGGCCGCAGTGCTGGCAGCGGTGGACCGGCACGGTCAGATCGATGTTGAACTGCGGGCAGTCGGGCAGCGCCACGTCAATGCGGAAGGTATGCGGCTGGTCCGGGCTGCTGGCCAGTTTCGTACCGCAGGCCGCGCAGTGGTAGTGCTTGAACAGCAGGCCCTTGGTTTCGCTTGCCGGCAGTTGCGGCTCGTCGTGCTCCATCAGGTGATCGAGCAGCAGCAGCGGAAAGTCGGCGCTCGCAAACTGTCGGTGCCCGTGCGGGCACTCGAGCACCGGCATGTCGTGCACGGTGACGGCAAGCGGCGCATCTTCACCATGGGTCAGGGCAAGCCGGGCTGCTTCGGTGTCGGCCTTGCAGATGGTGCAGCGTCGGGTGGTCATGGCGGGCTCCTCATGACGGACGATGAAGCGAATCGTCGGCGCACGACGGCAGGTTGTCGACCCAAGATTGCCCTAGCGCGAGTGCGGTGCGGGAGCGCGCACGGCCGGCGTCGCGGGCGGGCGCAGTCGGCACCAGCGGCCAGGCCGAGTCCGGGTCAACCCGGCCTGCAGCCCCGTTTGCTCGAGCCTGCCAGCGCACCAGCCGGGTGCGAGGCAAGCAAATACGTAGGTCGAGACGGGCAGTTCCACGCTTTGGCGCTGGGGGTTGAACCGTAGCCTTGACGCTTCACCACTGACGCCGGCCGACGATGAGCGCCACCGACGATCTGATCCCCCACATGCATCGCGTGCAGACCGCCGATCGCGACATGCGCGACCTCGGCCTCGTGTGGCAGATGATCGAGGCCAGTGCCGCGATCAGTTGTCCTGACGAAGTGCAGTCGATCCTGCCCACGCTGACGCATACGCGCGAACGCTTCGACAACCTGCAGAAGCGGCTGATCTCGCAGCTCGGTGCGGAGAACCTGGCCGAGCTTGGCGACGACCTCGTTTCCAAGGCGCAGTGTGCGATCGACATCCTGGTGCGCAACCTGTTCGAACGCACCGCCGACGTCGGCTTTCTCGCCACCGATGACGAACTGCGCGCGTTCTGCGGCGCCGATGCGGCCAGCCGGGCGGGGCTGCGCGACCCGCTGGAGGCGCGCCTCGACGAGTACCGCGCGAAGTACACCGTGTACGACGACATCATCGTGGTCGACACGGTCGGTACCGTGCTGGCGCGGCTCGACCGCGCCGCGGCCTTGTCCTGCAGCCGCGATCCGATCATCGGCGCGGCGCTGGCCGGGCGCAGCTACGTCGAGCAGTACGCCGCCACTGACCTGGCCGACGGCTGCGCGCTGCTGTATGCGCATCGCATCGAGGTCGACAGCCGCGCCGCGGGAGTGCTGATCCTGCGCTTTCGCTTTGCCGACGAGATGCAGCGCATCTTCACGGACCTGGCCGATGAGCGTCGGCAGATGGCCCTGGTGCTGGTCGACGATGCGTGCCGCGTGATCGCCACCAGCGACGACGGCCATGTGCCGCTGGGCACGCGCCTGACCAGCGGCCCGGCAGGCGAAGTGCGGCTGTGCTCGTTCGGTGGACGTGACTACCTGGCCGTGACCTGCCCGACGCGCGGCTACCAGTCGTATCGCGGCCCGGGCTGGCGCGCGCAGGCGATGGTGTCGCTGCTCACGGCGTTCCGCGGCAGCCAGCCGGCAATCGAGGGCGACAGCGAGATCGCCCTCGACAACCCCGAGCTGACGCACCTGCAGAACGAGGCCGACGAGATCAACCGCAACCTGCGCCGCGTGGTGTGGAACGGCCGGTTGATGGCCGGCGCACAAAGTGGCGACCAGGCACGCCTCAAGGCGGTGCTCACGCAGGTCCATCAGGCCGGCGGCCGCACCCGGGAGCGGGTGGGTGACGCGATCGAGGAACTGCACCGCACGTCGCTCGGACGCACGCGCCATCACGCTGCCGAGCTGGCACGGCTGGCGGCCGACATCATGGATCGCAACCTCTACGAGCGCGCCAATGATTGCCGCTGGTGGGCGCTGTCCCCGGTCGTGCGGCGCGTGCTCGCCACCCCAGCGGAAGCCGCCGGCAGCACCGAACTGAACGGCGTGCTCGACTACATCAACGGCCTGTACACCGTGTACACGCGGCTGGTGGCCTTCGACACGCAGGGCGTGATCCGTGGCGCCTCGCGCGAGGACCCGGAGCGGCCGCTGGTCGGCAGCCAGATCGACGCCTGCCATCGCGACGCGATCGCTCGCCTGGCGACCTCCCAGCAGTACGCGGTAAGCGCCTTCGAGCCGGGCGCGCTGACCGACGGTATGCCCAGCTATGTGTACCTGGCCGCGGTGCGCAACGAGCTCGGCGTGCTGACCGGCGGCGTGGCGGTCGTCTTCAACGCCGTCAACGAACTGCGCACCATGCTGACCGATGTCATCGGATCGCGTCACGCGCTGGCCGCGTTCGTCGATGCCCAGGGCCGTGTGCTGGTCTGCAGCGACCCGGGCGTGGCGCCCGGCACCACGCTGCCGTTCGCGCTGCACGCAGCGGTGGTCGAGCACGACGGCGCCCATCATGCGTGTGCGCGCGCGGTCGCTGGCGGTTATCGGGAGTTCAAGATCGACGACGGCTACCGCAACGATGTGGCGGCGGTGGTGATCCTGCAGCTGGGGCCGATGGAACGGCGGCGCGCGCCGCTGCACGAGCGTGCGCTGGTGGTGGCGCCGGTGGGACGCCGCGCCGAGTCGATCGAGCTGGCAGTGTTCCAGGTCGGCGCATCGCGCTATGCGCTGCCCGCGTCGAGCGTGATCGAAGCCTGCAGCCAGGCGCGGCTGGTGCGCACGCCGGTGGCGCATGCGCTGGGGCTGGGCCTGCTCGAAGTCGATGTCGGCAGCCGGCCGCGCCTGGTGCAGGCGCTGTGCACGCGGCGCCTGTTCGAGGTCGGCTACCCGGCGCGCGCCAATGACGGCGTGATGCTGGTGCTGCGGTCGCCGCTGGTGCCTGACCTGCCGACCCTGGCGCTGCGTGTCGACGACCTGGTCACGGTGTTCGAGGTGGACCGCACCCACTTGCAGCCGGCGCCGCTGGAACTGCGCCAGCATGCGCCGTGGGTGGTCAGCCTGCTCGACGCGAGCGATGGCGCCGAGGCCACGCAGTCGATGATCCAGGTGCTCGATCCGAACGCCTTGCTGGCGCTGATCGGGCGCCCTGTCGCGGCGGTTGCAGCGGCGCCGGCTACAGAAGCCGTAGTGCGGTGAACGCCGCCATGCCCACCGCCATCGTGACGATCATGCTGCGCGACACCAGCATGACGCCGATGGCCAGCGCGCCCGCGAGCAGCTTGAGGTTGCCCAGCGTCAGCGACAGCTGACCCTGCTCCAGCAGCACCTCGGGCGCCACCAGCGCCACCAGTGCGCAGGCCGGCGCATAGCGCAGCGCATGCTGCACGCGCAGCGGCAGCGGAATGCGGTCACCCAGCACCAGAAAGAACGAGCGCGTCGCCACGGTCACCGCGGTGAGGCCAATGATCACGAGCCAGGTGTTCAGGGCATTCATTTGCGCTGCCCCCGCTCGAGCGCGATCTCGGTCGCCATTGCCGCGCTGATGCCGACCACCACCGCGGCCACCAGGCCCAGCTTCAGCGGCAGGCCACTGCCCAGCACCGCCACCGCGCCCGCCACCAGCGCGCCGACCACGCTCGGCGTACCCACCACCATCGGCACCGTGAGCGCGATCAGCGCGAGGATCGCCGCGAACTCCAGCCCCCACGCACCGGGCACCTGCCCCGCCAGGAAGATGCCAATGATCGACATCGTCTGCCACGACAGCCAGTTGCCGCCGGCAATGCCGAGGAAGAACCACACGCGGCGGGTGGCGGCGAGATCGTCGCTGTCGCCTTCACTGTTGCTTCCAGTGGCGTTTGATGCCGCCTGCAGGTCGGCCTGCGCCCGCGCTGCGGTCCAGCGCTGCAGGCAGATCGCAAAGCCGACATCGCTGGTGAGGTAGCCCAGCAGCAGGCGCCGACCCAGCGTGTAGCGCGCGAAGTACGGGTACAGCCCGGCCGAGAAGATCACGAAGCGCAGGTTCACCACGGTGGCGGTCAGCAGGACCACCCACACCGGCGCATCGGCGGCGATCAACGGCAGCGCGGCAAGCTGGGCGCTGCCGGCGAACACCAGCAGCGTCATGCCCAGCGCCTCGATCTGCGACATCCCGATCTTGACCATCGCCACACCGGTAACCAGGCCCCAGGTGCCGGTGGCCACCAGTGCCGGCAGCACGGCGCGCAGGCCGGCGCCGAACGCCTCGCGTCGTACCGTCGCCAGGTGCGGCGAAGCACCGAACAAGGTGCGCCGGATCATGCGGTGGCCGGGGCGGCGCGCCGCGTATGCAGCAGCAGCCAGGCGATGGCCGCGGTGGTGACGATCATCGGCGGCAGCGACCACAAATTCAGGTCCGTCCAGCCGGTGGCAGACAGCAGCGCGCCGGAGGCCGCCGAGGAGGTGATCATGGTCAGGAACACCGCCAGGTCATTCACCCCCTGGACCTTGGATTTCTCCGCGCTGGTGTAGGTGCGCGTGAGCAGCGCGGTGGCGCCGGTGAACATGAAGTTCCACCCCACGCCCAGCGCGAACAGAGCGAACCAGAAGTGCCAGTAGCTCAGGCCGGCGTGAGCGATCACCACGGTGATGAACATCAGCGCGCAGCCGGCCAGCATCACCTGCAGCAGGCCGAAGCGGCGGATCAGGGAGCCGGTGAAAAAGCCCGGCGCGAACATGGCGATCACGTGCCACATGATGACGTCGGCTGCCTGCGGATAGCCGAAACCGCACACCTGCATCGCCAGCGGCGTGGCGGTCATCAGCAGGTTCATCGCGCCAAAGCTGATCGCGCCTGCCAGCACCGCCACGATGAACGCCGGCTGCCGCGCGATCTGCGCCAGCGGCCGCGCCGGCCCGTGGGCGCGGTCGGCTTTGTGCGGGATGCGCAGCAGGCTGGCGACGATGAGCGTGATCACCGCCACCAGCGCGAGTGCCACGTAGGTGCCGGCAAACGTCACTGGCAGCAGCTCGCGGGTGAGCTTGCTCATCTGCGGGCCGATGATGCCGCCGACGATGCCGCCGGCCAGCACCCAGGAGATTGCGCGTTCCTTGAGCGACGGCGCGTAGGCGTCGGCCACATCGGCGGCGGCAAAGCGCAGGTACTGGGCAAAGGCGTTGTACAGGCCGACCACGAAGGTGCCCGCGCAGAGCAGCACGAAGCTGCCGGTGAGGACACCGGCCGCGGCGATGGCGGTGCCGATGCAGCCCATTGCCGCGCCGAACATGAAGCCGGCGCGCCGGCCCCAGCGGCCCATGGCGAGCGAGGCCGGCACCGTGGTCAGCGCGGAGCCGATGATGTAGGTCGTGATGGGCAGCGTGGCCCATAGTGGCGACGGTGCCAGCGCCAGGCCCGCCAAGCCGTTGACGGCGATCAGGGTGACGTTGTTGACGTAGAGCAGCGCCTGGCAGAGCACGAGCAGCGTGATCTGGCGCCGCGCCGACTTCTCGGCATCGGGTGAATGAGTCAGCACCGTGCCGAGTATAGGCGGACGGATCGGCCGAGCTGCCGGGTGGGCAGCGAAAGGCACGCAGCGCATGCACCCAGCGCAGGCACGCAGCGCGGACGGCTCGGTTGGATAGAATCTGCGCCTTCACAGCACGGGCATCGATGGGAGACCGGCATGTCAATGGCAGACCGCGACGGATGGATCTGGTACGACGGCAAGCTCGTGCCGTGGCGGGATGCCACCACCCACGTGCTCACTCACTCGCTGCACTATGGCCTGGCGGTGTTCGAAGGCGTGCGCGCGTATCACACGCCGCAGGGCGCGGCGATCTTTCGCCTGCAGGACCACACCGATCGGCTGCTCAACTCCGCCAAGATCTTCATGATGGAGGTGCCCTACACGCGCGAGCAGCTCAACGATGCGCAGCGCGAGGTGGTGCGCGCCAACAAGCTCGACAGCTGTTACCTGCGGCCGCTCGCGTTCTACGGCTCGGAGAAGATGGGCGTCAGTCCCAAGGGCGCCAAGGTGCACGTGAGCATTGCTGCCTGGCCGTGGGGCGCGTATCTCGGCGAGGAGGGGCTCGCCAAGGGCATCCGCGTGAAGACATCGTCGTTCCAGCGTCACCACATCAACGTCTCGATGGTGCGCTCCAAGACCGCCGGCCACTACGTGAACTCGATCCTCGCCAACATGGAGGCGGTCAATCACGGTTACGACGAAGCGCTGCTGCTCGACACCCAGGGCTTCGTCGCCGAAGGGGCCGGCGAGAACCTGTTCATCGTGCGCGACGGCCAGCTGTTCGAGCCGAACATGGTGTCCGGCCTGATCGGCATCACCCGTCGCACCGTGATCGAGCTGGCCAAAGACCTCGGCCTCACCGTGACGCAGATGCCGATGACGCGCGACGACGTGTACCTGGCCGACGAGGCATTCTTCACCGGCACCGCAGCTGAAGTCACGCCGATCCGCGAACTCGACGGCCGCGTGATCGGACGCGGCAGCCGCGGCCCGATCACCGAGAAGATCCAGTCGCTGTTCTTCGACGTCGTCAACGGCCGCAACGCCAAGTACGCGCACTGGCTGACGAAGGTCTGACCGCCGTCGGCGCCACCGCACGACCTTGATCAACGAGAAGCGCACGAATGACCACCACCCACCCCGTCGTCGAACTGCTGGCCAAGGACCTGCCGGCGTTCTGCCCCAATCCGCAGATGCCGGTGTGGAGCCACCATCCGCGCGTGTTCCTCGACGTCAGCCACACCGGCGAGGCGATGTGTCCTTACTGCGGCACCCGCTACCGCCTGAAGGCGGGCGAGGTGGTCAAGGGCCACGCCTAGAGCGTGCCTGCCTGTCGCGAGCCACACGATGAGCCGCCTGTCCAAGCCGCTGCTGTACGCCTCGTCGACCGAGTGCGAGCAGGCGTTCTACGACGCCCTCGAGAACGGCGATATCGATGCCGTGCACGATCTGTGGCTCGACGACACCGACATCTGCTGCATCCATCCGGGCGGCCCGCGCCTGATCGGCCCGGGCGCGGTGCACGCCTCCTGGAGTTCGATCCTGTCCCACGGCGCGATGCGCATCCGCGCCACCTCGAGCAAGAGCCTCGAAACCCCCACGCTCGCCGTGCACAACGTGGTCGAGGAGATCGTCGTCACCGAGGGCAGCGAGCAGCAGGTGGTGCATGTGATCGCCACCAATGCCTACGTCAAGACGCCGTCGGGCTGGAAGATGATCCTGCACCACGCCTCGCAGGCGGTCGAGGGTGCGGCCGAAGACATGGAAGCGCCGTCGGGGCCGCTGCATTGAGCCGGCTTGAGCGCTGCCGTTTCGCTGCTGCGTGCCGCTGATCTCCTCCACCTATCGTGCGCCGTTCTGGTTGCCCGGCGGCCATGCGCAGACGATCGTCGCGGCGCGCGGCGTGCCCACACCCAGGGTGACCTACCGGCGTGAGCGCTGGGACGCACCCGACGGCGACTTCGTCGAGCTCGACTTCGCGCAGCCCGAGCCCGCAGAAAGCGCGGCACCGATCGTCGTCCTGTTCCACGGCCTGGAAGGCTGCTCGCAGTCGCACTACGCGCGCAGCGTGATGCGCGCGTTTGCCGACCGACGCTGGCGTGCCCTGGTGGTGCACTTTCGCGGCTGCTCGGGCGTGCCCAACCGACGCCCGCGCGCCTACCACTCCGGCGACTCCGACGAAGGCGACTGGATCCTGCGGCGCGTGCACCGGCAGTGGCCGCAAGCGCGCCTGCATGCGGTGGGCATCTCGCTCGGCGGCAACATGCTGGCTAAGTGGCTGGGCGAACGCGCCGAAGACGCCTCGTTCGTGACCGCTGCCGCGTCGATCGGCTCGCCGCTGGATCTTGCGGCCGGCGGTGAGGCGATCGCACGCGGCTTCTCGCGCGTCTACACCCGCATGTTTCTCGCGACCCTGCGCACCAAGGCGCTAGCCACGCTGGAACGCTTCCCCGGCGTGGCCGACGCCGACGCCATCCGCGCCAGCCGCAACCTCTACGAGTTCGATAACGCCTTCACCGCGCCGGTGCATGGGTTTCGCGATACCGACGACTACTGGGCGCGCGCATCGGGCAAGCCGTTCCTGGCGAGCGTGCGCGTGCCCCACCTGGTGCTCAACGCGCTGAACGACCCGTTCGTGCCCGCCACCAGCCTGCCGCAGCCGGCCGCCGTATCCAGCTCGGTGTTCCTGGAGCAGCCCGCGCAGGGTGGGCACATCGGCTTCGCCCAAGGGCCGCTGCCCGGCAACCTCGACTTCCTGCCGCAGCGCCTGCTGCGCTTCTTCGCGACCGGCGCCTGACTGACGTTGCTAGCAGGGTGCTGCAACGGGCACCGTGCTTGCCGAGACCCCCCGTATCACATTGAAGGCGACGTCAAGGCGACGGCGCCGCAGCGGAGGTCCGGTGCATCACTCAAGACAGTCGCGGCGCGTGCGTCGCCACATCCCCAGAGCAGGTTGGCAAGCGCTGGAGTCCATTTATGGATGACGGCCTGCGCAGCAACGCCGGCACCGCGCAGGTCGACTCGGCGGCGGGCGCCGGCCTGACGCTGCGCGGCCTGGCACCTCGACCCGCCGCGCTGCGAGACGGCCCGGGCAACGTGCCGCGGCCGACCCGGCGGCAGGCCGGTGGCGGCGGCTTCGACATGCTCATCGTCGGCGCCGGCTTTGCCGGCAGCGTGCTGGCCGAACGTCTCGCCAGCCAGCTCGATCTGCGCGTGCTGGTGGTCGACAAGCGTCCGCACATCGGCGGCAACGCATTCGACCGTTACAACGACGACGGCCTGCTCATCCACCCCTATGGCCCGCACATCTTCCACACCAATTCGAGCGAGGTGGTCGACTACCTGTCCAAGTTCACCCGCTGGCGCCCGTACCAGCATCGCGTGCTGGCCAGCGTGGATGGCCAGCTCGTGCCGATCCCGATCAACCTCGACACCGTCAATCGCCTGTACGGACTGACGCTGTCGGCATTCGAGCTGGACGCCTTCTTCGACAGCCATGCCGAGAAGAAGTCGACTATCGAGACATCGGAAGACGTGGTGGTGAGCCGGGTCGGTCGCGACCTCTACAACAAGCTGTTCCGCGGCTATACGCGCAAGCAGTGGGGGCTCGATCCGGCCGAGCTCGACGCAAGCGTGGCCGCGCGCGTGCCGATCCGCACCAACCGCGACGACCGCTATTTCGCCGACACCCACCAGGCGATGCCGGCGGCCGGCTACACGCGCATGTTCGAGGCCATGCTCTCGCATCCGAACATCAAGGTGATGCTCAACACCGACTACCGCGACATCGTCCATCTGCTGCCCTGGTCGCACATGATCTACACCGGGCCGATCGACGCGTTCTTCGACTACCGCTACGGACGGCTGCCCTATCGCAGCCTGGAGTTCGCCCACGAGTCGCTGTCGCAGCCGCACTACCAGCCGGTGGGCACGGTCAACTATCCCAACGACTACGCCTATACGCGCTGCACCGAGTTCAAGCACCTGACCGGTCAGCAGCATCCGCACACCGCGATCGTGCACGAGTACCCGCGCGCCGACGGCGACCCGTACTACCCGGTGCCCCGCGCCGAGAACCAGGCACTGTTCCGCCGCTACCAGGCCGCCGCCGATCTCTTGGCGCACGTCACCTTCGTCGGGCGTCTGGCGAGTTACCGCTACTACAACATGGACCAGGTGGTGGCCCAAGCGCTGGCCGCCTTCAAGCGGCTGCAGGTGGCGCACGACCTGATCGGCGCGGTGCGCGCGGCCGACAGCGTGCTCGACACGACCGCGGCTTAGTAGCGCGGTGCGAGCGCGGATCAAGACGGCGGGTGCGGCCGTTGACAACCCATGATGCCGCCGCTCGCCTTGTGGGTCGGCCCCGAGCCGACTGTCAATCGGGTACGCGGCACCTACATCGATCAGCTCGCCAGCAGTGGCTTCGATCGTCGGCTCGACGATCTCGACCGCCTCGCCTCGCTCGGTGCCACCCGGGTCCGCTTTCCGTTGCTGTGGGAGCGCACCGCCCCGGGCGACCCGCGCGATGCGGACTGGCGTTGGTCCGACGCGCGCCTGGCACGCTTGCTGTCGCTCGGGCTGCCGCCCATCGTCGGCTTGATGCATCACGGCAGCGGCCCGCCTGACACCAGCCTGCTCGACCCCGCGCTGCCGGTGCGGCTGGCCGCCTATGCGCGCGCAGTGGCCGAGCGCTATCCGTGGGTCGATGCGTGGACGCCGGTCAACGAGCCGCTCACCACCGCGCGCTTCTCATGCCTGTACGGGCACTGGTATCCGCACCACCGCGACAACGCCAGCTTCGTGCGTTCGCTGCTGCTCCAGGTGCAGGCGACAGCGGCGGCCATGCGGGCGATCCGCGCGGTCAACCCACGGGCGCTGCTGGTGCAGACCGAGGACATGGGCCGAACCTGCGCCACTGCGCCGCTGCAGTACCAGGCGGATTTCGAAAACGAGCGGCGCTGGCTGAGCCTGGACCTGCTGCAGGGTCGGGTCGACTGCGCGCATCCGCTGTGGGGCTACCTGACCCACCACGTCGACCCCGATGAACTGCTGGCCTTGGTCGAGCGACCGTGCCCGCCCGACATCATCGGTCTGAACGCGTATGTCACGAGCGAGCGCTTTCTCGATCATCGGCTGGCGCGTTATCCGCCGCACACGCACGGCGGCAACGGACGCGATCGCTATGCAGACGTCGAAAGTGTGCGCGCGTGCGAAACGCCGATCGGCTCGTTCGAGGCGCGCTTGCGTGAAGCGCACCTGCGCTACGGCGCGCCGCTGGCGATCACCGAGGCGCATCTGGGATGCACGCGGGAAGAGCAGTTGCGCTGGCTGCTGTCCGCCTGGCGCGCCGCGCAGTTGCTGCGCGCTGAAGGCGCCGATGTACGTGCCGTGACCGCGTGGGCTGCGTTCGGCGCGACCGACTGGGACTCGCTGCTCACCGAAGGCCGCGGCCACTACGAGCCGGGCCTGTGGGACATCCGTGCGCCGCAGCCGCGCCCGACCGCGCTCGCCCGGCTGGCGCGCCAGCTGGCGCAGGGCGAGTCACCGGCGCATCCGTTGCTGGCGGTGCCAGGCTGGTGGCGCGTCGACCGCCATCAAGTCAACCGTCCTCAAGGTGCGCCGCAGTCTTCAGCGCGAGGCGACGGCGCTGCGGGCGACGACGTGGCGCCGCTTCTCGTGACCGGTGCTACCGGCACACTGGGCCGCGCGTTTGCGCGGATCTGCGTGGTGCGCGGGATCCCGTATCGCCTGCTGCGCCGCCAGGACCTCGACATTGCGGACGCGGGGTCGATCGCCGCCGCGCTTGCGCGCTGGCGTCCGTGGGCAGTCGTGAACACCGCGGGTTTCGTGCGGGTCGACGAGGCCGAGGCCGACGGCGCCGCCCAGCGCTGCTGGCGTGACAACGCCCTGGGAGCTGAACTGCTGGCGCGCGCCTGCGGCGCCGCCGGTGTCGCGCTCGTCAACTTCTCCTCGGACCTGGTGTTCGACGGCCGCAAGGGCGCGCCCTATGTCGAGAGCGATGCGCCGCAGCCGCTCAATGCCTATGGCCGCGCCAAGCGGGCGGCCGAGATGGCGGTGCTGCAGCACTGTCCGCGCGCGCTGGTGGTCCGCACCGCAGCGTTCTTCGGGCCGTGGGATGCTCACAACTTCGTCACCCACGTGCTCGACACGATTCGCCGCGGCAGCACGGTCGCGGCAGCGGCTGATCGGTGGATCACGCCGACCTATGTGCCGCATCTGGTGGACGCGACGCTGGATCTGCTGATCGACGGCGAGGTGGGGCTCTTGCATCTGGCCAACCGCATCGACGACGGTCGCGGCGCGATCAGCTGGGCTGACTTCGGCCGCGCGGTGGCGCAGGCGGCTGGCCTCGATCCCATGGCTGTGAGGGCGGTCGCGGCCGTCACGCTCGGTGAGTGTGCGCGCCGGCCGATCAATTCGGCGCTGGCGAGCGAGCGGTTATGGCCGCTGCCGCCGCTGGCGCGAGCGATCGATGACTACCTGCGCGACGTCCGCGCCGCCGAGGCCGCGGCGTCGCGCCGAGATGACGCGGTCTCTCTTGTGGCCATGCCTTCGCACGCGGGCGCGGCGCGCTGAGCGCAGGTCGCCGGCGCTGCGGGTCGATGGGACAATCCGCCGCATGGATACTGAAGTGCTCGCGGCGATTGCACGTTGGCCGAACGTGCCAGCGGTGTTCGGCTGGCTGTCGCTGACGGCGCGCGGCGAATGGCGGCTGCGTGGCGAGCGGATCGAGAACGCCGCGATTCGCGAGTTCATCGGCCGCAACTACGCGGCCGATGCGCACGGGCGCTGGCACTTTCAAAATGGACCGCAGCGCGTCTACGTCGCCCTCGAAGTCACGCCCTGGATCTACCGAGTCGACCCGCTCGGCACGGTGACCACGCACACCTCACACGCTGCGGCGCGCTGTGAAGGTGCAGCCTTGCTCGACAACGGCAGCTTGCTGCTCGTCACCGAACTCGGGCCGGGCGTGATTGATGACCGCGATACGGCCACCATGCTGCGCGCCATCACCGACCACACCGGCCTGGTGCTCAACGAGCAGGGGCTGGAACGCTGGATGGATGGCAAGGACGAGGTATTCGTGAATCCGGCGCTGCTGCACCTGAGCGGCCGATTGACGCGGATCGAACGGCTCAGGACGAGCGCGTTGGCGCAGCGTTTCGGCTTCGTGCGCGAGCCGCTGGCGGACTGAGCGGATCGTTCGAGCGCAAGACACTGGGTTCCCGCCTGCGCGGGAACGACGGTAGAGCGAGAACTCGTGTGAGATAAGGTCCTATCGCGGGAGGAACTTGGGCCACGGCCTGCACCGGGGCAACGACAACCGCGAGCGCAGCGGGCGCAAAGCGACGCAGTCGCGCCGCCCCTGCGCTCCGGGGCCGGCGCAACAACGTGCAGCCGGCCCGCCATTTAACTTCGTGTGGCTTTGCCACCGAAGTTGAACACTTCCTAGCGCTTCCAGTGCACGTGCGATGGGCGAAGCCCATCGCGTACACGAGAAGCGACCTAGTCAAATATCGGCGACTCCACCCCCAGCACCTTGTGCAGCTTGGGACTGGTGGTCGTGTACTGCAGATGGATGCGCTTGTCCGGGAAAACGTAGCGGCAGGCGCCAAAGGCGGCGAGCGCGGCCTCGTGGAAGCCGGACAGGATCAGCTTCTTCTTGCCGGGATAGGTGTTGATGTCGCCGACCGCGAATATGCCCGGGATGTTGCTCTCGAACTTCTCGGTGTCGACGTCGATCTGCTTGCGGTTCAACGCGAGGCCCCATTCGGCGATCGGGCCGAGCTTGGGCGACAGGCCATAGAACACCAGCAGCGCATCGAGCGGCACGCGACGGGTGACGCCATCGAGCGAGGTGACGCGGATCTCGGTCAGCTTGCCGTCGGCCTCCTCGAAGCCGGAGATCTGGCCCACCATCTGCTGCATCTGCAGCTGTTCGCACAGCTCGCGCATCTTGGCGACACTGGCCGGCGCGCCGCGGAAGCCGTCGCGCCGGTGCAGCAGGATCACGCTCTCGGCCTTGCCGACGAAGTTCAGCGCCCAGTCGAGCGCCGAATCGCCGCCGCCGCAGACCACGATGTTCTTGCCGTGGAAACGGGTCGGATCCTTGACCTTGTAGAACAGTTGCGTGCCGTCGAACTTGTCGATGCCTTCAATCTTCAGCGTGCGCGACTGGAAACTGCCCACGCCGGCGGCGATGAACACGGTCTTGGTGATGAAGCTCGTGCCCAGCGAGGTCTGCACGTAGAAGCGGCCGTCTTCGCGCTTCTGCAGCACGCTGACTTCCTGTCCCATGTGGAAGGTCGCACCGAACGGCTCGATCTGCTTGAGCAGGTTGTCGGTGAGTTCCTGGCCCGTGCATACCGGCACCGCAGGGATGTCGTAGATCGGCTTGTCCGGGTACAGCTCGACGCACTGCCCGCCCACCGCCGACAGCGAGTCGATGACGTGCGCCTTGATTTCCAGCAGGCCGAGTTCGAACACCTGGAACAAGCCCACCGGCCCGGCGCCGACGATCAGCGCATCGGTCTCGATCGGGGACTTGGCCTCGACATGGCCGGGCACGTCGCTCTCGGGTTGATTCACGGTGGTATCCATCCAGACAAAGCTTTCCATGGGTGACGGGCGTGACGCCGAAACCGTCGGCGCGCGACCCGCGATTTTCACCGATTCACGCAGGTCGCGGTCGGTCGGGGCGGTTGAGGGGGGGGCAAGTCGATGGCGCGCTGTGACGCGCCGATGGCGGGCATTACCCAAGAGGTGAGGCGGGTCACTCGGGGGTCGACCGACGCAGCATCAGCGCGAAGCTCCCGGTCCATTCGGCCGGCGTGACGTCCCCTCGTCGGGCATGCGCTGTCCCTGGCGCAACATCTCCTCGCGCTGCTCTTTCACCTGCTGCGTGAGCTGGCGCAAGCGTGCGTCGACCTCGGACAGGACGTAAAAGTCGGCATCGCCTGCCTTGCGCGCAAGCTGCAACTGCTCGACTGCGGCGGGTGCCGAGCCGAGCAGCAGATAAGCTTCAGCCACCGCCTGATGCTGCAGCGTGCGCTGCCCCAGCTCGGCGTAACTGCGCGCCAGCAGCGCGAAGAACGAGGAATCGCTGCGCGGCAAGGCAAGCTGCTCGCGCAAGAATGCCACCGCAGCGTCATGCTGGCGGTCTTGCTGCAGCAGGTCGACATAGTGGAGTGCGGTCAGGCGCGACAGCGGAAACCGCGTGGTCGATTCGCGCGCCTTGGCGATCGCCGCCGCGCGTGCGTCGGGCGTGCGGGCGGCGGCAAACTGGGTTTCGGTCACCGCCTTGTCGAGCATCGGCGATACATGCATGCCCGCCAGCTTGCGCGCCGCCAGCGCGGCCTCGTGCGCGGGCTGCGCCTGATTCTGTCGCAGGCGTGCCACCGCCAGACCATAGTGCGCGGCGATCTCCGAAGCGGCAGACTTGTCCTTGAGCTGCGTGCTGAAGTGCAACTCGGCGTCACGTGCGCCCTGCAGCGTGGGGTCCTGCAGCACCCGCAGCCGCGCCCGCACTAGGTGGAAATCGAGCGAGTCGGCCCGCTGGCGCGTGCGCGTCTCACGCACGCGGGTCTGAATGTCGCTGATGCGCTCCACCGTGAGGGGGTGGGTGCGCAGGTAGGACGGCGCGGTGCCACTCTCGTAGATGCGCGAGCCCTGCTGCATCCGGCCGAAGAAGGTGACCATCGCGCGCGCATCGAAACCGGCATCGACGAGGATCTGGAAACCCACGCGGTCGGCCTCGCGCTCCGCCTCGCGCGAGAAGTTCAGTTGCTGCTGCACGGCAGCGGCCTGGCCGCCGAGGATCGCCGCCTGCGTGAGATCGCTGCTCGAACTCGAGTTGCTGCGCGCCGCCAGCAGCGCCAGCAATAGCGCGCCGATGGCAATGGCTGTGCCGTCCTTCTGCTTGGCCAGCATGCGGGCGATGTGTCGCTGTTCAACGTGGCCGATCTCGTGCGCCATCACCGCCGCGAGTTCCGATTCGCCCTGCGCCGCGAGGATCAGACCGGTGTGTATGCCGATGAAGCCGCCGGGCAACGCAAACGCATTGATCATTGCGTCACGCACCAGGAAGAAGCCAAAGTCGGTGTACCGGGCCGGGCTGGCAGCCACGAGGCGGTAGCCGATGGCGTTCAGATACTCGGTTGCATCCGGATCGGGCAGGTAGGTCGGATCGCGCACGGCCTGGCGCATGATCGACTCGCCGAGGCGGCGTTCGTTGGCGGGCGACAGGTCGTCGGCGGCGACCTCGCCGAGGGTGGGAAGCTCGGGCGGCGGCGCGGTCAGCGCAGCCTGCGCCCACGCCGTACGCTGCACCGGCGTCAGCGCCAGGGCGAGCGCCAGTACGCAGGCCAGGCCACGACGCATTCGGTTGAACAGGCAGGCAGTTGAAGGCACGAACGACTCGCCGAAGTAAGCGATGTGGGTTGTCCGCGGCGCCGTGGATTGCACTGGCACGCGCGACTGGGGCAGGCGAAACAGGCAAGTAAAGCAGGCAGGCAAGGCACCCACGAACGACCCTCTGTTTATGATAGCCGCAGCCCCTTGTTCGTTCCCTGGGTTCCCGACGCCTTCTTGTAACGATCTGTCGATGAGCGAGTTGACCCATTTTGACAATGCCGGCCAGGCCCATATGGTCGATGTCGGCGGCAAGGAAAGCACGCACCGTGTTGCGGTGGCGGCTGGTCGGATTCGCATGCTGCCGACAACGCTCGATCTGATTCGCAGCGGCACCACCAAGAAGGGCGATGTGCTTGGCATCGCGCGCATCGCCGCGATCCAGGGGGCCAAGCGGACCAGCGACCTGATCCCGTTGTGCCATCCGCTGGCGATCACGCGCATCGCGGTCGACTTCACCGTCGACGAGGCGGCCGCCGCGATCGACTGCCGGGCGCAGGTCGAAACACGCGGGCAGACCGGCGTGGAGATGGAAGCGCTGACCGCAGTGCAGGTGGGTCTGCTGACGATCTACGACATGTGCAAGGCGGTGGACCGGGGCATGACGATCGAACGCGTGCGGCTGGTTGAAAAGCGTGGCGGCAAGAGCGGGCATTGGCAGGCGCCGGATGCTGGCGACGCCTAGCGCGCTGGCGTTGGCCTGCCAACGCCTGCTTTACTCAGTCCAGCCTCACCGCTTGCAGCGATGATCCGCTTTTATCCGGCCGCAGCAGTGCATGCGGCGTTGCCGTGGGATCGGCTGATCGCCGCGCTCGACGCGGCGTTTGCCGCCGATGTACACGTTCCAGTGCGCCACGTGCATCGCTTGTCATTGGACGACCGGCTGCTGCTGATGCCCGCCTGGCGTGACGCATGCAACGGCGATGATGGCGCGCTCGGCGTCAAGCTCGTTACCGTGATGCCCGGCGCCGCCGCACGCGGCGCATCAACGGTGGCGGCGCTGTACGTGCTGCTCGACCGCGCCACGGGCGCGCCGCGTGCCGTGATCGATGGCGAAGCACTGACGCTGCGCCGTACCGCTGCTGCTTCTGCGCTGGCCGCGCGTCACATGGCGCGGGTCGATGCCGATCACCTGCTGTTGGTCGGCACCGGCCGCCTCGCGCCGTTCATGGCACGCGCGCATTGCAGCGCGCGGCCGATCCTGCGCTTGAGCGTGTGGGGGCGCCATGTCGAGCGCGCGCAGACACTGGCGCAGGAACTGCGCGACGATGGGCTGCCGGCGCACGCGGTCGACGATCTGGAGGCCGCCGCGCGCGAGGCGCACATCATCAGCTGCGCCACCGCCTCGGCACTGCCGCTGGTGCACGGCAGCTGGCTGGCTCCCGGCACGCACCTGGACCTGGTGGGCGGTTTCACGCCGGCCATGCGTGAGGTCGACGACGTTGCCGTGGCGCGGTCGCGCATCGTCGTCGACACCTGCGCTGGGGCATTGAGCGAAGCCGGAGACCTGACCGGTCCATTGGAGCGCGGCGTCATCGCGCGCGAGCAGGTGGTCGCCGAGTTGGCGGATCTCGTGCGCGGTGCGGTGCGCGGCCGCACCGACGCTCGGCAGATCACCCTGTTCAAGTCGGTCGGCACCGCGCTCGAGGATCTGGCTGCGGCTGAACTCGTGGTCGCCTAGGGCGAGCGGGCGAGCCTACTTCGGCGGCGCGGTATCGACGAAGCTCGGTCGAACGGCGAGCTTGTCGTACAGGCGCGCGAGGTTCTGGTATTGGTTGCGCCAGTCGATCTGCGGAAAGCGAAAGTCGAGATAGCCGAGCGCGCAGCCGACCGCGATGTCGGCCAGCGTGTAGCTGTGGCCGCTGCACCAGGGCTTTTCGCCGAGGCCGCGGCTCATCGCGGCCACCCCGGCATGCACCTTGTCCATCTGCCGCGCGATCCATTTGTCGGACTGCTGCTCGCGCGGTCGCTGCGTTTGTTCCAGGCGCACCAGGATGGCGGCATCGAGCACGCCATCGGCCAGCGATTCCCAGGTGCGCACTTCGACCCTCTCGCGGCCGTTGGCTGGAATCAGCTTGGAGATCGGCGTCGTCGTGTCCAAATACTCGACGATGACGCGCGAGTCGAACACCGCACCGCCGTCTTCCATGATCAGGCAGGGCACCTTGCCCAGCGGATTGGCCTCACGGATCTTGGAATCCGGAGACCACACGTCTTCCAGTTCGAGCTGACACTCGATGCGCTTTTCCGCCATCACGATGCGGACCTTGCGCACATACGGGCTGGTGAGCGAGGCAATCAGTCGAAAGTTCTTGGACACCGTAGGCTCTGCATTCGTGACGTGAACGGGCGATGACGTTGCGGTCGAAACAACGCGCTGTCAAGTGAGCCAGCGCAGACGTCTCATGACCGAGACACGCTGCCGTCACCTCCATACGTCATTTCCGGTTGGACGCAATCGTCCGCGGCTGCTACGAGTTGCCCACAGTCGACAACGCAATCGATGCAACGAGCGCTCGCAACTGCTGGCAACGGCAGCGAACGGGAGTTGAAATTGGGGGGCGATGCTAGACTGATTTCGCTCGATTGCTACGGCGCATGCGGCACTCACCGGACTTCAAACAAGGTCCTGCCGCAGCGACCTCTTCTATGCCGCTTCGCCGATCTTCCATGCCGTCTGCCCCATCTTCCGTCGCTGCCTCGTTGTCTGCGCTGACCGCCATTTCGCCGCTCGACGGCCGCTACGGGCGTCAGACTGCGGCGCTGCGCGATGTGTTTTCCGAGTACGCGTTCATGCGAGCGCGGTTGCGCGTCGAGACGCATTGGCTGATCGGCTTGTCTCGGCTCGGCCTGCCGGAGTTGGCGCCGCTGCCGCCGGAAAGCGTGGCGCGGCTGGACGCTCTGGTCGAGCAGTTCTCGGTGGCCGACTGCGAAGAAATCAAGGCGATCGAGGCGCAGACCAATCATGACGTCAAGGCGGTCGAGTACTGGATCAAGCGGCGTACCGCCGACGATCCGGCGCTGAAGGCGGCGGCCGAGTTCATTCACTTTGCGTGCACCTCGGAAGACATCAACAACGTCTCCCATGCGCTGATGCTCGCTCAGGGCCGTTTCGTCCTGCAGGATCGCCTGCGTGCGCTGCTTGCACGCCTGCGCGAGCTGGCGCATGCCTATGCCGACGTGCCGATGCTGTCGCGCACGCACGGCCAGCCGGCCAGTCCGACCACGGTCGGCAAGGAGTTCGCCAACGTGGTGCTGCGGCTGGGGGCCGCCATCGATGCCATCTCGCGCGTCACGCTGCTGGCAAAGATGAATGGCGCGGTTGGCAATTACAACGCGCATCTGTCTGCCTATCCCGCGGTCGAGTGGGAGGCGTTCTCCCGCAGCGTGGTCGAAGGACTCGGGCTGGCGCACAACACGCATACGATCCAGATCGAACCGCACGACTACATGGCGGAACTCTTCGATGCGATCGCTCGTGCCAACACCGTGCTGCTCGACCTCGATCGCGATCTGTGGGGCTACATCGCTCTCGGTTACTTCAAGCAGAAGCTCAAGCCGGGCGAGATCGGCTCGTCGACGATGCCGCACAAGGTCAACCCGATCGACTTCGAGAATTCCGAGGGCAACCTGGGGATCGCCAATGCCCTCTTGCGTCATCTGGCAGAGAAGCTGCCGGTGTCGCGCTGGCAGCGCGACCTCACAGACTCGACGGTGCTGCGCAATCTGGGTGTGGCTTTCGGCTACTGCCTGGTCGCCTATGAGTCGTGCCAGCGCGGGCTGGGCAAGCTGGAGATCAATGCCGCAGCCATCGCCGCCGATCTGGACGGCGCCTGGGAAGTGCTGGCCGAGCCAGTGCAGACGGTGATGCGTCGCTATGGCGTGCCCGAGCCCTATGAGAAGCTCAAGGAACTCACGCGCGGCAAGTCGATCACCCGCGAGGTGCTGCATGCCTTCCTGCGCGAACTGGAGATTCCGCCGGCGGCGCGCGACGCCTTGCTCGCCATGACGCCTGCCTCTTATGTCGGCAAGGCGGCCGAACTGGCCCGTCGCAGTTGATGCCGAGTGTCACGGGGTGCGGGAATAAAGAAGTCGTTGAAGTTGTTTAGGGCGAGCCGGGCGTCCCGCCGGGCCCGCAGACCAACCTGTTCAATCCACGAGGGGAAATCAATGAGAAAACTGCTGCTCACTTTCGGACTTGCCATGGCGGGCCTGCTCGCGTTGCCGGCGCAGGCGCAGAACTTCGCCAAGCCCGAAGACGCCATCCGCTATCGCCAGTCGGCGTACGTCTTGATGGGCAATCACATGGGCCGCATCAACGGCCAACTCAAGGCTGACAAACCTGATCTGGCAGCGATCCAGCGCAGCGCCGCGATCATTGAGTTCGCCGCCGGTCTGCCGGGCGAAGGCTTTGTGCCGGGTTCGGACAAAGGTGGACTGGTCCCCACGCGCGCGAAACCTGAAGTGTTCACCGATCCGAAGGTGCGTGAAATCGGCGGCAAGCTGCGCGAAGAGGTGACCAAGCTGAACGCGGTCGCCAAGGGTGGAGACATTGCCGCCATTCGCGCCCAGTTCGGCGAGACTGGCAAGACCTGCAAGTCGTGCCACGACAACTATCGCAAGGACTAGCGTTTTGCCGTTGCAAAGCAAACGGGCCGCAGTGCGGCCCGTTTGCTTTTTACGACTGCCTACTCGTTCAGAAGCGCAAGCCGATCTTCGCGCCGTAGCTCGTGATGCCGCCGGTACTGTCCACTTCGAACGCGAGGTTCACGCCGAGATTGATGTTCACGCCGACGAACACCTTGGTCTGCGTGAAGCTCTCTTCGGTCAGGCCGGGCACGCCTTGCGGCGTGCTCTTGACCCACACCTGGCCGACCCCGGCATACGGCGTGAACATCAGGATCCCCTTGGAGATCGAGATGTCGGCGCCAGCCGTCTGCATCTTGAGCTGATCGATCCCGCTGGTGGCCGAGAAGCTGCCGCGCAGTGCGATCGCGGGCAGCGCCGTGCTTCCCTCCAGGACCGCCCAGCGCAGTTCGCCGCCCCACAGCTTGACGTTCGAATCCGGCAACTGCGTGTAGGACGCGCCCAGATCGATGCCCCACGGCAGTCCCTTGTGGGCCCGCAACGAGGCCACCGGCAGCAGCGTGTCGACGCTCTCGCCGCTGGATGCCAGCGACAGCAGCACGGCGTTCTTCAGATCCGTAGCGGTGACCGCCACGCCGATGTCGAACCCCGTGATGCCCAGCGGCTCGGCCGGGATCAGCGGCTTGAACGACAGCGTTGCGCCGAGATCCTCGGACAGCAGGCGGAACTGCTGCTGGGTAAGCAGGTTGATGCTGTTGATATCGGCCGCGCGGGCGGCAGTGGGCAGCAGGGTGGCCCCGGCGAGCATGGCAGCAACAGCCAGGCGGGGCAGCGTCGTGAAGGTCATCTGAAGTCTCCGGAGCAAGTGTGCTGGCGGGTGGAACTGACGCGAGTATGCCGTCGGCATCATGCGGGTAGGCGGGCGCTGATCGCGCAATCGGGTGAGACCGCCCGGTTCAAGTGGTTCAGCACCGGGTGCGCACCAGTTCCATCGCCGCCTGGAACAGCGCGCTGTCGGGCAGGGCCAGCTCGTCGCACACGGTCAGATGGTTGCACCCCGGCATCGGGATGTCGCGCTTGAAGTTGGCCGGCCATTGGGTGCCGATGAGCGCATTCTGCCGCCGAAACTCGGCCGACTCGAGTGCGCCAACCGCGGTGTACAGCGGCGCGCCGGTGGCCGCCGGCAACAGGGCCGGCGACAGCCGGGCCGCGCGCTCCACGGTCAACTGAAGATCGCCGTTGACGAAGGGCGCATGCACCAGCGGCGCCAGGTCATACAGGCCGCTGATGGACAGGCCGCCCCTGACCAGATCCGCTGGCAGGTCGTCGCCGAGCACGGGCCACAGCGCTGCCATCGCCATCGCCGTCAGGTGACCGCCGGCCGAATGTCCGCTGACAAAGATGCGTTGCGGGTCGAAGTCGTAGCGGTCGGCGCGGCGATACAGCCAGGCGATGCCATGCAGCACCTGCCGCACGATCTCTTCCATCGGCGTCTTGGGCGCCAGGCCGTAGTTGAGGAAGGCGACCGCCACGCCCTCCGCGACGAACGGCGGCGCGATCCATGCGAAGTCGCTCTTGTCGAGCGAGCGCCAATAGCCGCCATGGATGAACACCAGCAACGGCGCCGCCGCGCCGCGCGCAGGAAACAAGTCGACCTTCTCGCCACTGGTGTCGCCGTAGGGCAGATCGATCAGGCAGGCCCGCCGCCGCCGCGTCGCCGCCGACTGTTCGGCCCAGCGCGAAAAAATGCGCGCATGGTCCGGGATGGCCGCGCGCGCGTTGTATTCGCGCTCGTAGAACGCAGTGCTGTGCTTCATCGTTTCGAACACCACGGATGACTTCGGTCTGTCGGACCGGTCGACGCCCCGGCATGACGCGGCCGATCCGGCTGGCGCGCGCGACGGTGTTCAGTCTAGTTGCGCCGGCCGAGTTGAACCGCCCAGCTCGCAGCGGGTACACTTCGCGCCTTTCTCGGGGACGTAGCTCAGCTGGGAGAGCGTCGCGTTCGCAATGCGAAGGTCGAGGGTTCGATCCCCTTCGTCTCCACCAAGAAATTCAAGGGCTTGGCTTGCGCCAAGCCCTTTTTGTTTCTGGCTTCACCACTGGCTAAGGCGTACTTCGCTTACGCTGGACGGATGCGCCACGAGTGCGGTGCAGGTCTGACGGCCGCTACCCGACGACTGCATGGGCAAGCGTGTCGCCGCCGAGCCTCGACCGCCGCGTGCAACGACCGACCAGCCCTTCGGTGTCAATCCTCCATTACCATCGCTCGCTGTCAACTTCTTAAGTCGCCTAGTGCGGCCATCGCGCTGCACGTGGGGCGCACGCCTTGTCATGGCCACACCGTTTCCCTTCTCTGCGATCGTCGGCCAGGACGAGATGAAGCTCGCGCTGCTGATGGCGGCGGTGGATCCGAGCATCGGCGGGGTGCTCGTGTTCGGCGACCGCGGGACCGGCAAGTCGACTGCGGTGCGTGCGCTGGCTGCGCTGCTGCCCCCGATGAAAGTGGTGGTCGGCTGTCCTTATGGCTGCGATCCGGCCGCGCCGGCGCAGACCTGCGATGTCTGTCGCGCGCGCAAGGGCGGTGCGGCGATCAAGAGTCGCTCGGTGCCGGTGCCGGTAGTCGATCTGCCGCTGGGGGCCACCGAAGATCGCGTGGTCGGCGCCCTCGATCTCGAACGGGCCTTGACGCAAGGCGTGAAAGCCTTCGAGCCCGGCCTGCTGGCACGCGCGCACCGCGGCTTTCTCTATATCGACGAGGTGAACCTGCTCGAGGATCACCTGGTCGACCTGCTGCTCGACGTGGCCGCCTCGGGCGAGAACGTGATCGAACGCGAGGGCCTGAGCGTGCGGCACCCGGCACGCTTCGTCCTCATCGGCAGCGGCAATCCGGAGGAAGGCGAACTGCGGCCGCAGCTGCTCGATCGCTTTGGCCTGTCGGTGGAGGTGAAGACGCCGACCGATCTGACGCAGCGGGTCGAGGTGATCCGTCGGCGCGACGCCTACGAGCGCGATCCTGACGCCTTCGTCGCTGCCTGGCACAAGGACGATGCGCGCGTACGGCGTCGACTCGGCGCGGCACGCGAGCGCCTGCCTGGGGTGGAGGTGCCCGATGCGGTGCTGGAACAGGTCACGCGCTTGTGCCAGCAGCTCGGCACGGATGGCCTGCGTGGCGAGCTGACGCTGATGCGCTCGGCGCGCGCGCTGGCGGCGTTGGATGGCGACGCCCAGGTTGGCGTGGCGCAACTGCGCCGCGTGGCGCCGTCGGCCTTGCGGCATCGCCTGCGACGCAACGTGCTCGACGACACCGGGTCGAGCATTCGCGTGGAGCGCGCGCTGAACGAACTGTTCGGCGCCGCCTGAGCGCAGCGCGGGCGGCAAGCGCGCCGAGCTCCCGGCAATGAACGACGCCCACGCAACTCGCTGGCTGGATGCGCAGCACGCCGCGGCGCTGATCGCGGTCGATCCAGCCGGTCTCGGCGGCATCGCGCTGCGTGCCGGTGCCGGACCGGTGCGTGATCGCTGGCTGCACGGCCTGCAGCAGGCATTGCGTGCGCTGACCCATCCGATCACGTTGCGCCGGGTGCCCCTGCACATCACCGATGGCCGCCTGCTCGGTGGCCTCGACCTGGCGGCCACGCTGCGTGCCGGTCGGCCGATCGCCGAACGCGGCCTGCTCGCCGATTGCGACGGTGGCTTGCTGCTGCTGCCGATGGCCGAACGTTTGCCGGCTGAAACGGCCGGCCGCCTGCTGGCCGTGATGGACGCCGGCGAAGTACGGCTGGAGCGCGATGGCGTGGCGCTGCTGATGGCGGCACGCTTTGGCGTGGTGGCGTGCGACGAGCGCGAGGGCGACGATCTGCCGCCGCCGGCTGGCCTGCTCGATCGGCTGGCGATCCACCTCGATGTCAACGCGCTGGGGCTGCGCGATGCCGAGTCGTTCAGTCTTGACGCCGTGGCGATCGATGCGGCGCGAGGACTGATCGGGCGCGTCGTGATCGACGATGCGCACGTGCAGGCGCTATGCGCCACCGCGGCGGCGCTGGGCATCGATTCGCTGCGGGCGCCGCTGCTGGCGCTGCGCGTGGCGCGCGCAAGCGCCGCGCTGGCCGGGCGCGATGCTGTCGATGACGATGACCTGGCGGTGGCCGGCCGCCTGGTGTTGGCGGCCCGCGCAACCTGCCTGCCGGCGCCGCCCGACGAGGAGACGGCGGAGCCCGACGATCCCGACGATGCGCCGCCGCCCGATCCGGACGACCCCTCCAACAACGAGCAGGACGATGCGGCGCAGCCCGATCGGCCACTCGACGAGCGCGTGCTCGAAGCCACGCAGGCCGCCATCCCGCCGGGCCTGCTGGCGCTGCTGCAGGCCGGGCTGACGCCGCGGCGGCGCGCCGGGGCGGCCGGTA
>JALHMQ010000023.1 GCA_022843955.1 Burkholderiaceae bacterium
CTGTCGTTCATCGAGGCACGTCGCCTCGGTAAACAACATAAGGAGCAAAGCCCGACCGCCAGATCAGCGACAGCGGCACATCGAAGCGCTACCGCGCGAGCGGTTTAGTCCTTCGACCCAAAGCTCACTGTCACGATTGCCGGGAGCGGTCGTTCAGGGTTCCGCTGCAAGCAGTCCCAACTGTGCATCGCAACTCCTGGCAGTGATGGGAGTGTGTCAGTGAAGAGCTCACCTGCCCGGCAAAGCTCGCGTGCGGCGAGCGCGCATTGGGCGGCGGGCTGATTTCCGCCCATTCGATCCTGATCTTCGAGGTCAAGCCTGTCGGCACCGTCGCGCCGCCGAACACGCTCGCCGGTGCGGCTGGAGCATCCCAGAACCCGCCCAGCAGCCCGCGCCGCTCAGGCCAGTCGAGGCGCCAGCCACGCCAGGCCGGACGGCCGCTGTGACGTCATCGCTGAAAGCTGGGGGGCGGCTTTCTCGATGGCCGTCATCGCCCGCGTTGCGCGCAGGAGTCGCTGCTCGAGCGGAAAGCGCGGCGTCCCTTCGCGCTGGCGCAACCCTTCGGCCTGCGACCATGCCAGACGAGCGGCGTCGAGGCGATCGTGATCGGCCAGCCAGACTGCGGCGGCCTCCAGGATGCGCGGGTGTTCGTGCGCGCACGACCTCTCCGGCAACGCCAGGATGTCCTGCAGCACCTCGCCCGCCGCGGGCAGCCGGCCCAACCCGCGCCGCGCCCAGAACAGCCACAACCGCAGGTCAAGGAGATCCCACGAGTCGGCCAGCGCACTGCAGGCGTTGATCCCATGCTCCAGCAGTGCCGCGGCCTGCTCCACGCGACCGGCTGCAAGCGCGGCCTTGCCGGCGTGCGCATCGCAGACGCGCTCCCAGATCGCCAGCCTGGCGCCGGCTGCGGCGTTGCGGGCCCGAGCGAGCACCTCCAGCGCCTCGGCGCTGCGGCCTCGGCACGTCCACATCCAGCTGCGGCGTACGAGGATCAGCGTCAGCCGAGCCGGCCTAGGCGCCTCGCTGGCTTCGCAGCGCTCCGCATCGAGCGACAGGCGCATCGCCGCCGCAAGGCGCCCGCGATAGTGCTCAGCCAGCGACAGGTTGTGCAGTGCCGAGACCCGCGACTGGGAGTACTCATTCGCGTGTCCCCGGTCGCACGACTTCCAGGTGCGGTGTGCTTCGCGCACGGCGCCGGCGGCCAGATGGCAACTGCCCAAGTTGTTCAGCGCCACCCGCAGCAGCGCATCGTCGCCGAGGGCGATGGCTGCGGCACGGGCCTGATGCAGCGGCCCGAACGCGCTCGCTCCGTCACCCAGGTGATAGGCCGCGGCCGAAAACAGCAACGCCGAGCGCACGCGCAGACGGTCATCCATCATCTTGGCCGACGCTTGCATCGCGCGCGCAGCCAGCGCGCGCGCCGACTGGAAGCGATGACTCTCGAAGTGGAAAGCGGCCAGCGCGAGCCACAGCTGGGGCGAGGCAAGCTCGGGCATCGTCGCAGCGTGCTGAGCCGCACGATCCACCCAAGCCTGCGCGCGCGTCCACACCCGGGCGGCGACCCAGTAGCGAGTCGACCCTTGGACGATGTCACAGGTCTGCGTGAACGCACCAAGCTGCTCGGCACATTGAAGCGCGGCGAAGAAGTTGTCGTGGTCGGCTCTGAATCGAGCCTGTGCCGCCGCCGCATCGACGGCGCCGGCCGTCTCGTACAGTTGCATGGCGAGCTGGGCAAACCAGCGTGCAAACCGTTGGCGTGCGTCCGCACCGGGGCGCTCGTCGGTCTGCGAACGACGCAGAACCTGGTGCGTGCTGGCGAGCACACAAAGCCGGTCGGCGTGTGCCGCGCCGTCCCCAAGCGCCGGCGCGCGCGCCAGCAGATTCAGCTCCACCAGGGCGTGCACAGCTGCTGCCTGCCCACTCGGCGCGAGCCCCGACACCGCGAGCAGCGCGTCCGGTTCGAACGGAGCGGCAAACAGCGCGCAGCAGTCGAGCACGTGGCGTTCGGCCGGGGTCAACAGCGCAAGACTCCACGCGATCGAGTCTTCGAGCGAACGATGTCGCGGCGGGCGGTCGGCTCCGCCACCGCCGGCCGTCGCCAGGTCGAGCGCCAGCATTTCGCGCAGGGCGATGGGTCCGAAGGCCTGCACCCGCGCGGCGACGAGTTCGATCGCCAGCGGTATACCATCGAGTCGGACCACGATGTCGTGGACCGCACGCTCGCCGTCGACGTCGAGGCCGAAGCCCGCATCGACCGCCCGCGCCCGTTGCAAGAACAGCTGAATGCCGGCCGCACGCGTCGGTGCCAGGCCCGGCACGTTCACCAGACGTTCCGCGTGCAGATTGAGCCGACGCCGACTGGTCGCAAGCAGCTGGAGCCCGGGGCAATGCACCAACAGCGGGGTCAGGAAGCCGAGTGCGCCCACCACATGCTCGCAGTTGTCGCAGACGACGAGCAGGTGAAGGTCCTGCAGCGCGGCGGTCAACGCGTCAAGGGCGGTCTGTGACGGCTCGATCGCGACCCTCAGCGCGCGGCAGAAGCGGTCGGCAACGCCGTCGTCTTCGACCTCCGCCAGCGAGACGAAGCAGACGCCGTGGCGGTAGCTGGACGCAAGCTCGCGCGCGAGGTGCAAGGCGAGCTGCGTCTTGCCGATGCCGCCGGGCCCGGCCAGCGTGACCAGCCGCAAGCCATCGAGCGTCAGCGCCTGCGTGGTCCGCGCCGTCAGATCGGCGCGATCGATTAGCGGACCGAGCGGCGCCGGCGGCTCGTAGCGTGCGCCGGGCCTGCGACCAGGGTCGCCCTCGCGGTCTGGCGCTGGCCCACCCTGGAGCATCGCGTCCCGGTACGCCCGATGCGTGGCCGGGCTCGGCAGCACACCCAGCTCTGCGGTCAGCGCGGCACGACACTGCGCATACTGCCGCTCTGCTTCGTCGCGACGCCCGAGCCGGGCAAACAGCTCGATCAGCGCGCAATGCGCGACCTCGTCGGCCGGCGTCAGATCGACCACCCGCTGCAGACAGCCGACCGCTTCGGTCAGCTCGCCCTCTTGCTGGCAGGCCTGGGCGACCGCCCGCAGGCCGGCCGCAAAGCGCCGCTCGAGCGCAACCCGGCGTGTATTGATCGGCTCGTCGTCCGTATCCCCCGGCAGCAGCGGCCCGGTGTACAGCGCGAGCGCGGCCCGCAGCGCCGGCAGGTCGGCCCGACGCAGTGCCGCGTCGAGCTGGCCCTCGAAAGCCTCGACGTCGACCCAGCACTCGTCGCGGTTCAGCCGAACGTTCGTGCCGTCGCTCTCGATCAGACGCACGCTATCGCGCCTGCCGGCGCCGGCAGTCTCCAGCGTCGATCGCAGCAGGTACACGACGTGATGCAGACGCTTGCGGGAGGCCGCTCCCTCGTCGCCCGGCCACAGCACAGCGCACAGGTCATCGACCGTCATCGAGCGACGCGGCGCCAGCGCGATCAGCTTGAGCAGCCGGCGCGGCGCAGCCCGCGGCCAGGCGCTGACCACCTCCGCGTCACACAAGACCTGAAAGCCGCCGAGAAGTTGGATGCGGTGGCGCATGAGCCCGAAGTTTGCCGTGCGGAGAGAAAACGGAGATCACCACATGTTGTGATCTCCTGGGGGGTATATCAGAGGCGCCCTCGCACGGCCGTGACCTCATTTCTCGAAGGAGTGTTCCGTGTCGGACCTGCCGATGGCAAGCGGGGGCGGTGTTCTGTCGCGCATCGGTGTTGCGGGTTTCCGCCAGGAGCTAAGGGCACAGTTATGCACACAGACGATTCCACGGATCGCGCGCTGTTGCGCCGAGTACACGCTCGGTTGAGTCGCTGCTTACGTGGCGCAGTGGATCCGGGCGGCTGGTGGCTGTGCTCCGGCCGGAGGCGGCGGCCCCGGTGTGCCACGGCTTGTCTCGCTGCCAACGACGCATTGAATCGTGCAGTCCGTTGCCGCGAGCGCTCCGCCCGAGACCTTTGGCGGCGATCACCCAGCTTCGCGACTAGCTTCCACTGACAGGAGAACAGGTCATGCCACGCTCGACACGCCAGACAGTTGCTCTCTTTGCCCTTGGCCTGACGTTGGCTGCCTGCGGTGGAGGTGGCGACAGTCCAGCCCCCGCGCCCAGTCCGCCACCGCCTCCGCCTCCTTCTTCGGCAGCCAGCGTGACCGTCGCGCCCGCATCGTCGACCGACTGGTGGGGCTACGACGTTTCGCTGTCCGCCGTGGTCCGCGACGCCAACAACACCGTCATCAGCCCGCCGCCGGCGCTGACGTGGACCTCGAGCGCCGATCCGGTGGCCACCGTGACCTCGGCCGGACTGGTAACGCTCCTGCGGCAGGGCACCGCGACGATCCGCGCTGCAGCCTCGGGGGCGGTCGCCGGAACGGCCACGGTCACCGTGCGTGGGCTGACCACGCTTGGGCGCGGCACGCAGGACACCCAGTGCGCCACGTCGGACGACCGCGTCCAGATTCTCTGCTGGGGCTCTTCCGGGGTGGCCACACAGCCCAGGATCCCCAATCCAAGCGCACAGTCCAGCTACGCGCAGCCGACGCCGATCGTCCGTGGTGCGATTCCGGCCGACGCTCGCATCAGGCAGATCGCGCTCTCCACGTTCCATGCCTGCGCGCTGACGGAAGCCGGTCAGGCCTACTGCTGGGGCGATGGTGCCGGCGGCAAGCTGGGCGCCGGCAATGTGGACGACGTGACCGCCCCGGTGGCTGTGTTGGCCGGTGAAATCCCGACCGGCGTCACGCTGACCAGCATTGGCCTTGCGCCCACCTACAGCTGCGCCACAGCCAGCAACGGCCTGATGTACTGCTGGGGCAGCAGCGGCGATCTGCCCGTGCCCGGCGCGAACACGACAGCGATCTTCAGCTCGCCGCGTCTGGCGAGCCAGGGCCAGATTCCCGCGGGCGTGCGGCTCGTGTCCACCGCGCCGACGCTTAACGGTGGCGTGATGCTGGGCGACGATGGCCGCGCCTACCGCTGGGGCACCGGTGCACCCACCCCCGTGCCGGTTGCGCAAGGGCAGATCCCAACCAACGTACGGCTGGTTCAGATCAGCGCGGATGACAACTTCGCCTGCGGCGTGGGGGATGACGGTCGTGTGTACTGCTGGGGCTCCGGCTTCGGGCGACGGTTCGGCGTCAACGACACCACGTTCCGCTCGAACAGCACGCCGCTGGTCGTTGCGCAAGGCGCCATACCGGCTGGCGTGCGCCTGACGGCCGTGACGGTCGGCGGCATCGCCATCTCGAACTGCGCGATTGCCGACGATGGAAACGTCTACTGTTGGGGCGAGGGCTATCAGGGCTCGCTAGGCAACGGCGTGCTGACCGACAACACCGCCTTGACGCCGATCCGCGTGCTCGACGGTCAGCGTCCGGCCGGTGTGCGGCCGCTGCATGTGTCCTGTGGCCAGTATCACTGCATCGTGCTGGGCGACGATGGTCGTGGCTACGCATGGGGCTTCAACCAGGGCAGCGCACTGTCGTTGCCGTCGACCACGAACGCCGTCGCGCAGCCGACCCTGATGACCCGACCGAACCGGGACTGAGCGACGGCGCGGCGAGCCGGTCTCGGCAGCGCGCGCCTGCCTGACGCACATGCGAGTACCTCGGTCTTGCGCCTGACTGCTTCGATTTCACGGCTTGAACGCGGCGGGTCCGAGCACGAGATACGCTGCGGCGATTGGTTACACAACGGCAAGGAAGTGAAGCGATGAAGAAGCAACACCTGTGGCTAGCGCTGTGCACGGCGACGCTCGTCAACTGGGCCCATGCAGCGGACGTGCCGGGCGGCATGGACCACCCGGTGATCAGCCGTTTCGCCGGCTCCCAGATGGACGGATACCAGGAGCTTGGGTTCGAGCAGGGCAGCTTCTACTTGCCCGATCCGACCAACGCGGCCAAAGAGTTGCAGCGGGACAAGCCGCTCGTCGTGGAAGGCAAGGTCACCCGGCTGTTGTACCTGGCGCCCAAGGGCAAGACGCCGCTCGAGGTGCATCGCAACTTCCAGCAGGCCTTGCAGTCGGCCGGCGCCGCGATCAAGACCGCGGTCGATGGCAGGGGTGCCTGGTGGACACCGGGCGCGCATTGGAAGGCGAACTTCCAACGCCTGAAGTTTCAGGGCCGATGGGCCCCTGACATCTCGCCTTTCGAGCGCGAGGGGTTCTACCTGTATGGCGTCGTCAGTCGTGCCGGCTCGGTCTGGCATGTGTCTGTGCTGACGGCCCAGGTCTTTGGGGAGACGGATCCGCAGGCCGCAGTCGCCATACAGATCGTCGAACCGGTGGCAATGCAGACCGGGCAGGTCGTCGTCAGCGCCGACGCCATGAAGCAGGGCCTGGGCGTCGAAGGCAAAGTTGCGCTCTACGGCATCTACTTCGACACCGGCAAGTCCGAGGTCAAGTCCGAATCCAAGGCGCAGCTCGAACAGATGGCCAGGCTGCTGCGCGAAGATGCGAAGCTGCGCGTCTTCGTCGTCGGCCATACCGACAACCAGGGCGCCTTCGACGCCAACGTGGCTCTGTCGCAGCGCCGCGCCGAGGCGGTGGTCGCAGCGCTGGCCGGCGAGTACAAGATCGATCGTGGCCGCATGGTGGCGCGCGGCGTGGCCAACGTGGCGCCCGTAGCAAGCAACCGCGCCGAGCCAGGACGCGCGAAGAACCGCCGCGTCGAGTTGGTCGAACAATGAAGGCGCCCGGCATGCTGGCGCGTTGAGCGGTTCGAACCCCGTTGCCCAGGCCGCCCGCTGGGCCTGCGGTTGATGGTGCGGCGGGGTCCTAACCTACTGAGCGGAGGCAGCGCGGGTCACGGCAAACAGGATGCTTTCAATGACGCGTTGCAAGCGATGCACGACTCGCCGCGAAGTCTCCGAGCGACCGCTCTGTGGCGAATCGCACAGCCGGACCGAATGACCGGAATTGGCTGAACGCCGAAGTCATCAGTGCGCCAAATTGCCGACACTCCAGCCGATCTGAAGCGCGGCATCGAGCGTTGCTGAGTGCGGCGCAGTCACGGCCTGCAACTCGTCCAGTTTTCGAATGTGTTGTCCAGTTCGCGACGAATGTAGTTGGCGAGAACATCATGCTCTTGGTGGTCAGCAGCGCGACGGGCGCGGAGGGACGGGCAGAACACATCATCGCTTGCCGCGGTGCCCGAGGCCTCTCCTCGACCGTCGCGATGATGCTCGCTTGACTGGCAGCGGTCGGCAATGTCGCTCGACACTGGCAAGCGGCCTGAGCGGGTCGACGGCCGGTTCGTCGCATGGGCGGCTCGCTGCAGCCGCGGGCGACACTCATGCTCGATCGGAGGGCGAGACATCGAACGGCAAGCCGCAGGCCCCTGCTGGTGGCCGGGCTGGGCGCCTGTCGACCCACGGCGTCGAACGAGCAGAACTAGCGGGGCGCTACCTCCGCGGCAGCCGGCAATTCCAGCCGCGCGTCCAGCAGCCGGTCGCGCAGCGCCTGGATGCGAGTCTCCTCGCGCACCCGCCACAGGCCCGTTACCGGCTCACACAGGCGCAATCGATCCTTCTCGTACAGCGCGATCAGTTCCTGGCCGGTCGAGAGCGCGGCTGCATGGCGGGCTTCGCAGAGGTCGGCGCGCATGGCCTGCTGCTTCAGTCGGTTCCCCAGCGTGCTGCTGTCGAGTTCGAAGCGGCGCTGCTGAGCGGAAGCGGCCTGCGCGGCTGCAGCTAGAGCTTCGCTGTTCGTCTTTGACTCGGCACGCGCGCGCTCCAACTCGGATGACGCTTGCGCGAGCTGCCGCTTCAGGTCATCTGCTTCTAGGCGCAAGGCGCTTAGTTCCTTGCGTGCGGCCCCCGCGCTGGCGCGAACGGTTCCGAGCTCTTGCGCGACCTTGGAGGTGTCCTGCGCCTTGGCTGCAGCCTGATCCCGCTCGCGCAAGAGCGTCGCGTTGTCCTGCTGCAGTTTCTGCAGCTGCTGTTGCAGTTGACGAATCTGTGCGCGCTCACGCTCGCCGGGTTGCTGCGCGAGCGATGCCGCGCTCACCGCGATTCCAAGCACCGCTGCTGCGATCAATCGAAACCAGCCCATCGCCCTGCCTCCGGCACTAGAACCGTGCATTGACGTCGACGAACACCGTGTCGACCTGCAAGCGCGGCGCGAGGTCGATGCTTTCGGCCGCAACGTAGCGCAGCGTCAGCGAGGTGTTGCGCGCCAGACCGTAGTTCAGTCCGACGAAGCCGCCCTTGGTGTCGGTGCCACCCAGGCGATAGTCGCCCGAGGTGAAGCCGTCTGGGACGGCGTCTCGCTCCAGGTATCGGTAGCCTGCAAACACCTGCCACTGGCCGAACGCTTCGAGCACACCGTGCCCGAACTGCACCTCGTAGCGATAGCCGGTGCTGCGCCGCCGCTCCAAGCCAGTCAGGCCGGTGCGATCGAACGGGAGACTCGCTGCAGCGGTGCCGATGCGGGCGGCAATCTCGTCCCGGTCGTAGCCGATGTTGCGCACGTAGTCTGCACTGACGCTGATTCGATACGGGTCAAACCGGCCGAGGGTGTAGTTGACGGTGGCGTTGACCAGTTGGAACTTGGAGGCAATGCCGAACAACTGCGCTCCTGTCGAGCTGCTCTGCGCCAGAATGTTGAACATCGTGTTGCCGCGCTGGCGGAACAATGGCGCCGACGCGTTGTAGAGGCCGTTGTCGGCCGGGTCAGCCGGATTGAGGCGGCCTTCGATGTTCTTGAAGTCATAGTAGGCGAGGCCGAGGTTCAGGCTCGAGTTTCCCGTCCCGCGCCAACCGGCACCCACCTGTGCGGCATACAGCCATTTATCGGACGCAAGCGTCTGCGGTCCGCCGGCCACTTCACGCAGAGGATGGAGGCCAGCCGTGATCGAGGCACCCCAGGCCAGCGAGAACCGCGGCCGGTAGCTGAACGCCACGCCGTCCATCGTCAGGTCACTCGCCCAGACGAGGTCCGTCGTCAGGTACGGATTAACGGTCCGGCCGCCCAACAAGGAGAAGGTCGGCCGCGACCACTCGATGTACGCAAGATCGAAAGCGACGCCTTGACGCTGATTGAAGCGGCCCAGGTCGACATTGGCCGATACCGGGCTGTTCGAGTCGCCGCCACTGTTGGTCACGAGGCGCACGCCCGCGCGAACCTCTTCCGAGACGCGCGCGGTGACACCCAGGCGGGCGCGCACACGAATCCGCTCCCGATCGTCGGTCGTGTTCGGGGTGCTGCCCTCCGGCAGCTGTTGAAACGCATCGATCAATGCGGGAGACGAGTTGTCGGCGGCAAAGGCGTCGTACTGACCGCGCACCCGCACCGACCCGTCGAACGAGAACCGCGATATCCACGCCGGCAAGGTACCGGGATCACCCCAGCGCTCGGCACGTGCCTGCGCAAGCACCTCTTGACGAATCTCATCGCGCAACTCGCGCTTGACGACCTCCGGAACATAGGGAACACGCACCACCGAACGCGGCGGCGGCAAAGGCGGAACCGCACCCGCTGCGGGCCCGGCAAGCAGTGCGGGATCAATCCCCGCCTCGCGCAGCATTTGCTCGGCGTTGGCCACCGTCAGTACCTTCTGGTCGACCAGTGCGCGGATCAGCGACAAGAGTGAGATCCGGATCTGTTCGACGCTTTCGCCGGTGGTGGCGGTCGCCTGCGCGCTCGAGGTGGCAGGTCCCAATGCCCCAAGAGGCAGCAGCACGGCTAGGGAGAGGCGACGAAGCATGATCATGATGAACTCTTGGACAAGGCGTTGATTCGTTGAGGTGAGGGTTGAGGTGCGGCTAGCTGTCGCTGGAGGTCACGCGCACGCGTAGCGGCTGCGGTAACCCGTCGGGCACTGGCGTGCGAAGTGCTGCCATGCGCGACAGGCCATCGCGGATCAGGGCGGCGATCGTTTGGTCGTTGAGTCCATTGACCACCTCATAGCGCTCGATGCGCCCGTCGCGCGCAAACCAGATCTGCACTTCGATGCGGTACTCGACGTTGCGCAGCTGATCGATACGCGCCAACTCCTGCGCAATGTGACGCGCCGCGCCGTTGGCGAACATGGAATGGCTCAGGCCGCCTCCGCCGCCGCCGAGGGTGACGTCGCGGCCGCCTGGCCGGCCAGCCAGGCCGAAGCCGTCGCCCGCTCCGGTCCCCTGGGCATCGATACCGAGCGGGCCGGGAGGTGGCGCCTGCGACTCGGACTTCGGTTCGTCGGCGGGTCGGGGCGTGTCGATCTTCACCTCGTCCTGGACCTTGGGTGGCTCAGGCGGCTTCTCTTCTGGTTTGGGTGGTGGCGGCGGCGGTGGCGGGCGTAGCACCGTCACCTGCTGCACCGTGCGTCGAGGCTGCTGGGCGCTGTCCGACCGCAGCCAGCTGATGAACCACCAGATCAGCGCGAGCGTCGCCAAGCCGAGCAGCGACAGCGCAATGCCGCGCGCGAACGAGGGGCGAGAGCGGTAGTCGGTACGCATCGGCGTCGGATCGGGTTCAGTTCACGATCCGCTGAGTCACCAGCCCGAGTTGCGTGATCTCGAGCTTCCCCATCAGGTCAAGCACGGCCATCACCTTCTCGTACTGCACCTTGGCGTCGCCCTTGATCACCACCGGCAGACTCGGATTCACCGCCTTGAGCGAGCGCAGTTGCTGCTCGAGCTCAGCCATTGACACCGGATAGGCGTCTAAGAACATGCGGCCGTCTTCGGTGATCGTCACCGCCTTGGTCTGCGGCTTGGCCAGGCTCGGCGCATTGCTCGCCTTCGGCAGGTTGATCTTGATCCCCTGCACGCTGGCGGTGGTCATGATGATGAAGATGATCAGAAGCACATACGCGAGGTCGAGCATCGGCGTCACGTTGATGTCGTCGTAGACCTTGTCGTCCTGAACCTGCATCGCAGCCTCCGCCTCAGTTGGACTGGTGTTCGGCCATCTTGGCCACGAACTCGTCCGAGAAGGCCTGCATGTCCGCGGTGATGCCCTTGATGCGCGTCAGCAGGTAGTTGTATCCGAACAGTGCGGGAATCGCGACGGTGAGGCCGGCCACCGTCGCCAGCAGGGCGGCCGCGATGCCCGGGGCGATCGCGTTGATGTTCACGTCCCCTGCCGCGGCGATCGCGGCGAAAGTGATCATCACCCCGATCACCGTGCCGAGCAGCCCGAGAAAGGGGCCGCCCGAGATGGCGATGGTCAGCAGCACCATGCTGCGGTTCAGGCGCTGCATTTCGCGGATCAGCGTCGAGTCGATACTGGCCTTGATCGCGGTCATTGCCTCGGCACTTACACCACTGCGCTTCTGCTCGACCACGCGATGCCTCAGCTCCTTCATTCCCGTTTCGTAAAGGCGGGCCAACGACGAGTGCTTCAGCCGCCCGTTGCCAAGCGAGGTCGGCGGGGCGCTTCGCGGATCGAGAAACGCTGCGGGCTGCTTCTCGAACTCGTCGAGGAAGTCTGCGTTGCCGCGGTCGGTGCGCGCCAGCAACACGGCCTTGGTCGCCATCACGTAGAGGGCGATCACGAGCATCAAGGCGCAGATGACGATGACGACGATCGCGTCGACGGTCAGACTGTTGAACAGCACCGCGATGTAGCCGTGGCCGCCAACGGATGCCGCTTCCTCCGGCTCGCCGTACACGAGCAGCTTGCCCTCCATCCCCTGTGTCGCCTCGGCGCGTATCGCAGCCGCCGAGCGCGCCACCGCCGCCAGATGGACAACGTCCAGTTCGCCGACATAGTCGAGCCCGAGCGTCAGGTCACCCGCGAGGTCACCGACCAGCGCGGCGGATTGCGTCACGACCTCAGCGCCGTTGACGAAGATCGCCAGCCGACTACCCGCGATGACGGCAAGGTGAGTCCACTCGCCCGCCACCAGCTTGCCGCCGCTGGCCTTGGCAGTGCCTAGCGCCGCGCTGACCGTGCCACCGGTCAGATCAACCGTAAAGGGCCCCCAGGCGAGGAGCCTGCCGCGCTGTACGTCGACGGGCTTGATCCAGGCGGAGAACGTGACGCCGGCGTTCGGGCCGCTCGCCGTGACTCGCGCCGCCGGGACCATCGCGACCCGCATCGGGGTACCAGAAAACACCGCCGACGTGCCGGCGAATCCGCCAGCGTTGGCACTGGCGCCAGCGGCAGCCACCGGGTTGGCGTACGCGCTGTGATCGGCGAACGCCGCCTGCGGCTGGGAGAAGTTCAGTCGCAGAAGTTCATCAGCACCGAAGACGCCCTTCGGGTCGTCGGCAGGAACCGCCTTGTCGTTGCCCGAGTACAACCAGAACGCCTCGGTCGACACGCCCGGCACGACCCGTGGTACCTGCACCCACAGGATCGCCAGCTGATTGCCAACATCGAACACCTCGACAAAGTGCTTTAGGGGGGTCTTGTCATCCCCCGAAACGAATCGGATGTCGGTGCCGTCGGGCTTTGCATCGGAAAACAGAAAGTTGCCGCTATGCAGTCGAACGGCGACCGCAAGGGGTCCAACCGCCTCACGGATGTCGGCGCCTTGGGGGCTGGCATCGAGCGTGACCTTCTTTCGGTACTTCCAGTCCGGGTTCCACCACGCCTGCGCCGGCGAGGGCAGCAAGGCAAGCAGGAGCGTGGACGTCAGGAGGGCAAGGAGTACGCGCAAGCGATTCATCGTGGAGTCCGCGCAGCGGAGTTCATCAAACGGAGGGGCTGGGTGACCAGAGCAGTGTTTGGTGCGAGCATGTCGTCTTGGTGACGGCGAGCGCGCGTGCGACACGCGCATCGGCGGGACCGCGATGCGCGCGTTGCCTTTCGATGTCGATCAGTCATCGCCGAACCTGATGAACTCGCCGCGGACGCGCTTGCGGCGCTCCTTCTCGGCGCGTTCCTCGGCCTCCTTCTGCTGGGCCGCGGCGGTACGTTGGGTCTCTTCGAGCGCCTTCGTCGCCTGGTTGCTGACGCTCGAGGACGGCACCGGCGCAACGGGAGCAACCACCACGGCGCCGCCAGCCACGCCGCCCCCGGCCGAAATGTTTCCGGCGTTCAGCACGATGTTTGTGCCCAGCGTCACGGTGCCGGCGTCGGCGCGAATGCCGGCTTCGCCGGCGTCGATGAAGCCGCGCGGCGCGATCAGCCGAATGTCGCTCGGCGGCTGCTCGGTGCGCGTGCGCAATGCGCCGATGCCACTGCCGCTGACGCTGGCCGTGACGTCGAACGTGACGCTGCCATCGGGACCGATCGACAGGCGCGGCGGCGGTGCGACCGTCACGTCGCGCGGGCCGCGGCCGGCATCGATGTTGCCGAGCGACGACCACAGCTGGATGTCGCCACCGGCAATGGTGAACACGCGCGAGCGGAACACGTCGAAGTTGTCGCGCACCGCGCCGAATACATCGCCGCTGCCGAGCGTGAGGATGCCGAGCTGATCCGGGCGCTTCTCGATCGCCCCGGCGGGCGGATTACCCTGCCCCACCAGCACGCCGCCGCGCGGCGCAAACAGCGTCACGTCGCCGCTTTGCTCCGCCTTGATCTGGCTGAACACGAGCGAGATGTCGTTCGCGCCGACCGCACCCGCCGGCGAGTAGGCGGCGGCCAGATCGGTCAGCCCGCGCGCGAACGGTGTCCCCTGGCCCGGATCGACGCGGCCGGCCGCCCGCAGTGCATCGAGGGCCGTACCGCCGACTTGCAGCGTTGAGGCCAGCAGCTCCCGGCCGCCCGAGGACAGCGCTTCGTCGGACAGGCCGGCCAGCGCGCGCGAGAACGCGGACCGCGGGTCGTTGACGGCGGTTGGGTCAGCCAGCCCGAGGCGCAGCACCTGCGCGATGGTGTCCGGCAGCGCGGCCAGGACCTGCTCTCTCAGCGCCTGAGCGTTTGCGACGGCGTCGAACGGATTGCTGAGGACGAACTGGCGCAGGCCCTGCGCGTGGTCCTGGATGCGCGGGAACAGATCCGCCAGTGCCACGTAACCCGCAGCGAAGGTGTCGGTGTTGACGGTGGCGACGAAGCGCTCGTTGGCGACCCGCTGCACCTGCGTCACCAGCGTGATCGCCGCGCGCTGCAATTGCAGCGGCGACAGTGCGGCCAACTCGCGACTGATCGCAGAGTTCGGGTCGTCAATCGCGGCGCGGTTCGCCAAGGCACGCTGCAGGAGGTCGCGCACCGCCGCGTCGAACTTGTCTTCCAGCACTGACGCGTTCAGCTCGATGGCATCGGTGCCAGCCGCAGCGAATGCGTCATAGCGGATGAACTGACGCAGGGCGTTCGCATAGTCCGGCGCCCTCGCAAAGCCGTCGGCGCCGCGCCCAAGGCCGGCTGCCACCACAAGCGACGCGCCTGCTTCCGGCAGGAAGGCGTTGGCAAGGTTGCCGCGCGAGACGATGCCACCGCCGGTGCCCAGGCTGATCGCACCACCTGCCAGCACCTCGGCCGCGCCGGCACCCCGAATCTCGATCGAGAAGTCGGTCGCGCTGCCGCCACTCGCAGAAAAGTCGATGTCGCCGCCAGCGCTGATGCGTGTGATGCTCTCTGCGTTCGCGTTTTGCACCAGCAGGCGCGCGCCATTGCCGATGTTCTGTCCAGCCGAAAACTCCGCGAACTTCGGCAGGTCGAACGTCACCGCCTCGATCGAACCGGTGCGCGCAACCACATGTACCGGTTCAGTGTCGGCGACATGAAGCGGCTGCGGCGTGCCGGCGTGGCGTGCCGTGGTCGCCAGGTCGAAGCTGCCGAGGGCGCCGCTGGCCGCGAACAGCGCTCGTTGCTCAGCCAGCGTGGCCGGCGCCCTTGCATTTGGCAGGGTCGACGGATCGAGGTCCGACATCACGATCGCCCCAGATCCGCCGATGCTGCCGTCGGCCAGCATGCGCAGCTGTCCGTTGGCATCGGGGAACATCAGCACCGAGCCGCCGATCTGCGTGTCGCCACTGAAGCTCACCAGGTCGACCGTGGACGGCGCGATCAGGAAGGGGCGTCGGTCTGCAGTGTTGGCGCTCAACTGCGCGCCGTACACCGAGCTGAGCGAGCCACCGAACGACACGTCGCCCGTCAATGACCGCACCGACAGGGCGCTGTCCTCGCCATAGGTGGCGAAGGCGACGTTGCGCGGCGTGATGGCGTTGCCACCACCCGTAATCTGTGCGGTGGCTGGCGCCGCCCACGTGGGGTTGAATGCGACCACCACGCGCGCATTGCCGATCGCCTGCACGTCGGCTCGGTTGTTGCCGAGTGCGACCCGCAGCTGATCGCTCGCGGCCGATCCCTCGATCTCGCCGGCGCGCAGCGTGAGATCGCCGCGCTGCGCGTAGTAAGTACCGCCGCTCAGCCGCCGGCCGGCGCTCACGTCCAGCGAGCCGCCGTTGCGCTCCGCCAACGCATAGCCGGTCACTACGGTCGGGTCGGCAGCGGCGGTTTGTGCCTGCATGAACGCATTGGTAGGCACGGAGGCACCGACCCGGTTGATGTCGCGACCGGCTCGCATCGACAGATCGCCGCCACCGAGGGCGCCTACGCCTTGCTGGAAACGGCCGACGTTCACCCACCATGCGGTTAGCGTGCCCGTGCTGAAGCCGCCGCTGTCGTCGAGGTCGCCGACGCGCCACAACCACTCGTTCACCAGCTGCGTGGAGCCGCTGGTCGAGCCGATGTCGCGGCCCGCCGTCAGCCGCACGCCGCCACCGTGCTGGGTGAACAGCGGTGGCGGATTCAGGGACGTCACCTGCGCGCTGGTGAAGGCAGGGCCAGCCACCGAAGCCACTCCGGCGCTGAAGATCACCGATGTCTGGCTGGCGAGCGTGATGTCGTTGGCGGCCGCGATGTCGATGCGGCCGGTACCGGTGCGCACCGCGCCGTTGGCGCCGATCGTCACGTTGCCGCTGCTGCCAACGGTCGTCGCAGCACTTGCCGCACTGCGGTCGGCACCCGCGGTGAGCTGGACGCGCCAGCTGTCGCCTGCGGCGAACGGCCGCAACGTTGGTGTGGTGCCACTCGCCGACCCCGTGACGCCGTCGGTCAGCAGCTGGGTGATGTTGATGTTGCCGCCGGCACGCAGCGTCAGCGCGCCCGGATCGCTGCCGGCCAGCGTGTTGCCGCCGTAGCGCCACTGGAACGGACTGCCGGTATCGCCCGTCACCAGCCCGGCGGTGAAATCGAGCGCTGTCGCCAGCGTGATGTCGCCCGGCGTGCGGATCTCCAGGCCTGGGCGCAGTGAGAACCCGGCGGTGCCGCCGCGGTTCAGGCGTGCCGCCATGGCGGCACGGTTGGCGGCCGACATGTAGTCGGACAGCGCGGTACGCAGCCCCGGCAGCGGATTGGCCGCCGTGGCGGCGCCGCTCGGCGACAGCGACAGGTTGCCGGTGAGGTTGGCGATCACCACCGCCTCCACCACCTCTTGCCGTGCGCCCTGCAGGTAGCTCGACGGCAGGGTCGCGATCGCCACGTCGTTGCCGACGCGCGCGCTGCGCAGGGTCATCGTGCCGTTCAGCGCCGCTACCGTGGCACCGACGTCGACCTGCGCACCTTCGCTGATGACAATCGCATCCAGCGCCGGGCGCGCGGCGGCGGCTTCGTGCACGCGCGCCGACAGCAGCACGCTGCCGCCCTCCTCGCTGGCTTGCGTCGCTGCGGCTGTGATGCGCGCAGTGGCGCCCAGCGCAACCTGATCGCGGGCGTGCAACTCCACGCGCCCGCCGCGCGCTCCGCTCGCGTCGAGTGTGCCGTCGATGCGCACCTGGCCGTCGGCCGGCCGCGTGGCGCCATCGCTGCCGTCGGCGGCGATGATGATTTCGGCCGCGTCGATGCGCTGATCCGCGCCGAGCTGCGTATTGCCGCTGCGCGCGCGCACCGTCACCGATCGTGCCGGCGCGTCCCCGGCGCCGGCCGTCAGCGCGGTGGTGACCGCCGCCAGATCCGGCAGGCGGCCGACGTCGATCGTTACGCGCGCACCGTTCGCCTCGCTGCCGCGTGCGGTCGCCACCTCGCCGGACAGCTCGACCGTGCCACGCGTCGCGCTGATCGACAGGGCGCCGGCGTCGCCGCTGCGGCCGGCGCCGCGCAGGTCCAGGCGTGCACCGGCTTCCTGCCGGACCGAGCCACTCGCACTGGCCAACGCAACGCCGCCGGCCGACGCGTCCGCCTGCGTAGTGCCGAACGTCTGGGTGGTGCCGGCAACGTCGATCAGCGCGCCGCTGCCGAGGACCACGTCGTCACCGGCGTCGCTGCCGGTGGCGCGCAGCGTCACTGCGCCGGAAGGCGCGACGATGCGCCCGCTAACGTCGACGCGGCGTCCTTCGAAGGCCAGCGTGGCACCCAGATCGGCGGGTCGCTCGGCGCTCGCGGAACCGTTGGCCAGGAGTGCGAGCGCGCCGCTGGCAGTCACCCCGTGGTCCGCAGCCGAGGTTGCGGTCACCTGTGCAGCGGACAGCTGCACGGCGCCGCTCACATCCAGGCGGCCGCTGCCTTCGAAGCGGATCGTGCCGCCCGCGGCCGACGGTGCCGCCTGGGCACGCAGCCTCACCTCGTTGAAACCGGACACCTCGATGCGCCCTTCGCCGAGGACGATGTCCCCGGGCGCCCCGGCGCCGCCGACGGCGTTGATCACGAGCGCACCCTGCCCGCCGCCCGGCAAACTCGCCGTCGTGCCGGCGGTGTTGCGTAGCGTCACCTGACCCGCCGTCAGGGTCGCGGTGTTGCCGTTGCTGCCCTGGCCGGTCAGGGCGCCGCCGTCGAGCGTCAGGCCTCGCAACGTCGGCGCCCCAGTGGCGTCGACCGTGCCAAGCGTCGCGGTGCCGAAGAAGTTGAACCCGCTCGCGCTGCGGATGGTGAAGCGCTCGGCGGTTGCGAACTGCGCCAGCAGGGTGTTGGTCAGCGTGAGGCCCGCGGTGCCGATGGGAACATCGCCGAAGTTGACGACCGCACCGCTCAAGCCGACGCTGCGCGCGTTCACGGCCACTGACGGTGCGAAGCGCTGTTCGCGCGTGCCGTCGAACAGCACCGCAGTGCCGGCCAGGCGCGCGCTGTCGGCGATGGTCAGGTCGCCTCGGGTGGCCGTGCCGGCCGCCGACGCGCCGCTGCGCACCAGAGCCGGCACGTCGTCCGCATTGGCCACCAGCAGCGCCGCGCCGTCTCCGGTGAGGTTGATGCGTGGTGTCACCGGCGCCGATGCGCGCGCCTCGATGCGCGCGCCACTGCTGACCTCGACCGACTCACTGCCGGTCAGCAACACCTCTCCCGCGCGCAATTGGGCACCGGCGGCCACCGCCACCCGCTGCGCACCGCGCGACAGGGTCAGGTTGCCGTCACCGTCGCGTTCGGCGCGTGCACCCAGGATCAACGACTCCGCCTGCAGCGCATCAAGGGCAGCCGCGGACAGCGTCACCTCGGCCTGCGGTGCGTCCGGTATGACGGCTGCGCTGGCACTGACAGTCAGAGACGGCGCGGCAAGTGCCACTTGCGCCCCGCGCCCGCCGGCCGCGGGCGCAGCGTCGATGGAGGGCGCAAAGCGCAGTTGATCAGCGGCGACCGACAGCGCGCCCGCGTCCACCGGCAGGCGCGGCGCCGGCTGCCCGGCGACCTGGGCGGCCGCGCCGAAGAATGCGCTCGCGCCGTACGTCTGGAACTCCGCCAGCCGGCCAAACTGCTCGCGCGTGTAGATGCGAAAGCCGCTCCAACGGGCTGTCTGGGTGCCGGCGTCGGCATTGCCAAGTCGTCCAGCAACGATCGTCGTGCCGGAGGCTTCCCGGATCACGCGCGCCGCATCCATGTCGCGCAGGCCCGCGACCGGCTCCACCGCCACGGCACCCGGCAGCAGCGCGTAGCGCGGTGGCATCACGGTGTAAGTACCGGCCGGGACCGGGCCGCCAGGGCCGATCGTGATCGTGCTGCCGTAGGCCAGCGTGCTCGCGTTGGAGCCCGCCGCCGCCGACGTCCCGGCATTGGTCAATGCCGCGGCATTGGTCGTCAGGTCCGCCATGACCAGCGGGTCGAACGGCGCCAGCGAGGTGCCGCGCGAAGGAACGAGCGCGAACAGCGCATTGCGCTGCGTCGTCGCCGCACCCGGCGCGGTTGGCACGAAGTTCTGCGTGACGTTGATCGAACCGCCGGGGCCTGCAACGAACTCCGCCCCGAGCAGTTCGCCACCGCCGCCGATGTCGATGCGTGCCCCCGGCGCGACATCCACGCTGCGGCCAGCGATGTCGATCCGTTTGTCGGGCAGCGTCGCGCCGCCGGGGGAGGCGAGCACGGCGCCGGTCGCTGCCGGGTTGTTCGAGTAGCTCCACACCGAGCGGTTGAACACCGCGCCGTAAGGCACCACGGCATTGCCGGCGACCGACAGTTCGGCCGTCGGTGCGATCTGCACCGTGTTGTCGGCCTGAACCACGATGGCGCCGTGCGGGGCCACCACGCGGCCCGTCTGGACGTAGTTGGGTGCGCTGAACGTCACGCTGCCGGCGGCGGACAGTGGATCCACGGGGGCACTGCCGCTGGCCGCCACGCGGATCGTGCCAGCGGGCCGGTCGACCACACGCAGCGTGTAGTCGGTCTGCGTGACCGGGTACACCTGTGCCGCGGTGATGTTGATGTCGGCACTGGCGGTGAGTGAGCCGCGCGGGCGCACGTCGGTCGGACTGCCGCCGCCGCGCAACCGCAGGTCGTCGGCGGCGCGAACGTCGACCTGGCTCATGCCCTGCAGCGTCAAGTCACCGACCAGGTCGACGTTGCGGGCGTCGATCTGCAGCCGTCCACTGCCGCCTCGGGCGGCGGCATCGACACCCGCTCCGGGTTGCACGTTGCGGGGCCCGAAGCCGATTGCCACGGTCGGTGCGTTCAGCGAGAGCGTGGCGTTGTCGCCGGTGCGCAGTACCTGCGATTCCAGCACCAGCGCACCGCGCGTGACCAGCGCCTGCGATTGGGGCGCCTCGATCACGTTGCTGGCCGACAGCCAGACCCGATCGAACCCAGAGCCGTTGACCAGCGAGGCCCTGACCCGGGCGCGGCCAGCGATCTGCCCGAGTTCGAAGCCCGCCCCCAGACCTGGGAGCGGTGTGCCCTGCGCACCGATCGTGAGCACCCGGTCCTGGCTGTAAAGTGCATCGAGCAGTTGGGCTTCGATGCTGACGCCGGGCACCTTCTGGTCCGGCGCCAATCCGCTCAGCTGCACCGACAGGTTGCCGCCTGCAGCGCCGATGGCGCCGCCGCGCGCCTCGATCACGCCGTCGACCAGCAGGCCATTTTGCGCCGCCAGCGCCACGGTGCCGCCGGCCGACGCCGCCTCGATGCGCGTGGCTGCGCCGTTGGGTCCGACATCGACCGCGTCCACAGTGCCGTTGGCACGGATCGTTGCCCCGGCATCGATCGCCACCGTGCCCAGTGGCGCATTCATGATCACGGTGCCGCCGTCGAGCACCTCGCCGCGGCGCAGCCCGCGCGCATCGGTCTGCACGGTGGAGACACCCGACACGTCGACCTGGGCCTGGCTGCCCAGGTGGATCACGCGGTCGGCAAAGTTCTCCACGGTCGCAGTGGCTCCCGTCAGCGGCGTTGCGCTGAGCGACATCCGCACGGTGCCGGCGCTTGCCTGCAGTCGGCCGTCGACCAGGATGCGCTGGCCGGCGGCCAGCGTCACCTGGCCCCCCGATCCGACGTCGATCTGCGCTCCGGGTTCGATGCTGACCTGTCCGGTCGACAAGTCGGAGACGAGGTTGACGCTCGCCCCGCGTTGCTGCGTGGGCAGTGGCGCGTCGGCAGTTGCCACCGAAGTGATCGGGCTGCCGCTGGCCGCCAGTCGCGCATCGGGTGCGGCCACCAGGCGACGCAGTGATGGTTTGACCACCGCACCGAGCGCCACGCGCAGCGAATCGGTGCCGCGCAGCGTGAACGTCTCGAAGCCGCGGTCGAACAGGGTCGTGGTGACACCGGTTTCGCCCGCTGCCGACGCGCCGCCGATCTGCAGTCGCGGCGCGACGATGCTCAGACCACCGCCGGCGCTGAAGCCGAAGCCGCTGATCCGCTGCTCGAAGTTGGCGCCCAGCACCAGGCTGCCGGTGTCGTTGGAGATACCCAGGCCGGACGACGTCTCGCTGCCACGCAGCGAAATCGTGCCCGCCCGACCTCCGCTGAGGCTGCCGTTGCGGTTGACCACGGCACCCGCGTCGACCGCCAGGCGAGTCACCGTGGACAGGTCCACGCGCCGACCACTGATGTCGATCGAGCCGCCGTTGCGGACGATCGGCGTGGTGGACTGTTCCTGCGGACCCAGCAGACTGTCGTTGCTGAAGCGGCCTGCGGTGTCCAGCGTCACGCCGACGCCGAACCGCACCGTGCCGCGGTCGGCGGCGTCGACCAGGTTGCGCGCTTCGCGCCGCACGCCTTGCGCATCGTTGCTCGACAGCGGACGCTCGGCGATGCGCACGCTGCCGCCTGCGGCGGTGACCGAGGCGCCGATCTCGACCGCGTTGGCGTCCACCGACAGCGAGCCGAACGCGCCCAGGTCCAACGGCGCATCCTGCGCCAGCTTGACCATGCCATCGCTCACGACCGCCACCTGGGTCACCCGGCCCGCACCCAGCAGCTTGGCGTCGACGGCGATCAGCCGGTCGCGCTGCTCCGGCGTCAGGGCGCCGGCGGCGGTCACGGTGTCGTTGGCGATCAGTACATGCGCGCGGGAGATCTCGGTCTGGCCATCTAAGGTGCTGTTGTCGCCGGTGCCGCCGATGCGCAAGGTGCCGCCCGCCGGCGGCGTTGTGCGCTGTCGCGTCCCGCTCACCGTGTCGGCATCGATGCGCGCAGCGAGGGTGCCGCGCGGCGCGATGATCTCCACCGTGCCCGCCGCCTTGCCCTCGCTGAATCCGCCCACCACCGTACTGCGTGGCGCGTCGAAGCGGGTGCTGCTACTCACGCCCTCGCGCGGAGCATCCACGTCGCGCGTGAAGGTGTCGGAAAAGCCGACGTAGCGTGCGTTGGCATTGGCTTGCATGATGTCGACGATGCGGCCGTTCTCGTCGATCAGCTGCGAGGTCCGTCCGCTCGCCGTCGAGGTGATGGTGCTGCCGCCTGAAATGTCGAACACCGCGCCGGACGCGACGTCGACCGCACCCTCGGCGCGGATCGCGATGGTGCCTGCCGTCGCGTTGCGTTCCGCCTGCGTGCCGGCGACCGCACCGCGCCGGCTCGACAGATCGATGAACGGGTGGTCCTGCGAGACATTGACGTACACGCCCTGCCCGCGCAGGAAGCCATCGCGCTGCGATGGCGCATCGCGCAGATCCGAACTGGTCAGGCGGTCGATGTAGACGAAGTTGCGCGCACCATCGACCGCCACGTCGCGTTCGCCGCTGACGTCGATCTTCACATCGCTGCCGATGCGGACGGTCGCCGCCCGGTCCTCCGTGCTCAGGATCTGGCCAGGCAGGCCGACCGTGCTCACGCCGCGGCGCGCACTGATGGTGACATCGCCTCCGCGCGCCTGCAGCACTGTGGCGCCAGGCGAACCGTTGCCGCCGATCTGCACCTGGCCCGCCTCGACGGTGATGCTCGAGCGCGCCTGTGCAGCGAACGCGTCGTTCAGCGGCGCGGTGGCGCGGTCGGTGGTGTCGAGCACGACCTCCGTGTGCGATCCGGAAGCAACGTTGACCTGGCCGGCGCGCCCGACTTGCAGGAAGTACGTCGGCTCCGGCTGGGTGAAGCCGAGAGGAGCACTGCCGTCGTTGCCGACCTGGCGCGCGATCAGCCGGATCGAACCGTTCTCGCGCAGGGCGGAGGTGGCACTGATGCGGCCGGCCTGGTTCACGGCCATCCCCAACAACGTGACGTTGCCGCGCGCCGAGGTGATGTCGCCGCTGTGCGTGACGGCGCCGCCCTCCCCGACCTCGACCAGCAGCCCACGCAGCGTGGGTGTGTTCGATCCGGTCAGGAAGATGCGCTGGCCGGCGGCAAAGATCACCTGCCCGCCCGCATCGACCTGAATGCTGCCAGCGTTGTTGATCTCCGGCGCGAACAGGAACACGTTGCCGGCGCGCACCACGGTGCCGTTCTGGTCGCGGCCGGCGGCGAAGATCTGCGCGCCGTTGAAGACGTCGATCCGCCCGGCGGGGTTGGCTGCATCGTTGCCGAGCCCCCCGCTGAAGACGGGTATGGCCACGCGCGGATCGGACAGCAGCCCGGAGCGGATGCGGTCATCCGCGATGTTCAGCGTGGAGGCAATCAGCCCACCGACATCCACGCGCGCCGTGGATCCGAACAGCAGCCCGTTGGGGTTGACCAGGTAGATCTGTCCGTTGGCAAGGAGGTTGCCATCGATGCGGCTGACGTTGGGATCGTGGATCCGGTTCAGCGCCACCGAATTGGCGTCCGGTTGACGAAAGGTCACCGTGTTGCCACCGGCGATGTTGAAGTTTTGCCAGTTCAGCACCGCCGTGCTGGAGGTCTGGTTGATGGTGAGCGCGTTTGGGGTGGCGTTGACCGTCACCGAACCGACTGGATTGAAGCGCACGTTCGGTCCGCACGCCCCGGGAATGCACTCGTTGGGCAGGCCGACCCGAGCGGGCGGCGGCGGCGGCAGCGTCTGCGCCTGCGGCGCCGACCAGGGCTGCAGCCCAGCGGCCACCGCCAGCACCGACCAACCCGTGGCACATGCGCGCAAGCGCAACCGCAGCAGCGGCGGTCGCAACAGCCAGGCCAGGCGCGCCAGGAGCGCGCTCAGCAGGCGCGACAAGCCGCGGCGACCGCGAAGACGCGCGCGAGCGAAGGCGGCGATTGGAGTCGTGCGAACGGTCATGTCAGTTTCTCCATTGGAGCGGTCCGCGGACTGCCTCGAAGTTCGGTCTCACGTAGGGCCTCTCGCCCCAGGGTCAGTCCACGCATGGTCAGTACTCGTAGCCCAGGCGCAGGTGCCAGCGATCCTCGTGCTTGGGCGTGATCGGTCCCGCCAGGCCACTGCCGCCCTCGATCAGCGCCCGCGCCACGTCGGCCGCCAGGCGCAGACCGTGCCAGTTCCAGCGCAGCCCGACGGCGAGGCTGTACAGGTTCTTGCGCCGGAACTGCGGACCCTGCGGATCGACGATCTCGACTTCGCCGCCGTCGGCGCCGATCAGCAGGAACAGGCTGCGACGAGGTGACTCCTTGTCGCGCCCCAGCGGATAGCCGCGCAGTTCGAGCGTGGCGCGGTAGCCGCGATCACCGAACAGTTCCGCCTCCCGATAGCCGCGCACGCTCTCGGCGCCGCCCAGGCTGAACTGCTCGTTCGGGATCAGCGGCTCGCCGCTCCATTGCCCCTCGAGCTTGCCGTAGGCACCCAGCCACCGGCCCAGTCCGTGTTCGTGCAGCAGGTCTGCCTTCCAGGCAAAGTAGCCGGCGCGCGCGAGCACGCGACGACCGGCGAACTCGCGATCGTTGTTGCCGAACAAGCCGCGTGGCGCGGTGGTCAGCGATCCGGAGAACTGCGTCCCGGATGACGGTCGGGTCAGCGTGCCGCTGTAGGTCAGCGACAGCGGCACGTAGCTGATCGGCGGCAGCACGTCGATCGCGCTCGAGCCCGCGGCAATGTTGGTCTGGCCAAAGTCCTTGTAGTCGAGGCCGCTGTTGATCGAGTGAAAGTAGCCACCGCGGGCCGGCAGCGGATGAATCCAGCGCAGGCCGGCAATCCGGGCTTTGCCCAGCACGGTAGAGCTGCCCACCAGCGCGACCTCGCTGTTGGAGCGCACTGCAAACACCGACAGCACATCCGGCGAGCGCTCGAAACGCCACAGGTAGGTGCCCACCAGGACGTCGACCTCGTCGCGGTTCTCGGGAGACACCTGGTAGGTCAGGCCGAGGCTGTGTTGGCGCTGCCACAGGTTGTCGTAGCGCACGGTGGCCGACAGGCGCGTGTCGGTGGTGAACGGCGACGCACGGTTGTTGACTTCGACGTCCACATGCAAGGGCAACTGGTCCTTGACGTTCAGGTCGACTTCCACGGTGCCCGGGATCTGGCCCTGCCGCAGCACGGGCGTCACCTGTCGATCCGGCAAGCGATTGACCTGGGTGAGCTGGGCCTGCAGTGCATTGAAGTTCGGCACGCTGCCTGGGGCGAACTCGCCGACCACGGCACGAATCTGCCCGAGCGCGTAGTAGCGCGCGCCCAGGACCCGCACCCGATCGACGCGACCTTCCACCACGCGCAGTCGCACTACGCCGCCGACGACGCGCTGCTCCGGCACGTCGACGAAAACGGTCTGGTACCCCAGGCGCTGGTAGGCCTCTTCGAGCGCCTTGCGCGCAGCTTCAACGTCACGAATGCTGCGCTTCTCGCCGAGGTGGGGATACACCACCCGCTCGATCTCCAGGGTCGGCAGCACGCTGTTGTCCTCGATCACGAACTCGAGGATGTCGAAGTTCTCGCTGGTCGGAGCGGATGCTGGCTGTGCCCATGCGGCAAGCGAAACCACGCAGCCGAGGATGCCCAGGAGGACCAACCGAGGTTGCTTCAGAGCATCTATCAGGGTACGGACACCGAAGAACCAGTGCATCGAGTTCAGTCGTTTGCGTTTATGTACTGCAGCGCCCACAGCGGTCGAACGCCTGCGGTGGCCGTGCCCAGTGAAGCTGCATTGAACGGGCGAAAGATGACGGTCGCGTGATACGGCGCACATCCGACCGCGCCGCACCCAGACACGTCGCGCCTGATGCACACCTCGATCACGGGATCTCAGTTGCGGAAAGACAAACGAACGCCCGGCGGGGACACCGCCGGGCGTTCGGACAGTTGCCGGGTTGACCGGCGACTACCCCTTAGGCTTCTGTCGCCGCGAACTACTCGACGATGAACGGTGCCACGCAGCTGTTACCGACGGTGCGATACCGCGTTGCCTGTGCCGCATACTGCGGATCGGCTGGGTCCGCGACGCCAGGCAGCGCAACGATGCCGTTCGTCGTCGAAAGCGCAGCGATCACCGTCGGCGAACCGCTGGCGGTCGCCAGTTGCTCGTAGAACGACGTGACAGCTGCCGACGAGGTCAGACGGCGCGTCAACACCTGCTCAGCCATCCAACGGTAGTCGCCGCGCTGCTGGTTCGCCTTGACCGGGTACACACCGTCGAGCTTGAAGAAGCCCCAGTTCGGCGTGTTGGTGCCAGACCCCGGAGCATTCTCGGCGGAGACCAGGCCCGCGGCATAACGCACCGCGCCGTTGTTCGTCGTGGCGGTGTTTGCGATACCACCGGTGAACGCGATCACGCCACCGGTCGAACCCGACTGCGTGACAATGTAAGAAGGGCCGGAGTCAGTCGACACCGCCGGCGTTGCACCGCTGGCGGAGCAGGGGTTGTTCATGAAGACGGCGTTGAACGTTGCCTGTGACCCGGAGCCTTCGACCCGACGGTTCCAGCGCACGGGATCGCTGGCCGCGGCGGGGGGCGCGTTGCGGAACAACGATGTCCAGTCGGTGTTCAGCGGACCGCCGTTCACCGTCGACAGCGATACCACCTGCGAGGTCGAGATGCTCGGCGCGCACGCCGTGTTCGTAACCAAGGCACCGGCACAGGTCGCCGGCAGCAAGCCCGACGTGATCTGGTCGTCGCGCAGTGCGTTCCACAGCGCGGTCGACGCAGCGATACCGAACAGCACGCCATACTGGCCGCGTGCTTCGATGTTCGCGAGATTGGGGGCGGGCGTGTTAGCCGGAAGATTCGCGCCGACGAACAGGAACGGTTCGACGTCGGCATTGCCGACCTCGGCCTGCACTAGGGTTGCCTCATTGCTGCAACCGGTGAACAGGTTGACGCGCTTGCCCTCCAGCGTCGTGACGACCGGACCGGTGGTGCAGGAGCCGATGTTCACGCGCTGCACACCGCCCGGCACGGTGTAGGGCGCCGCGCCACCTGGCGTACCGGAGACGGGGCCAACTCCCAGGAAGGAACCGGTCGTGTTGTCGTAGCTGAAGTTGAGCGCGGTGAAACCTGCGATCGCAGTCGAGTTGCAGGTGATGCGACGCACGTTGTTGCCGGTCTCGTACACGTTGATCGAGGGTGCGGCCGGGGCGACGGTGGACGGACCGCAGATGGAGCGGACGACGCCATCGCGGATTGTCTGGCGGGTGGCCGACGCGCCGCCACCGTTGACGGTGAGCGTCTGTGCGGTGGAAACGCCGGCGAGCAGCAAGCCGCCGAGCGCGAAGGTCAGGTGCTTCAGTTGCATTGGGTTCTCCCAAGAAGTGGATGTCACACCGGACCGGTAGGCCCGGTGTGGTTGGAAGGAGCGGCTACTTGCCGTTGAGGCGACGACGCGCGACGAAACCCAGGGTCAGCAGACCCGCGAGCATCATTGCGTAGGTGCTGGCCTCGGGAACCGGCGCCGTATAGACGAGCGTGCCGTCCTGGTTGAGCGTCCAGGTGGCGCTGCCGAAGGCGTTGGTGTAGTTGTAGCGGGTGCAACTCAGCGACGTGCAGTTGTTCACGCCGAGGTTGGTGCCCCCGAAAGCGTAGAAGCCCAGCGACTGCCCGATGTTGCCGAGCACGCTGAACCCGGTGTTGTTGTTCCAGTTGTTGCCCGCACCGAAGATCCGGCCACCGTAACCGAAGTCGTTGTTCACCGTCGCTGGATCCGACGAGTAAATTGCAAACCCGTTCGGGCTGGTGGGGTGAGTCCCCTGGAGGTTGTGAACGTTGAAGAAGTTCCCCATGTTGCCGAGGACATTGCTCAGCCGTGATGCGCCGTTGATACCGCCAGCCGTAGCGCCCGTGGTGACGAACTGGTTCGGATTGAGCGCATCCCCGCCGAAAACAGTCCACAGGACGTTGGAGGCCTGCAGTCCCGCCGTCGACAGGAAACTGGTCCACGAAGGCAACGTGAAGCTGAACCTTGTGCCGGGTGCCGTGACCGCGGACGGCAGGAACTGCTCCAAGAAGCGGCCAGTGTTAAACGAGTACGTCGTCAGCGACACGGGGTCGTAGGCGACGAAGGTCAGCGAACCGTTGCCGGTCGTCGGCGCAACCAGCTGCGCCGACGCCATGGTCGAGCCAGCGAGCAACACGGCTGCAGCTATTGCCTTGAGTCGAAACATCAGAACTCTCCTTCCGAGGGGTTGGTCTTCCATTCGGCCTGGCCTGTCGCTTTCGCGCTCGGTGATTTGCGTCTCACCGGGAGCAGGTCTTGCAACAGATCCTTTCGACCGCAAGAGAGAGTGTTTGCCGCGTGCGTGACGCGTCGTGTCGTTGCAGTTCGATGACGCAGGCCGAATGGACTACGGCGTGGCTTGGTAGGCATAGCCCGTTCAGCAGGGCGGTCATCCGCGGAGAAAACGTCGGCGCCACGGCTGATATGCCGTTCGGCCTATCGACAACCCGCAAGACCTCGCGCGAACGCCGCGCAGGGGCGCTCAGCGCCGCAGGCACTGCACGAATCTGTCGCGCGCCAGTGCGCGGCACTGCGGATCAAACGGCGGCGTGTTCATGCACACCGTGATGTCGCGCTGATATGCGACGAGGCAGGTGCGGCGATCGTCCGCCGAGGGCGTCGGAGGACGCGGCGGAGCAGGCAGTTCGGGACGGGGTTCGGGCTCGGCCGGGCCAGGTGCAGCCACCACGGCCGCTGGTGCGGTGTCCGCCATGAAGCGCCAGTCGGCGATCCGCTGGGCGTTGTCGAATCCCACCAGGTCGGCCGCAAAGCCACGCTCCTTGAGCGGCTTGCGTTCGCTGCGGCTGTGCAGCCCGATGATCCGCCCCTGCGCCTTGACCGGCACCCAGTCGGCCTGACCTGTGAATGGATCCGCATACAGCCGGCGCAAGTGACGCCTCGGTTGGGGGAAGCGGCGATCCAGCACCAGTTCCTCAAGCGAGACGGGATACTGACGCTGCCCGCCGGGAGTGGCCGCGTGATAGCGCGCGATGGCGTCGCGATACTGGCGGCCGATGAAGACGAGTTCAGCCTCGCGCTCGCGCCTTGCATCGTGGGCGGCCGATTGCAGCGGCACCAGGCTCGACAGCGACACCAGCACCACGGCCAGCAGCGCCGCCAGCAGCGCGAACCCGCGTTGGCTGTTCATCCTCTGTCGACCTACCAGTCGGCGAAGCGGCTGCCGTCGCGCGCGGACCCTTCGGCGCCACTGCGCACGTCGACCACCGCCGCGCCTGCGCTATCGAGATCGGGGCGTGTCAGCACCTCTGCCGGCACAAGTGCCACCCAGGAGTCGCTGCGCTCGGTGATTGGGTCGATCGGAATCGCGCGCAGGTAGCGGCGCTCGACCAGCTCGGCCAACGCTGCTGGCGGCCGACCGACATCGGCCTCGAACCGATCCAGCGCGCCGCGCATCTCCTTCAGGCTCGCCCGCAGCGTGGCCTCGCGCGCGCGCTCGAGATGATCGATCACACGCGGCGTGGCGATCGTCACGAGCAGCGCGATGATCGCGAGCACCACCAGCAGCTCGATCAGCGTGAAGCCGGTGACGCCCGGCGCGCGCCTACCAGGACCGGTACGGAACACCATTGCTCCCCACTCGCTCGGAACGCGAATAGACATCGAACACGTCATCGCCCGCGCGCGGCTCCTCGGGCGGGCTGGCGTAACTGCGCAGCCCCCACCCGTCGGCCACGGGGGCGCCATCTTCCGCCTGCAGCATCGGATCGCGCGGCAGCCGACGCAGGAAGTAGATCGGCCGCTTACCGGGGTCGCGCAGGTCGGGCACCCCGAGCACGAGGGCATCGAGCGACGGCGGATACCCGGACGCTTCCGCCGCGCGGGCGACCCGGCCTTCATCGGCGGCTCGCTTGTAGGCGTCGATCGCGCTGCGGATGTCGCGCAGCGCGGCGCGCAGTTCCGACTCGCGCTGGCGCTGGGCCTGTACCTGCAGCACCGGCACGGCCATCGTCACCAGCACCGACAGGACCGCCAGCGCGATCACGATCTCGAGCAGCGTGAAGCCGTGCAGCAGACCACGGCGCGGGCGACGGCCGGCGCTGGGCACGCACGTCATCACAACCCCACTGCGACCGACGCCGAGGCGCCGCCGCCCAGGCTGATGCCGCTGCCATCGATGCGGCGGCCGGTTCCACCGACGAAGTCGATGTTGGCACTGCCTGCGCCGGCGTTGAGGGCGCGCAGGGTGGCGCTGCCCGCGAGCCCGGTACCGCTGCGCGCCAGGCGCACCGTGGCGCGTCCGGGTGCGCTGCCCTGCCCCTGCAACAGGCCCGGGTTGAAGGCCACGTCGACGTCGGCCTCGGTGATGTCACCGGCGTTGTCGATCTCCACCACCACGCTGAAAGAGGCGCCCAGCGACACGCGCTCGGGCGCGCGCAGGCGGACCGGACCGAGTGCAGCCGCGGGCGGTGTTGCCACGGCGATCTCGGTGGCTGCTGCCGGCGATACGGCGGTCGCGGGGCCTTCGGCCGACCCCGGTCGCGCCGCAGGAGCGCGTGGTCCATCGACCCGCAGCGCCAGGCTGCGCGGCGCAGTCGCCGCAATGGTGAGCGCAGCGCTCCCGGGCGACAGCTCGGTGCCGGAGCGCATGAGCATCGACTCGGCACGCGGCGGCACGATGTTGCGCAGGATGCGCGGCGTGATCAGCAGCACGATCTCGCTCTTGTCACGCTGCAGGCCGTTGTTGGTGAACAGCCGGCCGATGCCGGGCAGGTCGCCGAGCCCCGGCAGGCGTCCCAGGTTCTCCCGCTCGTTCTCGTTGATCAGGCCGGCCAGGACCTGTGTCTCACCGTCACGCAGGCGCAAGTGGGTCTGCGCCGATCGCGTGCCCAGACGAAATGCAGTGGAGCCGTCCGGGCCAGTCACACGCTCCAGGTTGGAGTTGACCTCGAGCAGGATGCGAATCCCGACCTCGTCATCGAGATAGACGTTGGGCTCGACCTCGAGCTTCAGGCCGACGTCGAGGTAGCTGACCGATGAGGCGACGCCAGCGTTCTGCACCGCCGTGGTGGTGAACACCGGCAGCTTTTCGCCGATTAGCACACGCGCCTTCTCGCGGTTCTTGGCCCGGATGCGCGGATTGGCAAGCAGGTTGACGTTGGTGTTCTGCGCCAGCAGGTTCAAGCGCAGCGCAGGGTTGGCGATGGTGGCGGTGAGGCGCGCGTTGTTGAGCTCGCGCAGGTCGATGCGACCGGGCGGTACCGTACCCACCGACGGCAGCGTCGACTCGAGCCCCACCGAGGTCGGAAAGTCGATGCCGATCTGCTGCAGGCGCGAGCGACTGACTTCGAGCACCTCGACCTCGAGCATCACCTCGGGCTCGGCCATGTCGATCGACTCGATCAGCCGCTCGGCCAGGCGGATGGCGTCCGGCGTGTCGCGAATGGCGATCATGTTGAGCTTCTCGTCGATGTGGACATCGCGCGTCTTGACCATCTTCGCCAGCATCGCCTGCGCCTGCTTGACGTCGGCGTTGGCGAGGAAGAACGCGCGCACCGAAAGCTCCTGGTACTCGCGCGCCTTGGCCTGGGTGTTGGGATAGATCAGCAGCGAGTTGTCATTGAGCACCTTGCGCTCAAGCGCATTGGTGGCCAGCACCAGGCGAATCACATCTTCGACGGGGCTGTTGCGGATCTGGATCGTCACGCGCGTGTCGGGTCGCACGTCTCGGTCGAACACGAAGTTGACCCCGGCCGTGCGCCCGATCACTTCGAAGACGTTGCGCAGCGGCATCTCGCGCACCTCCAGCGTGATCGGCTTGGCCAGCTCCAGCCGCAGCCGCGACGGCTGAGAGTCGTGGCTGAGCTGTTGTTCGCGTACGCGCTGCATGAGGCGGCGCGCAGCGACATGCCCCGGGCTCTCCAGCAGCACGTCGCGCAACACTGATTCGGCTGCCGGCATCTGCCCGGCGTCGAACCGCTTCTGCGCCTCCACTAGGCGGACATCGTGACGCTGGTCCTGCGACAGGCCATCCAACCCGGCGCGTGCGCGTGGCTGCCTCGGATCGATCACGAGGGCAGCGCGGTAGTCGCGCTCGGCGGCGGCGACGTCGCGGGCGGCTCGCGCCGCATCGCCGGTCGTGAGCAGGCGTGACAGCGTCAGCTCGCGTTGGCGCACCAGCGCGGCGCGCAGTTGCAGATCCTCGGGTGCGCGCTTGACGCCCGCCTCCAGCCGTTCCAGCGCGTCGCTGTCGCGCCCCTCGGCAGCCATCGCCCGGCTCTCGCGCAGTTCGGGCGCAGCAGCACATCCACCCAGCACGAATGCGGCGGTCACCAGCAGCGCGCCAGACAGCAGGCGCCGGGTGCCCGGGGTGCAGGCATTGCGCAACGAACTCGACGGCAGCATCACGGTCATCCTTCAGTGGCGAGAACGACCGCCAGGCCGGTCGGTGGGTGACGAAACACAAGCTGGCGCTCATCGGCCGACTCGAGCACGAACTCGCCGGCCACGCCCCCGGTCTGCACGATCAGGGTGCGGCCGGCGTCGTTCAGCAAGTACCCGACTTCGCCCTCCACGACGAGTCGACCGCCGAAGGTGAACGGCAGCGGTGGCGCTGAGGGTGGCGCAGGCGCAGCGACGGGCGCGGGGACGGCACTTTGCGGCGGAGGGCCGAACAGGGCGCCGGGTGCGACGCCGCGCGAGCTGCCACCGCGGGTCTCCCGCTGCGGCAACAGCAGCGGCAGCTCGCCGGCGGCAGGCGGCACCGATGGTTCATCGGCGCTGCGCCGCGCCGCCAGCTGGACCGGAGCAACCGCGGCGGACACGGCGGCGGCCGGTCCATCCGCCTCGCGCGCGCTAAAACGCGTCCACAGCGTCAGCGCGAGCGTGGCCGCCAGCAAACCGCCGAGTACGAGTGCGCGGGTCATGGCGCGCTACGCGTATACAGGCTGAACTGAACGCGAGAATCGATCTGGCCCGTGTCGTCGGCGCTTCGTCGCACGGTCAGTTCGTCGATCGCCAGCGCGCGGTTTTGATGCAGCGCCTGCCGCAACCAAGCCTGCAGCCGCGCATAGTCTCCGCGCACCGGCAGCGAGATCTGATGACGCTGTGCCAGTCCACCGATCTCGCGCGATACGCGGTAATCGCCGCGCTCGATCTTCAGCCCGCGCCGTGCGGCGTCGTCGTGCAGTGCCTCGATCAATGACGGTAGCTCAGCGGGCGGCGGAAGGCGGGCGGCAAAGCGCTCGGGGTCGTCCGGCATCGGCGTCGGCGGCCGGTTGCGCAGGCTCTCCAATCTGGACTGCGCCTCGATCAGCTCGGCACGTTCCGCCGCCAGCTCGCGCTGAGCATGAAGCTCAGTCATCGAGAGCAGCAGGCCAGCCACCAGCAAAGCTGCCGCGCCGGATAGCCCCGCCAGACCGAGTTGCTCGGTCAGATGCTGCAGGCGCAGCCTCAATGGCACATGGTGGCGGCTCACGGCGACCTCAGAGCTGGCGCCACAGACTGCGCTTGGCGCAACCGCGCTGTCGTGTCGGCTTCGTGGCTGCCGTGGGTCGCAACGACCGCCGTCTCAAGTACAGCGGACAGGCGCGCCACCAACCGGCGGTCGCCGTCCTCGCGCCTCTCGAACGAGACCAGGCGCGCCTGCCGGACCTGTGGCGCGCCGGCGAGCCGTTGCGTGTAGCCGAGTACGTCGCGCATCGTGGCGGCCTCCACTTCGATGCTCAGCTGCTCGAAACGCGGGTCGATCGTCATCTGGCGCAGGCGCACCTGACGGTCGGCGGTACGGTCGAGGCCGTCGAGCAGTTCCATCCATGGCCGATGCAACTGGCGAACGACCTGCCGCGCCTCGGTTAGGCCGGCGCGGGTCGACGCGTCCCGCCTGTCGGCCTGGTTGCCCTTGACTGCGACAGGCGCTCCCAGGCGTGCGATCGAGGTCTCAGCGGCGGTGCGCTCGCGCGCGAGCGCGGTGCGCTGTTCCTGTACGCGATAGGCGTGTAGGCCTGCGGCCGCCAACACTGCCATTCCGAGTCCAAGCAGCACCCAGGCGCGCCGCGCGGTCGCCGCCGGATGCGCCAGGTCGAGGTCGAAGCGGCGCGCTTTCAGCACGGCCAGCCTTCGGCGGCGACGCCCGCGGCGCGCAGCGCCTGCGCCACCAACGACTGCAGTTCCAGCTTGGGCGCTGCGATCAGCAGCGGTTGCTTCTGCAGATCGCCGCTGGCTTGTTCGGCGATGATGGTCGGAACAAGCACACGGGCGATGCGCGTGGCGCGATCGGCCACAGGCAGATCCGGCGGCTCGATGCTGCGCTGGCGCAGTCGGACCAGCGCCCCACCCCGCAGCCCGACCAGGGCCGCGCTGCGCTGGCCAATCTCGAGCACCGTGCCGTCGAAGTCAGGCCGCCGCGCCAGCAGCGCTGCCAGTCGCTCGAGCAGTTCAATGCGTACTTCGCTGGCGCTGGCGCGCTTGCGTCCCACGTCGGCGCCGAGGCCGGCGAGCAAGCTGGCGCGTACCGCGACAGCGAGTCGCTGTCGGGGCGGCGATTCATCGACGACGCGAACCACCCAGTCGTCGACTGACAGCCCGTGCAGCTGGGCGAATCGGCTCAGGGCGAACTGCTGCCAGTGCGTGCGCTTGGCAAGCACCGGGGACCATGGCAACAGGCACAGGCGCGCATGCTCGGTGGCCAAGCAGTAGCGAACACGGCTGCTGCGCTCTTGCGCGGGCACGGGCAGATCGGCATCGATCGCGATGTACTTCAGAGGAGGCCGCCGCAGCGGCTCCAGGAGTGCGGTCAGCAGGCTCATCGATCATCCGATGCAGGCTGACGGCTCGATGCCTGCTCAGTGGGCGATTCGGAATCCGACTCGGCAAAAGTCACGCGGTCGAGTTCTTCGAGCGTCGTCAGTCCGGCAGCCACCAGGTCGAGACCGGCCCGCCGGATCGAGCGCATGCCGCGTTCGCGCGCGGCACGCTTGGCGGAGGCGACCGAGGTGCGGTCGAACAGCGCATCGCGCATCGCATCATCGAACCGCAGAACTTCGGCGATGGCGCGTCGACCCCGATAGCCTGTCCCCCGGCAGTGGCCGCAGCCGCTGCCCCGCATCAGCACCCGGTCCGCCAACAGGACTCGCTCGGAGGAGGGGCGCATCGACAGGTCGACCGGATCGGGGCAAGCGCAGTGCGTGCAGTTGATGCGCAGCAGGCGCTGTGCCACCACGCCGTTGAGCGCCGAGACCAGGCTGAACGGATCGACGCCGATGTGCAGCAAGCGGCCCATCACGTCGAAAACGCTGTTCGCGTGGACGGTGGTGAACACGAGATGTCCGGTCAGGGCGGCCTGCACCGCGATCTGCGCGGTCTCGGCGTCGCGCACCTCGCCGACCATGATCTTGTCCGGATCGTGCCGCAGGATCGAGCGCAGCCCGCGCGAGAACGTCAGGCCGCGCCGATCGTTCACCGGGACTTGCGTGACGCCCGGCAGTTGGTACTCGATCGGATCTTCGATCGTGACGATCTTGTCTCGCCCGTTGTTCACTTCCGACAGGGCGGCGTACAAGGTCGTGGTCTTGCCACTGCCGGTGGGACCGGTCACCAGCATCAGTCCGAACGGCAGACGCGCGAGGCTGCGCAGGTCGGCGATCGACTGGTCGTCGAATCCAAGCGTCTCGAAACGCAGGCCGCGCACCTCGTCGACCAGCCGCTTCTTGTCGAGGATGCGCACCACCACGTCCTCGCCGTGTGCGGCCGGCAGGATCGACACGCGCAGGTCGATCTCACGGCGATCGATGCGCACCTGGAACCGGCCATCCTGCGGCACCCGGCGCTCGGCAATGTCAAGCTCAGCCAGGACCTTGATGCGCGAGACGACCTGCTCGGCTTGGGTCGGATCCTCGATCCGGCTGACGGTGTCGAGCACGCCGTCGAGGCGGTACTTGATCACCGCCCCGCGTGCGTCCATCTCCAGGTGAACGTCGCTCGCTTCGGCGCGCAAGGCGTCGTAGAGCATCGAGTTGACCAGCCGCACGACCGGACTGGTGTCGTCGGCAATGCGAGAGATCGACAGCTCCTCGCCGTCGTCGCCCATCGGCTCGCTTTGCGGACTCGACGCGCCGACCGATTCGATCGCCCGCAGGCCGGCTTCGTGGCGACGCAAGAAGGCGGTGATCTCCTCGGAGGCCGCCAACCCGAGCGACACCGGCTGCGCCATGCGGTGCTCGGCCCATTCGAGGCGGTCGGCATCGAACGGATCGTCGATCACCAGCAGCAAGTCGCCATCCGCCTCACGCACTGCCACCATGCGGCGCCGGCTCGCCTCAGTGAACGGCACGGCGTCGAAGTCGGCGCGCAGCAGTTGCAGGCCGTCGCCCGACAGCAGGGGCAAATGCAACGCCTGCGCGCAGGTCGCCAGCGCCTCAGCTTCGGTCTGGCCAAGCGCTTCAGCAGCGGCTCTGCCGAAACTGGCACCGCCTGCGCGCGCCGTCGTGGCGACGCGCGCCAGCAAGGTTGTCAAGGCGGGGTCGCGTTGCGGCACGACCGCGCCGGCCGTCGCGGGTGCGGCGTTCACTGAAGCGCCTCGGAGAGCTGAAAGATGGGCAGGTACATCATGATCACCACCACGCCGATCACGATCCCCATCAGCAGCATGAGGGCCGGCCCGACCACGCGGCCGAACCAGTCGGCGGCGCGCACGAGCTCGCGTTCATGGAAGTCGGCCGCTCGTTCGATCATCTCGCCCAGCTTGCCGCTGCGTTCCCCGACGCGGAAGAAGCGGGTCGCCACCGCTGTCGACAGGCCATGCGCTGCCATGCTGTCGGTGAATCCGCGCCCCTCCGAGATGGCCTGTCGACACGCCCGTAGCCGGTCCGCGAGCGGCGCCTGCAGCATTGGCTGGACCATGGCGAGCGCCGATGGCAGTGCCACGCCACCCTGCACCAGCAGCGCCAACGTGCGATAAAGGCGCGCGCAACTGGCAGCGAACAACAGTTGGTCGACCCTCGGCCACAGTCGCGCCAGACCCAGCGCCCGGGCGCGCAGTCCCGGCGAGCGGACCACGGCGACCAGCCCGAGCACTGCCAGTGCGATCACCGTTGCGCTCAACAGCGGCTGCGTACTGATGATCTGGCCCAGTCCGATGATGAGGCGGGAGCCCAAGGGCACGCGGTCACCCAGGTCGGCATAGACCTGCGCGAAGCGCGGGACCACGAAGCCAACCAGAAACGCCAGGACCAGCAGGCTTGCCCCAAGCAGGATCACCGGGTAGGTCGCCGCAGCGATCAGGCGCGACCGCACGTCACCGACCAAGGTCCGATAGCGATGGAAGCGCAGCAGCGCCGGACCGTAGTCGCTGGTGTGCTCGCTCGCCCTGATCGCGGCCACCAGCACGTGGGGGAACACTTCGGGTCGACGCGCCATGGCATCCGAGAGCGTCCGCCCTTCCTGCAAGGCTGCGTGCAGTTCGGCAATCAGCGCTCGACCCGGGCCTTCCGGCCCCCGGTCGCGCGCCTTCTCGGCCAGCGTCTGCAACGCTTCGCCGACGGAGATGCCGCCGTCCAGCAGTGCCAGCAGCTCCTGGCAGAAGAGATCGAGGTCGAACCCGCTGCGCAGCGCCGGCGCGATCCAACGACGTGGCTTCAGCGGGCGGACATCGACCACCGTGATGCCGCGCGCGACGGCGGCCGCGCGCGCAGCGGCTGCGTCAACGGCGTCGATGGTCAACGACTGTGCCGACACGTCGGCCGCGAGTCCTGTCACGCGGTACTGCATGGTGGGTCAGCGCAGGGCCGCCGATGATCCGTCCGCCTGCGTTCCATCCCGGCCGGCACTGAACAACTCGTAGGCGCCGCTCGGACCGGGGCTTCGATACACATATGCGCGTCCCCATGGGTCGAGAGGAACGCCCTTTCGCAGATACGGCCCCGACCAGCGACTGTCGGTGCCGGGTCGGGCAACCAGCGCGCCGAGTCCTTCTTCCGTGCTCGGGTAGCGGCCGACATCGAGCCGGTACTGGTCCAGGGCTTTCTCGAACGCGTCGATCTGTGCCACGACGACCTTCTGCTCCGACTTGCCGATCTGCCCGAAGAAGTGCGGCGCCACGAAGCCTGCCAGCAGGCCGATGATGACCAGCACGACCAGCAGTTCGAGCAAGGTGAAGCCAGCAGCACGGCGTGGGCCGCACAAGGCGCTGCACCGGGTGTCGTTTCGATGCCTCATCACACCTCCCCCGCCAGATCGAACTGACTACGGCCGAACGAAGAAGCGAGCAGCTTCATCGCGATCGCCTTGGAGACTGCTTGCGCTCGGTTGGACGCCTGCAGCTTGCGCAGGATCTTCTGAACGTGGTTCTTCACGGTTAATGGACTGATGCTCAGGATCATCCCGATCTCCTGGTTGCTTTTCCCTTCCCGCACCCACTTAAGGATCTCCACCTCGCGGTCGGTGACGATTTGTTCACCCTCGGGCAGGTCGGCACCGCGTTTGACTGATTGCCGTTCCGGCGCGAGCGCGCGGCAGTAGGCATTGAAGACATGCGGTGCAAGCAGCTCGATCAGGTGTCGATCGCGCAGCGTCGGAGCCGTGGGCAATGCGACGAAACCGACGAAGCAGTGAACACCCGCCCCGATCTGGGCGTTCGGGATGCCATGCACGATCAGGTCCCCGAGCCCCAGGCTGACCAGTTCCAACGCCAGTCGCCCCTGGGCCGTGCTCGGCACGCCCGGCCCGATCGCCAGAGGCTCCGCGCCGGCGCCCAGCCAGAGCTCGACCATCTCGGCGGCGAGGCCCTGGCGCGGATGGCACAGGCGTGCGAGCACCTTTGGATGAATAGGCACGTGGTGAAAATAGTCGAAGAACATGCGCCCGCCGCTGCTGCGCGGCAGCCCGCACAGCAGCATCCCGTGTGGAATCAGGTCCTGCAGCGAGCTTTGGGTCCAGGCGAAGAATTCGACGCGGCGACGCACCCGCAGCCCTTCGGCGAGCGCTGCCATGAAGTTGCCCGCGTCAACCTCCTCCAGGGAGAGGCTGCAAACGGGAGCAGAGCCGTTGCCGTCCATGCGCATCATCAGTGCGCGTTGGTCTGTCTGAGCACGATGCGAATGGTCTTGAGGATGATCAGCAGATCCAGGCCGATCGACCACCGCCGCAGGTAATCCAGGTCGTACTCCACGCGCTTTTGCATCTTGTCGAGCGATTGGGTCTCACCGCGCAATCCATTGACCTGTGCCCATCCGGTGATGCCGGGCTTGACCTTGTGCCGGATCATGTAGCCGCGGATCAGTCGCCGGTACATCTCGTTGTGCGCGACCGCATGGGGTCGTGGCCCGACGAGGCTCATCTTGCCTTCGAGCACGTTGAACAGCTGGGGCAGCTCGTCGAGCGACATCCGGCGCAGGAAGCCGCCGACCGTGGTGATGCGGGGATCGTCGCGCGTCGCCTGGCGAATCTGTTCGCCATCCTCGGTCACCCGCATGGTGCGGAACTTGTAGACATGAAACTCCTCGCCATCGAGGCCATAGCGACGCTGGCGAAACAAGACAGGCCCTGGCGAGCTGAACCGCACCGCCAGCGCCACCGCGAGCATCAAGGGACTGAGCAACGCGATGAGCGCCCCGGCGAGGAGCTTGTCGCTTGCCCACTTGATCACGCCGCTCATGCCCGTGAACGGCGTGTCACACACGGTCACCACTGGAATGCCGTTGATGTCCTCTACCCGCGCCTGGATCAGATCGAAGATGAAGATGTCGGGAACGAAGAAGATGGACGCAGTCGTGTCCTGCAACTGATCGAGCAGACCGAGCACCTTGGGTTGCGCAGCCATCGGCAAGGCAACGAACACAGCCTCGACGCCGTTGGCTTTCACGTAGTCGGCGACGCCGTTGATCGGACCGAGCATGGGTCCGGCCGGATCATCGGCCGCTTCCATCGCCTTGTCGTCAAAGAACCCGACGAAACGAAAGCCCAGCGTCGGCTCGGCGCAGAAACTGCGCGCCAGCCGCTGGCCGATATCGTTCGCTGCCACGATCACCGCCCGACGGTTACCGTCGATCGCGAGCAGTTGCGGCGTGATGAGTGGGATCATCCGGTGCGCTGCGTACAGGAGAAGCGGCGTTCCAAGCGCCCAGACCAGCAGCATGTCGGGCTCGAAGTACGTGATGAACCGCGTCACGTAGCCGAGCAGGAACAGCAGCCCGAACACGATGGCCCAGTTGACGACGACACTGGTGAACAGGTTGTGGCGAAGCCGCCGCACCGATACATCCCCGGGGAACGTGAGCGAAAACGAGATCAACGCGAGGATCAGGTGAGGCGGTTCGAACTCGCAGTCCGTAGCGGCGCAACTCAATACGAGAGCCGCGACGATGAGCACAGGCTCAAGCGACATCCGCACCCAGCCGAGAACAGAGACGCGTCCCTGTCCCAGCCCGACCGACTGTGATGTGACCAGCATCGTCAAGCACCTCTTATAGAGGAGCGGAATCTATGGAGCGCTTGTGACATTTCCTGCATTGTCTGTGGCGCGGGCGCGACCAAATTGCGCGATGCCTATCGGGGAGGTGCCGGCACCGTCTTTCGCACGGTGTTCGCGAGTCGCGTGGGCATGATCCAAACGGCTCATGTCGCAGCCGTCGGTGTCATCGGAACCCGATAGGCAACCACGCGCCGACGGCGCGTGAACAGCACAACCACACCGAGGCCGGCCACCATCAACGCCCAAGTCGAGGCTTCGGGCACCGGCTGGATCGCTGCCACGCTGATCGCCGGCGGTGCATCAAAGAAGAAGAGCGCTCGCGGCGCGTCGAGGGCACCAGACAGCCAACGCGAAACCGGCGCACCGCCAGTGCCCGGTCCGCGTAGAGGTTCGATCATGGAGAACACGGGCTGGTGGCGCACCGGTGCCTCGCGGACTACTGGTCTCGGCGACTTCGCCTTCCAAACAAGCGTGAAAGTGGGCGCGTCGGTACCCGCGTCTGTGCCGTTGAGGACAGCCATGTCATCCCACGTCAGCAGTGATCCGTCGGTGAGGCGCCGAGGCAGCGGCAGGAAGGGGTTGATCGACCAAGGCGCCATGGATGGCGACGCTGAGACGATCGCTGCAATCGGGTCGGCAGGCGGTCTATCTGCCGAGGCGGCGTGCAATGCGGATGTCATCAAGGCGCCAGTGAGAAGCAAGGTCAGGCGGCCGAAGAGAGTCAAAGCCATTTGGGTTCCTTTCGTCTTCGAGCAGCGAATCTGGGGCAATCGAGAGCGGGACGGCGTTCGCGCTGCCAATGGCGAACCGAAGAGAGGCTACGGAGGCCGGATGACCGATAGATAGCCGGCGCAGTGCGAATGTCGCGCAACTGAATGAGCGGATCGGCCCACTGAACAGTGGTTCCAGTCACGATGCAGACATCAACACACAGATGTCTCGCATGCGCTCCCATGGCACGTCTGGCCAAGGTCAAGGACGGGTGCCTGCGCAGGTCAGCCCAGGGCATGGTCCTCGATGACGTTCGGCTGTCACGATTCGCACGGAACATCCGGTCCATTGAGCCTTGGGTTCCGCGACGAGGTCTTGCATCGGTCCGCGGTTCTGCTTGGATCGCCCTTCCGCAACGATCGCGAGATCAATCACCGCTCGACCTCTACAAGCATGTCTGCCCTCCTTCCTCGCGCCACTTGGCTGCGCATTCTTCCCTTCGCTGTCTTCATCGCGATCCTTGCGCTGCGGGGCGCCCTGCAACCGCCTGAAGACGGCGTGGCCGACGCTTGGACGATCAGTGAAGCGCTATACGCTTTGCAGGCCGGCCTCGCCGCGGTGATCGTCTTGGTTGCGTGGCGGCACTTCAGTGAGCTCGCGACGCGGCCGCGGGAGGCGCAGGCGTGGCTGCTCACGCTGCTGGTCGGCATCGGCGTGTTCATCCTGTGGATCGTTCTGGACGAGCCTTGGATGCGCCTCGGGGAGCCCGCTACGACCTTCGTGCCGGTCGCTGCCGATGGCTCGTTGCGCTGGGACAAGATCGCCGTGCGATTGGTCGGGGCGGTCCTCGTCGTGCCGGTCATCGAAGAGTTGTTCTGGCGGTCGTTCGTGATGCGATCGATCGACTCGCGCAACTTCCTTGCCCAACCCCCGGCAGCTACCAGTGCAACTGCACTGATCGGAACTGCCGCAGTGTTCGCGCTCGGGCACGACCTGTGGCTGGCGGGACTCGTCGCCGGCCTCGCTTACGCCTGGCTGTACGTGCGGACCGGCAACCTCTGGTATCCGGTTGCGGCGCATGCGCTGACGAACGCCGCACTGGGTGTCTACGTCATTGCCAGTCGTCAGTGGGGGCTATGGTGAACGCACGCACGGTGCTCGCCGCCGCGTGCATGCCGTTGCTCTTCACTCCAGCAGCCATGGCCCAGTCGAGCGAGCGGCCGGCCGGCTTCCAGTTGTCGGTCGGTACGACCACGCAGACGGACTCGAACTTCTTTCGCCTGCCCGACGGGGTCAACCCCAGCGTCGCTGGCTTCGACACGGACAACCGGCGCGACGTCCTCATCGCTCCGTTTGCAGAGATCACGGGAACCGCCGCAGGATCGACGCACTTGCTGTCGATCCGCGCCCGGGCCGCACGCGACTACTTCGACCGCAACGATCGCTATGACGCGTCCCGCTACGATGGCGACGCACTTTGGCGCGGCAGTTTCACCCGGCAGTGGCGCGGCGAACTCAGCCACGCACTGGAGCAGCGAGTCACGAGTTTCGCAGACTTTCGCAATCCCGAGCGCAACGTGCTAGATGCGAGCACAACCCGCGCGGCGCTCAGTTTCCTGCCGCGGCCGGATACTCGCCTCTCAACCTCAGCGACCGATTATCGTGGGCGCAACTCCATCGAGGCCCGTCGGTCGAGCGACTACCAGGTGGGTCTTTACCGCGTCGAGCTGGTCCGAACAACGGCGAGCGCGAACGAGGTTGCGCTCGGCGCCAGCCGCACGCAGGGTCGCTATCCCAACCGGGAGATCTTCGGCAACGCTCCGGTCGACAACAGTTATGAGCAGGACGTGTTCGATCTTTCGTTGCAATGGCGGCCGGGCGATGCAACATCGGCGACTTTCCGCGTGGGCTATGCGGAGAGGGAGTTCGCCAACGTGCCCGAGCGCGGATTCGACGGCCCCACCTGGCTCGTGTCGGTAGCGAGACAACTCGGCGCCAAGACCTTGCTGCGTGTCAGTTCGCAGCGCGACCTGAACGCGGTGGACGACTATGACCGCATCTACTCCGTATCGAAGGTCCATCGAGCGTCACTCGTGCATAGCCGCAGCCTCAAGCTCTCCTTCGGCCTGGATCTGTCGCGCCAGCAGGTCGACTTCAGGGGCGACCCGCAGAACTTCGCGACGCGCTTCTTCGGACAGCGCCCGCCTCGCGACGATCGGATCGACGAGGCTCGCATGTCGGTGGCGTGGACACCGCGCGAGCGAATCCAGGCGCAACTGAGCGCGACGAGGTCGGAGCGCAAGTCCAGCGAGCCAAGCCTGCAGTATCGAGCCACCACCGTCCTGCTTCGCCTTCAGTACCGTGCGTTCTGACCCGCCAAGCGTGACACGCAGGGCAGTCCTTGGCGCGTTCGCCGTGGCCGCTGTGGCGCCCGGTCGCACGAACGGACTGATGGTCGGCGAACCACCGGACAGTCCGCGCGCTCGACTGGACGCCAATCGAGCCGATTCACGCTGGTCGGGTGTCGCGAGCCTGTTCATCGCGGGCAGCGTTTACAGCGCGGTCCTGGTGGCCTCACGGTTTGCCCTGACCGCCGCACATGTACTGCGCGACAACGTCGACATCACGCTCAACCTGAACCTCGACGGAGACCTGTCACATCAGATCCCGATACGCAGCGCGCAACGGCATCCGCGCTTCCGCGGACTGGGTAACCCGCCGCCCATCCACGATCTCGCGCTGCTCGAGCTGGCGCACGATGCCCCACCAGCCGCGCAGCGCTATGCGGTAAGCGCAGGTCTCCCGCAGGCGGGCGCCCGCATCGAGCTGGTGGGCTACGGAGCATCCGGTCGCGGCTCGCGCGGCGTCGAGGTCGGGCAGAACGCCGCGCTCAAGCGCCATGGCGCGGCACTTGTGCAGCACTTGCCGGCGAGCGACGCCGCCGCCTTGTGGATGTACGTGTTCGACTACTCGGCGCGAGCGGTTGGCGGCATCTTGCCGTCCGGGCTTGCGCCAGGCGACTCTGGCAGCGGCGCCTTCGTCATGGCGGGAGACCGGGCCGTGCTGGTCGGTATCAACACGTTGACCATGCGTCCAGCCCAGGCATCCGGTCCACCCTTCGGCTACGGAACGCGCGCGGCCGGGCAGTGGCTACCGCCGCAGCGCAGCTGGCTTGCCGAGTCCACGCAAGGGGCCGTTGCCTTTGCGTGAGGCTATCGGTTGCGATGAAACGCACTTGACACATCGCGACGTCGACATGGTCCGATCGCCCTATTTCGGCAATCGTCCGGCGCGCCTAAGGTGTCGTCCAACGCGCCGCAATCGTCCTTCCCTTCCGCAGGTCTCATGGCGGCGCCCTGAAGTCCGAATCGCCCTCATCGGAACCGACATGCGAAAACTCTTTTGCTCCCTGCTTCTGGCCTCTGCCTGTCCGGTCGTACTCGCCCAGGCCGTGCCTGTGGTCAACTCACGGCCGGTGACTGTCAACACCATTCCTTCGGAGCCGTCGCTGCAGTCCATTCTCAACGGCCTGTTCGGTCCGTCCTGGGGCACGGTGGCGGCGAACCAGAGTCCGTACGGCCTGTGGCGCTCGGCCACCAGCTCGGCCACGACGATTCCGACGATCGTCGCGGAATTCGCCGCCAATGCCCCCATCAACAAGTTCGGGATCTGGTTCGGTACGGATGCATCGAACATCTTCACCTATGACCTGCTGCTCGGACCGTCAACGGTCGGCACCAACGCGGCGATCTCCATCCTCAACGGCTCGATGAGCGTGGGTTCGTCGAACGTATTCGACTGCGCGGCGTTTGGCGGTGGCAAGGTCAACTGCGGCAGCGTCACCAGTGCGCTGATCACGCCAGATCGCTTCGGCTTCTACTTCCAGACAGGCAGCGGCGCTCGTGCTTACTCGATCGACGCGCTCAACCCCGGCGGCAGCGCCCGGGTGCTGTCGTTCCAGCAGGGGAGCACGACCAACTGGGGGCTGGCGTACGAGGACGCTTCTGACATGGATTTCAACGACATGGTGGTGAAGATCGAATCGATCGCGCCGGTTCCCGAGGCATCGACCGTCGCGATGATGCTGGCGGGCTTGGGCCTGCTCGGTGCGGGTGCTCGGCTGCGCCGCCGCCGCAGCGCTGACTGATCATTTGGGGCGAGTGCGGCGTTTCCTCCTCTTCAACGCGAGGACTTGGCGCAGACACCATGGGCGCTGCCGACGCAGTCGTTCGGCTGCACTGGACGCCGCGCGTTCTTTCGCAGCTCGATCGGCTGACGCCACCGCAGCTCGCGGAGACGATTCGCAAGCTCGCGGCAGAGGGGCGTCGGGCCAAGGCCCTGGCGCTGCTCGAGCAGTCGTTTGTCATGCATCCGCGCGACCCGTACCTGGTCGCGGTCCACAGCGAGCTCGCGCCGCAAGCGCCCGAACTGCAGCCCGCGGAGGATGGCGCTGTCTGGTTGCAATCCATGCGAGCGCTGCTGGCGGTGGCTGCGGTGCACGCACCACGGCCGGGCCGGGTTGCCCTGCTGAGTGACAGCGCGTTCGGTGCGCAGGCTCTGCGTTCTGACGGCGTGACAGACCTGCTGCAATTCGATGATGCGGGAGAGCGGCGATGCTCGCGGGTGTTCGATCTGACGCTGTGTATCGAGTACGCCCAACGCGTCACGCCCGAGGACTCGGCGCGACTGGTGCGCTCACTGTGCGAACGAAGCCTGCGCGTGGTGTTCTCCGCCGCACTGCCTCGTCAGTCGGGTTCCTCTCACATCAACTGTCGCTCCCAGCACGACTGGATCGATATGTTTGCAACGTTCGGGTTTGCTTGCCTGGACGCCTTCCGTCCGGTTCTTTGGCAGGCGGCGCATGTGGCACCAGCGATCCGCCAGAACGCGTTCCTGATGGTTCGCCGCGATCTGCGCAGCGAACACCCGCAGTTGCATGAGCCCACCCTGCTGGATGTCTATCACCCGTTGCTGGTCAACGAGCAAGTACGCCTGGATGCGCTGCCTCATGCTGACAAGGAGACCGTGCTGCACATCCGGTCGTCGGCCGGCGTCCAGACGGTCTCAGTTGGTTGGCGAGCGAGACGCGGCGGATCGGTCCCGGCGATTGGCCGCCATTGAACGCCGATCGAGTCGGAGTGCAACCTTAGTCGCAAACTTGGCTTGGCGTTTCCACCCCGGCAGGGCATGGCGTGCGAGCGGCGAGCGCCAGTAATGTCGCCACGCGCTCGGCCCCAGCGATGAGGCGGCACTGCACACCTCGAACCAGGCGTCTCCGAGCACGCCAGCCCAGCTTTCCGCCGTGGCACCGGGAACCGATGCTTGAAGAAGCCGAACCAGCCACGCTTCAACCTCCACGAGCAACTTCTCGTCGTGCGGCAGATCGAGCCGCGACAGGTGTCCGTGCAGCTGGAGCTCGCGCTCAGTGGGCTCGATGCCGAACGAGGCCAGCTGCCATGCATGGATCTGCGCAACGCAGCTCATCATCAGCGCAGGCCGCGTCGAGGTCAGGCTGGCCGGATGATGGCGGTAATGCAGCAGCAGTGCATCGATGTTCGCAAGGTCGCCGACGCGCGCCGCATCGACATAGAACGCGTAGTCCTCAGCCATTGGCAAGTCGGTCCTGTAGCGAACTTGCGCAGCCAAGGGGCGCCGGAACATCACGGTCGACACGAAGAACGTGTTTCGCATCGCCAGCAGCGGGACGATGCGGTTAGGTCGCAACTCGGCCCGATGCACCCGACCGTAGGGCCGACCCGCCGCATCCATGAACTGCATGTGCCCGCCACACAAGACAAAGCGTGGGCTGCGGTCGAGGAAGGCGACCTGCCGGCCAAGTCGGTCCGGCAATGCGATGTCATCGGAGTCGAGTAAGGCGACATACTCGCCACAGGCTGCCTCGATACCGGTGTTGCGCGCCGCTGCGAGCCCGCGGTTGACCGGATGACGGACGATGCGCAAGCGCGGGTCGCGCGTCGCGAGAAAGCGCTCGGCACTGTCGTCGGGGCTGGCATCGTCCACGCCGATCAGCTCGAAGTCGCCAAAGCTCTGTGTCAGCACGCTGCGCACCGCAGCGTCGACGTACTCTGCCACCTTGTAGATCGGCATGACGACGCTTACTCGTGGCGCACTCACGGACCGCCTCCCAGCTCGCAGACGAGGTACTCGCCGCTGATCGATGCGGCTGTCATTCGCTGAGCCAGTGCGCGCACGACGCGCCGCGATGACCCCGGTCGTGTTCGTTCGTGCAGTTCGATCGCCAAGGTGGAGACACGGCTCAGCCATGACAACTCCCCGTCGAACAGTTCGAACTCGCTGCCTTCGATGTCGAGCTTCAGCAGGTCGACATGATCGATGCCCTGCTCGGCCATCAGGGTCGATATGCTGACCGCGCGCACCGTGTCGGGTGCGAACGCTGTTGCCGGGCCGCTGCGCCCTGGATCGGCGTCGGCGACCGCCGTCGAATCGCAGCCGCGGGGAAAGTGAGCCCATTTGGCCGCACGTGCGTTGGCCACCACCACCCGACCATCATGCGGCCACAGGCCCGCATGCACCGCGACGATGGCGGGATAGTCGGCGACGTTGCGGGCGAGAAGCGCGTAGTTCGACGCTTCGAACTCCACGGCGACGATGCGGGCGCGCGGAAATCGCCGGTGCAGATACAGCGCCGACAGGCCGATGTTGGCGCCGCCATCGAGGATCACCTTGGGCTCGCCGGTGAGCGGGAAATCAAGATCGCCGCGCAAGAAGATCTGGACGAACGTCGCCGCGTCGCTCGTCGCCGCCCGCAGATTCACTGGACTCGGCAGTCCGGGCACGTGCAGGCGCACTTCCCGGTCCGGGCCATGTCCTGCGCGCCGCACGGCGTGCGTGGCGCGCAAGCCGCTGAACAGTCCGAAGCGGCGCACTGAATCGTCCAAGACGCGCGCAGTGTCCCGCAGTTGCTCGGTGAAGCGGCGCCGGCTCATCGCGATCACTTCGCTGCAGGCGCGGGCCAGCGCAGCATCTGTCGGTAGAGGGGGCGCAGCTTCGCGTCTGCCAAGGTGGCGCCCACCCATACAGCAACGAAGCTGGCGCCGCCGATCGCCAGCCGCGCCCACGGCCCGAGTTGCTCGGGCAGCACCGACAGCAGCAGCAGAGTCAGCGCCACGGCTGCCGCGCTGGCTGCTGTGAGCCGCGCCAGCATCGGCCAGTCCTGGATCTGGCGCCAACCGACCGCATGACGACGCACCAGCAAGGCCATGTTCAGCAAGGCGCCGGCGAACGCGGAGACCGCGGCGCCCAGGGCGATGCCACCCGCTCCCAGGGCGTAAGCGCCGAGCAGACCCACCGTCCCACTCAGTGCGAGCAGCATTGCTCCCTGCACCAGGACGACCCGGCCATAGCCGAGTGACTGAATCAGGGTACTGGTCTCGACCAGCGCGGCAGCGTAGCCAATCAGATAGAGCCTCAACGGTGTGGCGGCGGGTTCGAACGCCCTGGTGAACGCGATCTCCAGCAACTCGGGCGCGAGTGCGATCAGCCCACCCACCACGGGTGCGAGCAGCGCCGAGACATGCAGGTTGATGCGCCGATTGAGCAGCAGTGCGTCAGCGAGCCGCCCCTGCGCGACAGCGCGCGAGATGCTCGGCAACGCCGCGTTCGTGAATGCAGCACGGGCGATACCGACCGCCGGCGCGACCGATGCCGCCACCGCAAGCATCGCCACGGCGCGCTGGTCGTACAACAACGCAGCGATCCAACCGTCCACCTGCATGCGCAGTGCGAAAAGACTGGCACCCAGGCCGAATCCGAACGAGTGCACGAGTTGCCATCGCGCCAGCGGCAGCTCGAGGGCGGGTCGCAGTTGCGCACCGCGCCGCGCGTACCACATGAGCAGAATCGCGCGCGCAAATGCCACCGCACCCAGCGCCATCACCACGCCCTCCAGCGACCGCGTCACCACCGCGGCGGCGGAGACCACGGTCACCCGCAGCAGGGTGCTGGCCAGGGCCAATCGAGCCTGGGTCATCGGGCGACCGACCATCAGCGCGATCGTCTCCAGAGGTTGCGATGCGATCCAGAACAGGACGAAGGCGGCGATCAGCAACGGGACCTCTGCACTGACACCGGGGCCGAGCAGGCGTGCGGCCAAGCCACCCGGCCCGATCAGCAGCGCAGCGATCAGGCCAACCACGGCGAAGTAGACACAGGCATTGCCGAACAAGGCCGAGTGCCGCTCGCTCGCCTGACGTGCCGCCTGGTAGATGAGGTTCTGCGCGAGGTTCATCGTCAGAGCGGCAATGGCCGTCTGCGCCAGCAACCAGGCGATCCGGTAGCCACCGAACTCGTCGGGTGTCAGCAATCGCACCAGAAGGACCGGCAGGAGCAACTGCGCCGCGTACTCCAGCGCTTGAGCGACGCCCAACAGGGCCACAGTCCGCCGCATCAGGCTGCAGTGCGCTTGCGCTGGAAAGCCAGTTCGACGAACAGGTCGCGGTACGCCCCGACCATCCGGCGACGATCAAAGCGAGCCTCGGCATGGCGCCGCGCCGCTGCACCGAACGCGGCGCGCTGGCCGCTGTCGGCAAACCTGCGCAGGCAGGCGGCCAGGCCCTCGATGTCATCGACGGCGAACAGGTAGCCATCGCGACCCTCCTTGACGATGTCCTGCGTGGCGCCAACGCGGGAAGCGACAATCGCCAGCCCCATGGCTTGCGCCTCGATCAAGGCGAGCGGCAACGTCTCGTGGGTCGAACTTAGGCACGCAATATCGCATCCCGCGAGCCAGTCCTCGACTCGATCGACGTAACCCGTAACTCGCAGTCGATCCGTCAGTCCGAGACCGGCGGCCAGTGCCTCGAGCGCCGTACGCCGCGGGCCATCACCGATGAACAGCAGTCGCAGCGGCAGACCTTCGGCGCGCAGCCGCCCTGCAGCGTGCAGCAGCGTCTCATGCCGCTTCTCGCTGCGCAGTCCGGCGCATACGCCGATCACCAGGTCGCTTGTCGCCGCACCGATTGCACTACGCGACTGAGTGCGCCGAACCGGGTCGGCCGGCCGAAATCGCTGCAGGTCGACGCCGTTAGGAATGACCTCTTCCCGTCCCGCACTCACTCCGCGCAAACGCCAGTAGGCTCGTTGCACCGGCGACAGGTAGATCAGTGCATCAGCCGCACACAGTGCCGCTCGCGTGATGGCTAGCTTCACCCGCGAATCGCTCGGATTCGCCATCGAATGCTGGACTGCAGCCACCGGGGGCACCTGCCCGAACAGGCAGGACAGGTTGTGGATCACCTGCGGGAACTGGTTGACGGTGAGCACCACATCCGGCTTGGCGCGCTTGCGCAGTCTCGCCAGGTCATGAACCGCGATCACGTCCACGGCGCTCGTGCGCTTGATGCAGACCGCCCGCGACTGCAACTCCTCCGGCAGCCCACGGAGCAGGTCATGCTGAGGGGAAAGATAGACAAGGTCGACCTCGTCGCCCAGGCGGAAGAGATCGCTCGCCAGATCAACCGAATGACGCTCGGCACCCCCGACCGCCAGGGAGTTGAGGACGATCTGCACGCGCAGCTTGTCCATGGGTCAGTCGAGACGTGCGCCGGCGGCACGCCGAAACAGCAGAAGATAGGGATCGACCATGTGGTCGCCGGGGTACCGGCCCTCGATCGTCTCGAGGCAGCGTCGTGAGGTTGTCGTCCACGCCACCTCGTCCTCCAGCAATTGTCGAACGGCGGTGAGAAGTGCAGTCTCGTTGTCAACCGTCTTGCCCAGGCCTTCGCGGTCGATGAGTCCGTCCGGATCGACGAACGACACCGTCGGTACACCGCGCGACCATGCCTGAAGGAAAGTGTTCGGAAAGCCTTCGATGCGCGATGTGTTGACAAACACCCGGGCTCGATCGAACAGACCCAGCGCCTCTGCGTAACCGAGGCGTCCGTGCCAGACGAGATTGCGCAGCGTGGCCGCATGGCTCGCAACAGCGCGCGCCACATGCGCCTCGCCCTCGACTTCCCCGCCAACAAGATGGATCCGTCGATCCGGCAACTGCCTGGCCAGCCAAAGCAGCTTCTCTGGTCGCTTCAGCGCCCTCAGGTTGGCCACCCACAACACATCGATGTCGCGCGCGGCCGCGGGCGCCACGATCCGAGGGCGATCGAAGACCATGGGAACGCACTGTGCATCCCGCCCGAAGTTGCGCAACAGCATCGATCGCTGCTGCTCGGTCTGGACCGCGATCGCATCTGCGCGGCGCAGACCGAGCCGATAGAGAACTCGCTCCTTCAGGCTTCCGACCAGCATGCGCGCTGGATCGCAGTCTCCGTCTGAGGCCACCCGAAAAACCAGCCCGCGCCGATTGATGGCTGCGAAGACCGCGACCTGACCCAGCAAAGCACCCGCGCAGCTGACGTAGTACAAGTCGGCGTCTGCTCGCTTGAGCGCTGCATGCAGACCAGACCAGCGCGGCACGAGAAAGCGCACGCCAGGAACGCCCTCAGCTGGCGCATAGCAGGCGTGGATCGCGATGCCATCGACCCGAGCGCTTCGCCCCTGTCCGTAGTCGCAAGTGACCATGTGCACCGATGTGTCATCGCGACGCGCAAGCAAGCGAGCGAGCGTCGCATGCTGCACCTCCTCTCCGCCGATGGGCGCCGAGATCGAAGGCACCAGTGCGGCGTAGGCGCCGAGGTTGACGAGGCAGATTCGCAGAGGCAGTGCTCCTTGGGGCGGCGCATACCCAACGCTGGCGATGCCGGCAGGAGCCAGCAGTGCGTTGCGCACGGCGGGCAGCGCAAGTTCACGTGTTCCGGTCACTCGCTTGGTCCCCTCAAGCTGACGTTGAGGCACGTCGCGGCGCCAAGTAGCCGCCGATCGGCCGCGGCTTTCGGCTTGGCTCGCTTGGGACGGCCTCGGTCAGCGCCGCAGATGCCGCATTGCCGGCTGCCGCGACCAGCCGCAGGCGCGCGCGATACCCGATGGCTGCCCCGATCGTCAGCCACATGAACGACTGCGGGACGGTCGGCGTGAAGCGGTCGTCAGAGATTCCCTGAACAAACAGCAGCAACGTCGTGACCATGGCGCCCAGGAAGAACTGTCGAAAGAACTGATCTCCCGCGGCAGCAGCCTCGCGGCTCGCCGCGAGCGCGTTGCGCACGACCCAGTAGTAAAAGGACATGATCCAGACGAAGCCAATCAGTCCCATGTCGAGAAGCAGCCCGAGATACGCGTTGTGTGGCTGAGCGACGTGCAGCCAGCCCGACCGCGCAGGCTCCGACCAGAGAATCGACATCAGCCCGTTGCCGATCGCCAGGTGATCAAGCACCACGGGCCAGATGAGTGGCCAGATCTGGTCGAAGCGGCCAGCGGATATGGCACTGTGGTCGTTCTCAACGATGCCATGGAGAGCCCGCTCGAAAACTGCACTCGGCGCCACCAGCAGTACGAACGAGGCCGAAATCAAGGAGAAGAAGAGCCAGCGTGCGTCGCGAACGTGGAGCAGAAAGGCGAGGTAGACCAACGCCAGACCGAGGTAACCCCCGCGCGAGAACGTCGCAAGGACAGCAGCGACCATGACGGCCGCGCTCATGAGTAGTACCAGTCGGCGCAAGCCACGCGCTGCCGGGATCACGAACAGCACCAGCGCCAGCGCGCAGTTCAGCAGCAAACTGATCTCGTTCGCATGCATGCCCAGCCCGGACAGCAGGCCACGGGCCTGAGGCGATGCAAGCAACGACAGGCTCACCCCGGAGGCCACGGCGACATAGAACACGAGTGCCGCGATCAGCAGCGCTGCGCCAAGCGAGACAGCCAGGTAACGCTTCGGGTTGGGGGCATCGCGGAAAGCCACCGCCACCAGAACCGCGAAGATCACCAGAAACATCGGCCGGATCAGCACATCGCGCAGGTACGACAACGGCGAGTCGAACGAAATCGCGCCGACTGAGGTGCGGAAGTAGTCCGGGATGAGGTCGACGGAGAGGAGTCCATGCAGCGCCGCCAAGGTGATGGGCAGCACGTAAAGCAAGGACAGTTGCAGCGGAACCGGAGGAAGTAGCGCCGCCTGCCCTCTGAGGCGCTGCGCGACAAAGGCAGCGGTCATCGCCGCCAGCGTGGCCAGGAGCAGCACATTGATTGGACTGAACCCGGTAACTCCCAGCAACTGGCGCGGGATGAGCGAAAGCTGCGACAGCGGGAAGAGCAGGCAGAGCCACCAAACGCCGATGCGTTGGTTCAGCAGGATCGCAGTCGCGACCGCCGTAACGACACCGAGAATCAGCGCAAACTCGCCAGACAGCCCGGCCAATCCTCCAAGCGGTACTGCGAGCGCAGCGGCCAGCAGCAAGACCAGGCCGGCGTTCAGACGCCCGAGCCAAGCTGGTGCCGACGCTGGAGACGAGGGCGTCGTGGTCTGCACGTTGCGATCAGCCGTGGGGGTCGATTCCCGAGGAACCCAGTCCCGCGAGCCGACGTCGTTGCGCCGGTGTCATGGCAGCGAGCAAAGCCTGGATGAAGGCATCCTGGGCCGCGTAACTTTGCGGCAGGTCGCTGCCCAGACTGGACACTCGAACCAAAAGGCCGTCAGGTATGTGCCCCCGCAGCCCATACTGAACCTGCGCCAACAAACGCTCGCCACGACCGATAGCGACTCGATCGCCCATCGTGAACCAGTAGCTCATCGGCTCTGAGCGCCGGCCCTTGACCGCGTGCACGCGCACCAGCGGAATGCGTCCCACCTCAGACTGCAGAACGTCGGGTGTTACCGATCGGATGCTGAAGCCCTGCGCTTGGTAGCAGACCTCCTGCCGGTGCGCCTTCAGGCTGTCCGACTGGTCACCACCATAGGCCACCACCAGCATCATCCTCTGGCCCTGCGCGTTCACATAGGTACGCGTGACAATCTGGTCGTACAGATCATCGAGGTTCGCCTGAACGTCAGGACTGGGAGCGATCGGCACTTGCGTCGGATCCACCTGCCAGCCATCAAAGGCTGCCGGAATCAGCGTCTCCAACTGAAGCGCTCGATCCGGCTGTGGCTGCGGCTTAAGCGCCCACGACGCCATTGCGCAAACGAGCATCAATGCTGCAAGCAGCCACATTCGCACCTGGATCGGCATCATGAAGCTCCCTTGGATCGCCAGCGACGGAAAACAAAGCGCTGCAGCAGAACATCGAATGCGATGAGAAGCAGCAGCGCGACCACGAACAATAGAATTCCCGAGGCGCCGTGCATGTACCCCTGGCCGGCCTCATCGCCGAAGTGAAAGGTCAGCAGGATCAGGACCAACACACGGATCAGATTGGCCGCGATGGCGATCGGCAAGATGCTGGCAAGCAGGATCGCGTTGTGCCACCAGCCTGGGCGATGCATCAGGTACATGTAAAGCACGCCCATGGCGGAGAGCGAATAGATCGAGTTCAGTCCGGCGCAAGCGTCCGCCACCAGCATCCGGTACTGCCCGACGGTGATGACGACCCCATCGCGCGCGATGGGATAGCCAGCTTGGTAGAGCAAGGCTTCTGCCATCCACGAAACCTGCTGCTTCAGCTCCCCGGTGATACCCAAAGTGATGAAGCCCGGCAGCGGAATCATGAAGGCGAGAAAGAGCAGCGGGAACCAGAGCTTCCTGAGTGTCGCCATGCCATAGATGGCGAGCACAAGCCCGGCGAACAGCGGGATGTGACCCGTCACCTCGAACAGCGGCAGATTCTGCGATCGACCGACGAAGTAGAGCAGCATGCCGACCAAGGAAACAGACAGGCCAGCAAACGGCCATCCCTGAGTGGTCGGCGCGAGCAGCAGTGCGCGTTGCCGCCAGACCAGCCACCAGAAAACGGCAACCACGATGAACCCATGCTCGTATGCTTCCTGGTCCCACAAGGTCTCGTGCAGGCGCGCATAGGTCGGCAGTACCAAGAGCAATAGACCAAGTGCGGCAGCAATCAACGCAACTCGTTCGCGCGAGCCGGCAGACGAAGCGGCTGAAGTCAAGGTTGTCGTCGACATGGCAATCAGTAATTGTTGATCACAGCGCCCAAGACCTCGACGCTGTGATCGGTCAGCGTGCTGGCGAGCTGCTGCACGTCCGACATCCTGCTGCTGTTCTTGCGCGCCACGACCAGGCAGCCGCTCGCGCGCACGGCTGTGGTGAGTGACTCAATGCCTTCGCCGGCGGCCGGCGTATCGATGACGATGAAGGCGAAGCGTTGCGCCAGGGCCTCCATCAGCAAGCCGAACTGCCGTTTCATGAGCAGTTCCCGAGGATTCTGAACTTTGGGACCTGCCGTCAGGACATACAGGTTGTCGAGGCCGGCCACCCTTTGGATCGACGGGACACTGCTGTCTGCAGACAGGGCCGTCGTCAGTCCGACGTCGTTGCGAAGCCCGAACACCTCATGTATCCGCGGATGGCGAAGATCGGCATCGATGACCAACGTGTCTTCGTCGAGCTGCGACAGCAGCACAGCTAGCCCAGAGCAGACCCGGGTGCGTCCGTCACGCCGCTGGGCACTGACGATGGCAAGGGTCCGCTGCTCTGGCTCAGGACCAAACCAGCGCAGCACGAGCTGTGAACGCACGGCGCGGAGGACTTCCGCTTGCGGGCTCGCGTCCGACAGAAGCGCCATGACGTCCTGGCCGGGCTCCCCACGATGCAACGGTTCGACTACGAAAGCCCGCTGCCGCAAGAGGGCCAGTTCGAGGTCAGCCTGCGCGAGGACGCCAAGTGCAATCGCAAGGTCGCCGAACCGCCGTGGATTGCCTTGCTGCTGCGACAGCACCAGATCGACCTGAGACGACTTCAGCTTGCCCAGCTCGACGAGGATGGAGCCGATCCGATAGTCATGGTTCAGGGCCGAAGGACTCGAAGCCGCCGCCGAGCCAGATGCATCATCCAGGGGCGGGTCAAGGCCAGCCACCTTGAGCAGCCGTGTCATGCGGCCTCCGGTCGGGCGGCAGGAAGAACAGGCAGCTGGATCCGCCTGCCCAGCATCCTGCGCGACCGCGCTGGCGGGAGAACACCGAACACCGGCAGGCTTGCACCGATCGAAAGATCGCTGGCCGCGCGTACGCGACGATCCAGCATTTCCATCAGCAAGGCCGCGCCGACCCCGAGGATGGTCCCGAGGACCGCACTCAGGATCAGATTGAGTTTCACACGCGGGCTGGACGGCAGCGACGGCGGTGCCGCTCGCGCCAGCAAGTACGAGTTGGTCTGGGTCGTCTGACTCTCAAGACTGGTCTGGGCGAAACGCTGCAGGGCCAAGTCGTACACCCGTTGAGCGCTTTCTGCTTCGCGCTGAAGAACCGCCATTTCGTCGCGCTGGCGCTTGATCTCTAGCACGCGTTCCTTCTGAGCACGTACAGCCCCGTCGATCTCGCTTGTTCGCTGGGTTACCGCACGATTGGTGGATGCAACCGACAAGGCCGAGGACAAAAGCTCCTCGTTGATGCGGCGCTCGATTGACCGCACTTCCGCGACCCGCTGGCGCAACGTGGGATGCGCTGCGCCCAGCGTCTGCTCCGCCTCCCTGAGCTTGGATACTGAGCGCGAGTAGTCCGCCCGCAGCGCCTGCAAGATCGGGGACGAAGCGACTTCCGGCACCGACTCGACGCTCGGGTCGCCGTTCATCTCGCGTGCGCGCGAGTCGGCCCGCTGCGATTGAGCGATGACCAGTTGCTGCGATAGCTCTGCCAGTCGCAGGTTCTCCACATCCAGGCGTTCGTCGTTGGCGACGATGCCATTGCGCTGCTGAAACGCCGAAAGCCGTGACTGCGCCCGTTCGAGGTCGGCCCGCAAGGCCTTGATCTGCTCGCCGAACCAGCCGGCGTTCTGACGCGCTGGTGCGTTGCGCAGCTCGACCGCGATATCCATGTAGGCATCAGCGAAGGCGTTAGCGGCTTGCGCCGCGAACTGCGGATCCGCCGCTGAGAAGGTGAGCGTGACCACGGCACTCTCTCGCGAAGGCTTGACATCTAGCCGCTTGACGAGCAAGTCGGCGAAGTAGGCCGAAATGGAACCTGTGCCGCCCGTCGCCTCAACGAACTGCGCGGAGGCGGAAGCGCTCTTGTCGATGCCAAGGCGCTCGACTACGCGCGTGGCGACCCGCTGGCTGCGGATTACATCGATCTGCGTGGCGATGTAGGTCTGCGCCATCGCTGGCGCGGACAAGGGAACCTGCCCCGTCACGTCGGTCAGCCTCGGCTCAATCACCAGTGCGGCCGAAGCCGTATAGGTGGGTTGGAGCAGATAGGACACGGTCGCGGTCGCGCCGACTGTCAGAAGCAACAGCCCCAACACCACCCACCCTCGGGCGAACAGGATGCGAAGCACTTGGTAGACGTTCATCGTTGAGATCTCGCGGCTGTTCTCGGTGGTTGGTGCCCTTGCCGGGGCTTCAAGCGTTTCGACGGTCTAGAACCAGCTTTCCTTCACCGTGATCACGTCATCGGGACGGAGCAGCGTCTGCATGTCCGCCCGGATCATTTCGGTCTTTCCATCGACACCACGGCGCGTGATGCGCAATCCCCGCAGCGTGCCGCGCGCCGTCACGCCACCACCGGCTGAGAGAGCCTGTTGCAGCGTCATGTCGCGCTCGAGGCGGAACACCCCGGGACGTTGCACCTCCCCATGGATGTAGAACGACGGCGCTCGATGCGCGTAAACCACATCGCCTGGCAGAACGCCGGGATCTTCCATACCCCGATGGTCTGGCAAGAAGATCCTGGCAAGGTCAATCTCGATGTTCAGGCGCTGCCCGTCCACGGTCCGACTAAGAATCACCGTCTCCGACGCACTGGGCGACACACCTCCCGCGAGTGCCAGCACATCGGACACGGTGTACGGCAGGTCCAACGGGAACTTGCCCGGACGATTGACGTACCCCAGCACCGCCACCTGTTGGCTGCGAAACTGAACGACGCTCACCGACACCTGCGGATGCTTGAGGATGTCGCGCTTCACGAGTTCATCAGCCAGCGTTCGTTCCACTTGCGATGGCCTCATGCCGCGGACCGGCAGCAATCCAACGAACGGATAGCTGATCCTTCCCGCCGCGTCCACCCGGGTCTCGAGCGTCAGCTCGGGACTTTGAAACACCGCGATCCGCAACACATCGCCCTGGCCGAGGACGAACGCATCCCCGGTGTCGGCTGAAGCGGGCGGCGCCACTGCCAAGGCCAGGCACCAGAGCCAGACCATGCGAGTTACGAGCATGAGCGTTCTCCCTCACCGAAGTCCGGAGATGCCCTTCTCCATCGCCTTGCCGTCCTGCGCCTTGTCCGATCCACTGGCGACGGCCGCCGGGGCGGCGACCGCCTTCGCCTCTTCCTGCACCAACTTCGTGTAGTCGCCCACGTACTCGATGCTGGCCAGATCGCGCAGGCGTTTGATCTCTGCGCGCGTCAGTTCTTCGCGCTTCTGGTTCGTCAGGAACTGGTCGATCAACGGTTGCGCCGCCTTCTCGTCGAGCGGCTGAGGTTGTGACTCGACCACCTGCAGCACGGTGATGGACCGGGAGTTCGAGAAGGCAGCCATCTGTCCGTCGCTCAACTGCGCGATGCGGGATACGAACTCAAGCGGGAGTTGTTCCGGTGCGCGAACCGCACCGCTGGACGTCACGTTCGCGCCTGCGTCACGCAGCGCGTTGCCGATCTCAACCAGCGACTTCTTCCGGTCGATGTGCGCCTGAACCTCGGGCAAGCGATCGGGCGTCAGGTCGGTCGCGAGTTCGAGGATTCGAAACACTCGCCGCTCTGCGAAGAGGGAGGGATTCTCCTTGTAGTACTTGCGAATGTCGTCTTCGCTTGGTCGAGCCGATGCGGCCACCCGCTTCTGCAGGTACGCCTGGGCCAGCAACGAGTGGCGAGCGGCCTCGAGCGCGGAGAGCACCTCCGGATCGCGATCGAGCCGCTGCTCCCTCGCCTGCTGAACCAGAAGCTGCTGTTCGATGAGCCCGTCAACGATCTGCCGCTTGGCAGTCGCCTGCTGCTCGGGCGCAGTCGCACCGATACGCACCAGCTGCGCGTTGACTTGATGTACGGAAATCTCGTCTTTGTTCACTTTCACCGCGACTTGGGTGGGGACGGCCTTCTTGTCGGCCACCTCGTCGGACTTTCCGCAAGCGGCGGCAAGCATCGAGACAGTTAGTACGCCGACGAGTCGGCTGGCGTGACGAGCATTGGGCTTCATGAAGGGCTTTCGGGACAAGTGGGATCAGCGATCAAGAAGACTTTAAGAAGCGGATGTGAACCTGAAGTGTCAGCCGACCTACCGACGGACGAGTCGCCCGTCGTCTTCACTGTCGGACTTGCCGATGCGACCGCCACCAAACGTGGGTCGTACACGAACACAGGACGAAGACTCAAGGGTTCAGGTGACGCCAGCGAGGCAGCCAAGGTCGGTGAATGATCCGATCGGACTACACGCTGGAACGATGAGATTTCGCAATCGCTGCCTAGCGTGTTCCGAAGGAGATCCGTCGCCGCGCTCCACTCGGCAGCGACCGGTCTGCAGGTCGCGCCGCTGTCCGCACGGTGCGACATCCACGCACCTGTCATGAGCTGGTAGCCGACCTGTAATGACCATGTACAAAAGACCCCTTGCAGGCAGGTGCGTGTCAGCGATGGCTAGCTCAGACGTGGTCGGAACGTGTGGTCAGACTCCGACTGAGTGTGGCGCCAGCCGACTTGGCCTGGCGCCTGTCGCGCTGCCCAGCAAAGTATCCGGCACCACCGCAGGACAGCCGAGTCGGCGTGCCATCGAGTCGCGCCCCTTGCCGTGGTGGGCGACATCTGGAAGCGCGACGCAGCGCGCTTTCCGCCCTGCCGGGCGGCGGCTTGATCCCGTCCAGTAGGAGCAGACATGGCGTTGGAGGACCTGCTTCATCCGCTTCTGTCTCGCTACATGCAGGCCGCACCTGCCCTGCGCGAAGGCGCCGGCTACCTGTACCGGCAACTACCGAACCGGTTGAAGTATGGCCGCCGTTACCGTCAGTTTTCGGAAGAGGCGTCGCTCGGGCTCGACGGCGTGGATGCCAAGCTCGTCGAGCGCAAATTGGCAATGACCTTGCATGTCGCCTGCAGCACCGTGCCGGCCTTGCGCGCGTGGCGCCATCTTGCTGTCGACACGCGATCTGCTTTCGAGAGGCTGCACGAGTTGCCGTTGCGCTCGAAGCTCGACATCAAGGCCGACCTCCAGTCGCAGCTTGCGCAGGGGGTGCCACGCCACCGTGCCATGCAGACTTTCACCGGTGGTTCTACCGCCAATCCGATGCTGTTCTTCCTCGAGCGTTCGACATCGCGCCCGCGCGAGACAGCGTACTTCCACTGGATCGAGCGCCACCTGCTGGAGCGCCGCGCGGAAGATTGGGTGCTTTCACTACGCGGCCGCACGGTGCCGGGCGCGGCGCGCCCCGGGGGTGACTGGGTGGTGCTCGAGCCGATCAAGCGACACATCATCCTCAGCTCGGACCATCTGGAACCGCGCTTCATGCCGCGCTATGTGGAGGCCTTGCGTCGATGCAGACCACGACTGATCCACGCTTTCCCGTCGGCCCTGTACCCGCTCGCACGCTGGCTGCAGGAGCAGCCTTGCCCTGAGTTCACCGACGGCGTACGCGGCATCCTGCTCACCTCCGAGAATGTGCATGACTTCCAACTGGAACTTCTTGCGCGCGTCTTCTCGTGCCCGATCGTCAGTCACTACGGACATTCCGAGAGAGTCGTGATGGGCTGTTCGGATGCACCCGGGAGGCCGTACCGCTTCTGGCCTCTGTACGGTTGGCTCGAGTTGGTCGATGTGGATGGACGGCCAATCGAACAAGTTGGCCAGGTCGGTGAGATCGTTGGCACGTCGTTCGACAACAGCGTGATGCCCTTCGTGCGCTACCGCACGGGCGATCTGGGCTCCTGGGCTGAGGCCCCCGTACCTGGCAGGGCACTGCGACTCGAACGCATCCAAGGGCGGCTGCAGGAGTTTGTTGTCTGCGCCGACCACCGGCTGGTTTCGATAACCACCCTTGGCGCTGCACATTTCAGCGAACTGTCTGCGGCAGATGCGATCCAGTTTCACCAAAGCGAACCCGGTCGAATCGAGTTGCACCTGGTCGCACGCCGGCCACTTTCTGCGCGAGAGAGCGAAGCGGTCGCCGCTGCCGTGCGGGCGAAGACCCAGGGCGGCTGTACGGTGCGAGTGGTCGAGACGACGTCGCTGCACCGGACACCACGCGGCAAGCAGCCGCTGCTGGTTCAGAAGCTCGACCTGACCCGCTATTTCGGCAGCGCTCAGGAAGCTGTGCTGGAGCCGGAACGTTCCGGCGACGAGCGCGCGGTGGTCGCGGCATGAGCGCCCGCACGTCAGCCGGTTCGACGCGCGCTCTGACGCTGGCGGACGGACAGTCGGGATGGCGCAGTCTGCCGCCAAGCTTCGCCCCAGGCGGATTGCCGCGGCGGCTGTCACTGCGCTGGATGGCCGCGAGACTGCAGGCGATGTCCGCTGCCGAACTTGGCAGCCGTGCGCTGCGCAGTTTGCGGTGCGCGCTCTCGATCGCACCGACGCACGTTCTGCAACTTGTTGATAGCCGGCACGAGGCGTTCAACTGGCTGCCGGTACCCGGTCCCCCGAGTTCGGCTGCTCGCAGCGCCGCGATGAAGGATGCGGAGCGCATTCTGGCCGGCTGCTACCCGCTGCTGAATCGCTGGATCGAGGCCGGCGAGCAGCCTCAGTGGCACAGTCCGTTCAAGCCTTCCTCTGCGCCATCGCCGACGCTGCTGGAGCCGGCACTGGAATTGCGCTACGCGTTGGAGCTGAATCGCCATGGTCACCTGGTGACGCTGGGGCAAGCCTGGTTGCTGACCGGCGAAGCTCGGCTACTGGAGCGGGTTGCGCATCACTTGGTGGACTGGATAGCGCAGTGCCGGCCGGGCACGGGTCCGGGATGGTCGGCGTCAATCGAGCCGTCGATGCGGCTGCTGCAGTGGTCAGTGGCATGGCAGTGGATGGCGGCGGCATCGGGCGGCGCGATCGATGTGGCCGTGCGGCGATCCTGGCTGCAGTCGGTTCACGAGCATGTGAGGTTCGTCGCAGCGCGATTGTCGTCGCATTCGTCGGCGAACAACCACCTGATTGCGGAACTCACTGCGCTGGTGGTCGCTGCGGCAACCTGGCCGCAAGCGGCCGATCGGATCAAGACCGGTCTGCCGGCGCTCGAACAGCTCGAGCGTGAACTTCTCGCGCAGCATGCGCCCGACGGCGTCAATCGCGAGCAAGCGATCGCCTATCAGATCTTCGTGTTCGATCTGTTCGTGCTGGCGCGTCTTGCGGCGCCCCGGTTGGGCCGGTCCCTGAGCCCAGAAGTAGACCAGCGCATGGCCGACAGCGCCCGCTTCGTTGCCGCACAGCGCAACCGCGCGGGCGATCTGCCCGCCTGGGGCGACAACGATGACGCCGACGCGGTTGCTTGGACCCGTGGCGCCATCAAGGACCGCGCCGGCCGCATGCTTGCGCTGGCTGCCGCCACCGACGTCGCCCCCGAGCTGACACCGTTGGCCGACGCGAAGGACCCCGCACTGTGCTGGCTGGGGCTGTCACTTCGATCGGCGCCGTTGACCAGGGTGGCGCTGCGGCAGTCGCTGCCAAGGCGCTTCGCCGCCGGCGGCTATTTCCTGCTCGGCAGCGACTTCGGCGAACTACGCGAAGTGCTCGCCTGCATCGATTGCGGGCCGCTGGGCTATACACGGATTGCCGCGCATGGGCATGCCGACGCGCTGTCGCTCGCCTTGAGCGTGGGTGGCCACGCGGTATTGGTCGACCGTGGCACGTTCTCGTACAACGCATCGCCCGCGACTCGGCGACAGCTGCGTGGCACCCTCCAGCACAACACCGTGACGGTCGACGGCGGCGACCAGTCGTTACCGGCTGGCCCGTTTCTTTGGCGCCGTCACGCCCGTGCCACGTGCCTGCTGTTTCGCAGCACCGACACCGCAGGCGAGTTCGTCGGCCATCACGACGGGTACACGGCGTCGCGAAACCCCGTGGTGCATGAGCGACGAGTCGCCTGGGAGAGCGTGGCACAACGCCTGACCGTGACCGATCGTCTGATCAGCAACCACAGCCACGACATCGCGGTGGCCTGGCACTTTTCGCCGGAGACCACACTGAAGGTCGACGATGCGCACGTCGTGATCCACACGCCCGCAGCGCGGCTGGTCATGCGAGCGGCGGCGCAGACACCAGACGAGGCCGGCACCTCGGCGCCTGAGTTCAGCTGGCTGCATTACCTCGGCGACCCGGGCAGTCAGCTTGGCTGGCACGCGGCCTCGTTCGGCAGCCTGCAGCCGGCGCCGTCGCTGCTGTTCGGCGGTCGAGCAGCCGGCTCGACGAAGATTGTCACGTCCTTCGACATCGACTGGTCAGGGGTGCGGCGATGAGACTGGATGTGCTCGGCGTTCCGGTCGACAACCTCTCGATGGACGAGTCGCTTGAGCGCATCGCAACGCTGGTCGCCACGCGCTGCCCCCACCAGCATGTGGTGGTCAACGTGGACAAGATCGTCAAGGCCGCCCGCGACCCTCGCCTGCGCGACATCATCGCCGCCTGCGCGCTGATCAACGCCGATGGCATGCCGGTGGTCTGGGCCTCTCGCCTGCTGGGTCATCCGCTCAAGGAACGGGTGACCGGAGTCGATCTGTTCTTTGCCCTGCTGGAACGCGCCGCCGAGCGGGGCTGGCGCGTGTACTTCCTTGGTGCGCGCCGCGAGGTCGTCGAGGACGTTGTGGCTCGCGCTCAGGCTCGCCATCCTGCGCTTCAGGTAGCCGGGCATCGTGACGGCTACTGGCCGGCAGACCAGGACGATGCGGTCGCCGCAGAGATCGCGGCGACACGGCCGGACATTCTGTTCGTCGCCATCAGTTCGCCTCGCAAGGAGCAGTTCCTCTCGGCTCAGCAAGCCCGCATGCGAGTGCCCTTCGCGATGGGGGTCGGCGGTACGTTCGACGTCATGGTGGGCCGCGTCCGGCGCGCTCCGGGCTGGATGCAGCGCAGTGGTCTTGAGTGGCTCTATCGCTTCCTCCAGGAACCGCGACGCATGTTCAGGCGCTACTTTATCGACAGCCTGCCGTTCTTCGTCTTGCTGGCGCGTGCAGTGGCGCGACGCCGCCTGGGGGCAAGGTGAACTTCGAGTCGACGGCGGCAGCCGCACCGCGTACAGGTGGCGACAAGATCCGCGAGATCGTGATGCTCGGCGTCAGCCCGAGCATGAAGGGCGGCGTGGCGTCCGTCATGCAGGTGTATCGCAGCGCCGGGTTGGACCGCCGCGTTCCCATGCGGTGGATCACGACCGTGGTCGATGGGCATCGCCCGCAGAAGTCGCTGGTGTTCCTGGTCGCCGTGGCGCACTTTTTGCGACTGGCCATCGGCGGACGCGTGGCTCTGGCGCACATGATGATGTCCACAGGAGGCAGTTTCTGGCGCAAGTCCATCCTGGTCCGGCTATGTCGATGGCTTCGCGTCCCCTCGGTACTGCACATTCACAGTGGACTGTTCGATCGCTTCTACGACGACGCACCCGCATGGCGAAAGACGTACATCCGCCGCACGCTCGCGTGCGCCTCGCATGTGATCGTGCTGGGCGAACACTGGGCGCGACGGCTGCAGCCGCTTGTCCCTCACGGTCGGATGCTGACGATACCGAACGGCGTGCATCTGCCGTCCCTTGAGGTGGCTGGGATCGGCGAACGCGAGGGGCGCGACACGCTGCTCTTTCTCGGTCGACTGGTGGCTCGCAAGGGCATCTTCGAGGCGATTCAGGCCTTCGCGTTGGTTGCCGAGCAGTTCCCGGCACTTCGACTGGTGTGCGGCGGCGATGGCGATGCCACCGCAGTGCGCGACGAGATCAACCGCCTGCCTCCCCAAGTACGCGAACGTGTCGTCCTGGCCGGCTGGATCGACACCGACGCGCAGCCCGGATGGCTGCGCCGCTCGTTGGCGCTGGTGCTGCCGTCGCATGTCGAGAATCTGCCGATGAGTGTCCTCGAGGCGCAGGCCCACGGCGTCCCCGTGTTGGCGACCCCCGTGGGCGCAGTGCCTGAGGCTGTCGTGCACGGTGTGACAGGCTACTTGACCGAAGTTCGAGACGTGGACGCGCTTGCCGACGCCATCCGCGCCATCGCGGCTGACCCGGACACGTGGGTGGCCTTCTCGCACGCTGCACGTCGGCACGTCGAACAGAACTACTCGGCCGACGTCACGGTGGCCCGCATCGAGTCGCTTTACCGCGCTTATCTGACCCAGCCGATCCCGCAGGATCAGCAGGTCATCCGACTCCTATGACTGGCCTCCTCAGCAGAGTTCGGCAGCCCGACGTCGACTCGGCTGTCACCGTCGCCCGCAGTCGTGCTGCGGGCGCAAGCAAACGGCCGTCTGCACGTGCTCTCGAGTCGCCGCACCGCTCTTATGACCGATTCTCACGAGGAACTCCATGAAACTCACGACTCGCAGCCGCATGGCGCTCGCTGCACTTACGCCCTTTGTTGCGGCCAGCCTGGTTGCCTGCGGCGGTGATGGCACCGGCGATGCCGCGCCGATACCGCCTCCACCGACGGCCCAGGCTCAGATCGACGCGACCAACTATCTCGATGCGTTCTGGGCGGGCGCGTTCGGCGTCAGCCGAATTGCGGATGCCTTGACACTGCTCGACAACGCCTTCACCAACGTGCTGCGCGCGGGCGACATTGCGCAGACGTACACCTGCAGCGGCGGCGGGACGCTGACTCTGGTGCGGACTGGCACCGTACGCACCCTGTCATTTGCCAGTTGCATCATCGACCGGGCGGTCTATGTCTCCGGTACGCTGACTTCGCCGAACGCCATGGCGATCACGCTGTCAGGCGCCACCTATGTCGGCAGCGGCGACTTCACGCTGTCCGGCCTCGTCTATCGCACGGTGGGCGGCGACGGCATCAATCAGACACTGAACGGCACGCTGACGCTTCTGAGGCGCAGCGACCAGACGGTTCAACTGAGCGGAGGATTCGGTTTGACGCGGAACGCACGAACCGACACCTATGCATCATTGCTGGCGACCTTCGCGCCGCGCGACATCGTCATTCCCGCGACCGTCAACACGGGCTCTTTCACGCTGGCGACCCCGCGCTTCAGCGCCTCGCCCCTCACGGTCAGCGGCAATGCAAGCGGATTGGCGATCACCGCCCCGGACCAGACTCGCCTGCGCGGACTGGCCGGATCACAAGGCAGTCTGACAAGCGTTTCCTACGAGGTCACCCCGGCTGGATCGAGCGCTCCAAACCTGACGCAGACCTTGGCGACCACCGACCCGCAGGTGCAGTCCGCGATCGCCAGAGTTCTTCAATGACACCAGCATCACGGTCCGGGCGCCCTCGCACAGCGGCTGCACGATGAGGCTGCGCGCAGCCCGCCTACCGAGAGTAAAATCGTTGCCCGACTCAAGCCACGGTTACCAGCACATGAATGCAATCAAGCAAGTCCGTCTCTACCTCATCCGCAATCCGCAGACGCCTTCAGCAAACGTGCTGCGTCGCCTCACGACCGCGCTGGGTGAGGAACGTGAGTTCCCGATCTGCGAGCTTTACGAGATGGATCTTGAATCGTTCCAGTTGGCGGTCGAGCTGCTGCAGGACTGGCGGCTCGATCGCCACTACGCGGCGCGGATTCGCTTGTTCGACACCGTGCTCGCCGACGTCCCGGCGCAGGCAGAAGCCCCCGCGGGCCTCGCCAGTTCGATCGTTCCGACGAGTTGAGTCGACGCCGGCGCGTGGGGTGCGGTGGTCGACGCCGCGCTTACGACTCCAGGGCGCCAATGGTCGGTGGTAGACGAAACGGCTGCAATCGTGCGTCGGTGATCTGCTCGAAGGGCGTAAGCGGCGGTGCCTCACCTGCGCCGACCAGGGGTGACCCAGGCTGTGGCACGAAAGCGCCGCTGATCATCGGATCCGCTGTGATGTCGCCTGGCCCTGTCGTCATCTCTCGCAGCGATCCCACGCGCGCGCCGTAGCGGGCATTCGTGCGCCGTCCGGCGCTCGCGTAAGGTTCCAAGCTCCCGATGGAGAGCGCGCCGCTGGCGAACTGACGAGCCGAGAACGGCCGCAGGACGGTTGCATCGACGCGGTCTTCAGAGTCCCTCCATGAAATCACCGCGAGTCCGAGCCTGCCGTTTGGGTCGGTTGTCTCGCGGATGAAGAAGTTGCGCGCGCCGACGCCGTTGCGCACAAGGAGGAACTGGCCGGGTCCGATGAACGATACGAAGTGACCGTCAACAGCGTCGAGTTCGATCGGTCCATTGCTTGGCTGCGCCGGCGACCATCCGTCCATGCCGAGGCCGTAGTGATCCCAGTCGCAGTCGATCGTGACGTTGTTGACGAACACGGTGCCGCGGGTCGCCATGCCAACGCCGTCGTAGAAGCCCATCGTGCAGCGCCGGATGGTGTTGTTGAAGATCACATTGTCGGCAGACTTGTCACAGGCGATCCCCGAGCCGTTGTCGAACAGGATGTTCGAGTAGACATAGTTGCCCCGCGCAAAGTACAGGCGGATACCCGAACTCGGCGCGTTGGAGCTGTTCGGGTTCTGTTGCTGCAGCCAGGCCGCGTAGTCGGCACCGCCCGCGCCACGCGCGCCGCTGCAGTAGTTGCGGCGAACGACGCAGCCCACCGCCCCGCTCGTCTGCATGGCGCTGGTGGCCTCGTCGAACACGTCGAGGAACAGATTGACGCCGTCGAAGACCGATGTGGTCCAGTTGTCGCGACAGTCGTTATCCTGGATCAGCGCATTGCGTAGCCCCATCAGTTGGAGGCCGCCGGTGGTGCCGTTGCGGCGACCGTTGTTCCAGATGCGGTTGCGCTGGATCACCGTCCGCCGCACGGTGTCGTCAATGTTCGGTCCGATCGAAGCCCCCGAGCCGCCGTTGTCCTCGACCACGTTGTCCTCGAACACCAGGCCGTCCCAGCCGTAGTGGCGCCCCGCCTCCGGGATCGTGACCTGTGCGTTGAAGCCGCAGCGCAAGAACACCCCGCTCGTGCCACAACCGTGAACCCGATTCGCGCGGAACGTCGCGTTGAAGAACTTTCCACTGTGGCGGATGGCGTTGTCGTCACTCGCCGACCCGGAACGAATCAGTACCCCCGGTCCGTTCGGGCTGGTGATGCGATTTCCGTCCCACACCATGTTGCTCACCATGAACGGTGCCGGGCCTTCCGATGCCTTCAGGAACACGCAGCCCGAGGCGCCGTAGCTGAAGCTCGCTGCGCGCGCGCAGGTGAACGTGCAACGGCGCACAGTGAAACCTTCGTGGGGCGCCGAGAACAAGCCGATGAACGCACCATCGTCGCCGACGAAGTCGCAGTCCTCCAGCACGAGGCCGATACGCACGGGGACGCTTGTCGACAACCGGAACGCTGGCCTGCCGGTCTGGCCGAACGGCACGACAAACTGCAGGTTCCGGAACACGACGCCGCTGTTGTTGCCGGTCCAGACAACGAAGTTGGCGCTGCCCGACAGCGTCCATACCGGCTTCGGCGCATCCGCGGCGTCAGCAGCGGCCAAGTAGCTGTCGAAGACAACGTCATCCCGACCTGGGTCGTAGTCGCCCGGCACGGTCAGCGTGGTGCCGCGCCGGATCAGCACGCGATCGCCGGCGGCAAGCGCTGGCAGAGACCGCCTTGGCTGAGCCATCGATCCGTCGCCGCCGTCGTTGCCTTGCAGGGGATCGATGTACCAGGCCCGACCGCTACTCGGTGCGGGCGGCGGTGGTGGCGGTGGTGGCGGTGCGGGCGGTGGCGGTGGCGGTGGCGGAGGCGGCGGTGGCGAAGGAGATGGCGGTGGCGGTGGCGGTGGCGGTGGCGGTGGCGGAGGCGGAGGCGGCGGTGGAGGTGGCGGCGCCGCCGGTGGAGGTTGATTGCCCCCCTCGCTGCCCCCGCCGCACCCAGAGGCGGCGAGCAAAAGTGCGGACACCGCTGCACGGCGTCTCAGGTCAATCCGGTCGCGGCAGTCTTGTGGCACGGAGCCGACAGGCCGGAAGGCAGAATCGGAGCGAGACATGGGGAGGAAGCCAGACTGATCGCAGCGGACAGCATGCCGACCGACGGTGACTGCTGCACGCATCGCGTGATCCTTTCGGACTACGTGTCACCTGTATCGGTCGCCGGCGCACGCCGACGCGATCGCGAACGAAGCGCACCGGCGCCAAGACAGGCGCCCAGCAGCACCAGTGCCCATCCCGGCAGCGGCACGTCTTCCACCGGATCGACAAAGCCGGACGCCGCGATCACCTCGCCGACCCAAGCACCATAGCCCGCCAGCACCTGCCCACCGCCCGCCGTGCCGAATACGCCCTGCCCGCTCGGGCCCCCTGCAAACGCGCCGGTGAAAGTCCCGATCCCCACGAGGATTGCCTGGCCACCGACATCCCTGAACACCGCCGCGCCCGAGTCGCCGCTTGCCAGCGTGGTCTCGACCGCGTTGCCCAGTGTCGGTCCACCGAGGAAGTTGGGGGTCGACGTCGGGCCGTCGAAGTCCCACTGGAACAGGCGTGGCACACCTGCGCCATCCGTGCCGAGCGCATCGATCACGTTGCGACCCACCCGCTTGACCACGGTGCTGCGCGCCACAGACGCCCCAGCGTTGCCGTTGCCGCTGGCGCCGTAGCCCACCACCGTCACTTCGGAGCCAGGCGTCGCGGTCGAGGTGTCGATGGCGTAGCTCACGCTGGCCGCCGGACGGTCCGCATCGAGTTCGATCAGCGCCAGATCGTTCGCGAGATTCGGCACGCCGAAGGCGACGTAGTCCGGGTGCCGCGTATAGCGCAGCGCACGCCGCGACACCGGCGTCGCAGAGGCGTTGAACACCACCTGAACATCGGCCGCAGCGGGCAGCGTGTCCAGAACATGCGCCGCTGTGAGCACGTGACGGCGCCCCACGACCACTCCACTGAACACCCCGGCGGGCGTCTGCACGCTCACCACTCCTCGCCACGGCGAGAACTCGGTGTTGGCGTCGACGCGAGCCGCTGCCGAATCCGGCAACGCGCCGGCCATGATCGAATGAGCGGGCCGCAGCGCCATGCCACAGCAGATCGCCACCACCGCGAGCGCACACCGCCGACTGGAACGGGCACTCATGGACGGTCGCGAACCAGTCGCCCGGAACCCAGCACGGCGATCAGACCGGTCGCCAGTCCCAAGGCGATCCGCCCGCCACCCTGCATCACGTCCTTCCAGATCAGCAGGGGCGAAAAGCGGTCGGGTTCCATCGCGTCGACATGGAGTTCCCACGGCAATGCCGCCAGCACAGCCGGCACATCGACGGCCAAGACCACGGCCAGGAGCGGCACCAGAAGAAGCAAGCGCACGACGTAGGTCAGCGGCCGTGCTGCCGGCGCGGCGAGCACGACCGCCAACGCCAGGACCAGTGGCTGAAGCACGTGGCCCGCAGGGGTCGACAGCACCGCCTGGCCGAGTGGATTCGGCATCAGGACCTGGTTGCCGACGATCGTGATCTCGCCCAGGGTCACGGTCCGCTGCAAGATGAGTTCAATGCCCGGTCGCAACACGAAGGACACGGTCCGGTAGGTCGTATCCAGGACGTCGGTGCACAGCACCAGCCACGGTATCAGCGCCTCGATCAGGGGCCGCTGCAGCAGGGACGCGAACGCAATCAGCGGCAGCGCCACCAGGACAAGTCGGACGGCAAACGGCAGAACGTGCATCGTCGGCGCACCGATCGACGCTCGCGCCCCCCCTGCACCGAGCGCGCGCATCACCTCACTCCCGCCCGGGTGGTGACGGCATCGGCCCGCTGCAGCCATGCCAGAAAGAACAACGCGACGGCCAACGTCAACAGCAGCGGTGTCACCGTCGAGTGCAGCACGCCGAACCAGGACGGCTCCAGCCGCACGGCCTGGAACAGCACGACGATGCGCAGCAGATTGAGCGCGTACACCAGCGCAGCCCCGACCAGCAAGCCGAGAAGCCTCCGCTGCCAAGGCAGTGAAGCGACCGCAAAGGCCGCTATCAGCAGGAACAGCACGTCGGTGCCCTCGCAACCGTTGAGTACGTTGATGCTGCCCTGCGCAGACACCAGACGCGCGCCGGCGGCAATCGCATCGACGCCCAGCGGCAACAGGTTCACCAGTGCCGCTGCCGACGGAACGATCAGACCCTCGATCAGGCCGCGCTCGACGGCTGTGCCGCGCGCAGCTGACCATGCCAGCTGAAGACCGAAGAACAGAGCCAGAAACGCCGCCAGCCGCGCAAGCGACCATGGTTGACGAAGTACGGCATCGGATACGGCTTGCATCGAACCATCCGCGAACAGCATGACCCACCAACGACACCCGGGACGAGCTTCGGCGTGGCACGTGTCGGCGAAGCGAACGACCGGTGATCCGTTCGGCTCATCGGAGCGCATGACGACCCAGTGCCGGAGGTGCCTGAACAGCCGAGCGCGGCATGGCAGCACGTGCCAAAGGGACTACGCGCGGCGAGCGCCCGTCAACACGCGGCCATGACGTCTGCTGACGCTTCGCTCATTGCAGCTTGCCAAAGAGATCGCGCCATGTGCAACTCGATCACCTTTTCGCTGCTTACCCTTCGGATGACGTGCAAGTCCTGGTGGGAGGGCGTGAGCGCCGGATTCACTTCCTGGTCGATCTTGCTGCTGCTTGCTGCGGCGGTCGCCCCGTTTCCGACACAAGCGGCGCTTGTCTGGAGCGACAACGCCACCGCACCGCGACAGTGGCGCACCGCCCAGGAAGCCTGCCGCGTCGGCGAAGGTCAGCGCCGGCTTGATGAACTGCGGGGGGGCAGCCCGTCGACGCAGTATCGGTTGGTGCAGACTCAGATCAGTTTCATTGATACGACAGAAGTCTTCTGCCGCAACGTCATCGAGCGCCGGGCCAGCATCATCTGGCTCGCGGAGATCTACGACAGCTCTGTTTTCGCCGCCGGCGGCGCGGACACCTGCGCTCTCGGCGCGCTTTTCGATCCCGAGACGGGCCTGTGCGGCTCGCCGAAGTGCAACGGACCCTGCGCGCCCACCGGATGCGCCGTTCCCAACCCGATCAACCACGCCACCGGCACCAAATTCTGGCGCGACCGCGACTACGCGGGTGTCGGCCAGCACGCCCTTCAGTTCGAGCGCTTCTACGGCAGCCGCGATTTGGCCAACGCCGGCATGGGCAGGACCTGGCGCCATTCGTATGCCGCCATGCTGGTGGTGCTGTCGGACGGCAGCGGCGGATCGGTCCGGGCGTTCCGCCCGGACGGCCGCAGGCTGACTTTCACCATCACCAGCGGCACGGCCAGCGCGGAAGCGGACGTCTCCGAGCGGCTCGTGATCGTGCCGCAGAGCGGCGGCGCGCCGCCCCGCTGGCGACTGATCGACCTCGACGATCGCACCGAGACCTACACCTCCGAAGGACGCCTGGAGAGCATCGCCGACCGCGCCGGCCAGACCATCACCATCGTCTATCGCGCCAACGGGCAGATCGACTACGTCCGCGACCAGTTCAACCGCCGGCTCACCTTCGCGCATGACGCGGCCGGCCGCATCGCCAGCATTACCGACCCCAACGGCAGCATCACCACCTACGGCTACGACGCGCAAGGCCGCCTTAGCACCGTCACCCGCCCCGACGGCCGCATTCGCACCTACCTCTACAACGAACCGCTGCAGACCGCCGGCGCCAACCTGCCTGACGCCCTCACCGGCCTGATCGACGAAACCGGCCAGCGCTATGCCACTTGGACCTACGACGCGCAGGGCCGCGCCACCAGCAGCCGGCTGGGCAGCGGCGCCAACACCCAGCGCTACCAGGTCGCCTACAACGTCAACGGCACCAGCACCGTCACCGACCCGCTGGGCACCGCGCGCACGTACACCTCGGCCGTCTCGTTCGGTGTCGCCCGTCTGCAGAACGTCAGCCAGCCCTGCGCTACCTGCGGCGGCAGCAACGTTCAGGCGCAGACGTTCGACGCCAACGGCAACGTCGCCAGCCGCACCGACTTCAATGGCAACCGCACCAACTTCACCTACGACCTCGCGCGCAACCTGGAGACGCTGCGCGTCGAAGGCCTGACCTCGGCCGGCGTCACCACGCTGCGCACCCGGACCACCACGCGCCAGTGGCACCCGACCTGGCGGCTGCCCGCCCGCATTGCCGAGCCCAAGCGCATCACGCTGTACTTCTACAACGGCGACAGCGACGGCGGCACCACCCTCACCTGCGGCGCCACGGGCGCGCTGTGCCGCATGCGTGTGCACGCCACCAACGACCAGAACGGCGCGCTTGGCTTCGGCGCCGCCTTCACCGGCACCCCGCGCGAGTGGAACTTCACCTACAACGCGCTCGGCCAGAAGCTCACCGAAGACGGCCCGCGCACCGATGTCTCCGACACCACCACCTGGGTCCACAACGCCACCACCGGCAACCCGACCGAGCAGCGCAATGCGCTGTCCCACCTGACCCAGTTCACCTCCTACGACGGCAATGGCCGGCCGCTCAGCCTCACCGATCCCAACGGGGTGGTCACCACCTTCACCTACGACTGGCGCGGCCTGCTGCGCACCCGCACCCTCGCCGGCCAGATCATCACCTTCGACTACACCGAGACCGGCCGCCTGCGCCGCGTCACCCTCGGCGACGGCAGTTGGGTCGAGTACGGCTACGACGCCGCCCAGCGCCTGGTCACCCTCACCGACAACCTCGGCCAGCAGCGCATCACCACCCGCGACGACGCCGGCAACGTCACCCGCGAGGAGACCTTCAACGCCGACGGCACCCCCGCCCGCGTCCGTAACCGCAGCTTCGACACCCTCGGCCGCCTGGCCGCCGACATCGGCGCCGCCGGCCAGAGCACCGGCTACACCTACGACAGCCACGGCAACCTGCGCACCGTCACCGAGCCGCGCAGCACGCCGGCGGTACCGCTGGTCACCACCCACGACCACGACGAGCTCAACCGCCTCACCCAGATCACCGACGCCGCCAGCCCCGCCGGCCAGACCCGCTTCACCTACGACGGCCTCGACCAGTTGCTGTCGGTGCGCGCCCCCAACAACGCCACCACCACCTACACGGTCGACGGCCTGGGCAATGTCACCCAGGAGGTCAGCCCCGACCGCGGCACCACCGGCTATACCCATGACGCCGCCGGCAACGTGCGCACCCGCACCGATGCGCGCGGCATCACCGCCACCTACAGCTACGACGCCCTCAACCGCCTCACCGGCATCACCTACCCCAGCGCCGGCGAGAACATCACCCTCACCTGGGACAGTGCCGCCGGCTGCGCCAACGGCCTCGGCCGCCTGTGCCAGGTCACCGATGCCGGCGGCACCACCCGCCACAGCTACGACGCCCGCGGCAACCTGGTCGAGGTCGTACGCATCGAGCTGGGCCAGACCACCACCACCCGCTTCACCTACACCCTGGCCGACCGCGTTGCCACCGTCGCCACCCCCACCGGCAAGACCCTCACCGTCGGTCGCGATGCGCTGGGCCGGGTGCAAAGCCTCAGCGGCAGCGTGGCCGGTGCCGCCACCGTGTTCGTGCAGCAGCTGGCCTACCGCGGCGATGGCCAGCTTGCCAGCCAGCTGCTGGGCAGCCTGCAGACCGAGGCGATCGCCCGCGACACCGACGGCCTGGCGCGCGGCACCACCCTGACCGAGCCGCCTGCCGCCGCCAACGAAGACATCCCGCTGCCGCCCTGGGCGCTGGCGCTGCTGGCCCTGACGCTGCTCGGCGCGCTGTACCGGCAGCAGCAGCAAGCGCATGGCCATGCCGAGGCCAGTCGCCGGCTCCTCGCCTGGGCCGCGCTCGTCACCCTGAGCAGCACCCTGACCGTGCTGCCGCGGCAGGTGTGGGCGGTGGACCTGGCGCGCAGCTACGACGCCAACAACAACCTCACCAGCCGCACCACCGCCGCCGGCACCACCACCTTCACCTACGACCGCCTGAACCGGCTCGCCAGTGAAGCCGGCCCGGCGCGCACCCAGACCTTCGGCTACGACCCCAACGGCAACCGCACCAGCGATGGCTCGGGCACCTATGTGCCGGCCCCCAGCAGCAACCGCTACGCCACCATCCGTGCCAGCACGGCCAGCTATGACGCGGCCGGCAACCTGCTCGCCCTGGCCACCGGCAGCCCGCTGGCGACAAGGACGTTTACCTACAACCAGGCCGGCCGCCTGAGCGAGGTGCGCCAGGGCGGCGTGCTGCTGGCCACCACCACCTACAACGCCAATGGCCAGCGCAGCCGCAAGACGCTGACGGCGCAGGGCGCGGCGGCGCTGGGCCTGCCGGCTGTCGCGCTGACGATCGTGTTCCACTACGACCTCTCAGGGAACCTGCTGGCTGAGACCAGCGGCAACGGCACGCCGATCCGCACCTATGTGTGGCGCGAGGCCGCCTCAGGGCCGCTGGCGGAGGCGCTGCTCGATCACCCGGTGGCGCAGATCGAGCATGCGAACAATGCGAACCTCGGCGGCAGCAACGGCACGGCGGTCGAGGCGGTGCTGTACCTCAGAACGGATGAACTGGCGACACCCAGAGAGGCAAGGAACGCGCAAGGCACTGTCATTTGGAGTTGGTACAGCGCGGCCTTCGGGGACACGAACCCGGCGGAAGACCCGGACGGCAACGGTCAGCGCACCATCGTCAACTTGCGCTTCCCGGGGCAATACGCCGACCAGGAAGCGGGGCTGCACTACAACTGGCATCGGTCGTACGATCCGGCTACGGGGAGGTATCTGGAGAGTGACCCGGTGGGGTTGGGAGGCGGACCGAATACATATCTGTATGTTTACGCTTTACCGCTGCGTCTTGTGGACCGGACCGGCCTTATGGGTCAGGGTTCAGGACTTCGAGGTCCGACATATCCCGGCAGGCCACCGGGCGCCACCCCGGCACAGCGGTCACCTGCTGCTTCGTGCCAAGGGGAATGGGCTAATCAAGGTTCAGAACCTATGCTGCCTGCAGTTCTCCGGTTATGCATCTGTTATTGGCTTTGCATGGACTGTCAGTATGCGGTCGCTTGGTCGGGGAACATCAGGGATCTACCGTCGACTACAGGAATGCTCTTCTTTGATCCTTCGACGCGACCAAGCGCGAGAGATGGCGACATTGAGACAGGAAATCGCTGCCTCTGTACTCGCAAACCAGGCCCGGAAACGGGGTGCCCGCCATGCTGACGCCCTCTCGCTCCGTTCGGTTTCCTAAGTCATGTAGAGGAATCGCCTTAATCTTGTCGGCGGCGCTAATCGCGTGCGCTGCGTCGGCAGGAGACGACTTTGGATTTCTTGTCCCTGTAGATGCAACGGCGATTCGACGTGACGCCCACACTCCATCAAGCTACCAATTAACCTTCCAAGCAAGAAGAGATTATCCGGCAAAAGCAATCGATGCCGACGCACTCCTACGTCTTGAGAGGCGAGGCTGGACACAGTGCAGGCCCGATCTTAGCTCTTGGGATTCTTTTTACGATGCAGCTCAAAAGCGTGTCTTGCATCAAGCGTCGTGGAACTGGCGAAGAGGAACGCAGCTACTGACTATGCATTTGCGATACTCCTCGCCCGCAGAAAGTACAAAACGGCTCCCATCACCAAGTACGGATGTTCAGTACATCATCATTCTCGTTAACGAATATGGAAAGCAAATCGACGCGGCCATCCGAAAACTAGACCTGACCTGTTGAACGGCCACGATCCCGCTCGTCACTACCCACGACCACGACGAGCTCAACCGCCTCACCCAGATCACCGACGCCGCCAGCCCCGCCGGCCAGACCCGCTTCACCTACGACGGCCTCGACCAGTTGCTGTCGGTGCGCGCCCCCAACAACGCCACCACCACCTACACGGTCGACGGCCTGGGCAATGTCACCCAGGAGGTCAGCCCCGACCGCGGCACCACCGGCTATACCCATGACGCCGCCGGCAACGTGCGCACCCGCACCGATGCGCGCGGCATCACCGCCACCTACAGCTACGACGCCCTCAACCGCCTCACCGGCATCACCTACCCCAGCGCCGGCGAGAACATCACCCTCACCTGGGACAGTGCCGCCGGCTGCGCCAACGGCCTCGGCCGCCTGTGCCAGGTCACCGATGCCGGCGGCACCACCCGCCACAGCTACGACGCCCGCGGCAACCTGGTCGAGGTCGTACGCATCGAGCTGGGCCAGACCACCACCACCCGCTTCACCTACACCCTGGCCGACCGCGTTGCCACCGTCGCCACCCCCACCGGCAAGACCCTCACCGTCGGTCGCGATGCGCTGGGCCGGGTGCAAAGCCTCAGCGGCAGCGTGGCCGGTGCCGCCACCGTGTTCGTGCAGCAGCTGGCCTACCGCGGCGATGGCCAGCTTGCCAGCCAGCTGCTGGGCAGCCTGCAGACCGAGGCGATCGCCCGCGACACCGACGGCCTGGCGCGCGGCACCACCCTGACCGAGCCGCCTGCCGCCGCCAACGAAGACATCCCGCTGCCGCCCTGGGCGCTGGCGCTGCTGGCCCTGACGCTGCTCGGCGCGCTGTACCGGCAGCAGCAGCAAGCGCATGGCCATGCCGAGGCCAGTCGCCGGCTCCTCGCCTGGGCCGCGCTCGTCACCCTGAGCAGCACCCTGACCGTGCTGCCGCGGCAGGTGTGGGCGGTGGACCTGGCGCGCAGCTACGACGCCAACAACAACCTCACCAGCCGCACCACCGCCGCCGGCACCACCACCTTCACCTACGACCGCCTGAACCGGCTCGCCAGTGAAGCCGGCCCGGCGCGCACCCAGACCTTCGGCTACGACCCCAACGGCAACCGCACCAGCGATGGCTCGGGCACCTATGTGCCGGCCCCCAGCAGCAACCGCTACGCCACCATCCGTGCCAGCACGGCCAGCTATGACGCGGCCGGCAACCTGCTCGCCCTGGCCACCGGCAGCCCGCTGGCGACAAGGACGTTTACCTACAACCAGGCCGGCCGCCTGAGCGAGGTGCGCCAGGGCGGCGTGCTGCTGGCCACCACCACCTACAACGCCAATGGCCAGCGCAGCCGCAAGACGCTGACGGCGCAGGGCGCGGCGGCGCTGGGCCTGCCGGCTGTCGCGCTGACGATCGTGTTCCACTACGACCTCTCAGGGAACCTGCTGGCTGAGACCAGCGGCAACGGCACGCCGATCCGCACCTATGTGTGGCGCGAGGCCGCCTCAGGGCCGCTGGCGGAGGCGCTGCTCGATCACCCGGTGGCGCAGATCGAGCATGCGAACAATGCGAACCTCGGCGGCAGCAACGGCACGGCGGTCGAGGCGGTGCTGTACCTCAGAACGGATGAACTGGCGACACCCAGAGAGGCAAGGAACGCGCAAGGCACTGTCATTTGGAGTTGGTACAGCGCGGCCTTCGGGGACACGAACCCGGCGGAAGACCCGGACGGCAACGGTCAGCGCACCATCGTCAACTTGCGCTTCCCGGGGCAATACGCCGACCAGGAAGCGGGGCTGCACTACAACTGGCATCGGTCGTACGATCCGGCTACGGGGAGGTATCTGGAGAGTGATCCGCTGGGGATCGACGGAACGATCAATACCTACGCTTACGTAGAAAGTCGACCGCTGGTCTGGGTCGATGCTGACGGCGAGGCGCCTCGCCGTTGCCCACCTCGTGTGTACTCAGCGCTGCGCGGGGCCGTGGTCCTGTTCTGCAAGACGCTGCCTTCTTGTTGTGAGCAGTCTGACAGCTGCGACGCGCTTAAACTCAAGATCCTTCTTAAGCGACTTTGCATCAATGCGCAAGAGCAACTATCGCGACGCTGCTTTCCAGACGATCAGACCCACAAGCAGAGAATCGAGGATGCACGCAGAGGTATTGATCGGTGCCGCGACATCCTTGCCTCGAAAAATTGCGACTCTTGCGAGGTAGGTACAAGTGGCGACGAAGACCGACAGTGCGCCTCGTAGATCACTTGAACAGTCGATCACGCAAGCGTTTCGAACGGAGAGGCCGCAACGCCTGGTTTTTGGTCAGGCCTGGGAAGACGAAGACATTGAAAAGGAATTCGCTTCTGTCACCACGTGGGCTGGAAATGGCCTATTGCTTGGGCGGTTTCATGATGCCCTTGCCAACTTCAACGCTTCGGCCTTTCTTTGGATCTTGCCTGGATACTTGACTACTGCCATAGAGATGCCCGAGTCGCAAGTGGCCGATAGCCTGATCGATCATCTAGCGGGGAGAGATGCAGGAAGTGTATGGAAGAATCGGTTAGCCATCATGACGCCCGATCAGCGCCGGGTTGTTCGCCAAGCTCTAACTTATCTGTCAAGGCACAGGCTGATGCAACAGGACCGCGCGATGCAGGAGGCGCTGCGGAAGTGGGCCGCCGACTAACCACTCTGGCCAAGAGGCCGTGGTTCCCTTTCGCGCTGAACGATTAGACGAGCGGGAGCTGCCGTACTCAGCGGCAACACGGGCCAGCTAGCCGCCGGCCAGCGATCGACACGGCCCAAGGTGCGGCAGCCCTGAGCCTTCGCGCTCGCGACCTGAGCGGGAACCTGCTGGCGGAGACCAGCGGCAGCGGCACGCCGATCCGCACCTATGTGTGGCGGGAGGCGGCCTCAGTGCCGCTGGCGGAGACGATGCTCGATCATCCGGTGGCGCAGATCGAGCATGCGAACAATGCGGCGCTGGGGGGAAGCAACGGCACGGGCGCCGAGGCGGTGCTGTACCTCAGAACGGATGAGCTGGCCACGCCCAGAGAGGCGAGAAACGTCACGGGCACCGTGGTGTGGTCCTGGACCAGCGCGGCCTTCGGGGACACGAACCCGGCCGAAGACCCGGACGGCAACGGCCAGCGCACGATCGTCAACCTGCGCTTCCCGGGGCAGTACGCCGACCAGGAAGCGGGGCTGCACTACAACGGGCATCGGTCGTACGATCCGGCCACGGGGCGGTATCTGGAGAGTGATCCGATTGGGTTGATGGGCGGAGCCAACACCTTCGCTTACGTTTTCCTTAGTCCGCTTATGCTCGCAGATCCACTCGGTCTCGACGTTCGTGTTTGCTTCTTTCCTGGCGGCCCCGGGCATGTCGGCATCGGTTTGACAACCGAGAGTGGTACGTATGGCTTTTACCCGACCCCGGGTAACCGACTACGGTCGCTGCGCGGCGACGTTCCTGGTGAAATTCGTCGAGACCCAACATCGCCGGACGCGAGATGCAAAACCGCGGCAGCCGATCCTGAGCAAGATGCATGTGTAGTCACTTGCCGGCTCAGGAGAATAGAGACGCCTGGCAACTACAACCTGTATACACGTCAATGTACTTCATTTGTTCGAGAATGCCTTATCGAGTGCGGATTCTCGGGCGGGCTGCCCAGAGCGCCAATACCAGAAGGCTGGTTTGATTCTCTACCCTATCCCCTCTCGCCAGTATCGCAATGATTAATTCTCCAACCGATCTGGCGCGGCGACAGGCAGTGACTTGGGGGCTTAGAGGCGCAGTATCGGGAGCCATAGTGTCTCTCTCGCTTGCATCGATCACACAGGCGGCGAGCGGGGCGTTGTACTTGGCCGGATTTAGCGCTTCCTATTGGGCGTGGCAGCTATCGTTTGTCTTCGTGCCTGCGTCCGTTCTTCTTTTGATTCCGCCAGTTTCTACCGTCCACTGGTGGCTGACAGTGCTCCTCGTCGCGCTTTTTAACTTCTTGCTTTATGGATTCTTGTTCTTCGCACTTGCAAAGGCACTTAGTAGCCTTCTCGCCTACTTGGCGCTGAGCATCTCGGTTTTGGGCTTAATGATTGCTCTCCACGGCGCGTTTAGCATTCCTAGATCACTTATGTCGTCGCCAGAGGATGGGCTTGATGTTTCCGTTTCTCTCGCCTCTCATTGGACGCTGCTAGCCGTTGCACTTGCGCTAGCTACCACGGTCTTCGCCGTAGCGTTCCATCAAGGGCGACGCGCTCGGCCTCAGTGATGTCAAGCGATGTGCCTGCACCTGACCGAAATGCGCGGGCGAGTAATCATGGCTGGTCTGCAGCGCTGTTACGACGAATGTGGCGCGCTTGTTGCGTTAGGTTGGGGCTTCTCAGACGGCGGGACACGCTGGATCTTCGACCGCAACTACTCGCGACAGTGGACGGGTCAGGTCAACCGCGGATCCAACCCGCCGCAGCTTGATGACTTCCCGTGGCCGCCACCACCTCGTGGCGGAGACCGTCCGCGGCGACGCTGACATGCGCCCTTACTTGTTACTCGGTTTTCTTCTGACTTTCGCAATAGCCGCGTGCTCGGAAAGAGTGACCGGACCGAGCCAAGCTCTTGAGGGGCAGCGAGAAGTTCCGATCGGAAAGCTAGAGCGCTCGGCGAAGGAAGGCGACGCTCAATCTCAGTTCGAGTTGGCGACGCAGTACGACTTTGGTTCCGATGGCGTACGAAAGGACCCGGACAAGGCCGTTACTTGGTACAGAAAGGCAGCCGAACAGAACCATCCGTCGGCACTGCATAACCTCGGGACGATGTATCGCGATGGCATCGGTGTGCCCGTCGATGTCGAGACGGCGGCTTACCTCCTTGGACGAGCCGCTGAGCAAGGTCACCCGGCGGCAATGCACAGCCTTGGTTGGATGTTCTTCGAGGGAACAGGTGTTGAGAAGGACGAATCGGCAGCAATGGCGCTTTGGCGCCGGGCGGCTCAGACAGGCAACGCAAATGCCATGAACGCCATGGGCCATGCACTTCTGTATCGGAAGAGAGAGAAGGTTGAAGCGCTCGCATGGTTCCGTTTGGCCGCCAAGTATGGCGATCGCCTTGCGCCACAAAACGCAACCAACCTGCAGCAGAGACTCACGCCCGATGAAATCGCCGCAGCTGATAAGGCGCAGGCCCAGATTGAGGCGACGTTCGCGCTGAAGTGACAGATGATCGCTCGACAGCCGCGTCAGCAGCCTCAGCGGCACGGTGGCCGGTGCCGCCACCCTGTTCGTGTGGCAGCTGGCCTACAGCGGTGATGGCCAGCCCGCCGCCGGCTGGGGGTTTGGACCTTGCTGTTGAGCATGCGCAGCACCCTGACCGTGCTGTCGCGGCAGGTGTGGGCGGTCGACCTGGCGCGCAGCTACGACGCCAACAACAACCTCACCAGCCGCACCACCGCCGCCGGCACCACCACCTTCACCTACGACCGCCTGAACCGCCTGGCCAGCGAGACCGGCCCGGCGCGCACCCAGAACTTCGGCTACGACCCCAACGGCAACCGTACCAGCGATGGCAGCGGCAGCTACACCCCGGCCCCCAGCAGCAACCGCTACGCCACTATCCGTGCCAGCACGGCCAGCTACGACGCGGCCGGCAACCTGCTCGCCCTGGCCACCGGCAGCCCGCTGGCGACCCGGACCTTCACCTACAACCAGGCAGGCCGTCTCGCCGAGGTGCGGCAGGGGGGTGTTCTGCTGGCCAGCTACACGTACAACGCCAATGGCCAGCGCTCGAGGAAGACGCTGACGGCGCAGGGGGCGGCGGCGCTGGGCCTGCCGGCCACCGCGCTGACGATCGTGTTCCACTACGACCTCTCAGGGAACCTGCTGGCGGAGACCAGCGGCAGCGGCACGCCGATCCGCACCTACGTGTGGCGCGAGGCCGCCTCAGGACCGCTGGCGGAGACGATGCTCGATCATCCGGTGGCGCAGATCGAGCATGCGAACAATGCGGCGCTGGGCGGAAGCAACGGCACGGCCACCGAGGCGGTGCTGTACCTCAGAACGGATGAGCTGGCCACGCCCAGAGAGGCACGGAACGCTCAGGGCACCGTGGTGTGGTCCTGGACCAGCGCGGCCTTCGGCGACACGAACCCGGCGCAGGATCCGGACGGCAACGGACAGCGCACGATCGTCAACCTGCGCTTCCCGGGGCAATACGCCGACCAAGAGGCGGGGCTGCACTACAACTGGCATCGGTCGTACGATCCGGCTACCGGGCGGTATCTGGAGAGTGATCCGATTGGATCGATCATCTACTCCGACTTGCCACTAAAGATCTTCGGCCCTATTGCTGTGCTGTTGCCTTTCAACGCACTCAGATCTCTCGCCAGCGACGGCACCCGCTACAACAATGCTTACAGCTATGCATCTTCACATCCAACTGGAAGACTTGATCAACTCGGACTGCTCGATCCCCCGAACGGGCGCGGCGACGGTCAGGGTGGTGGCGCTCGGATCGGCGATCGTTGCCGCCTCGTGCAACAGCTCGGACCATTCACCAGTTCGCCAAGTATTCCGGGCGCAACCGGCTGGCTGTACCTTTGTGTCTACGACTGCGGCAACTCTTGCCCTCCACGGGCGAGTGACATCATCGTGCGTTGGCAGTGGGTCTTCAATAGGGTTGGATGCGTCAGCGAGACCACCCGACGACTCAATGAATAGATTCCTTTGGAACACAAATGAGCCATGCCGCCGCCGACAATCAAAGCCCGCTTAACTTCAGCATGTCCACAGCAGCAGAGTCAGCGCTGATGACGATGCTAGCGCGACGCAACCTTAAAAACCCTTGCTTACGATTCGTCGACGAATGCGGGTACGGCGAAACGTCAGAACTAATCGACGCACTCCGAAGTGGAGCAAGCGATACTCGACTGGTTGAGATAGCCCAGACAGACCTAGCTCGAAGCTTCCACGAGCAGCGCCTTGATGTAACCGTTGACGTTTGTGAAGTCTCCGACTTTGGCGACGATGACGTCAAGACTGTTGGCGCTTGGCGTCTTGCCTTTCCAGTCGGACTGGCGGCTCGGTTCAACGGCGTACGCCTCGACTTCAACAATGGACAATTCCTTTTTATAGCCGAGGGAAACGAGTACAGAAGCGTAACTGCGCTCTTGAGCAGATCCTCAAAGTAACGCCAAGCGAGAGCACTACGACCCCAACGGCAACCGCACCAGCGATGGCTCGGGCAGCTACTTCCCGGCCCCCAGCAGCAACCGCTACGCCACCATCCGTGCCAGCACGGCCAGCTACGACGCGGCCGGCAACCTGCTCGCCCTGGCCACCGGCAGCCCGCTGGCGACAAGGACGTTTACCTACAACCAGGCCGGCCGCCTGAGCGAGGTGCGCCAGGGCGGCGTGCTGCTGGCGAGCTACACGTACAACGCTGCGGGCCAGCGCTCGAGGAAGACGCTCACCCCGCAGGGGGCGGCGGCGCTGGGCCTGCCGGCCACGCCGCTGACGATCGTCTACCACTACGACCCATCGGGCAACCTGCTGGCGGAGACCAGCGGCAGCGGCACGCCGATCCGCACCTATGTGTGGCGCGAGGCCGCCTCAGGGCCGCTGGCGGAGACGCTGCTCGATCACCCGGTGGCGCAGATCGAGCATGCGAACAATGTGGCGCTGGGCGGATCGAACAGCACGGCGGTCGAGGCGGTGCTGTACCTCAGGACGGATGAGCTGGCCACGCCCAGAGAGGCGAGGAACGTCACGGGCACCGTGGTGTGGTCCTGGACCAGCGCGGCTTTCGGCGACACGAACCCGGCGGAAGACCCGGACGGCAACGGTCAGCGCACCATCGTCAACTTGCGCTTCCCGGGGCAGTACGCCGACCAGGAAGCGGGGCTGCACTACAACTGGCATCGGTCGTACGATCCGGCTACGGGGAGGTATCTGGAGAGTGATCCGATCGGCATTGCGGGGGGGATCAATACCTACCTCTATGGACGATCCAACCCGCTCGTCCAGAGCGATCCAACCGGACAGGAAAGCGTTCCGAACTCGCCGCGGCCGCCTGGCGTACCCGAGTGTCTTGAACTGCCCGATATGCCCAAGTGCGGTACTGGCTGCATCGCACGATGCAGTGCTATTGCGCTTCAGTTGACGATGAAGTGTCTGCGTGACTGCAGGCGGTGGTACAACTACACGCACCCGGCGTCTCAACTCGGACTAGCTGGTTTCTGCCAGATTTATCGCGCTAGATTTGAACGCGACTGTGCGCTGCCCCCGTCTTCAGTAGCACTCAGATCTAAGGATGGTCTGAAGAACCGCTATGCAACGACATGCCGAGCCTCATGACCGCCGAGTGCGCGGCCGTCGCGGTATGCGGTCGCACTGGAGCGACGCTGCCAGCTGCGCGTCGCTGCGCTTG
>JALHMQ010000024.1 GCA_022843955.1 Burkholderiaceae bacterium
AGCTTTTCGCGGACCTTGTTCTCGATCTCGAGCGCCATGCCGGGGCGCTCGCGCAAGTACTCGCGGGCGTTGTCCTTGCCCTGTCCGATGCGCTCGCCGCCATAGCTGTACCAGGCGCCGGATTTCTCGACGATGTTGTGGGTGGCGCCGAGATCGACGATCTCGCCCTCGCGCGAGATGCCCTCGCCGTAGAGGATGTCGAACTCGGCCTGCTTGAACGGCGGCGCGACCTTGTTCTTGACCACCTTCACACGCGTCTCGGAGCCGATCACTTCCTCGGCCTTCTTGATGCTGCCGGTGCGGCGAATGTCCAGGCGCACGGAGGCATAGAACTTGAGCGCGTTGCCGCCGGTCGTGGTCTCCGGATTGCCGAACATGACGCCGATCTTCATGCGGATCTGGTTGATGAAGATGACCAGGCAATTGGTGCGCTTGATGTTGCCGGTGAGCTTGCGCAGCGCCTGCGACATCAGGCGCGCCTGCAGGCCCGGCAGCGAGTCGCCCATCTCGCCCTCGATCTCCGCCTTCGGCGTCAGTGCGGCCACCGAGTCGATCACGATCAGGTCCACGCTGCCCGACCGTACCAGCGCGTCGGTGATCTCCAGCGCCTGCTCGCCGGTGTCTGGCTGCGACACCAGCAGTTCCTGCAAATTGACGCCGAGCTTCTGCGCGTACTGGATGTCGAGCGCGTGCTCGGCATCAATGAAGGCGCAGGTGCCGCCGATCTTCTGCATCTCGGCAATGACCTGCAGCGTCAGGGTTGTCTTGCCGGACGACTCCGGCCCATAGACCTCCACCACGCGGCCGCGCGGCAGGCCACCGACGCCCAGCGCGATGTCCAGACCGAGCGAACCGGTGGAGACGACCTGAATGTCCTCGGCGACTTCGCCGTCGGCCAGGCGCATCACCGAGCCCTTGCCGAACTGCTTCTCGATCTGCGCCAGCGCTGCCGCCAGGGCCTTTTGACGCTCCTTGCTGTCCGCCACCAAACCGCTCCTTCCGTCATCCATCGTCGCCTCCGCCTGACCGGTGCCGGACGCAGGATGCAATCCGGAGCACTGAATTAATTCACAGTACGGGCACTGTAAATCTCTTCAGTACGTGTCGTCAAGCCTTGCCGCAGCGCAACGCGCTTCGGCTTGCGACGCACTTCGCCGCCGCTCTAGACTGCCTTTAACCAGGGAGCGTCGCCGGCATCGCCAAGGCGCGCGAAGGATATCAAGCAGCCATGCGCATACTGATCGCCGAAGACGATCCGGTCCTGGCCGATGGGCTGTCGCGCTCGTTGCGCGCGGTGGGCTACGCGGTGGACGTGGTGACCGATGGCGAGCAGGCCGACACCGCGCTGTCGGCGCAGGGCTTCGACCTCGTCATCCTCGACCTCGGTCTGCCGCGCATGGCGGGCCTTGAGGTGCTGCGTCGCATGCGGGCCCGCAACAGCACGGCGCCGGTGCTGATCCTGACGGCGGCCGACAGCGTGGAGCAACGCGTCAAGGGCCTCGATCTGGGCGCCGACGACTACATGGCCAAGCCTTTTGCCTTGTCCGAACTGGAAGCGCGAGTGCGCGCCCTCACGCGCCGCGCACTCGGTGCCAACCAGAGCCTGTTGCGCCACGGCACCCTCACGCTCGACCTGGCCGGGCGGGTGGCGGCGGTCAACGAGGCGCCGCTCGACCTGTCGGCGCGTGAACTGGGCCTGCTCGAGATCCTGCTGCAGCGGGCCGGACGCCTGGTGAGCAAGGAGCAACTGGTCGATCACCTGTGCGAGTGGGGCGAGGAAGTCAGCAACAACGCCATCGAGGTCTACGTGCACCGCCTGCGCAAGAAGCTCGAACCGGCCTGCATCCGCATCGTCACCGTGCGCGGCCTCGGCTATTGCCTGGAACGCGTCATCGAGGCGGGCGAACCCGGACCGGCCACCCGCTCGGGCATCGCCTGAGCAGCCCGGGCGCGCGCCCGGTACAGTGGACGAGCCATGCCGCTGAGGCAGCGCGCAACCCATGCCTGACGAATCACCTCCGCCCAGCCCCGCCGAGCCGGTCGCGCTGCCTGCCGACGATCGCCGGCGTTCCTGGCGCGCAAACATCCGGGCGCTGCCATTTTTCACGCGCCCGGCTCGCAAGCCGCCAGAGGAGCCGTCCACCTTTCCAAACGTGCTGCGCCTGCCGACCGAGCAGCGTTCGCTGTTCGGCGAGATCCTCGACTGGATGCTGGCGCCGCTGCTGCTGCTGTGGCCAATGAGCGTGACGATCACCTACATCGTGGCGCAGAACATCGCGGGGGCACCCTTCGATCGCCATCTGACTGAAAGCGTCGAAATCCTGACCGACCACGTGAAAGAGTTCGGCGGCGAGGTGCGGCTGCAGTTGCCGGTGCCCGCTCGCGAGCTGTTGCGCGCCGACGCCATCGACAACCTGTACTTCATGGTGCTTGGTTTACGCGGCGAGTTCGTGTCGGGCGACCGCGAGATGCCGCTGCCGCCCGACGGTGAAGCGCCCACGCCCGGCGTCGTCAAGCTGCGTACCGACCAGGTGCGCGGCGCCGATGTCAGGATCGCCTACACCTGGCTCGTGTTCGCCAACATGCCCGACGCCGAGCCGGTGCTGATCCAGGTTGCCGAGACGCTCGAGAAGCGCACGCTGCTCGCCAACGAGATCATCCGCGGCGTCATCGTGCCGCAGTTCATCGTGCTGCCGATCGCCGTGGTGCTGGTGTGGTTCGGCCTGTCGCGCGGGCTGCGGCCGCTGGCGTCGCTGCAGTCGCGCATCCGTGCCCGCCGGCCGGACGACATGTCGCCCATCGAGACCTATGCCGCCCCGGACGAAGTGGCGCCGCTGGTGGACGCCTTCAACGAGCTGCTGTCGCGCCTGGAGCAGAACGTCGTCGCGCAGAAGCGATTCATCGCCGATGCCGCGCACCAGATGAAGACGCCGCTGGCCGGCATGCGCACCCAGGCCGAGCTGGCACTGCGGGAGACCGACCCGCACGACCTGCGCCGCAGCCTGCGCCAGATTGCCGCCTCCACCGAACGCGCCACGCACCTCATCAACCAGCTGCTGGCGCTCGCACGCGCCGAGCACCAGGCCACCGATCTGGCCGCGTTCGAAGCAGTTGACCTGTGCCGGCTGGCGCGTGACCAGGTACGCGACTGGGTGCCGCAGGCGCTGGCGCGCGGCATCGACCTCGGCTACGAAGGGCCGGAGCGTCCGGTGCGTATCGTCGGCCTGCCGTTGCTGCTGGGCGAGATGCTCAAGAACCTCGTCGACAACGCGCTGCAGTACACGCCGCCCGGCACGACGACGCCAGGTGCCGTCACCGTGCGCGTGCGCCAGAGTGGCGAAAGCGCCTACCTGGAAGTGGAGGACTCAGGGCCGGGCATCCCCGAGCGCGAGCGGCCGCTGATCTTCGAGCGCTTTTATCGCGTGCTGGGCACCAATGTCGATGGCAGCGGCCTGGGCCTGTCCATCGTGCGCGAGATCGTCGAGCAGCACGACGCCCTGCTGCGCATCTCGTTTAACCCGCGCGCCCAGGACCCGCTGCTGCCGGGCACGCTGATCAGCGTGGAGTTTGTCCACTTGCTGGACGTGCCGCCCACGGTTTCGCTGCAGCCGTGAACGAGCGGTGCGGCGCACTTCGACGCACCGCTCGTCGAGCGTTAAGCAGCAGGAACTGAAGCGCTGGGGACCGCCGCGTGACCGGGAGGGCGTGGATTTGACCCCCGCAGCGGCATTGCCGATAATCCGCGCCTTCGGCGGATTAGCTCAGTCGGTTAGAGCAGAGGAATCATAATCCTTGTGTCCGGGGTTCGAATCCCTGATCCGCCACCATCTTCCGTCCGCGAACTGCCGCTTCGAATGCGCGCTTCTCGCTTCCTGCAATTGACCATGGCAAGCGCGGCACTCGCGCTGATGAGCGGCTGCTCGCAGGTTCGTGAGCAAGCGTCCGAAGCGCCCACCGCGCTGCCTTCGGCCAGCGCGAGCGCGCCGGGCGAAGCGTCTCGTGCAGCCCCGGGACGCTTGACGATCTTGCAGTGGCCCGACATCAAGATCGACGACAAGACACTGCGCGCCGCGCCGGGTGCGCGGATCATCAACAGCAACAACATGATGTTGACGCCCAACATGGTGGCACCCGGTGCGCGCGTCCAGTACGAACTCGACGGCTCAGGCCAGGTGCGGCTGATCCGCGTGCTCGCCAACTGAGCACCAACGCTGCCCGGCGCAGCGACTTGCGCAGTTCCCACAACCAACAGTCCCGTGCTGGCTGCGCCGTAGCGCAGGCGGCGCGCCTAGAATTTGCTTTCATCCCACTCGCCGCCGGATCTAAACCGTGACCGCGAACAACTCGCCCAAGACGCCCAGGAAGCTTTTCATCCGCACCTTCGGCTGCCAGATGAACGAGTACGACTCCGCCAAGATGGCCGACGTGCTCCATGCCGACGCCGGTGTCGTGACCACCGACCGAGCAGAAGATGCCGACATCATCCTGTTCAACACCTGCTCGGTGCGCGAAAAGGCACAGGAAAAGGTGTTTTCTGACTTGGGCCGCGTGCGCCAGCTCAAGCAGCTCAATCCCGATCTGCTGATCGGTGTGGGCGGCTGCGTGGCGAGCCAGGAAGGGGCCGCCATCGTCGAACGTGCGCCCTATGTGGACGTCGTGTTCGGCCCGCAGACCCTGCACCGCCTGCCGGCGCTGATCGCGCGTCGCCGCAGCACCGGGCAGCCGCAGGTCGACATCAGTTTCCCGGAGATCGAAAAGTTCGATCACCTGCCACCAGCGCGGGTGGATGGCGCCACCGCATTCGTCTCGATCATGGAAGGTTGCAGCAAGTACTGCAGCTTCTGCGTGGTGCCGTACACCCGCGGCGAGGAAGTATCGCGCCCATTCGACGACGTGCTGACCGAGGTTGCCGATCTTGCCGCCCACGGCGTGAAGGAAGTGACGCTGCTTGGGCAGAACGTCAATGCCTACCTTGGGCGGATGCACGACGGCGGCAGCGCCGACTTCGCCCTGCTGCTCGACTATGTGCACGAGATTGCAGGCATCGAACGGATTCGCTACACCACGTCGCACCCGAAGGAGTTCACCCAGCGGCTGATCGATGTCTACGCCCGGTTGCCCAAGCTGGTGAGCCACGTCCATTTGCCGGTGCAGTCAGGCTCCGACCGCATCCTCGCGGCAATGAAGCGCGGCTACACCACGCTCGAGTACAAGTCGATCATTCGCCGCCTGCGCGCGGCGCGGCCGGATATCGTGCTGTCGAGCGACTTCATCATCGGCTTTCCTGGCGAGACCGATGACGACTTCGAGCGCACGATGCAACTCGTGGTCGACCTCGACTTCGATGCCAGTTTCAGCTTCATCTACAGCAAGCGGCCCGGCACGCCGGCCGCCGACCTCGCCGACGACACGCCCGCAGCGGTCAAGCTGGCGCGCCTGCAGCGGCTGCAGGCGGTGATCGAGGCGAATCAGCGCCGCGTCAGCGAGACGATGGTCGGCAGCGTCCAGCGCGTGCTGGTAGAGGGACCGGCGCGCCGCGATCCGGCCGACCTGATGGGTCGCACCGACAACAACCGCATCGTCAACTTTGCAGGCGGTCCACATGCCGAGCGGCTCGTCGGCCAGATGATCGACGTGACGATCACCGCCGCATACGCGCACAGCCTGCGCGGCGACGTTGCCGCCGGGCGCCAGCGCAACGCCGACGTCGCCATGTCCGACGAGCGAGTCGCCTGATGGCCGCGCGCAAGCCCGCCCAGAAGGTGCTCGCCTATGCGGCCGACGCCGACAACGTGCAACTGGCCAATCTCACCGGCACCCTCGACGACAACCTGCGGCAGATCGAGACCGAACTGGAGGTGACGATCCGCCGTCGCGGTCACCAGTTCAACATCGAAGGTTCGCAGGAGCGCGCGCAGCAGACGATCACCGTGATCGAGCACTTTCTCGGGCGGGCACAGCGGCCGATCTCGGTCGACGACATCCAGCTGTACTTCGTCGAACAGCGCGGCCGCGATGGCAGCCAAGCGGTCGCCGCCGATGTCGTCGCCGGCGAGCCGCTGCCCGAACTGCACACGCGACGGCGCGATCTGCATGGGCGCACGCCGCGGCAGCGCGACTACATCCAGGCGATCCTCGCGCACGACATCAGCTTCGGCGTCGGCCCCGCCGGCACCGGCAAGACCTATCTGGCGGTGGCCTGCGCGGTAGATGCGCTCGAGCGCGACGCGGTCAAGCGCATCGTGCTCACGCGCCCGGCGGTGGAAGCCGGCGAGCGGCTCGGCTTTCTGCCGGGCGACTTGTCGCAGAAGGTGGATCCGTACCTGCGGCCGCTGTATGACGCGCTGTTCGACCTGCTCGGCTTCGAGAAGACGCAGCGCATGCTCGAGCGGCAGACGATCGAGATTGCGCCGCTCGCGTACATGCGCGGCCGCACGCTCAACCAGGCGTTCGTGATCCTGGACGAGGCGCAGAACACGACGCCTGAGCAGATGAAGATGTTTCTGACCCGCATCGGCTTCGGCTCCAAGGCCGTGGTGACCGGCGACGTCACCCAGATCGATCTGCCGCGCGGCAATTCGAGCGGCCTGATCGAGGCGCAGCACATCCTCAACGACGTGCGCGGCATCGCCTTCACGTATTTCACGGCGGCCGACGTGGTGCGCCACCCGCTGGTGGCGCGCATCGTAGAAGCGTATGAAGCCGCCGAGAAGCTCAACCCGCCGATGGCGCGCGGCCCGAAACGCCCCGCTCGGCCGGAACCGGAGGCGTGAGCGCGGCGCGCAGTGCAGGCGCGCCGACGCGGCTGACCCTCACGGTGCAGGGACTCGAGGCCGCGCGCGAACGCTACGCCGGCTTGCCGGTGCGCAGCACGCTGCGGCGCTGGGTACTGCACGCGTTGCGAGCGGACGCCGAGTTGACCTTGCGCCTGGTCGGTCTGGCCGAAGCGCGCCGCCTGAACCGCGACTTTCGCGGCCGCGACTACGCCACCAACGTGCTGACCTTCGACTACGCGCGCGCCCCCGTGTTGGCCGACATCGTGCTCTGTGTGCCGCTGATCGCACGCGAGGCTCGCGTGCAGAACAAGTCACTGCGCGCCCATCTGGCGCACCTGGTGATCCACGGCACCCTGCACGCGCAAGGACACGACCACGAGCGCGTGCGCGACGCCATCCGCATGGAAAAGCTAGAAACATCCTTGCTCGCGGATCTGGGCTACGCCGACCCCTACCTCGAAATCGCACCGACCCGGACGTGACGCGAACGCAGCATCGGCCCGAGGCCGCGCCATGCCGAGAAAGTTAGTGCTGGCTCTGCGCGCTGCTGTCGCGATGTCAGCCAGGGGAAAGTTGCGCATGCCGCGGAGCGGTGCCTCCGGTATCCTCACCGCTCGTGCCACTGCCGGGTGACTTGACCGTCGCGTCGCCCACTCCCATGTCAGAGTCTCCGCGCGGACGCATCGCGTCCGCCTCCACCCACCCCAAGACCCTTCTCGAACGCCTGTCTGCGTTCATCTTTCGCGAGCCGGAGAACCGCGAGGAACTGCTCGAGGTTCTGTCCGATGCGCACGATCGCCAGTTGCTCGATGCCGATGCGCTGTCGATGATCGAGGGCGTGCTGCAAGTCTCTGAACTGCGAGCGCGCGACCTGATGGTGCCGAGCGCGCAGATGCACGTGCTCGACATTGCCCAGCCGATCGCCGAGTGGATCCCCCAGGTGATGGAGTCCGGCCATTCGCGCTTCCCGGTGATCGAAGGCAATCGCGACGAGGTGATCGGCATCCTGCTGGCCAAGGACCTGCTGCGCTTTTACGCGCACCCGGACTTCGACCTGCGCAAGATGCTGCGACCCGCCGTCTTCATCCCCGAATCCAAGCCGCTGAACGTGTTACTGCGCGAGTTCCGCGCCAATCGCAACCATCTGGCGCTGGTGATCGACGAGTACGGCGGCGTGGCCGGCCTGATCACCATCGAAGACGTGCTCGAGCAGATCGTCGGCGACATCGAAGACGAGTACGACGAGAATGAGAACGCCGACAACATCGTTGCCGACAAGGACGGTCGATTCCGCGTCAAGGCGCTGACCGAGATCGCGGCGTTCAACGAGGCGTTCGGCACCCACTTCCCCGATGACCGCTACGACACGGTCGGCGGCCTCGTGACCGAGGGCCTCGGCCGTGTGCCGCACCGGGGCGACGTGATCGAACTGGACGGGGTGCGCTTCGAAGTGTTGCGCGCCGACGCTCGCCAGGCGCATCTGCTGCTCGTCACGCGCCTGGCGCGTACGCTGGTCGAGGAGTTCGAGGAACTCGAAGCCGGTCGCGCGCCGGGCTGACCACTCCCGCGCACGCGCCCCGCCGCCGAAGCACCGGCGGCCGCTGCCGTCACTCGATCAGATCGCCTTGACGCCCACGTCGCCTGCCTATCGCCTGTTGCTGCCTGTCGCCGCGCTGGCCTTCGGCCTCTTACACGCCCTGTCTTTTGCACCGTGGCATCTGCCGTGGCTGCAGGTGCTGGCTTTGGCCGGACTGTTTGCCATCGCGCTGCGCGTGCAATCAGCGCAGGCAGCGACGCTGCTGGGCTTCTCGTTCGGCGTGGGCTGGTTCGGACTCGGCGTGTCCTGGGTCTACATCAGCATGCACGACTACGGCGGCATGCCAGCGTGGCTCGCCGGGCCGGCCACCGCGGCCTTTTGTGCATTCCTCGCCTGCTATCCGGCGCTGGCCCTGGGCGTGGCGCACAAGCTCGGCCGCGGACCCGTGACGCATGCGCTGCTGGCGCTGCCGGCGGCCTGGGCCGGCAGCGAGTGGTTGCGCGGCACCGCGTTCACCGGTTTTCCCTGGCTCGGCAGCGGGTACGCGCACAGCGACGGTCCGCTGGCGGGCTTCGCGCCGATCGTCGGTGTCTACGGCATCACGCTGATCGCCGCGGTGGTGGCTGGCGCCGTCGCGCTGTGGACACGCGAGCGCCGACGCGCGCCACGGATGCTCGCGGTGACTGGCGCCGCAGCACTGCTGCTGGTCGCTGGCGGCGAGGCGCTGCGCAGGATCGAATGGACTCAGCCGGCAGGCACACCGATCAGCGTGCGCCTGATTCAGGGCAACGTGCCGCAGGATCTGAAGTTCAGCGACGACGGCATGCAGCGCGCGCTCGACGTGCATGCACGCCTGCTGGCCGGGCCGCGGGTGGATCTGGCGGTGCTGCCGGAGTCGGTGTTCCCGGTACCGCTGAACAATCTGCCCGATGCGGTGACCCGGCAACTGCTCGACTACACGCGGGACAACCGCAGCGCGCTCGTGTTCGGCGTGTTCATCGAACATCCGCCGGGCCAGTACTTCAACAGCGCCGTCGGCCTGGTGCCGAATGCCATGCCGCCGATGCAGCGCTACAGCAAGCGTCACCTGGTGCCCTTCGGCGAGTTCATTCCCTGGGGCTTTCGCTGGTTCGTCGACATGATGAACATGCCGATCGGCGACCAGCAGCGCGGCGCGCCCTACCAGGGTCCGATGGATCTGGCGGGCCAGCGCATCGCACTCAACATCTGCTACGAGGATCTTTTCGGCGCCGAGATCATCAGCGCCTGGCAGGTGCCGGCGCGCGCGCCCACGCTGCTGCTCAACATCAGCAACCTGGCCTGGTTCAACGACTCGATCGCCCTCGACCAGCACCTGCAGATCTCACGCCTGCGTGCGCTCGAGACCGGCCGGCCGATGCTGCGCGCGACCAACACCGGCGCCACCGCGGTGATCGACGCGCGCGGCCGCGTCACCGACCGCCTGCCGTACCTGACCGAAGCCGCGCTCACCGCCCAGGTCACCGGACACACCGGGCTCACCCCCTACATCCGCTTCGGCGACTGGCCGGCGCTGCTGGCGATCGGCGCGATGCTGGCGCTGGTTCTCGCGCTGCGGGTGATCCGACCGCGCTGATTGCGCTGATCACGCTGATCACGGTGATCGCGCCACGTCAGCGAGGTGTGCCGAGCGTCATCGTCCAGATGGGGCGTCCACCGGCGTTGCGCACGCAGGCCAGGCCGAGATCGCGAAAGCGCGCATCCATCAGCGCGGCGCAGTGACCCGGGCTCGCGAGCCAGCCCTGGACCGCGCCTGCGATCGATGCCGGCCCCAGCGCCAGGTTCTCGCCTGCCGCGCGCCACCGATAGCCCGCGGCCGTCATGCGGTCGCCCACATTCCGGCCGTCGCTGCCGACGTGCTCGAAGTAGTCGCGCGTGACCATGTCCTGCGCATGCGCGATGGCGGCACGCGCCAGCGCGTCGTTCCACACCAGCGCGCCCGCTGCCGGCATCGCTTGGCTGCCGCACTGGCGCGCCGTGGCACGCGCCTCGTTGGCCAGGCGCAGCGCGTCACGCCGGAAGTCCGCCAGCCCGCAGTCCGCGTGCGCGGCAGCGGTGGCGGTGGCATAGGCGGTGGCCACAATCCCGAGCAGCGCCAGGCGGAGCAACCGCTCCTTTGCATGTCTGAGAACAAGCGTCATGGTGGGTGGTGGAGCAAGCGCGTCACCCGCGCGCACGCACGCGTGCCATGGATACAGAGAATGAGAATGACTCGCATTTGTATTGCGCCACATCAAGGTCGCGTGGCCACAGCGCGGTGCAATGCTGCCTGACGCGTCTTTCGCTTGGAGAGTCCCATTGGCTGCTGTTGCTGCCATCGCCCTGGCCCTGTCGGGCTTGCCGAAGAACCAGCCGGCGCGCGTGCTGCATGTCGCCGCGAGTGAACACGGCACCGTACTGCAGGAGCGCCTGCACGACCTGGGCTTCATCACCGGTGAGGCGGTGCGCGTGGTGGCGCATGCGCTGGGCGGCGATCCGATCGCCGTGCGCATCGGCCACAGCACATTCGCGCTGCGCCGGGCCGAGGCCGCCTGCGTACTGGTGCAGCCTGACAACGCGCCAACGTCGACCTGCGAGTAGCACCGGCCGTCCGTTCACCTCAACGCCACGGCGTTCACGCGCCTGCTGCCGCTGACTCGCGCCAGCACCGATTGCGAGCGCGCCACTGCCTGGGCGATCTGCGCCGTGGAGGCTTGCTGCCGGTCGGGCTTGCCAAAGCCCCGCCCGTACAATCGCCATCCCGCCGCGCCGTTGCCCGGCGCCATCGTCGTACGGTCCCATGATCAGCTTCCAGGAAGTCATCCTGCGCCTGCAGGCGTATTGGAATCAGCAAGGCTGCGCACTGCTGCAGCCGATCGATCTCGAGGTCGGCGCAGGTACCTCGCATACCGCCACCTTTCTGCGCGCCATCGGTCCGGAGCCTTGGCGCGCCGCCTACGTGCAGCCGTCGCGCCGACCCAAGGACGCGCGCTACGGCGAGAACCCCAATCGCCTGCACCAGCACCACCAGTTCCAGGTCGTGCTCAAGCCCTCGCCGCCCGAGATCCTCGATCTGTACCTCGGCTCGCTGCGGGCGGTCGGCATCGACACCACACGGAACGACATCCGCTTCGTCGAAGACAACTGGGAGAACCCGACGCTGGGCGCCTGGGGCCTGGGCTGGGAAGTGTGGATGAACGGCATGGAGATCACGCAGTTCACCTACTTCCAGCAGGTCGGCGGGCTTGAATGCAGGCCGATCACGGGCGAGATCACCTATGGCCTGGAGCGCCTGTCGATGTACCTGCAGGACATCGACAACGTGTTCGACCTCATCTACACCCGCTGGCGCGACCGCGGCGTCGACAAGGTGCTCACCTACGGCGACGTGTTCCATCAGAACGAAGTCGAGCAGAGCAGGTTCAACTTCGAGGCGAGCGATGCACCGGTGCTGCTGGGCCAGTTCAACCTGTTCGAGGCTGAAGCCAAGCGCCTGATGGAGGCGCAACTGGCGCTACCCGCCTACGAGATGGTGCTCAAGTGCGGGCATACGTTCAATCTGCTCGATGCGCGCGGCGCCATCAGCGTGACCGAGCGTGCCGCCTACATCGGCCGCATCCGCAACCTGTCGCGCACCATTGCGCAGAGCTACTTCGACTCGCGCGAACGGCTTGGCTTCCCGATGCTCGGCGACGCCACGCGCCAGGAGGCCGCGTGATGGCTGCCGCGTCGCTGCTGGTCGAGATCAATACCGAGGAGCTGCCCCCCAAGGCACTCAAGGCGCTGTCGCAGGCGTTTGCCGCCGGCATCGAGAAGGGACTGCGGGCGCGCCAGTTCCTGTCGGACGAGTCGAAGGTGACGGCATTCGGTGCACCGCGCCGCCTCGCCGTGCACATCACGTCAGTGAAGGCGCGTTCGGACGACCAGCCGTTCCGGCAGAAGCTGTTGCCGGTGGCCATTGGCCTGGACGCGCTCGGCAATGCCACCGCCGCGCTGCTGAAGAAGCTCACTGCGCTCGGCGCCGGCGCCGATCCGAAATCCCTGGCACGCGAAAACGACGGCAAGCAGGATGTGCTGTTCTACGAGGGCGTCAGAACGGGTGAGCCGCTGGCCGAGGCGCTGCAGCTCGCGCTCGACGAGTCGATCGCCAAGCTGCCGATCCCCAAGGTGATGAGCTACCAGCTCGCCGACGGCCGCACCACCGTGCAGTTCGTGCGACCTGCGCATCGTCTGGTGGCGCTGCACGGCCATGCGGTGGTGCCGATCACAGCGCTCGGCCTCGATGCCGGCACCAAGACCTTCGGCCATCGCTTCCTTAGCGAGGGAGAAATCGCGATCCATGCGGCCGACACCTATGAGCAGCAGATGCTCGAGCAGGGCAAGGTGATCGCCTCGTTCGAGCTGCGCCATCGGCGCATCGCCGAGTTGGTCGCCGATGCGGCCAAGCGCCTCGGCGCCCACGCCGTGATGCCGGCGGAACTGCTCGACGAGGTCACCGCGTTGGTCGAGTGGCCGGTGGTGTACGAATCCGGCTTCGAGCAGGAATTCCTCGACGTGCCGCAGGAGTGCCTGATCCTCACCATGCAGCAGAACCAGAAGTACTTCGCGCTCAAGGACGAGGCCGGCAGGCTGCTCAACCGCTTCCTGCTCGTCTCGCACATCGAGCCCAAGGACCCGACGGCCATTGTCGGTGGCAACGCTCGCGTGGTGCGGGCGCGGCTGGCCGATGCCAAGTTCTTCTTCGACCAGGACCGCAAGCAAACGCTCGACAGTCGCATCCCGGGGCTGGCCAGCGTCGTCTATCACAACAAGCTCGGCTCGCAGCTTGAACGGGTGGAGCGCATCACCGGCATCGCTGTCGAGATCGCCAAGACGGTGGGCGTCGACGCCACTCACGTGGAGCGCGCCGCGCGGCTGGCCAAGGCTGATCTGCGCACACTGATGGTGGGCGAGTTCCCCGAACTGCAGGGGATCATGGGCACCTACTACGCGCGCCACGACCACGAAGCCGCCGACGTGGCGGGCGCGATCGAGGAGCACTATCGCCCGCGCTTTGCTGGCGATGCGCTGCCCACCACGCGCGTGGGCACCTGTGTCGCATTGGCCGACAAGCTGGAGACGCTGGTCGGCCTGTTCGGCATCGGCGAGCGGCCCACCGGCGACCGCGATCCGTATGCGCTGCGGCGGCACGCGCTCGGCGTGCTGCGCATGCTGATCGAGGAGCACATCACGCTGCCACTGGCGCAGCTGCTCGACATCGGCGTCAGCGCGTTTGCCGGCGCCAAGGGCTTTGCCGATCCACGCGTCGACCTCGAAGCCTTCCTCTTCGACCGCCTGCGCGGCCTCTTGCGTGACGAAGGCTACTCGGCCAACGAAGTCGAGGCGGTGGTGTCGATGAAGCCGCAGCGCATCGACGACGTCACGCCGCGGCTGGCAGCGGTGCGCGCCTTCGCCGACCTGCCCGAGGCGCAGAGCCTGGCAGCGGCCAACAAGCGCATCGGCAACATCCTCAAGAAGGCCGAGGGCACACCGGGCGCTATTGATTCCGCGGTGCTGTTCGAACCCGCCGAGAAGGAACTTGCCGCTGCCTTCGACCGCATCAAGCCCGTGACCGACGCGCAGTTCGCCGCCGGCGACTACACCGCGATGCTCACGGCGCTCGCGCCGCTGAAGCTGCCGGTCGACCGCTTCTTCGACGACGTGATGGTCAACGTCGACGACCCGGCGATCCGCGCCAACCGCCTCGCGTTGCTGGCCGCACTGCGCGCGCAGATGAACCGCGTGGCCGATTTGTCCCTGCTCGCGGCGGGCTGACACGGCGCGGCGCGATCGATGTTCAGGCTGCGCGCGCTGCTGTACGTCGTGGTGATGACGACGATCGTCATCCCGTGGTCATTCGTGGTGCTGGCGGCCTGGGTGCGTCCGCCCACCACCCGTTACGCGCTGTGCGCCATGTGGACGCGGCTGGCGATCAACATGGCGCGCCTGATCTGCGGCGTCACCTGGAAGGTGGAGGGCTGGGAGAACCTGCCCGATGGTCCGGCCGTCGTGCTGCCCAAGCACCAGTCGACCTGGGAGACGCTCTGGCTGCCGAGCGTGATGCCACGCCGCCTGAGCTTTGTCTACAAGCGCGAACTGCACTGGCTCCCGTTCTTCGGCTGGGGCCTGGCCTCGATCGGCATGATCAACATCGACCGCTCGCGCGGGCAGGACGCCTTCGAGCAGGTGGTCACGCAGGGTGAGGAGCACCTGCGCGACGGCTGGTGGATCGTCATCTTCCCGGAAGGCACACGCACCAAGCCCGGCTCGACCAAGCGCTACAAGACGGGTGGTGCGCGGCTGGCGGTGCGCACCGGCGTGCCAGTGGTGCCGATTGCCGTCAACGCCGGCGAGGTCTGGCCGCGCGGCTTCTTCATCAAGCGGCCGGGCGAGGTGACGGTGAGCATCGGCCCGCCGATCCCCACCGCCGGCAAGACCTCGGACCAGGTCGGCGCCGAGGTCGAGGCGTGGATCGAGACCGAGATGCGGCGGATTGCGCCACACCGCTATACAGGACCCTACGTTCCGGGCATCGATCAGCGCGCCAAGAAGACCTGAGACACGGTTCCATCGCGTCAGACCCAAGATGTAGTGTCAGCGTGCAGCTCCACCGCAGCATCACGTGGCGATCACATCCGCACTGACTGTTGCGCCGAGCAAATGTGAGGCACACTGCGCGGCGCTCACGACCACAGCGATCCGTCCCGTCGCCCCCGCGTTGAACCCGTCTTCCGCCAAGCTCGACGCCCGCCAGCTGTCCTTGTCGTTGTTGTTCGACGAGCCGGCAGCGCCGCCTGCATCCGAGCCGGCAGCCAAGATCGACCCGATCGCCGGCGAACGCCAGCGCCAGGTGCTGCTCGGCGGCCAGCCGACCGCGTACCGCCTCAAGCGCGGCAAGCGCCGCACCATCGGTTTTCAGATCGACGACAACGGACTGACCGTCAGCGCCCCGCGCTGGATCGCGCTGCGCGAGATCGAGGCGGCGATCGGCGAGAAGGAACGCTGGATCCGCACCAAGCTCACCGAATGGCGCGACTTCAAGGCGCGCCGCCAGCTGCCCGACGTGCGCTGGCACTGCGGCGGCACCCTGCCTTACCTGGGCGCGCCGATCACGCTGCGCCTGCGGGCCGAGGTGGAGACGACGCAACTGCTGCACACCGCCGCGGGCGCCGCTGAATTGCACCTGGCCTTGCCAACGGATGCGCTGGAAGGGCAGATCAAGGACACAGTGCAGGCCTGGCTGCAGACCGAGGCGCGGCGCGTACTCGGCGAGCGGCTCGCCCTGCTTGGCGAGCGACTCGAGACGCAGCCGAAGGCGTGGTCGCTGTCATCGGCGCGTTCGCAGTGGGGATCGTGCACGCACGACCGGCGCATCCGCCTGAACTGGCGGCTGATCCACTTCGGCCTGCCGGTGATCGACTACGTGGTGGCGCACGAACTGGCGCACCTGAAGGAAATGAACCACAGCCCGCGCTTCTGGCACGCGGTGGCGCAACTGCTGCCCGGCTTCGAGGCAGCGCGCGACGAAATCAAGTCGGTGGATCTCGCCTCGCTGCCGGTCTGAGCGACCTAGGGCGGCAGCGTCAACGAGGCGAACATCGCCGTCGCCTGCGGTGCCAGGCGGTTGAAGTCGTCGCTGCTGGCCGCCACGAACACGAACATCACCCACTGCCCGCGCTGCGCCTGCGCGAGGAAGCTCATGTAGCGAGCTAGTCGTCGTTCAGTCGACGCGCCAGCTCGGCGACGGCGACCTCGATGCACGAGCGAAGCGCGCGGTCCACGCCTTCCTTGCGGCTGCTGCGGCTTTCCGCATCGAGCGGCAACGGCAGATCTTTGCCGCGCATGCCGCTGAGCCGTTGCAGCAGGTTGCCGACCCCGGTCACGCTGGTGCTCGACGCCTCGATCTTCTTGACCACGTTGACCGCGTCAACCACCAGTCCGGTGTTGGCATCGACGATGCGCACATCCATGCCGATGCTGTCGGCGGCGCTGCCGGTCTGCACCCGCATGCCGCCGATGTCGACCCCACGCGCGCTCTCGCTGGCACCGGCGTTCGCCTCCGACACCACGACCTCGAACACGTAGCGCGCGGCGGCCACCTGGCCGGTCGCACCGCCACTGCTCACGCCCTGCGCCGCCAGTTGTCGCTCGCGCATCACGCCGGCCGCCAGGCGCTGCCGTTCCGCCACCGCGAACGCGCCCGACTTGATCAGGGCGGTAACGAACATTTCCTGCGCCGCGCCCGGCGCAACCTCGGGCACCGCGCTGCGAAACTCGTAGATCGTCACCACCGGACGCGTGCCCGCGCGGCGCGGCACCGCCCGCAGCTCGCGCGCCGAAGACGAGTCGTCGACGCGGGCCGCCGACGGCGCCTGGGCACAGCCCGCGCCCAGCGGCACCAGGCACGCTGCCACCAGCAGTTGCCGACGGCGGTTCCGAACTGAAGCCATGTCTGCTCCCCGCACAGGCCCACTCACGGCATCGCGCTTCGACGTCATTGCTTGACCAGTTCGACGCGCCGGTTCTTGGCGCGCCCGTCTTCGCTGCGGTTGTCGGCCAACGGCCGCTCCTGGCCGAAGCCAGCCGCATTCAGGCGCTTGGCCTCGATACCGCCGCTGACGATCGCCGTCATCACGCTGCGCGCGCGCCGCTCGGACAAGGCCTTGTTGGCCGCCGCCGCGCCGACGTTGTCGGTGTGACCTTCGACCGCCAGGCGAATCGCCGGCGCCCCCTTGAGCATCGCGACGATCTCGGCCACGGTGGCGTGGCCGTCGTCCTTGAGCTCGGCCTTGCCGGTGTCGAAGTTGATGTAGAGCGCGACGTAGCCGTTCTTGTTCAGCTCGTCGAGCAACTGGCTGGCGCTGACCACCTGCTGCATCGCCGCCACCTCGACGATCGACAGCCGGTAGCTTTGCGTCGGCGCACCGAAGATGTCGGGCTCGACGCGTACCCACACCTCTTTGCCACCCGTGACCACCTTGAGCGTGGTCTCGCCGCTGTCCGAATCGCGCGGCAGTCGTTCGTACATCACCTGACCACCGATCGACCGGATCGCCGCCTGGTAGTTGCGGATCAGTTGCAGCGGGCTGGGCTGCTTCTCCGGCGAGTTGTAGAAGTAGCGGATGACCGTCGCATCGCCTTCGATCGTCTTGCGTTGCACCTGACGGCCCTGGCCGGCGACCGGCACCTGCACCGAGTTGTAGCTGCGCTCGTACGCCGTGATGTGCGAGTCGGGATAGCGGCTCAGCAAGGAATGGTCCTTGCTGTTGGCGACGTCCTCGCCAGCGTGAACCGCGGCCGCAAAGCACAGCAGTACCAGCCCCAGCAGCAGCTGCCCGCGCACGAAGATCAGCAACATGCCCGCCCTCCGGTATCGCTGGCGGGGCGCGCCCGTCCCAGCGCACGCGTCTGCGGCGGGCGTCGCATCTGGCACCGCATACCCGCCCGCCGTCGACGACGCAGCGAACGACACGATGGCAACCTCATGGCACGCACATGGATGGGCAGCATGTTCAGCGCGGCGGCGGCAGCGTGGTGCCAGACGGCACCTTGGGCGCCACCGGCGCCTTCAGCGGCGCGATGGTTGCAGTCGAGCGGGTCTGCGTGCCCGGCGCCGCCTGCAGGTTCAGGTCGCCGAAGGTGCTGTCGACGGCAATCACGGCGGTGGTACGCGGCGCCGCCGGACGGGTCGTGAATTCGGCGAGGCCAGTGGCCGTGCGCATGGCCATGCCGCAGTGGTAGTCGCCCGTGGGCACGGTGGTCCCGGGCCAGGTGACGACCACGCGCACCACGCCGCTGTACGCCTTGTGGGTGCCGGCGTTCTGCAGCGGCACCTCGACCGATCGATAGTTGAGGTAGCGGGCACCGTCCCGCGCCCAGCTGCCGCAGGTGACGATGACATGGGTCGCTGCCGGGTCGATGTGCTTGAGCTCGACCGGCACATTGAACTCGACCTGCACCGCCTGGACCGCGCCAGCAGTGACCAGCAGGCCGAGCGCCAGCAGCGTGCGCCTGATGCTTGCGTTGTGCATGGCGATCTCCTAACGCAACCCGGCTACGCCGGTGAATTCGAGCCGCTGCGTGCGCAGCACCAGCACCGATGCCGCCTGTGGCACACCCGCGACGCCTGTGTACTGCAGCTTCGGCGTGCTCACGCGGAGCGCCGCATCGAGCGCCTCGGCGCCCTTGGGCGCCAGGGCAACGGCCCCGGCCAGCAGCAGGAACAACATCGAATGCTTGCGCATCTGCCCTCCTTGTTCACGCGGCGGACGAGCCCGCCTTGCGGTGAAGCGGATCTTGGAGGGGCCGCGGTAACAGATCGGGAACGGATCGCAATCGCTGGCCCGCGTGGACGAAATTCACGCTCGGCGGCGACGGCAGGGGACCAAACAGCCGCACGCCCCGGCGCAACGGCCCCGCACCTGCGAGGAGCCCGCCGCCCCGCCGCGTTCAGCCGTGCGGACTCGCGCGCGTGTATGCGCGCGCGTGGCATCATCCCCCGGCCCGCCACCGGCCGCACCGGCGGGCGCCTGACGTCCCAACGCGCTGCCGCCGCTGCCTGGCGTGCCGATTGTTCCCGTCGATCATCGTGGCCGGACCCCGTCCTGAATCGCCCCGCAGCACCCGCGATGCCGAGTCGGCCCTGGCGGACGCGGCACGCCTGCTCACCCACGACGAAGCCGCTGCCCTCGCCGCGCTCGAGCGCGCCTACGGCCTGCTTGCGGCCGACGCCGAGGCGCCACGCCGGCTGCGGGTGGCGGCCACCGCCGTCACCGCCCTGCAGACCGCGTGGCAGCGCTTCGATGCGGTGCCGCGCTGGATCGAGCGGTTGCGGCAGCATGCGCCGGCATTCGATCAGCTCGACCCTTGGTCGCAGGCGCGAGTCGACTGCGCGCTCATGGGTGCCGGCCACCTGAGCGATGCGCCGCTGCTTGCAGCCGACGACGTGCGCGGCCGGTTGTCGCATGCGCTGGATACGGTGCTCGACCACGGCAGCCGCGCCGATCTCGACGAGTTGCTGATCGTCGGCCGCGTGCTGCTCGACTTCATCGAGATCGAGAACCTCGCCGATCGCTTCGAGCCGCTGATGCTGCTGCTCGATGCGCGGCGCCGGCGCGGCCAGCCGGCGCCGCTGCTGGCCGGGCGCGTGCTGGTGCATGCCGGCCGCTGCTACCTGCGCTTCAACCTGCAGCAGAAGAACGCGCGCTACGCCGCCAAGCTGCGCACCATGTGGGACGAGGCGCGCGCGCTGGCGCAGGCGCATGGGTTGCAGACCCTGCGCTTCGATATCGCCCACGCGGAACTGTTCGCCGCGGTGACGCGGGGCCTGACCGAGCAGGTGCCCCCGCTGCTCGACGAGATGGAGGCGAGCGTCGATCCGGACCAGCCGATGCGGCTGGCCGAGTACCTGATGGAACGCACCCGCGGCGCCCTGCTCGACGGCGACGCCGATGCCGCGCTGACGCTGTCGGCCGACTGCCTGCGCGCGATCGAGGCCGCCGCCACGCCGCTGCGCCAGCGCGGGCCGCAGGTGCTGGCCCGGGTGTGGGCGCTGACGCTGGCCGATCGGCTCGATGAGGCGATCGCCCTGCTCAGGGAACGCGCCCCCGACCTGGGCAGCGACACCCGCCCGCGACGCATCGTCGACTGCGTGATCGAACTGCTGCGCGCATTGCGGCTGCGCCAAGGCGCCGACCGCGCCGGGTATCACGCCCAGCTGCAGTGCGCCTTCGCCCAGGTGCGCGCACTCAAGTGGCCGAATTTCCTGATCTCGCTGCCGGCGCAGGCGGCACAACTGGCGGCCGACGCACTCGAGGCCGGCATCGAGATCGAGTTCGTGCAGGCCGCGGTGCGCCAGCGCGGCCTGCGCGCGCCCAGCCGCGAGCTACGCCGCTGGCCGTGGCCGATCGACGTGCGCACCCTCGGCGGCTTTGCGCTACAGGTCGGCGGGCAGCCCTACACCTCACCCGGCAAGGCGCAGAAAAAGCCGCTTGAATTGCTGCGCTGTCTGGCCGCGGGCGGCCTGCGCGGCGTGGCGGCCGACACCCTGGCCGCGCAGCTGTGGCCGGAGTCCGATCTCGTCGATGCGCGCGCTTCGCTCAAGGTGACGCTGGCACGGCTGCGCAAACTGCTCGGCGAAGACGCGGCGATCATCAGCGGCGAGGGCCGCCTGAGTCTGGACGACCGCCTGGTGCGAGTGGACACGGACGGCTTCGAGCGCGTGTGCGACCGCATCGAGGCGGTGCTCGGCCGCGGCGTGAACAGCGACGAGCCCTCGCTGCACAGCCTGGGGACCGACCTCTTGCACTGGTACCAGGGCATCTTCCTCGCCGAGGAGCCGCTCAATCCCTGGCTGCTTGGCGTGCGCCAGCGCCTGCATGCACGTTTCACGCGCGGCGTGGTGCAACTTGGCGCAGCGCTGGCGCGCGGCAATGACACCGCCACCGCGATCGCGCTGCTGGAATCCGCTGCGGTGCTCGATCCGCTCGCCGAGGACCTGCATCGGCAACTGCTGGTGCTGCTGGTGCAGGCCGGCGAGGAGGCGGGCGCGGTGCAGGCCTATCGGCGCCTGCGCGCCAGCTTGTCGCATAACCTCGGCGTGCTGCCCTCGCCCGCCACCCAGGCGATCGTCGCTCACCTCTTGAAGTAGAGCGCGGCTGGCGAGACCAGTCGCGCGCAGATATTCGACAGCGGCGCGAACCGTCTCCGAGCGATCTGTTTCCGATCTGTTACTGGCGCGTGGTTAGCCTGCATTTCGCCGGACCTCGGTCCGTTCCGAAACCAAAGGAGAGCCACGATGCAACCTCGCACCCTCGTCCAGGCCGTCGTCCTGACCTTCGCGGTCGGCGCTACCACGCCGGCCTGGGCCTGCTGCAAGGACGGTGACAACGGCTGCTGGGTCGCCGCCGCGTTCACCGGCGGTGCCAGTTGTGCTGTGACCGGCACGGCCATGGCGCTGGAAGAACTCAAGCAGAAGGTCGAGCGCGCCAGCGCCGACGCCCGCGCGCGTTACGGGCAGGCCAAGCGCAAGGAGCGCACCGAACTGAACTCCGCGCTGCTCGGCGCCGCAGTCGGCACCGCCAACGCCCGCAAGGAGGCACAGCAGGCGGCCAACGATTCCGGCCAGATCATTCGCACCCAGGTGCAGGTCGACCGCAAGCCGAAACCGCAGCCGGCGTCCGGCAACCTGCTGGTCAAGCCGGCCGCACCCGCCGGCGACGGCAATGATCACGACACGCTGCTGCGCCAGGCCGATCGCGAGATCAGCCGCATCGCCCAGGAAGTCGGCGGCGAACTGGAGAAGGCGGCGCAGACGGCGATGCAGGGCGCGCTCACGGTGTTTGACCTGCACGTGCGCAACATCGACAAGATCTTCGAGATCTCTTTCCTCGTGCCGCTCACCGGCCTGCTGCCGATGATCCCCGATCCGATCGCCGCCGGCGTCAGCACGATATGGCTGATCGATCGCTTCGATTCCATCGTGCGCGACTTCGACCTGCGCGTGATGCCCGAGGCCGAGAGCCTCGACACCAAGGTCGCGCCCGAGCGCGAGCGCATGCTTGCCGCGCAGAGCAAGGCCAAGGAGCGCGCCGAGCGCGCCCGCCGCCTGGCCGATGCGATGAAGGCGCTGCATGCGCAGCCGAGCGCGACGAACGCGCAGGCGCTGCGCGCGATGCTCAGTCCACCGAAGGATCCGCCGAAAGATGCGCCAACCAAGGCGCCCGGTGGCGGGCTGCTGCTGAACGCCTCGCACCTGAAGCTCGCGCCGGGCACGCTGGCCGGTCTGAAGCTTGCCGCGCCCAAGGAAAGCATGACGCAGACGCGCCAGGAGTTGGTCGGACTGTCGACCTCGCTGCGCCAGATCTCGGCACGCAACTACACGCTCGCACCGGCCACCTTGCAGTCGAAGGCACAGCCGGAGCTCAAGCGGGTGTTCGCCAGCAAGTCCCCCGAGCAGGTCAAGCGAGCGCAGGACGACATGCTCGCCTCGCTGCGCCAGCGGTTCGGCAAGGACCCGCAACTGATGGCGCAGATCGAGCGCGGGCTGCAAAAGGCCGGCAACTCCGCTTACAAGTGATCGGCCGCCCTCCGACCGGCGGCGCGACTTGCCACCGACTTGCCACCGACTTGCCGCCGACTTGCCGCCGACTCGCAACCCTTTGCTACGCCTCGTTCCAAGGAGACCTCGATGAACCCGCACCGCACCGCCGGCACCGCCCTCGTCCTGCTGCTCGCCACGGTCGCCCCGGCCCAGGCGAACGACGGCCCCAGCCGCAAGTCCGGCCTGTGGGAGATGAAACTGGACGGCGCGAACATGACCATGCAGAGCTGCGTCGATCGCGCGCAGGACAACGAGCTGCGCGCCGCCGCCAGCGCGCCCGGCAAGACCAACTGCACCCAGCGCACGCTGAAGCGCGAAAGCGCAACGCGCCTGGTCGCCGAGTACCTGTGCAAGGACGGCGCCGCCACCTCGGTGTCGCGCCTGGTGATCACCGGCGACCTCGAGTCGAACTTCGTGATGGAGTTCAGCTCGCGCCCCGAGCCGGCGCAGGCCGGCCAGCGCGGGCACAGCGGCCGCATGCAGGGGCGCTGGCTCGGTCCGTGCACCGCGGGCATGAAGCCGGGCGACATGCGGATGCCCAACGGCATGGTGATTCCGGCGGCCAGCATGCAGGGCGGCGGCATGCCCGGCGGCGGCATGCCGCGCGCCCCGGGTGCGGTCCCGTCCAAGTAGGCGGACACCGCGACACACGAGACGCGCGCGGGCGCTTTGTCGAACGCTGCGCCTGTGCAGACGCACGACCGGCGGTGGGCGGCACGGCAGCACGTGACGGGTAGCCCGTGCGGGCGCCCCCGTCGATCGTGCGGCATGGCGCCCGCACGCGGCGCTGCGCGCGCGGCCCCGCTCGCCGCCCTCTTACACTGCGCGCTTTTCCGCCGCGGGTGACGACGATGCGAATCCTCCATACCATGCTGCGCGTGGGCGACATGCAGCGCGCAGTTGACTTCTACACCCGGGTGATGGGCATGCAGTTGCTGCGCACCACCGATCGCCCGGACCAGAAGTACTCGCTCGCCTTCGTCGGCTACGGTGATGAATCGCAGGGGGCAGTGCTCGAACTGACCTACAACTACGGCGTCGACACCTACGACATGGGCGGCGCGTTCGGCCACATTGCGATCGCCGTGCCGGATGCGTACGCCGCCTGCGAGAAGATCAAGGCCGCCGGCGGCCAGGTCACGCGTGACGCCGGCCCGGTCAAGGGCGGCAACACGGTGATCGCCTTCGTGACCGATCCGGACGGCTACAAGATCGAGCTGATCCAGTCGAAGAACGCCGCCTGAGGCCGCCATGCTCATGACTTCGCACAGCGCCCTCAGGATGCGCCGACTGGCCCGCCGCGTCGCGCACGTGGCGACTGCGCTGTGTGCGGTCGCCGTGCTGCCGGTCCACGCGCTGAGCATCGAGCCACCGCAACCCGCACCGGCGCGCCCGGTGTCCGACAACTACTTCGGCACCACGGTCCACGATCCCTATCGCTGGCTGGAATCGGTGGATGATCCGCAGGTGCAGGCCTGGATGCGCGCGCAGGCGGACTACGCGCGCGCGGTGCTCGATGCGATCCCCGGCCGCGCGGCGCTGCTGGCGCGCATCAACCAGCTGGACAGCGCCGTGCCGGCGCGCGTGGTCGACGTGCAGCGCCGCCCGGGCGGCCGCCTGTTCTTCCAGCGTCGCGGCGCGCGCGACAACCAGTTCAAGCTGTACGTGCGCGATGGCAAAGGCACGCGCCTGCTGGTCGATCCGGAGAAGATCAGTCGTCAGACCGGTACGCCGCACGCGATCAACTACATGCAGCCTTCGTGGAATGGTCGCTATGTGGCCTACGGCTTGTCGGCCGCAGGCTCCGAAGACGCCTCGCTGTATGTGGTGGACGCCACCAGCGGGCGCCAGGTGCTCGGCCCGGTCACGCGCGCCGCCTACGGCGCGATCGGTTGGCTGCCGGACGATAGCGGCCTGTTCTTCAATCGGCTGCAGGCACTGGCGCCGGGCATGGCGCCGATCGAGAAGTTCCAGAAGACGCGCGCGATGGTGCTGCGCCTGGCCGATGCGCGCGCCGCTGCAGCCGCGGAACCCGCCGTCACCGCGCTGTCGTTCGAATTGCCCGGCGTGACGATCAACCCGGCGCAGGACAGCCCGGCGGTGTTCGCGGTGCACGGCACCCCGCTCGCGCTCGGCCTCATCTTCCACGGCACCGACCGTGAACTGAGCGCCTATGTCGCGCCGCTGGCCGATGCGGCCGCCGGCAAGGCGGCGTGGCGCAAGATCATCGATCGCAGCGATGCGGTGACCGCGGTCGAGGTGGTCGGCGATCGCCTGTTCGCGCTGACCCACCGCGATGCGCCGCGCTACCGGTTGATCGAGACCTCGGTGGCAGCGCCCGACCTGTCGGCGGCCCGCACGCTGATGCCCGGCGAGCCCGGCGTGCTGACCGGCCTGGCGCGCGGCGCAGATGCGCTGTACGTGACCCGGCGCGACGGCGCCGTCTCGCGCCTGTTCCGCCTGCCGCTCGATGCGAAGAGCGGCGTGGCCGGCAAGCCGGTCGAAGTGAAGTTGCCCATGACCGGAAGCCTGGAAATCGCTGGCACCGACCCGCGCCTGCCCGGTGCGCTGGTCACGCTGCAAGGCTGGACCCGCGCCGCGCAGATCTTTTCGGTCGATGCCAAGGGCGTGCGAAACACCGCCCTGCAGCCGCGCGGCCGCTATGACGCCCTGCCCGACTACGTCGCCACCGAAGTGCTGGTGAAGAGCCATGACGGCGCGATGGTGCCGCTGTCGATCATCCACAAGCGCAACCTCAAGCGCGACGGCAGCGCGCCGACGCTGCTGTGGGGTTACGCCAGTTACGGCATCACCGAGGAGCCTTGGTTCTCGGCATGGCGCATCGCCTGGCTCGAAAAGGGCGGCGTGTTCGCGGTGGCCAATCCGCGCGGCTCCGGCGCCTTCGGCCAGGATTGGTACAAGGGCGGTTTCCAGGCGACCAAGCCCAATACCTGGCGCGATTTCATCGCCACCGCCGAGTACCTGGTCGCGCAGAAGATCACGTCGCAGGACCGCCTCGGCATCTGGGGCGGCAGCGCCGGCGGCATTCTGGTCGGCCGCGCGATGACCGAGAGGCCGGATCTGTTCCGCGCAGTGGTCAACTCGGTCGGCGTCAACGACGCGGTGCGCGCCGAGCTCACGCCCAATGGCGTACCCAACATTCCCGAGTTCGGCACGCACACCACCGAGGCCGGCTTCCGCGCGCTGCTGGCGATGAGCACCTACCACCAGATCGTTGATGGCACCTTCTATCCGGCCGTGCTGTTCACCCACGGCGTCAACGATCCGCGCGTCGACGTCTGGCAAAGCAGCAAGGCCGCCGCGCGCCTGCAGGCTGCCAGCAGCGCCATCGCCGCCGGCCGGCCGGTGCTGCTGCGGCTGGACTACCAGTCCGGCCACGGCATCGGCGACACGCGTGAACAACGCAATGCCGAGCGCGCCGACGTGCTGGGTTTCTTGCTGTGGCAATTTGGCCTGGCACGCGGTGCGGGGCCGGCCGATCCGGTGCCGCCACCACGGCGCTGATCCGCTGCGCTCGCCCGCTGCGGTCGTGCCGGATGCGCCGCTACTGCTGCGCCAGCCGTACGAAGTCGTCAACGCCCAGCGTCTCGCCGCGCGCCTGCGGATCCACGCCAGCGGCGCGGATGCCGGCTTCGTCGAGCACCGCGCCGAGTGCATTGCGCAGCGTCTTGCGGCGCTGGCCGAACGCGGCGGCCACCACCTGGGCGAAGCGCGCGGTATCCACCTGCGGCAGGTCGGCCACCGGCCGCGGCACCAGGCGCACGATCGCCGACTGCACCTGCGGTGCCGGCGTGAACGCACCGGCGGGCACGACGAACAGGCGTGTCACCGCGTAGCGCCACTGCAGCATTACCGACAGGCGGCCGTAGTCGTCGCTGCCGGGTGCAGCCGCCATGCGGTCGACCACTTCCTTCTGCAGCATGAAGTGCTGGTCGCGCACGCGCTCGGCGACCGGCATCAGCGCGAACAGCAGTGGCGTGGAGATGTGGTACGGCAGGTTGCCGACGATGCGCAGCGGACGCGGATCGGCCTGCGCCAGTGCCGGCCAGTCGAGCGCCAGTGCGTCGGCCTCGATCAGCGTGAATTTCGCCCGCGCAAAGCGCGTGCGCAGGCGCGCGGCGAGGTCGCGGTCGATCTCGACGCAGGTCAGTTCGCCGGCGCGTTCGAGCAGCGGTGCGGTCAGAGCGGCCAGGCCCGGGCCGATCTCCAGCAGCCGGTCGTCCGGCCGCGGTGCGATCGCATCGACGATGCGGCCGATGTAGTGGGCGTCGTGCAGGAAGTTCTGCGAGAACCGCTTGCGCGCGCGATGTCCGCCCGACGGATCGGCCTCCATCACGGCCGCAGCGCGAGTTCGGCCGCCAGACGCAGCGCCGCGCCCATGCTGCCGGCGTCGGCCCGGCCCGGCCCCTGGGCCGCCAGATCAAGCGCAGTGCCGTGGTCGACCGAGGTGCGCACGAACGGCAGGCCGAGCGTGACGTTCACGCCCCGGCCAAAGCTCGCGTGCTTGAGCACGGGCAGTCCCTGGTCGTGGTACATCGCCAGCACCGCGTCGAAGCGCGTGAGCTGGCTCGGCACGAAGATCGTGTCGGCCGGCAGCGGGCCGATGGCGTCGATGCCGCGCGCGCGCGCCGCCGCCAGCGCGGGGGCGATCACCTCGATCTCCTCGCGCCCCAGGTGGCCGCCCTCACCCGCATGCGGATTGAGCCCGGCCACGCCGATGCGAGGCGCCGGCAGCGCGAACTGGCGGCGCAGGTCGGCGTGCATCACGTCCAGCGTGGCGGCGAGCGAGGCGGCAGTGATCGCCGCCGGCACCGCGGCCAGCGGCAGGTGGGTGGTCGCCAGCGCCACCCGCAGGCCACCGCCCACCAGCAGCATGACCACGTGCGGCGCGCGCGTGCGCTGCTGCAGGTACTCGGTGTGGCCGGAAAAAGGCACGCCGGCGTCGTTGATCACGCTCTTCTGCAGCGGCGCCGTGCACAGCGCGGCAAAGCGCCGCGCAATGCAACCATCGATGCCGCGATCGAGCAGATCGAGCACATACGGTGCGTTGCGCACATCGAGCCGGCCAGGCACTGCCGGAAATCGCAGCGGCACGTGATCGACATCCACGCGCGGCAGCGGCCAGCCGATGCCGGCGGCGAACGCGGTGGTCTCCAGCAACGCGGCATCACCGATCAGGGTGACGTCGACATCGGCCAGCGCGGCGGCACGCAGCGCGATCTCGGGGCCGATGCCGGCCGGTTCACCGGTGGTCAGGGCGGTGCGCATGCGGTGCAGGCTCGGGGCGCGGACTCAGTGCGCGGGTGGCAGTGTCGGGCGCTGCTCAGGCTTCGTCCAGGCGCAGCTCCACGTAGGTGCGGTCGCGCAGCTGGCGCAGCCACTCCTGGTACGCCTCGTCGGACTTGCGTTCGCGCAGCGCCATGCGCGCGGCCAGTCGATTGCGTTCGACCGGCGACTCGTCGGTGCGGCGTTCGAGCACCTGGATCAGGTGCCAGCCGAACGGCGACTGCACCGGCTCGCTGATCTCGCCCGGCTTGAGCGCATCCATCGCGCGCTCGAATTCCGGCACCGTGTCGCCCGGATACAGCCAGCCCAGCTCGCCGCCGCGCGTGCTGCTCTGGTCGAGCGAGTGCAGGCGCGCGAGCGAACCGAAGTCCTGCCCGCCCTTGGTGGCGCGCTCGCGCAGGTCGGTCAAGCGGCGGCGCAGTTCGGGCTCGGGGGTGAGGTCGGACACGCGCAGCAGGATGTGCCGCGCGCGCGTCTGCTGCAGCGGGCCGGTGGTGATGCGGCTTTCGACTGCGTTACGGCTGCCGGTCAGCTTGAGGATATGGAAGCCACCCGGGCTGCGCACGATCGGAGCGATCTGCCCCGGCTTGATGGTCTTGATCGCATCGACGAAGAGGGTGGGCAGCCGGTCAGCGCTGCGCCAGCCCAGTTCGCCGCCCTTGAGTGCCTCCGGCGCAGCCGAGTAACTGGCCGCCAGGCGCGCAAAGTCAGCACCGCTGCGCGCCTGCGCTGCCAGATCCTCTGCCTGCTTGCGGAGCACGTCGATGCGGTCAGTCCCGGCGTTGTCCGGCACGCGCAGCAGGATCTGCGCGATGTTGTATTCGATCGCGCCGGCCGCTACACCGGTCTGTTCGGCGAGGAAGTTCTCCACCTCGGCTTCGGTGATCTGCATGCGCGAGTCCACCTCGCGATCACGCAGGCGGCTCATGATGATGTCGTCGCGCACGTCTTCACGAAAGCGCGCGAAGCTCACGCCCTCGCTCTCCAGTCGCGCGCGAAACTGCGGCAGGTCGAGCCGGTTCTGCTCGGCGATGCGGGCCACCGTGGCGTTGACGGTGGCGTCGTCGACCCGCACGCCGGACTCGCGCGCCAGTTGCACCTGCGCACGGTCGATGATGATGCGTTCGAGCACCTGCCGCTGCAGCACGTCGCGCGCCGGCAGCGGGATGTTCTGCCGCTTGAGCTGCTGCTCGGCCACCGACATGCGCAACTGCAGTTCGTTGGCGGTGACGACCTCCTCGTTGACCACCGCCACGATGCGGTCGAGCGTGCGCGTCCCGCGCCCGTCGGCCGCCGGCTTGGCATCGGATTGCGCTGCAGTCGGCGCTGCCGGCGCCGGCGCGGCCAGTCCCGAGGTCGAAGGCGGCCGCAGGCGCGGCGACTGCGCCAAGGCAGCCGCCGGCAGCGCGCCCAGTGCGGCAGCCAGAAAAAGCACGCGCGCCAGGGGGCGCGCATCGATCGACGACATGGTCACTCGCTTGTCTGTGGCAGGCCGGGGGATCCCGGCGAAAACTACTCGTAGGTCTCGAACCGACCGGGCTGGGCCGGTGGCGGGTTGATCACCTGATAGCCGGGAATATTACGCCGCAGCTGTTCACCGGGCGCTGGTCCGACACTGCCGAGACCGTTCAGTTCCAGGGCGAAGAAGAACTGCGTGGTGTTGGTGCCGGCGGTGGTGGCAAAGCGCTGCACCGCGAAGCGCGCAGCCCAACAGTCGGCCTTGTACTCGAGGCCACCCAACACCTCGATCCAGGCGCGGTCGCGCTTGGAATAGTTGGCGCGCGCCACGCCGTACCAGCGGTTGCTGATCGGCCACTGGGTGGCGAAGTCGAACTGCTCGATCTCGTCGAGCTTGAAGCGATACGCCAGGCTCAACACGGACGCCGCGCGCGGCTGGTAGCGCACGCCAACGGTCGAACGCACCAGTTGCTTGAGCTCGGTCGAGTGCTGCAGGGCGATGTCGGTGATCCAGCTGCGCGACAGCCGGCCCGACAGCGCGAACAGCAGGTCGGATGACTCGTCGGTACGGCTGCGTCCGCCCGGCAGTGTCACCCGCTGCGGCGTGTTGTAGTAGCGCTGGCCGATGGCGGCACGCAGCCTCTCGGCTCCGGTATCCGGGTCGAGCAGCCGGCTCACCAACGCAGCGGTGACCTGGTTGGCCTCGGCAATGCGGTCGCCGCCGACGAACACGTTCTCGCTGAACAGCTGCGCGAAGTTGAAGTCCGCCAGCGCGCTGTCGAAATTGGGCAGCGTGTTCTGCTCGCGGTACGGGATGTAGCTGTAGTACAGCCGCGGCTCCAGCGTCTGCGTGACGGGCTGGCCGAGCCAGCGACCGTCGCGCTCGAACATCAGGCCGGCATCGAGCGAAGCGATCGGCAACCCGCGCGAGCGCTTGGCGGCGTCCGGGCGAAACTCTTCTTCCAGCTCGTAGCGGGTGGCATGCCACTGCACCTTGGGCACCACGAACCAGCCTGGCGCCAGCCACGGATACGACACGCTCGGGTTGACGATGTAGCGCGTGCCGCTTTCCAGCGTCGGGTGCTCGAAGCGCACCGCTTCGGTCCCAAGGTTGACGTCGAAGCCGCGCCAATTGGTGTTCAGGGCGTTGAAGGTGACCTGCGGGATGCGCTCGTACGGCTTGGTCACCGGCGCCAGCGGATCCTGCAGCGTCTGGTTCTTGGTCACGCGCAACGCCGTGTTGTAGTAGGTGCGCGTGAAGGACAGGTAACCCTCCTGCGGCAGGATCGACTGGCTCGCCACCACGATGTTGCTGCCGAAGTCGGCAAAGTACTTGTCGTCAGAGACCTCGTTGAAGTTGACGCCGGCGGTCACCCCGCTGCGGCCGGCCCACTCGTGCTGGGTCGAGATCAGCGAGCGCTGGCCGCTGGTGACGCGATCGTTGGGCAGCAGGTCGTATTGCACGCGCCCACGGACGGTCGGCTCGAGATAGCGGAACTCGTTCTGCAGCAGCACGCCCCGTCGCGACATGAGGCGCGGCGCGAAGGTGGCGTCGCGATTCGGTGCGATGTCCCAGTAGATCGGCACCGTGCTCTCGAAGCCGAGCCGCGAGTTGATGCCGAAGCTGGGCGTGAGCACGCCACTGCGCCGACGGTCGCCCAGCGGGAACTGGAAGTAAGGCGAAGCGAAGATCGGCACGTCCTTGAAGACTAGCCGGCCATTGCGCGCCACCGCCAGTTCGTCGTTGTTGTCGATGTCGAGCTTTTCCGCCTGCACCCACCACGCCATGTCCTCGCGCGTGCAGCTCGAATAAATGGCGTTGGTCAGCCGCACATGGCCGGGCTCGAGAAACTCCATCAGGCTGGCGGAGCCCTGCACCTGGCGCGGCGCGTAGGAGAACTGCGCATCGGGCATGCTGCCGCGCTGCGCCTCGATTTCGTAGGTCAGTTGCGGCCCGGTGAAAAGCGCACCGTCGCGGAACAGGCGCACGCTGCCGCGCGCATCGAGGGTGTCGGTCGGCGGCGTGTAGACGATGCGATCGGCGCGCAGCACGCTGCCCTCGCTGCGCAGTTCGGCGCGGCCTTCGAAGACGGTCCGCTCGTCGACCACGCCTTCGATCTTCAGTGCACGACCAAAGCTGGGACCATCGCCCGCGGTGGTGCCTGGTGCGCGGCCGTCGCCGAGCGCGCGCTCCAGGCGCAGCGGCACCGGTTCACCCGCAGTGGCCGCCGCGCCCGAGCCGCCCGCCAGCGCCAAGCACACCGCCGCCGTCAGCGGCCGCAGGCGCGACGGCAGCCGCACATCGCGACGAATAGACCAGGCAAGGGGCAAGGGGCAGGGGCGAAGGACCGGCACAGGCATCGAGGTCGGGGATCGCCCGAAGAGCAGTGAGGAGCAACCGAAGCGCGTGGCATTATAGGTAGCGCGTGCGACCACTTGATCACGCCCGCAGCTGCCTCCAGCGCGCGACCTTGGCCGGCGCCGCGTGCGCCTCAGATGCGGTGCCGCCCATGACTGAGTTGCGGCGCCGCGCCGATGTGACACAACCGACCCCTGCTGTCTTCGTCCCCGACCCTTCCCTGCCCCTTCCCAGCCCATGTCAGCGCCAGCGGCCGCCTCGTCTTCTGCTCCCGACGTGCGCCTGGACGACCTGTCGTCCTGGCTCGCCGCCCTGCCGACCGACTTCGGGCTGCGCATCGGCACGCTGCGGGCCGCCTCGGCCGACGCCAGCTTTCGGCGCTACTTTCGCCTGGACGCGGCGGCCGGCACGCTGATCGCAATGGATGCGCCGCCCGCGCAGGAAGACAGCCGCCCGTACGTCAAGGTGGCGGCACTGCTGCACGCAGCGGGCCTGAACGCGCCGCAGATCCTCGCCCAGGATCTCGCGCAGGGCTTCCTGCTGCTGACGGATCTGGGCACGCAGACATTCCTGCATGTGCTCGACGACGACAATGCCGATGCGCTGTATGGCGCCGCCATCGACGCGCTGATCACGTGGCAGCGAGCGAGCCGCCCCGACGCGCTGCCGCCCTACGACACGACGCTGCTGGCGCGCGAGCTGGCGCTGTTTCCGGACTGGTATGTCGGGCGCCATCTGCAGCACACGCTCACACCGGCGCAGCGCCGGACGCTGGAGCGCAGCAACGCGCTGCTGATCGACGCGGCGCTGGCGCAGCCGATGGTCTACGTGCACCGCGACTACATGCCACGCAACCTGATGGTGTCGACGCCGAACCCGGGCATCCTCGACTTCCAGGACGCGGTGTATGGACCGGTCACCTACGACGTCGTATCGCTGATGCGCGACGCGTTCATCAGCTGGGAGGAAGCGCGCGTGCTCGACTGGACGGTGCGCTACTGGGAGCGGGCGCGCAAGGCCGCGCTTCCCGTGGGAGACGACTTCGGCCAGTTCTACAAGGCCTTCGAGTGGATGGGGCTGCAGCGACACCTGAAGGTGCTCGGCATCTTCGCGCGCATCAACTATCGCGACGGCAAGCCGCAATACCTGGCCGACACGCCGCGCTTCATTCGTTACGTGCGCGGCGTGACCCAGCGCTACGGCGAGTTGAAGCCGCTCGCGCTGCTGATCGACGAGCTGGAAGGCGTGGCCGTGCGCAACGGCTTCAGCTTCTAGATGCCTGCCATGCTCCGAGTTGTCGTCTGGCCGGCTCGTCGGGCGTTCCGATGAAGGCGATGATCCTGGCCGCCGGCCGCGGCGAGCGCATGCGCCCGCTGTCCGATGCAACACCCAAGCCGCTGCTCACGGCCGGCGGGCGGCGGTTGATCGAGTGGCAGATTTCCGCTCTGGCGCGCGCCGGCGTGCGCGAGGTGGTGATCAATACCGCGCATCTGGCGTCGCAGTTCGAAGCGGCACTGGGCGACGGCAGCCGGCTGGGCGTGCGCATCATGTGGTCGCGCGAAGGCACGCAGGCTGCCGATGCGCTCGAAACGCTCGGCGGCATCGTCCACGCGCTGTCACTGCTGGGCGATGCACCGTTCATCGCAGTGAGTGCGGACATCGTATGCGACTACGACTACCGGCGGCTGACCGGCGCAGGCGCGGCGATCGAGCGTGGCGAGATCGACGCCCACCTCGTGCTGGTACCCAACCCGCCGTTTCATGCGCGTGGCGACATGGGCCTGCAGACCGACGCGCCAGGCCGCGCACGCATCAGCACCGAACTGCCTTGGCTCACCTACGCCAATATCGCGCTGCTGTCGCCGCATCTGTTTGCCGGGGAAGCGGGCGGCAAGCGCAAGCTCTTTCCGTGGCTGTACCGCGCCGTCGAGGCCGGACGGGTCAGTGGCGAGCGCTTTGACGGGCGCTGGTACAACATCGGCACGCCGGCCGACCTGCTGGCGCTCGACGCCGAGCTGGCAGCGCGTCCGCCGGCGGGCGCGCAGGAGTCGTCGGTGCCGCCGTCTTCCGCGCCGAAGTCTTCCGTGTCCAGGTCGCCCGCATCTGGGTCCTCCGCGACCGACTCGTCTGCGTCGTCCACCTGAAAGCTGCACGATGATCGATGTCACCGCCTTTGCCGATCGCCGCCGCAGCGTGCTGGCGCAGATGCATGCGCGCGGCGGCGGCGTGGCGGTCTTGGCCACCGCCGTCGAGCAGATGCGCAATCGTGACAGCGATCATCCGTATCGCCACGACAGCTACTTCTACTATCTGACCGGCTTCACCGAGCCGCAGGCGCTCTTGGTCCTGGTCGCCGCGCCGGACGGTGCGGCCCGCAGCGTGTTGTTCTGTCGCGCCAAGGATGAGGCGCGCGAGATCTGGGACGGTTTCCGCCACGGGCCCGACGCCGCCTGCGCGGCCTACGGCTTCGACGCTGCGTTCGCCATCGACGCGCTCGACGCGCAGTTGCCTGAGCTGCTCGCCGACCAGCCTGCGCTCTACCTGCCGCTCGCTGCCGACACCGAGGTCGATGCGCCGCTGCGGCGCGCCCTCGACGTGCTGAAACGACGCGTGCGCAGCGGCGTACGCGCTCCTGCGACCCACCACGACCTGCTGCCGCTGCTCGACGAGATGCGTCTCATCAAGGATGCAACCGAGATCCACACGATGTGTCACGCCGGCCGCATCGCCGCCGCCGGTCACCTGCGGGCGATGCAGGCGTGCCGTCCCGGCCTGCGCGAGTACCACCTGGAGGCCGAGCTGCTGCATGCCTTCCGCTCGCGCGGCGCGCAGGCACCGGCCTACAACGCGATCGTCGCTGCCGGCGCCAACGCCTGCGTGCTGCACCACCGCGCCGGCGATGCCGAGCTGCGCGACGGCGAGCTGTGCCTGATCGATGCCGGCTGCGAGCTGGACAGCTACGCGTCGGACATCACGCGCACCTTTCCGGTCAACGGCCGCTTCAGCGGGCCGCAGCGCGCGATCCACGACCTGGTGTGGGCGGCCCAGCGGGCAGCGATCGATGCCACCCGTCCCGGCGTGCCGTTCAACGCGCCGCACGATGCGGCCGTGCAGGTGCTCACGCGCGGCCTCATCGATCTGAAACTGCTCGACGGCAGCGTGGACGGCGCGATCGAGAGCGGTGCCTACAAGCAGTTCTACATGCATCGAACCGGCCACTGGCTCGGGCTCGACGTGCACGATGCCGGTGACTATCTCGACCCCACCGCAGCGGCGGGCGAGCCTGGCCGACCGGCGCGGGCGCTGCAGCCCGGCATGGTGATCACGGTGGAGCCGGGGCTGTACCTGCGGCCGGCACCGAATGTGCCTGCCGAGTTCGCCCACATCGGCGTGCGGATCGAGGACGATGCGCTGGTGACCGCCCACGGCTGCGAGTTGCTGTCGGCAGACGTGCCCAGCGCCGCGACCGATATCGAGGCGCTGATGCGAGAGGCTGCTTGCAGCCGCAGCCTTCCCTCACCCACCACCGCTTGAGCCGAGCGCTCGCCATGACCGACGCCATCTTCGATGCACCGCAGGACATCGCCATTTTGGGCGGTGGCCCGATCGGCCTGGCCACGGCGATCCTGCTGGCACGCCACGGCTTCGCGCCGCTGGTGTTCGACGCGCGGCCGCTGGAGGCGGCACGCAGCGATCGGCGTCTGCTGGCGCTGTCGCGCGGCAGCTGGCAGGTGCTGCAGCCCCTGCTGGGCGAGCATCTGCCGCGCACCGCGGCGATCATCGACGTCCACGTCAGTTCGGCGGGCGAATTCGGTGTCACCCATCTGCAGGCGCGCGACATCGATGCGCGCGCCGATGGCGCCGGTGAGCCGCTCGGCGTCACTGTCTACTACGGTGATCTGTTGACCGCCTTGTCGTCGGCCGCACAGGCGCAGCCGGCACTGCGCCTGCGGCGGCCGGTGCAGGTCACGCGCGTCAACCAGCGCTTCGATACGGTGGACCTGGAACTGTGCGGCGCCGACGGCGCGCGCTCGACCAGCAGCGCGTCACTGGCCATCCATGCCGAAGGCGCCCCCCAAAGCGGTGGCGATTCAGCAGAGCCGGTTCGCGACTGGGCGCTGATCTGTGACGTGCAGCTCAGCGGTCCGGCCGGCGGCAGCGCCTTCGAGCGCTTCACCCGCGATGGGCCGTTGGCGCTGCTGCCGGCGCCGACGCACGACGGACCGCGTTGGTCGCTGGTGTGGTGCATGGATGAAGCCACCGTACAGCGTCGCGGTGCGCTGGGCGATGCGGCGTTCCGCGCCGAACTGCAACAGGCGGTCGGGCCACGCATTGCGCGCGTCGAGGCGTGCACGCCGCGCCGGGCGGTGCCGCTGCCGCAGCAGGCGCGCGCCAGCATTGCCGAACAGCGCGTGGTCTGGATCGGCAACGCCGCCCAGACCCTGCATCCGGTCGCGGGCCAGGGACTGAACCTCGGCTTGCGCGATGCGTTGACGTTGGTTGACTGCCTGGTCAAATCGCGCGCCGACATTCCTGCTGCGCTGGCGCACTACCGACGTCGGCGCAATGCCGATCGGCGCCTGATGCGCGGTGTCACGCGGCTGATGCCACCGCTGTTCGCCAGCCGCGCGCTGCCGGTGGCACTGGCGCGCTCGCTCGGGCTCACGGCGATGGACCTGCTGCCGCCGTTGCGCCGCCAGTGGGCGCGTCTGCTGATGTTCGGGCTGCGCGACTGATACGCGCTTCACCGTCGCACCACGTGACATGGCTCATGCAGCGAGTCCGCACGGAGTTGCCGATACGACGCATGGCAACGCCGCAACATCTCCCGCCTGCGTGATGCCTGTGCGTTCTTGGCCCTGTTGCGCGGGCATACAATGCGCGCCCCTCCCGCCCGTTCACTCTCCCGCCCCACATGCGCATCGGCTCGTTCGAGCTGCCGAACCGCGTCTTCGCCGCGCCCATGGCGGGCGTGACCGATCGCCCGTATCGCCAACTGTGCAAGCAGCTGGGCGCGGGCTATGCGGTGAGCGAAATGGCCGCGTCCAACCCGCGCCTGTGGGCGAGCGAAAAGACCGCACGCCGGCTCAATCACGACGGTGAGCGCGAGCCCAAGGCGGTGCAACTGGCCGGCGCCGATCCGGCGATGCTGGCCGAGGCGGCGCGCTTCAACGTCGCGCGCGGCGCGCAGATCATCGATATCAACATGGGCTGCCCGGCGAAGAAGGTATGCAGCGTGGCCTGCGGCTCGGCACTGCTGCGCGACGAACCGCTGGTCGCGCGCATCCTCGACGCCGTGGTGGCCGCCGTGGCGCCGCTGAACGTGCCTGTCACATTGAAGTACCGCACCGGCTGGGATCCGGCCAACCGCAACGCCCTGCGCATTGCGGCATTGGCCGAGCAGGCCGGAGTGGCCATGCTGACACTGCACGGACGCACGCGCGCCTGCGGTTATGCCGGCGAGGCCGAGTACCGCACGATTGCCGCCGTCAAGCAGGTGGTCTCGATCCCGGTGGTGGCCAACGGCGACATCGACTCACCCGCCAAGGCGCGCGAGGTGCTTGCCGCCACCGGCGCCGACGCCGTGATGATCGGCCGTGCAGCGCAGGGCCGGCCCTGGATCTTCCGCGAGATCGATCACTTCCTGCGCACCGGCACGCTGCTGCCGCCACCGTTCACCGAAGAAGTGCGCGCGCTGCTGCTGGCGCACCTGGAAGACCACTACCGCTTCTACGGCGATGTGCTGGGGCTGCGCAGCGCGCGCAAGCACATCATCTGGTACACGCGTGAGCTGGCCGGCGGCGCCGACTTCTGCGAGGCGATGAATCGCATCGACACATGCAGCGCACAGGCGCTGGCCGTCGATGCATTCCTGCGGGCGCATGGCGCCCGCCATGAGCGGCTGACCTACGCCGCCGACCTGGCGCCCGCTGCGCGCCTGCACTGAACAACAGACCTGGAGAGCCCATGAGAGCGAGCGCAACCGCGCGCAGTCCGCAGCGACCGGTACCGACAGACGGCGCTGCTGCCGCTGAGGCGCCGGCCGGCAGTGGCCCCATGAAAGGCACCGCCCACGCGACCGGCAACGGCACCGACCAGTGCGTCACGCGCGACGGCGGCGAGACCATCGAGCAGTGCCTGCTGCGTTCGCTTGAACAGTATTTCCGCGATCTCGACGGCGCCCGGCCGCACCAGTTGCACGGCATGGTGATGCAGGCGGTGGAGCGGCCGCTGCTGAAGTTCGCGCTTGATCGCGCCAGCGGCAACCAGTCGGCCGCCGCCGAATTGCTCGGCATCAATCGCAACACGCTGCGCAAGAAGCTGATCGAGCACGGCATGGCCGAAGGTCCGGCACCCAAGCCGGCGCGCGCGCCGGCCAAGCGCGCCGCTACCCGCACGCGCAGCGCCGCGGCCCGCCGCACGCGTTGAGCCGCCGCACGAACGCGGTCGCGTCGGCACCGATACGAATCCCAAGAGCACGATGAAAACCGCACTGCTTTCTGTCAGCGACAAGACCGGCGTCCTCGACCTCGCACGCGCGCTGGCCGCGCTCGGCTATCGGCTGCTGTCCACCGGCGGCACCGCCAAGCTGCTGGCCGATGCCGGCCTGACGGTGGTCGAGGTGGCGCAGTACACGGGCTTTCCGGAGATCCTCGACGGCCGCGTCAAGACGCTCAACCCGCGCATCCACGCCGGCCTGCTGGCGCGCCGCGACGACCCGGCACACATGGCCACGCTGGCGCAGCACGGCATCGACCCGATCGACATCCTGGTCGTCAACCTTTACCCGTTCGAACAGACAGTGGCGCGCGCCGACTGTGCGTTCGACGACGCGATCGAGAACATCGATATCGGCGGGCCGGCGATGCTGCGCTCGGCCGCGAAGAACCACGGTTCGGTGGCGGTGGTGGTCGACCCGGCCGACTACGCCGTCGTGCTCACCGAACTGAAGACCCACGGCCGGGTCGGCTCGGCGCTGCGCTTTGAGCTGGCGAAGAAGGTCTTCGCGCACACCGCGCATTACGACGGCGCCATCGGCAACTACCTGTCGGCGCTGGACGACCGGCAAAAGCCCGGCCCGTTCCCCGCCACGCTGACGCGCCAGTGGGTCAAGGTGCAGGAAATGCGCTACGGCGAGAACCCGCACCAGGCCGCGGCGTTCTATCGCGAGCGCCGCGTCGGCGACGGTCTGCTCGCCGGCTACTCACAGCTGCAGGGCAAGGAACTGTCGTTCAACAACATCGCCGATGCGGACGCCGCGCTGGAGTGCGTGCGCGCGTTCGATTCATTGGCCAGCAAAGCGGCCTGCGTCATCGTCAAGCACGCCAATCCGTGCGGCGTGGCGATCGCCGACACCGCGGCAGCCGCCTACGCCAAGGCGTTTCAGACCGATCCGACGTCCGCCTTCGGCGGCATCATCGCGTTCAATCGCGACGTTGACGAGGCCTGCGCGCAGGCGGTCGCCAAGCAGTTCGTCGAGGTGGTGATCGCGCCGGCATTCAGCTCTGCCGCGCTGGCGGTGTTCGCTGCCAAGCAGAACGTGCGACTGCTCACCGTGCCTACCGGCCGCGCGAGCAACGACTTCGACTTCAAGCGCGTCGGCGGCGGCCTGCTGGTGCAAAGCCCCGACCTGGCCAGCGTTGAACCGTCGCAGATGAAGGTGGTGACCAAGCTGCAGCCGACCGCGCAGCAGATGGACGACCTGATGTTCGCCTGGCGCGTGGCCAAGTTCGTCAAGAGCAACACCATCGTGTTCGCACGCGACGGCATGACGCTCGGGGTCGGCGCCGGCCAGATGAGCCGCATCGATTCCGCCCGCATCGCCTCGATCAAGGCGGACAACGCCAAGCTGACGCTGCAGGGTTCGGCGGCCGCCAGCGATGCGTTCTTCCCGTTCCGCGACGGCCTCGACGTGGTGGTCGACGCCGGCGCGACCTGCGTGATCCAGCCGGGCGGCAGCATGCGCGACGCCGAAGTGATCGCCGCCGCCGACGAGCGCGGCGTCGCGATGGTGTTCACCGGCGTGCGGCACTTCCGCCATTGAACCGTGGTCGGCGCAGCAACGCGCAGCCGACCACCCGTTTCGGCGTCGTCCGGCTCCGCCGGCGACGACGAACAGTTCTGAACACCGCATTGCGTGCACGTGCGAGACCGACAGGTCTCGCGGACACGCAGTGCGCCTGCGACCTTCCAGACGCTGCAAGTTCTTGTTTGGCTCGGGGAGCACGAGGGGACCCGCCCAGTCCCCTCGTTCTTCAATCTGCACACCGCGCAGCGGCGTGTCAGCCGTCGCGGCAACGCGACCGCTGGCACAATGCCGCCGTGAACGCGCCACTTCGCATCCTCGGCATCGACCCGGGCCTGAATCGCACCGGTTTCGGCGTGATCGATGCGCAAGGCGACCGCCTGCACTGTGTCGCCGCCGGCGTGATTCGCGTGCCTACCGGAGAACTGGCGGTGCGACTCGGTGTGATCCTGCGCGAGCTTGCAGCGGTGATCCGCGAGCATCAGCCGGGTCTGGCGGTGGTCGAGCAGGTGTTCGTCAACGTCAATCCGAAAGCCACGCTGCTGCTGGGCCAGGCGCGCGGCGCCGCGCTGTGTGCCGCGGTGGCGGGTGGCCTCACCGTGCACGAGTACTCGGCACTGGCCGTCAAGCAGGCCGTGGTCGGGACCGGACGCGCCACCAAGGAACAGGTGCAGATAATGATTGCGCGCCTGCTGTCGCTGAGCAGCGCCCCCGCCACGGACGCTGCCGATGCGCTCGCCTGCGCCGTCTGCCACGCCCACACCAGCAAGCTGCGCCATGCGCTGGCACCGACGCTGACCGCAGGTGTGCGTGCACGCGGCAGCGCACGCACCACGCGCGGCGGCGCGCGCGCCGCCTGGGCGGCACGGGCGGCAGCGCTGGGCAAGTAAACCGATGAGCGCACCACGATGATCGGCCGCATTGCCGGCACGCTGCTGGAGAAGAACCCGCCGTCGATCCTGGTCGACGCCAACGGCGTCGGCTACGAGATCGACGTGCCGATGAGCACGCTGTACAACCTGCCGTCGGTGGGCGAGCGGGTCACCTTGCTGACCCACCTGGCGGTGCGCGAGGACGCGCATCAGCTCTATGGCTTTGGCAGCGCCGCCGAGCGTGGTGCGTTCCGCGAACTGATCAAGATCTCCGGCGTCGGTGCGCGCACCGCACTCGCGGTGCTGTCCGGCCTGTCGGTCACCGAACTGGCGCAGGCGATCTCGCTGCAGGAGGGCGGGCGGCTCACCAAGATCCCGGGCATCGGCAAGAAGACCGCCGAGCGCCTGCTGCTCGAACTCAAGGGCAAGCTCGGCGCCGCACTCGATGCGCCAAGCGCCGGCGGCGCCGCCGCGAGCGACGCCGGCACGGACGTCCTGCGCGCGCTGCTCGCCCTCGGCTACTCCGAGCGCGAGGCGGCGCTGGCGGTGCGCCAGGTGCCCGCCGGCACCGGGGTGTCGGATGGCATCCGGCTGGCGCTCAAGTCGCTGGCCAAGGGGTGAGCCGATGACAGTCGACCGCGTCGTCACCGCCACCCCGGCGTCGCCGAACGAAGAGGCGGTCGAGCGCGCGCTGCGGCCGCAGCGGTTGGCCGACTACGTTGGTCAGGCGAAGATCCGCGAGCAGTTGGAGATCTTCATCACCGCCGCGCGCAACCGCAAGGAGTCGCTCGACCACGTGCTGCTGTTCGGCCCGCCCGGATTGGGCAAGACCACGCTGGCGCACATCGTCGCGCACGAGATGGGCGTGAACCTGCGACAGACCAGCGGCCCGGTGCTGGAGCGCCCGGGCGACCTGGCGGCGCTGCTGACCAACCTCGAGAAGAACGATGTGCTGTTCATCGACGAGATCCATCGCCTGAGTCCGGTGGTGGAAGAGATCCTCTACCCGGCGCTGGAGGACTACCAGATCGACATCATGATCGGCGAGGGGCCATCGGCGCGCTCGATCAAGCTCGACCTGCCGCCATTCACCCTGGTGGGCGCCACAACGCGCGCGGGCATGCTGACCAATCCGCTGCGCGACCGCTTCGGCATCGTGGCGCGGCTGGAGTTTTATACACAGGCGGAACTGACCTCGATCGTCGCGCGCAGCGCCGGTCTGCTCAAGGCGACGATCGACGCCGAGGGCAGCAACGAGATCGCGCGACGCTCGCGCGGTACGCCACGCATTGCCAACCGCCTGCTGCGCCGGGTGCGCGACTTCGCCGAAGTGAAGGAGAACGGCGAGATCACTCGCGACGTGGCCGATCGCGCGCTGTTGATGCTCGATGTCGACGCCCGCGGCCTCGATGTGATGGACCGCAAGCTGCTGTCGGCGGTGATGGAGAAGTTCGGTGGCGGCCCGGTGGGCATCGACAACCTCGCCGCGGCGGTGGGCGAAGAGCGCGACACGCTCGAAGACGTGGTCGAACCCTACCTGATCCAGCAAGGCTTCCTGCAGCGCACACCACGCGGCCGCATCGCTGCCCTGGCCGCCTACCAGCACTTCGGCATCACGGCGCCGCCAGCGATCGCGCGCCCCGGCGATCTGTTCCAGGGCTGACGTCGCGAGAGCTTCGGCGGTCAGGCGGTCCCTTTGCCGCCGGTTATGCGGCGCCTGCCAAGCAGTGGCTGGTGCAGTGCGCACCGACGCAAAGCGGGGACGCTTCGCCGCGGTGCGGCATGCGGGCTGTGTGGCATCTATCGAGCCTAACTCGCCGAAACCGGTCCACCGGGAACGCTCAAGGCACTAGAATCGCGCGCTTTGCAAAGCAGTGGTCAAGGAAACGTCATGGATTTTGCGCATCCACAGCAGGGGGGACGACGCTTTGTTGGCTTCACGGTCGTCGTGCTGTTGCACGTTCTGCTCGCGTGGGCCCTGGCTGCGGGTCTGGCGCGCAAGGTCGTCGAGGTGGTCAAAGGACCGATCGAGGTCAAGGTGATCGAAGAGATCGTCAAGAAGCCGCCGCCACCGCCCGAGGTACTGCCGCCGCCGCCAAAGATGGCCGCGCCGCCGCCGCCGTTCATCCCGCCGCCGGAGATCAATATCGCGCCGCCGCCCGTTCCGGCTCCGACGATCACCGCGGTGACTCCCGAAGCGCCACTGGCGCCGCAGGCGCCGGTGATTGCCAAGCCGGTAGAGACGGCGCCGCAGCCGCCGCAGCCGGCGATTCGCAGCGCCGCCGTGGCATGCCCAAACTGGCGTGAAGTGACCTCGTCCATCGCATACCCGAGAGAGGCCGCGCTCGAGGGCATTGAGGGCTCCGTCGTCATTGAATTCACCGTTACCGGTGACGGCAGGATTCGTGATGCGGTCATCCGGTCATCCAGCAACCGCATTTTCAACCGGGTGTCTCTCAGCGTGGTTCAGACGCGCCTTAAGTGCCAAGGGCAGGGCCAAGACATCCGTGTGTCGGCACCGCTTGACTTCAAACTCAACTGATCCACTTCATGGTTTCGCGCAAGGCAGCTCACAAGGCCGTCATCAAAAACGCGTTAGCACGGGCCGCCATCATCCATACCGACCCTCAACAGGAGTTAGTCATGTTTTCGATGCTTCGTCACCGGGTGGCCTGCTTGGCCCTTGTGATCGCCACGGCTGGCCTGACCGCCCTGGCTGCGCCTGCCCTGGCGCAGGACGCCGCCAAGGCGCCACCCGCCACCGCGCCCGCGGACGCACAACCTGCGCCGGTGGCCGCCTCGCCGGCGCCCGTCGCGCCGGTTGCCGCACCGGTGCCGCTGACCCCCACCGTCACCCGGGAATCGGTCGAGAATCCCTACGGATTCGAGTCGGCATGGCGTCAGTCCGACATCGTCGGCAAGAGCACGTTCATCATCCTGGGCATCATGTCGGTGGCCAGTTGGTATGTGATTTTTGTGAAGCTCCTGGAGCAGCAACGACTGCTCAAGGAAGGCTCGCAGGTGCGCAATGGCTTCTGGAAGGCTGCCTCGCTGCGCGAGGGCGCGGGCAAGCTCAAGGCCGGCAGTGCTTACCGCTATATCGCGGAGACCGGGATCGATGCCAACGAGCACCACGAAGGCACATTGACCGAGAACGTCGACCTCAATTCCTGGGTGACGATGTCGGTGCAGCGTTCCGTAGACGCGGTCAACAGCCGCATGCAAAACGGCCTGGCCGTCCTCGCCACGGTCGGCTCGACCGCCCCGTTCGTTGGCCTGTTCGGCACGGTGTGGGGTATCTATCACGCGCTGACCGCCATCGGCATCGCCGGCCAAGCGTCGATCGACAAGGTGGCCGGACCGGTGGGTGAGGCGCTGATCATGACCGCCCTCGGTCTGGCTGTCGCGGTGCCCGCGGTCATGGGCTACAACTGGCTGCTCCGTCGCAACAAGCTGGTGATGGACTCGGTGCGCGCCTTCGGTGCCGATGTGCACGGCGTGCTGATGGGCAAGTCATCGGCCAAGGCGGCCGGCCGCTGAGCGCGGCGTCGGCAATTTGAGGAGAACGACCATGGGCATGAGCGTCGGCTCCCCCGACAGCGGCGAGGACGAGGCCGTCATTGCCGCCATCAACACCACGCCGCTGGTCGACGTGATGCTGGTGCTGCTGATCATCTTCCTCGTGACGATTCCGGTCATCACGCAGAACGTCGCGGTACAGCTGCCGGTCGAGAACAATCTCGCCCGTCAGACCAAGCCCGAGAACATCGAGCTGTCGGTCACGCGCGACGGCGATGTCTTCTGGGGCGCGCAGCGCTTGCCCGACAACGAGACGCTGGTGAACCGGCTGAAGCAGGAAGCAGTCAAGGTGCCGCAACCCGAGGTGCACATTCGCGGCGATCAGGCCGGGCGCTACGAGTTCGTCGGCCGCGTGGTGTTTGCCGCGCAGCGTGCGGGCATCCAGAAGGTTGGCTTCATCACCGAGCCGGCCGTGCCGGGCAGCCGCTAACGGTCGAGGAGAAGAAACATGGGAATGAGCGTCGGGCCCAGCGGCGGCAACCAGGAAGCCGAGCCGATGATGGAAATCAACACCACGCCGCTGATCGACGTGATGTTGGTGCTGTTGATCCTGCTGATCATCACGATCCCGATCCAGCTGCATTCGGTGAACCTGAACATGCCGATAGGCACGCCCCCACCGCCGCTTGAAAAGCCGGTGGTGGTGACGATCGATGTCGACTTCGACGGCACCATCTTCTGGGACGGCGAGATCGTCGCCAACCGGGCGGCGCTGGAGCAGCGGCTGCTGGGTGCGGCGGCCCAAGCGGTGCAACCCGAAGTGCACCTGCGACCCAACAAGCTTGCCGAGTACAAGGACGTGGCCATGGTGATGGCCTCTGCACAGCGCCTGGGCGTCACCAAGCTCGGGCTGGTCGGCAACGAACAGTTCGTCCGCTGACGCGTTATCCCTGACGGCCGGGCCCGCGCCCGGCCGTTTTCTTGCCGGCTGCGCCTGCCCTTTGGGCGCACCAATCGCCGGAACCGCCGGCATCGGAGCCGGTCAGTTCATTACCCGCAACCGCCGCCGCGCTCAGCGGCGGCGGTCTGCCCCCTGGAGGATGTCATGGCGACCTCGCTTTCCCCTCGTACTGTCGTGCGCTCGGCGCTGCTGGTGGCCGCGGTCGCCGCCACTTTCGGCCTGCAGCCAGGTTCGCATGGATTCACGCTGCCAGCCGCGCATGCGCAAGAAACGGTGCGGGCCGAAGTCGGCAGGCCGCTGCAGCAGGCGCGTGATCTGATCAAGGCCAATCGCCACAAGGAGGCACTCGCCAAGCTGCGCGAGGTCGACGTGGTGCCCAATCGCAGCGCCAACGAGAACTTCCTGCTGGAGCAGATGCGCGCATCGGCAGCCAGCCAGGCAGGCGACAATGATCAGGCAATCAAGTCGTTCACGTTTCTCATCAATTCCGGCCGCCTGAGCGATGCCGATCAGGGGCGCTACGCCACTGGACTCGCTGGCCTGCACTATCGCGCGCGCAACTTTGCCGACGCCGCCACCTGGGCCCAGCGCGCGCTCAAGAGCAACCCGGGCGATGGTGCCACCCGCTCGCTGCTGATCCAGTCGTACTTCCAGGCCGGCGACTTTGCCGCCGCCAGCCGCGAGGCGTTGGCGGACGTGCAGGCGGCCGAGAAGGCCGGGCGCACGCCACCCGAGGATCAATTGCAGTTGCTCGCCAACCTGGCGTCGCGCAACGGTGGCGACCGGGGCGCCTACATCAGTTCGCTCGAGCGGCTCGTCACCCACTATCCGAAGCGCGAGTACTGGGCCGACCTGCTGCGTCGTATCGAGGGCAAACCGGGCTGGTCCAACCGCCTGACGCTCGACCTGTACCGGCTGCGTTTCGCCACCAAGACGCTGACCACACCGAACGACTACTCGGAGTACACGCAGCTCGCGCTGCAGGAACAGCAGGCGGGCGAAGCCAAGCGCGTGCTCGACGAGGGCTTCGCTGCCGGCATCCTGGGCAAGGGCGCCGATGCCGAGCGCCAGCAGCGGCTGCTGACACTGACCAACCAGCGCGCCGCCGAGGCCCCCACCGCGCTCAAGACCGCCGAAGCGGAAGCCGCCGCCGACAAGGACGGCAACAGCCTAGTGCGCATCGGCTTCGGCTACAGCGGGCTGGGCCAGCACGACAAGGCGATTGCACTGATGCAGCAAGGCATCGCCAAGGGTGGGCTCAAGCGCAAGGAGGACGCCAATTTGCACCTGGGCATCGCCCTGCTGCGCGCCGGGCAGAAGCAACGGGCGACGCAGGTGCTGCGCGCCGTGGGCGGGACCGATGGGACGGCCGATCTGGCGCGGCTGTGGACGCGGGTGCCCTAGCAAGTGCACTGCAGTTGAGGCGCCAGAGCCAAGAACTGGCCTGAGGTCGTACGTACACCAAGGACGGAATGCGGGTCGCGTTCGGTGACGGACCAGCCCGGACCCGTGAGAGATCGGGGCGTGTCACTCTGGACAGGGGGCGGCTACGTCACCCGGGCCTGCCGAACATCAACCACGCGCAAGGCGAGCGGGCGTCAAGCTCAGTTCGCGTCGCCTCGTGATGGCTCAGCCGGTTTCCGGGCACCGGACCGCCGCTGGCGAAGGCGCGCTGCCACCGCAGCTTTTGCTGCCACGGACGTTGATCCTGCGAACGCAAATGGCATGCTTTCCATTTGAAAGTAAATATAGATGTTTACTATAGAGCCAATTTAGTAATAATCTATATGCATGCCAAAAACCGCCCGCGCCCTCCTGCAGCTCCCACCAGCGACAGCCGCCGCCATCGAGAAGCTTGGCGCCGACTTGGCTGTGGCCCGTTTGCGCCGCAAGGAATCGTTGAAGACGTGGGCGAAACGCATGGGGGTTTCCGTACCTACGTTGCAGCGCCTCGAAGCCGGTGACCCGTCCGTTGGCATCGGCATCGTTGCGACGGCGCTCTGGCTCATCAAGCGCGATGGCGAGTTGGGAAGACTCGCAGCGCCCGAGCACGACCAAGGCGCCATCGAGATGGATGTCCGTGAAGCCGTTGAGCTGGGCCGCGCGCGCGCCCAAGCCTCCACCGAAGCGCGCTTGAGCAAAAGGCAAGCGAAGGGCTGAGATGCGTCTTGATGACCTGCATCTGTGGTACTTGGGGGATCCGACCGCGCCGCGCTACGTCGGCGCGCTGAAGCTGGTCGCTGCCGGCAAGGGCGTGTCGTTGCACTACGGAAAGACGTGGCTCGATGCCGGTTTCGCGCTCAGCGAGGACTTGCCACGCATCGACGTCGAGCACATGCCTCCAGGTCGTCTGGCGGCCGATGCGCAACGCGCCGTCGGTGCAGTTGACGATGCGCGGCCGGACCGCTGGGGGGAGAAGGTCATCCGCCTTGTGGACAAGCCCAAGCGACTCTCCCTGATGGAGTACCTGTACTACGCCGGCGATGACCGTTTCGGCGCGCTCGGCGTGTCGACGTCGTCGAGCACGTACAGCCCGCGAGCCGGGGGTCCGCTTCCGCGGCTCGCGGACGCACAGCAACTCAGCGACGTGGTGGCCAAAATCGAAGCCGCGGAGCCGATCAGCACGATGGAGGCGCAGATTGTTCGCGCGGGCGGCAGCCTGGGCGGCGCGAAGCCCAAGACACTCATCGACATCGGCGGCGAGCAATGGGTCATCAAGTTCTCCAGCGGTGAGCCCGTCGACACGCCGCTCATCGAGCACGCGACGATGACGCTTGCCGCACGCGCGGGCATCACCGTGGCCAAGACCCAGGTCATCCGCCTCACGGGCTCAAGCGCAGTCGCCGTTCTTCGCTTCGACCGCGACCAGGGCCGGCGGATTCACAGCATCTCTGCGGCCACCGCCATCCGCGCGGCCACCGCATCAGGCGATGAGCCCCAAATGGGGTACCCCGAGCTGGCGCGGATTCTCCGCCGCGTCGGCATCGCTCGGGACGACATCAACCAACGCGACGCACGCGAGTTGTTCCGTCGGATGGTCTTCAACATTCTGGTCGACAACACGGACGACCACGAAAAGAACCACTCTCTGCTGGTCGTCAGCCCGTTCGAAAACGGTCGCCTGAAACTGGCGCCAGCGTACGACGTACTGCCGACCAACTCAGGGCAGGGCGTCCAGGAGTTTCTGTGTGGCGCTCATGGCCGGGACTCGACGCTCGACAACGCGATGTCTCAGTGCGATGCGTTCGGCCTGCAGCCTGGGGAGGCCGCGGCTGAAATTGCTGGCGTGAGCGACGTCATCAACACGTGGCAGGAGCACTTCGCGCAGGCCGGCGTGACACAGCGCGACATCGAGAGCCTGGCCGAGCGTATCGACGGCAAAGAACTCCTGGCCCAGCGCACCGACTTCGACCCGACCCGGTTTCAGTCGACGCTGACCAAGAAAAAGCGAACGAGCCCCTTTAGGCGCACGTAACCCGTTTGCCCGTCTCGGCATCGACACTTGAGACGAACAGAGCCATGAGAAAGGCGCCCCTGCAAAGAGGGCCGCGCATCGGCTTCGGCTACAGCGGCCTCGGCCAGCATGACAAGGCGATCGCACTGATGCAGCCGGGCATCGCCAAGGGCGGCTTCACGCGCAAGGAGGACGCCAATTTGCACTTGGGCGACGGAGGTGCTGCGCGCCGTGGGCGGGAACAATGGGACGGCCGATCTGGCGCGGCTGTGGTCGCGGGTGCCAAAGATCACTGTTGAATGACGTTCGGTTCACTGGCAAAAAAAGCCCGCGGAAGCGGGCTTTTTGTATCACTCAACAAGACAAAAAGAAGCGGGCCCGAAGGCCCGCTCTCGTTACGGCATACCGCAAATTAGAATCGGTAGGTGGCGCCCACCCGATACGTGCGGCCCAACGGCGTGTACTGCGTGAAGTCGTACAGGAAGGTCGTGCTAAAGCCAGGATCATACGGCGGAAGCTCGTCAAACACGTTGCCGACAGAAGCTGACACAGAGAGTTTGGGCGTGACATCCCAACGCCCGAACAAGTCAAGAGTCGTGTAAGACGCAACTTTGCGCGATAGCGTCCCGTTTTGGAAGCGCGGATCCTGAGGGGAGAAGAAGGCTCCAGGGTCACCACATTGCCCTGTGACAGTCGCCGCGCATTGCTGGTACGAGTGGATGTAGTTGACTCGACCGTTGACCGTCCAAGCACCTTGCGTCCATTCCAGGCTAACGAAACCGCGCATACGCGGAATGGAGGTGAAACTGTTTCGCCCAGCTTCCTGTGAGCCTTCCACCTCGTACTTGTGCACGTACGACGTGTTCAACCGGGTGGTGAAGCGTCCAAAGGTAGTGGGCAAACGGTGACGCATATCGAAGTCGAAGCCGTTGACCAACTGGCTGCTGAAGTTACGATAGTTGTTCAGCACAGTGACGATCACCCCGGTGGCCGGGTCACGGATCACACGGGTCGGATCGCCCGAGTTGACGATCGTCTGGAAGCTGTCTGCGGCAACGATGTTCGACCAGTTAAGTTCATACCAGTCAACTGCAAAGTTCAAGTTGTTCGTAGGTTCGTAAACGAATCCGACTGTCGTACTGCGCGACTTTTCGGCGCTGAGGTTGGGATTGCCGGCGAACACACCAGAGATATTGGTTACCTGCTGACCAACTGGCAATGTTGGGTCGCTGACTTGCACAAAAAAAGTCGCCACGGACGGTGAAATCTCCGGCAGCGTCGGCGCGCGGAAACCACGGCCCCAGTTGGCGCGGAACATTAGTTCACCGGTGGGACGCCACTTCATGCCTACCTTTGGCGTGAGCGCGGAGCCAAAGTCGCTGTAGCTGTCATTGCGAAGCGCGAGCTGGCCCTCAAGCGTATTGGTCAGCGGCAGCGCGAGCTCCGTGAAGATGGCGAGATTGTGACGGCTGCCGTCGGTCGCAGTAATACCCTGACCCAGGATGTCGCCGGCGACGGCATTCGGATCAGGACGATCATTCAGCTTCTCGGATCGATACTCGGCGCCAACTGCGAGCCCGATGGCACCGCCCGGGAGCGAACCGATTTCGGTCGACGCACGTGTGTCGACGAACTGCAGCTCTGACTTTGCCGTACGCGGGACATTGATCGTCAGCGCATTGCGGGCGGCAGCCGAGTTCAGGCTCGGTCTATCCAAGTTGTAGGTCGAGCCGGTGGACACCGGGATCGGCGGGAACGGACCGGTGCCCACGCCGAACGTCGAGCTGACGCCGGCCTTGGACAGGCGGTTGATGTTGTTTGACGTCACCTCGTTCTCCGAGGCGCCGACGGCGCTTTCCATTTCCCAGCCGAACAGCGAATACTTCAAGCCACCGAGGAAGCGCAGCGATTCCGACGAAATGTCGGTGTCGCGCGTACCCAGGTCGACCAGCACGCCGGAATAGCGCGCGTTGCCAGCCAGCGGGTTGCCGGCCGCGCCCGGCGCGAACGTGATGTTGTAGCCAAACGGGCGCAGGCCCGCCGCCGTCGGCAGCAGACCGGTGGTACCGGCAAAGAACGGCTCCTGGAACTTCTGGAACGACTCGACCTTGCTGTAGCCGACTTCGGCGAAGCCCTGCATGGTCGGCGTGAAGTCGAAGGTGCCGCGCAGCAGCGCACCCAAACGCTCGGTCTTGGGCAGCGCCGTGAAGGCGTAGTTGAAGTCCTTTGAGCACCAAGTATTGCCTGGCAGGTTGAGTGCCTGGTTCGCTGGACTGTCGAGAATCAAGCCACGCGCTACGGCGCCAGCGTAGTTAAGCACCGTGCCACCGAAGCCCGCGCAATCGGTAATCGCGCGACGTTCAAGGGCGTTGGGAGTGCCGCCAATGCCAGTCCAGGTGCCCGCACCGGCGAGCGACTCGAAATTGCGCCCCCCCTGCTCGTCTCGGAGGTCCCTTGTCTCGCCGAATTTGGTGTCGGACAGCATGACCAAGTCACGCTTATAGAAATCGAGCACGCCGAACACGTTGAACTTGTTCGAGCCCAGGTCGCCGAAACCGCCAACGATCGACGCGCGATAGTCCTTCTTCCCTTCAAAGAAGCCGGCACCGGCCGATACCTCGGCGCCCTTGAAGTCCTTGCGCAGGATGACGTTCACCACCCCGGCAATCGCGTCCGAGCCATAGATTGCGGAGGCGCCGTCCTTGAGCACCTCGATCCGCTCGATGGCAGATGACGGCAGGCTGTTCAGGTCGACAAAGCTGTCTTGCAGGTTCTGCGCGAAGCCGTAGCCCGCGGTGCGGCGGCCGTTGATCAGGACCAGCGTTGCTTTCTGGCCCAGCCCGCGCAGCGAGATGCCCGCAGCTCCCGGCGCGAAGCTGTTGGAGAAGCTCTCGCTGTAGCTGTTGCCGGTGTTGGCGGGAATCGAACGCAGCACGTCGGCGACGGTCGCCTTGCCGCTCTTCTCGATCTCCTCGCGCGTGATGATCTCGACCGGCGCCACGGTCTCCGTATCGGTCCGGCGGATGTTCGAACCGGTGATCGTGATGCGCTCGAGCTTCTGCTCTTGACTTTGCGCCTGCTGTGCCGAGGCCGGGCTGGCGATCAACAAGGCGCCAGCCAGACCGCCGCAAGCGAGCAGCAGATGCCGCGCGATGGGCTTCAACTCAAACATGGATTCCCCCGAAAGAAAGTTCAGGCCGCGCGAAAGGCGAGGCTGGTCTGCACATACGATTTGCGCCATGGCCGAACCGCGAACTCGTGCGTTCAGCCTCGCAAACGCGAGGGATTCTGGAACCCCGCGGAGGGCCTTTGCAACAAATTGGTCATGCACCCGCAAGTCCTGTTGTATTTGCCCGACAGGACACAACGCGAATGCACCGCACCAATCGGTGCGTTATGCACCAGCAGCCGACATCGCGGCGTCAGCGGGTGCCGACGCCCACGCGGGGAATCGCCGCGAGCAGCGTGCGGGTGTAGTCGGCCGCCGGCGTCTGCAGCACCTGTTGCGCTGGGCCAGCCTCGACGATCCGCCCCGCCTGCATCACCGCGATGTCGTGCGCCAGGTACTCGACGACCGCGAGATTGTGGGTGATGAACAGATAAGACACGCCGAGTTCGGCCTGCAACTCGCGCAGCAGGTTGAGGATCTGCGCCTGGACCGAGACATCGAGCGCCGACGTTGGCTCGTCGCAGACGATCAGGCTCGGCTCGACGGCGAGAGCCCGGGCGATGGCGATGCGCTGTCGCTGGCCGCCGGAGAACTCGTGTGGAAAGCGCTGCAGCGTCTCGGGTCGCAGGCCCACGCGCTCGATCAGGGCGCGCACCCGCTGGCGGCGCCCATCCGCTCCGATCTCCGGACGCAGTGCTGCCAGCCCCTCCTCGAGAATCTCCGCCACCCGCAGCCGCGGGTTGAGCGAGGCGAACGGGTCCTGGAAGATGATCTGCGCGCGTCGCCGCGCAGCGAGCAGTTCGCCACCGGTAAGAGTGTCCAGGCGCTTGCCGTCGAGCAGCGCCTCGCCCTGCACCTGAGCGGTGCCGCGCAGCAGCTGCAACAGCGACTTGCCCAGGGTGGTCTTGCCGCAGCCCGATTCACCCACCAGCGCCAGCGTGCGGCCCGGCGCGAGCTTGAGCGACACCCCATCGACCGCCTTGACGTGCCCCATCACCCGCTTGAGCAGGCCACTGCGCAGCGGGAACCACACTCGGTAGTCGCGCAGTTCGAGCAGCGGCCGCGCATCGTCGCTGCCGGCTGGCGCATCGGCTGCCACGGCATCCACCTCGGGCTCGGCGGCGGCGAGCGCGACCGGATCGGCATCCCGATACAGCAGGCATCGCACGGTGTGCGCGGCCGACGCCGCACCGTCGCTGACGGCCAGCAGATCTGGGGCCGTGCCGGCGCAGACATCGAGCGCGCGCGGGCAGCGCTCGACGAAACGGCAGCCGGCGAACGGCCGGTCCAGCGGCGGCACGCTGCCCGCGATGGCCGCCAGCCGCTGCCCGCGCCGGCCGGCATCGGGCAGCGCGCCGAACAGCAGTTGTGCATACGGATGGCGCGGCGCCCGGAAGAACGCGGCGCGCTCGGCCACCTCGACGATCTGGCCGGCGTACATCAGCGCCACCCGATGCGCCATCTCCGCCACGATGCCCAGGTCGTGCGTGATCAGCAGCAGCGCCATGCCCTGCTCGCGCTGCAGTTCGCGCAACAGATCGAGGATCTGTTTCTGGATCGTCACGTCCAGCGCGGTGGTGGGCTCGTCGGCAATCACCACGTCCGGCTCGGCGGCGAGCGCGATGGCGATCATCACGCGCTGCTTCTGTCCGCCCGACATCTCGAACGGGTAGGCGTCGATGCGCCGCGCGGGCTCCGGAATGCCCACGCGCTGGAGCCAGGACAGCGCCCGCGCCCGTGCCGCGGCGCCACGCAGCCCGGTATGACGCTCGATCACCTCGATGATCTGGTCGCCCACTCGCAGCACCGGGTTCAGGCTGGTCGCCGGTTCCTGGAAGATGATGCTGATGCGCCGGCCGCGCACGTCGCGCATGCGCGCTTCCGGCAACTGCGTGATGTCGACACCATCCAGGTCGATGCTTCCGGCGCTGACGCGACCGTTGTCAGGCAGCAGGCGCAGGATCGACAACGCGGTCATCGATTTGCCGCAGCCCGACTCGCCCACCAACGCAAAGGTCTCGCCGCGCTCGATGCTCAGCGACACGGCGTCGACGGCGCGCACCAGGCCGTCGTCGGTGTCGAGCACCGTGTGCAGGTTGGCGAGCGTGAGCATCAGCGGGCCGCCTTGCCGGCGAGCGGTGTCAGCCGACGCGGGCGGAAGGCGCGGGCGCGCGGGTCGAACGCCTCGCGTACGCCATCGGCGAACAGGTTGGCGGCCAGCACCAGGCCGAGCATGAACATTAACGCGCTGGCGAGGCTCCACCACACCGCCGGGTCGCGCGACATCTCGCTGCGCGCCAGGTTGATCATCGAGCCGAAGCTCGACGAGGTGGGGTCCACCCCCACACCCACGTAACTGAGCACCGCCTCGTACAGCACCAGCGCAGAAAAATCGAGCACCGCGACGATCAGCACCAGATGCATCACGTTGGGCAGGATGTGGCGCCGCATGATCTGCCAGTGACTGACGCCAAAGGCGCGCGCCGCCTGCACGTACTCCAGTTCGGCGATCTTCAGCGTCTCCGCACGCAGCAGCCGGCACAGCGTGGCCCAGCCGGTGAGCCCCAGGATCAGGCACAGCAGGAACAGGCGGAACTCGGCGCGCTCCAGCCCGGTGTCGAACCACTGCGGGTTCTGGTCGATCCACACCTGGATCAGCAGCACCAGGGCGGCAATCAGCAGCACCGGCGGAATCGACGAGAGCACGGTGTAGAAGTACTGGATCGCATCGTCCACCCAGCCCTTGAAGTAGCCGGCCAGCACGCCGAGCAGGATCGCCAGCGGCAGCGTGGCGACCGTGGACAGCGAGCCGATCACGACCGCGGTGCGGATGCTCTTCAACGACTGCAGCAGCACGTCGTTGCCGGTGCGGTCGGTGCCGAACGGGTGGTAGGCGGGCCACACCGAGGCGATCCAGCCGATGAACAACAGCAGCAGCGCGGCGGTGACGAGCATCGGCCGCCACGGCATGTCGGTGCGGCCAGCCAGCAGATCGGCCAGCGAAGCACGCGTTGTCTGTGGCGATCCACGCACGCGCCATGCCGCGACCAGCCAGGTGAGCAGAATCGCCGCGGCGAGCCCACCGGCCAGACCGGCCGCCGAGCGGGCCAGGAGATCGGTGGGCCACTGCGTTGCCGGGTCCGTCAGATGGGCGCCGCCGAACTCCAGCCGCGGGAAGGCGCGCACCTCGTTGCCGTCGATCACCGCCGTCTCCTTCTGGAACGACGTGTAGGACAGCGGCGCCGAGTAGGTCTTCTCGCGCGCATCGATCGCATGGATCAGCAGGCGGTCGAGCACCGAATAGCTGCGCGTCGAGTAGGCGACGGCACTCTCGGCGCCGGCCGACGCCAGCTTCGGGCGAAAGTGGATCGAGTCGAGCAATGCCACCGCCATGAAGGCAATCAGCACCACCGCCGAGCACATCGCCGCCGCGTTGTGGGTGACATGGCGCCAGGTGGCGCGCAGATTGGCACTGCGCAGCGCATAGCGCACGTAGACGGCGAGGCCGGCCACCAGCAGCCACAGCACGAGGTCGGTCCAGAGGAAGACGAACTTGGGCATCGTGTCGCTCGCTCAGCCGGTGAGCCGCACGCGCGGATCGACAAAGGTGTAGGCGATGTCGGTCGCCAGGTACGCGAGGATGTAGAGCGTCGAGCCCAGGAACACCATCGCATGCACCACGGCGAAGTCCTGGGCGCTGATCGCCTCGATCGTGTAGGTGCCCAGCCCTGGAATGCCGAAGAACGACTCGAACACCAGCGAGCCGAGAAACATGTACGGCAACAGCGCACCGATGTGCGTGAGGATCGGCAGCCAGGTGTTGCGCAGCACGTGGCCGAACAGCACCGCCGGCTCCGCCAGCCCCTTGGCGCGCGCGGTGCGCACGTAGTCGCGGCTCGCTTCCTCCAGCAGCATGGCGCGAAACAGGCGCGCCTCGGCACCAAGCTGGTAGACGATGCCCACGATCACCGGCAGCAGCAGGAACTTGAGCAGATCGAAGCCGGCAGCAAAGCCCGACAGCGGCACCACGCGCAGCAGCTTGCCGAACATCCACTGCGCCATGATGATGTAGAAGAGACTGGAGATCGACATCATCAGCACGCACAGCACGGTGCCCCAGAAGTCGAGCGCGCTGGCGCGGAAGAACACCAGCAGCAGCGAGAACGCAATGCCGACGAAGGTGGTGAGCAAGAGCATCGGCAGCATCAGCGCCAGGCTGGGGCCAATGCGATGGCGGATCTCATGGCCGATGTCGCGCCCGGAATCACTGGCGCCGAAGTTCAGCGCGAACAGGCGCAACGAGCGGTCGTAGAAAATCGTCTTCGTGACCTTCTCCATGCCCGGCGCAGCGCGGTTGAACCACAACGGCTTGTCGTAGCCGCGCTCGACCTTCCACTTCTCGATCGCCTCCTGTGTCACCCGCTTGCCGCCGATGTTCAGGCGGGCGATGTTGTCGGGCGAGTTGATGGCGAAGAACAGCGTGAAGGTGAGCAGGTTCACGCCGACCAGGATCAGCACTGCGTAAACCAGGCGCCGCGCGATGTAGCCCGCCATTTAGCGCGCCTCCCGAGCCAGACCACGCCCGGCGGTCTGCTGCTCGCGGCGCCGCCACAGGCGCACGGTGGGAACGATGGCGAGTGCCAACAGCGCGGCAAGCAGCCACAGCGGCCACCAGATCGGCCGGTTCCACTCGGCGATCTTGCTCACGCGCAGCGCCGGATCGACCTTCATGTAGGTCAGGCGGTCGTTGACCAGCGGCCCGGGCTTGACGTTGCCGACCCACTGGTGATTGACGCTGCCGGCAAACGGGTTGTAGCCGAAGGCCCAGGCGGCATCGCGCTGCACGGCATCGAGCATGGCGTCGATCGCGGCCTGCTTGTCGGGACCGTCGTCCATGAACTTCATGCGCTGGAACTGGCGGTCGAACTCGTCGTTCTGATAATTGGAGGCGTTCTCGCCGTTGCCGTTGGTGGCCGCCTTGGAGTTGGGGCCATACAGCAGGAACAGGAAGTTCTCGGCGTCCGGATAGTCGGCGAACCAGCCCCACCAGAAGATCTGCAGCGAACCTTTCTCAGCCTTCTCCTGGAAGCGGTTGTAGTCGGTGGCGCGCACTTCGAGCTGCACGCCGATCTTGGCGAACTGGCGCACCATCCAGTCGACCTCGCTCTTGATCTCCGGGGTCAGCTGGCGCTGATAGTCGTAATTGAGCACCAGCGGCCGACCGCTGCGCGCGTCGCGGCCGTCGGGATAGCCGGCCTCGGCCAGCAGCCGCTTGGCCTGCGCAATCGACTTGCGTTTCGGTGGTGAACCGGGCTGGCCGTCGACGACGTCATACACATATCGGTTGACCTGGTCGGGTCGGTGGCCGAAGACACCGGGCGGCACCGGACCCATCGCCGGCACACCCGCCGCCTTGCTCTCGAACACCTTGACGAACTCTTCCCAGTCGATCGCGATCGACAGCGCCTGGCGCAGCTTGCGATTGCGCTCGTGCTGCTCGGGCGTCGCACCCTTGCCCACGACCGGATCCAGCCAGTTGAAGCCGAGGTACCAATTGCTGATCTCGAACGTGCGCGGCATGCGAATGTCGCGCTCGGCGAACAACTGGGCCGTGGCATCCGAGTTCTTGACGTCGTAGTCCAGTTCCAGCAGCCAGTCGAAGCGCTGTATCTCCGGGTTGTCGTACCAGCCCTGCAGGAACTTGGTCTTGTGCGGGATCTTCTCCTTCTCGATGCTGAACACCACGCGGTCGATGAAAGGCATCGGCTTGCCGCAGTCGGCGAGCAGGCCGGCATCGCGATCGGCGGCTTCGCCTTCGCACGGGTACGGCTCGCCGCGGAAGTTGGGGTTGCGCACCAGCACGTGGCGCCGGTTCTCCTGGAACTCGGCCTGCATGAAGGGCCCCGTGCCCACCGGCCAGCGGTTCAATGTCAGGTCGTTGGCCGCCATGCCGGGGTTGGCGTAGAACGCGTCGGCCTCCCACGGCACCGGTGCGAAGAAGGTCATCTGCAGCCAGTACTTGAACTGCGGATACTTGCCCTTGATGCGGATGCGCAGCGTGTGGTCGTCGAGCGCCACGGCACCGGAAAATGGGTGGCGGCGAAAGTCGAGAAACGGCAGGTCGCGCTGCGACGGCGGAATCGATCCGCGCAAGGCGCGATCCACGGCCACGATCCCCTCGCCGTACTCCTTGAGCCCGACGATGTACTCGGCCATCAGCGAAAACGACGGACTCTTGATGCGGGTCGTCGCCAGCCGGCGGATCGCGTAAACATAGTCGTGCGCGGTCAGTTCGCGCGTGCCGCTGTCGGCGAAGTCGAACGGCGTGCGCTTGTCCGCGGTCTCACTGGCGCCAAGCGCGTGGTAGCGGTAGTTGCCGGTGGCGTCGCGAGCGAACGCCGGGTGCGGCGCGTAGAGAATGCCTCTTTGCAGCGTGATGTCGTACACGCTCTCGGCCACGGTCTCACCCGGCGCATCAGCCGGTAGTTCGCGGCCGTCGCGGTCCAGGTAGCGCGGCACCGGGACCGCGGTGGCGGTGCGCGGTGCGAGCTGATACGGGCGCTTGAGGTAATGAAAGCGCAGCAGCGGCTCGTAGACCGAATAGGTGTACGGCGTCTCGTCGAGCGCGTAGCTGGCGGTCGGATCGAGGTACTTGGGTGAGCGCTCCTGGAACGCCGTGAAGAACGTGTTGGTGCCGGCGGCGCCGCTTTCATACGGGCTGTTGACCACCTCGCCGCAGCCAACCAACCCGAGCGCGACTGCGGCCAGGACGGCGATGTGGTCCCGCCCACGGGCCACGGCGTCGTCGGCGTGGGCCGCAGCACGGTCCACCGCACGGTCGAGCAAGCGGCAACAGGCCATCGGCACTCGGTTTCCTCGACGCGATCGAGTCGCTCAGGGGTCTGCTACGGGTTCAGCTAAGGGGATCGCGACAGGGGCGCGAAGGGCAACGATTCTACGCAGCGGCCTAGCCCGCACAGGCGAGGGCACGAGGGCGGCAGCGCGGGCCTGCGCGATACACTCGCGCCCGATGCTTGCGAAGGACGCCCCCATCGGTTTTCGTTGGCCGCTGCGCGTGTACTACGAAGACACGGACGCAGGCGGCATCGTCTACTACGCCAACTACCTGAAGTTCTTCGAGCGCTGCCGTACCGAGTGGTTGCGGGCGCTGGGCGTGGACCAGGTCACGCTGGCGCGCGATGCGGGACTGCAGTTCGTCGTCATGTCGATCGCCTGCGACTACCGGCGCCCGGCCCGGCTGGATGATCAGCTCAGCGCACTGGCGCAACTCGAACGCGCCGGCGGCGCCTCGCTGGTGTTCGCGCAGGAGCTGTGGCGCGGCGACGAACTTCTGGCCAGCGGGCGGGTCAAGGTGGCCTGCGTCGACACCGCGCGCCTGGCGCCGGCGCCGCTGCCCGTCCGACTCGTGGAGCGCCTGCGCCAGCCGGTCGCGGTCGCGTGACCGCGCGGCGGGCCGCCGACGGTCGGTCAAGCTCCCGTCAAGCAGGCGGCGCCTGGCGTCCGTCGCGACTATTCACCCAGATTCACCCCGATTCACCCCGACCACCGTTGACATCGATGAAAAGAGCGCATGAACGCAGCCGCTGACCTCTCCATCCTGTACCTGATCACCCAGGCCACGCTGGTCGTGCAACTGGTGATGGCCCTGCTCGTGGTCGTCTCGCTTGTCTCCTGGACGGCAATCTTCTCCAAGGGCTTTGCGATCCGCCGCGCGCGCAGCGAGACGGTGGCTTTCGAGAAGACTTTCTGGAGCGGTGCCGAGCTCAGCCAGCTGTACCAGCAGGCGACCAACCAGCGTCACCGCACCGGTGCCCTGGAACGCATCTTTGAGGCGGGCATGAGCGAGTTCCTGAAGACCCGCGGCCGGGGCGATGCAAGCGCCACGCTCGACGGCGCCCGCCGCGCCATGCGCGCCACCTACCAGCGCGAGATGGACGGGCTCGAGTCGCGCCTGTCGTTCCTTGCATCGGCAGGCAGCGTCAGCCCGTACATCGGCTTGTTCGGCACTGTCTGGGGAATCATGCATGCCTTCACCGGGCTCGCCTCGCTGGAGCAGGCCACCCTTGCCAGCGTGGCGCCGGGCATTGCCGAAGCGCTGGTGGCGACCGCCATCGGCCTGTTCGCCGCAATTCCGGCGGTGGTCGCCTACAACCGCTTTGCCCACGACATCGACCGTCTGGCCAACCGCTTCGAGACCTTCATCGAGGAGTTCTCGAACATCCTGCAGAGGCAGCGATGATGGCTGCTGCGACCCTGGCGAGCGCCGCCGGCGCCACGCGGCGAGGCTGACATGGCGATCCTTGCCCGACGCAACGGCTCCCGGCGGCGCATGCTCGCCGACATCAATGTCGTGCCCTATGTCGACGTGATGCTGGTGCTGGTGGTGATCCTGATGGTCTCCGCCCCCTTCGTAAACCCGAGCCTGGTCAACCTGCCCAGCGTGGGCAAAAGTTCGCGCGCACCCGACCGGCCGCTGGAAATCGTGATCCGCGCCAGTGGCAGCCTCACCCTGCGCGAAGGCACGAAGGAGATCGCCAGTGACATGCCGGGCGCGATCGCGGAAATCGAGAAGCGGCAGAAAGCTCGCCGGGACAACCCGACGCCGGTGGTGATCGCTGCCGACAAGGAAGTCAAGTACGACCACGTGCTCAAGGCGATGGATGCGCTGCAGAGAGCCGGCGTCCAGCGCGTCGGCCTGATGGTCAAGCCGGCCACATGACAACAGGCCTGTCCGCGCGATGACCGCTGCCACCATCGACCGCCACCCGCGCCTGCCTGGGCGGGGCGACAACCTGCCGTCGTCTTTCGGGCTGGCGTTGGTGATGCACGCGCTGCTGTTCGGTGGCATGACGCTGGCGGTGCAGTGGCGCACGCAGCCGGCGGCGCCGGCCGTGGCCGAACTGTGGAGCAGTCTGCCGCCGTTGCAAGTGCTGCCTGAACCCATCGTCGTCCCACCTGCGCCACCCCCGCCGCCCAGGCCGGCACCCGAACCGGAGCGCGAGGCCGACATCGCGCTGAAGGTGGAGAAGAAGGCGCCGCCGAAGATCGAGCCACCGAAAGAAGAGAAGAAGATCGAACCGAAGAAGCCCGAGCCGAAGAAGGAAGAGAAGAAGGTCGAGGCGAAAAAGGTCGAAGCGAAGAAAGAGGAGCCGGAGCGTCCGCGCACCGACCTGGAGCGCCTGATGGCACAGGCGCAGGCGGCGGCCACCCCGGGCGGCGCACCCACGCCGGGTGCGGTGGTCAGCGGTGTGAGCGGCCGAGACGCGGGTTACTCCGCGCTGGTGGTGGGCTGCATCCGGCCGCACATCGTGTTTGTCGTGCCGGAAGGCACCGGGGCAAACGTGTACGCGCAATTCTCGGTCGAACTTCTACCGGATGGTTCAGTCGGAAACGTCAGGCTCGTGCGAGCGAGCGGGCTCGCCGGGTACGACGCCGCTGCCGAACGGGCAATCCGGCGGTGCGACCCGTTCCCACGCAATCGGGAAGGCAAAGTCGAACGCAACCTCACTCTGACCCTGCGTCCCGTCGAGACGCGATGAACACGACCAATAGGCCGACCACGTACGAAGTTCCGCGACTCACCCCCTTCTTATAATTCGAACGATGCATTCGTCCTTTTCGCCCTCTCATCTGTCCTTCCGAGTCGGTTTGCCCAACCTCTGCCTGGTCAATGTCGCGTTCCTGCGCACGGCGATCCCCTGGCTGCTCGCGATCGCTGTGAGCCTGCTCCTGATGGCGGCGTCGCCGGCGCGCGCGCAGTTGCAGATCGAGATCACCGGCGTCGGCTCCAACCAGTTCCCGATCGCGATTGCCTCTTTCCAGCGCGACGGCCAGGTACCGGAACAGGTCGACGCGATCATTCGCAGCAATCTGCAGCGATCCGGCTTGTTTCGTCTGGTCGAGCCCGGCAGTGCCGCGCTGGCCGAGAACACCGCGATCAATCACGCCGACTGGAAGGGCCGCGGCGCCGACGCCCTGGTGGTGGGCTCCATCGCGCGCCTGGCCGACGGCCGTTTCGACCTGCGTTTCCGTTTGTGGGACACCGTCAAGCAGACCCAACTCGATGCCGCCTCGTACATCTCTTCGGCAGCCGAGCTGCGCCTGAATGCGCACCGCGTGTCCGACCGCATCTACGAGAAGCTGACCGGTGAGCGCGGCGTCTTCGCCACCCGCATCGCCTACGTGGTTGCGCTCGGCAAGACCTCGTTCGAACTGCAGATCGCCGATGCCGATGGCGGCAACGCCCAGACCGCACTGCGTTCGCGCGAGCCGATCATGTCCCCGGCCTGGTCGCCGGACGGCTCGCAATTGGCCTACGTGAGTTTCGAGACCGCCAAGCCGGTCGTCTACGTGCATGCGCTCGCCACCGGACAACGCCGCGCGGTGGCCAACTTTCGCGGCAGCAACAGCGCGCCGGCCTGGTCGCCCGACGGCCGCCTGCTCGCGGTGGCACTGACCACCAGCGGCATGACGCAGGTCTACGTGATCGATGCGCAGCGACCGTCGACACCGCGCCGCCTGACCAGCAGCAATGCGATCGACACCGAGCCGGTGTGGTCGCCGGATGCCCGCTTCATCTACTTCACCTCCGACCGCGGCGGCGGCCCGCAGATCTACCGCATGGCGCCTGACGGCAGCAGCGTGCAACGCGTCACCTTCACCGGTGACTACAACGTCAGTCCTCGTATCAGCCCCGATGGCAAGACGCTTGCTTTCGTCACCCGCCGCAACGGCCGTTTCCAGGTGCAGACCCTGGATCTGGCCACCGGCGCGGAACTGACCATCACCGAGACCGGTCTGGACGAGTCACCCAGCTTTGCCCCCAATGGGCGAATGCTCCTGTATGCAACCGAAGTTGGCGGCCGCGGCATCCTGGCCACCGCATCGACCGACGCGCGCGTGCGCACCCGGCTATCCGGCCCCAGCGGCGATGTCAGAGAACCCACCTGGGGCCCATTCATCAAGTAAGAAGGAGAATTACAAATGACCATGAATCAACTCTTCCGTACGCCCCGCATCGCCTCCCTTGCCACACTCTCGGCGGCAGCCCTCGTGCTTGCCGGCTGCGCGAGCACGCCGCTGGAAGAGAAGGCGCCGGCGCCGGTGGTCGAGAAAGCCGCACCGGCACCCGCGCCGACGCCGGCGCAGCCGGACCCGCGCTCCGTGGCGCGGGTCGACACCACGCCCAAGGCGATCGATCCGCTGACCGATCCGAACAGCCCGCTCGCCAAGCGCAGCGTGTTCTTCGACTTCGACCAGTTCACCGTCAAGTCGGAGTACACGCCGACGGTGGAAGCGCATGGCCGTTTCCTGGTCGCCAACAAGGCCCGCCGCATCGCCGTTGAAGGCCATGCCGACGAGCGCGGCAGCCGCGAGTACAACCTGGCCCTGGGGCAGAAGCGTGCGGAAGCGGTTAAAAGCCGCCTCACGCTGCTCGGCGTGATCGACGGCCAGGTCGAGACGGTGAGCTTCGGCGAGGAAAAACCGCGTGGCGCCGGCAGCACCGAAACAGCGTGGGCCGAGAACCGCCGCGCCGACATCGTCTATCGCTGAGCGGGCGCCGCGCGCACTGGCGCGCAACGCGCGACAATCGCGGCCACCCCCCGGTGGCCGCGGTGCTATCCAGACATTCTCTTGCACACGATCCTTCGCCCTGCTCCCTGCGAGACTGCCATGCGCCACTTTGCTGCTGCACTTCGTCTGACCCAGCGTGTCGCGCTTGCCACGGCGGCGATGATCTCGTTCGGCGTGGCCGGCAGTGCACAAGCCGCGCTGTTCGGCGATGACGAAGCGCGCAAGGCGATTCTCGAACTGCGCGCCCGCAACGCCGAACAGGACAAGCGCATCCAGGAGCGGCTCGATACGTTGAACGCGGACCTGACGCGGCGCCTGGAAACGGCGCAGCGCAGCCAGCTCGAACTGGTGAATCAGATCGAGGCGCTGCGGCAGGAGGTCGCGCGCCTGCGCGGCCAAAATGACATTCTCACCAACGAGCTGGCGGGCCTGCAGAAGCGCAATCGTGAGCTGTACGGCGATCTCGATACGCGGCTGAAGTCGCTCGAACCCAAGCCCGTCACGCTCGACGGCCGTGCGGTCACCATCGGCCGCGATGAGCAGGGCGCCTACGACGCCGCGCTGGTGCTGTTTCGCGCCGGCGACTTCCAGGGCGCGATCCGCAGCCTGCAGACGTTCCTCGTGCGCTATCCGCAGTCGGCCTATGTGCCGTCGGCGCACTACTGGATCGGCAATGCGCATTACGCGCTCAAGGACTACCGCAACGCCATCACCGCCCAGCAGGTGGTGATGGAGCGCTTTGCCGATACGCCGCGCGCTCCCGAGGCGCTGCTGAACATCGCCGCCAGCCAGGAAGAGCTGAAGCAACGCACGGCCGCACGCACCACGCTGCAGCGCCTGCTCAAGGAGTACCCCGAGAGCGAATCGGCCAAGCTCGCCAAGGAGCGTCTGGCCGCCCTCGGTACGCGCTGACCGGGACCCTTCGGATCGCTGTTGTCACACGGCCGTAGGCGAGCACCCCGGCGCCAACAGGATCGGCTGGTGCGCGTCCGGGCGCCTGGCAAATAGACCGACAGCCTGGCCTCTTCAGGCCGGTCCAGGCCTGCGCTGTACCATCGCCGCCCAGTCCGCCGTCGCTTCGACACGCGGTCCCGCACCTAAATGCCCATGCCGATCGACGCCGCCGCCCTGCCCGGCCTGACCAGCACCGTGCTGTGGGCGACCTTTGTCCTCGCCTTCGTCTTCGGGGCGGTGGCGCAAAAGACCCACTTCTGCACCATGGGCGCGGTGGCCGACCTGGTGAACTTCGGCGACTGGACGCGCATGCGCCAGTGGCTGATGGCCATTGGTGTCGCCATCATCGCCACCGGCATGCTCGCCGCCACCGGCGTCATCGATCCGTCCAAGAGCATCTACACCGGGCCGCGCCTGCTGCTGCTCGGCTATGTGCTGGGCGGCCTGCTGTTCGGCGTCGGCATGGTGCTGGCGGGCGGGTGCGGCAGCAAGACGCTGGTGCGCGTGGGCAGCGGCAATCTCAAGGCGCTGGTGGTGTTCGTGGTGCTGGGCGTGACCGCTTTCATCTCGCTGCGTGGCGCGCTCGCGGTGCTGCGGGTCAGCAGCATCGAGCCGGTGAGCATTGCGCTCGCGACGCCGCAGGATCTGCCGTCGATGCTGGCTGCTGCCACCGGTCTCGCCAAGACGCAGCTGCAATGGCTCGTGGCGCTGGTCGTGGGTGGCGCACTGATCGCCTTTGCCCTGGCGCGACGCGATTTCTGGCGCTTCGACAACCTGCTGGCCGGACTGACGATCGGCGGCGTGATCGCCGGGGTCTGGTACGTCTCCGGTCATGTCGGTCACCTCACCGAGCACCCGGAGACGCTCGACGAGGCGTTCCTCGCCACCAACACCGGGCGCATGGAATCGCTGAGCTTCGTCGCGCCGATAGCCTACGTGCTCGACTGGCTGATGTTCTTCAGCGACAAGAGCAAGGTGCTGACGCTCGGCGTCGTCGCGGTGTTCGGCGTGGTGGCCGGTTCCGCCGGATGGTCGCTGCTGAATCGCGAGTTTCGCTGGGAAGGCTTTCGCGACACCGAAGACACCGCCAACCATATCGTCGGCGCGATGCTGATGGGCTTTGGCGGCGTGGTGGCGATGGGCTGCACCGTGGGTCAGGGTCTGAGCGGCGTATCGACCCTCGCCCTGGGCTCGTTCATCGCGCTGGCGGCGATCATCGGCGGCGGCGTTCTGGGCCTGAAGTACCAGATGTGGCGACTGGAGCGCATTGCGTAACGCGAATCGCATCGCGTCAGACGCGCCGCTCGTTTGACGCCCCCTCGGGCAATCTGGATAATGCGCGCTTCTTCGCCGGTGCTGCCGTTCCCTCAGCCGGTGAAGTTCCCCCTCGGAATGGGTCGTTAGCTCAGCCGGTAGAGCAGCGGACTTTTAATCCGTTGGTCGCAGGTTCGACCCCTGCACGACCCACCATTCCCCGCTCGTTCTCACTGCAAATCCCGCCGCGCGGCACGGCGCTCAGCGCCTCTTCGCCTTGCCAAGACGCCTGGCGTTTGCCACTGCGCGGCGATGCACCGGTTCCAGCCCCTTGCTGGCGACATCAAGCGCCGCGCGCTGCCACTGCTGGCCCAGGCGCTGCGCGCTGGCGCTCGTCACCGGACTGAACCAGGCACGCCATAGCGACAACGCCATCTGCTGCTGGGCTGCCACCGTCTGCAGCGACATCGCCGTCCACGACTCGGCGAACGCCTGCACCTTCTCGCTGCCCATCCGCTGCATTTCGCGACGGTCCTGCGCGGTCGGCGCGCTGCCCGCGGCCATCATCCGCTGCATGCGATGGCCGATCACCTGCGGGGCAGCGACAGCGAGTTCGGCCAGGTCGATGGCGTGCTTGATCGATTTGCGTTTCAACTGCGACTCCATTGATTACTTGCTCGCGGCGCGCGAGCGATCGTTGTCACGTGCAAGCGCCGTGCCCCCACGCTGCGCGTTCGCACCTGCGTCACGGCTGGCAAGGTGGCGGTGCGGGCCGGCGATCCCTGGTGGCATCATCGCCCTGCCCATCATCTCCCTGCCCATCAACGACCTTCCCTGCCCATGCTTCTGACCGCCAGCGCGCACGGTGTCTACCCGATCGCGCCCACCCCGTTCACCGACGACGGCGCGATCGACACCGCATCGATCGATCGCCTGACCGACTTCTATGCCGGTTGCGGCTGCACCGGCATCACGATCCTCGGCCAGTTGGGCGAAGCACCGAAGCTCGACCATGCCGAGGCGGTTTCGATTGCCACCCAGGTGATCCGCCGCGTGCCGCGACTGCCGGTAATCGTGGGCGCCTCCGCGCCGGGCTTTGCGGCGATGCGCGCTCTCACGCGTGAGGTGATGGACGCGGGCGCAGCGGGCGTGATGATCGCGCCGCCCAACACGCTGCGCACCGATGATCAGATCGTCGGCTACTACCGGCAGGCAGCCGAGGCGATCGGCGCCGACGTGCCGTTCGTGCTGCAGGACTACCCGCTCACCTTCTCGGTGCAGATGACGCCCGCGGTGATCCGCCGCATCGTCACCGACCTGCCCTCGTGCGTGATGCTCAAACATGAAGACTGGCCGGGGCTGGAAAAGATCTCCACGCTGCGCGCCTTCGAGCGCGACGGCTCGATGCGGCACATCGCCATCCTGTGCGGCAACGGCGGCCTGTTCCTCGACTACGAGATGGAGCGTGGTGCCGACGGCGCCAACACCGGCTACTGCTTCCCTGACATGCTGGTCGACGTGGTGCGCCTGTCGGCGGCGGGCCAGCGCGAGCAAGCGCACGATCTGTTCGACGCCCACTTGCCGCTGCTGCGCTACGAGCAGCAGCCCGGCGCCGGTCTGGCGGTGCGCAAGTACGTGCTGATGAAGCGCGGCCTGCTGACATCGGCCACGCAGCGCAAGCCGGCGGCACCGATGTCGGCCACCGCGCGCGCCGAGGTCGATCACCTGCTCGCGCGCCTGGCGCGGCACGATGCGCGCGCACGGCTCGGCTGAGGCGCGCTCATCCCCGCGACCAACGCAGTTCACCCGATCCTGGAGACAAGAAGATGAAGACCCGCGCTGCCGTGGCCTGGAAAGCCGGCGCCCCGCTGTCGATCGAAACCGTGGACCTGGACGGACCCCGTGCCGGCGAGGTGCTGGTCGAGGTGAAGGCCACCGGCATCTGCCACACCGATCACTACACGCTGTCGGGCGCAGATCCGGAAGGGCTGTTCCCGGCGATCCTCGGGCATGAGGGAGCGGGCGTGGTGGTGGAGGTCGGCCCTGGCGTCACCTCGCTGCGCCAGGACGACCACGTCACTCCGCTTTACACGCCCGAGTGCCGGCAGTGCAAGTTCTGCCTGTCGCGCAAGACCAACCTGTGCCAGCTGATCCGCGGCACGCAGGGCAAGGGCCTGATGCCCGATGCAACCTCGCGCTTCTCGCTCAACGGCAAGCCGATCCTGCACTACATGGGCACCAGCACCTTCAGCAACTACATCGTGGTGCCGGAGATCGCGCTCGCCAAGATCCGCAGCGATGCACCGTTCGACAAGGTCTGCTACATCGGCTGCGGCGTCACCACCGGCGTGGGCGCGGTGATCTTCACCGCCAAGGTCGAAGCCGGCGCGAACGTGGTGGTGTTCGGCCTCGGCGGCATCGGCCTGAACGTGATCCAGGGCGCCAAGATGGTCGGCGCCGACAAGATCATCGGCGTCGACATCAACCCGGCGCGCGAGGCGATGGCGCGGCAGTTCGGGATGACGCACTTCCTCAACCCCAAGGAGCACGAGAACATCGTCGATGCGATCGTGCAGCTGACAGATGGCGGCGCCGACTACAGCTTCGAGTGCATCGGCAACGTCAAGACGATGCGCCAGGCGCTCGAGTGCTGCCACAAGGGCTGGGGCCAGAGCATCATCATCGGCGTGGCGGCAGCGGGCCAGGAGATTGCCACGCGGCCGTTTCAGCTCGTCACCGGGCGCGTGTGGAAGGGCTCGGCCTTCGGCGGTGCGCGCGGCCGCACCGACGTGCCGAAGATCGTCGACTGGTACATGGACGGCAAGCTCAGCATCGACCCGCTGATCACCCACACGCTGAAGCTGGAAGAGATCAACCACGGGTTCGAGCTGATGGAGCGCGGCGAGTCGATCCGCTCGGTGGTGGTGTACTGATGCCGGACGCAGGTATCGAGACCCTGTCCGAGCACGCCTGCTTCGGCGGCGTGCAGGGCTTCTACAGCCATCCGTCGCGCACCATCGGCCTACCGATGCGCTTCGGCGTCTACCGCCCGCCGCAGGCGGCGCGTGGCCCGGTGCCGATGCTGATCTGGCTCGCCGGCCTCACCTGCACCGAAGAAACGTTCGCGATCAAGGCCGGCGCGCAGCGCGTGGCAGCTCAATTGGGGCTGATGCTCGTCACGCCCGACACCAGCCCGCGGAACACCGGCATCGCGGGCGCGGATGCCAGCTGGGACTTCGGTACCGGTGCTGGCTTCTACCTCGATGCGACCCAGGCGCCGTGGTCGAAGCACTTCCAGATGGAAAGCTGGATCACGCAGGAACTGCCGAACCTGCTCGCGCAGCATTACGGTGGTGCGCTCGATCGCGCGGCGCTGTTCGGTCACTCAATGGGCGGCCACGGCGCGCTCACCCTCGCGCTGCGCCATGCAGGCCTGTTCCGCAGCGTCTCGGCATTCGCGCCGATCGCCGCGCCGATGCAGTGTCCGTGGGGCGTGAAGGCGTTCACCGGCTACCTGGGCGCCGATCGCAGCACCTGGGCCGCGCACGATGCGACCGAGCTGATCATCGCCGGCGGCCGCCTGCCGCCACTGCTCATCGATCAGGGCCTGGCCGACAAGTTTCTCGCCGAGCAGTTGCATCCCGATCGCTTCGAGGCCGCCTGCCGCGCCGCCGGCCAGCCGCTTTCACTGCGCCGGCATGCCGGTTATGACCACGGCTACTACTTCATTGCCAGCTTCATCGAAGAGCACCTGCGCTTTCACGCGCAGGCGCTGGGCGTAGCCGGCTGAACCGCCGGTGCGTGGGTCGCTCGGCGCAGCGGGCGCATGCCACTTCAGTTGTAGCGCCGCGCCTCGCTCAGCATCGCCGACGCCGCGCCGCCCAGATTGAGCGCCGGCCGTCCCGTCACCGCGGTGTAGTCGGCCAATCCTGCGACCGCGCCTTGCTGCCCCCAGCGCTCGACCGCGTGGCTGGGTGGCAGCACCGGCAGGTGCGTCGTCGCCATGCGTTGCTCGATACCCAGCGCGAAGTACACACGCTTCTTCAGGCCGTACAGCGTCGGCGCGAGCTTGACGGTCGGGTCCCCGGAAGCACCTGCCAGATAGCGCGCATACATGTAGTGCTCGGCGGCGGCCAGATCGATGTTGAGCGGTTCGACCTGCCTGCGCCGGGCTTGCAGCGAGACGAACGCCTGCCACACCCGCTCGACGGTCGTCTTGCCAGGCCGGGCCGGAACGCGGGCGAGTGACTGCGTGATGATCGCTGTGACGACAGCGTCGTTGACATGCGGGGCCATCGTGCTCTCCTCGTGTACCAGGGGCGGTTGCTAAAGGTGATCGCTCGGCGTCGCAGGCGAGCGGCCGGGTCGCTGCCCGGCCTCTCGGTTCACCGATGTCGGTGCGTGATCAGGGGAACGCCGGCGTCCGCGTGCCTTCGCAGGTGTAACGGAACTGTGTCGCGCTGACGTCGTAGATCTCCAGGTAGCGGTTATTGGGGCAGACGAAGCCGACGATCTGCTGGCCGGTGGTGGAGCGCACGTAGGTCACGCTGGCGACCGCGCTGCCGTTGATGGTGAGCGTGGCGCCGCTGACGCGCGTACCGAGCAGGCGCGCACCGGACTGGTCGATCACTTCGAGCGTGTCGGCATTGACGCGAAAGCGATCGTTGCTGTTGTCGACGATCACCTCGCCGTTGGCGCTGCCGTTCCATGTGATGTAGCGCGTGGTGGCCGGCGGTGGCGTGGGTGCGCCGCCGGAGGTGCCGCAGTCGATGCTGTACGTGCCGCCGCCGGTGACGATGTCGAGCAGATTGCCATTGGTGCAGCGGAACACCGCGATGCTGCTGCCGGCGGTGCTGGTGGCCAGGGACACCGAGCCGATCGCCGAACCGTTGTAGATCACCGTCGAGCCGTTGACCGACAACGCGCCCAACCCGATGCCCCCCTCGGTCACCACGCCGCCGCTGGTGCTGACGCGGAAGCGCTCGTTGTTGCGGTCGAGCACGATGTTGCCGTTGGCACTGCCGTTCCAGCTGATGTAGCCCGACGCAGGCGGCGGTGCCGGCGCAGGGGCTGGAGCCGGAGCGGGAGCCGGCGCAGGTGCGGGAGCGGGGGCGGGCGTCGGCGCGCCGCAGTCGATCGCATACAGGTTGTTGGCCTGGAACACGATGTCCGCCATCGTGCCGTTGTTGCAGCGAAAGCCCGCGATCTGGCCGCCGCCGGTCGCCGGCACCAGCGACACCGCGCCGATCGGCACGTTGTTGGACTCGAGCACCGCGTTGCGCACCCGCAGGCCGCTCAGCGGCGAGCCGGTGAGTGACTCCACCATGCCATCGCTGGCACGCACTCTGAAACGATCGTTGCTGCGGTCGACGATCACCTCGGCGTTGCTGCTGCCGTTCCAGCTGATGTAGGCGGTCGCCGGCGGGGGCGCCGGCGCGGGGCTGTCGCCGCCGCCGCCGCAGGCGGACAGCAGGCCGGCGGCTGCCGCAGCAGCGGCGGCAGGACGAAACAGCGGGTGCAATGAGGCAGGGGTGCGCATGGCGTCTTCTCCGGGAACGATGTGTGAACGAGGCGTCGGCAACGGGCTTACTCGACGACGCGGTAACCGACCGCCGACTCCTGCGAGCGCAGGCAGTACAGCAGCGCCTGGCGCGTCTTCGCTGCGGTGCTTTCGGTGCCCGAGGTGAAGGCGCTGATCGCGCCCATCGCCAACCCGGTCGCCGCGCCGATCCCGGCCTGGCGGTTCAGCGACGTGTCGAAACCCGCCTGCTTGAAGATGTTTCCGAACTGCACGCCCATCGCGGCACCCTGCACCGTGCTGCCGGCCACGCCGGTGATGGTCTTCAGTTGCGCCTGCTGCGCGGCGGTGATCTGGCGGTTCACCGCGGCCTGCCGGCAGATGCCCAGGATCTGCTCGTACTGCCCTTCCTTGCCCGGCGGCACGAACACCGCCGGCCGGTACTCCTGCGCGCCGAGCTGGCTGCCGCTGACCAGGTTGCCGTAGGTCGAAGCGCAGCCGGTGAACAGGCTGGCCATCATCACCACTGCGCCAATGCGTGCGATCTGCATGTCTATCTCCGTCGAAGCGCGTGAGCGTTCACGCGGGGTGGGTGCTGCGGTCGGCGGCGCGTCGCGGGGCTTGGCGCCTGGGCTGTCGGCGCCCGTTCCCGGGGCGCTTGCAGGTACGACGCGGCAGGTCGGCGGTTGTCAGGAACAATGTTTTGCAACCGATCGGGCAGCCGATCGGCACGCGGCCCATCCCGCTTGCCTGCAGCCTCTTCTGAACACCCCGCCTGGCCTGTGGGTGTCGAACGGACGCCGACCTGACAAGTCGCCGGCCGCTGCGTCGTAGCTGCAGGGCCAAGCCCGCCGGCGCGGTCAGCGCACGGCGATCCACAGGAGAAGGCATGTCGTCGAACACGCAGGCCCACGCGAGGCGCGCAGCGCGCTGGAGGCCAGACACGGTTGCAGACACGGTTGCCGCGCCTTTGCCGTGCCGTGCGCAGATCGCGCTCCTGCTGGACGAGAGCCACCCGCCGGCACTAACCTGCGCCGGCCGCGCATTCGGGCTTCCGCCGGAAGCCGATGTGCGGGTCTTGTCCCCCACCCACCCTGCCTGTCATGGACGACGCAGCCTCAGTCGCAGCATCAGGCCGCCCTGCCGCGGCGGACTCGCCGGACACCATCGCCCGCCAGCGCGCCGACGCCTCGCTGCTGGCGCTGCTGCGCACCGACGGCGCGCCGCGCCAGGCCGCCGTCACCCAGCTCTATGCGAAGTACGGCCGCGAGTTCCGGGGCTACTTCCGCCGCCACGGCGCCAGCGATGCGCAGGCCGACGACCTGCTGCAGGAGACTTTCATCAAGGTGATCCGCGCGGTGGACAGCTGGACCGGCAGCGGCACGCTGGAAGCGTGGTTGTGGACGATCGCCCGCAACACCCTGATCTCAGAGCGCCGCGACGAAGCCGCCGACAAGGCCAGCGTCTCGATCGACGCGCAGCCGCCCGAGGCACTCGACCGCATGGCCAGCCCGTACGCCAGCGCCGAGAGCGATCCGGCCGACGCCGACTGCGTCACGCGCGGGCTGACCGCCTTCGGCCGCAAGTTCGTCGAGTACGCGCACGTGCTGGAGCGCGTGGCGGTGGACGACTGGGGCTACGAGGAGCTGGCCAGCTTCCGCGGCTGCAGTGCCGGCGCGGCGCGCGAGTACCTGTCGCAATGTCGCAAGCGGCTGTGGGAGTTCATCGGCCACTGCTACCAGGCGGGCGCGGCATGAACAGAGCACGGCACGGAGCTCGCCACGGAGCACGCCCCGGAGCACGCCAATGAGCGAACGCGACCCCGCCCCGCCCGGCGCTGATGACGACGCCTGGCTCGACGCGCTGCGCGGCCGGCCGCGCGCCGGCACGCCGCCAGCCACGCTCGCCGAGGCCACCGCCGTGCGCGACG